>NZ_BAAATD010000009.1:0-432088 GCF_039533225.1 Actinomadura fulvescens | reverse complement strand
GGCGAATGACAGTGCGCGGTGCAGGACGGTGCGCGGCGCGGCGCAGGACGCGGCGCGGCGCGGCGCAGGACGCGGCGCGGCGCGGCGCGGCGCGGCGCGGCGAAGGACGGTGGGTGGCGCGCTGCGGCGCAGAACAACGGTGCGTGGCGTGGCGCAGGACGTGGCGTGGCGCAGGACGTGGCGTGGCGCAGGACGTGGCAGGGGCCGCAGCGTGGCGTGGCGCAGGACGTGGCAAAGGACGCGGCGTGGCGTGACGCAGGCGTGGCGCAGTGCGTGGCGTAGGGCGGTGGGTGGGGGGATTTAGGGGGTGTAGGGGCGGTAGTCGTCTTCGTCGCGGGGGCGGGGTGGGCCGTCCAGGTCGGTCGGTTCGGCCGCGAGTGGGGCCGGGGGCTCGGGATGGGCGGCAGGGACGGGGGCGGGGGCGCGGTTGTTGTCGCCTTTCGCCGCGCCGAAGAAGCCGCCAAGGCCCTCCAGGGCCTTGCCCATTTCGCTGGGGACGATCCACAGCTTGTTGGAGTTGCCTTCGGCGATGCGTGGAAGGGTCTGCAGGTACTGGTAGGCGAGCAGCCGTTCGTCCGGGTTGCCCTCGTGGATGGCCTTGAAGACGGTGGCGATGGCCTGGGCCTGGCCACGGGCACGGGCGGCCTGGGCCTTGGCGTCGGCCTCGGCCGACAGCACGGCGGCCTCGGCCTGGCCGCGGGCGCGCAGGACGGCGGAGGTGCGTTCACCCTCGGCGGTCAGGATGGTGGACTGCTTCTGGCCTTCGGCGGTGAGGATCGAGGCGCGCTTGTCGCGGTCGGCGCGCATCTGCTTCTCCATCGCCTCTTTGATCGAGTCCGGCGGGTCGACGGCCTTGAGCTCGACCCGGTTGACCCGGATGCCCCACCTGCCGGTGGCCTCGTCGAGCACGCCGCGGAGCTCGGTGTTGATCTCCTCGCGGGAGGTCAGGGTGCGTTCGAGGTCCATGCCGCCGATGATGTTGCGCAGGGTCGTGACGGTCAGCTGCTCGATCGCGGTGAGGAAGTTGGCGACCTCGTACGTGGCGGCCTTGGTGTCGGTGACCTGGTAGTAGATGACCGTGTCGATGCTCACCACGAGGTTCTCCGCGGTGATCACCGGCTGCGGGGCGAAGGGGACGACCTGTTCGCGCAGGTCGATGCGGTTGCGGACCTGGTCCACGAACGGCACCACGAGGCTGAGCCCTGCGTTGAGGGTGCGGTGGTAACGACCGAAGCGCTCGATGATGTCGGCCGTCGCCTGCGGCACGATCCGCACGGAGCGGTAGAGCACCAGCGCGCCGACCGCGATGACGACGAGGGTCAGGATCAGCGTGGGGGTCACTCCTGGATCGTAAGTCGGCTTCCCCTTTTGGGACAGATGTCAATTTTCCCGTTTCAGCCGAGGGAGCGCGCGTACCACCGGCCGTTCTGCCGCTCCACGCCCAGCGGAACGCCGAAGCACTCGGTCAGGTGCTCGGCGGTGAACACCTCGTCCACCTTGCCCTGCGCGACCACGCCGCCGCCGCGCAGCAGCAGCGCGTGCGTGAAGCCCTCCGGGACCTCTTCCACGTGGTGGGTGACCATGACGGTGGTGGGCGCGGCCGGGTCGTCCGCCAGATGGGCGATGCGGCGTACGAGGTCCTCGCGGCCGCCGAGGTCGAGCCCGGCCGCCGGCTCGTCGAGCAGGAGCAGTTCGGGGTCGGGCATGAGGGCCCGGGCGATCTGCACCCTCTTGCGTTCGCCCTCGGACAGGGTCGTGAACGTCCGCCGGATGAGGTCGGCGCACCCGAGCGCGTCCAGCAACTCGACGGCGCGGGTGACGTCGGTCGAGTCGTACTCCTCCTGCCAGCGGCCCAGGATCGCGTACGAGGCGGTGAGCACCAGGTCGATGACCTTCTCGTCGGTCGGCACCCGCTCGGCGACC
The DNA here is from genome assembly GCF_039533225.1 of Actinomadura fulvescens. Taxonomy (NCBI): domain Bacteria; kingdom Bacillati; phylum Actinomycetota; class Actinomycetes; order Streptosporangiales; family Thermomonosporaceae; genus Actinomadura; species Actinomadura fulvescens. Next base: position 430,165 of record NZ_BAAATD010000009.1, on the reverse strand, counting down.
GCGGCGCTCGCGATGCCGATGCGCGGCCGGAGCTCGAACACGTCGGTGCGGCCGAGCCGTTCGCCGAGGATGTCGGCCGTGCCCTCGGTCGGGTGCAGCAGCGCGGCGGCGATCTGCAGCAGCGTGGTCTTGCCCGCGCCGTTGGGACCGATGATCACCCAGCGTTCGTCCTCGTTCACCGTCCACGAAACGTCGCGCAACAGGGTCGCACCCTCGCGCCTCACTCCGACTCCGCGGAGCTCAAGTACATCGCCGGCCATCGCGTGCATGTCCCCAGTCCAGCCGTGCCGAATGATCCGTTCACAGCCTACTTCCAGTGGGAAGCGCCGGTTCCGTGCCGGGAAAGGAATCGGTTCGGGATGTGTGGCCTGCCCGCCACCCCGGGGAATGTCGTGACCTCGTCGTACCTTCCTTCTATGGAGCCGGCCGTACGCCCGGAGACGCCGCCGTCCCCCGCGAGGCCGCGAGCTCCACGACCACTGCCGCGATTTTCAACGCTTATGGTGGTCTGCATGCACGCCGCTGTTCGGAGGGTGGGATGAACTACAACGGCGCGGACACCGCGACCGCACTGGTCGCTTGGGGCAACGCCTGGCTGGCGGGTCACGTCGGGCTGGACGAGGCCGTGGACGCCGTCGAGGACGTCTCGGGACCGCAGATCCTCGGCGCGGTGCCGGCCCCCGCCGAACAGCCGCCGCACGCGGCGCTCGCGGGCGAGGTAACGCTGCGACGCGGGCTGGCCGACCTGCGGGTGGCGGGCATGACCGCGTTCCGGCTGGCGCTGCCCGCACCCGGCGACCCGCTCGGGCTGACCGGACCGCCCGGCTTCAACCGCGCCGCGCTCGACGCCGACGCCGCCGTGATCGTCTCGCTGCCGGGCCGCGCGCTCGGCCTGGTCCCGAACGAAGACCGACGAGGCTCGTCGTACGTCGGCGTCCGGTGGAACGCCCAGGACGCCGCCGTCGGCCTGCCGGACGTGCCGTCCCTGGCCGAGGCCGACCGGCAGCTGACGCTCGCCATGCGCGACGCCACCGAGGCGCTGCTGACCGTGGACGACATCGCCGGCATCCCGCCGGAGATCGCTGACGCCCTGGCCGACCTGCGCGATCCCGGCCGCAACGATCATCCGCTCGCTCCCGGCTACCCGCAGCGCGCGCACCGCGTCGCCGCCCTCGCCGGCCGCCTCGCCGTCGTCGTCGAGCTGGCCCGGCGCCTCGACGCCCATGGCCTGACCGCCGACCAGACGCACCGCCGTGGCGACGCCCTCCGCCTGCTCGACGGCGCCATCCGCCGCGCCCTGGTGGCGGCCTGCAACAGCGCCTTCGACCCCGTCTCCTGAAATGGCGAACGGGGCATTCCCGGATAAGGGAACACCCCGTTCACAAGCGCGACGCCCGTCGTTCAGGGCAACGGGCCGCGCGTCGTGCTAGCCGCGGACGACGAGCGTGTTGCAGATCTTGTCGGCGAAGGTCTGCTTGCGCTCGTCCCACAGCGGCCACAGGTAGCCGATGTAGCAGGCGAGGCTGTCGGCGGCGTGGGCCAGACGGCGAAGGAACGCCATACCGAACCCGATCGGCTGCCCGGTCTGGGCGCCCACCAGGCGGATGCCCATCTGGCGCTTGCCGATCGTCTGGCCGGTCGTGCCCTCCTGGTAGGTGAGCCACAGACCACCGGCGACGATGCCGATGAAGCCGAGGAACGCCAGCAGCGCGCCGACGCCCGAGCCGTTCAACAGCATGATGTAGCCGATGAAGTAGATGATGCCCGGCACGGCGCCCACCGCGAGCCAGTCGATGATGAGCGCACCCGCACGCGAGCCCCACTCGGCCAGCTGGCCGTTCGGGCCGTAGTGGTGGTGGTGCACCTCCTGGTACGGGGCAGGCTGCTGGCCGTAACCGGGCTGCTGCGCGGGCGGCTGACCGTAACCGGGCTGAGCCGGAGGCTGACCATAGCCCGGCTGAGCCGGGGGCTGACCATAACCAGGCTGCGCAGGCGGCTGACCGTAACCAGGCTGCGCCGGAGGCTGCTGGCCGTAGCCAGGCTGAGCCGGGGGCTGACCGTAGCCGGGCTGGGCGGGGGGCTGACCGTAGCCGGGCTGCTGACCGCCGTAGCCCGGCTGCTGCTGCCCGTACGGGTCGTAGGGGTTACCCACACTTGCTCCTTATTGATTGACCCTGTGGTTTTGTGACGCCCGCCGGACCCGGAGGGCTCCGCAAGTCTGGCCGACGAGGGAAGACGGCCTCAAACCCGCAGGAGACCGAGCCGGACAAGCTGCCACAGCTCCGACCCCACGAGGGCGGTGCCGAGCACCCACGCACGGATGCCCGGTCGGAGTGCCCACCACCGGCCTCCCAGTCCCAACGGTGCGAAGGCGAGCACGATCGCACCGGCGAAAGCCACCGGGTTCGCCAGCACGGCACGGACAGGTTGGCCCGAACCCAGCTCGATGAACACGGTCGTACCGCCGCACAAAGGACAGGGAATGCCGGTGACCGCCCGCAGGGGACAGAGCACACCGGGGTCGTTGACACGGTGGATCCACGCCGCGCCGATGGCCGCGGTGGCCATGGCCGCGACGCGCAGCATCACACCCACAGGGCCGTGCCGCGCAGCGGTGAGGGTCCGGCTGACCATGGTCCCCGAGGCACCCTGCGGTACCCCGGCGACGGTCGCCCCGGGCGCTCCCCCCAACGAATCCTCCGCCTCGATGACTTAAATCCGAGTGACCCGTATATCGGGTTCACCCCCAGGTAGGTCAAGCCCTGACGACCATCGCGATCGGACCGTTACCTGAACGGTTAGGGCATGACCTCGCTGGTAAGCGTAGGACAAACCATCACCTGGATGAGTCCCGTTTCCGCCGATGAGCGCCACGTAACACCGCACTTCAGCCGCCTACGGCCTCCCCCCGCCCGCCTCCGGACGCGCTTCGGCCGTGCCGCATTCACCCCGGCGTGGGCGAGGTCTTGGGGAGCGTCCGTTCTGCGGGCTGTGCGCCCGCGGTTTCGCCCCCGGCGAGCCGCACTTCGCCGAATGGTCTTCGAGCCCTGCGATCCTCGGCAGATCTATGCGTCAAGCCCAGCCGGGCGGTCCGCGCGATTGCGCTGCGACGGCTCTTGGCCAGGGCTGGACTGGGCTGGGGCTGGGCCGGGGCTGGGCCGGGTCTGAGCTGGGCCGGGGCTTGGCTGTGCTGGGGCTGGGCTGGGCTCGGCCGGGGCTGGGCTGGGCTGGGCTCGGCCGGGGCTGGGCCGGGGCTGCGACGGGTCTTGGCCGGGGCTGCTGGGCCGTGAGGGCTTGGCTTTGGGGCTTTGGGGCTTTGGGCTTCGGGGCGGGCTGTGTGAAGCGGGTTGGTTGCCGGTGGGCGGGTCAGGCTTGGGCGGCGGCGCCTACGGTCTGGGGCTGGGACGGTTCGGTGACCTGGTCGGCTTCGACCACGTCGGCGATCACGGCGGTGATGTTGTCGGGGCCGCCGGCCTCGCGGGCCAGGTGGATGAGGCGCTGGATGGCCCAGGCGGGCTCGGCTTCGGCGCGGAGCACCTCGTAGATGGTGTTGGCGTCGACGGGGCCGCTGAGTCCGTCGGAGCACAGGAGGTAACGGTCGCCCAGGCGTGCCTCGCGGAGGCGGAGGTCGGGCGTGCGGTCGTCTCGTCCGTCCAGAACGCGGTAGAGCACGTGGGAGAGGCGGGACGTCTCGGCGGGATCGGCGACCTGGCCGGTCTCGCTCGCCTCGGCGTTCAGCAACTGGTCCATCGTGTGGTCCTGGGTGATCTGGAAGAGCGCGCCGTCACGCAGGAGATAGCCGCGGGAGTCGCCGATGTGGGCGAGGGCGACGCGGGCACCGGACCAGTACATCGCGGTGAGCGTGGTGCCCATGCGGCTGAGGTCGGGACGTTCCTCGCGCACGATCCGCAACTTCTCGTTGGCCTCGGCCACGGCCCGGCCCAGGATGTCGACAAGATCGTCGTTGTGGACATCGGTGTCCAGCGAGCGCAGCGAGCCGATGACGGTGGAACTGGCGACCTCGCCGCCCGCGTAGCCGCCCATGCCGTCGGCGACCGCGATCAACCGTGCACCGGCGTAGCCCGAGTCCTCGTTGTTCTCTCGGCTGCACCCGATGTCGCTGCCTGCTGCGTACCTGATTGTTACGTTCATACCGATTTCGATGACGATCCTGTCGTGGGAGTTGTATCAGTCGCCGGCCAGGCCGTTTCGAACGGCGTACAACGCCGCCTGCGTCCGATCCTGGACTCCCAGCTTCATGAGCAGATTACTGACGTGTGTCTTGACCGTCTTCTCGGAGACCATGAGGGCACGCCCGATCTCCCGGTTGGATCTGCCCAGTGCTATCTGCACGAGCACCTCCCGTTCCCGTTCGGTCAGCGCGGCGAGGCCGCGGTCGTCTCCGGCCGCCGAGTCCACACGCACCACCGCCTCGGCGGCGTCGGGCGCGAACAGGACATGCCCGTCGTGCACCGCCCTGATCGCCTGGACCAGCGCCTGCGGATCGACATCCTTGTATAGGTACCCAGCCGCCCCTGCCTGTACAGCCGGCAGCACGTGTCCGCGTTCCGTCACGCTCGTCAGGACCAGAACGCGTGCCGCCACCCCACGAGCCCGTAGCTCCGTCAACGCGGCCAGGCCGTCGGCGCCGGGCATCTTGAGGTCCATCAGCACGATATCGGGCTCCAGCGATTCGGCCAGCGCCACCGCGGACACGCCGTCCTCCGCCTCGCCGACCACCTCGATGTCCTCCTGGATTCCGAGGAAGGTCCGCAGGCCCTGCCGCACGACCGGATGATCGTCGGCGATCAGTACCCTGATCACGGCGTCTCCCCTGGACTCAGCGTGCAGGCCCTGGTCATGCGGGTACCTCCAGCCGGACGACCGTGCCCGCGCCCGGGGCCGCGTCGATCGCCAGGACGCCGCCGATCGAACGTGCCCGGTCGCGCATGGACGCCAGGCCGAGCCCGCCCGGCGGCGGCTCGGTGGGCCAGACGTTCTCGCGGGCGCCGCCGTTCAGCGCCGCGGGGTCGAAGCCCGCGCCGTCGTCGGCCACCTCCAGCACGATCCGGTCGTCGTCGTTGTGCAGCCGTACCTCGACGACGCCCGCACCCGAGTGGCGCAGGGCGTTGTAGAGGGCCTCCTGGGCGATCCGGAACAGCGCGGCCTCCTGGTCTTCGGGCAGCGCGACGGCGCCGTCCCCAGCGAACCGTACGGCGGTGTCGTACGCGCGGTCGAGCACCTCGACGTGCTTGCGCAGCGAGGCGACCAGGCCGTCGGCGAGGTCGGCCGGCCGGAGCTCGAAGATCACGGCACGGAGCTCGGCGAGCGCCTCGGCGGCGAGCCGTTCCACCTGTCCGAGCTCCGCGACCGTACGGGCGGGGTCGCGGTCGGCGAGCGCGGCGGCGGCCTTGGCCGTGAGCCGCAGCGAGAACAGCTTCTGCGCCACCGCGTCGTGCAGCTCGCGGGCGAGCCGGTTGCGTTCGGCCACGACGGTGAGCTCACGGTTGTGCTCGTAGAGCCGGGCATTGGTCATGGCGATGGCGGCGTGCGCGGCGAAGAGCGTGAGGAGGTCCTCGTCGGACTCGCTGAAGCCCTCGCCCTTGGGAACGTTCTGCTTGTTGGCGAGGAAGATGATGCCGAGCACGTTCTCGCCGTCCTGGATCGGCACGCCCAGGAAGTCCTTGAGGACGGGATGCGCCGACGGCCAGCCCTCGAACTCCCGCTCCCGCCGGATGTCGCTCAGCCGCTTGGGCTCGTTGTCGCGCAACATCGCGGCAAGCATGCCGTGCTGGCGGGGCAGGGGCCCGATGGCCTCCCACTCCTCCTCGGAGACGCCCTCGACCACGAACTCGGCGAACGAGCCCTCCTCGTCCGGCACCCCGAGGGCGGCGTAGCGCGCGTCCAGGAGCTGCGCCGCGGCGCGTACGATCACCTGGAGCACCTCGTGCACCGACAGGTGCCGGGTCACGGCGAGCACGGCGGAGCTGACGGCGTGCAGGGTCGCCCCCGGATCGCCGCAGCCGCGCTCGTCGACGTTCATCTCACCCGCTTCCGATCGTGCCGCCGGAGCCCTTCCCTGCCCGCATGTGAAGACCGTACTCTCTGGGCGCCTCCTCCCGAATCAGCCCCGGGCCTTACATGGTGCCGAAGGTCCTAGGCCTATAAGACGAGAAGGCGCGGGACCGGTCGGCCGATGCCGTCGGGAGCCGGGATTTCTAGCGTCGAGGCATGACGCAGAAGACGGCACTCATCACCGGCGCCTCCCGCGGGCTGGGGCGGGCTCTCGCCCGGGAGCTCGGCCGGGACGGCTGGAACCTCATCGTGAACGCCCGCGGCGCCGAGGCACTCGAAGCCGTCGCGAAGGAACTCACCGCCGAGGTCGACCCCACCGTCACCGTCGCCGCGATCGCGGGCGACGTGGCCGACCCGGAGCACCGCGCCCGGCTCGTCCAGGCGGTCACCGAGGCGGGCGGGCTCGACCTGCTCGTCAACAACGCGGGCACGCTCGGCACGACGCCGCTGCCACGCCTCGCCGAGCAGCCGCTCGACGACCTGGCCGAGGCGTTCCGGATCAACACGCTGGCGCCGCTCGCGCTGGTCCAGGCGCTGCTGCCCGCATTGCGTGAACGAGGCGGCGCGATCCTCAACATCACGTCGGACGCCTCGCGCGAGCCGTACGAGACGTGGGGCGGCTACGGCTCCACCAAGGCGGCCCTGGAACAGATCTCCAACGTCCTCGCCGCGGAGGAGCCCGACGTGGCGGTCTGGTGGGTCGACCCCGGCGAGATGCGCACAGAGATGCTCAGGGCGGCGGGCGAGGACGTGGACGCGGCGCCCCCTCCCGAAGAGCCCGCCGCCGCCCTCCGGCATCTCGTCACCGAACGCTTCCCCAACGGCCGCTACCAGGCCGCCGACCTGGCAGGCGCACGATGACCACGGCGGCAGACCCCGAATCCCCCGCCTACGTCGACCAGCTCGACAACGATCTGCCCCAGCCCACCACCACGGGCGCGACCACCACAGCGGACGCGGCGCAGCCCAGCGCCACAAGCACGGCGCAGCCGAGCGCTGCGGGCGCGGGCGCTCAGCCTCCGCGCAAGCGGGTGCGGGGCGAGAACCTGCTGAGCGGCCGCTACCGCACTCCCACGCTCGGCATCGTGCTGACCGTGACGCTCCTGGCCTTCGAGGCCATGGCGGTCGGCACGGTGATGCCGGTGACGGCGCGGGATCTGAACGGGCTGTCGCTGTACGCGTGGGGCTTCAGCGGAACCCTGATCGCGAGCCTTCTCGCCACGGTGCTCGCGGGCGGCTGGATCGACCGTTCGGGGCCCGCGAAGCCCCTGCTGATCGGGCTCGCCACGTTCGTCGCCGGGCTGGTGATCGCCGGGGTCGCCCCGACCATGGCGATCTTCGTCCTCGGCCGCGCCGTCCAGGGCCTCGGCACGGGCGTCGCGATGGTCGCGAGCTACGTGCTGATCGCCCGGGTGTATCCCGAGTCGCTGCGGCCGAGGGTGTTCGCCGCGCTGGCCGCCGCCTGGGTGCTGCCGTCGCTGATCGGCCCGGCGGTCGGCGGCGTGGTGGCCGAGCACCTCGGCTGGCGCTGGGTGTTCCTGGGACTGATCCCGCTGGTGATCCCGGCAGCGGTCATGCTGATCCCCGCGTTCCGCGAGCTGAAGCCCGCCGAGCACGCACCGGCACGCCGCGTCGGCGCGACCCGCTACCTGGCCGCCGTCGCGGTTGCGGCCGGCGCCGGCCTGCTGCTGTACGGGCTGGACAACCCGGGCCTGGTGCTGGTCCCGGCCGCGGTCATCGGCCTGGCCGGACTCGCGTACGGGCTGCCGAGACTTTTCCCCGCCGGAACGCTTCGGATGCGGCGCGGCCTACCCAGCGTCATCGTGGCTCGCGGACTGCTGGCAGGCGCGTTCTTCGGCACGGACGTCTTCATCCCCCTCGCCCTCACCTCGCTGCACGGCTTCAGCCCCACCCAGGCGGGGATCGTGCTCACCGTCGCGGCCCTCGGCTGGTCGGCGGCCTCCCAGATCCAGGGACGTTCCAAGCGCCCGCAGACGCTGTTCGTCCTCCTGGGCGCGGTGTTCGTGACCGTCGGCGTGGTCGCGGTGACGGTGACCCTGCAGCTCTCGGGCTGGTGGTCGGCGCCCGCGTGGACCATCGGCGGCTTCGGCATGGGCTTCGCGATCAGCAGTCTCAGCGTGCTCATGCTCGACCAGTCGGCCGAGGAGGAGCAGGGCGTCAACTCCTCCGCCCTCCAGATCAGCGACACCCTCGGCTCCTCCGTCGTGGTGGGCCTGGCGGGCGCCCTGGTCACCGGATTCGGTACCGACCACCTCGAACAGGGCCTGATCGTCGCCGGTGTCCTCTTCACCGCGATCGCCGCACTGGCCGTCGTCGCCGCGTTCCGGCTGGAAGCCGGGCGGTCCTGAGTCCAAGGAGACAGCACATGATCGAGACACTGGAGTTCACGCTCCCGCCCGCCCTCGAAGCCCACGAACCCCCGGAGGCCCGCGGCAGGACCCGCGACGGCGTCCGGCTCCTGGTGGGCCGGCGGGCCGGCGGCGAGGTGAGCCACCACGAGTTCCGCGACCTGCCGGACCTGCTGCGCCCCGGCGACCTGCTGGTGGTCAACACCTCCGCCACCCTCCCCGCGGCCGTACGCCTGGACAAGATCGCGGTCCATTTCTCGACCCCCGTGCCCACCCCCGTGCCCGGCCCCGCCCAGGCGGCCACGCCGGAGCTCGCCACAGCCGCTCAAGACGTCGACGACCGGCTCTGGCTGGTGGAGTTGCGGCGCCGTACCGGCAAGGCGAGCGTCCCGTACCTCGGCGGCTCGCCCGGCGAGTGGATCCCGATGCCCGGCGGCGCGACCCTGACGCTCATCGGGCGGCGGACGGAGCGCCTGTGGGTGGCCCGCCTCAGCGCCGACGTGGTCCCGTACCTGCGGCTCCACGGCGTGCCGATCCGGTACGGGTACGTGCGCCGCGACTGGCCCACCGCCGCCTACCAGACCACGTTCGCCCACGACCGGAGCACCGGCAGCGCGGAGATGCCCAGCGCGGCGAGGCCGTTCACGCCGGAGCTCGTGACCCGTCTCGTGTCGCGCGGCGTCGTGCTCGCGCCGATCACCCTGCACACCGGCGTGGCCTCACCCGAGGCGCACGAACCCCCGTACGCCGAGCGGTACGAGGTGCCCGAGCAGACCGCCGGCCTCGTCAACCACGTCCGCGCCGGTGGCGGCGACGTCATCGCGGTCGGCACGACGGCCGTGCGCGCCCTGGAGACCGCCGCCGACCCCACGGGCCTCGTCCGCGCCTCCAGCGGCTGGACCGAGCACGTCATCACCCCCGAACGCGGCGTGCGGGTGATCGACGGCCTGCTCACCGGCCTCCACGAGCCGAAGTCCTCGCACCTGATGATGCTCACCGCCATCGCCGGCCACGACCTTCTCAAGAGCACCTATCAGGCCGCCCTCGACGAGTCGTACTTGTGGCATGAATTCGGGGACCTCAACCTTCTTCTTCCGCGGTGACGCCGGCGGTCGCGCCCGCCTGTCCGGATGCTGGACGGCGTGCGCGTCCGTTCGCCCACGGCCGGTACCGTGGTGACCAGCATGGACGGGACAGAACAGCGAACTCTGCTCATCACGCTCACCGGCCGCGACCGCCCCGGGGTGACATCGCGGCTGTTCAGCACGCTCGCGGGCTTCCCGGTGACGGTCGCCGACGTGGAGCAGGTCGTGATCCGCGGACGGCTCGTCCTGGGCGTTCTGATCGCCTACGAGGACGGCGCCGACATCGGCCAGGTGTGGACGGCGGCTGAACGGGTCGCGAACGATCTCGAAATGGAGATCGAACTCTCCACCGGCAAGAGCAAGGGCGTGCCCCGCCGCCGCGGCCGCCTGCACGTCACCGTGCTCGGCGCCCCGCTGAAGCCCGCCGCCATGGCCGGGATCGCGGGCCGCATCGCCGCCAACGGCGCCAACATCGACCGCATCGAACGGCTCGCGCACTACCCGGTCACGTGCATCGAGATGGACGTCTCGGGCGCCGACCCGGAGGCCCTGCGCGCCGGTCTGGCCATCGAGGCCGCCGAGCAGCAGGTGGACGTGGCCGTCCAGCACGGCGGGCTGCACCGCCGCGCCAAGCGGCTCGTCGTCATGGACGTCGACTCGACCCTCATCCAGGGCGAGGTCATCGAGCTGCTCGCCGAGCACGCGGGCTGCCTGGACGAGGTCGCCAAGGTCACCGAGGCCGCCATGCGCGGCGAGCTGGACTTCGAGGGTTCCCTGCGAGAGCGGGTCGCGCTCCTCGCCGGGCTCGACGCCTCCGCGATCGACTCCGTGCGCGACCGGGTCGAGCTGGCAGCCGGCGCCCGCACGATGGTACGGACGCTCAAGCGGCTCGACTACAAGTTCGCGATCGTGAGCGGCGGGTTCACGCAGGTCACCGATGCCCTCGTGGCTGATCTCGGCATCGACTACTCGGCCGCCAACACCCTTGAGATCGACAACGGCAAGCTCACCGGCCGCGTCGTCGGCCCCGTGATCGACCGCGCCGGCAAGGCCGCGGCCCTCACCGAGTTCGCCCGCGAGGCCGGCATCCCGATCAACCAGACGGTCGCGATCGGTGACGGCGCCAACGACCTCGACATGCTCCAGGCAGCCGGGCTCGGCATCGCCTACAACGCCAAGCCCGTCGTACGCGAGGCCGCCGACACCGCCGTCAACGTCCCGTACCTCGACACGATCCTCTTCCTCCTGGGCATCTCCCGCGAGGAGGTCGAGGCCGCCGACGCCGCCGACGCCACGTCCTACCCCGCCTGACCCACCCGCCGCCGCCCCTCCACACCGAGCGTTCGTGATCGGAGACGGAGATCGCGGGTACATCGTGATCGGGGGGTGGACACCGTGCTGCGGGGGGCGCGCGAGGCGTACGCCAAGATCGAGGGCCGGGCGGCGCCCTTCTACGGGGTCGCGTCGTCGCTGGCGATGGCCATACCGCTCCTCGTCGGTTCGCTGACGGGCCACGCCGCCCAGGGTTCGGTGATCGCGCTCGGGGCCTATCTCGTGACGCTGCGGGCGCCGGAGGGGCCGTACGGGGCGCGAGCCCGCAACCTCGCCGCCGCCACGATCGTGGTCGCGACCGGTGCGACCATCGGCGGCTACCTGAGCGGGCACACCTGGCTGGCCGTCGCCGTCGTACCGCCGATCGTGGCCCTGGGGAGCGCCGTCGGCTGGATCGGGCCGACCGCAGGGCTGGCGGTGCTGCTGACGGCGGTCCGGCCGCGCGCGGAGGACGTGACGTTCAACGGGTTCCTGGAGTTGCTCGGCGGAGTGCTGGTGTGCGTCCTGCTGCTCCTGCCGTGGCCCGCCCGGCGGCTGCGACCGCTGCGCACGGCGCTCTCGGAGGCCATCGACGCGGTGGCCGAGGCGCTCGACGCGGTCGCGGAGGACGTCGGCGCCCCGGACGCCAGCGCCCTGAACGCCGTCGACCTCACCAATCCCGGTCTCGCCGCGGTGGCGCGCAAGCCGGACTGGGAGGAACGCCGCAGGGCCGCCGCCCGTGCCCTGACGGCGGCGCGCACGACGTACGGCCTCTACCGTGCGGGGCGCGGCGGCCAGAAGGAACCGACCCGTCCCGAACGGCTGATCGAGGTACTCGCCCGGATCATGCAGGAGACCGTGGCGTTGCGGGCGCTCGTGGAGGCGGCGCGGCGGCGGCCGCCCGAACGTGACTGGGAGATGGAGGTACATGTCGCGATCACGGCCCTCGCGGCGCGGTTGCGTCTCCTGGCGGAGGCGACCGAGTCGACCGGCCAGACGCCGCTCGGCAGCGTCGAGTCCGCGGCCATCCGCCGCCTGGGCAGGCAGAGCGAGGCGATCCGGCGAGCCGGTCTGGCGGGCGACGACGACCTGGTGTCCGCCGCGCTGATCGGCCAGATCTGCCGTTCGATCGAACGGATCGCCTCCAGCATGGAGTCCGCCCGCCGCGTCATCGCGGGCGGCCTGCGGATGAGGCTCGGCCCGCCCCGGTCGATCGGCGCCCCGGACGCCGCCTCGGTCTGGAGCCGTGCCGGTACGGCCGTACGGACCCGTTCCCCCACGTTCCGGCAGATCATGCGGGTCAGCGTCGCGGTCGCGGTCGCGATGGCGCTCGCCGCGGCGCTCAAGCTGCCGCACGGTCACTGGATGACGATCACCGTCATGACCAGCATGCGCGGCACGTACAACGACACCGTCGAACACCTCGTGCAGCGGGTGGGCGGCACCGCGGTCGGCTGCGCGATCGCCGCCGTGCTCCTGGCCCTGACGCCGGGGCAGATCGCGGCCACGGCGGTGCTCTTCGCGTTCGGGCTGGTCGCGTTCACCCTGCGCTCGGTCAACTTCACCCACTGGGCGATGTTCGGGACGCCGCTGGCCATGATGCTGATGGACTTCTCCGCCCCGTCGGACTGGACCGCCGCGGGGGAACGGATCGGCCTGACGTTCGCGGGGGCGGTTCTGGCCGTGCTGGCGATCCGCGTGCTGTGGCCCACGGGCTATGCCGAACGCCTGCCCGTGCAGCTTGAGCATCTCCTGAGCGTTCACGCCGATCTCGTACGGGCGACGGCCGCGGTGGTGGAGGACGAGCACGAACGCCTTCCGCACGACAAGATCACGGCGGCCGAGCAGGCCACCGAGGCCGTCACCGAGGCACGCAACCGCCTCGCCAAGGAACGGGTGCCCGACGCCGAGCGCATCGCCTGCCTCCGGGCCGCGGCAGGAGCCGCCGCCCGGGTGCGCGACCAGCTCATCGCGGTGTCCCAGGTGCCCCACGAGCCGGAGATCGACAGCGGTCCCGTCCCCGAGATCCTGAACCGCGTCGCCGACCATCTGGAGGAGGCCGCCGCCACGCTGGACGACCCGCCCGGATCGGACCCGGAGGACGGCCGCTCCGGCCCCGATCAGCGCCTCGACCAGGAGTTCGCCGACCTCGACCGGTATCTCTCCAGGGTCACACGCCGGCGGCGCGCGGAGATCGAGGAGGGCGTGGAACGCGACGTGTTCACCCCGCTGCGCCAGGCGCTGATGCAGCTCTCCGGCGTCCGCTACACGCTCCGCTCCCTCCGCGGCGACGCCACCGAGCTGATCGACTCGGCCCTGGACGCCAGCCGCCCGGGCCAGCCAGTGGCGGACACCTCCGCGCGGTAGTTCAGCCCTTGGGCGTACGGGTCACCGTGAGCGTGCCCCGCCATGCCTCGGCCCAGGACGCGGTGAACTCGATGACGGCGAGCGCGCACGTCGGGAAGGCGTCCGGGGCGTCACCGGTGAGGTCGTGCACGAGCTGGTGCACCGAGGGGTTGTGCCCGATGAGCAGCAGTGCCCGTACGTCCTCGTCCGTCTCACGAACGAGGGACGCCAGCGTCTCGGGGTCGTTGTCGTAGATCCGTGCCTCGAAGCTCACCTCGGCCTGGAACGCGAGCCCTTCGAGGGTCTCCCGGGTACGCACGGCCGTGGAACACAGCACCCGGTCGGGCACCAGATCGTTCGCTCGCAGCCACTCACCGGTCGCCGCGGCGTCACGCCGGCCGCGGTCGTTGAGCGGGCGGTCGATGTCGGCGAGCCCGAGACCGGCGACGGCCTTGGCGTGGCGTAGCACGATGAGCGTCGGCATAGCCGCAACCCTAGCCGCGCGTTCAGGGAGCGACCATCACGCCGATCCCCCACAGAACCAGCATGATCCCGAGCATCCCGCCAATCACAATGGCGAACCCCTTAGGCCCCGACATCGTCTGCTTCCCGTCGCTCATCGCCACGCCTCCCGTCCTGAAATCCCAACCGTCCCGCCACGAGCGCCACAGCAACCGCCACCGACGCCTCACCGCAGCCCAACACCCGCGCATCTACCAATCCGCCACCAACCCCCGGCTGGACACGGCTGGTACCTGGCCTAGGCCGGGCACGACCGATGCCTAGCCCCGGCCGAGCACAAGCGATGCCCAACCCCGGCTGAGCACGACCGATGCCTAGCCCCGGCCGGGCAGGAGCGAGGCCCAGCCTCGGCCAGGCACAGCACAACCGATGCCCAGCCTCGGCCAGGCACGACCGATGCCCAACCCCGGCCGGGCACAACCGATGCCCAACCCCGGCCAGGCACAACCGATGCCCAGCCCCGGCCAGGCACAACCGATGCCCAACCCCGGCCGGGCAGGAGCGATGCCCAACCCCGGCCAGGCACGACCGATGCCTAACCTCGGCCGGGCACGGCTGGTGCCTGGCCTCGACTGGGCACGAGTCGTGCTTGGTCTAGGTCAGGCACGAGTGGTGCTTCGACCGAAACACGAGCGGATCCGCGTCCAGCGTACGACCGCTCCGCTCGTGCCTCCGCACCCCACCCCGGTCAGGCGAAGGGGCCGGTGGCTGGTGCCACCGGCCCCTTCGGGGTTGTGTCGCGGGTCAGGCCTTGTTGGCGGACGACTCGCGGTCGGAATCGGGACGCGGCTTGGGCGGCGTCTCACCGGCTTCGCCGTCCTCGGTGGTCTCGGCGGGCGGCGCCGCCGAGCCCGACTCGACCTCGCCGCCGGCCCCGGCGCCCGGAAGGGTGCCGGTCGTGGTCCCGCCGACGACCGCCGGCTGGCCCTCACCGGAACCGATCGGGTCGGCACGGCGCTTGGAGAGCAGGATGGCGCCGACAACGATGATCACCGCGCCCCCGGCGACGCCGATGCGCAGCGGGATGTTGCCCGCGTACGTCACGACGGCGTCGGCGATGAGCAGCGCGACCAGGTTCATCACCTTGATCAGCGGGTTGATCGCCGGACCGGCGGTGTCCTTGAACGGGTCGCCGACCGTGTCACCGATCACCGTGGCCTCGTGGGCCTCGCTGCCCTTGCCGCCGAGGTAACCCTCCTCGACGAGCTTCTTGGCGTTGTCCCAGGCGCCGCCCGCGTTCGCGAGGAAGACGGCCATGAGCACACCGCACGCGATCGCGCCGCCGAGGAACGCGCCCAGCGGCGCGTACCCGAGGGCGAAGCCGACCGCGATCGGCGTCATGATGGCCAGCAGTCCCGGCGTGGCCAGTTCGCGCTGGGCATCGCGGGTGCAGATGTCCACGACCCGGTCGTAGTCGGGCTTCTCGGTGTAGTCCATGATCCCGGGCTTGGTGCGGAACTGCTCGCGCACCTCCACCACCACTCGGCCCGCCGCCCGGCTGACCGCCATGATCGCCAGGCCGGAGAACAGGAACACCACGGCCGCACCGATGATCAGCCCGATCAGCACGTTCGGGCTGTCGATCGAGATGCTGAACACCGCGAAGTCGCCGAGCGCGTCCTTGGCGTCGTCGGAGGCGTCGGCCAGCGCGCTGACGACGGTGGTCCGGAACGAGCCGAACAGCGCGGTCGCCGCCAGCACGGCCGTCGCGATCGCGATGCCCTTGGTGATCGCCTTGGTGGTGTTGCCGACCGCGTCGAGGCGTTCGAGCACCGCGGCGCCCTCGCCGTCCACGTCACCGGACATCTCGGCGATGCCCTGCGCGTTGTCGGAGACCGGGCCGAAGGTGTCCATGGACACGATGACGCCGACCGTGGTCAGCAGGCCGGTGCCCGCCATCGCGACCGCGAACAGCGCGACCGTGGTGTTGCCGAAGCCGAGCAGGAACGCCCCGTACACCGCGCCGGCGATCACGAGCGCGGTGTAGACCGCCGACTCCAGGCCGAGCGAGATACCGGAGAGGATCACCGTCGCCGGGCCGGTCCGGGCGCTGTCGGTGACCTCCTTCACGGGCTTGCGGGTGGTCTCGGTGAAGTAGCCGGTCAGCAGCTGGATGGCGCTGGCCAGCACGATGCCGATGATCACCGCGCCGAGCGCGACGATCTGCGGGTTGGCGTCCAGGGCGAGGATCTTCGGGTCTGTGACGCCGGCCAGCTCCTCGAACGAGGACGGCAGGTAGGCGAACGCCGCCACGGCCACGAGCACGGCCGAGATGATCGCCGAGATGAAGAAGCCGCGGTTGATCGCCGACATGCCCGAGCGGTCCTTGTCCCGGGGCGCCACCGCGAAGATCCCGATCACGGCGGTGATCACGCCGATCATCGGCACGATCAGCGGGAACACCAGGCCCTCGGTGCCGAACGCCGCCGTACCCAGGATGAGGGCGGCGACGAGCATGACCGCGTACGACTCGAACAGGTCGGCCGCCATTCCGGCGCAGTCACCGACGTTGTCGCCCACGTTGTCGGCGATCGTCGCGGCGTTGCGCGGGTCGTCCTCAGGAATGCCCTTCTCGAGCTTGCCCACCAGGTCGGCGCCCACGTCGGCGGCCTTGGTGAAGATGCCGCCGCCGACTCGCATGAACATAGCGAGCAGGGCGGCACCGAAGCCGAATCCCTCCAGGACCTTCGGGGCGTCGCCCTTGTAGGCCAGCACGACCACGGCGGCGCCGAAGAGCCCGAGGCCCACCGTGAACATTCCGGCGACGCCGCCCGTACGGAAGGCGATGCGCATCGCCTTCTTCTCGCCGCCCTCTTCACGGGCCGCCGCGGCGACCCGGACGTTGCCGCGCACGGCGAGCCACATGCCGGCGAACCCGGTGATGGCCGAGAACGCGGCACCGATGACGAAGAAGACCGAACGCCCGATTCGTTCCCCGGTCGAATCGGCGGGAAGCAGGAGCAGTACGAGCGGAATCAGCACCACGAAGACGGCAACGGTGCGGAACTGGCGTTTCAGATAGGCGCTGGCGCCTTCTTGCACGGCCCGAGCGATGCTCTGCATCTTCTCGGTGCCCTGACCGGCGGCCAGTACCTCACGTACCAGACCTCCGGCGACGGCCAGTGCCAGCAGCGCGACCACACCGACGACGACGACCAGGGTGAGGTCGCCGCCGCCGAGATCCACTTCTGCGCTGGCCGGGCTTGACAGGGAAAGCCCAGACATCCGTCCTCCTCGACAGGGGCGTGCGATCTTCGATCGCCAAAAAGACGATCTCTACCGCGTACCCCGCGGAGAGCGATTTGACGCCTCACAACGGCAACGCGGGTGCCGGGAGTCTACGCACGCCACGTCTGGATTAGAAGCCTGTCGGTTCCTTAACGAGGCCGAAATGAAAAAGCAATCGACTTTACGCCGCGATTTGACCTGAAAGTGCCGAGAAACAGAATCTCCGCAGGTCATCCCGGGTCAGCCAACTCTACCCCCTGTCGATCTTGACACGTCCCGGACGCCCCACCAGCAACCGGACGTTCCCCCCAGCCACCCCGCCCGCCACTTTCAGACACCCCCTAACAGCAATTAACTACCACCCCAAACCCCAATCGAAGATCGACTTGAAAGACAATCCCACAACCGATTTCCACTCCACTCACCGGGGTCCCATTAACCGCAACTCTCACAACCGTCACACCAGTAACAAACCCCCACCCAACAAGCCCCGCGATCCCACCCGCCCAATCACCCAGCGCAGACCACCTGTCCCGCGTACAGCGGCCCTACCCGATAAACAGCAAAACCGCCCCCGCGCAGCCCAACCCCTCCGCACTGCATGACCCTCCATACGCAGCCCACGCGCAACACAGCCGCCGTAGACAACCCGTCCCAGCCCACCCTGCCCGCACACCGCCTCCGCGCAGCCCGGCCCTCCCCACACGAAGCACGACTTCCCAACGCCCAACCCACCGCGCCACCTGCGCACCCCGCCCTGCCTGCATGCAGCTCGCCCTAACTGCCGATTGCCCGTTCCCGTGCTCGGCCCCCGCCGGTCAAGTACGCAGCCTTGGTTCGGCCGACCACGCAGGTTAGGAACTTCCACTTGTGCAGAAAGCGAGGGAGCCCGTGTGCCAGGTAGATCCGAGCGGAGCCGTTGGCAACGACTGCAGTGGCCGCCCACCCCACATGCGAACGCGTTATGCCGGCTGACGGTGGGCACGCAGGAGTGCGGTCAACAGGACGAGCCCCGCACCGATCGCCAGGGCGTACTCGATCAGTGCGACTGGGGGGTACTCGGGAGTCTCATAGTCGCCGGGTTTCAACAGCGCCAGTGGCAGCTTCCAGGCGTTCCAGGCGAACAACGATCCGGACGCGACGAAGGCCGGCATCGTGAGAAGCCAACGAGGCACTCGCGGCGCGTGGCGACGAACGATGAGGTGAACGCTCGTGGCGGCGGCCAACGCCGCGGTCCCCCAGGTGCCCATCAACAGCCTTGCATTCCGGTCCACGAGATCGCGGCGGTCGGGTTCGAGGCCGAACGTTCCGCCGAAGGCCCACGCGAACCACAGCACTCCCAGGACGGCGCTCACCACCACCGCGCCCCGGACCAGGACGGGGCGTTGTGACGGATTCGTACGGCCGTCGTCGAGCCGCCCTGTGAAGACGTCCGGAAAGCGCTCCAGCATGTAGATCGGAAAGGCGATCGCCAGCCCCACGGCCATCCCGGCGAAGCCGATGGTGATGAAGACCCCTTCCCAGGCCGGCATCGTGCTCTCGCCGTCATCGCCGCCCGAGCCTCCCAGTGCCGCGCTTAGCAGCATGAACGGAATCATCGGCACCAGGAAGCCGGTCCCCACCCACGCCACCAGCACCAGCGGCGCGGCAGGGATTCTGCGGCCCAACGGCCGGGTGAGCGCCAGGGCGAGCCCAATTCCGATCACGGCCATCCCCACCGTGACCACGTTCAGCATGATCCACTCAGCGCCACCGACCTCGGACCCATGGCCCAGCAGTCCGGCGACCACCCAGATCATCTTGACAAGGAGATAAAGCGACAGTGCGGAGGCCGCCCCATATCCCGCGAACCGCCGCACAGTACTCCACCGCGCCCCGACGAGCGGTTGCCCATCGACCGGCACACCCCGTTCCCCATCCTGAACACTCATGATCCCGAGTCTTCAGAAGCCGCAGTCCACCAACCTCCCCCGCGGGGACCGGCACCTTCCCCCGCAAGAGTGATCCCATAACCGTCCACCGCACCGCCCGCGGTACGCGTCCGGCCGCTTCCACGCGGCACGCAGAAGCTCGGAGCGGCGCACGCGTGCGCCCGCGTGCGCTTCACTCTGCTCCCGCAAGACCGCGGCCGCCAAAAAGCTCGCCATTCTCGCGTGCCGCGATGCCGCCTGACGGTGGGCACGCAGGAGTGCGGTCAACAGGATGAGCCCCGCACCGATCGCAAGCGCGTACTCGCTCAGTACAACTGGGAGGTACTCGGAAGTCTCGTCATCGGGTTTCGTGTGGCCTCGGCTCGTGCGTCGCATCCTGTAGGGCTGGGCGATGCCACGCGGACTTGCGGGTGTGGGTGTTGCCCGGGACTACGCGTCCGACCCGTTCGGCTACCGCAGTTCGACGGGGGCAGGAGGCCGGACATGCGCAGAGGCCCCGCCGATGGCGGGGCCTCTGTTTTCGGGTCTGTTCCGGCTCAGGCCGGGGCGCCTGCCTGGGCGGGCCAGCTCATGCGGATCTGAACGCCCTTGGGAGTCGACTCGATCTCCACGTCGTCGGCCAGCCCGGCGATGACGGCCAAGCCGAGCTCCGCCGCGCCGTCGCCGAGAAGGAAGTCGGGTTCGTTGGGCGCCGCGACCGGGGGAAGGCCGCCCGCGGCGTCGTCACCCGGAACGGTGTCGCTCACCACGACCTCGAACCGGCTCCCCGCACCGTTCAACTCCAACCGCACCGGCTCGTCCGGGCAGTGCCTGCGATGCGCCTCCACGGCACGCGAGCACGCTTCGCCTACCGCGAGCCGTACCTCGTCGAGGAGAGCCTCGGCCACACCGCTGCGGCGAGCCACCGCAGTGACGATCAGCCGAGCCGTCCGGACGTGTACCGGCAGCGCGCTAAAAGAGAGCTCAACGGTCGCCATCTGCGCAACCGCTACTTGGCGCCCTTGCGCTTCTCCTGTGCTTCGGCGATCGAGTCGTGGATGCCGAAGACCTTGGTCAACCCCGTGATCCGGAAGATCTTGAGGATGCGCTCCTGCGTGCAGACCAGCTCCAGCGAGCCGTCGTGCGCGCGCACTCGCTTGAGACCGCCCACGAGCACACCGAGACCGGTGGAGTCGAGGAACTCGACCTTCTCCATGTCCACGAGGAGGTGGAACTTGCCCTTGTTGACCAGGTCGATGAGCTTCTCGCGAAGCTTCGGCGCCGTGTAGACGTCGATCTCGCCCTCCACGTTGATGACCGTCAGGCCATCGTCAGTGGTGTAGTCGTTCACCTTCAGGTCCACAGATCCTCCAGCGCCGTACCGCAAAACTCTGATCCCATACCCCCCGGCGGTTCGAGGGCAACGAGACTCCGCCGTGATTCAATCACGCTCCGGTGCCGCGTACGCACGTTATCGCCCACTCGGGCGAAACTTCGCGCGATCCCGTCTGACCTGCTGATCCGCCTGTCAGGGCAGGGGGCAGGGGAGCTCTAACGCCGGGGCGTTCCCGGGTTTCTGCCCAGACTGGCAAACTGAAAACCTGATGTCCCCTCAAAGATCTCGCAGCCCCCTCGAACGGCTTCTCGCCGACCCCACGCGTCGCGACCGCATCACCCATGTCGAGCGTGTTCCCGCACGTCAGGGACGTCGCGCCGCGTGGCCGAGCTGGGCTCCGCAGCTGCTGGTGGACAGGCTGACCGCCGCGGGCATCGAAGCTCCCTGGGAACATCAGGCCGCCGCCGCCGAGCACGCCCGCGCGGGCCGTTCTGTGATCATCGCCACAGGCACGGCTTCCGGGAAATCGCTGGCCTACCTGCTTCCGGCCATCGCCGCGATCTACGGCGAAGAGACCGACGACGACCATCGTTCAGCCGTAGGCGAACAGCTTCCGGCGCCGGCCGACCCCGATGACGAACGGATCGTCCCGCCGGCGAGGCCCGGCGAACCTCCCACCGCACCCGCCCGGGACACGAGCTCCAAGGCGTCCACAAACACCGAGGTCCAGGACACGACCGAGACCGAGGCCGCCACCGCGAGCGAGGCCCAGGCCGCCACCGCGCCCAAGCCCGAGGCCACCACCGCGAGCGAGGTCGGGGGCGTCACCGCCGCCAAGGCCGAGGACACCACCGCGGCCAAGGCCGAGGACACCACCGTCGCCAAAGCCGAGGACACCACCGCGAGCGAGGCCCAGGCCGCCACCGCGCCCAAGCCCGAGGCCGTCACCGCCGCCAAGGCCGAGGACGCCACCGCGCCCAAACCCGAGGACGCCACCGCCGCCAAGGCCGAGGACACCACCGTCGCCAAGGCCGAGGACGCCACCGCGGCCAAGGGCGAGGACACCACCGGCGCCAAGGGCGTAAGCGCGAAGGCGAACGCGGGCGAGAGCGCCACTACGGCCCATGCGGAAGCCGCGAGCGCGATCAACGCCGAAGGCGCAGCTGCAGCAGCTGCAGCTGCAGCTGCAGCTGCAGCGGCGGCGGTGGCGGCGGCGGCGGTGGCGGCGGCGGCGGACTTCCCCGTTCAAGCCAGAATGTCGGCCGACACCAAGGCCACAACCAACACCGGAAGGGCGATCTCAGCCACCACCGAACGTGATTCCGGCACACCACCCCGCTCGCGATCTGTAAGGCGGCATCCCGAGGGCACCGTCCTCTATCTCTCACCGACGAAGGCGCTCGCCGCCGACCAGCTGCGAGCGTTGCGGTCGTTGCGCCTGACTCGCCTACGGGCGGCGACGTACGACGGTGACACCCCGCCGGACGAGCGCACCTGGGTACGGCAGCACGCCAACTACGTGCTCACCAACCCCGACATGTTGCACCGTTCGATGTTGCCGTCCCACTCGCGCTGGACCGCGTTCTTCCGCCGCCTGCAGTACGTGGTCATCGACGAGGCGCACGGCTACCGGGGTGTCTTCGGTTCGCACGTGGCGCAGGTGCTGCGCCGACTGCGACGGATCTGCGCGCGGTACGGGTCGTCGCCGGTCTTCATCCTCGCCTCGGCGACCACCTCCGAGCCCGCGACCACCGCGTCCCGCCTGACCGGGCTGGACGTGGTCGCCGTCGCCGACGACGCCTCACCGCGCGGCCCCGCCACGTTCGCCCTCTGGGAACCACCGCTCACCGACCTGCGCGGCGAGCACGGCGCGCCCGTGAGGCGCACGGCCACCGCCGAGACCGCCGACCTTCTCGCCGATCTGGTCGTCGAGGACGTTCAGACTCTTGCCTTCGTACGTTCCAGACGCGGCGCCGAGTCGGTCGCCCTCAGCGCCAAGCGCGCGCTTGGCGAAGTAGCCCCTCAACTATCCGACCAGGTCGCGGCCTACCGCGCCGGATATCTCCCGGAGGAACGGCGCGCGCTTGAGGCCGCCCTCCGTACACGTTCCGTCGTAGGCCTAGCCAGCACCAACGCCCTCGAACTCGGAGTGGACGTCTCCGGCCTGGACGCGGTCCTCGTCTGCGGCTGGCCCGGCACACGCGCCTCCCTCTGGC
Organism: Actinomadura fulvescens; assembly: GCF_039533225.1. Taxonomy (NCBI): domain Bacteria; kingdom Bacillati; phylum Actinomycetota; class Actinomycetes; order Streptosporangiales; family Thermomonosporaceae; genus Actinomadura; species Actinomadura fulvescens. Next base: position 407,767 of record NZ_BAAATD010000009.1, on the reverse strand, counting down.
AGCAGGCCGGACGAGCGGGACGGTCCGGCCAGTCCGCGCTCGCCATCCTGGTGGCCCGGGACGATCCGCTCGATACCTTCCTCGTCCACCATCCCGAGGCGATCTTCGGTACGCCGGTCGAAGCGACCGTGCTCGATCCCGACAATCCGTACGTCCTCGAACCCCATCTCTGCGCGGCCGCGGCCGAACTCCCCCTCACGGAAGCGGACACCGAGCTCTTCGGCCCGTCCACCGCCGATCTCCTCCCCGACCTGGTACGCAGAGGCTTCCTGCGGCGCCGGCCGGCCGGGTGGTACTGGACGCGGCGCGAGAGGGCCTGCGACCTCGCCGACATCCGCGGCGCGGGCGGCGCGCCCATCCAGGTCGTCGAGGCCGCCACCGGCCGCCTGCTCGGGACCGTGGACGAGGCATCGGCGCACACCACCGTTCACGAAGGTGCCGTCTACATCCATCAGGGCGAGTCGTTCATCGTCCAAACACTCGACCTCGACGACTCGGTCGCACTCGTCGAACCCGCGGAGCCGGACTACTCGACCACCGCGCGCGACGTCACCGACATCACCATCGCCGAACGCCTCCGTACCACCGCGTGGGGCGAGGCGACGCTCTGCTTCGGCACGGTCGACGTCACGCGCCAGGTCGTCGCCTACCAGATGCGCCGGACCCAGACCGGCGAGATGCTCGGCGAAAAGCCTCTCGACCTCCCACCGCGCACCCTCCGCACACGTGCCGTGTGGTGGACGCTCTCAGAAGAGCAGATCGACTCGTTCGGCGACCTGGACCTCGCCGGAGCGGCCCATGCCGCCGAGCACGCCTCGATCGGCCTGCTGCCACTCTTCGCGACCTGCGACCGCTGGGACATCGGCGGCGTCTCCACCGCCGTCCATCCCGACACCGGTCTCCTGACGGTCTTCGTGTACGACGGACATGAGGGCGGCGCGGGCTTCGCCGAACGCGGCTACTCCGACGCCGCCGAATGGCTCCGCGCCACCCGCAACGCGATCGAGTCATGCGAGTGCGACTCCGGCTGCCCGTCGTGCATCCAGTCCCCCAAATGCGGTAACGGCAACGACCCGTTGGACAAAGCCGGCGCCCTGACCCTCCTAGCCGAACTGCTCCGCCAAGCCCCCTCCTAAAGAGGGCAGAACGACTCCCCGCCGCCCATCAACATCAGCTCATCCGTCCGCCACTCGAACACGCCCGCAAGAGACGTACGAGAGCCGCCCACCCGCCACCACGCGGGGAAGCCGCCCATCGCCACAACACACGGGAAACCGCACACCCACTGCGGACACACGGGAAACGCAGACAAGCCACAGACGCGCGGGAAGCCACACTTCCCCTACCGACGTGCGCAGGGGCCGAACATAGCCGCAAACGTGCGGGAAGCCGCACACAGGTACAGACGTGCGGAAGGCCGCACAACCACTACAGAAATTCCGGAAGGCCGCACGCCCGCCACACATACGGGAGGCGCACACCCCCACAAAAGTAGAGGGATTGCCAACACCTCAGCGAGATGTGGGGATGGAACGTCCGGGCTCGGCCACGCTCGGAGGGGCGGCCTGCCGGAAGCGGGCCAGCTCACGCTGAAGTTGGCGTTTCTCGAGTTCGAGGGTATGGATCGACTCTTCGTGTTCCTCGCGCAGCTCTCGCAGCTCACGGCGCACTCGTACGGACCGGTTGAATCCGAACGCCGCGATGGTCGTGCCCGCCATGAACAGAATGGCGACCACCGCGCCCGCCAAGAAGACCTGCCATTCGGCCGTCACCCCCGGCACGGTGTCGCCGAACGCGCTGATCTGAGCGTCTCCGGTGTTGTCCATGACCACGGCCGCAGCGACCACGATGGCGGCGACCGCCAAGGCCAGACCCAGGAAGACCATGCGGAGGATCTCCTCTCGACAATCCGGGCGATCAGGCAGATCTCAGCTGGTTAGGGAGCCTAGACCCTCCACAAAACGGCCGCCACAACTTCGCCGATCATGCCTCCGAATGAACGCTCACGCCGCCAGGCGTCGCCGAAGTTCCTACTTGTTCTTACGCCTGCGACCGCGACGGCCCTCAGCGGGCGAACCGGGCTTGGCGATCTGCACGTCAACGCCGTCAGTCCGCTTGCCGAGCGTCGCCGGGCGACGTCTGCTCGGAGACTTGGCGCTCGCCGCATCGGACGCCGGCGTCTTGAGCACAGCCGTATCTCCAGGCGCACCTGCCTCGCCTACCGCAGGCAGCGTGGCGGTCTTCGCCACAGCCTCGGCGCGGGCGATCCGTTCGCGCGCCTTCCTGACCCGCTTGCGGCCTGTGCCGCCACGAGCCATCCGGGCTGCCATGCCCTTACTGCTCACACCTGCCTGCGCAACGCGAAGGCGACGCGTCCATGTGCCGAGGTGAGCAGCGATGACCAACAGCACCAGCGCGATTCCCACGCTCTTGCCCCACTGCAGGCTGCTGGTGGCCGAGACAGGCTGAGCCTTGGCGTTCGCCTGGTCGAGCACCTGCGGCGTCGGATAGGTGAACCCCGGCGTCGCGCCATTGGGCTGTACGGAGGGCAGCGTGATCGGCGACTGGTTGTTGAACGGGGTCAGCGGCGTGGACGGCGTCGGGCCCGTCCCAGGCGGAGGGGTCGGGGCGGTCGAACCGGGCGGTGGCGTCGTATTGCCACCGCCACCACTGCTTCCAGCGTTGGCACTCGCCGAGGCGGCGCCCGAGTAGAGCGAGCCGCCCGTACCGCTGGGCCGGCTGGCGGTGACGCTGATCGGAACGCTTCCAGTGGTCCCGCTCGGCAGGGTGAAGCTGGCCGAGCAGCTGGTCCCCGAACAGAACTTGCCGGCCGATCCCGACCTGGAGCCGACACTGCCCGCCCTGACCGAGTAACCAGAGAGGTCGTTCTCAAGACCCAGGTTCCAGCGAACGTTCAGCTTGCCGCCCGAGACCGAGGCCGACACTCCGCTGGGCCGCGCCGGCGGGATGGCCACGGTGAACGTGTTGGTGTCGTACACCTTGTTGGACGGCCGTCCCACGAGATAGACGGTGTAACGACCGTTGCGCTCCAGATAGATGGGAGCCGACAGATCGCCCGAGATGCCCTTCTTGGTGAGGAACGTGTCGCCCCCACCGGGCGTCTTGACGCGCAGCTCCATAGAGAACGCGAAGTCGAAATGGGCCCTGGCGGTCACCGATGAACCGCTCCGGATCACCGAGCCGCTGCTCGGGGTCAGCACACTGGTCGTCGCGGCATCCGCGGCCAAGGGCAGACCCAGGACGGCAGATCCAGTCGCGAGTACAACCGCACCGATCCTGCGAATCCTGGTCACAGAGCAAATCCCTCCGTCGAACGGCGTTACCCGGCGCCCCTCGGGGGCGAGGGCGGCCGCCGTGTCTCGCGATAAGTCTGGGCTTACGGCAGCGTAACGTACCAGCTGGTATCGAACGTCACAGAACGGTGACAAAGAGGCTCCACCTGGCCGTTCACTCCCTCCCGGAACTTATTGTCAGTCTGTTCAATAGCCTCCGAGATGGATCAGGATACGCCTTCCACCTCCACAGGACCAGCCCTGGCCCGAGAGGAGACCCGCAGGGCATCCCTCGCGATCGGCACCTGAAGCACCACCGTCACCGTTACTTCGACGACTCTCCCCTTCACTCCACAGGCCGACAACCGCCCACCGGCCTTCACCGCGACAATCTCCGCCGCCCCACACGCGGCGGCCCTCCCTTCCGCGACCCGAGCAGCCCCGCCCAGTGCCGCAAGATCTGCAGCCGCATCCGCCCGATGCCGAGCCACCCGCACGCTCCCCACAGCCATGGCAGTCAAAGCAGCCACCCACACCACCCCCATAAAGGCGACAACCCAAACCGCCCCAGACCCACAATCCCCACCCGCCTTGCAGGCCCGTCGCATTGCGAATTCACCGCCCCTCTGAACAGCGAGCCATGACCCGGCACTGGCCCGTGCCGGCCGAACTCCATACGCGTCACCTACGGACCACCTCTCGGCGACCCACCGACCAGTGACCGACAAACCACTGGCCCGAGTACTGGCATGCCACAGGCCGGGCCGTAGAGCCGGGCGGGAAAGCTTGCACCCGGCGGCCCACAACGAACGCAGCCGCACCACGATCGTTCAGCCCCCGGCAACACCAGCGCCTACACCCGCAGCAACACCACCCACGGCCAGTCACCTGCCGACCCGCGCCCCGCACCTACGGACCAGCGCCCCCGCAAAGGGACCTACGGACCGGCGCCCCACAAAGGCACCACCCCACGAACCAGCGACCGGTAGAGCCCCCGGTACCCAGGCCAGCGACACACAGAAGGCCTGACCTACGTCTCGGCGACCCGCGGTGCCCCTGACTTACGGACCAGCCGCCCGTCGAGGCGACGTGCGAAAGGTGACGACCCGTTGAGGCACCGACCTGTGGACTGACTTGGAGAGGCCCTGACGTGCCAACCGGCGACCCGCAGAGGCCCTGGCCCGCAGGCCAGCGACCCGCAGAAGCCTCGGCCCGCAACCAGCGCCCCGCAAACGCGACCTGCGGACCGGCGACCGGTCGAGGTCTGGCCTGCAGGCCAGCGGCTCGCAGACGCCTTGGCCTGCAGGCTGGCGACACGTAACGGCGCCTGGCCTACGACCATGGCCGGGCAGAGGCCTGACCTACAGTCCGGATCACTCCGAGAGCGTCTGACCTCTGACCGGCGATCCACAGCGTCCTGTAGGCCTGCGACCGCACAGGCCTACAGGCGCTGGCATACGGACCGGCGGCCCAATCAAGATGGCCTGCGGACCGGCGGACAGTAGAGCCTTTGACCTGCAGACCAGCGACTCATAGAGGGCCTCGCCTGCGAGTCGGCGACCCGCAAGGGCATCGATACCTACGGATCGTCGGACGGTAGAGGTCCTGGCTTGCGGACTGGCGCCCCACGGAGGGCTTGGTCTACGGCTCAGCGATCTCTAAGGCGGCCTTGGGGTGACGACTCGTTGAGGCCGTGACCTGGGGGTGGTGACCTGTTGGGGCCGTGACCTGAGGGCGATTTGTTGAGGCCGTGGCCTGAGGGTGGTGGTGCGTGGGGTCTTGGCCTATGGGCTCGTTGGGCGGTGGGCTACTGGCGGGGTCGTGGGGATTGGCGTGGTGATTCAGCTGATCGTGGGTCATGGGTGGTGGCCTCCTTTTGGGATTAGTGGGGCTTGTTCAGGGCGTGGCGGCTCCAGGCTCGGTTACGGCAGTGGCTTGTGCACGGACTCTCAGGGGGGCCAAGCCAGTGGGGGCTGGAGCTCGGACCTGGACGGTTACGGCGACCCGTGTTTGGTCGCCGTCTCGGGAGACCTCGATGGTTGATCCTTGTGGCACCGCACGGGCGACGGCCTCACGTACAGCCGGGAGGGATTCCCCGCGAGCGGCTGCACGTGCTCCGCTTCGTGCGGCATCGGTGCACGCGAGCTGGACCGAGGCGACTGAGACACCCCAGAGGGCGGCCACCGTGAGGAGCACCAGGCCGGGGAGGGCGACTGCGATCTCCGCTGTGACCGATCCACGGTCGTCCTCGGTCATCCGAGTTGCAGGGCCCGCTTGATGATTCCTAACAGGAGCGCACGGACGTCCGGGCTCGTTACGATCTTGAACAGCAGCCCGGCGAATGCGGCCGCGGCCACCGTGCCGACCGCGTACTCCGCCGTCGACATCCCCAGGTCGCGTGCCTCCCGCCGCCACCGCCGCACCGCTGTCTGTATCGCGCCCATTGGGGCTCCTTCCTTGTGGCTGGACGCCCGTTCGCGCCCACTTCCAGGCTGCGGCAACGCGCTTCGGACCAACAGGTGAACGTGGTTCTGTGGATAACTTTTTGGCCCGCCTGCCGGTGTCACCACGGCAGGAGGATCGTTGAGGCGATTCCGGCTATGGCGGGCACCACGCCCAGCAACATGAATGCCGGCAAGAAGCACAAGCCCAGAGGGGCGACGGCACGTACGCCCGCCGCTCTGGCTCGGGCACTAGCGGCTGTACGGGCGACCCGTCTTTGGTCACTCGCCAGTCGTGCCAGGGAGGGTGCCAGTGCGGTGCCGCTGCCGGTGGCGCGAACGGCGGTACGGGCCAAGGGCGCCAACGCGGGTTCGTCGGCGAGGGCCAGCCACGCGACGGCTGGGTCCACTCCCAATCTGATCTGCACCACGACGCTATGGAGCTCTTCGCCAAGGGGGCCGCCGACGGTCGTTGCCACAGCCTCTACGGCTTCCCCCCACGGAGTGCCGCCGCGCAGACATGCAGCTAGGAGGTCGACCGCGATGGGGAGGTCCGCGACCATCCTGGCCGATCTGCGGCGGCGTTCCGTTCGTTCCGAACGGCCGAACGATCGCTCTACAGCGATGGCGATGAGGATTCCGGCGACGAGACCGGCCGGTCCGCCGAGTGCTAGGGCGCTAACGATGCCGGCCAGGACGGCCGCGACGCGGCGTGTTCGTCGATCGCGGGTGCGAGGTGTCGCCTCGTTCAGGCGAGATGGCGGAGGCGTCGTGATCAGGCTGTTGAGTCTGCGGAACGCCGGCCGGGGCGAACGTGGAAGAAGGAAGCCGCAGGCCGCCATGCAAAGCGTTGCGGCGAACATCAGCATGCGTGCCCTCGGGGTGCCTCCGCGGCCTTGGCCAGACACCGGGTCCACCAGAGACCGATCGCGTCGAGTGTGACGCCGATGATGAGACAGCAGGCGCCCGGAATAGTTCCGAAGAGGAACGCCAGAGGGTTGGCGCCCAGTGCAGCCGCCATTCCGAGACCTAAGAGCGGAAGACCTGCGAGCAAACGCGCGGTCGCTCGCGGGCCGGCCAGCTGAGCGGCAACGTCCTGACGTTGTGCTTCCTCATCGCGCAAGGCGGAGGCCAGCCCGTCAAGGACCGTCGCGAGAGTGGCGCCGCGTTCAGAACCGATCCGCCAACAGGCAGCCAGCAGTCGTAAGCCTTCCGCACCTGGCCTTGCCGCCTGCTGGTCCAGTCGATCGATGGTGGACGGCTCTTGGGCCGCAGGGCTAACGCCAGGGTCAGCCGAAAGCAGCTCAGCCGCGACTCTGCGATCCAGGACAGCGGCGGATGCGGCGAACGCCTCGTCTGGAGTACGGCCTGCTGCGAGTTCTGCGGCCATTCCGTCACAGAGCTCGATGACACTCGTTCGCCGGAGGTGTTCTAGTCGTCGACGTGCTCTGATGTCGGCTGCCCAAGACTTGAGAGCACTCGGCAGACTGCCCCGAGAGGCATTCTGCACGCTGCGGACCAGTCCGAGCCTGCGGGCCGCCGGAGACGGACCGGTCAGGATCCAGATGGCGGCGGCCGCACAGAATGCGGCTGCCTCGGTCGCTCCGATCATGCCGTCCCCTCGGGTGTCCAGCGGTGGTCAAGGCGTGCGGCGAGCGCGGCCGCGCCGACTGACGTCAGGAGAGCGCCTTGCGCGTTGAACGACACCGCCGGGAGAACACCGACCAAGCCGTCCTCGCCTCTGTGGAAGAGGCAGACTTCGGCTAGGCGACGGTGTCCGCCGCCCGGCTCGCGTACGAGATGCACGACGACGTCAAGCGCAGCCGCTAGCTGACTATGCAGGGCCTCGCGGCTCAGCCCTGCCGCGCAGCCGAGAGCTTCCAGCCGAGCCGGTACGTCCGCGGCGGCGTTAGCGTGCAGGGTTCCGCAACCACCTTCGTGCCCGGTGTTGAGAGCGCTCAAGAGGTGAACGACCTCGGCGCCTCGTACCTCTCCGACGACGAGCCTGTCGGGACGCATGCGGAGGGCTTGGCGGACGAGTTCGTGCAAGGCGACGCCTCCCGCCCCTTCGACGTTCGGCGGACGCGCTTCCAGCCGTACGACGTGAGGGTGGTCGGGCCTCAGTTCGGCCGAATCTTCGACCAGGAGCAAGCGTTCCCCTGGATCGACTCTGGAGAGTAGGCAGCTGAGGAGTGTGGTCTTGCCGGTGCCTGTGCCTCCCGTGACGAGGAACGCGACTCGGGCAGCAATCAGAGCCGCCAGTAGTTTGGCGCCTTCGGGTGGGAAGGCCCTTGCGTCTACCAACTCGTCCAAGGTGAAGGTTCGTCGGCGCGGTAGGCGCAGCGACAGGCAGGTGCCGTTCGCAGAAACCGGCGGCAGCACGGCGTGCAAGCGCACACCGCCCGGCAGACGAGCATCCGCGTACGGTGTCGCGTCATCAAGTCGTCGTCCTGCCGCAGCCGTGAGGCGCTGGGCGAGCCGACGAAGCGTGGCCTCGTCCGAGAAACGTGTCGAGGTACGAACCAGCCCCTTCCCGGCTTCCACCCAAACCTCGTCCGGCCCGTTCACAAGAACGTCGGTGACCTCGGGGTCGCGCAGCAAGGGTTCGAGTGGACCCGCACCGACGAACTGCGCACGTAATTCATCCGATAGCGCCAGCACCTCGCGATCGCCCAGCAGCCGTTCCTCCGCACGCAGGGCCGCCGCGACCTGCCCAGCCGTGGGCTCGCCCCCCGCATCCGCAAGCCGATCCCTGACAGCATCTGAAAGCTTCCGCACGTCCTAACACTCCTCACTCGTCGTGGGCAGTGGGCAAACGCACCAAGCACAGGGCAGGCGCACGTCTGGCAGTGGCCGCGAACGCAGAGCTGCTGCACGTTCGCCCTCTAGCAGAGGCCGATAATGAGCGCACGCCAGTGCATGGCTACGGGTCTCTGCCTGCTTGTTCCGTCCGCGCAACCCCGGCCACAACCCGCCCCGGTGCTTAGCCCCCTTCCGGTGACGCCAGGAATTACTTGGCTGCGAGTATTCGCTCGATTGCTCTGTCTACGCACGACCGCGTCCCCGGCACAGCTGCCCATGCCACGACTCCCGCGTCAGACACGGACTGCACTTAACCGCAGGTCACCGCCCGCTTGCCCGGCGCACGCATGAGCGCGCTCTGCCGTCACAACACAGACTGCGCATGACCGCAGATCACCGCCCGGTTGCCCGACCTAACCTCCGGCGATGGCACGGTCCGCGCATGACCATCAGATCGCTGCGGGCGGCGACCGTAACTCCGGTGATGGCGTGGTCCGCGCATGACCGCAGTCCCTGCCTGGTTGTTCGGTGTGTGTCTGGTCGCGCGTTCTGTGGAGGCTGGAGACACAGATGTTGCTAGTGGGCGTGGTTTGTCGTGGTTCGAATCGGTGGGTGGCTACGAGTGCTGGAGAGCGCGGAATGTGAGTGGTGGGGGATTGCAGGGTGTCGGTTGGGGTGCGGGTAGTTGTGCTCGGTGGCTGGGAGGCGGGTGTGGGCGGGGTGTGGGTTGGAGTTGGTATGGGGTGGCGGGTCTTGGGTGGTGGTCATGCTGCCTCTTTGGTTGTTTCTTGCGGCTCGATGCCTAGGTCGTAGATGAGGCCGGCGCAGAACTCGGATAGGGGGCCGCGGCGGGTGGCCCGTACGAAATCGCCTTGGTCCAGGGCAGCGGGCAGGCGGCGGTCGCGTTCGAGCATGCCTGCTAGGGGGAGGTTGAGCGCTTCGGCCATCACGTTCGTCGTCAGTCCGCCTGGGGCGGGGCCGCGGACGATGAGGCGTAGGTCGGTGGTGTCTCTGCGCAGCATGGACGTGAGGACCTCGGCGGCCATCGTGGCTCGTACCTCGGCGGGGACGAGGAGGAAGGCCGTGTCGGCGGCGCGGAGGGCCGTACGGCCGAGCTCGCCGACGTAGCGCGGAACATCGACGACTACCAGGTCGTAGCCACGGACCGCCGCGTCGATCAGGGAATGGACCGCCTCTTCGGAGACCCGTACCGGCTCCTTGCGTTGCCAGGAGAGAACGGACAGGTCACCGAGGCCGGGCAGCGCCTCGCGGAGGGTGGATGGGCTCAGCCTGCCGCGGCGATCGGCGAAGTCGGGCCAGCGGGCGCCGTCGTGATGCTCTAGGCCGAGAACCAGATCAAGGCCGCCGCCGAGCGGGTCGCCGTCGATGAGCAGCGTGCGCAAGCCCTGGCGGGCGGCGCTCAGGCCCAGTCCTGCCGACAGGACGCTGACCCCAGCGCCGCCGACCGAACCCGTCAGGCAGATTGTCGTGCCGCAGCCGTTCACCGGCTCCGCTGCGGTGGCCAGCGCGTCGATCAGCCATGCCTCGTCGCGTGGCAGTTCAGCGAGCTCCTGCGCGCCGATCTGGACGGCGAGCTTGTAGACCTCTTCGGTATCCGTGGCGGGTGCTACCAGGACGACGTCGGCCCGGCGCTGGAACGGTGTCGCCGCTAGGGACTTCGCTAAGTCGGCACCGACCAGGACCAGCGACGAGGCATGCCAGCCAGGCCGGGCTTGGTCGAGGTCGCGTGCCACTTCGATCGGGGCGGCCGCCGCCGCGGCGAGCCGCAGCAGGTCGTCGACGGTCGCCGGATCGGCCGACACGATCATTGCCGGACTGGTCATGGGGCCTCCTCGCTTCAGGGAGACCCTCACCATGCGTTCCGGCACCCACTGATCGGAAGGACTTCTCCGACCTGTGGATAACCGGTGTGCCACGTGAACGGGCAGCTACGTATAGGGCGACCCCCGCCGGGGGGGAGAGCGGGGGTCGCCCAACGGTCCGGCTCCGGGGGGGTAGAGCCGGCCCGTTTTCCCAAGAAAGCCTCGGGTGGGTTCACACTAAGCCGAACGCCAGCTTGATCTATGGGAGAAGCAAAGTCGCCTTCTCCAGTCTAGGCAGATACAACATATGCTGCCCGACCGTCGAGACTTACGTCGAGCGGCAAAGTCGCCCACGGGTGTCGTTTTTTGTTCCTGGTTGGGAGGTTCCCTACCGGGCGGAGCCGGGTGGCTCCGCAGCGGCACGTAGCCCCGTCCCCGTCGACGTTCCCGCCCGTCAGCACCCAGCCTGGAAGTCGGAGCGTACAGCAGATCTAATGATCGTTCCGTACAGGTACGAGATCAGTGACTAAAAAGAATCCGATCACGCTGTGTGATCGGATTCAGGGGACCGCGGACTGCCCGACAATGGCACGTTCCTCATCCGCACGCATCTCGGCACACCTCGCCGTTCCGCGGCCACTTCACTCCTTCGGGTCGCCGCCTTTACGAATAGGGGCTTGTCAACTGGGCGAATGAGGCGTAGACAGGGTGCTACGGACCAAGTGTCCGAGCACGGCAGCCGGGCACCCACGCGCGACCAGCCGCGGGAGGCGCGTCGAGGCGGGCTTGACCCGTCCGACGAATATGAGGTGCACGCTTGGTAACCCGGTGTGACGTGTCTGGCGGCGGCGCCCTTGTAGTTGGGGCGCCGTTCGCTATGTCCGGGTCGGTCAGCCCCTCATGAAGGCTTCGCAGATGGCCTGCGAGTCGCGTGCGGCGGCCGCCGTGGCATCGGCGCAGTGGCGAATCCACGTGGCGACGCCTTCCGGCGTCCCGGTGGCATAGGCACGGACGGCATCGGCGTACTGGTCGGCGAGTTCCGCGTGACCGACCTCTGGCGCGGTCAGCGACTTCGGATCGAGGCCGCGCGCTACCAGGGTCAGGCGTTGCGCCGCGCGCGCGATGATTCCGTCACCCCAGCCGAACGGGCGCAGGGTAAGCAGTTCTCCGTGCACGACCGCCGCCACGACGATGGCCGGTGCCTTCGTAGGACCGGTCAGCAGGCCGCTGAGCATGTCGAGGCGGTTCGCCACTTCGGCGGGAGACGGCGGCTCGCCCAGATCCAGAACGTCCTTGACTCCCTGTCCCTCACCCCGTGGGCGGCCCAGGTCGGCGTCGTCCACAGCGTCGGCAGCAGTCAGTACGTGGAGACGCGCCAATACCTGCCGAGGGGCCTGACGCCACGTCTCCGCCAGAGAACCCAGCTCGGCGGATACCCGCAACGCTCCCTGAACCACCGGATCGGTAGGACTGTCCCCGCCCCGCAGGTCGTCCAAGGTGACCGGGACGCCTTCCAGGGCCGCCGAGGCACGGGCACCTCGAAGCGCAGATTCAGTGGAGACTTCGGCACTGCGACGCCGCAGGATGCGGTGGCCCAGCAGCCGGTCTACAGCCTTACGGGCATCGGTGACTGCTGCGTCCACTCCTGGGAGCGCGGCTACTTGGGCAAAAGCGTCGGTCACGCGCCCGACTTTATGCGGTCCCAAGCATCGTCCTCACCGCCACCCCGGCTGACCCCGCGCGCCAGCCCGCGCGCCGATCCGCGCACGCACGGAGCCGATCCGCGTACGCGCGGAGTTGACCCGCGCACGCACGGAGCCGATCCGCGTACGCGCGGAGTCGGCCCGCGCACGCATAGAGGCGGGGGACGTGCCGCTGACACTCGTACGCACGGACGCAGGGGAACGTGCCGCTGGCACGTGCATGCGCGAGCTGGTGAATGCACCTGTCAACGCGCAGGTCCGGCTGTGTCGGGCATCACATAGCATCCTTGCGGAGCCACAAGCGCTGGACGTGTCACGTTCATCGGCCAGGGCAGGACTTGTGACCCAGGTCCTATCCCTGGTGAAGTGGGCTCACCGGGCGCCTTCCTCTTTCGCTAGCAAGGAGTACGCGTTGAGCCAGAGTCAAGAGACACTTTCGAATCTGCTGCAGGAGACGCGGCGCTTCGACCCGCCCGCCGAGCTCGCCGAGGCCGCCAATGTGAAGGCCGACGCGTACGACGAGGCGGCCGCGGACCGGCTCGGCTTCTGGGAACGGCAGGCCGACCGGCTGACCTGGGCCAAGCGCTGGGACACGGTGCTGGACTGGAACAATCCCCCGTTCGCCAAGTGGTTCGTCGGCGGCGAGCTGAACGTCGCGTACAACTGCGTCGACCGCCATGTGGAGGCCGGCAAGGGTGCCAAGGTCGCGTTCCACTGGGAGGGCGAGCCTGAGGGCGACACCCGTACGCTGACCTACGCCGACCTGCAGCGTGAGGTCAACAAGGCCGCGAACGCGCTGCTGGAGCTGGGCGTGCGGAAGGGCGACCGCGTCGCCATCTACATGCCGATGATTCCCGAGCTGCCGGTCGCGATGCTCGCGTGCGCGCGTATCGGCGCCACGCACTCGGTGGTGTTCGGCGGATTCTCCGCGGACGCGCTCAAGACCCGCATCGAGGACGCCCAAGCCAAAATCGTCATCACGGCAGACGGTGGCTACCGGCGCGGCAAGGCATCCGCTCTCAAGCCAACCGTGGACGAGGCGGCCGCAGCGGTCGACTGTGTCGAGCACGTGCTGGTCGTACGGCGAACGGGCGAAGAGGTAGCCGAGCACGAACGGGACGTCTGGTGGCACGACATCGTCGACCGCCAGTCCGATGAGCACACCGCCGAACCACACGACGCCGAGCACCCGCTCTACATCCTGTACACGTCCGGTACGACGGGTAAGCCCAAGGGCATCCTGCACACCACCGGCGGCTACCTGACCCAGGTCGCCTACACCCACCACGCCGTCTTCGACCTCAAGCCGGAGACCGACGTCTACTGGTGCTCGGCTGACATCGGCTGGGTTACCGGCCACTCCTACATCGTGTACGGCCCGCTCGCCAACGGCGCGACCAGCGTGATGTACGAGGGGACTCCCGACACCCCGCACCGCGGCCGCTGGTGGGAGATCATCCAGAAGTACAAGGTCTCGATCTTCTACACCGCGCCGACCGCGATCCGCACGTTCATGAAGTGGGGCGACGACATCCCCGCACGGTTCGACCTGTCGTCCCTGCGCGTCCTGGGCAGCGTCGGCGAGCCGATCAACCCCGAGGCGTACGTCTGGTACCGCGAGCACATCGGCGCGAGCAAGACCCCGGTCGTCGACACCTGGTGGCAGACCGAGACCGGCGCCGTCATGATCAGCCCGCTGCCTGGCGTGACCGCCGGCAAGCCGGGCGCGGCCATGAAGCCGCTGCCGGGCATCGTGGCGGACGTGGTGGACGACCAGGCGCAGGGCGTGCCGAACGGCGGCGGCGGGTTCCTGGTGGTCAAGGAGCCATGGCCGTCGATGCTGCGCACGATCTGGGGCGACGACGAGCGGTACGTGAAGACGTACTGGTCGCGGTTCGAGGGCCTCTACTTCGCCGGTGACGGCGCCAAGAAGGACGATGACGGCGACCTTTGGCTGCTCGGCCGAGTGGACGACGTCATGCTCGTGTCCGGGCACAACATCTCCACCACGGAGGTCGAGTCGGCCCTGGTCTCGCATCCGAAGGTGGCCGAGGCGGCCGTCGTGGGAGCCACCGACCCGGTGACCGGCCAGGCCATCGTCGCGTTCGTGATCCCGCGCGGGAGCGCCGGTGAGGAGGTCGAGGGCGAGGAGTTCATCAAGGAACTGCGCGACCACGTCTCCAAGACGCTCGGCCCGATCGCCAAGCCCCGCCAGATCATGATCGTTCCGGAGCTGCCCAAGACCCGTTCCGGCAAGATCATGCGTCGGCTCCTCCGCGACGTCGCCGAGAACCGCAGCATCGGCGACGTCACCACGCTGGCCGACAGCACGGTGATGGACCTCATCTCCGAGAAGCTCCCCAGCGCCAAGTCCGATGACTGACCACCCCAACAAGGACAGCTCTCGCCCTACCAAAAACTGAACCACGCCTCATAGAGACCGGGCCTCACACACCCCCAGAGGCCCGGTTTCGCATCCCCGAGCCCTGCTGCCCCGAGGCCCGGCACCTCTTGGAGAGGGGTTGGTCTTCGGGCTTCGAGCTTGCGTTGGTGCCCTGCGTTCAGGGGCCGGGGCGTCGCTGGTTCCTTCCGGTCTTGTCCATGGGCGCTGTCTTTGCAGGCCAAGGGCGTGCGGGCGTAACTGACGATCAACGCGGGTAGGCTCCTCGGCAGGTGTGCCGGGAAGTCTGGTCGGCAGGGGTCGTTCCATCCCAGGTTCTCGGTGGGGATGAGCGGCTTCGTTGTCACGTTCGCTGCCGCCTCCTGGGGGACCTATGCCGCGCCGCGTCGCTGCCCGATGGCCGTTCCGGCCGACCGCCCGGTACAGCCGCAACCTGGCCGAAGCGCTCCGTACCGAGACCGTGGGCGGCATCATCATGCTGGCGGCCACGGTCGTCGCCCTCGTCTGGGCCAACACGCCGTGGTCGCGTTTCTACGACGACCTGCGGACGTACGAGATCAACCCGTCCTGGCTCGGCCTCGACCACATGGACCTGCAGCACTGGGCCTCCGGCGGGTTCTTGGCGGTCTTCTTCTACATCGCGGGGCTTGAGTTGCGCGAGGAGCTCACCCACGGCGAGTTGCGCGATCCGCGGGACGCCGCGCTGCCGTTGATCGCGGCGGTCGCCGGCGTGGCGGTACCTGCGCTGATCTTCCTGGCGGTCAGCGCGGGCGCGCCCGGCGCGGCGCGCGGATGGGCCGTTCCGACGGCCACCGACATCGCGTTCGCGCTGGCCGTGCTAGCCGTGACGTTCTCGCGGTGCCCGGCGCCGTTGCGTGCGTTCCTGCTGACGCTCGCGGTCGTGGACGACCTCATCGCGATCACGATCATCGCGATCTTCTACACCGACCGGCTCGCGTTCGTGTCGCTGCTGGCCAGTGTGCTGATGATCGCGGTGTACGGGGCGCTGCAGGCGAAGGGCGTCCGCTCGCCCTGGACGTACGTGCCGATCGCCATCCTGGCCTGGTACTTCATGCAGCGGAGCGGCGTCCACTCGACCGTCGCCGGAGTGGCCCTCGGCATGCTCACCAGCAGCCGCGAGACGCCCGACGACCGTCGTACCAACGCCGAGCAGGCCGACCACGTGCTTCGGCCGTTTTCGGCCGGGTTCTGCGTGCCGGTGTTCGCGTTCGTGTCGGCCGGTGTCGCGCTGAGCGGCTCCGCGCTGGGCGCCGTCTTCGGCGATCGGGTGGCCCTCGGTGTGATCGCCGGACTGGTGATCGGTAAGTTCGTAGGGGTTTTCGGCGGGGCGTGGGCGGCCGTACGGCTCGGCCTCGCCACGCTCGGGGACGAGCTGCAGTGGCGCGAACTCGCGGGAGTGGCGCTGCTGGCCGGTGTCGGCTTCACCGTTTCCCTGCTGATCGGCGGTTTGGCCTACCCCGACCCGGCACAATTCGAGAGAGTGACGACAGCGGTCCTGATCGCGAGCCTGCTCGCGTCGGTGGCCGCCAGCTTGGTTTTCCGGCACCGGGTCCGGCAACGGGCACGTGCGGAGGCCTTCGACGAGGACGGGTGACTCCCGGCTAGCGGCGGGTGAGTCCGGCCAAGGCGGAGACTCCGCCTGTCAGGCGGGGCGACTCCGGCTTGGGACGGGGTGACTTCGGTCAGGGACGGGTGACTCCCGGCCAGGACGGGGCTACTCCGGCTTGGGACGGGATGACTCCGGCCAGGGCGGGGCTACTCCGGCTAGGGGCGGGTGACTCCGGCCAGGGCGGGGCTACTCCGGCTAGGGGCGGGTGACTCCGGCCAGGGCGGGGTGACTTCCGGCCAGGGCGGGCGACCCCGGCTGGCACGCGGGGGCTCCCGGCTGTCAGGCTGTGGCCGCCCCCGCACGTCGGGTGGCCCCGGTAGGACCGGTGGTCCCGGCGAGAACGGTGGCCCGCAACCGGAGGCCCGCAACCGGGGCCCGAAAGGAGAGAGCGACATGACCGAGGCACTGCCGGGCGAGCGCATCGAGGACAAGTCCCTCGGCGAGCTTGTCGCACTGGCGTCGAGCAACGTCTCCAATCTGGTCAGGGCGGAGATGGACCTGGCCAAGATGGAGCTCAAGGGCGACGCCAAGAAGGCGGCCCTGGGCAGTGTGATGTTCGCCATCGCCGGGCTCTGCGGCGGCATGATCGTGATCCTGCTGTCGATCGCACTGGCGTACGGCCTGGTCGCGCTCGGGATCTGGCACTGGGCCGCGTTCCTCATCGTGGCGGCGCTGTACGCGGTGCTGGCGGTGGCCCTGATCGGTATCGGCTACCTGCGGATGAAGAAGATCGACGGCGCCAAGCGCACCCGCCGCACCCTCAAGGACGATCTGACGATGCTGCGCAAGCGCGGCGATGATCGGGAGCTCGGCCGCGAAGGCTCGGAGACTCCCGCCCTCACGGACTGACGTCGAATGGCCGCGCGCGACGAATCGGTCATCGAGATCGAGGGACCCTGGACCCACCGGGCGGTCAGCGCCGGCGGTACCCGCTTCCACCTGGCGGAGCTGGGCGAGGGGCCGCTGGTCCTCTTGCTCCATGGCTTCCCGGAGTTCTGGTGGTCGTGGCACAACCAGTTGGTGTCCCTATCGGCCGCGGGCTACCGGGCGGTTGCCGTAGACCTGCGGGGTTACGGCGGCAGCGACAAACCTCCACGTGGCTACGACCTGGTCACCCTCGCCGGGGACGCCGCGGGTCTCGTGCGCGCGCTTGGCGAGGCCAACGCCATCGTCATCGGCCATGGCGTCGGTGGTCTGCTGGCGTGGACGATGGCTGTCTACCATCCCAAGGTCGTACAGCGCCTAGCCGTCGTCAGCGCCCCTCACCCCTTGCGCCTGCGGCAGGCTATTCGAACGGATGTCCGAGGGCAGGCCTGGGCAACCCGGCACACGATCGGATTCCAACTCCCCATGTGGCCTGAACGCCGTCTCGTACGCGACAACGCCGCTCTCGTAGGCCGCCTGCTGCATGAGTGGTCCAGGCCAGGATGGCCTGACGAACGCACAGAACGCCTCGTACGGCGGGCCGTGCAGATTCCCGGCGTGGCTCACTGCGCCTTGGAATACCACCGGTGGTTGGTCCGCTCGCAGCCTCGCCCAGACGGGATCCGCTACACCCGCCAGATGCGCACGCCCATCCAGGTGCCCACCCTGCAACTCCACGGTGCGCTGGACCCCTGCATGTTGCCGAGCAGCGCCCAAGGCTCCGGCAGGTACGTGGCCGCCCCCTACCGCTGGAAGCTCATCGAGGGAACGGGGCATTTTCCGCATCAGGAACGCCCCCGTTCGTTCGACACCCGGCTCCTCGGCTGGCTGAACGACCCCGAACCCGACCACTGACCGCCCAGGCCGCGCCTATGCCGCCGGGGTTGAACGGGGCGTACGGTGTCTCCATGCGGGACCGGGATGAGTCGGGAAGGGCACGGAACGCACGGCCACGGGATGCCTACGGCCGCCCACTGCCCCATGGAGCGGCCGGAGAGCCGACCATGCCCGACGATCTGGAGCTTCCTCCGCGGGAGGCCCTGGACGAGGCTCAGCGGCTTCTGGACGCCGATCGTCCCTTCCACGCCCACGAAGTCCTCGAAGCCGTCTGGAAGGCCGCTCCCGATCCCGAACGCGAACTTTGGCGTGGTCTCGCCCAGGTCGCGGTCGGCATCACGCATCTCCGCCGCGGAAACCCCCGCGGCGCCAAGGCCCTCCTGGCCCGAGCCGCCGACCGCCTGGAGCCGTACACCACCCGGCCGCCCTACGAAATCGACGTCCCCGGCATCATCCGTACCGCCCGCGCCCTGGCTGACGGTCCCGAAGCAGTCACAGCTCCGGTCCGCCTGAGCCTCACCCGCACCCACGCCTGACCCGCAAGCAACGCGACACCAACCGGAACCGGAACCCGCCGTAACCCCAGCCGGCATCAGCCAGACCAACCGGCCTCAGCCAAGACCAACCGGCATTGGCCGAGACCAGCTGGGATCAGTCTGAGCAGCGAGGCCAGCCCGGGCAGTCCCGCAGGCCGGTCAGCCGGGGAAGAAGCCCAACCCGCCGGATCAAATCCGTGTAGCCAAGCCAACCGGGCCGCCAACAGCCAAGCGACCAAGCGGCCAAGCGGCCGAACCACCAAGCAGCCGAGCAGCCCGGGCAGCCAAGCGACCGAGCGGCGAGCGGCTGCCGAGCAGGCGTGCTGAGGCTCCCTGGACCCAAACGTTGGTTCGTGTTCGGCTCGTCAGTGTGGGGGAAATGGCTGCCGTGCGCTTCTAAACGTGAGCAGCCAGGCGGCCAGGCCGCCGGGCTACCAAGCAGCCGGGGAGTCTGGCCTACCAAGACAGCGAGCGTCGGCCGAGATTAGTCGGAGCAGTTGCCGGTGGAGGCGGGGAGCGTGGCGGTGGCACCGGCGCGGGCGTCGGAGGCGACCTCTTCAGCGGTCAGGGCGTAGCCCGTGGGGGTCTCGGTATCGAGGGCCGCCGCGAAGATCACGCCGTAGACGGTGCCGTCCTTGGCGAGGAGGGGGCCGCCGGAGTTGCCCGGCTCGACCTTGCCGCGGATCGCGTAGATCTCGCGGCTGACCTGGCCCGAGTGGTAGATGTCCTGCCCGCGCGCGGTCTGCCGGGCGCGGATGCGGGCGGCACTCTGGTTGAACGGGTGGTCCTTGGGGAAGCCGGCGATGATCGCGTCGTCCTGGTTGCGGGCGGGGCCGGAGAACTTCAGCGGAGGGGCCTCCAGCCCCGGCACGTACAGCACGGCGATGTCGCGACGCGGGTCGTACAGCACGACGCGACCGGTCGACGCGTTAGGCGCCCCCACCGGCTTGACCTGCGAATCGCCGCGTGCTCCCGCCACCACGTGCGCGTTGGTCATGACGCGTTCGGGCGCGAACACGAAGCCGGTGCCCTCGATGCGGCGCTGGCACTGCGGCGCGACGCTGACGATCTTGACGATGCTGTTCCGGGCGTTGCGCAGCGCCGGGGTGCTGAGGAGCCCGTCGTCCGGCGGCGGCACCTCGGTGATCGACTCGCCGCCGAGGCCGTTGAACACCTGCGGGAAGCCGCTGTCCTCCTTGACGAACTTCTTGAACGACGAGAACCACGTCTGCGCCTGCTGGGGCATCATCGTGTCCACGCCGTTGATGATCGACGAGTCCGCCACCTGCGTCCGGACGGGCGAGAACGGCGACTGGGACACCAGGCTGCCGAAGAACCAGGCGACAAGCACCAGCGACAGGGAGCTGACCACCGCGCCGCCCGCCGCGTCGACGGTACGGGCGTTGATGCCGGTCACGCGGTTGCGCAGCACGGCCCCGGCGGACGAGGCGATGAGCTGCCCGAGGGTGGCCGCCAGGAAGGCGATGACGATGGCCAGCAGCGCCTGCTGCGCCGTCCCCTTCACCACCGCCTCGGCGATCGGCGGCGCCACCAGGACGCCCGCCACGCCACCGCCGACGAAACCGGCGAAGCTCAGCAGGCTCACGATGAAGCCCTGCCTGTAGCCGGAAACCGCGAACAGCACGATGAGCACAAGCAGGATCAGGTCGAGAAGGTGGTCGCCCAGCACCGCTTCACCGTATAGCGCGACGGCCGATGTTCACGTCCCCTCTACGGACCAGATTCGGCGACCCGCCGTACGCGTAGGGAACGACTCGAATCCGCCGACGTGCCCTGGATCAGCCGCGAGCCGCGAGGGTCTGGACCTCGGGCGGCAGATCCTCGACGTGGCCGGGGTCCCAGGGCCGGTCCCAGCCGCCTGCCTCCAGCACCTGGGTGAGCAGGCCTGCCGTGAACCCCCAGACGAGCATCCCGCGAACCTTGAACGCCGGCCCCAGCGTCATCCCCGACGGGTGCCGCACGGTCAGGCGGTTGGCCGGATCCACCAGTTCGGCGATCGGCACGCGCGCGACAGTGGCGACCTCACCGGGGTGACCGGGCGAGACCTCCGACGGTTGCCGCCACCAGGCCGCCACCGGCGTGACCCGGTAGTCGCTGAACGACAGGTAGAGCTCAGGCAGAACGGCGAGCACGTCACAGCCGGAGGCCTGGACGCCGGCCTCTTCCCAGGCCTCACGCAGCGCCGCGTCCACCGGGCCGGTGTCCTCGGGGTCGATCCGGCCGCCGGGGAAGGCGGGTTGACCGGCGTGCTTGTTGAGTGTGGCGGCCCGTTCGGTCAGCAGGATGTCCGGCCCCTCGGGTCCCTCGCCGAAGAGGATCAGCACGGCGGCGCGACGGGCGGCCGTGCTGGGACGCATGAACGGCGGAACCGTCATCCGCGGCGCCGCCGCGACGAACTGATCGAGCCATTCTGGATGCGAAGCCGCCTTTTCCGTCACGCCACTCCCAACGTGATCACGCCGTCGATCCTTCCCGTTTCCCGACCGTTCCATCTGCGTCCAGGCTCCGTTCCTTCCCGCGTCCAGCTCGCCCCTTCTGGCGTCCAGGCCCGTTCCTTCCCGCGTCCAACTCGTCCCTTCGGGCTTCCAGGGCAGCTCCGTGCCACGTCCAGACAAGTCCCCCTTCGGGCTTGCCAACCCACTCCTTGCCTCGCCCAACTCGTGCCTTCGGGCTTCCCTGGGCTTCCTTCCGGCTTCCAGAGAGGTTCAGTTGGGCGGGCCGTTCTTGACCAGCTTGCGGGCGGTCTCTTCGTCGACCGGTCCCTCACCGAACGACGGGCACAGCCGCGCCAGCGGGCAGACACCGCAGGCCGGACGCCGCGAATGGCACATCCGGCGGCCGTGCCAGATGAGCCGGTGCGACAAGATCGTCCAGTCCTTGCGCGGGATCAGCTCGCCGACCTCGTGCTCGACCTTGACCGGGTCGGTCTCCGCCGTCCAGCCGAACCGGCGCACCAGACGGCCGAAGTGGGTGTCGACCGTGATCCCGGGGACGTCGAAGGCGTTGCCCAGCACGACGTTGGCGGTCTTGCGGCCGACCCCGGGCAGAGTGACCAGTTCGTCCATGCTCCGGGGCACCTCGCCCCCGAACTGGTCGCGCAGCGCGGTCGCCAGCCCCAGCAGGGACTTGGCCTTGTTGCGGTAGAAACCCGTCGGTTTGATCAGCGTCTCGAGCTCTTCGGGGTTGGCGGCCGCCATCTCGGCGGCGTCGGGATATTTGGCGAAGAGCGCCGGAGTCGTCAGGTTGACCCGTACATCGGTGGTCTGCGCCGAGAGCACGGTCGCCACCAGCAACTGGAACGGACTCTGGAAATCCAGCTCGCAGTGGGCGTCGGGGTACGTCTCGGCCAGAACCCGGTTCATCCGCCGGGCCCGGCGGACCAGCGCGAGCTTGGACTCGGGGGCCTTGGATCGTGGCCGGGGACCCTTCGGACCCGCCTCAGTCGTCGCCATACCCGCAAGAGTAGAGCGCCGGACGGACAACTACGGGCCACCGGCGGGACAGACCGGCGACCAGGTTCATGACGGTCCGATATGGGAGGGAGAGATCCGGTGTGACGGCCTTCACCCGATGGTCCGTACACTGGTCAGGCAGAACTTCGGCGACCAGCAGGCCGGACGGACCCGCGGGTCCGGCTCACAGCGGACGCCGGGACGACCGTCCCGGACCGGTGAACGAGCCGGACGCGGCCCGGACGGACCGCCGGGCGCCGGAGCGAGGCGGGATCACCGTTTCGGGGCAGGAGGACGAGGGCAGGCACGTCCTCGGTTTCGGCACGCCGTGACCCCACCTTCACGTACGCGGTGGGACGTACGTCACACTAAGCA
Source organism: Actinomadura fulvescens (assembly GCF_039533225.1). Taxonomy (NCBI): domain Bacteria; kingdom Bacillati; phylum Actinomycetota; class Actinomycetes; order Streptosporangiales; family Thermomonosporaceae; genus Actinomadura; species Actinomadura fulvescens. The sequence continues at coordinate 385,529 of NZ_BAAATD010000009.1, read as the reverse complement.
TGTAGGTGTTCGAGGAGGAGAAGCGTGACCGACCGCGACGTGGACGTTCTGAGCAGAGCTCCGCTCTTCGAGGCCCTCGACGAGCAGGGGGCCAAGGCGCTGCGCGCCAATGTGACCGAGGTGCGACTGGCCCGCGGTCAGACGCTCTTCAACGAGGGCGAGACGGGCGACCGCCTGTACGTCGTCCTCGAAGGCAAGATCAAGCTGACCAGGACCGCGCCGGACGGCCGCGAGAACCTGCTGAGCGTGCTCGGCCCGAGCGAGATGTTCGGCGAGCTCTCGCTCTTCGACCCGCGCCCCCGCACGGCCAGCGCGATCGCCGTGACCGAGTGCCGCCTGGCCGGACTCGGCCACGACGACCTGCGGCCCTGGCTGACCGGGCACCCGGAGGTGGGCGTCCAGTTGCTGCGCGCCCTTGCCCAGCGGCTGCGCAAGACCAACGACATCATGGCCGACCTCGTCTTCACCGACGTGCCAGGCCGCGTCGCCAAGGCCTTGCTCGACCTGGCCGAACGCTTCGGCCAGCCGTCCGAGAACGGGCTGCACGTTCACCACGACCTCACACAGGAGGAGCTCGCCCAGCTGGTGGGCGCCTCGCGCGAAACCGTCAACAAGGCTCTGGCCGACTTCGCCCAGCGCAACTGGCTCCGCATCGAGGCCCGCGCCGTCGTCATCCTCGACATCGAGCGTCTCCGCAAGCGTTCCAAGTAGCCCGCCGTCGCGCCGTACGGTCGGCACCGCCCGGCTACTGAGCCGTACCCGGTTCCGCCCGTGCGGCCAAGCCGCACAACCATGCCCACCCCGGCCGGGCGATCCGTACGGCCGGAGCCGTCCGACTCGGGTAAGCCGGGCGGTCGGCTACGTCACGGCCAGTGCGCCGCCACACCCGGATCCGCCCGCGCAGGTGGAGCCGTATAGCCGGGCCTCTTCTCGGGCAGACGAGCCGTACGGCCAAGCCCGGTACGGCCAAGCCCGGCCGCGCCAGGCGAGCCGCACAGCCACACCGTCCGCCTCAGGCAAACCGTACGGCCACACCATCTGCCTCAGGCGAGCCGTACGGCCAAGCCCGTTCGCGCCAGGTGACCCGCACGGCCACACCGTCAGCTCCAAGCGAGCCGCACGACCACACCATCTGCCCCAAGCAAGCCGCACGCCACACCATCTGCCCCAAGCAAGCCGCACGCCACACCATCTGCCTCAGGCAAGCCGTACGGCCAAGCCCGTTCGCGCCAGGTGACCCGCACGGCCACACCGTCAGCCCCAAGCGAGCCGCACGACCGGCCCTCCGAGCGGCTGAGCCCCATAGCCGTACGCCCCGGCTGGGCGAGCTGTGCGGTCGGGTACGTCCCGGGCAGAGGCCGTAATGGGTCCTACGGGTGAGCCATACGGCCGGGTGTGGATTCGGCGGTGGGCTGGGCGGGGTGGCGTGGTGCGCTTGTTTAGAGGGCGCCGCGGTCGGTCAGGTAGTCGAGTTGGGACTGCACCGACCATTCGGCGGCGGGCCAGAGTGACTTGTCCACATCCGCGTACACCACCTCGACCACCTCGCGGGCGGTACGGGCTCCGGCTTTCACGGCGGACTCCACCTGGGCCAGGCGTTCGCGGCGGTGGTTGATGTAGTGGTCGAGGGCGGCGATGGGGTCGTCCAGTTTGGGGCCGTGGCCCGGCAGGATGGTGACCGCCCCGGCCTCTTCGGAGAACGTGCGCAGCCGGTCGAGGGAGCTCAGGTAGTCGCCCAGCTTCCCCTCCACCACGGTCGTCCCGTACCCGAGGACCGTGTCGCCGGTGAGCACCGCGCCATCGGCCGGGATCCAGAACGTGAGCGAGTCGTTGGAGTGGCCCGGGGTCTCCATGACCCGCAGTTCCAGGCCGCCCGTGGTGACGACGTCCCCCTCGACGAGCCCCTCGTCCCCGAGCCGGTGCCGAGGATCCATCGCTCGCACGCGCACCGCCGGGCCCGCGAGCGCGGCGAACTTCCTGGCGCCGGCCGAGTGGTCCGGGTGCCCGTGGGTCAGGAGAACGAGCCCCACCCGCCTGCCCTGGGCGGCCACGATGTCCGCGACGCGGCTCAGGTGCTTGCCGTCCTTCGGGCCGGGATCGACGACGACGACCTCGTCGGCGCCGGGCTCACCGATGATCCAGGTGTTGGTGCCGTCCAGGGTCATCGCGGACGGATTCGGCGCCAGCACACAGGTCGCCCGTTCCGTTCCCATCCCGTCGATCTCGCTCATTTCACCCATCTTGCCCGAGCGCCGATCGGGATGATCGATCGGATTCCAGCCCAGGCGATCGAGGTGCCGCAGCGCCGACGTGCCGCTCAGCCGCCACATGGCGGCCTGCCAGAGCGGCGTCTTGTACTTCGCGAGCCGGTTGTACCGTCCCAGCCGTCAGCCCTCCGGATAGTGCACGCCCGCGTCGGGCGGGAGAACGAGGTAGGCCTCGCCGTCGATGATCTCCGCCTTGGGCTCGTAGACGACGATCTGCCGCGTCGCGGCGAGCACGTCCGCGACCGTGTCGTACGCGGCGAGCTCGGACAGCGTGGCCAGCGTCGGCGGCAACATGAACCACTCGCCCGAGCGGGCCCGCTTCACCGCCTCGCCCGGGCGCACCCAGGCGACCCGGTCGGCCTCGGTGCTGACGTCGCGGGCTCGCTGCCCGGCCGGCATCGGCGCCACGAAGAACCGCGTGTCGTACCGCTTCGGCTCGATCGCCGGGGTGATCCAGTGCGCCCACGGCCGGAGGAGGTCCGACCGGAGAACGAGGCCGCGCCGGTCCAGGAACTCCCGGAACGACAGGGAACGGTCCAGCAGCGCCTGCCGGTCGGCCTCCCAGTCGTCCCCACGCGTGTCGTCCACGACGGAGCCCTCGGTCGGCCCGGCGAGCAGGACGAGCGTCTCCTCGAACGTCTCGCGCACGGCCGCGCAGACCAGCTCGCGCGCCAGCGTCTCGTCCGCGTTGAACGCCTGACCCCACTCGGCGGGCGACGGCCCCGACCACGCGATCGTGTTGTCGCCGTCACGCGGATCCACCGACCCGCCAGGGAAGACGTACGCGCCGGGCGCGAACGCCATCGACGACACGCGCCGCAGCATGAACGCCTGGAGCCCGTGCTCTGGATGGTCACGCAGCACGACCACGGTGGCCGCGTGCCGGGGAGGTGCGGGCTGGATGCTGCCGTCCAGGATGCCTTCGATCTGCTCCCGGAACTCCGCCGGCAGTTTCAGCCCGTTCACCGTCGCCCGACCAAACGCTCGTTCCTCATGGCGGCCAATTCGGACATACCGAATGCCATTCCGTCAAGACCCCGCCCCGGCATGATCAACATAGGGCGAGGACGACCCGGCCTCAGGCGATCTCGGCGATGAGCTCGACCTCGACCGGGGCGTTGAGCGGCAGGACGTTCACGCCGACCGCGCTCCGGGCATGCCGGCCGGCGTCGCCGAAGACCTCGGCCAGCAGGTCGCTGGCGCCGTTCACCACCTTCGGCTGGCCGTAGAAGTCCGGCGCGCTGGCGACGAAGCCGACGACCTTCACGATCCGCTTGACCTTGGACAGGTCGCCGACCTCGGCCTTGATCGCGGCGATCGCGTTCAGCGCGCAGATCCGCGCCTGCTCGAACGCCTCCTCGGCGGTCACCTCGGCCCCCACCTTGCCGGTGACGGGCAGCTCCCCCTTGACCATCGGGAGCTGCCCGGCCGTGTAGACGAGCGACCCGGTACTTGCCGTCGGCATGTACGAGGCGAGCGGCGCGACGACCTCGGGCAGTTCCAGGCCGAGCTCGCGGACGCGCTCCTCCGGCGTGCTCATCGTCACTGCTCGACTTCACGCTTGAAGTAGGCCACCAGGTTCTCCGGGTTGGGGCCCGGCAGTACGGTGACGAGCTCCCACCCGTCCTGGCCCCAGTTGTCGAGGATCTGCTTCGTCGCGTGAACGAGCAGCGGCACGGTCGCATATTCAAAGCGCTTCATGAGCCCCGAGCCTAGCGACCAAGCACGCCCCGTAGTGCCTCCTCACGTGCACGTCCGCTGGTTGTGGTTCAGGCGCGGGTGGTTGCGGTTCAGGGGGCGGGGTCGCGGCGGGTCGGGGTCGGCTCTTCGTCGATCGGGTCGGCGACGTCCTCGGCCTGGCGAGCCGCGGCGGCCTGGGCGGCCGGGTCGGCCTGGGCCGCCGGGTCAGCGGCGGCTGGGGCCGCCGGGGCGGCCTGAGTGGCCGGGTCGGCGGCGGCTGGCGCCCCCGGGGCGGCTGGGGCAGCTGGGGCCGCCGGAGCCGCCGGGGCGTCTGGGGCAACTGGGGCGGCTTGGCGGGCTGCCTCCGCCTGGGTGGCTGGGGCGGCTTGGCGGGCTGCTTCGATGCCCGGGGTCTCGGGGTCGGTGCTGGACGAGACTCGCGGTGTCTTCTTCTTGGGCTCGTCCAGGCCGAGTACGGGCGGGACGTCGCCGGCGCCTTCGAGCGGCGGGGTCTGTTCGGCGGCCTTGGCCAGCTCCTGCTCGGCCTTGGCGAGGCGTTCGCCCAAGCCGGGCTTGTCCGGGGCCTGGGCCGTCTGGTCGGAGCCGACGCCACCGGCCATGCGGTCGAAGAAGCGCAGGATCTCGACCGGCAGCGGCATCACGAGCGTGCTGTTCTTTTCGGCCGAGACCTCGACGACGGTCTGGAGCAGGCGCAGCTGCAGGGCCGCCGGGTCCTGCGACATGATCTCGGCGGCGGCGGCCAGGCGCTTGGACGCCTGGAACTCACCGTCGGCCGTGATGATGCGGGCGCGGCGTTCCCGTTCCGCCTCGGCCTGACGGGCCATGGACCGCTTCATGCCCTCCGGCAGCGACACGTCCTTGATCTCGACCCGTTCGATCCGGATGCCCCACGGCGCGTCGGTGATCTCGTCCATGATCGTGCGCAGCCGCATGTTGATCTTTTCGCGTTCGCCGAGGAGCTCCTGCATGTCGGTCTGCCCGATGACGGAACGCAGCGACGTCTGGCCTATCTGGGAAACGGCGTAACCGTAGTTCTGGACGTTCACGATCGCCTTCACCGGATCGATCACCCGGAAGTAGACCACGGCGTCGACGCGGACGCTCACGTTGTCCTGGGTGATGCCCTCCTGAGCCGGCACGTTCATCGTGATCGTCTGCCGGTTGACCTTCTGCATGCGTTCGACGATCGGCACGATCACCGTCAGGCCGGGGGTGCGCACCGCGCCAGGCCGCAGTTGCTCGCCCCGTCGCACCTGCCCGAACCTGAAGACGATGCCGTGCTCGTACTGCTGGACCACCCGGACGGACGCCACCGCCGTGATCACACCAAGAATCCCGAGGATGGCGAGGAGTGTGAGAAGTACCGCCATGACGAGCACCTCCGCTCGACGAGAATAAGACGCTCACGGATCGGACGTACCCGGCCGCGAACCGGTTCACGTTTCCCAGCCAACCCCGTGGGCACGGCCGAATACAACGGCCTGGCGAGGGATTCCCCCGACTCGGACGGCACCGTGTCAGGGATCACTTGCATGAGTGCGGGCGCCATCTGAAGTCCTTGCCGAGCGAACGATATGGTCGATTGGGTGAGCGCGAAAGACACCGACTGGGACGGCGTACGTCTCCACGTCGTCACCGGTAAGGGCGGCACGGGCAAGACCACCGTCGCGGCGGCCCTGGCCTTGGCCCTGGCCGCCGGAGGCCGCAAGGTGCTGCTGGTGGAGGTCGAGGGACGGCAGGGCATCGCCCAGCTGTTCGACTGCCCGCCGCTGCCGTACGAGGAGCGCAAGGTCGCCGTCGCCCCGGAGGGCGGCGAGGTGTACGCGCTGGCGATCGACACCGAAGAGGCGCTCATCGAGTACCTCGAGATGTTCTACAACCTCAAGCGCGCCGGTAAGGCGATGTCCAAGCTGGGCCTGGTCGACTTCGTGACCACGATCGCGCCAGGGCTCCGCGACGTGATCCTGACCGGCAAGACCAGCGAGTCCGTCCGCCGCAGGAAGAAGGACGGCTCGTTCGTGTACGACGCGGTCGTGATGGACGCGCCGCCCACCGGGCGGATCACCAAGTTCCTGAACGTGAACGACGAGGTCTCGGGCCTGGCCAAGGTCGGGCCCATCCGCAACCACGCCGACACCGTCATGAAGGTCGTGCGCAGCCCCGAGACCGCCGTGCACTTCGTCACGCTGCTGGAGGAGATGCCGGTCCAGGAGACCATGGACGGCATCCACGACCTCACCGAGGTCGGGCTCCCGGTCGGCGGTGTGATCGTCAACATGGAGCATCCGCCGGTGCTGAGCGCGGGTGACCTGGCGGCCGCCGCGGCGGGCACGCTCGACGAGGACGAGATCGTACGGGGGCTCAAGGCGGCCGGACTGGAACGTGACGCCGAGACCGTCGCCGCCGAGCTCGTCCGCGAGGCCACCGACCACGCCCGGCGTACCGCGCTGCAGAAGCGCGAGAAGGAACGCCTCGAAGGCATCGACCGGCCGCGCTACATCCTGCCGCTGCTGCCGGACGGCATGGACAGGGCCGGGCTGTACGACCTGGCGGAGGCACTTCGCGAGCAGGGAGCCGCCTGAGATGAGCCCGACCGACAAGACCCCGCCCGCGCTGGACGTGGACGCCCTGCTCGACGATCCCCGTACGAAGATCATCGTGTGCTGCGGTTCCGGAGGCGTGGGCAAGACCACGACCGCCGCCGCGCTCGGCGTACGAGCGGCGGAACGCGGCCGGGACGTCGTCGTGCTGACCGTCGACCCGGCCCGCCGCCTGGCGCAGTCGATGGGCCTGTCCGAGCTCGACAACAGCCCGCGCAAGATCGAGGTCGAGGGCGACGGCGAGCTGCACGCCATGATGCTCGACATGAAGCGCACGTTCGACGAGATCGTGGAGGCGCACTCCGACCCCGACCGGGCCAAGGCCATCCTGGCCAACCCGTTCTACCAGTCGCTCTCGTCGTCCCTGTCGGGTACGCAGGAGTACATGGCGATGGAGAAGCTCGGCCAGCTCCACCGGTCGGGCGCCTGGGACCTGATCATCGTCGACACCCCGCCGTCGCGGAACGCGCTGGACTTCCTGGACGCCCCCGAACGCATGGGACGTTTCCTCGACGGCCGGTTCATGAAGATCCTCGCCGCCCCCGCCAAGACGGGCGGCCGCTTCGGCGTCAAGGTGATCAGTGCCGGGTTCGGCATGTTCACCGGTGTGATCAACAAGGTACTCGGCGTCCAGTTGCTCCGTGACGTGCAGACCTTCGTCGCGGCGTTCGACACGATGTTCGGCGGCTTCCGCGAGCGCGCGGAGAAGACGTTCAAGCTCCTGCAGACGCCCGGCACGGCCTTCCTGGTCGTCGCGGCCCCCGAGCCGGACGCGCTCCGTGAGGCCTCCTACTTCGTCGAGCGCCTGGCCGAGGAACGTATGCCGCTCGCCGGCCTGGTCGTCAACCGCGTGCACGAGTCGTCCAGCGACAGCCTGTCGGCGGCGCGCAGCCAGGCCGCCGCCGAAAACCTGGAGGAACGCGGCGACCACGAGCTCACCGCCACCCTGCTCCGCCTCCACACCGACCGCATGCAACTGGCCGCCCGCGAGGAACGCCTGCGCGAGCACTTCGCCTCGACACACCCCACCGTGCCTGTCACCGCCGTCCCCGCCCAGGCCGAAGACGTCCACGACCTCGAAGGCCTCCGCCGCGTAGGCAACGACCTCACCCGCCCAGCCGCCTGACCGTACGCCCCGGCACCGCCGACCGCCCAACAACCCACACACTCCGGCGACCGGACCGCTGAGCATGTGAACGGAACGTCGAGGGGAAGTGTGCAGGCCCGCACCTGACCGAGGTGCGGGCCTGCGCTACTACTTCACGACCTGTGACGGTCTCTGGACCGTGCTGGAACGGACTGATCCGATCGCGGGATCGGTGCCGGCCCGGGTCCGCCGGAATCGATCAACTGGCGACGAGTTCACTCTCGTCGACGTCGACCGAACGTTCGTATTCCTCCTTGGCGGTCTCCAGCAGCTCGCGCCACGATTCCACGTCCGGACGCCGCCGCAGCAAAGCTCGCCGCTCACGCTCGGTCATCCCACCCCAGACACCGAATTCGATCCGGTTGTCGAGAGCGTCAGCGAGGCACTCCGTGCGCACCGGGCAGCCGCGGCAGATGAGCTTGGCTCGATTCTGTGCTGCTCCCTGTACGAACAGGGCGTCTGGATCCGCGTTACGGCAGGCGGCGCGGGCGGTCCAATCCGTGATCCACATCTTGGCCCCACTCCCCTAGGGTCTGTGTCGATTTGCGCTCCTTGGCCAGACGGGCGCGGACGTCAGGCCGCCAAACGAAAGCCGTGGGGAAGAACTTACGGAAGCGAGGGACGATTCAACAGCCCCCGATGGGCCCATTCTCGATATAGCCCACCAGGGCCATACCGCCGGAACGGACTAGTTACCTGTAGTCGACGCGTCGTCCCCCGTGACGGTTGACATCACGACAGACCCGGCGGCCCTGGAAGCGCGCCGATCAGGTCGATGATCTTCATCTGATCAGCCCGCTGATCTGCGGGACGGCGACCCCCGCACCGTGGCCGCAGACCGACCTGTGCCCTTGGGCACTGTTCGTCCCGCGTACCCTAGACCCCGTGCATGATGCGAACGAGGGACGAGCCAACGCCTTCTCCACGCTGTTCAGGCTGCTGGTGGCGGGCGTCGTCGCCGGGGTTCTGGTCGCCTTCATCGTGCTGCCGGGCGTCGGCAGCGCGGGTTTGACCGCGCGCGACGCGGCGACCAACTTCCAGAACATGGAGAGCGAGCTCAAGACGTCGAAGCCGTCGGCCCAGACGAAGGTGTTCGACTCGACCGGCAAGCAGTTCGCCACGTTCTTCGACAAATACCGCGAACCAATCCGCCTCGACCAGGTCGCGCCCATCATGAAGACCGCGATCGTCGACATCGAGGACTCGCGGTTCTACCAGCACGGCGCGCTGGACCTGAAGGGCACGATCCGCGCGCTGGCCAAGAACGTCGAGTCCGAGCAGACCCAGGGCGGCTCGACCCTCACGCAGCAGTACGTCAAGAACCTCCTGGTCGACAACGCCAAGACCGACGCCGAGTACAAAGAGGTGACGGCGCCCACGGTCGGCCGCAAGCTCCGCGAGCTGCGCTACGCCCTCGACCTTGAGCAGAAGATGACCAAGGACGAGATCCTCCAGGGCTACCTGAACATCGCCTACTTCGGCGCCGGCGCGTACGGCGTCGAAGCCGCGTCCCAGCGCTACTTCAGCAAGCCCGCGTCGCAGCTCAACCTCGAACAGGCCGCTCTGCTGGCCGGTGTCACCCAGAACCCCACCGCCTACGACCCGATCCTCAACGGCAAGAAGGCCCGTGAGCGGCGCGACGTCGTTCTCTACCGGATGGCCGAGCTGGGGCACATCACCAAGGCACAGGCCGACGCGGCCGCCGCCAAGCCGATCGAACTCAACAAGACCAACCCCGCCGGTGGTTGCGAGACCAGCGACGCCCCGTACTTCTGCGAGTACGTCAAGTTCGACATGCTCAACATCCTGTCCGAAGGCAAGTACTGGTCGCTCAAGGACAAGCAGAAGCAGGACGTCATCAACAAGCTCAACCGCGGCGGCTACACGATCCGCACGACCCTGGACCGGAAGGCCCAGCGGGCGGTCGACAGGGCCCTGCGCAACTACGTCGCCCCCGGCAGCACCCGGGTCGGCGCCGAGTCGATGGTCGAGCCCGGCACCGGGCACGTCCGGGCCATCGGGCTGAGCAAGCGGTTCGGCAGCAAGAAGGGCCGCACGACCCTCAACCTGCCCGCCGACGCGGCCCACGGCGGCGGCGGCGGTGTGTCCGCGGGCTCCACGTTCAAGATCTTCACTCTGATCGCGGCGCTCGACCAGGGCATCCCGGTCAACACCTCGATCGCGGCGGGCGCGCAGACCACCGTCGCCGGGCTCACCGACTGCAAGGGTAGGCCGACGGGCGTCTTCAGCCCGCGCAACTCCGACCCCGCCGAGAAGGGCGCCTACAACCTCAAGACCGGTACGTGGCACTCGGTCAACACGTTCTATGCACAGCTTGAGAAGCGCGTCGGCCTCTGCGAGTCGATCAAGATGGCGCAGAAGTTCGGCATGAAGCGCGCCGACGGGCGGCCGTTCCTGGAGGTTCCCTCGCAGGTGCTCGGCACCAACGAGGTCGACATGGTGCATCTGGCCGCCGCCTACGCGGGCATCGCAGCGCGCGGCAAGTACTGCGCCCCCGTCTCGGTCACCGAGGTCGTCGACGGCGAAGGCAAGAAGGTCAAGCTGCCCAAGCCGGACTGCCGCCAGGTCGTGGACCAGCCCGTCGCCGACAAGGTGAACGAGATCATGCAGGGCGTCCTCACCCAGGGCACGGCCAGGGGCGGCGGCATCGGCCGTCCCGCGGCGGGCAAGACCGGTACCTGTGAGGCCCACACCTGTGCGCTGTTCGCCGGGCACACCCCCACCATGGCCGCGGCCGTCGCCTACTGGGACCCGCGCGGTCCCGTCGCCTACCCGGTGAACGTCTTCGGCGCCGACCAGCCCCTGTCGATCTGGCGGCAGAGCATGCAGAACGCCCTCGCGGGCAGGCCCGCTCCCGGCTTCGCCCGTTCGATCGAGGACTTCGGCGACACGAGCACCGTGCCGGACGTGCGCGGCATGTCGGTCGGCGCCGCGATGGCCGCGCTCGGCGCCGCCGATCTTCAGGGCAAGGTCGTTCCGCAGCCCGTCCCGTCCGACCTGCCCAAGGGCAAGGTGGTCAACACCGCGCCCGGCGCCAACGCCGAGGTCGCGCCCGGCAGCACCGTCATGATCTTCATGAGCAGCGGCCGCCGGCGCGACGGCGGCGGTGAGCCGTCGGGCCGGGGCGGCTGGCCCTGGCCGTTCTGAGCGCGAAGGCTCCCGATAAACGGGAGCCTTCGCCGGTTCAGAGGAGCTGGCGCTTGACCTCGGCGGCGACCCGGCCGCCCTCGGCACGGCCGGCGACCTTCGGGTTGACGACCTTCATGACCTGGCCCATCGCACGCGGACCCTCCGCGCCGGTCTCGGCGATCGCGGCGGTGACCAGGGCGGTGAGCTCCTCGTCGGACAGCTGCGCGGGCAGGTAGTCCTCCAGGACCGCGCCCTCGTCCCGTTCCGCCTGCGCCTGGGTGTCACGGCCGGCGTCGGCGAACGCCGTGGCGGCCTCGCGGCGCTTCTTGGCCTCGCGGGTGAGCACCTTGACGACGTCGTCGTCGGACAGCTCACGCGACTGCTTGCCGGCGACCTCCTCGTTCTTCACCGCGGTCAGGGCCATGCGCAGCGTACGGGTACGCACCTCGTCACGGGCCTTCATCGCGACCGAGAGGTCGGCCTCCAGCTTCTCCTTCAGGGCACTCATGGTCACATCATGCCCGTACGGCCGCTCCCGCCTCACCAGGATTACGCCGCGGCGGCCCATCTCTGGGACGATGGAGACGTCGTCTGGAGGGAGAACCGTGCGAAAGCTTTACGCCGCGCCCCTGTGGCTGGCGGGCATCGGCGCCGCCACGTTCGGCTACGCCTCGGTCATCGAACGGAACTGGTTCCGTCTGCGGCGCTTCGAGGTCCCCGTCCTCCCACCCGGCCGCCCTTCCATCAAGATCCTGCACGTCTCCGACGCGCACCTCACCCCGGGCCGCCAGCGCCTCATCCACTGGGTCCGCTCCCTCGACGCGCTGGAGCCCGACCTGGTGGTCAACACCGGCGACTCCATCTCGCACCCTGACGCCATCGGCCCGTTCCTGGACGCGCTCGGCCCGCTCCTGGACCGCCCCGGCGCCTTCGTGTACGGCTCCAACGACCTCTACTCGCCGATCTTCAAGAACCCCACCCGCTACATCTGGCGCACATCGCAGTCCGACTACAAGAAGCGCCGCCGCGAGCCCGACCTGCCCTACCGCGAGCTGGGCTCCTCGCTCCAGGCCGCCGGCTGGCTGGACCTCAACAACCGGATCGGCCGCCTCAAGGTAGGAGACCTGGACGTGGAGTTCGGGGGCATCGACGACTCCCACATCAACCGGGACCGCTACGAGAAGATCGCCGGCCCCGTCGACCCCCGCGCCGACGTCCACCTGGGCGTCATGCACTCCCCTGAGCCCCGCAACCTCGACCGCTTCGCCGCCGACGGCTACGACCTCCTCCTCGCCGGCCACACCCACGGTGGCCAGGTCTGCGTCCCCTTCTACGGCGCCCTAGCCACCAACTGCGGCATCGACCGCCCCCGAGTCAAGGGCCTGCACCAGCACCGCGGCTCCTGGCTCCACGTCTCCGCGGGCCTGGGCACCTCCCCCAAGGCCCCCATGCGCTTCTGCTGCCCACCCGAGGCCTCCCTGCTGACCCTGGTCCCCCGCACGCCCGGATAATGGGGACGCAGCACTCCCAAGCATCCGCTAAAGTAGTCGAGGCGCCGGGAGGCACGTACGACTCCCGGGCAGCCACCAACCGGGGTGTAGCGCAGCTTGGCAGCGCGCTTCGTTCGGGACGAAGAGGTCGTGGGTTCAAATCCCGCCACCCCGACAGAAAACGCCAGCTCAGAGGCCGGTTCCTGAAGACCAGGAACCGGCCTCTGATCGTTTGTCCGTGATTCGTCCGTGGGATTGAACGCCACCCCCCGACACCGTCCGTGCCCCTGACGACACAAAACCCTCCCTCGGCCAGTGATCAGGCAGACGTCTCGTGTTCAAATCCCGCCCTTGTGCAGCGGACCAGCGAACGGGGAAAGGCGGGCGAGCCCGCCCTTCAGCTGGCGATCACCGTCAAGGCAGCCACACCGAACGGCTTGCAGAAGCCGCTCCGGTGTCTGTGGTCTCGGTCGAGCTCGTCTGCTGCTCGCTGAGCAGGCGTTGGAGGTCGGCGGTGACGACGCGGTAGCTGGTTCCGATACGGATCACCTTGCACGGGAAGCTGCCGCGTTTGGCGAGTTCGTAGGCGCGAGTGCGACCAAGCCCCAGCGCGCGGGCCGCGACCTCGATGGTCGTGGTGGTCGGCAGAGCGCGTAGCTCTTCCCGGCTCATCGGTTCCACGCTCAGCCGTCCTTCCGGACGGGACGGACTGCGGACGGGCCTTGGGGTGGTGGTCGATCAGAGCCAGGGAGCAGCGAGGACGCCTGCTCGACCGGGATCGGGAAGTCCTCGGCGGCGATCTCCACGGAGGACCGGGGTTGTGCGGGGAGACGGGGCCGCCGTGGATGGCGTTGATCGCGCTTTGGGCTTCGCTGAGAGCTGCGTGTAGGCCGCCGCTGTGCTTACGTGCAGCTGAGAGCGCTCGCCCGCATTGCTGGAGTGCTGGAGCGGTCGGTTCGTCGCGGTCGTGACCGAGTCGACCGTGCTCCTCTTCGTGGAGTAAGAAGTCGTTGAGCTGCTCGATGGTCTGGTCGAGGCCGTACGCGGCGGCGCCGAGGTTGCCGAGCACCGTGTAGACGGTGCCGGGCTGCGTCAGACCGGGAGGACCGCTTGTGGCGTGGTTGAGCTGCCGGACCTGCTCGTACAGGTCGCGAGCGAGCTGCTCGGTGGACGAATCGTCATGGGCTCGGGAGGTTGATTCCTGGGGGTCGTTGCGCATGATCGCACTCCTCGGAACAAGGGCGGGCATCCGTGGGGATGCGGCTCGTGTTGTTCATGCCGGCCTCCTCTCCCTCGAAGTCGGCATCGTCCTGTCGGCGAGGAGGACGATGCCAGTCGTTCATCAACTATAAGTTACGACAGGAGCAGCTGGTCTCTTTAGGGCTCGCTGAACACTCATCTACTCCGTCTCGGCTGAGGGTTCGACACTTGTGGCGGGCGATGCTCGGGCGGAGGCGCCGCGCGCGGACCGCGGAGCCGAGGCCCCAGCGGTGTGGGGAAGTCGGCCGCGACCAAACAAGCAGGGTTGTCCACCGCAGTGGCTGGTGCCCTGGTCGCGACGCGAGCGGCAATAGAACGACCGACGCCTCGCGACGCTGAATGGACCTTCCGGCCAGCGTGAGCCGGCAAACGAGGTCTGAGCTCCTGGGAGCTCAGACCTCGTTGGCGTTGAGATCGAACGCCGGCCGCGACAGGCACCCGATCACAGGGGACGTGGTCAGACGTCGATGCGGCAGTCGATCTTGATGGAGCTGGTCCGGTTGTCGCCGACCTTGTTGTTGGAGAGGCTAGGGTCGGCGGACCATGCGCCGGGGCGCGGCTCGGACCGCTTCCAGTGACTGTGCGCGCCCGAGTAACCCTTGTGCTGGTAGAGGTCCACGTAGCAGGCCTTGTCCCGCTGGATGGAGCTTGGACCGTTGTCCATGCGGGTGTTGGTGCCGGGCCAGTACCACTGGGACAGGTCTTTCATGTCCTGGGTGACGCAGGCCGAGTGGCCGCGATAGTTCTTGAGCTGGAACACCTTCACGTAACAGGCTGCCGCCTGAGGAGCCTGCTTCGCGACGGTGTCGGCCGAAGCGATTCCGGCTCCGGTGGCCGACAGTGTCAGCACGGCCCCTGCTCCCAGCAGGACAGCCCTCCGCGCCCATCGAATCATTCAACGTTCCTTTCTCGTACGCGAAGGCCAGAACCTTCTGTCATCGGTCAGGTTCGGCGGGTGCCGGTGGTGCCCTTGCTCGTCTTCCTGGTGCTGCCCTTGAACATCCACATCGTGACGCGGACCAGTTCGCCTTCGGCCACGTTCTTGGGGTAGTTGCGGACGTCTCCAGGTCCGGCGGAGCCGCCCCACCACTTGGTCCACTCGCCTCGGACGAGGTGCTCGACGCGGGCGTAGGTGCTCCAGCCTCTGTAGCCGGACGAGCTCACCACGAGCTTGTCCCCGTTGGCGTAGAACGTCGCACTGCCGATGATCTTGTTGTTCCTGATCTCGGCGATGGACACGCACTTGCACGCAGCCTGCGTCGTGGCATCGCGTCCCGCGAGGGTGACCGTGTGCGTGGCGCCTGTCGCGGAAGCGGGGGCGGCGATGGCCAGAGGTGCCACGGCGGCGGCCGTGGCGACCACGGCGAGAAGCCGTCTCTTCATGCGAAGCCTTCCTTGTTGGTCCTGGCAAAGGGCTGGGCGCTTCGAGGATTTCAAGATCCACTCCTGTTATCGACAGGCGTTTTGTTTACGATCATCAAATGCCGCTTGTCGAACCCGGGGAGCTCGAGACGTTCTTGATCCTGGCCGAGGAGCTCCACTTCGGCCGGACCGCCGAACGGCGCCAGGTCACGCCGCAGCGGGTCAGCCAGCTCATCCGCGCCCTCGAACGGCGGGTGGGGGCGGCACTGTTCGAACGCACCAGCCGGCGGGTCGTGCTCACCGGTCTCGGCAAGCAGTTGCACGCCGAGCTGTATCCCCACTACCAGGGCATCCGCGACGCGCTCGACAGCGCCACGGCGTCCGCTCGCGGTGTCAGCGGCACGCTACGGGTGGGCTACATCAACGCATTGTGGGGCCGGCTCTTCGTCGAGGCCGCGGACATCCTGCACACGACGCAGCCCGGCGCCCGGATCATCGTCCATGAGCTTCTGGCCGGGGACGCGCTGCGGCCGCTGCACAACGGCGATGTCGACGTGATGTGCGCGAGCTATCCCGTGGAGGAACCCGGCGTCACCACAGGACCGGTCCTGCTCCAGGAAGAGCCGCTGCTCGTCATCAGCGCCGACCACCCGTTCGCAGGACGCGCCAGCATCTCCCTCGAGGACCTGGCGACCGTGCCGCTGCTGAGCACGCCCACCATGTCGGCGACGTGGAGGCGGGCCCGCTCCCCCAACACCACGCCGAGCGGCACCCCGATCCCGCACGGGCCGGCCGTGACCTCGGTGCACCAGGCGCTCTCGCTCATATCCCTCGGCCGCGGCGCGTTCATCTTCGGTGACCGGGCCATGTCCTACCACCGTCACCCAGGGCTCGCGACCATCCCGATCAGCGACTGCCCCCCGCCGGAATGGGGCCTCATCCACCTCGCCGGCGCCCAGACGCCCCTGCTCGACACGTTCACCCAGGTAGTGGCTGCTCTGGCACACGACCAAGCCCAAGGTCACACATGACAGGCTCTCCGATCACGGCGAATAGTGGACTGTGGGCGGTGTTCTCACCGCGCTGACCGCACTCGGAGCCAGTGTCAGCGGGAGTGTCGACTGAAACCGTACATTCCCCGGTCGGCAGGTGGAGGGTTGTAGGTGACGGTGCCCGTTCATGTGTGGGCGTGATGACAAGGCCCGATGTCATCGTCATGCTGCGCGGACCGCCGCTGGAGAAAGTTCGTCTGGCACGAGGACGTGTCTAGTCCCACCTGATGCTTGACGGATCAGTCCCAGGACATGCTTGACGGATGTTCTAGGAATCATGGGGTGGCCTTGCGGGGCCGGTGAGCTTTGATGCTGCGGACGGGTTGGGTGGTGGTCCGCCGGACGATGCGGGTGTCGTCGTCTAGCTCGATGGTCAGGGTGGTGTCGGCGACATGGATGGTCACCACGCGGCCGGCGTGCAGACGTCCCAGCGCGATCTTCTGTCCGGCGACCATGACCACGCCGGTGTTGCTGACCCGCCGCTGCACGGTGATCGGCTCGGTCCGGGGCCGTGGCGGCGGTCCAGCTCGCCGGAGGCCGCGCAGGGTTCGGACCTGGTCGGCGGTGAACGGGTTGGGCCGGGTGCGCAGCAGTTCGCGGGTTGGCATGACCCGGATAGGTAAGTCGAACACACGTCGGCGACCGTGGCGAGCAGCCGATGCGCTTGAGGTTACCCACCTACCCTCAGCACTCGAATCCGCGAGGTAGGCCCGAAGGTCGATGCCGTAGTCGTCCAGACGTACTCTGCGGTCGCCATCTCAGCGCCCCTGCTGCACTCGCGCGAACAAGAGATCACTATCCGAGGATTTCCTCAAAGTCACCAAGTTCGCCACCACTCCTCGAGGAACCAACTGCGCTCGTTACATGCTGGCGAGCGGTGCGGCGGGTGTTGGCCTTCTCGCGCGCAGTGGGGACGTGGGCCTGGCCCAAACCTTGGCGAACTGGAACTACTCGGTCATACCATCCATTTATGGATCTCTCGTCCATCACGCGTGAGGCCGTGCTGGAGGCGATTGCCGAGTGCGATCGCTTGGGGCGGGACCGCTTCCTCGATGAGTACGGCTTCGACCCTGCGCGTCGGTACTTGCTGCACTACAACGGCGGCTTTTACGACTCCAAGGCCATCGTGGGCGTGGCCTACCGTTACGTCGCGGACCGGCCGCTGAGCGCCCGGGAGTTCTCCGGCGGACATCAGACCGTCGGACGACTCCTGACCCGGCTGGGATTCGAAGTGGTCACCGACGAGCCTCTCCCGCCCCTTCAACGGTTCATGGCGCAATTGCAGGGGCTGCGCGTCGCCAGTACCGCTGACGGACCGGCCAGACATCAGCCGATCACCCTGCTGTGGGCGCTGGGACACGCCGCTCACCATGCCCCACGCCTTGTTTCCTGGAGCGCCGCTCGCACTGAACTGCGCGGGCTCCTGCGCGAGTACGGCCAGCCGCGTTCAAGGCCTCGGCCGGAGTTCCCGATCCTCGCCCTGGCCAACACCGACCTGTGGGAACTGCATGGCCATACCGGGGCAGTCCCACCTGCGCACGGCGAACCCCTCGGATGGATGGAGGAGCACGACCCGCACAGCGGTCTGTCGCCTTGGGCGTACGAGCTGGCAGCCTCCTCCGAGGAAGCACGCGGCGAAGCCACCGCAGAACTCGGCCGTCGCTTCTTCGACGGCACAATCCCCCAAGCGCTGCTCAACGAGGTAGGCCTTCAACCTGCGGAGACAGGCCGTCCCACGCGACACAACGACAGCGACTTCAATGCCTATGAGCGCCTTTGCCGCAGTGTCGAAGCCGCCGAGGCACGTGGCGATCATGACCGCATCAGCCGTACGACCAGCGAACGGCCTGTACGTTCCACGACTGCGGTCAAGGCTGTGCTCCTGCGCAGCCGCGGCCGATGCGAGAACCCAGTGTGCGCCGGCCAGCCCGACGACCTCACCGACCGCGGCGAGCCCATCCTGGAAGTCGACCACGTCGAGGGGCGCGCCAACTGGGGCCGCGACCACCCCATTCAGATGATCGCGCTGTGCCCCAACTGCCACGCCATCAAAACCCGCGGCCACACCCGCGAGCAGCTACGCAGGCTCCTCCTCACCGAGGCTCGCTCCCGCCACACTGCCTGGGAGGCCCAAGCAAGTGGAGCGCCCCAGGTGGGGCGGACACCTTGATACCTGGAAGGGTGACGGGCTATGGCGCCATCGTCGAAGTACTTTCCTGAGCTGCGTGAACGCGCGGTTCGTATGGTGTTTGACGCGTGAGCAGACCGGCCAGAAGGCCGGGTCGATCAGCGTGGATGATCAGCTCGGCGTGCACCGCGAGACGCTGTGGACCTGGTCCGTCAGGCCGAGGTCGATGTGGGCAAGCGTTCAGGGACCTAGACGAGCGACGCTCAGCGGATCGCTGAACTGGAGCAGGAGAATCGGGAACTGAGACGGGCTAACGAGATCCTCAAGGCCGCGAGCACTGATCTTGCGAGGGAACTCGACCCGAACTGCCGCCTCAGCGCCCTTTGCTTCCCAGCTGTGCTTCTCTCAGGAGGATGCGGCGACAACCGGCGAGCACGCGGCTGAGACGGCCGTTACGTCGACGGCACGTCGCTACGTCAGAGGACAGGGTTCGACCGGGCGCAAGAGATGGCTGCCGGCCGCGGTCTTCCCACGACCCTTTGGGTGTGCGCTGCGGTGCCTTCTCCTGCTGGATGAAGCATCCCGTGACGTCCCGGGGAGTCGAGCGCTCGGATAGCGCGTCGATACGGCGGGCGAGATCAATGGCGTTCTTCGCCTCGACCAGCTGACCGGGTAGCAGGGCCCAGATAGAGCCGGTGTACTCACCCCACCAACAGCACAGGTCTGGATACCGTCGCTGCAACCAAACGGCGGCCAGATCAAGGTCGGTCTCCGCAGGCAGGGCGTTAGGCCGCTCGGCGGATAGTCCGTAGGGAGCTCCACCGGCTTGGACGACGGGTTCTAGCAAAGTCACTAGGTCACCTCCAAGCAAGCGTGCGGCGGGCACGCTCCTTAGGTGATGGATGGCCAAGACGGCCTGTTGAAGAGTCGTGCGGCCGGTGAAACCGGGGGGACGATCACCGGCCGCACGACAAGCCGGCCAGGGTGGCCAGCGAAGGACACGCCTCACGAGGGTGCGGCGCGCATCCTGGTCTCAGCGCCTGATCAGTGCCCAGGTGGCGTGGCCGTCGGCGCAGTCGTACTCGCCGATGTCACCGGCGTATGAGTCCGCCACGAGCAATCCGCGTCCGTGCTCGTCCGGATCGGCGCTCTGATCGGTGCGGGCAAGAACAGGGCCGTCGTCCAGCACCGTGAGGCGCGTCTGCTGCCTGCTGATGTGGAGCTCAGCCCTGATCCGGCCGCCGGGTCGGCTACTGGCCGTATGCCACAACGCATTCGTGCTGTACTCACTGACGATCAACTCGAACGCTTCGGCCAACTCATCGACCAGGAGCAGGCGCACCCACCGACGCAGTAGAGGTATCGCCTCGGCCACTCCGGGCACCTCGACTCGCCACACACAATCGTCTTTGTCCGAGTCTGTGCTCGCTCCGTCGTCCGTGAACTGGTGGGTCGTCGGCGCCATGGGAAAGGCCAGAGTCCCGTCCATGTTCGTCCTGACAGACGGTGCGCTCTGGCCAGACTCCCCGGCGACGTGTGAGGAGCCTTCAGCGCCCTTCGGGGAGGGCGGAGCCACCGCCCTCAGAGCTATCCTCATCCGTACCTCCTTCTGGGGGTGAAGCCGCGCGGCCGGGTCAGGGGCTCCAATCCGTAACCCGTCCGCGCGGCTGCTATGTGCTGCCCACCGAAAACGCTCCGCTGGGTCAGCCGATCACGATCTACGCCTGCAGAGGCCCTCGCCACCACAAACTGTGACCTGCTGCACACTGTCAGTGTGCCGAGTAGCATGCAGACATGCAACTGCTCTCGTGAAATTTCTCCAGAGATGGAAATGGTGATGCATTGACCTCCCCAACCGTTCGACGGCGGCAACTGGGCACGGAACTCCGCCATCTGCGTGAGGCTGCGGGACTCACCGGCGACGAAGTCACCGAGCGTCTGGGTTGGTACGGCGCCAAGGTCTCCCGGATCGAGAAGGGCCGGATCTCAGTCCCGTGGTCAGACGTCGTCGATCTCCTAGACCTCTATGGGGTGAACGACTCCTCCACTCGTGAGGCACTCATCCAGTTGGCCAAGGCGGCGCGACAGAAGGAGTGGTGGCAGCCCTACAGCGACATGCTGAGCAAGAACGCCCGAACCTACATAGGGCTCGAGTCAGCGGCCGAGTCGCTTCGGACGTATCAGCCCTCTTCGGTCCCCGGCCTCCTGCAGACCACCGACTACGCGCGGGCGATCATTACTCGCGCCGGCCCGTTGACACTGGGGGAAGACGAGATCGGTCGTCGTCTCAGCCTCCGTACGAAGCGCCAGGCCGTCATCGGCGAAGCGGGCACCCTTCGGCTCTGGACAGTGCTGGACGAGGCCGCCCTCTATCGCGAGATCGGAGGGCCGGATGTCATGCACGGGCAGCTCATGCACTTGGTCGAGATGGCGCACCATCCCCAGATCGACATCCAAGTGATGCCGTTCAGCGCTGGCCCACACGCCTCACTCAGCGGCATGATCGGGGTCTTCAGCTTCCCTGGCTCCGACCCGGACGTTGCCTACGTCGACAGCGTCTCGGGAACCCTCTTTCTGGAACGTGCGGCCGACGTGCAGGCCACGAGTAGTGCGTTCCAGCACCTCAGCGCGACGGCGCTCAGCCCTGCGGCGTCCGTAGACCTGATCAATGCCGCAGCCCGACGGCACCGAACAGGGTAGACAAGTAAGCATGATTCCGGATTTCAGCCAAGCATCTTGGACTAAGAGCACCCGCAGCCAGCAGACGACCGATCAGTGCGTCGAGCTAGCAGGCGTCGGTGGTCATGCCGCTGTGCGGGATTCCAAGGATCCGGAAGGTCCCAAGCTCGTCCTCGAAGGCCAGGTCTGGCAGAAGCTCAGGCATCAGATCAAGGCGGGCGTCTTCGACCAGGGGTGAACCGGCCCGGAAGGCCAGTTCCGCGCCTCCGCAAGCACTTGGGTTTTCCGCTCGGGCACTCCGCATGCGAGTGGCCCGTCCCGGCGCTGATGGACTTCCAGCGGCCCGCGGTCAACATCCTCGCGGTGGCTGGAGAGGGCGGCATCGGCAAGTCCACGTTGACGCGTCGCGTCGCTGCCCCCTCCGCAGGCGATCCCGTCGCTTGGAGTTCGCGTCCGTCAGCTGTCTATCTGGCGTTGTCGGCCAGATGGCGATGCGAGCCTTGGGTGCTGGGGGTCAGAAGGTAACGCGCGAGGATGACGTCTCCGATTTGGCGTACCTCGGCAACGGTCATCCTGTGGCCGGGGTGATGAGGGAACTTGCCCGGGCCGACGAAGCTGGGGGCTTCGGGGTCGCCGACGAAGAATGGAGCAATCACTAGCTGCAGCTCATCGGCAAACCCCGCGGTGAGGAACTGGGTGTGGACGGTGCCACCACCTTCAACCATCAGTCGTCGGACCCCCCGGGCAGCGAGTTCCGCAAGGACGGCCGTCAGGTCGACGGGGTCACCGGCGTCCACGACCGTGGCGACACTGCCCAGTCGGTCACGGCACTTGTCCACCCCGGAATTGGCACAGAAGACGATCTTCTCGGTGTCACCGGCGGCGAAGAACTGGGCCTGAGGGTCGAGGTCACCGCGGTTGGTAAAGGTGACTTTGATCGGTGTTTCGGGAAGGCCGCGGTGGACACGGTCCTCACGGCGCTGCTGAGCACGCACCAGGAGGCGGGGATTGTCGCGTCGGATGGTGTTGGCGCCGACCAGGATCGCGTCGCAACTGGCTCGGACTTCGTCGACGCGATCGAAGTCCTCGTCGTTGGACAGCAGGAGGCGCTCGTCAGTGTTGTCGTCGATGTATCCGTCGATCGACGCGGCGCAGGACAGCAGCACGTACGGGCGTTCGCTCACTCGGAGGCTCCAAGGTCAGTGGTGATCAGGTGCTCGACGATACGGATGAAGTCTTCGCCGGGGTCGTCGCAGGCGTTGAGAGCAGCGAAGTGGTCGTCGGCCATCCATTGGCGGAGTCGCTTGTCTCGGGCGGCCTGGTGGTAGAAGCGCCGGGCTGTGCCTCCGCTGCAGGGCAACGGGATGACTCTCTTGCCCATCGACAAGGCGAGGTCAATCTCTGTGCGGGTGCCGGCCGAGCCGCCGAGAACGATGACGTACTTCGCATCATGAATGACGTTGCGGTGACCGAAGAGCCCGAGGGCCAGGGCAACGTCGGGCGGACGGTACTGATCAGCGATGTAGGTCATGACCTCGATTCCAACGCCGACCGGGCCGTGACTGACCTTGTATTGCCTGCTCATCACGAGCCGTGCAAGGCATCGCACGGCGGCATCGATCACGCTCGCATCGGTGTCGGGAGCCCGGCTGCCGCAGATGGCCAGGTGCACCTGCTCGGGCTGCGCCGTTCCGGCAGCGCTGGCATCAACCTGTTCCTCTGGGAAATGCCAAGGGCCTGCGAGATCAACCTTGATGTCGACCGGCCCGGCCGGGGCCAGGCCGAGCTGCAGCCGAGCCTGGTCGGGGATCTGCAAGCCGTCGGCGATGCGAGTAAGAACCTCTATGTCCGACACCCGACCTTGGCGGGCGCCCCTCACCCAGTTGGAGATGTCAGAGCGGTCATGTTCCGTGAGCAACGCGAGCTGGGTTTGAGTGCAGTCGGCAAATTCATCCAGGAACAGGCGGAACAACCGCCCGACATCGCGGTGCGTCAGGGACTGCTGCACATCATCGCGACGCCAGAACCCCTCCGGGACCGCTCCGGGATCGAAGACCCTGCGCCTGGTCACGTCGTTATTCGCCTTTGATCGCAAGTTCCCCCATTCGAGAGCGTAGCTGCGCCGCGCCACGGCGCAACGGTGGTTGGCGAGATGGTCCCGTGGACTGATTCCACGGGTTGCGGCCACGGCTTCGTTCACTGTTCGCCTCGCTCGGGTCGCCGCAAGGTAGATCCCGGCAAGCCCGCCACAAGCGGTGGCAGGGCGGAACGGAGTCGAAGTGAACAGCGAAACGACCAGCGACCTGGTGGTAGCCGTGGAGACGATCGTGGCTGCGCGCGGCCGCGCCACGCAGCCGTCCGACGGTGGATCCACCGGCAAGTCCGACCTCAACGACGGCTGAACAACAACGATGATCGACATGATCACCGAGGTCCTGGGCGGGGAGGAGTTCCTCGCCCAGGCTCTGGGCCGCACCCATCGTGTCTTCCCCGCTCCGCCCAAGGCAGGGGATCGGTTCGCTGGCCTGCTGACCTGGCCGGCACTGAACCAAATCCTGGACACTCATCGATTGGAGCCGCCCCGGCTGCGACTGGCTCTCGACGGGCAGGCCGTGCCGACGTCGGAGTACTGCGAACGCCGCACGTTCCGGCAAATGCCGCCCTGGGACGCTCCGCAACCACACCTACTCGCCGCACAACTCCGAAACGGCGCAACCCTCGTACTGGACGCGATCGAGGAGATGCATCCACCCATCCGTGACCTGGTGAGCGCGCTGGAGCGCGACCTGCGTACCGGGATTCAGGTCAACGCCTATGCCTCATGGACCGCCAAGGAAGGCTTCGGTGTCCACTGGGACGACCACGACATCATCGTCATTCAAGTCTCCGGCGCCAAACGATGGCGCATCTACGGCCCCACCCGCCCGGCACCGCTGTACCGAGACATCTCCTTCGACGACACCCCGCCCGAGCATCCGATCGACGAGTTCACCCTCCACGCCGGAGACGTCCTGCACGTGCCACGCGGCTGGTGGCACGCCGCAGCCGCGTCCACCGGACAACCCTCCCTGCACCTCACCTGCGGACTCACCACCCACACCGGAATCGACCTACTGTCATGGCTGGTAGACGAACTGCGGGTCCACGAAGCGATCCGCGCCGACCTTCCACGCATAAGCGATAGTGACGGCCACACCACTTGGCGCCGTGAAGTCGGCAAGCTGGTGTCCGAACGCCTGGACGATCCTTCCCTGATCGCTTCCTACCTCACCGCGCGGGATGCGGCCTATGGAACACGCGGAGGATTCTCCCTACCGCACGCGGTCCACGAACAACTCCCGTCCGACCCAGACCTATCGGTCTGGCTCACGACTCCACGAGCCGTCACCCGTAAAGCCGAGCAAACCGTGGCCTTGGAAGCCGCTGGGCAACGCTGGGTGCTCACCCGCAAGGCAACGCCGCTGCTGCAGATGCTCGCCTCCGGGCGACCGGTCACGCTCGGCGCCCTCGCTCAAGCGGCGGGAATCAGCACCGCCCAGACCGCCCGTCTCCTAGAACGACTCCTGCGGGCCGGAGTCCTGGCAGTGAGCGGGCGATGATGACCCTTCTGGGCTTGGGGACCTACCGCTGCCGTGACGTGACCGCCGCAGCTCGCGCGGCCGTCGCGGCGGGGGTCGCGGTGATCGACACCGCGCCCGTCTACGCCCACGGGACGGCCCACACGCAGCTGGCTCGATCCCTGCTCAACCGCCCCGAGATACGAGTCTCGACCAAGGTCGGACACATGACCCGCAGCCAAGCTCAAGCCGCCCTACGAGCAGCGGCGATCACGGCGTACGAGGCCGCACGAGCCACTGCATCACACCCACCTATGTCGATTATCAGCTTGCCGCCAGTGCCGCTGAGCTACGTCGCCAACGCCTTGACCTGCTCTATCTCCACAACCCCGAGCACGACGCCCACGGCGACCGACGCCGCCTCCTCAAACAGATCACGCAAGCCTTCGCGGTCTGCGAGGAAGCCGCCCACGACGACCAGATCACCGGTTACGGAGTCGCCACCTGGAGCGGATTCGCTAGCGACGCCTTCACCGTTGAAGACCTTCTCACCGCAGCACGAGACGCCGCAGGAAGCTCCGACACCCACCTGACCGCGATCCAGCTTCCCGTGAACCTCGTACAGATCGCCGCCCTCGCCGACTCCCTCAACGGCGCCGGCCCCATCACACAAGCTCACGAGGCCGGATTGGAAGTGTGGACGTCTGCGCCACTGGGCGGCGGTGAACTGGCCGACATGGTCACCGACGACCTAGCCACAATGATCAGCCCCGCCTGTCACCCATCCAGGCCGCGTTGGCCGTAGTGGCATCCACACCGGGAATCACCGGAGCGCTGCTGTCGGCCTCAACTCCGGCACACTGGCAGGACGCGCTCAGCGCGTTCGCCCACCCGCCGATCCCAACATCGCACCTGCGGGAGATCTGTCGTGTTCTCCGAGTCTGACGACCCTGCCGTACGTGAACGAATGCACACCGCCTTCACCAACCCCGCCACCAGGCTCCGCTGTACTCCCGAAGCCGGATCAGCCTCAGCTTGGGGCCACAACGGCAGAACCTTCGGCGCGCCCGTCAACACGACCTCGGGTCGCGCCTGGCTCCGCGTCATGGAAGCGCCGGCCGGCAGCGCAGGCGGCAAACTTTGGACAGGAACCGCGGAAGCCGCCGAGGCCGTGCCTGCCGATGTTCCTCGGCCCCGCCTGCTCGGTTCCACCGACTGGGTCCGCGACGAATACGCCTATCGTGCGGAACTCAGTTCCTACATCTCAGCGCCCGTCTGCTCATCCTCGCCAGACCTCACCCGGGCCATCACACTGCCCGACACCTGGTGGTCACATCTGCGACGGGCCTGCGACGCGGTCACCAAGACCCCGGCCCCCAACAACCGCCAACCCGTCATCACCCAGGACTACCTCCACCGAGCGATCCCGCGTTACCTCGGTGAAGTAGACATCGACACCACCGTCCAACGATGGAGCCTGGCCCACGGTGACCTGCACTGGGCAAACCTCACCAGCCCCGAACTAACCATCCTGGACTGGGAAGGCTTCGGACCCGCCCCCCACGGCTTCGACGCCGCCCACCTACACGCCTACACTCTGCCGATCCCGAAGCAAGCCGCCCGGGTCCGCAAGACCTTCGCCGACTTCCTCACGACAACCGAGGGCCGGTTCGCAGAACTCGCCGTGGCCGCCATCCTGCTCCAAGCCGCCGAACGCGACCCCATCCACGCCCGCCTAGCACCCCTCGTCCGAAACCACACCAACGACCTGCTGGCAGCATCACTTCGCCAGCAGCACGGTTCCTCTCTCGGCGGGCGGTAGCCGCCGACTACGTCACCCACCAGCGGCACGGCACGCCGGACGGTAAGCGAACACGCTTGGTGAACAACTCCACGCACTGAGCCGGTGGGCGGTGGTCGCCAGCCACCGCGCTGCGTGTACTGCTTGTGGGCGCGTTAAGGGACAATCAAGACGTCTGCCGCCCCCCTTCGATCACCAACCACCCATCGGAGCCTCGGAGACCACATAGACACCGGTCGAGATCATCAGCAGGCGCTGCGACGGCGCGAGGGTCATCATCGTCACCGGCTACGTCAGTATCCGGGGGCTGTTGCTCTTCGTGCCGCAGTTCCGCGATCTCCTCAAAGCGGACGTCTACCTGCGTCTGGTGTTCGGCGTCAGCCAGCCGGAGACGGCCTGGATCGTCAAGCCGGCTCCGGGATGGGACTCATGCCCAACGTGGCGGGCGGCATCGCCCGCGTCCGGCACGACTGTCCAGGCATCGTGTTCTGCCTCGAAGTCGACGGCCCCAACACCAAGGAGGAGGTGATCGAACTACGCCGGATCCTGGCCGGGAAACGTCACGGAGACACGTTGCGGAACCAGCTCGGCTGCCTGCAAGAGATCCACACACCTCTGGACCGCTGGTTCAAGGACGTAAAGAAGGGCGCTGACCCGATTGGCCAGCCCGACCTGGTCCCCGGCGTTCCACAGACGTCGAAGATTGGAGGCGCCTGCGGAACGCAGGCTGTGCGGTGATTTCAGGGACCACCGCGGCGGGCTCAGGCTTGCGATCGCGAGCCAAGGCCCGGATCTGCACCGGTGAGTCAGGAGGGCTCCGGGACAGAGGCGAGCGCCCCCTCAAGGAGGGCCGCCAACTCTGGGGTGGCGTAAGTGAGAAGTCGCACATCGTCAGAGGCGGAATCGTACAGGTTTCGATTGAAGGTAACCAGCTGCGAGGTTGCCGTTGTGGAAGGCGACCGTGTGAACGAAAGACAATGCATGGGCGTTGCAAGGTCGAATTGCCAGATACCAGGGCGATTCTCTATCGATCGAAGTCGGGGTCCGGTCAGGGAGTTGGAGGTCAAGATTTCTTGCAGGGCGGCTAGGTCCATTGCGGGTTGTAGATCGGGAGGTGGCTCAATGGAGGTATCGGCGATGGTAGAGAGTGCAACAGGATCGGAAGATGCCGTTTGAATGCGTCGCTCGATACTGGCGATCTGGCTGGCGATGACTTCGTTGCGTGCTGCACCTGGCTGTGCCATGGCTGCTTCGGTAACAGCCTGCTCGACGTCGGCGAGGACCGGCTGGGCGTCGCCAACAATTTGTGTGAACCAGTCGAAGTCGCGGGCGATTCCGCGGTAGATCTGTTCCTCGACCGTTCCCTTGTAGAAGTAGTTGCTGATTTCGACGACGGAACGGCCTCCGATGCGGTCGATGCGTCCGATTCGCTGCTCGACGCGCATGAAGTTCCAGGGGAGGTCGTAGTTGATCAGACGGCCGGAGGTCTGCAGGTTCAACCCTTCGCTCATCGCGTCAGTGCCCAGTAGAATCTTGACCCTCTCGCCCGCTCGAAAAAGCTCCTTCAGTTCGGACTTGGCGATTGCCGTCCAGGTATTGGTGTCGGAGTCATAGAGCTCGCCTCCGCGCCCTGAGTAGCAGGCAACTCGCCCGTACACCTGGACCAGTTGTTCACGTAGGTAATCCATGGTGTCGGTGTACTGGGTGAAGATCACGAGGGTCTCATGGTGCTTGAGCGAGTCGCTGATGTCCTGCTCAAGCCTGTCTCGTTTGGAGTCGTGGCTCAGGAGGTTGAGCCGGTCGAGGAACTCGCGAAGTTCGGAGATCTCCTGCGCGAGTTTGACCGTCGAGCTGTCGAGGTCGTCGAGATCGAACAGCGCTTCCGCGGCGGCGCTGTCGTCGTCATCCATGAGCTCGGCGAGGCGCCCCTTGCGCTCCAATACCGTAAGTCGCCGTTGCAGCGACACACGGACCGCGTAGAAGGAAGAGGTCAGGCGACGCCGGTATGCGGTCATGACCAGACCGAGAGCCTTCTTTGAGTGACCGGTGTAGGAGTTGTAGTGACTCCGGATGTAGTCCTCAATGCGCTGGTAGAGCCGCTCCTCCTCGTCGGTCATGCCGACGAACCGGTCTTGCAGGTCGCGTACGGGAATCGTCACATCCGCCGGGAGGATGCCCTTGTTCTGGTAGTCACGCAGTGTTTGCCGGGTCGTGCGAAAGACCTGATCGCGCATCGGGGTGTGCCGGCGAAGCCAGGTGTCGGCCATCTCGATCTGCTCACCGGTTAGTTCAAACCGTGCGGCTTCTGTGACCCCATGCTCGTGTAGCTTCTCCACGAAGACTGAGCCGGCGTGGCCGAGGCGCGTACGGATCTGCGCTGCGAGGACCCCGTCGCGGACGGTTCCAGGCGAGGTGAGATGATCGGCCAGCATCCGTTGCAGGAGTGACCAGTCGCGGTCTCGGCCGTCCTCTCGCAGGCGTTGGTAATACCTCTCGAAATTCGCCGCGCTGTGACCCCACAGGCCGGGTAGGCCGAACAGCGAGATCAGGTCCCATGCCTCGTGCGGATGCATCTGCATCGGGGTTGCCGAGGCGAGGTAGAGCGCCTTCCAGAGCCCGCGACGTCGCATCTCCTGGAGCAGCGCCAGCAGCGTGTTGGGTGTGCCTGTGCTCTTGCCCCCGCGCCGCCGGGCGTGGTGGGCCTCGTCCACCAGGACGATGTCCCATGGACCCGCGTCGAGCAGTTCGTTCCGTCTGCTCTTGCGACGGGCCAGATGAGATGAGGCGAGCACGATGGGAAAGGCCGACCACGGGTTCCTGCCGCCGGGATCCAGTTCGCGGCCGTCAGGAGCGTAGAAGACGCCTGAGTCGTACCGGGCCACGCTCAGGGCCAGCTTCTCCTGCAGCTCTTCCTGCCACTGTCGCGCCACTGAAGCTGGGACCAGCAGAAGGGCCGACGACGCTTTTTCGGAAAGCATCAGCTCGCGGAGAATTAGGCCTGCCTCGATGGTTTTGCCCAGTCCTACCTCGTCCGCTAGTAGAAAGCCGTGGGGGAAGCTTGTTACCGCCCGGTGTGCGATCCGCAGCTGGTGTGGGAGCGGCTCGACAGGAGCGGTGAGCAGGCCTACTCCGGTGCCGCCGTTGGCCTTCGGGGCGGATGCCAGCACCGCCAGTTCGGCGCGGGCTGCGTTCAATGACTCTTCCTCGACCTCCTGCTGCTCGGCTTCCTCCGCAGGGTCTAGGCGGGGCGGTATATACGACGCGGAGGTGTAGGAGATAAGGCGTGCTTCTACTGCTTCGGGCAGGTTGAGAATTGCCCATCCTTCTGCGGGACGCCCTTCCCAATGGTCCGCGAAGCGCTGCACGATCGGGCGGCCGTTGAACTCCCATACCTGGTCGAGCCAGGAAGGAAACGCCGAGAACGATTCGTGATTGGAGAACCAGCCGGGTTCGGTGTCGTTGTTGGACCCGCTGAATGCGACGCGGTTCCCTAGAGCGTCTGTGAGGACGCCGTACTTGGTATGGAAGTAGCGGCGGGACTCCTCGTAGGTCAGCGGTCGGCCGTCGGCCTCCAGCGGCACACCGACTCTGATGAGCAGCCGGCCTTCGCGGGCCAGGTACGACATCACCTCGAGATAGCGGCGCTCGACGATTTCGACGCCTTCGCCGAACGGGTCGGCAAGCAGGCGTTCGGCCAAGGCTTCATCGAGGGGCTTTCCGGACAGGACGGCCTGGACGTCGGCCTTGGAGAGATTGGCGCCGCAGATGAGCCTCAGGCGACCGCCTCCCGCGATGAACCGTGATACGCCTTTGGCGGCAAGGGCCAACTCACGGCCATTGAAATAGCCGACTGCCCGGTCGTAGGCCACGGCGTGCGACAACAGTGGAATGTAAAAGTTGAGCAGTGGCCGGTCATCGGGGTCGTAGCCGCCTTTGACCGGCACATCCCTGAACCCACCCACTAGACACCCGGAATCTGGTCGTGCGCCCATTGTTCCTGCGGCTCCGTGGCCTCAGGCTGAGGGATCACGATGTCCGACAGGTAGGCCACCGCAAGTTTGTCCAAGATCTGAGCATCGGGGTAGAGCCATTCCCCCTTCACCTGGGTGCGGGGAATGGCGTTGACCAACCCCTGTACGCATGCCAGGAAGCCCCGGTCGCGCGTGAGTTCCAGCCTGTCCATCATGGCCCGAGCAACGGAAAGTCCGTCCAGCTCGGCGATGTACATGATGGTGTGAACGGCATCAATAACGGCGCCGAACCGCTCTGCCTCCGGCCGAACTCCAGGCTGGTCGCCGTCACCGCTGCGAACCCGCTCACCCGGCGACAGCAGCCGAACCTTCCCCGACCGGGCTGCCAGAATCCTCGCGGACTCGAGCTCGGCGAGGTCGAGTCCACCGACAGCGAGTGCCAGCCGTCTGGCCTCATCGTAGGGAAACTCGGCAGCCCCAAACGTGTCCCAGGCCAGCATGGTGAAGTCTGTCAACGGATCAAGATGCGACGCGTGACCAACCAACCGAGCGCGCTGCATTAGCACCACCTCAGCCCGGGCCGCATCCAACGCCTGCTCAGGTCGCAGCAGCTCGGCAGCGCCATCGGAGGACGCTTCGGTGGAGTAGACAGGCCAGTGCCGGGAAATCACCGATAGTGCTGGACCGTAGGTGGACAGCAGCAGGTCCACTCCAGTCAGGCCATCCACCGAGAAACGGGCCAGCGCCTCCCGCGCCTCCTGGCGCACCTCCCGCTCGATGTCCTCGAAGAACACCTTTCGGGTCGCGCCACTGTTCTCCCGCTTCCGGCAAACAAGCATAATCGTTGACGCCGCCGCATTTACGTTCGCTTGGTGCATAGAGTTCTCAAACTCGGTATGCACAGGCCATGATGTCTCGATGGTGAATCCGGCCTGGAGCATGCCCATCCCCAAGGTATCCCAAGCTTCGGCGCGTTTGTGGGTGAACATCACGGTGAGGACACCGTCGTCACGCAAAATTCGATCACACTCGGCGAATATGGCCGTCATTTTTGCTTCATAATCAGCATCCGCGAGCTGCTTCTTTCGCTTTCCCAGCGAGGCGAAGCGGGCCGGGTTGGCGACAGCCTCGTTATCCTTGTCAGTGGAGTCTCCGGAGAAGAATTCTGGCATAATTCTGCCGAGTGTCCGCTTCTCCCACATGTAGAAGTAGTCCGCCAGTTCCGCGTACATGACATTGTCATAATAAGGAGGGTCAATGCAGACCTGGGAGACGGACTTGGAACCAACCTTGGACAGGTTGGCAGCATTTCCTTGGTGTACAGTTATTTGTCGATCGAGCCTCTCCACCTCAATCGGTGAACCAGTTGAGGCACTTTGCAGCCTGGTCTGCTCGTAGAGATTTGCGATCTTGGTGTAAGCATCCGTGACTTGATATAGACACCAAGGATATAGGCCGCTGGCCCCTTCAAATTCCGCGAACGTCCATTTGAAGGAAAAATTGTGCTTATCAAATACGCTCCGCATTCCTTGTCGCCCAATGTTCCAAGATGTACTCCTTCCGTTCCAGTTGAGACTGATGCTCTGCATCATTCCTAGTTCGGTGAGGACAGAATTGCCGAGGTTTGTCCCCAAATCCGAACGCACTTGGGGAATGAGTTGGCAAAACTCCTCTGTGAATGTGCCGTGGGTTAGAAGTTGGCGGGGGGTGAACATCTTGGCCCACGTATCGATTCCATAGAGCCGATGTCCACGCTCATAGTTTGACCGAGGGTCGATTATTTCGGTGGGCAGAAACCCTTTGGTCTCCCATTCGGTTCGGACCCGCCCCAGCTCTTCCGCTGCCGCACTCACTGCCTCCAGATCGGCGGGGGTAGGAGCGCGGAAATCGCGAGTGCCGTCCGCTCGGCGGATCGCGACAGCGTACAGAATCTGTCCCATCCGGCTCGCTTGCGCTTCGGCTTTGATGTATTCGCCATCGATCGCCAGGTTGTCGTACGGGCTGATTGCTGAGCCGCGGGCCATGATCGGCCGGTCGGGCGTCTTTGCCGCCGCCCCCCGCAGTAGTTCGAAGCGAGGCTCGGACAGCGCGACGCCGTCCTCCTCGGCCACGAATCGGATAGCGATCTCCCTCCCGGAGTCCCGACGCAGCATCCAGTCGGTGACCAGCGGCACAGGCCGCCCTGTCCGAGGGCATGCCACCGAGTGCGCCCAGATATAGGCGATCACAGTTTCTCCCGTGGGCCGGGGAAAGAACGGCTCCAAGCGTTCGCGAAGTCGGTCTACCAGGATTTCGCCGTACTTTTTCAGGTGAGGGAGGAGGTGAAGGCCATGTTCTGCGGGAATCTTGACCCCGGCCTGAAGGACGGACACGGCCACGTCGTTCAGGTCGTTGGCCACGGTAGGGATGCCCAACCTCGCAGCGGTGAACGGGATGCTTCCGCCTCCGGCCGTTGGGTCGGCTACCAAGGGTAGCTCGCCGCCCCAGGTGTGGCGAAGCACGTCATGCACGAGACGAATGTGCTCGCTGTCGGGGGAGTTGCGAAATGCCTGCTTGTATCCGTAGCCGTTCCCCTCGAGCTTGACACCGGCGGCGTTCGCAGAATCAATTTTCGCGCGAGCGGCTATCGGGTCACCCCAGATGCCGATCAGCCGGAGCAGCCAGGCTCGGTACGCCGACTCGTTCGCCAACTCTGACGCATTCGGAAAGGTCTTGGCCAACTCCGGAGACCATGCGGGCAGGAGCCCCGCCAGCACGACGCCCGCCGAGGCGACCAGAGGCCGCCTGGCCCACCACACGTGCAGGAAGGAGAGCGGTGGCAGGGCTGAGGCGGCGGCGCGTTCGCGGCGTGACTCGATGCCGAGTTCGCGAACGGGGAGCCAGTCCTCGATGAGCAGCCGGGGTCGTTCGGTCATGGCTCCTAGTTTGGCCTATCCGTCCGACAAGAGCGTACGGATCGCTCTCCTGCCAGCAGTGCCACGCTCGCCTACGCACTGCGCGTACCAGTAGAACGTCTCCTCGATACTCATCGATGCGATACCGGCCGCGACTGATCGAATCCGGTCCCCCCGAATCAGTGGTGCGGTGGCTAGCAGTGTCAATGCCAACCGCACCCCTGCGGCCTCATCGAGTACCAGTGGGGCCGCTGCTCGATGTGGGGCAAGTGCGGTCGGCCTGTGGCCCGATGCCCGGACTGCGGCCACTACGTGGTCCAGGAGGCCTTGGGTCTGCTGGGCACGGGCGGCGACCACCTGGCGCTCTTTACCGGATCCGATGCTCTCCCGGACAGACACGCCGTACAGCCCGGGATAGTCCCGGTCAACCGTGGCGAGCAGGCGGAAACTCCGGGCCTCGGCGTGGGTCGCGCGCGGGGGTAGAGCCAGCGTCGAGGTCATGAGCCCAGTGTGGCCCGGACGGTGACGTCCTTGGGGTCGAGGTTCTTCAGAACGGTATGGGTCTGCTGCCATTCCGAGCTGTCCACGGTGATCTCCTCTGTGAAGGCGATGTCGAGGCGCAGATCACCGGCGATGCTCGTGGCGTAGTCGAGGAGCCCGCTGAGCTTGGTGTTCAGCGCTTGATAGCTCGCACGTTCACCGCTCACCTGCAACTCGAAGTAGCCCTGCAGTCCTGGCAGTTCCGCCCGCAGTTCGGCGTTTACCGAGACCTGCTGGCGGGGCAACTGCGCGAGTGCCATCACCAGCAGGGAGATGTCGGTCATACCTGATTGTTCCCTGGCGTACCCGATCACGGTCAAAGCTGTGACTGGCTTGCCCAGGTCGGCGATCTTATCGGCAAGCTGCTGCAATGCCATCCCGGCGCGCCCGTGCTCCTCGGGGGTCATGGTGCGGATCCGTCCCGGAACAGTGACGCCAAGCCGGTCTGCCTCCTGCCGATTGAGAACAGTCAGCAGGCTCAGACCGCGGTCGCGGATCTGGGTCGGAGTGAGAGCGGTGACACCTTCGACTGGCTCGGTGTCCACGACGACGATCCACTCGTGACGGTTGTTGCCGACGGCAGTGGCGAGCAGTTCCAGGACTTTGCCCTTGGTGGGTTCGCCACCGATCCGCCCCTCCAACGCAGTCCGGACCTCCGTGGCGGTGTGTCGTGGCCCAGTGATCACTTCCCGCAGGTCGGCCAGAGTCGGCTCCCGGACGAGCAGACCGCGGCTGGTCGCCTCGTCCAGAGTCATGACCTCTGCTTGGTCGCTGATCTCGACATTCGGCGTTGCGCCGGAGGCTGTATATGCCTTGCCCTCAGCAACGTCGAAGTAGACCCAGTTGTCGTTACGGACGCCGTTACGGATCGCGTCTTTGAGTAGGGTGACGTCCAGCAGGATCGGTGCCCCGTGATCACGCTGGAACCAGGCAGCGATCTCAGCCGTGGTCGTGGCCGCGCGGTTCGCCCAGGTCTTCTCACGCAACCAGGCATACGGCATAGCGGTGGCGCGAATTTTCCCCTCATCCTGGAGGAGGCCGATCACGCTGCGGGTCGCCGGTTTAGTCTCACCTTGAGCTTCGGCGGGGAGCGCCAGCCTCCGCAGGAAACCACGGGCCTGGTCATCAGCGGGATGGTAGAGATACTTGTAGCAGCGGGTCACCGCGACCCGTTCCTCCAATGGCGTCTGATCCCGCATCTTGATGATCTTGGCGCGGGTGGCTTCCTCGAACCCCGCCAGCCGGTCGTCGCGGGCCAGGGTCTCCAGCGCCAACCGGGTCTTGACCCGGTCCTTGAGTGATTCGACCGCTGCCGCGTCGGCAACGACGAACACCACGGTATTCCGATTACGGCGGAACGCTCCCGACGCGCCGACCTGTTCAAGCAGTTCGGTCAGCAAAGGCGGTGTCGTGGTGTCGTCGGTGCCCACCGACAGCAGATTGTGGTGGATCACCGCCAGCCGGAGCTCGGTGGCGTCCTTGAGCTGGGCAGGGACCTCTGGAAAGGGGACGACCTGGACGCCCATGTCGCTCTTGTAGGTTCGTTGAACAACCTCGTTGACGGCATCAGCCACCGCGGTGTTGCGGACTCCGCGCTTCTCGTCCTCGACGATCCGGTTGACATTAGCCACCGTCGTGAAGCGCCACCGAATCGTGTCGAAGTCCAGGTGCCAGCATCGCTTCTCAGCTGCGCTCAACGCCTCGTCCAAGAAGGCGGGATCGTCGTCGGACCGCAGAGTCCCTAGGAGGAAGTCTGACCGGGTTGCGCCAACGCCCTGCTTGCCCTCCAGCGAGTGAGTAAGGATGGTCCGGCAGGTACGGGTAGCGTATGGCGAGCGGCCGGCGAACCGGAGCGAGTCCACCACAGCGGCGTGGCTGGTCGGTCCGCCCAAATCAACCTCGGCAACCTGGGCGAACGGTGCCCGGCTGAGCCCGACTGTCAGCTGGTCACGGACTGTCGCGTTGGAATAGTCGATCTCGGCGACGTTGATGATCTCCGTGTCCGGGGCGGCCGGGTCGTTCCAGAGCGCCCGGACTATTTCGGCGAGCAGCTTGATGGAGCCGCGCGCGCGGTTGAAACCGGGAATGTCACCCAGTCGCTTGTCGAGGACCCGGATCAGCTCGGGGTGGAAAGGGTAGGTGCGCTCCACCAATCGTCCGTAGGTGACCGGGTCTGCGGCGCCGCCTGCCAGCTCCGCATTGCCGATTCCCTGGTACAGCTTCTTGTAAGCCAAGCCTGCGGCCTGGGCGGCGGCCGGATCGGTCCTGACGAAGAGCCGACGCTTGAGGATCTCGCCGATCTCCTCATCCTCGGCTGGCCGTAGCGGGCGGCCGGACCGTTCAAGTACCGAGTGGGTCTCCCGCAGCGTCTCGCCGAACACGGCCGTGGCCTCGGCCAGCAGTTCGGAGATCTCGTCGGTTTCCGCGCCGTAGGCGTCGTGGCTGGAGGCCAGAGTGAGAACGACGACCAGGTTCGGGTCGGCCATGGCGACCTCAAACAGGTTCTTCAGGAAGACCGGGATCTGGGCGGCGGACCGTCGCACCACCTCGTCCCCGGATTTTGCAAGCTGCCGCAGATGGTGGGCGATCTCATCGATGATCACGATGGTCGGACGGCTCGCCAGCGCCTCCCGGATGGTCGCGGTACCCGGAGCGGTGCGCGTTGCGTCCGAATCACGCAGCGTCGCATGCGCGTGCTCGCCCAGCTGCGCCGCCATCTCGCCCCAAAGTGTCCGGGAGTGACGGCCGAACGTGGTCAGCCCATTGACCGGGTCAAGGGCGTCTCCGACGATTCCCGCGATCTGGACCGGCTCGGCCGGCAATAGTGTGGGGTCGACGAAGTCCTCGACGCCCGAGGGGCGGGCGCCCCTGGCCAGATGATGGACCGCGATCAGCCCGTGGGTCTTCCCTCCGCCGAACGAGGTCTCGGTACGAATCACTCCGAACGCGCCGTTCTCGCCGCTCGCCCCGCCGAGCCGACCGAACACCCGCGCAAGCAATCTACGCAGACCAGCGGTTGGGTAGCTGAGCTCGAAGAAGGCGTCGGCGTCTCCGTAGATCGCATAGTTTTCCCGATCACGGACGATCTTGTCGAGCGAGGCGGCGTAGTGGTGGTCAGTCAGCCTGCCTTCCAGGACGTCCTGCCGGGGCTCGCAGGTGGTACGAACCGACGCCAATTGACCCACTGATCTGCTCCTCTGTGCGGTGTGAGACTCTAACTAGTTCCCTTCGGCTGATCGCCTCTTACTGTATCGAGTCAGGCGATCTGTCCGGACATGCGTGCTGACTGGCGGGCGCTTTGTCCAGATGGCTGGGCAGGGGAAATCTCCGACAGACACGAGGCTGGGATGCCTCGCTTCAAACCCCGCCGCGACCGCCGGGCCCTCCTCGGTTCTTTCGGCGAGATTGACCTGCTATGCCCTCTGAACGGAGAGACCGGACATCTCGTCCGGCATTCTCGCTGCGAAGGATCTCGCGCGGATCAGGATGCCCAGCCTTTATTCGGAGCTCTTCCCGCTGCTCTTCATAAATGATCTTTGCCAGGTCGAGAACACGCGTCGAGAGGACGATCTCCCCCTCAACAATCACATGGAACTGATCATCGTCTGGCGTGTTCTCCGTGCCCTGCTCGATGCTGAGCGGGTATCTGGGGCTGTGCTTCTCGAACATTCTTCTCCTGTCTGCGGAGGTAGGATCCCTTCGCTCTCACAGGACAGACCTTGATTGGTTGAAGGCCAGGAGCGGGACGTCATACCGCTTGGGCCCGGAGCGGCCGGAGCAACTGGATTGCAGTGACCTCGACGATGACGAGTTCGACGAGGGACCGGACTCGGGCGGACAGTAGGTGACTGGTGTGGCCGACGACCGGCGCTCCAAGCCCGAGTGAGGTTGGATGTGGGGGAGCATCTTGCTGATCTCGGGGTCGTGGGCGAGGGTTACCGCAGCCGATGGCTTCGGCGTTGGTCAGGTGGACCTTGGACCACACGGGGGCGTTCGGGTCGGCGAGCTTCTCGCAGGTGCCAACGACCTCGGCTTCGGCGAAGGCGGCCAGGAACATGGGGATGTAGCCCTGCGGGATGTTGTTCTCATCGTAGAACTCGGTGAAGGAGGCGAAGAAGTCCTCGCCATGGACGATGCCGAAGGTTCGGCAGGTGGTCAGTTCGCTGCGCACGACGAATCTTCTTACTGGGTGGTTCAGCGGGGCAGGACTTCGATCGCTTCTTCCCAGCCGGCGGTACGCTGCCGGCCGAGACGCAGTCCTGAGCCTATCCGGCAAGCCGGGAGGGGCCGCGAGCCGCGCCCGACATACGCGCACACGGCGGCGAAGCCGTTGACCGAGAGCCCTCGGCTGTGTGGGACGGGGGAGCCGGTTCCAGCGATGCTTGCTGAGTGCATGGCAGCGGTGCGCCAGCCAAGCGATGTCCAGATCAAGGTAGGCCGCCAGCGCCACCCAGCGCTCTGGATCACCGAACTCCGAGAAAGCCCTGCCGATCGAGACGCTCGCACGTGTGAACGGCTGGAGCATCCTCCTCGCCTACTTCCCGGCACCGATCGCCCTCGCACTCGCCGGACCACTCGTCGAACTCGACGGCCCCGCCAGCGCCGCCATCGCGATCGGAACGAACACTCTCCTCGCCTCCGGCATCGTTCTGCTGTCACAGGCCTGGCACTCGACACTGCGAACCAGCTTGGACACAACCGTCACCAGCCCATGACACTGTCCCGCTGATGGCATCGTTCGCGGGGCAGCACGCGGTCAGCGGCAGATGAGTGCGTTCCGTCAACGTCGCCTCGCGTGAGCGAAGGCCAGCGTGGTGTGCCCGCCTCGGAATCTCGGATTCAATCAGTTCCTATGCGTTGATGGTGTGGGGCTCGAGCTGTTCTAGGACAGTGTGGTGGGCTTCCCAGCCGTCGGGGAATTTGACGGGGACGTTGAGGTGGACGGGGTCGGTGGTGGGGTGGGCGTCAAGAAGATCAGTGATCCCGGCACGGGTGACGATGATGCAGGCTTGACGGTGACGGGACATCAGGACGCAAAGCCGTCCAGCTTCGAGGTGGAAGGCGGTGGCGTCGCGGCGGCCCTCCAGGGGATGGGCGACGATAACGATCTCGAATTCGCGGCCCTGGAGTCGGTTGGCGGTATCGACTGCGATGTCGCAACACCCAGGCACCTTCGTGGCAGCTAGTGCGCGTCGGATCTGGTCGGCTTGGTCTCGGTGGACGACTCCTATCGCAAGGTCTGCCGGGGTGAAGATGCGTCCCTCGGGATGGTTTTCGCAGTAGCCGACAGTGCCGCGCGTCAGGAGACGGGCGGCGAGGGACGCGGCGGCGTCGGCGACTTCGGCGTCAGTACGTTGGGTATGGCGGGCAGGGAGCTGGTGGACGGCCCACCCAGCGCGGCGGGCCATGTCGAGGGTCTCATCCAGTGGCGATCGGAACCCAGTCGTTCTGAACTCGAAGCTGCGCGTCCGCCGGGCGGTGCCAGCGACGAAGCCGGTGTATGGGTAGAACGCCGCTGACACCAGGGGTGTCGCGGTCGCGGGAAGCCGCCAGCTGACGGGGAGGCGGTATTCGGTCACTGTGTCGTGGTTGTGATTGAGGAGCACGTCGACGGCGTTCTGGCGGGGGTCGTAGGACAGGCCGGTCCATCGGTCGGTGTCGACGATGGTGAAGGGGTCGAGCTGCCCGGGGTCGCCGACGAACAGTGCCTGATCGAACTGGGCGGCGACGAGCAGAAGTGCATCGGAGCGCATCTGGTAGGCCTCGTCCACGATCGCCCAGGGCCGGTGATGGTCGGTGACCCGCGCCCACTTCGCTGCGGTGCCGATCACGATCTCGCAGGCTGTCAGGTCGCCGATGGTCGTGCTGAGGCGCAGGTTCGGCAGCCCTGCGACAAGTGAGGCCGTGGCGAGGTAGTCGTTGCTACTGATCCTGCCGATGGTGAGCGTGGGCTGCAGGTCGGCGAGTCCGCGGATGAGGTCGTCGATCTGATTGTTGGTCTGCGCGATGATGTTCACCGGCTCCCCCGCCTGGGCGAGGATGACGGCGGCGCGCCGGACCAGCGTGGATTTTCCGGCGCCGGGAGGTGAGTCCACCACAACGCCACGCCGCGACCGGTCACCGTTCAACGCGTCGAGTTCGCTCAGGATGTGGTTGACGGCCGCGGCCGCGGCCGCGGCCGGATCGCCGTCGCATGGGGCGGCTGACTGGAGGTAGGTCGTCATGCGTTCTCGCTGTCAGTGAGGTCGTCGTCGGCTGGTGGGCCGGGCTGGTCGGGTTCTGATGGTCCGCCGTGGGTCCAGGGTGTCTGGTCGCGGGAGGGGAAGTCGGGCGTCTTCCACTGTTCGGGGAGTGCCGTGTAGGCACGTACCTCCCCCAGGTCGGGGACGGCGCCCGGCTGCGGGTTACCAGCACGGCCCATGCCGACGACAAGTTCGAGAACGACCAGGTGATGGTCGGGGCCGTCGGGGGTGACTTCGCGGATCTCGACGTGCCGTCGGGGATCGGAGGGGCAAGCCATCTTGCCCTGCGCGAGAGGCGGCGGGTCCTCGGTTCGGACCGTGAATCGGGGTCTGAGCTGGAGCCGGCCTTTCGCGGAAATCTGGGTGCGGTCGGGGTCACGGTCCACGATGGTCCCCGCGAACGCCGCTCCGGAGGCGCGGCGCTCAGCCAGGACGAACGGGTCGTCGAGGGCCTGTTCGTCTTCGAATCTCAGTTGAGCGCGTTCCATGCGGGCCAGCCGCGCGGCTGCGTCGAAAGGCCTACGCCGCATCCTCTACTACGGGGACCTGGACGCCGACGGCCTCGATATCCCCGCTCGCACCAGTGCGACCGCCCTCGAACACAACCTCCCCGCCATCCAACCCGCCACCGGCCTCTACCGCCTCCTCCTCACTCGACCTCGCAGCCTCGGCCAACCAATCCCCCAAGTGCACGCCGCCCGCCTCGCCAACTGGCTCCCCGACGACCTACAGGCCGCCGCACGGACAGTGCTCACTCAAGGCCACCGAATAGCCCAAGAGTCCACAAATCGGCGGGTCCTCCGCACCGACACCCATCAAGATCCCTGGTTCCCTTGACTCGATCGCGGGCTGCTACTCGCCTGCAGAAACCCGAGAGACGCTCGACGCGTATGCGATGGTCGATACCAGTTGCGCGCTCATCAGCATGTCAGTGCGTTGGTACATAGCAGGCATGATCGACGCAACGCGCCAGGGCCAGACCGGGGTGGCCGCCAGGATGCGCAAAGGGTATCTCTCTTTGGCCGAGAGATACCTCCGCGGCTTTGGAACGCATGTTCCCGTTGAGGTGCCGCAGTCGCTGCTATCGGGTGGTTGAGCGGTTGCGGGTTTTTGCGAGGGCTTCTAGGGCTGTTTCGTCGGCGTCGGGGAGGGTGTGTAGGTAGCGCTCAGTTGTTGCGATGGAGGTGTGGCCGAGGCGTTCTTTGACGACCTGGAGGTCGGCGCCGCCGTTGAGGAGCCAGGAGGCGTGGGCGTGGCGTAGGTCGCGCATGGTGGGTCTGGAGTTGAGGCCGGCGGCGGCCAGGGCGGGGTACCAGATTCTGCGGCGGAACCAGTCGTTGGGGATGTGGCCGTCGGTCTCTCGGACGCGGCGGGGGCGAGGGTCGTCTTTGCCCTTCGCGCGGCGGGCGGCTCGGTAGAGGGTGAAGGCGCCTCGGCAGTAGTCGCAGCGGCACCGTCCGGCGGTGTACGCGCTGAGGGTGCCGTGGTTGTAGGTGCGGCCCTTCTCGTTCGGTTCCGTGCGGCCGAGGGTGGCCGGGTCTGGGATCTCGGTGATGCGGGCTCGGGGCTTGTCTTGGGGTGGCATCTGGAAGAGGAGGTCGTCTCGGGTGAGGTCCGCCGAGCTGATGTGGGCTTGTAGTTTCTCGGTGATCTGGGTGCTGAGTTTGAAGCGGCGGTACTCCTTGTCCTTCGGGTACTCCTTGACGAGGAAGTGGCGGCCTTCGGGGTGGAACTTCGGGTTCAGCTCGACAACTGTGCGGCTGACGGTGAGGATGCGGGTTCTGAGGTTGAGGTCCTTCACGCGGAGCTCGCTGAGCTCGCCCCAGCGGAGGCCGCTCTCGATCTCGGTTTCGGCGAGGAGCCGGAAGGTTCCCTCGGGGAGTGCGTGATAGACGTCGTCGAACTGCTCGGGCGTGATGATCTCGAGGGGCTTGCGGACGACCGGGGGCGTGCGTACTCCGCGGCAAGGGTGGATGAAGGTGACCTGGTCGTCCATCGCCGTGGTGAAGATGGCGCTGAGGATGATCTTCTGGTAGCGGATGGTCACGGGCTTCATGCTTGGTTCTTGAGGGCGTGATCCACGCGCGGACGTGCTCGGCGAGGATGTCGATCATCCGCATCGAGCCGAACGTCGGCATGATGTTCCTGTAGATCGCGTACGTGTAGCCCTCACGGGTGGTGGCCTCGATCTGGTGGTTCGGGAGCCAGGTCTGCTCCACGTAGTCCTTGAAGCGTTGTCTGCCTCGGCCTGGGTCTCCCGTTCGGCCTCTGGCGACCTCGACCTCTTCTCGTTGCCATGCTTTGTCGGCGTCCTTTTTGTTGGAGTATGTACCGGCTGACCGGAGTCGACCCTTGATGTCGAGGTAGCAGGCCGTGTAGCGGTACTTTCCGTTGTCGCCCTTGCGCTTTTTCGCGTATCCCACGGCACGATTCTCCTTGATCATCCGTCCGTGATTTGTCCGTGGACGGTGGCGGACGGGCCATCCTTGTCCGTGAATGGCTGGCATCGGATTAGGCTGTCTACCTGGGATTTTAACGCGGGACGCCTTTGGCTGCATGTTCCCGAATGGACACTATTTTCGGTTCGGGACAAAGAAGTCGTGGGTTCAAATTCCGCCACCCTCGACAGGTTAAGCAGCACGTCAGAGACCGTTTCCCATGATCAGGGAAACGGGTTCTTGATTGCGTGTTCCTCGAATTGAATGTCGACCGCGGCGGTGCGGGTGGGGTTTCACGCGTAACGCTAGGGTTCGGTTGGGGGCGGTAGCGATGAATAGCGTGCTCGGCGATGGTTGAAGTGTGCGAGGTAATACGTTGTGCCGTCGAATTCGACTTCCATCGGTGGTGGGTCCGGCACCCAGCGCCAGCGTCGGCCGTCGAAGTCGGCTTCGATGCCGCGGGAGTTGAGGTTCGTCGCCCACTCGGCGGCGCTCTGCTCGGAGTCGAAGAGCATCCGCCCCAGCAGCCGGTGGACCGTGGGGCTGTAGATCGCCTTGGCCCGCGCGTGTTCGAGGTGACGGGACTCGATGATGATCCGGATATACCGGTGGCTGCCCCGATGCCGGCCGACGACGTACAGCCTTTCGCCGCCGTCACCGCAGAACGGCAGCGACACCCATACCTTGGCGCCAGCGGCGAAATGCTTGAGACCGCGTCTGACCTCGAGGTCGGGTCCGGCAAGCCGTTCCTGGACGACATTGGCCACGACGCCCCAGCCGAGCAACTCGTCCACACATCGATGCTAATGCCACCATCGTCAGCCCGGTCTGCTCTCTGCCCGGCTACGGCAATCGGCATGCCCGGACGCTCCGCTTTGGTCGCGCCGTGGTTCGAGCCAGCGTCGTCTGAAGCGAATGAGGGCGAGAGTCGATCATGTCCCGCGCCGAGATGGCGCCCAATGGCGGTCAAGGACGCCGTTGAGCGGCTCGTCGCCCGTCATCCGCGTTGAGTGGGTGGTCCTTCCTCCGGCGTGGTCGCTGGAAGATCAGCCCGAGCTGGTCCGGGCCGACCGGCTCGACCGGCCTTGTCGAGCAGGTCGTTCAGCGCTCGCCCATCGTGCCGAGCTTGACGGCGCTGACATGGAACTCCCACTGCGGCCATCCCAGATGGCGGGGCCGACGGGGTCACGCATTAGGGCTTCAGCGTTGGCGCTCGGTTGTCCCTACCCCCGAACCTCGGCGCCGGCGTTCGGGTCGTTCGTTGAGACCTAAGGAGAAGCGCTGACGAGGTCTGCGCATCGCGTTCCCAGGTCGGCGCCGGCGAGCGCCTGGCCACGGACGGCAAGGGCAGCTGTGTGGGTTCAGATACCCGCTAGCCCTGCGGGTTGTAGCAGCTCAGAGGGTTTCTGGATCGTGGGGATCGTTGGTGTACGTCGGGTTCGGGGCGGTGGGGCGGGGTCATGCCTAAGGCGGCTTAGGGATCTAAGGCGGTCTTAGGCGGCTAGATAGGGCTTCGTCCTGATGTGGGAGGTGGGGCCTTAGCGCGACTCTTTAGATGTCGGGCCGGAGGGGCCGGACGGGAACAAGGAGATCGCGATGATGCACCACGATGTCACCAGGGCCATTGCCGCCGACCGCGTACGTCGGCTGCGGGCCGAGGCCAAGGCCGACCGCCGCGCCGCGAAGGCTCGCAAGCGGTGAGCGGCCGGCCGCCGGGTGAGATGCCTGGCTGTCGCGCTATAACGAGACCCCCGTCACATGTGACGGGGGTCTTCGCGTTATCGGCGGTAGATGACGACGCCGCCGCCTTGTTCTACGACGCGGTAGCCCAGTTGCGGCAGTCTTCCGATGGTGGCGAGGTCCTCTGGCGACGGTTTGAACGGGCGGGACGAGGCCACGGCTACCCATTCTGGGAGAGGCCAGGACGGGCTTGGGAGGATCAGGCGGAACACCCTGCAGCGACGGGTGAGCTGCGGCGCCAGGCGGTTTGATGTGGCGACATCTGCTCCGTCTGGGACGGTGTCGAGGGTGTTTAGGGCGGGGGCGAAGCGTTCTCTTCCCTGCCATTCGTCGGCGTCGAACAGCCTCATCAGGGGCTGGCCTCCGAGGATGGTGATGGCTAGGGCGAAGGCGAGGATCGCTGTTGGCGCCGACTTTTGTACTGTGCGCAGTCTGCGGATGGCGTCGATTGCGGCGACGAAGACGATGGGCATGAGCACTGCGCTGTAGTGAAAGTCCGTTCCCCAGTACGCCGGGTTGCTCGTCCAGAAGCGTGCGGCGATGTAGGGAACGGCGATGAGGACCAGCGGAGACCTTAGGGCCAGCAGCAACGTCGGGGCCACTAGCGCCAGCAACGTCCAGCCCTTCACGTCCATTGAAGAGAAGAACGCGTCCGAGGCCGCCGTCTTGGCGTACGGGTAGACGTGACCGGGGCTGAACGCCGGAATGATGACGAAGACCGTCAGGAAGCCCGTGGCCAGCGCAACGGCTACGACCGCCGTACCGAGTCGACGGCTGCCCAGGCACAGGATGTAGCCGCCGATCGCCGCGACGAGGAGTGCCTGGTCTTCTTTGACCAGCAGCAGAGGCAATGACCA
Organism: Actinomadura fulvescens; assembly: GCF_039533225.1. Taxonomy (NCBI): domain Bacteria; kingdom Bacillati; phylum Actinomycetota; class Actinomycetes; order Streptosporangiales; family Thermomonosporaceae; genus Actinomadura; species Actinomadura fulvescens. Next base: position 340,653 of record NZ_BAAATD010000009.1, on the reverse strand, counting down.
GCACGCCGCCGCCCGCCAGCGTTTGTGCGCCAGGAGTTCCAGGCTGCGCGCGGCAAGGGGCACCGCGAAGGCGATCTCGTGGAAGTCGAACTCCGCCGCCTGCTGGATGCCCCATGACAGGCCGTACCCGAAGCCGAGGCAGATCCCGGCGCGGCGGCCGAGGAACTCCATCGCGAGCCGTGTCACAGGGACTGCCGACAAAGCGAGCAGAAGCGCTTGGGCGATCAGCAGTGTGAGCGGCCCCGGAAAGAGCCGGTAGAACGGCGCGAGCAGGACGAGAGCCGGGTGGAAATGGTCGCCGAGCACATTGAAAGCAGGGCCTTTGAGCTCGGCGATGGGCGCCCTCAAGTGTGCGTACGCGCGTACCGCCTGCTCGAAGATGCCGAGGTCGTATCCAGCGGACCACAGCGAATGATGCCGGTTGACCGCCATCGCCGAATAGGCCGCGAAGAGCGTCGCCGCCACCGTCCAGGCCGCACGGTCGCGCAGTGGAAAAGGCATGGGGCACAGATTCGTGACGACGCCCTGAACCCACGCTTAAGCCACCTGAAGCCGGTTTCAGGAACGAACGTCGCGGCGCCGACATAATGGCCTGATGAGGCTGCTGCTGATCGAGGACGAGGAACGCTTCGCGGCCACGCTGAGTCACGGCCTCCGGGCCGACGGCTACGCGGTCGACGTCGCCCACGACGGCAGGCACGGCCTCGACCTCGCCCGCACCCATCCGTACGCGGCGGTGATCCTGGACATCATGCTGCCGGGCCTGAACGGTTACGCGGTCTGCGCCGAGCTGCGACGCGGCGGTTCGACCGTGCCGATCCTCATGCTGACGGCCAAGAACGGCGAGTACGACGAGGCGGAGGCGTTGGACACCGGCGCCGACGACTACATCTCCAAGCCGTTCTCGTACGTCGTGCTCGTGGCTCGGCTGCGTGCGCTGCTCCGGCGCGGCGGAGCGACCAGGCCGTCCGCGCTCACGGTCGGGGACCTGTGGATGGACCCGGCCGCGCGCACCTGCCGCCGCGGCGCCACGGACGTGACGTTGACGGCCAAGCAGTTCGCGGTCCTGGAGTGCCTCGCACGGCGGCCGAACGAGGTGGTCGCCAAGACCGAGATCCTCGACGAGGTCTGGGACCAGCAGTTCGAGGGCGACGTCAACATCGTCGAGGTGTACGTACGGGCGCTGCGCCGCAAGCTCGACGTCCCGTTCGGCCGCACCTCGATCCAGACCGTGCGCGGTGCCGGATACCGGCTGATGGCCACCGATGCCTAGGCCGCTGCCGCTGCGCTGCGTGCTCTCCGTCCGGGCGAGGGCCGCGTTGGCGGCGGCGCTGGCGACGCTCCTGGTCTTCGGCGCGGGAGGCTGGTGGCTGCGCGACGTGATCCGGGGCCAGTGGGAGAAGGAGGCGCTGGAGCAGGCCACTCGCAACGCCTTCGCGGTCACGTCCACCGCGGAGACCGGCCGGCACACGGATGTGGATGACGGTGCCGTCTTCATCGTGGTGCTCGAGAACGGGCAGTGGTTCGTTCACACGGACGGCCCTCCCGGCGCACAGGCCTCGGAGGCGGCGCGACTGCTGCCGCCGGCCGAGGGGCTGCCTCCCGATACGAGATGGCACACCCGGTCCCTCCCTCTCCCAGAGGAGCTCGCGAACACGGTCTCGTCGTGGATGAGCACGGACGGCACCGAAGGCGGCTTCGACGGAGGGGGTTCGCGACTGACTCGCACGTTCGCGGTCGGAGTCACCGACACGCTCCCGGCGGAGCGCGTCCGCGCGTTCACCGGGCTGGTGGAGGCGCCCGCGCAGCGGCTGACCGTCTACTCGCTAGCCCCGATCGAACGCACCGAGACGGCCGTCGCCACCATCGACCGGTTCTTCAGGTGGGCGCTGCCGGTCGCGGTGGTGTTCGTCGGGCTCGTCGCCTGGCTGGTCACCGGGCGCGCGCTACGTCCCGTCGAGGCGATCCGCACGAAGATGAACGAGATCGGCGCCCGCGCCACCGACCAGCGGGTACCCGTGCCGTCCGGCAGCACCGAGATCGCGATGCTCGCCCGTGCCACCAATGAGACCCTCGACCGGCTCGAACGCGCGCTGATCCAGCAACGGCGGTTCGTCGCCGACGCCTCGCACGAGCTGCGGTCACCGCTGGCCGGGCTCCGCAGCGCGCTGGAGATCCCGCTCGTTCATCCGGACGAGGCGGACTGGCAGGCCGTCGTCTCGACCGCGCTGACCGACACCATCCGCCTGCAGCGGCTCACCGACGACCTGCTGCTGCTGGCCTCGGACGTCCGGATGCCGTCCGAGTCCGGCGAACGCACCGATCTGGCCGATCTCGTCGAAGAACAGGTCGCCGAACGCGCCGCGGTCAAGGACGGCGGGCCGGCGTTCACCGTCGCCGCCTCCGGCCCCGGCTCCGGCCCCGGCTCCGGTTCCGGCCCCGGCTCCGGTTCCGGCTCCGGTTCCGGCTCCGGCTCCGGTTCCGGCTCCGGCTCCACTCTCGTCGTGGGGAGCGAGGTACGGCTCGGGCGTGTGATCCGCAACCTGTTCGACAACGCCGCGAGGTACGCCCGTACGGAGGTCGTCACGACGGTCACGGCGGACGCCGGAACGGTCACGCTCACGGTCGCGGACGACGGGCCCGGCATCCCGGGCGCCGACCGCGAGCGGATCTTCGACCGTTTCGTCCGGCTCGACGCCGCGCGGGCACGGACGACCGGCGGCGCCGGGCTCGGGCTGACCATCGTCCGCGAACTCGTCGCCGGCCTCGGCGGCACGGTGTACGCCGCCGAGCCCGTCGAAGGCGCGCGGTTCGTCGTCCGCCTGCCCGCCGCCGGCGCCGACGTCAGCCGCAGAACGCCGTCTCCGCGGCCTTGTCCAGATCGGCCTTGAGCCGGGGGTCGGATTCCAGCGCGGGGCTGTTGTCGTTGTAGGTGATGACGGCCTGGCGCTTGCCGTCGGCGCTGGTGTACGTCCAGGTGCGGTAGCCGGGGAAGCCGCCGTCGTGCCCCCATGCGATACCGCACGAGAACCGGGTCTTCACGACGCCGAGACCGTAGTCCTGCACGACGCTCCCGTCCGCGACCGGCCGGGTGGTCTTCAGCTCGCGCTGCAGACGCCGGGGAAGCAGGCGGCCCGTGTAGAGCGCGCGGTGGAACGTCGCGACGTCGTCCACGGTCGAGATCACGCCGCCGGACGTCCACGCGCTCGACGGGCTGATCGCGGTGCTGACGTCGCCGTACGGGTCCATGTAGCCGTGCACGTACGGCCCCGGGAACGAACGGTCGGTGGCCATCGAGGTGTGGCGCAGCCCGAGCGGCCGGACGATGCGCCGCTGGATCTCGTCGCCCGCCGAACGCCCCGTCACCCTCTCGATGATCATTCCGGCGAGGACGTAGTTGGTGTTGGAGTAGGTGCCCTTGGCGATCGGCGGGGTCTCCTGCGCGATGTCGATCAGTTCCTGCGGCTTCCATTCACGCTGCGGCTCGGTCCAGATCCGGGGGTCCAGCGTGTAGTCCTTCAACCCGCTGGTGTGGTCGAGCAGCCGCCGGATGGTGATCTTTGATCCGTCGTTGCCGCTGCGGGTCACCGCGCCGGGCAGCCACCGTTCCACGGTGTCGTCGAGTGAGACACGCCGTTCGGCGACCAGCTGCAGCAGGACCGTGCTGGTGAACGTCTTGGTAACGCTCGCGATCCGGAACCTGAGCCGCGCGTCCATCCGCCGCCCGGTCGCCTTGTCGGCAACCCCCGCCGTCACGTGCTTGACCCGTCCGCCACGGCGGCTTAGCACGATGACGCCCGGCAGCCCATCCTCCACCAGTCGTTCCGCCACCGCCTCCAACCGCCTTCCGGATACCCCCGAAGCACCTCCGGAAGAAGCGCCATCCCCCCGAGCGGTGGTGGAGGCGGTGGCGGAGAGGGGGATCAGGGTGGTGGCGAGGGCTCCGGTCAGGGTGACGGTCAGCAGGGCACGGCGGATGCGGGCGGGGTTGTACGGCATGACGGGCTCCTCGTTGATCAGCGTGTTCGGGGTCTTGCGTGATCAACTTTGGCCGGGGGCGGTGGCGTGATGAATGGCCCTGAGCACCGGAAGGGAGGTGTACCTACGTTCACCTTGCGGGGTTGGCGGCGGAGCCTTCGGTACTCAGGAGCACGATCGTTCGCGCGTGGCCGGGAGCCAGTGCCGGGCGGCGTTCGGGGGTGAGGGCCGCCCGTACGCCCGCGAGGGCCGCCGCGCCGCAGGGGCCTGCGGGAACGCCGAGCGCGGCCAGGTCACGCGCGGCCCGGGAGGCGGCGGCGTCGGTCACCGCCGCCGCCGCGTCCAGGCCGCCTCGCAGGTACGGCCACGCGAGGCTGGACGGCGTTGCGCAGTTGAGCCCCGCCATGATCGTCGGGCCGGTCTCGGGGGTGGTGGTGAGGCGGCCGAGGGCGAGGCTCGCCAGCACCGAGGCGGCCGTCTCGGGCTCGACCGACAGGAGCGTGGGCCCGTCCGGCGCGCTCCGGTAGTGCGCCACGGCGGCCTGGGCCAGTGACCCGACGCCGACAGGGACGGCGACGAGCCCGGCGGGCCCGGCACCGGCGGCCTGCAACTGCGCGTCCACCTCGGCGAAGAGGGTGGCGTACCCCTCGACCACCCATTGGGGCACCTGCTCGTATCCGGGCCACGCCGTGTCCTGGATGAGCAGGCTCGCGGGCTCGTCGGCCGAGGCGGCGGCTTCCCGTACCGCGTCGTCGTAGGAGCCGGCGATCTCGACCACCGTGGCGCCCTCGGCCTTGATCGCCGCGCGGGCGGCTGGGTGCACGCCGTCGGGGACGAACACCTCGGCAGTCAGCCCCAGCAGCCCCGCCATGCGCGCGACGGCGCGTCCGTGGTTGCCGTCGGTGGCGGTCACGAGGCGTACGGGCGGCAGGTCGACGATCCGTTCGCGCAACTGGTCGAACGAGACGCGGCCGAGACCGTGGTGGTCGGTGAGGGCGCGGTGGACCGCCCAGGACGCGCCAAGGATCTTGAACGCGGGAAGGCCGAAGCGCGACGACTCGTCCTTCACGAACACCCGGCCGACCTCCAGTTCCTCGGCCAGCGCCGGGAGCTCGACGAGCGGCGTCGGCGCGTAGCCGGGCAGCCCGGCGTGGAAGCCCGTCACGTCGGGCGAGGAAACCGGGCTGATCCAGGAGCGCGCCGCAGGGCGCGACAGCCACGTCCGGCCGGGCGTAGGGAGGAGCGTCTGCGTTGTCATGGCGCTACCCTGGCCCAGCTCAGTTCTATCGGTCTAGCGAACCTTTCTTAGCGATAACGTTCGGGAAAACTGAAAGGTGTGGCGGGGCATGCTCGACCTCCACCGGCTCCGGCTCCTGCGTGAGCTCAAGCATCGCGGCACCCTCACCGCCGTCGCCGAAGCCCTCTCCTACAGCCCGTCCTCGATCTCGCAACAGCTCGCCGTGCTGGAGAGGGAGGTCGGCGTCCCCCTCCTCGAACCGGTCGGCCGGCGCGTACGGCTCACCGAACAGGCCGAGATCCTCGTCGTCCACACCGAGGCCGTGCTGGAGCAGCTCGAACGGGCGGAGGCCGAGCTCGCCGCGTCCATGGCGGGGCTCACCGGGGTACTGCGGATCGCCACGTTCCAGACCGCCGCCATGGCCCTGCTCCCGACCGCGCTCACGCTCCTGCGCGAAGCCCATCCTGGACTGCGTGTCCAGGTGACTCAGACGGAGCCGGAGGCCGCCCTCCCCGCGTTGCTCGCCCGGGACTTCGACCTGGTCATGGCGGAGGAGTACCCCGGCAACCCAAGTGCGCGGTACGAGGAGATCGAGCAGCTGGGCCTCTGCGAGGACGAGATCCGGCTCGCCATGCCCGAAGGCTCCCCGGAGGACGTGACGGGGCCGGCGGCTTTGGCGGACCGGCCGTGGGTCATGGAGCCGATGGGCACGGAGGCACGGCAGTGGGCGACGACGCTGTGCCGCACCGCGGGATTCGAACCCGACGTTCGCTTCGAGTCCAGCGATCTTCTCCTCCACGCGCGCCTCGTCGAGGAGGGACATGCCGTGGCGTTGTTGCCGGACCTGGTCTGGTCGGGACGGTCGGCGGACGGCGTCGTGCTGCGTTCGTTGCCGTCCGGCCAGCGGCGCCGGCGCCTGATGACGGCGGTACGGCGAGGCGGCGGGCAACATCCGGCCATCCGCGCGTGCCGTGCCGCTTTGCTGAGCACGGTCGAGGCGAACTCACTGGCGAAACCCCTGGCCGAGGACACCGGCCCCTGAGTACGTGGGGCGAAGCCTAAGGGCTGCCATGGGGGTTGGCTCCACCATGGTTGGGGGTTTTCCCCGATGGTGCAGGGAACACAGGGTTGTCATCGTTGTCAGTACGCGAAACGGGGCCTTAGGCCCCGGCTAAGGAAGAAGGCACGCGATGTCGACCACGCCATCTACGACCGCGTTGAGCATCTGCGATCTGGCCCGGCTTCTGTTCACCAGCCGGCTGCAGGCCTCTGACCATCCCACTGCCGAACAGGTACGTGACGCCATCGATGAGCGGCTGTGCGCCTGGGGTGCCGACTGCGGCACCTGCCTGGCGTCCGTCGCGCAGGAGGCGGGCGACCACCCCGAGGCGTACGCCGTGCGCATGCGCTGGGCCCTGGAAACGGTGACGCGCGTTTATCCGCACGCCGTGGCCGTCGCCTGAACGCGCACACCGGAACCTGAGACCGGCACAGAGGAGATGGATTCAGATGACGTCACGCACTGCCCGCTCACGCTTCGCGGACCGGCCGGAAGAGATCGCCCCGCAGAGCCTCAGCGACCTGCTGTCGGCCGAGGAGCCCCAGAACGGTGCGCCGGGCGGCACGGGAGGTCGCCGGGGCAGAAAACGCCCGGCCATGACCTTGCGCCGTGTCACCTGACGACGTTGCGCCGTGTCACCTGACGACCTTGCGCCGTGTCACCTGACGACCCGGACATCCAACGACCGGCGGCCGGCCCCCTGGACAAGGGGTCCGGCCGTCACCATGTCCGGGCGAGGGCCTGCGGGCTGGTCACGACGTTGACTTCTTCTTCTTCTTTTTCTTCTTCTTGTCGCTGTCGGGCTCCCACTCGTACCCGGGCGTGCCGTTCTCGCAGTACTTGTTGGACACCTTGGTGTCGGTGGCGTCGAGCTCACACCAGCGTTTCTCGGAGCACGCGCCCAGCCCGAGCCCGGCGACCAGAACGGTCCCCGCGAGCATGACGGATCTGGCCTTGGACATGTCGGCCTCTCTCGGGTCGGAGGACACCCTGCGAACCGGGAGAGGGTAGCGCGAAAGCCCTGATCAATGGCACTGGAGGCGGCGTCAGGAGACGGTGTCGGCCCCGGGCGAGACGGGTTCCCGGGCGGCGCGGGCCACGGCGGCGCTCTGCATGAGCGAGTTGGGTACCGCGAACCGGCCCTCGTCGCTCGTCAGGTCCACGTACAGGAGGCCGATCTCCTCCACCCGGCCGTGGAGCTCGCCGCCCAGCGGCCCCGAACGGATGTGGACCTCGTCCCCGATGTCGAAGGTCCGCGCGTACAGCAGGACGATCCCGGCGAAGACGTTCGCCAGCGTCTGCTGCCCGGCGATGCCGAGGAGAACGCCGGTCACCGCGCCGCCCAGCACGAGCTGCCCGACAGGCAGATTCACCAGGCCGAGCATCACGATGAACGCGAGGGCCGCGCCGACGAGCACGATCGCCAGCCTGATGATCGCGGCACGGCCGTCACCGAGACGCGGCGCGGTGACCCTGCGGATTTCGCCGCCCAGGCTGACCACCGCCGCCAGCGCGAACGCCATGAAGACGATCGCGCCGCCCCAGGCGAGCAGCCGGGAACCCGCACCGCCGCCGCCCGGATCGCCGAAGCCGGACGCGATCGCGGCGCCCAGCGCGAGGACGCCGCACCCGATCGCACGACGGAGCCTGGGCCGCACCGCCGCCTGCAGGCGCGGGAGGTGTCCCCCGGCCTCGTTCGTCATCGCGCGGTTCCCCCCGTCGCCGCACCTGACCGTCCCCTGGCTTCTGGCACGGACTGTGCCCTTGGTCATCGAGAGTGAAACTATGCTGGCCACCGTGAGGGACGAGCCCGCGGCCAGCGCCGCCGACGAGATCGGTTCAGCCGCCGGAGCGGAGACCGCCCGGGAGTACCGGATCAGCGAGCTTGCGCAGGCCGCCGGGATTCCCGTACGAACGTTGCGTTACTACCAGGAGCGCAAGCTCCTGCCTCCGCCGCGCCGCGAGGGCCGGATCGGGCTCTACTCCGAGGACCACCTCGCCCGGCTGCGCGTGATCGGCAACCTGCTCGAACGCGGGCACACGCTGGAGGGCATCCGCGAGCTGTTGTCCGCCTGGGAACAGGGCCACGACGTCGCGGCGGTGCTCGGGCTGGAGAAGACGGTCACCGAGCCGTGGTCCCGGGAGACCCCGGTCACGATGTCGCTGACCGAGCTGGCCGAGCTGTTCCCGGGCGAGGTCGACCCGGCGGCCGTCGAGCAGGCGGTCGCGCTCGGCCACATCGCGATCGACGGCGATCAGGTGACGCACTGGAGCCGCCGCCAGCTCGACGCCACGGTGGCGCTCGTCCGCGCGGGGGTGCCGTTGAGCGAGGTGCTCACCACCAGCCGGCGGCTGCAGCAGAGCGTCGACGAGCTGGCGGACATGTTCGTCGAGATGATCATGACGCATGTGGTCGGCCCCCTGAACACCACGGACCTGGCCGACCGTGAGCTCACCGACCTGACCGACACGCTCGCCCGGCTGCGCCCCGGCGCCGAGGTCGCGGTCGAGGCCGGGTTCGCCAGGGCCATGGAACGCCGCGTCCGGCAGGAGATCGACCGCGTCTTCGGCCGCCTCGCCACCACCCACCGTGACACCGGAGAGTCTCCGGCCTGAGCGCTGCCCGTCACCATCCAACGCGCCCGCCCGCTCGGACGCGCTGACACGCGACCCGTCGACCCGCGACGCCCGACGCGCGACGTCGCGACGTCCGACCCGCGACGTCCGACGCGTCGACCCGCGACGTCTCAGGCGTCAACCCGCGACGCGCCCGGTGCGCACGACCCACTGGACGCGCGACGCGCATAAGGGGGGCCCACGACCCGCGGTCGCGCCGGATGCGCCTGACGCGCGACGCGCCCGACCCGCGGTCGCGCCGGACGCGCCGAACGCGCCGGACGTGCGACCCGCGACCCGCGACGCACCTGGCGCGCGGCGCTTGGCCCGCGACGCGCGGCACGCGAAGTCTGAGGCACGCGGCACGCGACGTCTGAGGCACGCGGCACGCGGCACGCGGCACGCGAAGTCTGACGTGCGACGCGCCCGGTGCGCGACGCGTGCGACGCTCGGCCGTCCGCGCTGTACACAGGGTGTGGAAAGGATTCGGTACGCAGTCGTTATCGCCGACCCACTTGCCTCTCCGGCACCACACATCGGTACCGTGACTCAAATGCCACGAGCTGTCCGCCGAACTCTGTCCGCCACGCTGCTCGCCGGAGCCGTCCTCGTCTCTTCGGCCGGCCTCACCGCGATCCCCGCGAACGCGTCGCACGCCGCGACCGCCGCGAACGCCGCTCGGTTGACGAGCGCTCCCGCGGACGCGGCGGCCAATCCCTGCAGGTCGACCACGAACCCGCGGCTCGCCAAGAACCTCGGCACCGCGATCCAGACGGCACTGCGCGGCCGCACCGGCATCGAGTCGGTCGGGGTCTACGACCGCAAGCGGAAGATCGTGTGCACGGTGGACGCCGCGCGCCGCTTCGACTCCGCCAGCGTCGTCAAGGCGACCATCCTGGGCGCCGTCCTGCGCCGGGCCATCGAGCAGAAGCGGCTGCTGAACAAGACCGAGAAGTCGCTCGCGTACAAGATGATCACACGGTCGGACAACGACGCCGCCTCGGCGTTGTGGCGCTCGGTCGGCCGGGCCCGCATGCAGCGGTTCCTCAAGCTCGCCGGGATGACGCAGACGAAGCTCGGCCCCGGCCGCTACTGGGGGCTGACCCAGATCACCGCCCGCGACCAGATCAAGTTCCTCAACCTCGTGACCTCGCGCAACAAGGTCCTGACCGATCGGGCACGGCGGTACGAGCTGAGCCTGATGAACCGCGTGGTCTCGTCGCAGCGCTGGGGCACCCCGACCGGCCGCCCCTCCGGTGTGAAGTGGCACGTGAAGAACGGCTGGCTGCCACGGCACGGCCGCTACTGGCGGGTCCACAGCATCGGCAGCTTCTCCGGCCGCGGCGAGGACTACATGATCGTCGTGCTCACCCGCGACACCCCGTCGATGACGTACGGCATCCGCACGATCGAACGCGTCGCCCGCGCCGTGCACAGCCGCCTCAACCCGAACAAGCGCACCATGACGGTCGAAAGCGTCCCGGACCCGACCTGGGAGACCTCCGACGGCTCGGTCCCGCCGAACCGCTGATGACCCGCTGAGCAGCCGAACGGGGCGGATCCACGACGTGGGTCCGCCCCGTTCGTCGTCGGCCATTGCGCTCCGTACGCCGTTCCGGCCCCGTTCGTCGTCGGCATTGCGCTCCGTACGCCGTTCCGGCCCCGTTCACGAGGAGCCGGTGTGCGGTGAGGCACGGTGTTCTGGGCCTTCCGATATGCGGACTGCCGCATACTTGGTCGCATGGTCGACGACGAACGCTGGAAGGCCCGGTTCCGGGCCGCCCGGGTCAGCCTGCCTGGCTGGGCACGTAACGCACCGCACCGGTCCACCTACCGGTCGAACGTGACGGGGACCTGGGAGATCTACTCCTGGGATCGCACGACCGACGAGCGGCGGCAGATTACGGACCGCCCTAACGGGACCTGGATGGGCGGCGTCGACCCGTCGGGCGAATGGATCTGGTGGTTCGCCGACACCGACGGTGACGAGTTCGGCGTCTGGCGGCGCACGCCGTTCGGCGGCGGCGACAGCTCGCCCGCGGTGCCGGGATTGGAGCCGTCGTACCCGTCCGGCCTGGCACTCGGCTCCAGCGGGCTCGCCGTCGTCGGCCGTTCCACCGAATCCGGCACCACCGTGCACCTGTGCCGGCCCGGCGCGGCGCCCGAGACGTTGTACGAGCACGCCGAGGACGCCCACGTCGCGGCGCTGGCACGCGACGAGAGCCTCATCGCGATCGGCCACAGCGAGCACGGCGACAGCCGCCACATGGCGCTGCGCGTCGTACGCCCGGACGGCACGAAGGTCGCCGACCTGTGGGACGGGCCGGGCAAGGGGCTCTACGGCGACTCGTTCGCGCCGGTCGAGGGCGACTCGCGGCTGCTGGTCAACCACGAGCGGCGCGGCAAGGACGAACTGCTCATCTGGGACCCGGTCGCGGGCACCCAGCACGAGATCGTCCTTGAACTGCCCGGCGAGGTCGGCGCCGACTGGTACACCGACGGGACCGCGTTGCTGATCTCGCACTCGTACGAGGCGCGGGACGAGCTCTACCGCTACGACCTGGCGGACGGGTCGCTGACCCGGATCGAGACGCCGCGCGGGGTCATCGGCGGCGCGACCCCGCGGCCCGACGGGACCGTGGAGTTCTCGTGGTCGTCGGCGGCCGAGCCGCCGGTGATCCGTTCGACGTCGGGCGCGGTCGTGCTCACGCCGCCCGGCCCGCCCGCGCCGCCGTCCGTACCGATGGAGGACGCCTGGGTGGACGGTCCCGGCGGGCGCATCCACGCGCTCGTCAGCCGCCCCGCCACCGGATCGGCCCCGTATCCGACGGTCTTCGACGTCCACGGCGGCCCGACCGCGCAGGACGACGACTCCTTCGCACCGGCCACCGCGGCCTGGGTCGACCACGGTTTCGCGGTCGTCCACGTCAACTACCGGGGCTCGACCGGCTACGGCTCGCAGTGGCGCGACGCCATCGAGGGCCGCGTCGGCCTGACCGAGCTCGAAGACATCAAGGCCGTGCGCGACTGGGCCGTGGAATCGGGCCTCGCCGACCCGGGCCGCCTCGTGCTCACCGGCGGCTCGTGGGGCGGCTACCTCACGCTCCTCGGCATCGGCACGCAGCCGGAGGACTGGTCGGTCGCGGTGGCGGCCGTGCCCGTCGCCGACTACGTCGCGGCGTACGAGGACGAGATGGAGGCGCTCCAGGCGTTCGACCGGTCGTTGTTCGGCGGCTCACCGGACGAGGTGCCGGACCGCTACCGCGAGTCGTCACCGCTGACGTACGTCGAGCAGGTCAAGGCACCGGTGCTGATCCTCGCCGGGGAGAACGACCCGCGCTGCCCGATCCGGCAGATCGACAACTATCTCGGCAGGCTGGCCGAGCTGGGACGGCCGCACGAGGTCTACCGGTACGACGCCGGGCACGGCTCGCTGGTCGTCGAGGAACGCATCAAGCAGATGGAGGCCGAGATGACCTTTGCCCGGAAACAGCTCGGAATGTCGTGACACGCACCGGGGACGGCGCCCCGTCCCCGGTTTACGTGATCAACAAGGCGGGGATCTCTGAGTTCGGCCAGGTCAGACGAACCTCGGGGGGAACCTTGTCGAAGCAGGACTGGCGTCCGTTGCTGGCCTGCGCCGCCGTCGGCACCACGCTCGCCGTGTGGACGTCCACGGGCACCAGCACGTCCACGTCATCGGCCGCCGAGCAGAAGCGACAAGCCGCCGAACAGGAGCGACAATCCGCCACGCAGGAGCAACAGGCCGCCGCACCTGAGCAACAGACCGCCGCGCAAGGGCGCCAGACCACCGCTCCCGAGCAACAGACCGCCACGCGGGAGCGACCACCAGCCACACAGCCCCAAAAACCCACAGCGCAGGAGCGACAGTCCGCCGAGCAACGCCGACAGGCCACCGCGCAGAGCCGGCACGCCGCTCCCACGCACGGGGCCGTCGAACGTCCAAGCGGCAGGGCCGGCGCCACGGGCACGCGGTCACCCCATGGGTCGCCATCCGGGCGCCTGCGGCAGCAGGCCGTCGAACGAACGTTACGCGCGAACGGAATCCGCTGGCGTTCCAACGGCCGCTGCAGTGACCGCGAACGCACCGACTGCACCTCGTTCGAGGGCATCCGGCCCGAGGCGCTCAACGGCCTGATCGACTTCAAGCATGACAGCGGCTGCCCCGTCGTCATCTCCGGTGGCACCGAGCGCGGCCATGCGAGCGGCCCGTACAGCCACGCCGAAGGCTACAAAATCGACCTGATGCCGAGCCGCTGTACCGACCGGCACATCACCCGCCACTACCGCTACGCGGGCAAACGCAGCGACGGCGCCGAGCTCTACCGCGCGCCGACGGCCGACGTGTATGCACGGGAAGACAGCCACTGGGACATCACGTTCCGCTGAAGAACGCGGCACCACCGCAAGCCGGGTCAGGCGCGGACTTCGCGGATTACGCCGACCAGTTCGCGGGTGACGGATTTGAAGCCGGGGATGCGGGACATCGAGACCATCTTGTTGACCAGCGGAACGGTCCGTTCGATCAGCAGGTAGGTCTTGCGGCAGCCGGGTGAGCTGTCGTGCACCCAATAGAGGACGATGCCCATCGAGTAGAGCCAGAGGAGCTCCGGCAGTTCCTTGCGGAACTCGTCGTCGATCTTCAGGCTGGAACCGTCGACGACCTCGCGGTAGATCGCGACGGCGGCGGCGCGGGCCGGGCCGGACTCGGCGCTGAACGGGTTGAGCGGGCTGGTCGGCTCGGCGGCGAACTTGAAGAACTTCCCGGCGAACGCGTGGTAGGGCACCATCGTGTCGACCCTGGCCTTGAGCACGCCGAGGAGCCGCGGCGCGAAGTCGCGTTCGGCGTCCAGGACCGCGCGGCAGGCGGCGAGATGCTCGTCCTGGAGCTCGTCGTAGTACGCCTGGATCAGCTCTTCCTTGGAGCCGAAGTAGTAGTAGGCGTTGCCGACCGAGACGCCCGCCTCCTTGGCGATCGCCCGCATCGTCGTCGCTTCGTACCCGCGCTCACGAAACAGCCGGAGCGCCGTCTCCACGATCAGCGCCCGGGTCTGCTCGGACTTCACGGCCTTGGTCTCGGTCACGTACGCCACCCTAAAGCGCGGATGCGCGGACTTGCGGAGTGTCAACTCTACGTGCGTCGCCGGGCCGATCGGCACGCCGCGGCGGCCGGCCGGCCTCAGCCCGTGAGCTCGGCCGCCACGAGCTCGGCGATCTGTGCGGTGTTGAGCGCCGCGCCCTTGCGCAGGTTGTCACCGCAGAGGAAGAGGTCGAGGGCGTTCGGGTCGTCGAGGGAGCGGCGCACCCGCCCCACCCACGTCGGGTCGGTGCCGACGACGTCCGCCGGCGTCGGGAACTCGTACCGTTCCGGATCATCGGCCAGCACCACGCCCGGCGAGCCCGCCAGGACCGCCTGCGCCTCGCGCTGGTCGACCGGGTGATCGAAGACCGCGTGGACCGCCAGCGAATGGGTCGTGACCACCGGAACGCGGACGCAGGTGGCCGCGACGCGCAGCTCAGGCAGCGCCAGGATCTTGCGCGACTCGTTGCGGACCTTGAGCTCCTCCGAGCTCCAGCCGCCGTCCTGGAGGGAACCCGCCCACGGGACGACGTTCAACGCCAGCGGCGCAGGGAACGGCCCGAACTCGCCCACCGCGCTGCGCACGTCGCCCGGACGGTGGCCCAGCTCGCGATCACCGCCGACCCGTTCGAGCTGGTCGTACAGCGTGTCGATGCCCTCCTGGCCCGCACCGGACGCGGCCTGGTAGGAGGCGACGACCAGCTCGTTCAGCCCGTACCGCCGGTGCAGCGCGCCGATCGCCACGATCATCGAGAGCGTCGTGCAGTTGGGGTTGGCGATGATCCCGCGCGGGCGGTCGCGCACCGCCTCGGCGTTCACCTCGGGCACGACCAGCGGGACGTCCGGCTCCATCCGGAACGCTCCGGAGTTGTCGACGACCACCGCTCCCCGCGCCGCCGCGACCGGCGCCCATTCGGCGGAGACCGCGTCAGGCACGTCGAACATCGCGATGTCGACGCCGTCGAAGACCTCCGGCGCGAGCGCGAGCACCTCGGTCTGCTCGCCCCGGACCGAGAGCTTCCGGCCCGCCGAACGAGCCGACGCGACGAGCCTGATCTCCCCGTACACGTCCCGCCGCGTGGACAGGATGTCGAGCATCACGGTGCCCACGGCGCCCGTGGCGCCGACGACGGCGAGGGTCGGACCGCGTCGAGGTGAGTCCGTGGCGGTGGTCATGGCCGGCGTTCTCCTTCGCGTTCGTCTGTCGCGTACCCGGCACCGCCGCCCCCGGTCCCGATGTCCGGGACCGCACGGCAGGTGTCTCGCCTGGCTCAGCGGTCCCGGAGGCTCAACGCCCCCCGCGCCTCCCCAGTTCCGGAGTTCAGCAGATTCGCAGGTTCACGCCCCCGCTGTCACGCGAAGAAGGGATCCTCCGACCACGCTCCGTGATCATCGCAGTCGGCACGGGCCGCGGAAGGCCCCGCGAACGACGTCCGCGGGGCCTCCGGGGTCGATCAGCGGCCGGTGCCGCCGTAGACGACGGCCTCGACCTGGTCGGCCTCGAGGTCGAAGGCGCGGTGGGCGCTGGCGACGGCGGTGTCGATGTCGTCCTGCGCGACGATCACCGAGATGCGGATCTCCGAGGTGGAGATCATCTCGATGTTGACCCCGGCGTCGGCGATCGCGGAGAAGAAGGTGGCGGTGACGCCCGGGTGCGAGCGCATGCCCGCACCGATCAGCGAGACCTTGCCGATCCGGTCGTCGTAGCGCAGCGACTCGAAGCCGATCCGCTCCTTGACCTTGTTGAGCGTGGTCATCGCCCGCTGCCCGTCGCTCGCGGGCAGGGTGAACGAGATGTCGGTGCGCCCGGTGGACGCCGCCGACACGTTCTGCACGATCATGTCGATGTTGATCTCGGCCTCGGAGAGGACCGTGAAGATCGTGGCGGCCTCACCGACCTTGTCCGGCACCCCGACCACAGTGATCTTGGCCTCGCTCCGGTCGTGCGCGACCCCGGAGATGATCGCCTGCTCCATGTCCTGTCCTTCGATGTCGTTCGCGTCGACCACCCACGTGCCCTCCTTGGTGCTGAAGGAGGACCGCACATGGATCGGGATGTTGTAGCGGCGCGCGTACTCCACGCAGCGCAGGTGCAGGATCTTGGCCCCGCTGGCGGCCATCTCCAGCATCTCCTCGTAGGAGATGCGCGGGATCCGGCGGGCGGTCGGCACGATCCGCGGGTCGGCGGTGAAGACGCCGTCCACATCGCTGTAGATCTCGCAGACGTCCGCGCCCAGGGCCGCCGCCAGCGCCACCGCCGTGGTGTCGGAACCACCGCGGCCGAGCGTGGTGATGTCCTTGGTGTTCTGGGAGACGCCCTGGAAACCGGCCACGATGCAGATCGAGCCCTCGTCCAGCGCGGTACGGAGCCGTCCTGGCGTGACGTCGATGATCCGGGCTTTTCCATGGGAGCCGTCGGTGATCACACCGGCCTGGGAACCGGTGAACGACCGCGCTTCGTGACCGAGGTTGGCGATCGCCATGGCCACCAGCGCCATCGAGATCCGCTCCCCGGCCGTCAGCAGCATGTCCAGCTCGCGCGCCGGGGGCAGCGGGCTGACCTGCTCGGCCAGATCGATCAGCTCATCCGTTGTGTCACCCATCGCGGAGACCACGACGACGACGTCGTTTCCCGCCTTCTTCGTCGCGACGATGCGCTGGGCGACCCGCTTGACGCCCTCGGCGTCAGCGACGGAGGAGCCACCGTACTTCTGCACGACAAGAGCCACGAGGCGGTGCTCCTCGGATCGGGGTCAGGCGTATAGGCGAAGAGTCTACCGAGGCCACACAGGTGCATCACGAGCGGGTAAACCCGAAATAGCCGTGAACGTCCCATTCTCTGAGACGAACGATCAGTCCCGGGCCGTGTCCACGTACACCTCGAACCGCTGATCCAGATCGAACCCCAGCCCGGTGACGTCCTGGAACACGCTCCAGAGGAAGTCCTCGTCCGGCCCCCACGACGGCAACTCGACCCGGGTCTCCACGGGGAGCGGCTCCCCGGACTCCTGAACGACCTCGCCATCCTGGTAGACCACGTTCCTGATCAGCGCGCCGTCATCGTAGAGCCACAGCCCGTACGTGGACGAGACGCTGGAGAACAACAGCGACAGCGCGCGGGTGCCCTTGAGCGCCGCCAGTGAGCCCTGGTCGAGCAGGCGGTCCACGTCGATGGGCACCACCTGTTCGGGATCCCAGAGATGGCACCAGCCACCGCCCTCGCCAAGGTAGAGGCGCCCACCCGGAGAGAACGACGACGCAGGGGCACCCGAGACCCGTTCCCCGGTCGCCCGCCAGTTCCCCGCACCGGGAAGACCGCCCACGATCTCGCCCACCGAACGACCACGCACGAACAACGCCGATGTGTTCCATCCCATGGCCGGCGATGCTGGATCCTCCCGCACCGTCCGTCAACCCAAAGACCCACGCCAGTCCACAGCCCCTAGGACCCGCGCAGCCCGCGCCAGCCCACGGCCCGTTGATCCCACAGCGCGCCGAACTGCGGCGCCCTGATCCCGCACCGCGCTGGCCCCGCACCGCGCTGGCCTCACGGCATCCTGGCCCCACGGCGCTCCTGATCACGGCTCGCGGGTCTCGCGGCGTGTTGGTGGCGCGAGGTGGGTGGGTCGGTGGGTGATTGCGGGCAGGGTTTCGGTCACCCTGCCCGCGGCACGCGGGTCACTGGACGGCGGCGGCCTCTTCGGCGACGTCGAGGCGGGCTCCGGCGATCACGGCGTGGAGCGCGCGGAGGGCGGCTCCGGCGTGGTTGCCCCAGTGGTTGAAGTAGGAGTACTGCCACCACCAGAGCGCTTCGAGCGGGCGGTCCTGCTGGTAGTGCCGCAGGCCGTGCACGAGGTCGCTGGCCACGTCGACGAGGTCGTCGGAGAGCCGGTAGGAGGTGGGCTCGGTGTCCTTGTACGGGTCGAAGACCTCGACGTACTCGTCCACGGCCATGAGCCGTTCGGACAGGCCCTGCCGGACCGTGTCGAGGTCGGGGTCCTCGCCGACCTCGGGCTCCCAGTTGCCCGGGAGGATCACGTCCGCGCTGGCGCCCAGCTGCGCACCGGCCAGGATGACCTGTGACACCTCAAGGAGCAGCATCGGCACGGTGTGCGCGCCGGCCTCGCCCCGCGCGACCGCCTCCAGTCCGCTCAGATAGTTCTCCACGTGGCATGCCACGCGCTCGGCGAGTGCGTTCCAGTCCTGCGGGCTGTTGGTGTCAGACATCGAGCAGCCTCCGTCCTTCGAATGCGCGGCCCAACGTCACCTCGTCGGCATATTCGAGATCGCCACCCACCGGCAGGCCGCTGGCGAGGCGGGTGACGGTCAGGCCCATGGGTTTCACTAGCCGGGCGAGATAGGTCGCGGTGGCCTCGCCCTCCAGGTTGGGATCGGTGGCGAGGATGAGCTCGGTGACCGTGCCGTCCGCGAGTCGCTGCATCAGCTCACGGATGCGCAGATCCTCGGGGCCGACGCCCTCGATGGGGCTGATCGCCCCGCCGAGCACGTGGTAGCGACCGCGGAACTCCCGGGTCTTCTCGATCGCGACGACGTCCTTGGACTCCTCGACCACGCAGATCACCTGCGGATCGCGGCGCGCGTCACGGCAGATCCGGCATTCCTCTTCTTCGGCGACGTTCCCGCAGGTCTTGCAGAAACGGACCTTGTCCTTGACCTCTTTGAGCGCCTTGGTCAGCCGTTCAACGTCGGCGGGATCGGCGGCCAGCAGGTGGAAGGCGATCCGCTGCGCGCTCTTGGGGCCGACGCCTGGCAGTCTTCCCAGCTCGTCGATGAGGTTCTGGACCACCCCTTCGTACAACGGACCTTTCCTTCCAAGCTCTGTCGGTCAACCGGACGACGCGTTCGTTCAGAATCCGGGCAGGCCACCGGGGCCACCGGGCAGGCCGCCACCGCCGGGCAGGCCCGGGATGCCGCCACCGCCGAGGCCTTCGGCGAGCGGTCCCATCTTCTCCTGCTGCAACTCCTGAGCGGCGCGGCCCGCGTCGCGGATCGCGGCCAAGACCAGGTCGGCGACCGTCTCGGCGGTGTCCGCCGGGTCGTCGGCGTCGATGGTCTTCGGGTCGATCGTGATCCCCGTGACCTCGCCCTGGCCGTTGACCGTCGCCTTGACGAGGCCGCCGCCCGCGGTGCCCTCCACCTCGGTCTCCGCGAGCTCCTGCTGCGCGGCGAAGAGCTGCTCCTGCATCTTCTGCGCCTGCTGCAGCAACTCCTGGATGTTCAGCTGACCACCGGGTTCCACGGTTTCTCCGTTCCTTCCGGCCCGGGAGGGGCCTTCTTCTCGGCGACCCGTCGACCACGGACGTCTGTCGTCTCCCCGAGACTACGGGTTTCGCGCGTCGTGCGGTACGTACCGGCGCCGGTGTCTGAGCTGACGTCGGCATTGTTCGGTTACCAATGCCTTCCCGCCGCAAACGTGCGATCTGTATGCGTTGGTTCCGGCCGCGGGCGTTATGAGCGCAACACCACACCCGCGGATACCGGCAGCGGACACCGGTGGCGGCGGCGGACACCCGGCGGTGGTGCTCAGGTGTTGTCGATCTCCCGGATGATCTGGCCGCCCAGCTCACGCTGGATCAGGGCCATACCGCTGGCCTCGGCCTCGGTCCCGTCGGCGTCGGCGTCGCCCTCGGGATCCACCTCGTCGCTCTCGTCGACGGGCGGTTCGGGAGGGGGCGGAGGCTCGTCTCTGGACGGCCCCGGTCGCGGTACGGAACGGGACGTGGCCGGAGGCGGGGACGGTGGGGATGGCGGAGCCGGCTCGGCGGGCGGCGCGGACGGCTGCGGTCCCGATCCGGTACGAGGCGGAGCGGGCGTCGCGGCGTTCGAGAACCCGGTCTGGGGAGGGGGGCCGCCCTGTCCGGGTGAGCTGGACGGACGTCCCGCCTGCCCTCCGCCCGGACGTCCTCCAGCGGGCGCGGCGCCGCCGAGCACGGTGTCGATGCGCCAGTCGACGCCCATACGTTCCCTAAGGACGTCGCGGAGCACCGCGTCGCGGCCTCCGTTCGCGAAGTTCGTCCGCGCACCCTCGGCCTCGAACGACAGCGTGAGCAGGTTGCCGTCGAGCGAGAGCGGCCGCACGCCGTTCATGATCACCATCCAGGCGACCCGGCTCTTCTGCTTGACGGCCTCGACGATGTCCGGCCACAACCGCTGGACTGCGGCGATGTCCATCCCGCCGCTCGTCGCCGGAGCGGCCACCGCCGCCCCAGCGCCCACCGGCGCCGCTGCAGCGCTCATCGGCGCCGCCGCAGAAGCAGCCGAGCCCGCAGCAGCCTCAGCCGGAGACCCGGCGGAGTGTGCACGGGCAGCGGGAGCGGGAGCGGAGGAAGTGGGCGGACCCGCAGAGTTATCCACAGAATCTCGTTCCACTTCTGCTGCCCCGCCTCGGCGGTCGACACTAGAAGTGGGGTCGCCCCCCTGGCCGGGAGCGGGAGCGGACGCCTGCGCCGACGGGGTCGGCGGGGTTGGTCGAGCGGCCGCGAAGCCCCCCGGGGCCGCCTGGAAGCCACCCTGCGATGCCTGGCGCTCCAGACGATCCAGGCGCGCGAACATTGAGGCCTCGTCCTCGTACGCCGACGGCAGCAGGATGCGTGCGCATACGAGCTCCAGCAGCAACCTCGGCGAGGTCGCGCCGCGCATCTCGGTCAGGCCCGTGTGCAGGAGGTCGGCCGCGCGGGTCAGCTCGCCCGGCCCCATCGAGGCGGCCTGGCGCCGCATGTGCTCCAGTTCGTCCGCCGGAACGTTCAGCAGCCCGGAGCCGCCCGCCTCCGGCACGTTCGAAAGGATCACCAGGTCGCGAACGCGTTCGAGCAGGTCGGCGGTGAACCGGCGCGGGTCCTGGCCGCTCTCGATCACGCGGTCGATGGCGGCGAACACCTTGCCGCCGTCGCGGGCGGCGAACGCGGCCACCACCTCGTCGAGCAGCGAGGAATCGGTGTAGCCGAGCAGCGACACCGCCCTGGTGTAGGTGATGCCCGCCTCGTCCGAACCCGCGAGCAGCTGGTCCAGGATCGACAGCGTGTCGCGGGCCGAGCCGGCGCCCGCCCGGACCGCCAGCGGCAGCGCGTTCGCCTCGTACGGAACGCCCTCCGCCTTCAGGATCTCCTCGACGAGCTCCTGGAGCACGCTCGGCGGGATCAGCCGGAACGGGTAGTGGTGCGTCCGGGACCTGATCGTCCCGATGACCTTCTCCGGCTCGGTGGTCGCGAAGACGAACTTCAGGTGCGGCGGCGGCTCTTCGACGAGCTTGAGCAGCGCGTTGAAGCCCTCGCGGGTGACCATGTGCGCCTCGTCGATGATGTACACCTTGAAGCGCGCCGAGACCGGGGCGAAGAAGGCCCGTTCGCGCAGGTCACGGGCATCGTCCACGCCACCGTGCGAGGCCGCGTCGATCTCGATGACGTCGATGTGCCCGCTGCCCGTGGGCCCGAGCGCGACGCACGAGTCGCACTTGCCGCAGGGGTCCGGCGTGGGGCCCTGCTCGCAGTTGAGTGAACGGGCCAAAATCCGCGCACTGGAGGTTTTGCCACACCCGCGCGGCCCGCTGAAGAGATAAGCGTGGTTGATCCGGCCGTTGCGCAGCGCCTGCTGCAGCGGCTCGGCGACGTGCTCCTGCCCTTTGAGCTCGGCGAACGTCGCTGGCCGGTACTTGCGGTACAGAGCCAGACTCACGAGGTCCGCCCTCCCTCGAGAAGCAGAGCGTCAGAAGCGAAGGGACCCCCCGCACACCCATCAGAGCCTGCTTATCCTTGCTGCCTTCCGGCCCTGGGGAGGTTCACAGGATGACGCCATGCGAGGGGTCTGCTCAGAGTCTATGGCATCCGCGCCCCCCGATTTGCACGCTTGCCGCGTAGGCTCCCGCCCCATGTCCGATCAACCCGCCGCAACCGCGCAGGAGACGCTCCTCCACATCGCCGAACGACGCCATTGGGAGGCGGCACGGGCGGCGGGAGTGTCGTACGCCATGTCAACCCTCGGCCGGACGCTCGCCGAGGAGGGCTTCATCCACTGCTCCTCCGACCTCTCCCAGGCCGAAGGCGTTCTCGGGCGCTTCTACACCGCCGTCGACCGTGCGGACCTGCTCCTTCTCACGATCGACGTCTCGCGCCTGGACGCCGAGGTCCGCTACGAGCCGGCCGACGGGCAGATCTTCCCCCACGTCTACGGCCCGATCCCGCTCACGGCCGTTATTGATGTCCGACCAGTGCCCGAGACCCGGTAGTCTCTACGGCGGAGGATTCGCCTAGTGGCCTAGGGCGCACGCTTGGAAAGCGTGTTGGGGGCAACCCCTCACGAGTTCGAATCTCGTATCCTCCGCGTCTCTGAGCAGGCAAAACGCGATGAGGGCGGCATCCACGGGTGCTGCCCTCATCGCGTTTTTTCGTTCGCGGCGACTTACTGGCGGGTCTCGTCGGCGCTTATGGAGCTGTGGTGGCTGTGGCTCTTTGGTCGGCGGCTATCAGGGCGTCCAGGAGGCCGGGGAGGGCTTGGTCGATCTCGGCACGCCTCAGCGTGTTCATGCGGGCGGTGCCGACGTAGTACTGGTCGATCAGGCCCGCCTCGCGGAGCACGCGGAAGTGGTGCGTGGCCGTGGACTTGCTCACGGGCAGGTCGAACGAGCCGCATCTGAGGTCCACGGAGGTCTCGTACAGCCGCGTCACGATGCTCCGGCGCACCGGGTCGACGAGGGCCTCCAGGGCTCGCTGGAGCGTGATCGTCCGCACATCGTCCATGGCCCCATGGTACGACGATGGTCAAAGTACGATGGGCATCAAAGTTTGACAGCCATCGTACTTTCGAGATCGAATGGGTCGCCCACGACGACGGAAGGGAAGGCGCGCGATGGCCAGGACGGTGTTGTTCCACGAGCTCGGCGGGCCCGAGGTGTTGCGGGTCGAGGACGTGGAGGTCGGCGAGCCGGGACCCGGCGAGGTTCGGGTCCGCGTGGACGCGATCGGCTTGAACAGGGCTGAGGCGCTGTTCCGGAGCGGCCACTACATCGAGACGGTCAGGCGCTTTCCCGCCCGGTTGGGCACCGAGGCCGCCGGCGAGATCGAGGCGGTCGGCGAGGGCGTCACCGGGTTGGAGCCCGGACAGCAGGTGAGCGTCATTCCCACGTTCTCGCAGAACGACTACGGGGTGTACGGCGAGCGGGCGATCGTGCCGGCGGCGGCGGTCGTGCACCGTCCTGAGGGGGTCGACGCGATCGAGGGCGCGGCGGTGTGGATGCCCTACCTGACCGCCTACGGCGCGCTGGTCGAGGTCGGCGGGATGCGTGCCGGGGACGCGGTCGTACTGAACGCGGCGTCCAGCAGCGTCGGGCTGGCCGCCATCCACATCGCCAACCGCGTCGGCGCGACGCCCATCGCCCTCACGCGGACCGCCGCCAAGAAGGACGCCCTGCTCAAGGAGGGAGCGGCCGAGGTGATCATGACCAGTGAGGAGAGCGTGGTCGAACGCGTCCCGGTGCTGACCGGAGGCCGGGGAGCCGAGTTCGTCTTCGACGCGGTCGCCGGACCCGGCGTCCTGGACCTGGCCAAGATCGTGGCCCCTGGCGGCACGCTGGTTGAGTACGGGGCGCTGAGCGGTGAGGTCACGCCATATCCGGGGTTCGAGCTCGGCATGCCCGCGTTGAACATGCGCACCTACACGGTTTACGAGACGACGACCGATCCGGTCAGGCTGCGGCGTGCGGTGGCGTTCGTGGCCTCCGGGATGAGGACGGGCGCCTTCCGGCCGGTGGTGGACCGTACGTTCGACCTCGGCGACGTCGTCGAAGCCCACCGGCACCTGGAGTCCAACACGCAGGTCGGCAAGATCGTCATCGCGACCGCCTGACCTCAGCGGGTTCGCTGGAGGATCCAATAGCCAGTGTCCTCTGCTTTGAGGGTGTAGGTGGCGGAAGGGTGCAGGTCCTTCGCGTACCCCAGCAAGGTGTCGGCCGTCAGGCCCCGTTCGTAATACACGATGTAGTCGGGCACCAGTCCTGCGGTGTTGCCGAACCAGAAGACCCGGCATCGCCTGGTGAGCTGCGCGATCGGGCGAACGTTGACCTCGACCGAAGCGCCGTCCGGGATGACGGCGAGGGCGCGGGCACCGGCTTCGCTCGCGGGGGTCGGCTTGTACGTGGCGCCGTCGAACACCGACGCGAGGGGCCGCGTGGTCGTGAGGGCCAGTGCCGCGGCGAGGACGGCGGCCGGGAGGTGGTAGGCGTACACGCGCTGCCAGGGCCGGCCGGAGAAGCGCGCCCCTTGGAGCGCGTCCACGAACGCCAGGAAGACGATGGGCATCAGGATCGCGTCGTAGTGCCAGGCCATGCTCCAGTGGTTCTCGTCCTGCGACGCGAACCGCCACGCCAGCGTGGGCGCGATGGCGATCAGGAGCGGTGAACGGAGTGCGAGCAGGCCCGTCGTCGGGATCAGGAGCCACAGGAGCGTCCGCAGTTTGTCGCCCGCGCCGTTCAGGAGGGCGCTGCCGGGCGCGGTCTCCTCGGGATCGAGCTTGGCCCAGTAGTCATAGCCACCGCCGTCGTTGAACGCCGGAATGACCACACCCACGGTCACGAAGAACGCCAGAAGCCCGGTGAGAGCGACGGCGAAGGCGATCTGGGCCGTGGCCTGGTGCGTACGCCACGTACGGATCGCGACGACCAGGCCGATGGCCGCGACGGTCAGGCCGAGATCCTCCTTGACCAGCAGCAGCGGCAGGGCCCAGAGCAGTGCGGAACGGTAGCGCTGGGCCAGGACGGCTTCGAGGGACACCGCGATCAGCGGTACGGCGAAGCAGATCTCGTGGAAGTCGAAGTCAGCCGCACCTTGCAGGCCCCACGACAGCCCGTACGCCCCGCCGATCGCCGCGCCGCGGGCCCGCCCCAGCAGGCGCGCGGCGGCGCGCGTGACCGGCACCACGGAGATCGCGAAGAGCGCGCTCTGCGCCACGAGCAAGGTCACCGGAGTCGGGAAGAGCCGGTAGAACGGGGCGAGCAGCAGCAACACGGGGCTGAAGTGATCGCCAAGGATCACGAAGCCCGGCCCCTTGAGGTCGGAGACCGGCGCCTGCAGCCGCGCGTACGACCGCACGACCTGCTCGAAGATCCCCAGGTCCCACGACCGGCTCTCCGCCTGCAGGTAGCGCGAGACCGACACGATCATGTACGCGGCGAAGAAGGCGGCGGCTAGCAGATAGGGATCAAGGCGCGCCGCGTTCCTCAGCCTCACCTTGCCGAACACATCGCGCCCGGACGCACCCGTCGCGCGCGTCACGTCGACCACACCGGTCGTTTCAGACATCTCAGACACCTCAGCCACGTCGACCACATCAGTCGCGCCGGTCGCGCCGGTCGCGCCGGTCGCACCGGTCGCACCGGTCCTGTCAGTCGCGCTGGTCGCGTCAGTCGCGCCGGTCCTGTCAGTCGTGCCGGTTGCGTCAGTCGTGCCGGTCGCGTCAGTCGTGCCGGTCCTGTCAGTCGTGCCGGTTGCGTCAGTCGTGCCGGTCGCGCTGGTCGCACCGGTCGCGCTGGTCGCGTCAGTCGCACCGACCACGCGGGTCGCCTGGACCACGCCAGCCACGCCGGCCACGTTGGTTGTGTCGGTTGCGTCGGTTGCGTCCGGGGGGCTTTCCTTTGGAGCCTTGCCGGTGCGGTCGCCGACGGTGGAACGGTGGGTCATCGGCGGCCCACCGAGTCACCTGGCCGCAGGCTCCGCGAACCCGCCTTGGAGCCGCCGGCCTTAGAGCCGCCCGCCTTCGGGGTCACCGGCTTGCTCGGGGTTGCCGGCTTGCTCGGGGTCGCCGAGGATGACGGGTTTCCAGGAGGCAGGACGGTCCCGGAAGGCGTGCGGGTCGGGGTAGGCGAGACCGATCCGCTGGGTGACGGCGATGGTGACGATGGTGATGGCCCGGTCGCCGGGGACAGCCGGGAGGCCGGAGAGTCAGGGACGGCCGGCTGAGGGCGTTCGCCGCCCGCCACGAGCGTCCCCGCGACGGCGACCGTCCCGGCGCACACGACCACGGCGGTCGCGGCGGCCAGATGCAGACGCCTGCGGCGCCTTCCGAGCGTCTCGATCCGCCCGCGTTCCACCGGCCGCGCCGCCTGCGCACCCGCCCCGGCGGCCGTCCGAAGCCGCCGCCGCAGCCGCTCGTCCAGCTCCGCGGACCGTTCGTGATCAGACATCGTGCTCCTGCGGCTCAAGGGAGTCGTCGAGGAGCGGAGCCAGTGCCCGGCGGCCCCGCGACAGGTGCGTCTTCACCGTTCCGGTGGACATCCCGGCCTCCGCCGCGATCCGTTCGACAGGCAGGTCACAGACGTAGAACAGGACCACCGCGAGCCGCTGCCGCGCCGGCAGGCTGCGCAGGGCCTGGGCCACGGCGACGGCGTCGGGACCAGGGCCGGGCGCGGCGTCCGCGGTCGTGCCGGCGCGCAACCATGCTTCGGCGCTGCGCGTTCGACGGCGCCAGCGACTGATCGCCAACCGGGTGGCCGTCAGGCGTACCCACGCCTCCGGCGAGCCCTCCCGGTCGAGCTTGCGCCGGGAGCCCCAGGCGCGGACGAAGGCCTCCTGGACGACGTCCTCGGCCTCCCGCAGGTCACCGGTGACCAGGAACAGCTGTCCGATCAGGCGCCTGACCGCATGCGCGTAGAACTCCTCGAACTCCTCTACGGTCAAACGCCTGCTCCCCGGACGGTGGACATCGCAAGACATACGCTCCGGAGCCGCGACCGGTTGACAGCACGGACGGAAAGTTCACGTTATTGCAGAACACCGACGGTTTTGTCCGTTGTTGCCGCAGCAGATCATGGGCGTTAGCCACCGCGTTCCGGGGGAAGGCCGCCTCTACGAGATCTTCGGCGGCGGGACCGGCCGAAAGGAGACGTCGGCATGGACTTCGATGACGAGGCGAAACTCGACAGCTCCCAGGTGGAGGACGCGCGGGGCGGCATGTCCAGGGGCGGCCTCGCGGTCGGCGGCGGCGCCGTCGGCCTCCTCGTCCTGGTGGTCGGGTTGTTCTTCGGCATCGACCTCACCGGCGGCGGCGCCCCGGCTCAGCGGCCCGCCCAGCAGGCGGGCTCCGGCGTCGACCTCTCCGCGAAATGCCGTACGGGAGCGGACGCCGACCAATCCGACGACTGCCGCATCGTCGGGACCGTCAACAGCATCCAGACCTATTGGAGCCGAACGCTGAGGGGTTACACACCGGCCAAGACGCAGCTCTTCAGCCAGGCCACCCAGACCGGTTGCGGATACGCCACTTCGGACGTGGGGCCGTTCTACTGCCCGAACGACAGAAAGGTCTATCTGGACCTCACGTTCTTCAAGCAGCTGCAGGAGCAGTTCGGCGCCGAGGGCGGTCCGTTCGCCCAGGCCTATGTCGTGGGCCACGAGTACGGTCACCACGTTCAAAACCTGCAGGGCACCCTCAGCAGGTCGCGCTCTAGCGCCAAGGGTGCCCAGAGCGGTTCCGTACGAGTCGAACTCCAGGCCGACTGCTACGCCGGGGCCTGGGCCAAGAACGCGGTCTCCACGGGCTTTCTGGAGCAGCTCACCGACACCGACATCCGGCAGGCCCTAAGCGCCGCCGAGGCGGTCGGAGACGACAGCATCCAGCGCCGTACCCAGGGCTATGTCGAGCCCGACGGGTTCACCCATGGAACGTCCGAGCAGCGGCGCCGATGGTTCACGACGGGCTACGAGAGCGGCGACCCGCGCCAGTGCGACACCTTCTCGGGTGGCATCTGACCCCGTAGACTCGGAGGGTGATCTTCAAGGCGGTTGGCGAAGGGCGGCCTTATCCCGAGCACGGACTCTCGTCCCGGGACTGGGCCCAGATCCCTCCGCGCCAGGTCCGCCTCGACCAGCTCGTCAGCACCAAACGCGAGCTGGACCTGCACTCCCTCCTGGCCAAGGACTCCACGTTCTACGGAGATCTCTTCCCGCACGTGGTCCAGTGGCACGGCGAGCTCTACCTGGAGGACGGCCTCCACCGCGCGCTCCGTGCCGCCCTGCACCAGCGTCTCGTTCTCCACGCGCGCGTGCTCGACCTGGACGCCGGCTAAGCAGGGCCAAGGCGGGAGCGGGGTCCACGCCCTGGCCCGGTCTGGGAACGTCAGCGAACGTTGACGGGAACGCGCACCGGCACGTCCTTGGGCTCGATGAGCTGCTCGACGGGGCCTTCGGCATGGGCGACGCTCGGGCGGACGAAGCCGGGGCGGGCCGCCATGAGCCCGAAGACGGTCTCCGGGACGACCAGGATCAGCAGCAGCCCCAGTGACACCTCCCAGCCGCCGGTGACGCTGTGGAGCACGCCCACGGCCAGCGGGCCGAGGCCGGCCAGCAGATAGCCGCCGGTCTGCGCCATGCCCGAGAGGCGGGCCGCCACGGCAGGGCTGGGCGAACGCAGGCTGAGCAGCGTGTAGGCCAGCGGGAACGCGCTGCCCGTGGAGAGGCCGAGCACGGTCACCCAGAGCCATCCCGCCTCAGGGGCGATCAGCATGCCGATCAGGCCCACGACCATGGCCACGGCGACGCCGACGACCAGGAAGCGCTGGTCGCGAACCCGCGCGGCCAGCACGGGCACCGCGAAGCCGAGCGGAATACCGATGATCATCATGTACGAGACCATCATCCCGGCCTCGGCGGCCGCGAACCCGTGGTCCCGCATGATCTCCGGCAGCCACGACATCAGCACGTAGAACATCAGCGACGCCATGCCCATGAACACGGCCACCGACCAGGCCAGCGGCGAGCGCAGCAGCGAGCCGGTGGACCGCATGGCGGGGGCCGAGGGCCCCTCACGCCGGCCGCGCAGGGCGAGCGGCCCCCACACGAGCGCGGCGATCGCCGACGGGACCGCCCACACCGCCAGGGCCATCCGCCAGCCGCCCGCGTTGTCCAGCGGAACGGCCAACCCGGCGGCGACGGCCCCGCTGCCCGCCATGAGCATCATCGCGAGCCCGGTGAGCGAGCCGACGCGGTCGGCGAAGTGCCGCTTGATGACGGCGGGCATGAGCACGTTGCCCATCGCGATGCCGGCGCCCGCCAGGACCGTTCCAGCGAACAGCGCCGACGACGACGGCGCGACCCGCAGCACGATGCCACCTGTGATCATGACCAGCGCGCCGGCGATGGCCGTGTCGGTGCCGAGGCGGCGGGCGACCAGCGGCGCCACCGACGCGAAGACGCCGAGGCACAGCACCGGCAGCGTGGTGAGGAGGCTCACCTCGACGCCGGACAGCGCGAACGTGTCCTGCAGGTCGCCGAGCACCGGCGGGATGCCGGTGATGGCGGACCGGAGGTTGATCGTCAGCAGCACCAGGCCGGCGAGCATCCAGAAACGGGTAAAGCGGGCAGAAGAACTCATATCGCCTTCGAACGTGCAGGGTGGAACGGCAAGAAGTGAACGCGGGCCGGGCTACGCCAGCGGCTGTTCCGTCGAACGGAAGATCTCGTCCAGACAGGAGTGGGTGGCCTGGGCCGCGGCCACCGCGTCACCCGCCTCGATCGCGTCAGCGATGGGCGCGTGGGGGATGTCGGCATGCCGCACCAGGTTGCCCGCCGCCCCGATGCTCGCTCTCAGCACCGCGCTGAAGTCACGGTAGAGATCGGTGAGCACCCGGTTGTGGGTGGCCTCGACGACCGCCATGTGGAACGCCAGGTCGGCCTCGACGAACGCCGCGTGGTCACCGGCCGTCCACTGGGCGTCCCGGCGCGCCAGCGCCTCGTTGATCGCCGCGATGTCGGCGTCGGTACGGCGCGCGGCGGCCAGCCGGGCGGCCTCGACCTCCAGGCCCCGCCGCACCTCAAGGATCTCGATGAGCTCGGCGGTCTCCAGCCTGCGGCGTACCGCACCGGAAAGCTCACTTGTGGCCCGGACGTACGTACCGTCGCCCTGACGGCACTCCAGCAGACCCGCATGGGTCAGCGCCCGCACCGCCTCCCGGACGGTGTTGCGCCCCACGCCGAGGCTCTCGGACAGCACCGGCTCCGGCGGAATCTTGGCGCCGACGACCCACGCCCCGGCAGTGATCTCGTCCCTCAGCTGGTCGATCACCTGCTCGACCAACGACGAACGTCGGGCTGTGCGCAGCGTCATGCTTCCCCCCTCGGCGCCTCCCGCTAACCTCCGGTCAGCCAATCATCCCATGTCTCCATGTTAGGACCGAAAACCACCCGAATCTATTCCGCTATCCAATCCCCGCAGCTCACAGCCACCCACTGTGACCAACCCCACCCGCCGAAACCCCACGACGGCGCGGCGGACGGGTTGCGTTCCGCGTTGACGCGATCGAGCGCCTCCGATGCCGGCCGCTGGTCACCTAGTTGTTGCGGGTCATGACGTTGTAGACGTGGCGTCGGTCAGCGGCTTCTGGGGATAGGCGCGGAGCACGAGGGATGTGATGACAGGGCCGTAACGGGCAAGTGCGTCGACAACTTCTTCAAGTCGTCCCGCCTGCGGGCAGTAGACGTCGAAGATGAGGCAGTCTTCCCCGGTGACCCTGAGGGTGGAGGCGATCTCGGGGGTCCGGGAGGCGAAGTCCAGGGCGCGTGAGAGCCGGGCGTGCGTGGTGCGCAACCGGATGACCGCGTGAATGTTCAGCCCGAGGGTTGCCGGGTCGACCACGGCTCGGTAGCCGGTGATGACACCGTTCTTCTCCAGCCGTTGGATGCGCGCGCTGGCCGCGGGCTGTGAGAGTCCGACACGGCGCCCTACCTCCGCGCCGGTCAACCGGCCGTCGGCCTGGAGCAGGGCGAGGATGTCTCGGTCTATCCGGTCGAGTGATTCCATCGTTGTCCGCACCACCTTCTTTGAGATCACTTGCATCACCGCCGCTGCCCTGATGCATCCAACAGAATCTGCGCCAGGCGCCCCAGGATCGCAGGAA
This sequence comes from Actinomadura fulvescens, assembly GCF_039533225.1. Taxonomy (NCBI): domain Bacteria; kingdom Bacillati; phylum Actinomycetota; class Actinomycetes; order Streptosporangiales; family Thermomonosporaceae; genus Actinomadura; species Actinomadura fulvescens. The sequence continues at coordinate 309,764 of NZ_BAAATD010000009.1, read as the reverse complement.
GCGACGAGTGAAACGGTGGTGGACAGTGGTCGCGTACGTCATCATCCCGGGTATCGACGGCTCGGACGGGCAGCACTGGCAGACCTTGTGGGAGCGGCAGTGGGGCACCTCAGCGGTGAGGATCTCCCCTGCCTCGTGGTCCGCCCCCGATCTGGATGACTGGGTCGGCGCTGTCCAGAAGGCGTACGACGACGCTTCCCAGCGGGCCAGCCGCGTTGTGCTGGTGGCCCACAGCCTGGGCTGCTGGGCTGCGTCCACCTGGCTGAACAAGAACCCCTCAAGCCCGACAGTCGGCGCATTCCTGGTAGCGCCACCCGACCCGCACGAGCCGGTGTTCCCACGCCAGGCGGCCGCGACATTCATGGCGGTGTCGGCACAACCGTTGCCGTGCCCGGCCCTGGTGGTGGGCAGCGCCAACGACCCGTACTGCACCCCCGAGGCAGCCGCCGGCTTCGCGGCGCGGTGGGAGGCGCGATGGCACCTGGCGGGCGCATGCGGACACCTCAACTCCGCCAGCGGCCTGAGCTCGTGGCAGCACGGCCGTGAACTCCTGGACTCGCTGACCCAGCAGTGATCAACCACCGCATGGGACGCATGGCCACCAAGTACCGCCCTGCGGTTCCCCTTCGAGCAAGGAAGTCCGCCCGTTGACGCACAAGAATGCGCCGCTGTCCGTCGAAGGTCGCCGCCGGCTCATCGAACGGTGCCGGACTCGACCCATCGCACACGTGGCAGCCGAGATGGGCATCTCTCGAGCATGCGCGTCCAAGTGGGTCAACCGCTACCGACGCCACGGTGACCTCGGCCTACTCGATCGTTCTTCGGCGCCGCATCGTCAGCCCACGACCACGGCTGCCGACACCCTCACCCGCGTCGAGGAACTCCGACGCGCTCACAAGTGGTCTGCAGCCAGGATCGCCTTCGAGCTCAGTCAGGCCGGCATCTCGATCAGCCGCAGAACAGTGAGCAGGCACCTCGCTGCGGTCGGCCTGAACCAACGGCGATTCCTCGACCCCACCGGTGAGGTCAACCGCACTCCTCAGCGATCCAGGCCCGCCGCCCCGGGCACATGGTTCACCTCGATGTGAAGAAGGTCGGCCGCATCCCCGGCGGAGGCGGCTGGCGGGCACACGGGCGCGGCAGCGAGCAGGCCAAGGCCGTCAACCGGCGCAAGAACAAGACCGAACGCGGCGGCTACGTCTACCTCCACTCGGCAATCGATGGCTACAGCCGCCTGGCCTACACCGAAGCACTCCCCGACGAGAAGGCCGCCACCGCGATCGCATTCCTGCACCGGGCGCGAGCCTGGTTCGGCGCGCACGGGACATCCGAATCCGACCGCGTCTCGGCTGTGGACCGGTGTCACCAACGTCATGGCCTCCTACACCTAGTCATCGGTTGCCTGGTCACCGGTTGAGTAGCCACAAGCGGGTTCTGCGTGGCCCCGGTGCAGCGCGGCGACACGGTGTTCATCTCGGCAGCGGCGGGGGCGGTCGGCAGCGTGGCCGGGCAGCTCGCCCGCCGGCTCGGCGCGACCACGGTGATCGGCTCGGCGGGCGGAAGTGACAAGGCCGCCCGGCTTGTCGACGACTTCGGCCTCGACATCGGCCTCGACCGGTGCGAGAGCCCGATCGGCGCCCAGCTCGCCGAGGTCGCGCCCGGGGGCATCGACGTCTACCTCGACAACGTCGGCGGGGACCACCTGGAGGCGGCCATCGCGGCGGCGCGGGCGGGACGCTGCGCGGGCTGCTCGTCAACTCCTACTTCCCGCTGTTCCCCGAGTGGACCGAGCAGGCCGCAGCCTGGCTCGCGGACAGCTCGCAGACAGCTCGCTGCACACCGAGCAGACCGTGGTGGACGGACTCGGACAGGCCCCGGCCGTGATCGGACCTTATAATCACTCGACCGAAACATCCCTTTATCGGCTCGCTAAAAAGCCTCGGCCGCTTAGCAGCTCCGGTTCGACGAGCCGAGTCCGTACCGAACGGCGTGTCCGTCGACGGTCCGGTCGTCGCCGACGAGGCGACCGACCCGGCGATGGTCGACCCGGTACCTCGGCGCGCCGTTCCACGACCTGATCGAGGACTCGCTCGGCGACTGGTCACGATCAGCATCCGTCCCGAGCGATGGCGCACGTTCGACTTCGGCGAGCAGTTCACCTGACAGCCGCCACCACCCCACAGAGGAGCGACGACGATGCGAGCCCTGACCTTCGACCCCGACCTCACCTTCACCGACGTTCCCGACCCGGTTCCCGCGCCCTCCCAGGCGCTGATCCGGGTGGCGGCCTTCTCGCTCAACTTCGGCGAGATCGCCTACCGGAGCGCGAACGTCCCGCCCGGGTACGTCCCGGGATGGGACGCCGCCGGGGTGGTCGTCCGGGCCGCCGCCGACGGTTCCGGCCCCGCCGCCGGCACGCGCGTGGTCACCTTCGGCTGGTCGGGCGCCTGGGCGGAGCTGCGCACCGTGGACACCGCCGACATGGCCGCCGTCCCCGAGGCCGTCGACCTGGGGACGGCCGCCGCGCTGCCCGTCGCCGGGGTCACGGCGCTTCAGGCGGTCCGGCGGCTCGGCGAGGTGGCCGGCCGCCGCGTCCTCGTCACGGGTGCCTCCGGCGGCGTCGGGCGCTACGCCGTCCAGCTCGCCGCCCGCGCGGGGGCGCACGTCGTCGCCTCCGCCGGCAGCGCCGCCCGCGCGGAGGGGTTGCGCGAGCTGGGCGCGGCGGAGATCGTCCTCGGCCCGGAGAACCTGGACGGCCGGGTGTACGGCGTGCTGGACAACGTGGGCGGGCGGCAGCTCGCCGAAGCCTTCTACCGGCTGGAGGACGACGGCGTGGTGATGGCCATCGGGCGGGCCGCCCGCGAGACCACGGTCATCGATTTCGAGCTGGCGGGCGCCCGATCGGCCCGCGGACGGATCGAGAACTTCAACGTCGCCGCGCCGTTCGGCGCCGACCTCGCCCACCTCCTCGGCCTGCTCGCGGCCGGCGACCTGGATGCGCAGGTCGGCTGGCGCGGCCCCTGGGAGGAGGCGGGCAAGGCCGCCGATGCCCTGCTCGCCCGCCAGGTGGCCGGAAAAGCGGTCGTCGACCTCTGACACACCCGGCCACCGCCCCGAAGGCACGGCAGCATCTTCGCGCAAGCCACTGGCAAAGACGCCGCGCTCAACAACCGAAGCCGGGGGTGGGCTGGGGTTAGACCAGGCCTAGGTCGCAGGCGGCGGCTTGGGGGCGGGACGGGCGTAGGCCTACGGCTTCGAGGGCCTGGCGGTAGGCGTTGGCGGCGCCGTCCGTTTCGCCTGCGGCCTCGAAGAGCTCTCCGAGCTCTCGGTAGATGTGGGCTGCGGGGCGGCTCGGGGGGAGATCCTTCAGCTGGCCGCCGGCCGAGTTCAGCACGACGAGGGCACCCGTACGGTCGTCCTGCGCGATGCGGGCACGGGCCAGGACAAGGCGCGCCTGGACGGTCTTGCGGACGCGGGCGGCCCGGTCGGTGCCGCGCTCCGGGGCCGGAACGCCGGCGACGGGTGCCGCGAGGGCCATGCCGGTGTCCAGGAAGTCTTCCAGAGAGGCGATCGCCTGCTCGGGTTCGCCGACGAGGACGAGCGCGCGGGCCCGTTCGATGGTGCTCTCGGTGGCCTCCGCGCCTTCGAGGACCGAGGTGCCCCCGAGGAGGTCGAGTGCCTCGGCGGCCGCGGCGCGTTCGGGCTCGGTGACGACTTCGGCGGTGAACGGCGTGACTCCGCGCAGCAATGCCCTCGCGGCGGCCAGGTTGAGCAGCGCCTGCGCCCGTATCGGAGCTCCGCCCCGTACCGCCAGGGCCTGCTCGGCGAAGTAGAGGGAGTCGCCCACGGCGCCCTCCTCCAGCGCGCGCGAGCTGGCGCGGCGGTAGTGCGTGCTCGGCTGGTCGCCCTCGGCCGCGTCGGAGGTCAGCATGCGGCGGCCCAGGGCGTGGGCGCGTTCCGGGGCGGAGCGGTCCACATAGGCGAGCAGAAGGATCCGCCCGGCCTCCGTGTACTCCTGGCCCACGGTGAGGCCGAAGTGCTGGAGGCGCGCCAGGGCACGCTCACCCAGAGCGATCGCCTGGCCGAGGTCACCGACCGTGTGGTAGCAGCGCGCCAGGGCGATCACGGGGGGCAGCCAGCTGGCCCGGCCAGGGTCGCGTTCGGCCTGCTCGCGAAGCTCCTCGAACAGCGCGATGGCGGCCTCGGTGCGGCCCAGCTCTTCGAGCGCGCGGGCGCGGCCCCACCGGGCGCGGGAGGTGAGATCGGGGTCGTCGCTGCGTGCGAGGACCTCTTCGAAGGCGGTCTCGGCGCCGACGGGATCGCCGTCGAGCAGGGCCAGGTGCGCATGGCGCTCCCGGACCTCAAGATGGGCGCGCTGCTCTGGCTCGACGCCCTCTGCGAGGTACTCGGGCGTGCACCCGAGCCTTTCGGCGAGCATGCGAAGAACGGTCGGCGTAGGCGTTCGCTTACCCGACTCGATCAACGAGATATAGCTGTCTGAGAGGTCGTGACCAGCGAGCTGTGCCTGCGAGAGGCGTCTGGTCAGCCGCAGGTTGCGGACACGCTCGCCGACGTTGCCTGGACCCGGCATGTGGACTCACTTAGCGGAAGTAATCAGGCGGCTGGGGTGCCGACATGATTGCACATTGAGGGTTATCGCACATCGAGAGTAACGAAGCGATAAGAAATGTGATCATCTCTTGCCCTGCCGGGCCGGCCATTCATCCTGGTGGTACGGACGTCGCCGCGAGCCCGTTCACCCTGGAATTGGCTCTGCGGACAGAGATCGTTAACCCAGGGTGCCGGGTACCACCAGGACGGCGAGCGCGGCGCCGCCCGTGAACGAACGTGGGGGACGTGGGGTTGGGGGACGGGGACGGGGCGGGGGGTCGTGGTCAGTCGTCGGAGGGGTTCTTGTTGGGGAAGATCATCTCGCAGACTTCGAGGTAGAGCTGCTCCGGATAGGGCAGGTAGGGAACGGCCGAGAGCGCCTGGTCCTGGCCCGCCGACTCCAGCACGAACTCGCCGTACCCGAGCATGCGGCCCGCGATGGTGCGTTTGAAGCTCATGTCCGTGACCTTGGCCAGCGGCATCATCGCGACCTTGCGGGTGATCAGGCCGGTGGTGAGGAGCATGCGCTGGTTGGTGATCACAAAATAGTCGACCGACCACTCGGCCACCCGCCAGACGAACCAGGCGAGCAGGATCAGCCAGCCCCACCAGATCCAGCTGATGACGGCGCCGCCCGACTCGGTGGCGACGGTGTTGCTCAGCACACCGGCGATGATCAGGCCGCCCAGGACCAGCCCGACCGGCAGCATGAGCACCGCGGGGTGCCGCCGTACGGTGATGACCTGGGTCTCGTGGGGAAGCAGGTATTTGTTTACCGACGCCGGCGCCGAATCACCGGGCGTCACGAGTCTCATGAGGACCTCAGCCGAGCGCGCTGACGAAGGCCGCCAGCGAGTCGGCGGCGTTGGCTAGGCCGTTGGCGGCGTTGTTCACCGATTGGGCGGCCCCCTCGGGCTGCTTGAACACGTAGAAGGCCACAAAGGCCACAGCGACCCATGTGACGTACTTCTTGGCGGGCACGACTGCCTCCCGGACCACGATGACCCACAGACCCCAGGTCAGTTTTGCACAGCCGCGATCCTCGACAAAGCAAGTCCTAGGGCGCGTTGCCCAGTCTCGTCCGAGACGTCTGGCGCAGTTTTTCGGCGGCGACGACGGCGAGGACCTGCAGATGCTTGCGTGCGATCCGTTCGACCAGGTCGGGCGAAGCCGCCCCGGTGACCTCGCGGGCACCGTGCCGCGCCGCCGCGACACAGCGTGAAACAGTCTCTGGCGCGTGAACACCGCCGAACTCTTCGGTAAGCCGCTCGCCGATCTCTTCGTAGCCTGGCAGGTCGCCATCCCTTAGGTGAGCCATCACGCTTCCTCGAGCCTCGCTCGCGCCACCCCGGTCCAACGGTCCCCTGTGCCAGGGCGGCGGAGGGGAACGATCATTGACGTTCCGTAGCAACTTATTACCCATGGTGACGCACGGGCGAACATCGAAATCTCGCGGAATGCCCTGGATGGAGTACGCAGAGTAATGATGGACCGCTCCAATGAGCACTCTGACTACTCTCGCGAACAATCGTTAACGCAGGACAGTCCGGCGACCACCCGGCGCATGCGCAGTAAGACGGCGCGTGCTCAGCCAGAACAGCCCGGCGGACGCCCAGCGTGCACCTAGCCGGGCGTGCACCTAGCCGGGCGTGCACCTGGCCGGGCACGCACCTGGCCGGGCACGCACCTAGCCGGGCATGCACCTGGCCGGGCGTGCACCTGGCCGGAGGTTGACGCGTCAGGCGACGACGCCATATCAGTCAGACGACGCCGTACAGACGGTCGCCGGCGTCGCCGAGCCCCGGCAGGATGAAGCCCTGCTCGTTCAGATGCGAGTCGACCGCCGCCGTGACGACCCGGATGGGCGCCTCGGTGCCCGCGAACGCCTGCTCCATGTACTTCAGGCCCTCGGGGGCGGCCAGCAGGCAGAGCGCCGTGACGTCGTTCGCGCCGCGGTCGAGCAGGAGCTGGATCGCCGCCGCCAGCGTGCCCCCCGTGGCGAGCATCGGGTCGAGGACGTAGCACTGCCGGCCGGATAGGTCGTCGGGCAGCCGCGTCGCGTACGTCTGGGCCTGGAGCGTGCCCTCGTCGCGGATCATGCCGAGGAAACCGACCTCCGCGGTGGGCAGCAGGCGGGTCATGCCGTCCAGCATCCCGAGCCCGGCCCGCAGGATGGGGACCACCAGCGGCTTGGGGCTGGCGAGCTGAACCCCCCGCGTCGGCGCCAGCGGCGTGTCCACTGTGGCCTCGGTCACACGCACGTCACGGGTGGCCTCGTAGGCGAGCAGGGTCACCAGTTCGTCAGCCAGCCGCCGGAACGTGGGCGAATCGGTCCGAACGTCCCGCAGCGTGGTGAGTTTGTGCGCGACGAGCGGGTGATCCACGGCGAGGGTCTGCATGGGCCTCACGGTAGCCCACGGCGGGTAACCTGCCATCTCGGACCCATGAGGATACGACTCTCCTGAGCTGGGCAGTATGCCGTTATGAGCCGAGATCGCACCAGACCGCCCCGTAGTACGGCGGCCCGGGACACGTCCCCATCCCCACCTGCGTCGATGGGGCCGGAGGAGCATGACTCGGACCCGTCCACGGCGGACGAGCACGCCGCCGGGCGTGCGGTGGACGCCATTCCGGTCGTGCTCGATCCGTTCGTCATGACGCTCGTGCCGACCTCCCGGGCGGTACGGACGGTCCGGCAGCAGGGTCGCACTCCGGCCGACCGCGGCACCACCCGCCCCTCCGACGCCACGTCCGATGCCACCGAGGGCGGCACACCCTCGCCCGAGCAGGTACGTGATCACTTGCGGCGGCGTGCCATCTTCCTGCGCGAACTGGCCGAGGCGCGCGAGCTCCGCGAGCGGGTCACCCCGCATCGGGCGCGGCGGGCGCGGATTCACGCGGCGTTGCGCCGGCGTACGTTCCGTGTCACCTGATCCGGATCCAGTAGGTTCGTACCGCGGCGCCGAAACCGGCGCCGTTCCCCACTACGCGGACGGGCGCACGCCCAGTTTGCGGGTGGGACACGCGAGGGCGCTCCGCATCTGCGACCATGCCCTGGCAGGAACCGTGCCGGTGGGGTGGAAATGACGGATGTGGACGCGACGGATTTCGCCGTCGTGGTGTATCGGGAAGACGACCGCTGGGAGGCCGAGATCCTCCCGGTAGCGCTGACCGGGGACCTGACGGGACTGATCCACGCGCTGCGTCAGCAGCCCAGCCTCGGCGGCACCATCGGTCTCGTCTCGGTGGGCGACGACTTCTTCGTGGGGATCCGGCTGCTGGGCGACGAGGTGATGGTGTTCCTCTCCGACGTCACCGCGTCGGTCGACTGGCCGCTGGCCGGGCAGGTCCTGGACTACCTCGACATCCCGATCCCCGAGGACGAGGAGCTCGACCAGGTGCTCCCGGTCGGTGACATGTCGATCTTCACCGACCTCGGGCTGGACGAGATGGAGCTCGGCGCGATCTCCGGCGACCTGGAGCTGTACCCGGACGAGATGCTGCTGAGCATCGCGGGACGCCTCGGCTTCGCCCAGCCGTTCGAACGGGCGCTCGACACCCTCTCCTGAATTGTCCAGACTTCCGCTGATCCGGTGGAACGGGACGTCCAAGGGTGTGTTCGGCGCAACCCGGTGGGTCACAATAACCTCGTGTCCTATTTCGCCGCCGTCTTCGCCCGGACGCCGCAGGGCTGGCTGGGGGTCGAGGCCATGCTCGCCGAGGCCGAGAGCGTCGACGACGTAGCCGACCTGATGCGCGAGTGCGCCGTCGAGTCGTACGGCGACCCGGTGATCCTCCTGATCGAGGAGAACGACGACTGGTTCGCCGTCGTCCGCCTGGACGGCGAGGACGAGCCGCGCGCCTTCGTGTCCGCCGTCCGCGAGGACGGCCTGGGCGCGCTGTTCCACCAGCTCGTGGGCGAGGTCCCCGACGGCGACGCCGCGGGCGACCCCGGACTGCTCGACGACCTCGGTGTGGACGGCAAGCGCGTCACCGAGCTCGGCGAACGCGCGATGCCGGGCGACGCCCTGCTGACGATCGCCGAGCTCGCGGGCTTCGGCGAAGAGTTCGACCGCCTCCGTGACTGACGAGTACGCCCCGGCCATGCGCGAGGCGCTGGCCGAGGCACGGCTGGCGTACGAGGCGGACGAGGTCCCCGTGGGCGCCCTCGTCCTCGCCGGCGACACGATCATCGGCAGGGGCCACAACGACCGCGAACGCACCGGAGACCCCACCGGCCACGCCGAGATCGTCGCGATGCGCGAAGCCGCCACCACCCTCGGCACCTGGCGCCTCTCCGGCTGCACCCTGGTGGTCACTTTGGAACCCTGCACGATGTGCGCCGGAGCCTCCGTCCAAGCCCGCGTCGACCGCATCGTTTACGGCGCCATCGACCTCAAGGCGGGCGCCGTAGGCTCCCTCTGGGACGTCGTACGCGACCGCCGCCTCAACCACCGCCCCGAGGTGCTCGCCGGAGTCCTGGCCGACGAGTGCGCCGCCCTGCTCACCGAGTTCTTCACGCACCGCAGAGTCGGGTAGGCTCTCCCGCGGTGGTGTCGCCTAGTGGACGAGGGCGCACGCCTCGAAAGCGTGTGAAGTGCAAGCTTCCGTGGGTTCGAATCCCACCACCACCGCACCGGAAAAGGGCCTCTGAGCTGCTGGTATAGCTCAGTGGCCCTTTGTCGTTGGTGGCCATCGCGTCACCATCGCGTCACCGGTGGCGGAACACCCCTGTTCTGAGCGAACATATGTTCGATGCGAGAGGGGCGATTGTGGCCGCGGTCCGGAAGCAGGTCAGCAAGTCAGGCAAGATCACGACCTACCGTGTCGAGTGGCGCGAGGGTGGTCGGCGCGGCGGTAAGAGGGACAGCGAGACGTGCGACGACAAGACGATCGCCGAGGACTTTGCCGCGCGGGTTCGTCTAGCAGGGCACCGGCGCCCCGAGGGCTACCCGAAGGGATGCCGCGGTCGGGCTTTGCTGGTCGCTCTGGTTGACGCCGCGGACGACGAGGCGACCGAGGCTGACAGCGTGCCAACGCTGGCCGAGGTCGTCGACCAGTACCTCGGCAAGCTCAAGCGCGCCGAAGAACGTCAGGTCGCCCAGTACGGCCGACTGTTCGACCAGCACGTGCGGCACGCGATCGTGACGCTTCCGGATGGCGGACAGGTCGGGCCGCTCGGCGGTCTGCCGATCGACCAGTTCACGACCGAGGTCGACGAGGCTTGGGTCGAGTGGATGCAGGCGCGTCGGTGGGTTTACCGGAAGGCGAAGACGTTGCCGGACGGGACGCGCGTCAAGGCCGACGTCCGGAGCTACTCGGCGAAGACGATCCGCAACATTCACGGGAGCGTGATGTCGCCGGCGATGGCGTTCGCCGCGCGCAAGTACGGCAAGCATGTGCCTGTCAACCCGTGCGCAGGGGTCGAGCTCCCCGAGGTCAACGGTCGGAGTGTGAACCTCGACTACGTGCCGACCGGTGACGAGATCGAGCAGTGGATCGAGATCGGCTACGAGGTCTCAGAGCTCGCCGGCGACATCATCACCATCGCCACGGGCACGGGTCTACGTTGGGGTGAGTTGACCGCTCTCCGGCCGTGTGACGTCGACTTGAAGCGTGACCTACTGCATGTCCGTCAGGTGGTGAAGGAAGACGCCAAGCGGCGCCCCTACATCGCGTCCTACGGCAAGAGCGATGCGGCGTTGCGGACGATCCGGATCGGCAGGAAGGTCCGCAAGGTACTCAAGCGTCGGATCAAAGGGCTCGATCTCAAGTCGTTGATCTTCCGTGCGCGGCACGGCGGTATCTACCGGTCGACCGGTTGGCATCAGACCCATTGGTCGAAGGTGGTCGCGAAGGCGGTCGAGCGCGGGATCATGACGCAGGTGACGCCGCACAAGTTGCGGCACGCGCACGCGACGACCCTGCTCGCGATGAACGTCAGTCTCGACACTGTCTCGAAGAGGCTGGGGCACAAGAGCATCGTCACCACGTCGGCGCTGTACAGCCACCTTGAGCCGGAAGCCGACGAGCGCGCCGCGAACGCGATCGACGACGTCATGAGCGGCAAGCGCAAGAAGAGCAAGAACAAGAAGGGCAAGAAACCTCGCGCGGCCGAGGGCGAGATCGCCGCCTAGGACGGCGACGGCCGCCCCGCACGGTGGGTTGTGGGGCGGCCGTCGGGCCGGCTAGTGATGGCTGCCTGTTCGGGGGAATCGGACGACGGAAGCCGCCTCTTGCTCCTTGTCGTCCTGCTGCTCTCGTTGGCGTTGGGCCTTGACGGTATCCCGCACACCGTCGAGGTAGGCGTACCGGCGCACGCTACTGATGATCGCTCGGAACACGGCGGCGAGGGTGACGGTCGCCGCCCCCGCGAGCACCAGTTCCCGTACCGGCCCTATCCCGCCATGGCCCCCGTGCGTCTCGGCGACGACCAGGGCGGCGGCGACCACCCAGAGCACCCCCGACGCGCACGACAAGGCAACTTGCGCGGTTCGATCGCTGAAACGCATGCCCGTGTATGCCCTCCGTCCCTTAGCGCTTGCCAGCCGCGGGGAAGAGATCACTTTATCGAATGTATGTTCGACTTGTCCTGGTCTGAGGCGTCTGGCGCGGCGACTTCTTCGGAGGTTGCGGCGCCGTCGAACGCAGGGTGCGCCTTGCCGAGGTCGTGTAGCAGGCTTTCAGGCAGATCAAAGCCAGCCTCATGGAGAGACGTCGAGACGAGCTGAATGATCAGCGCTCTACCCTCGCCGTCGCGCCCGTGCCAGATGACGTCGGCTCGTTCGAGCACGTCGATCTGAGATGCGAGCCGGTCACGCTCCTGCCGCATCCGTTCGGTCCAAGCTGTCCGCAAGTGCTCCTTGAACGCTTCCCCGAGCCTCGACTCGCCGATCATGGCGAGTCCGGGGTCGAGCGGCTGCTCGAACATCTCCTCGTCGAGGCCGAGTTCATCGGTGGTCGCGTGGCCGGATCTGACGAGCAGTTCGGGAACACCCACCTTGAGGGCGTCGGCGATCTTGCGAAGTTGGTCGATGCTGGGTTGCGCTTTGTCAGCTCGCCAACGTCCGATGGTGCTGTCTCGAATCTCAGTTCGCTTCGCGAGGGCTACGTCGCTGTCGTACCCGCACTGTGCCATGCGATCAGACAGCCATTGCCCGAAGGTGAGGCGCTGGACTGCGCCGCGCCGCCGCCGCTTGGCGGGTGAGGACATGGGGAAGCCTCGCTTTCAACACAATAGCCCGGTCTGCATTGACGCAGAGGCTACCTAACGGTCTCTGCTTGGGCTACGGCCAGTTTGTGACATTGATCATTCGACTGACCTGCTGACGATCACTTACCGGACGAGTCGCCTGCTAGGCGGGCTCCTCCAGCGCTCTGCATACATGCAGGATATGAGGTGATTGTCCGCTTGCGAGCAGATTGTGACGGGAGTAGCGTCCCCTGCATGCACGCAGACGGATCATCACCGTCTCGGCCTGCGAGCGGGCCGGGAGCGGTGCGGGGGGCATCCGATGCCCAGCAAGGGTCGGCCCGCTACGCCTTCCGGCCGGACATCTGGCGACGGCTACAGCGGGCGAAGCACTGGCCGAGCGTGAACGCCGCGGCGCGCGAGCTCGGAGTCAGCGACACCACGCTCGCGCGGGCTCTGTCGGGCGAGACGCTGCCGGGTAACCGGCTGATGGCCTCGCTCATGGCAGCTCTACCCGACGAGTGGACCCACGAGCAGGTATTCGTGCTGCTCGTCGACCGAGCACACGCCGACGGCGCGGGTCAGGTGGCGTGATGCCGGCCCGCCGTGCCATGTCGGTCGTGCCCGATCCGATGGCGCACCCGACGATCAGCGTCCCCGAAGCGGGGCGCCTGCTGGGGTTGTCCCGCCCGAGCGCCTATGAGGCGGCCAAGCGCGGCGACATCCCGACGCTTCGTGTGGGTCGGCGCCTCCTGGTCCCGACTGCGCCGCTGCTGGACATGTTGGGTCTCACCTCCCGGAGCGTGCGCGCATGAACAACCCGACCGTTCTCCCCGGACAGGCGTCGATCTTCGACGAGCTCGACGCCCACGACGACGACACCGCCTGGTGGGCGCAGGCATGGGCAGCGGCCGAAGCCGAAGCGGCATCGGGGCGCGTGTTCGCCGCCTACGACCTGTGTACTCGGCACGGCGTTCCCGACCCCGAATCGGTCAACCGATGGGGCGCGCTGTTCACCAAGCTTCGCGCCGCGGGCGTGATCGACCGCTACGACTACGCCCCCTCCGGCCGGCCAACCGTGCGCGGTTCGGCCGCGTCCCGCTGGCGCGGCACCTACCGCTACCGCACGGCCGCCGGCACCACGACGGGGGACGCAGCATGATCGCGCTCGTCGTCCTGCTGGTCGTGCTCGGCGTCGGGTTCCTCGCCGGCCGCCTCTACGAGGGCGCCCGGACCGGCGGCACGGTCGACCTGCTCGCCGAGAACACCCACTTGCAGCGCATCGCCGACGAGCACGCGGTGTGCGTCGCCCTCGACACGATCACGCGGGAGGGCGAGCAGTGACCAACCGCCCCAAGCAGATCGGCACGGCCGGCGAGTCCGGAGTCGTGGCATTCCTCCGCCCGAACGGGTTCCCCGGCGCCGAACGCCGCGCGCTCAAAGGGACACACGACGAGGGCGACATCACCGGCACGCCCGCGCTCACGTGGGAGGTCAAGGCAGGCAAGGCGGCGCAACAGGCCGGCGATCTCCAGATCGCCGCATGGCTCGGCCAGACCGAGACCGAACGGGTCAACGCCGGCGCCGACGTCGGCGTGCTGGTCGTCGCCCGCTCAGGCTACGGCCCGCGGCGCGCCGGTCACTGGTGGGCGATCGTCCCGCGCTGGCAGATGGCTCGCCTGCTCGGCGCCCCATCCTTCCCCGCTCCCCCGACCTTCCCCGTCCGCATGCTGCTCGCCGACCTCGTGCTCGTGCTGCGCGAGGCCGGCTACGGCACGCCACCAGAACAGGAGGAACCCGCAGCATGACCACCCCGAACGCTCCGGCGTTCGTCGACCTCGACGACCTCGCCCCGTGGGTCGACTCGCTGCGCGTCGTGCGCGCCCAGCTCGCCGACCTCAAGGCCAAAGAGGAACAGATCGTCGAGCATCTCAAACGCAGCATTGGCGACGCCGCAGAGGGACGCATCGGCGGCCGGACCGTCATCACCTACCGGCGGTCGCGACCCGGAACGCGCCTCGACGTCGACCGGCTCAAGGCCGAGCGGCCCGACATCTGGGAGCAGTACCTCGTGCCCAAGCAGCCGGCCCGCCCGTTCGTCCTCGACCAGGCGGCGGCGTGACCGTGGCCGAGGGACCGTTCAACCAGCCCGGCGGCGGCGCGAGCCCGCCCGAGGACCCGCTACGGCCGGTCCTGCTGTCGGGGATTCGCGCGGCCGACGCCGGCTCGGCACGGTCACGGCAAGCGGCGATCGGACCGAGCGAGGTCGGCGAACCGTGCGACCGGCGCGTCGCCTATCGGCTGCTTGACTGGCCGACCAGCAACGGCGGCGATCCCTGGTTCGCGATCATCGGTACGGCCGTGCACGCGTGGCTCGCCGACGCGTTCGGGCACGCCCGGCACGGGGGCCGGTGGCTGGTCGAGCAGCGCGTCACGGTGCGTCCGGGACTGCGCGGCACGGCCGACCTGTACGACACCGCGCGTCCGACGGTCATCGACTGGAAGGTCGTCGGTAAGTCCTCGCTCGACCGCTACCGGGCGCACGGTCCGTCGCCCCGCTATCGCGTTCAGATCCACCTGTACGCCGCGGGCATGGTCAACGCCGGCCGTCGGGTCGACCGCGTTGCGATTGCGTTCCTGCCCCGGTCGGGGTTCCTCGACGGCGCACACCTGTGGAGCGAACCGTTCGACCCCGCGGTCGTCGAGCGTGCCCTCGCCCGCCTGGATGCGATCACCGAGCTCGTATGTCTCCTCGACCCCGAGCAGGCGCCCGAGCGCTGGTCGGTCATCCCCGCATCGCCGTCGAGCGAGTGCCGGTTCTGCCCGTTCTGGCGCCCCGGTTCGACCGACCTGTCGAAGGGATGCCCCGGCGACACCCCCGCCCAGATCGGCCGCACGGCCGCCTAACCAAGGGAGATCCCCAGTGTTCAACCAGCCGCAGCACAGCGCCGGATGGCTCAAGCCCGCCGACCGCTTCGGTCACCTGATCCTGATCACCCGGTTCCACGGGACCGAGCGCAAGTTCGACAGCCTGCGGAACGCCGAGATCGACGAGGCCGTCGTCGACCTGGTCGACCTCGACGACCCCGAGCCCGTGCTCGCCGAACGGTTGCGGATCTCGCACGTCGGGATCGTCAACAAGATCGCCCGCGACGGGATGACGCTCGGCCGCATCGGGCAGGCGCCGACAAAGGCGGGCATGAACGCCTACGTCCTCGACGGGTTCGCCGAGGGAGTCGACGACAAGCGCGCCGAACAATGGCTCGCCCGGTACCACCAGGCGCAGGCGCCCGCCGCGGCGACTCCTCCGCCTGCCGCCGCGCCGTCTGCTCCCCCGCAGGGCATCACCGGTGCGGCGAGCCCGGCCGCGGCGTCCGCGGTCGTTGGCGCGTGGAACGCGACCCCGCCGCAGAACGCCCCGCAGAACGCGCCGCAGGGCGCCCCGCCGGCCGCGACCGCCGCAGGCGTCGACGCTAACGATCCGCGGGTGCAAGCGTTGCTCGCCCAGCTCAACCAGTAACCGCCCCGCGGCCGGCGCCCCGTCCTCGACGAGCGGCGGGCGCCGGCACTCAAGTGCAGAACCGGAGTTACCCCCAACGACAACCGGAGCAGCATCGTGCGTGGCTAAGCGGCGTGATCCAATCGCCGGACAGAACCGGCGGGTCCTGCTAGCTTTCTCATCCGAATGCAGTTTGCTCCAGCTGAAAGGTCTGTCCAAGTTGGACGGCAAACGCATTCTTTGGCATGCCCGGAATCTGATCGATTCCGGGTTCAGCGTTATCCCGGTCCGTCTCGACGGGACCAAACGGCCTGCCCTGGGCACATGGAAGATCTTCCAGCGCGAGCGGGCCGACGCCGACCAACTCGACGCGTGGTTCGCCTCCGGGCGGCACGGCGTCGCGGTCGTGTGCGGACGCGTGTCGGGCAACCTGCTGTGCCTCGACGTCGAGGGGCGCGCCGTCGACGAGGGCGTAATCGACCGCCTGCACGAGCTCGCCCGCGCGGCCGGACTCGCCGACCTGCTCGGCCGCGTCATGGTCGGGTACTGCGAGACGACACCGTCGGGCGGTGTGCACATCCTGTGGAAAACCGACGGAGACATCGCCGGGAACACCAAGCTCGCCCGACGTCCGGCGACCGACGACGAGCTCACCGCCAACCCCGACGACAAGATCAAGGTTCTGATCGAGACGCGCGCCGAGGGCGGCTACGTCGTCGTGCACCCCACCGTCGACCCGACCGCCGGCGCCTGGTCGCTGACCGCAGGTTCGGTCGCCGCGATCGCGACCGTGTCGGCCGAAGAGTCCGACGCGCTGCTCGACCTCGCACGAGCGCTCGACCAGATGCCCCGAACCGACGCCGCCCCGATCTTCCACCAACCCGCCTCGACCGGTCCGCACACCACGCCCGGCGAGTTGTCTCCCGGCGACGACTTCAACGCCTGCGCCGACTGGACCGACATCCTCGGTCCGCACGGCTGGACCATCGACCACCGCGCCGGCGACGTCACCCACTGGCGCCGCCCCGGAAAGAAGCTCGGCCCCTCGGCCACGACCGGATACGCACGCGGCGAGAGCACCGGTGACCGCCTCTACGTCTTCACCACCTCGACGACGTTCGACGCCGAGCAGAGTTACAGCAAGTTCGCCGCCTTCGCCCATCTCAACCACGGCGGCAACCTCGCCGACGCTGCCCGCGCCCTGCGCGACGCCGGCTACGGCACCCCGCCGCGGCTGCGCCTGCTCCCGACCGCCGCGCCCGCCGTGGCTCCGGTCGACGGCACGGCCGCGCTCGCCCCCGACCCTGCGCCCGCGAACCCGGGCGAGGCGCCCGCGGTCGTCCTCGACGCCACCCTCACCGACGACGGCAACGCCCGCGCCCTGGTCTCCCGGCATGGCGACCGCATCCGCTACGTGCCCGAGCGCGGCAAGTGGCTCATCTGGTCGGGACACAGGTGGGAATGGGACGACATCGGCACCGTGCAAGAGGCCGCACGCGAGACGATCCTCGCGATCCCCGAGAACGGCGACGGGAACAAGGCGCTCGCCTCATGGCGGATCAAGAGCCTTGCCCGGGGGCGCCTGGTCGCGATGGTCGAGCTCGCCCGCACCGACCCGGCGCTCGTCGCCCGCGTCGCCGACCTCGACGCCGACCGGCGCGCCCTCAACACCCCCGCGGGCGTGGTCGACCTGACGACCGGCCGCACGCACCCCGCCGCGCCCGCCGGACTGCACACCCGATCGACCCTGGTCGCCCCCGACCCGGCACACCCGGTGCCCCGATGGGAGGCGTTCCTCGCCGAGACGTTCGGCGGCGACGCCGAGCTCATCGGCTACGTGCAACGGCTCATCGGGTACTCGGCGTCAGGGGACATCGGCCGGCACATGATGCCGTTCCTGTACGGCGGCGGCGCCAACGGCAAGAGCGTGTTCGTCGAGGTCGTGCGACGCCTGCTCGGCACCTACGCGGGGAGCGCGCCGAACGCGTTCCTCATGGCGGGACCGGACCGGCACGAGACCGAGATCGCCCGGCTGCACGGCTTGCGGTTTGTGATCTGTAGCGAGGTCGACCCCGACGCCCGGTTCGACGAGGCCAAGATCAAGCATCTGACCGGCGGCGAGGCCGTTGTCGCCCGGTACATGTACCGGGATCACTTCGAGTTTCTGCCGACGCATCACCTGTGGCTGCTGGGCAACCATCAGCCCCAGGTGCGCGCCGGCGGCGAGGGGTTCTTTCGCCGTCTGCGCCTGATCCCGTTCCGCTACACCGTCCCGCCCGACAGGCGCGTCGCCAACCTCGCCGACGCGCTCGTCGAGGAGGAAGGTCCCGGCATCCTCGCGTGGATCATCGCCGGCGCCCGCGCCTACTTCGTCGAACCGCTCGTCGAGCCCGAGCAGGTGCTCGCCGCGACCCGTGAATACGAGGTCGAAGAGGACGCGTTCGCGCGGTTCGTCGGCGACCGGCTGCACATTGGCGGCGGCGAGGTCGTGCAAGTCCGGACCGACGAGGTCTACGGCGCTTACGCCGCCTGGTGCACCGCCGAAGCCGAGACGCCGCTTTCCAAGACCAAGTTCACGCGCGAGCTCAAGAACAAGCACGGGATCAGCGTCAAGCCCGTCCGCGGCCTGCGGTTCTACTGCGGTGTGACGCTGCTCGCCGCCGAGTACGACGAGGCGGACGGCGACCGATGACCGCGCCCGGCCCCTGCGCGGCCCGCGGCGCCCTGATCACGGGCACGGAGCGCGGCACACATTGCGGCACGCTTTCGGCACACTTCCACGGCCCCGATGTGTGCCACCCGGTCAACGCCGCTACCTGCGGGAACAGCGGTCACGTTGCCGGTCGGCACGCTTGGCACACTTCCCTCGCGAAAAGTCGTTCACGAGGGAACAGGCCACATCGCGATCACGGGACAACGCTCCCGGACGCCCCGAGCACCCGCGTAGAGACAACAATCAGCGCCAAAGTGTGCCAAGTGTGCCACCGCGCCCCCCGGACGCCCCCATACCCGCACGTCAAAGCCCGAATGAGGGGCGGCACACATCGCCCCGCCAAAGTGTGCCGGCGAAGTGTGCCACCGCGACGGGCGGCGTCATGACCCGGCGCGTCGACACCACCGTGCGCCCGCACCGCTGCCCCCGATGCGGCGCCGCCATCCTGCGCGGCTACGACGCCGAGATCGCCGCGATCCTCGCCGTCGTCGACCCGCTGCCCATCGAGGACCAGGCCGACGAGCTCGCCGCGATCCTCGCCGGCCGCACCACCTATGACCTGATCGGGATGCGCGACAAGGCACTCAACCCCCGCGACGAGTACCGCATCGCGCACCGCCGGCACACCATCCTCGCCGCGCACCGCTGCCCCGGCCCGGTGCCCGGCGACGCCCTCGACCACACGCCGCCCGAGCAGTTCGCGCCCGACGACGCCGAACCGCCGTTCTAGGAGGGGAAACCGACCCATGACCCATCGCCGCCCCCTGTGCGCCCGTCAGCACGGCGACCAGATCGACCGGCCCGCCCTCGACGGGCACTACGTGTGCGAGTCCTGCCGCGACCACGTCGAGCGCTGCCTCGCCGAACTCCCCCCGCTGCACCGAGAGCTCGAATCCGCGCTCATCCCCACCACCCCCGAGGGACCCCGCACCTCGGGCGGCGGCGAGATCTCCCTCCCGATCGCTCTGCACGTCGCCGCCGTCCGCTACGACATCGAGGACTACGCGCGGCAACTGGCCGCGTGGATCGCCGACCAGCGAGGCCACACCCCGCCCGACGACATCACCGTCGCCGCCTGCTGCGCATGGCTCGCCCGACACGTCGCATGGATCACCGCACGCGACAACGCCGCCGAGGTCGTCGACGCCCTCGACGCCCTGCGGGCCCGCGGACTGCACGCGCTCAAGCCGTCCGGCCGCCGCCGCTTCGACCTTCCCGACGACCGCGGAGCCTGCCCCGCCGGCGACTGCGACGGCCGCCTGACCGTCACCCTCAACGGCCCGCGGTCGGCACTGGCGTGCGACCTCGACGAAACGCACCGCTACCCCGTCGACCAGTGGCTCGACCTCGGCCGCGACGTACACCGGCAGGCAGCATGACCACCGCGGGACCCCTGGTAACCGCCGACGTGGCCGCCGCATGGGCGCGCCTACTCGGCCACGACGTCACCCCGACCACGATCCGGTCATGGGCGCAGCGAGGACACATCGGCCGACACGGACGCGACGGACGCCGCACCCTTTACTCGCTCGCCGAAATCCAAGCTCACATCACCGACACCATCAAAGCCACTACGCCGGTTGCAGAAGATCGCAAAGCGTGCAACACTTCTCCGCAGTAGCACCCTTATGCCCGGAACCTGTCGAGCCCGCTTGAGCGCCCACCACGCTCGCGGGCTCGACTCGTTCCCGCACCCTCGACGATCCCCAGGGGTGCCGCGTGCCCACCAGCGACCAGCAAGGCAAAGAACACGCCCTCGCCTGGTACGCCCATCTACGCCCGGCGACCGTCGTCGATATCGGCCCCGGGTGCGGCACCTACGCCGCGCTCATGCGCCCCCACCACCGCGCCCACTGGACCGGCGTCGACGTCTGGGCGCCTTACGTCGACGCCTACCGTCTCGACCGCCTCTACGACGAGCTCGTCGTCGCCGACGCCCGACACCTGGACCCGACCCGCTTCGGCGTCGACCTGGTGATCGCCGGCGACGTCCTCGAACACATGCCCGCCGCCGACGCCTGCGCACTGATCGCTCGAATCCAACAGCACGCCCGCGCCCTGCTTGTCTCGGTGCCCGTGCTCCACCTCGATCAAGGCGCCGTCGGCGGCAACCCCTTCGAAACCCACGTCGACCACTGGACCGCCCCCGGCATGCGCGGCGTGCTCGGCGCCGGCGTCGTAGCCGAGTGGATCGGCGACGTCCTCGCCTACTTCCTGTGGCGAAGGGAGTGACCACCCATGGCCGCGCCCAGTCGCCGCACGACCCCGCTCCCGCCCGGCTGGCACACCCGCATTCGCCCCCGCATCCTCGCCCGCGACGGCTACCTCTGCCAGTGGCCAACCAGGCCCGGCATCTGCGGCCGACCGGCGACCGACGTCGACCACCGCGACCCCGCGCATCTCGGCGGCGTCGATGATGACGACAACCTCTGGGCCTTGTGCGGCGACCACCACCGCACCAAGACCGCGCGCGAAGCAGGCGCCGCCGCGGCCCGCATCACCGCCAAGCGATACCGACCGGCCGAGCCGCATCCAGGCTGGGCCCCACGCTCTTAAGCCCTTAAGCCCTTAAGCCCTTAAGCCCTTAAGCCCTTAAGCCCTTAAGCCCTTAAGGCTTACCGAGCTACTTAGGCTCTTAAGGCTTAATCCCGGAGTTTTTAAGCTCCTAAGGTTCTTACGCGGAGCTGGGTCCCCATGTAGCATCCGCTAGCAGCTAGCGCTTAATCTAGTAACGTTGTTCATGCACCAGACTAGTTCTGAGCTGCGAAAATAGGGGGAGCCCCCGCACCGTTGGTCTTCCCGGACACAGTGCAAGGGCTCCCGACCGGCGGTCTCGGGCTGTCTCCCGTCAGGTGAGACGCCCGGGACCTCCGTCCTGGAACCACTTGATCAGATCGAGCAGCAGCCGCGCCGTGGAGGCAGCAACCTGCGCGATCTTCCAGCGATCCCTGGGCGGCCCATCCCCGGGGGGACGTTGGGTCACCTCGACACCTCCTCTGATCGACCCTCAATCGAGGGCTGAAACGGCTGGCAAGGCATGGCCATGCCAGGGCCGCCCGCATTCTGGTCGGCCGCGGCGTCGCACAGAATGCGTCTGAAGAAGTGTTGGACAGAACGCTACACCGCGTCGGCACACAATTTGGCCCGTGAAACGTTGCGTGAAACATCGCCATCAGCCGTGATCGAAGACCGGCCTGATGACCGGCCCAGCGCGTCCTTCATCATCGCTGATGAAAGGCGGGCAGGGCACGCCACCGACGAGCAGGTGCACGCCTCTCCTTCTTCTGGCACATCTGCCCCGAGGGCTGCTTCGTAGAGCCGTCGACGATCGTGGACGCCCCTGGGGCTGACCCCCACGGCGACGCCACGTCACCCGAGTCGGCATAGCGCCTCGCACCCTGTACGGGTTCCGACTACTTCCAGTGACCAATCTCGGGGGGTGCGGCATGCCTCGCTCGTCCGGTCCCCCGCCCAAGCGCACCAGCGACCGGCGCCGCCGCAACGCTGGCGCCGACGTCGACCGCGCCGCCCTCGACACCGGCGGCGCGAAGCTCGGCCCGCCGTGCCCGCGTGAGATCACCGGTCTCGGCCGCCGCTGGTATGAGTCGCTGCGCACCTCGGGGCAAGCGGCGTTCTACACCGATTCAGACTGGGCGACGGCGATGATCGTCGCCCGTGCGATCGCCCGGTTCGACGAGCGCCCGTCGGCGCACCTGCTGACGGCGATCCTGTCGGGCTGCGCATCGCTGGCAGCGACCGAGGGCGAGCGGCGCCGACTCCGGCTTGAACTCGAACGCGACCACCGCGGCGGCGACGCCGACGAAGAGGCGGCGGTCGCCTCGCTCGCCGAGTACCGCCGCATGATCGGTGGCTGACGAGCAGGTCGCGGCGGGCACGCTCCCCGACGGGGTACCCGAGCACACCCTCGGATGGGGCGTGCTGGCCTGGTGCTCGAAGTACCTGCGCCAGCCCGACGGGCCGAACGCCGGCGACCGCTGGAAGTTCTCGCCGTCTCAAGTGCGGTTCGTGCTGTGGTTCTACGCCGTCGACGACCGCGGCCGTTGGCTGTTTCACCGCGGCGCGCTGCGCCTGCCCAAGGGCGCCGGCAAGTCGCCGTTCCTCGCTGCGCTGTGCTGGGCGGAGTTCTGCGGCCCGGTCCGGTTCGCCGGATGGGACGAGCAGGGGCGACCGATTGGCGCGCCCGAGCCGATGCCGTGGGTACAGATCGCGGCCGTCTCGAAAGAGCAGTGCAAGAACACCATGATCATGGTCGCTGCGATGGCGCCCAAGGGGTCGCGGCTGGTCGCCGAGTACGGGATCGACCTCGGCAAGGAGGTCATCTACAAGCCGGGCGGCGGCCGGCTGGAGATCATCACCAGCAGCGCCCACAGTGCCGAGGGCAACCGGCCATCGTTCGTCGTGGGCGACGAGGTGCAATGGTGGCTGGCCAGCACGGGCGGGCACGACCTGGCCGACACGATCCGGCGCAACCTCGGCAAGCGGAACGGCCGGCTCGTCGAGACCTGCAACAGCTTCGTTCCCGGCGCCGACTCGATCGCCGAGCGGACATGGAAAGCGTTCGTCGCCCAGCGCGAGGGACGCACCCGCGGGCATGGCGGCATCCTTTACGACGCCGCCGAAGCGCCCGGCGACACCGACCTCGCCGACGAGGCATCGCTCCGCGCCGGTCTGCGCGCCGCCTACCGCGACGCCGCCGGCGGCCCGGACGGTCCCGGATGGGTCGACCTCGACCGCGTTATCGCCGAGATCTACGACCCGGCGACCCCGCCCGACCTGTCGCGCCGCTTCTACCTGAATCAGATCATCGCGAACGCCGACTCGTGGCTCGCACCGCACGAGTGGGATGGACTCGCCGACCCGACCGACCAGGTCGACGACGGCGAGCCGATCGCGCTGTTCTTCGACGGCAGCAAGTCGCGCGACGCGTCCGCGTTGATCGGCGTCCGCATCTCCGACGGGTTCACGTTCGCCGTCGGCGTGTGGGAGCCCGACCCCGCGCACAACACCCTGTCGACGATCAACGTCGGCGAGGTCGACGCCGCTGTCGAGCGCGCTTTCGACCGCTGGCAGGTAGTCGCGTTCTTCTCCGACGTGCGCGAGTGGGAGAGCTACGCCTACGACACCTGGCCCGAGCGCTACCGCGACCAGCTGCTCGTGTGGGCTGTCCCCGGCGGGCACAACAGCCAGCCGATCGCATGGGACATGCGGGCGCACGTCGCCGAGTTCACCCTCGCCTGCGAGGCCGCGCACGCCGAGATCGTCGACCGCAAGTTCACCCACGACGGGTCGAGCGCGCTGTCGCGGCACGTCTACAACGCGCGCCGCCGGCCGAACCGCTGGGGAATCAGCATCGGCAAGTCGTCCCCGGACTCTCCCGACAAGATCGACGCCGCCGTGTGCCTGGTCGGCGCCCGCCTGGTGCGCCGTCGCGTGCTCGCCTCGCCCGAGTGGACCAAGCGAACCCAGACCAAGCAAGCCCGCCGCGGCCCGGGGCGCGTGCGCGGATTCGGATGATCGGGGGGTGAGGTCGTGCCCCTCGACCGGCCCGCCGCGATCGACACCGCCCGCGCCCTGCTGCGCGCCCGCGCCGACGAGCTACCGCGGCTCGATCGGGTCTACCGGTACACCCGCGGCGAGCACGCGAGCGTGTACGTGCCCAAGGGCGCCCGCGACGAATACCGGTGGATCGTCGAGCGGTCGGTGCGCAACATCACGCGGTTGATCGTCACCACCGTTGCGCAAGCTCTGCACGTCGAGGGATACCGGCCCGCGGGCTCGTCGGAGAATGCGGCGCCGTGGGCGGTGTGGCAGGCCAACCGGATGGATGCCAGGCAGCACGGCGTGCACCGCGCCGCGCTGAAATACGGGCTCGCCTACACGGTCGTGCTTCCCGGCGACCCGACCCCGGTGATCAAGCGGTTCTCGCCGCGCCGGATGACGGCCGTCTACGCCGACGTGATCGACGACGAGTGGCCGATCTACGCGGTCGAGACGTTCGTCGAGCGGACCAAGAGCGGCACGCGCCGGATCGTTCGGGTCTACGACGATCAAGCCCGCTACAGCCTGCTCGGCCCGGCCGAGCTCGACGTGTCCGACCCGAGCAAGATCGAGCTCACCCCCGCGGGCGAGGATTGGGTCGAGACGCACGGGCTCGGCGTCTGCCCCGTGGTCCGGTATCTCAACGTCGACGACCTCGACGAGGCCGAGACCGTGACCGGTGAGGTCGAGCCGATCATCGCCATGCAAGACGCGCTGAACCTGACCGCCTTCAACGAGGCGATGGCGCAGCAGTTCGGCGCGTTCCGGCAGCGCTGGGCGACCGGCATGATCACCGAGGTCGACGAGACGGGCAACCCGACCGAGCCGTTCCGCGCTCGCGTCGACGCGATGCTCACCGCCGAGTCGGCCGACACCAAGTTCGGGGAGTTCGGCCAAACCGACCTGACCGGCTTTCACGACTCGTTCGAGGCGACGCTCCGCTACGTCGCCACCGTCACCCAGACCCCGCCGCACGCCCTGCTCGGCCAGATGGCCAACCTGTCGGCCGAAGCTCTGGACTCGGCCCGCGACGGACTAAACAGCAAGATCGGCGAACGCAAGAGCACTCTCGGCGAGAGCCACGAGCAGACGCTACGGCTCGCCGGCCTCGCCGCCGGCGACACCGCGGCATGGTCCGACACCGCCGCGCAAGTGGTGTGGCGCGATGTCGGGGCGCGGTCGCTGGCGCAGACCGTCGACGCCTGGGGCAAGGCCGTGCAGATGCTCGGCATCCCGGCGCGTGAGGTGTGGGAACGCATCCCGGGCGTCTCGCAGACCGACGTGCAGCGCTGGCAAGCCAGCGCCGACGAGGGCGACGCGTTCGCCCGTTTGAACACCCTGCTCGACCGGCAGCTCGACGGCCCCCCGCCCGGCGCTGACCAGGCGCCCGAGACGCCGCCGGAGGCGTAACACCGGGGGTGAGGGGTGGCCACCGCCGAAGCGCTCGCCGAGCAGCAGCGTCAAGACCAGGCGCAACTACGCGCCCAGGTCGCCCGCGACGTCCTCGCCGTGTGGAACGGCATGCTCGACCCCGCCGAGGTCGACGCGTCCTGGCCAGGGTTGCGCGACATCCTCGCCCGCCTGGTCGGCGACCGCCGCGCCGAGTCGGCGAACATGGCGGCCGAGTACTACCTCGCCGCCCGCAACGCCGCCCAGGTCGGCGGCGCCGTCGCGCCCGTGGTCGCCGACGTGGTCGACGGCGGGTTGCTGCGCACGGTCCTCGACGTGACCGGGCCGGCCGCGTTCAAGCGCGCCGTAGCCGCGGGCATGACCCCGCAGCAGGCGCGCCAGCATACGGGCGTGCAGCTGGCCGGCGCCGCGTCGCGGCTGGTGCTCGACGGCGGGCGCGCCACCGTGCACCGAACAGTGCACGCCGATGACGCCGCCCTCGGCTATGCCCGCGTGACCGACGCCAACCCGTGCCCGTTCTGCGCGATGCTCGCCGGCCGCGGCGCGGTCTACAAGAACGAGGGCACGGCCGGACGAACCACGAACCAGCGGTTCAAGGGCGACGGCGAATTCAAGTTCCACGACCATTGCGCGTGCATCGCGGCCCCGGTGTTCTCCCGCGACGAGGCATGGCTCGGGCACTCCAAAGACCTCGGTGACGAGTGGGACCGCGTCACCAAGGGACTGTCGGGCGCCAACGCCCGGCGCGAGTGGCGCCGGCAGTGGAACGCCAAGCAGCGCGACCAGCGCGCCGACGCCGAGCGGCGGCGCGTCGAGGCCGAACAGGAAGCCGCCCAACGGGAGGCCGAACGGCAACAGGCCGAACGGCAGGAAGCCGAACGCCGCGCCCAGGACGAAGCGGCCACGCGCGCCGCCGACCCGCTCGCCGACGTCGACGTGCGGGCGCTGTCCGACGACGAGATCGCCGAGTTGTTCGCCCAGTACGGCGACGAGTTGCCGCACGTCGCCGATCGGCTGATGGCCGAGCTCGAACGCCGCGACCAGGCCGACCAGGCGGGCGACTCGTTCGGCACCCTCGACGACGAACCGACCGACGACGAGCGGCGCGTCGCCGAGCTCGTCGACCAGGGTTGGGAGTGGCGCGACGCCTACGCCGAGGTGCACAACCTCGACCCGAACGAGCTCGACCGGCAGGAACGCGCCGCGGCCGTCGACGCCCAACGCGGCGAGGGAGAGACCCGCGACCAGGCCGTGCGGCGCCTGTATGACGAGTGGCTACACGCCCAGTACCTCGCCGCCGAGGACGCAACCCGCGGCTACCTGCTCAACAAGCAGGGCGAGGCCGCGGGGATCGATCCGATCTCGTTGTTCAGCGGACCGGCATCCCGTGCTAGGAAATATGCGTCGGAGGAGTTGAAACGCTGGTGGGCCGAGGATGGCAACCAGCGCATGACGTTCGCCGAGTTCAAAGCCGACACGCTCGGCCGAGAGTCGGACCGGCGCGCCGCCCAACGCACCCGCGAGGGCGGCACCGGCAGGGAGTACGGCCTATGAGCATCACGCCCGAGGACATGACCCGCGCCAAGCGCGCCGGGCGCCTCGCCGCACGCCGCTCGCTCCCGGTCACTGTCTGCCCCTACATGGTCAAGGGCACCGACCGCGACCGCGCTCTCGCGCATCTGTGGCTCTCGGCCTACCTGGCACACCGGCCGCCCGAGCCCGGAACGGTCGACTACTCAGGCTGATCACCGTCCGGTTGACGGCGCAGCTTGGGGCGCCCCTTCGCGCCCTGCCCTGGTCGGCTCGCATGCCAGGCTCTCCACTCGTTTTCGCGGTCGGGCAGCCATCCCGGCGTCTCTCCGGGCGGCTCGCCGGTCATCGCGTCCGGCTCGGGGCACGGATGGTCGTCGGCGTACCTAGTGCGCCACTTGGAAACGGTCTTGCCGCTCACGCCAAACCACTCGCCGACCTGACCCATGTCCCGGTACCGGACCGGTCGGCCGGTCACGCGGCCACCACCGAGAACAGCACGTCGTCACCGGCGCCCGCGGGCACCAGCGCGAGGCCGAACAGCGCGCCGTCGGCACGCTCGGCGATGACCTCGGGCGCAGCGCCCTCGACCGCAGCGTCGAGGAGGTCGAGCGTGCCGTATCCGTCGCCCTCGATCCCGGCGAGCATGTCGAGCTGAGTCCCGTCGGTGTAGAAGTCCGCGGCGGTCATCTCGGTCCAAGCGCGCATCTCGACCCCTTCAAAATGTTGTCGCTGTTGTCGACAACATTAACCCTTTCCCGAGTGTTGTCTACATAGTCGACAACTCTTTTTTGCGTGACTCCCGGAGAGTCAACGCCCCATCACCATCACAGGAGGTACGCCGTGCCGGACACGGCCAACCCTGGCGCGCCCGCTGCTGGACAGCCGGACGCCGACACCACCCCCGCCCCGACCCCGCAGGACCTCGCCGACCGGCTGAACAAGCCGGACCCGTGGGACGCCCCCGAAACCGCACGCGCCGAGATCGAGCGTCTACGCCGTGAGGCGGCCGGATGGCGTACCAAGCTGCGCGAGGTCGAGCCGATCGTCGAGGCGAGCAAGACCGATACCCAACGGCTCGAAGACCGCGCCGGCTCGGCCGAACGCGAGCGCGACGAACTGCGGGCGCAGGTCGCCCGGCTCGCGGTCGCCGCCGAGGTCGGCATCCCGGCCGAATTCGTCGACATGCTCGGCGCCGGCGACGACGAGCAGATCAGGCAGCGCGCTCGCCTGATCGCCGAGCGGCTGACCGCGCAGACCGCGACCGGCGCGCCGCGTGTGCGGCCGGTCGAGTCGCTGACGCCCGGTGCCGCGCCGGCGGCGGCCGAGACCGACCGCGACCCGAACGCCTGGTTCCGCGACTTCCTGTCTTCGGCCCGTTCCCGTCCCTGACCCCAGCAGCGCCCGGACGTGAAGGGCACGGCCGCCCGCTGCACCGCCTAGGAAGGTTCACCGCCCGTGCCCTATAACGACATGATCAGCCGGGACGCGAGCAATGACCCGCTCGTGCCCGAGTCCGTCTCGGCCGAGGTCATCAAGGAGATGCCCAAGTCATCGGCCGTTCTCCAGCTCGCTCGCCGCGCGGCGATGTCGACCAAGTCCAACCGTCAGCCTGTGCTGTCGGTGCTGCCTACCGCCTATTGGGTCAACGGCGATAGCGGCATGAAGCAGACCACGCGCGAGGACTGGACGAACGTCACGCTCGTCGCCGAAGAGCTCGCCGCGATCGTCCCCGTGCCCGAGGCTTACGTCGACGACGCGCAGGTTCCAGTGTGGGACGAGGTTCGGCCCTCGCTGGCCGAAGCACTCGGCCGCGCCCTCGACCTCGCCGCGATCTTCGGCATGAACAAGCCGGCCACCTGGCCGAGCGACATCTACACGGGCGCCGTCGCCGCCGGCAACACCCAGGCGCCCGGCAGCGACCTCGGGCAGTCCGTCGCCCACCTCGCGCGCACGATCACCAAGGACGGGTTCGGGGTCAACGGGTTCGCCACCGCGCCCGGGTTCGGATGGGAGCTCATGGGGTTCCGCAACGCCCAGGGAAACCCGATCTACCAGCCCGACCCGACCGGCGAGTTCGCCGGCCGCCTCTACAACCGGCCCGCATCCGAGGTCGACAACGGCGGATGGGACGCGACCAAGGCGAGCTTGATCGCCGGCGACTGGTCCAAGGCCGTGATCGGCGTCCGCCAGGACATCACTTTCAAGGTGTTCACCGAGGGTGTGATCAGCGACGACACCGGAAAGGTGATCCTGAACCTCATGCAGCAGGACTCGATCGCGCTTCGCGTGGTCGCCCGGTTCGGGTTCGCCGTCGCCAACCCGGCGACCGCGCTCAACCCCAACGCCGCGACCCGTTGGCCGTTCGGCATCCTCAGCCCGGTTCCCGCCCTGACCTGATCATCCCGACCTACCAATAAGGGGGGAACCTGCTGTGCGTGTGCTCGCGATGCTGCACCTGTACCCGCCGCACCACAACGCCGGCGCCGAGTGGATGGTGCACCCCATGCTGCGGGCGCTCGCACAGCAGGGCCACGCCGTCGACGTACTGCTCTCCCGACCGGTCGACGGCGTCACCGCGCCGTACCGGCTGGACGAGATCACCGTGCATCCCTACCGCGGCAAGGGCGACCCGGTCGGCTGGCTGCTCGACGACGCCCGCCGCCCCGACGTGCTTGTCACCCACCTTGAGAACGTGCCGCGCGCGACGATCCTCGGCCGCCTGTACGGCGTGCCGGTCGTGCACATCGTGCACAACGACCACGAGGTCACCCGGTCATGGCTCGTCGACGACGCCGCGCTCGTCGTCTTCAATTCGGCATGGATCGCCGAGCAGACCCCGCACCCGCGCGGCATCATCGTGCCCCCGCCCGTGCACGCTGGCGACTACGCCACGACCCCCGGCGACTCGGTCACCCTGATCAACCTGTGCGAGGCCAAGGGCGCCGCGACGTTCTACGCGCTCGCCGAGCGGTTCCCCGACGTGCCGTTCCTCGGCGTGGTCGGCGCCTACTTCGACCAGGTACGCCGCGACGATCTGCCGAACGTGCAGATCGTCGAGCACGTGTCCGGCGACGCCATGCGCGAGCAGGTCTACGCCCGCACAAAGGTGCTGCTCATGCCGAGCGAGTACGAGTCATACGGCCGTGTCGGCGTCGAGGCGATGCACTCGGGCATTCCGGTGATCGCACACCCGACCCCCGGGCTCCGCGAATCGCTCGGCGCCGCCGGCGCGTTCGTCGACCGCCACGACGTCGAGGCGTGGGCGAAGACGCTGCGGCGACTGCTCACCCCGCGGGGGTGGTCGGCCGCGTCCAAGCGCGCCCGCGCTCGCGTCGCCGAGCTCGACCCCGCGGCCGACCTCGCCCGCTGGGTCACCGCGGTCGAGCAACTTGCCGGGAAATCTCTCAGCTGGTCCAGTGCTCGATCAGAGTCAGGACAGCGCTAGGCGCGCCGACAGCCGCGACGATGCCTGCGAGAGCGATAGTCGCCGGTGTCGCCTGCAACGCGACACCAACCTCAACGATCACGTGAACGACGTGGAGGCCGATAGCGACGGCGAGGACGAGCACGAGCTTCTTGCGATGGTTCACAAGCGACCAGTGCTTGATCACGCTGAGGACAGCGCTAGGTGCGCCGACAGCCGCCGGGATGCCTGCGAGAGCAATGGTCGCCGGTGTCGCCTGCAACGCGACACCAACCTCAACGATCACGTGAACGACGTGGAGGCCGATAGCGACGGCGAGTGCGAGCACGAGCTTCTTACTGTGGTTCATTGGCCTGGTCCCAACAGTCGGCCGATGAACCTGATGAAGGAGGCGCACACCTCAGCCCCACCAGGTCACCGATCATCCTGGTAGGACACAAGGCCGCCAGTCGGAACGTCTTGAGTCCGAGCTAATTCTGCTGCTGCGACGAGCTATCCCTGCCCGCACCTTCGAACACCCAGATGTGTTCGGCGTCCAACGCTCTTGCCGACTGCCAAGAGCGACTCCTTTTGTCGCGCCCGGTCGCTCTACGGGCACTCGCAGAATACGTCGGAGTAGGACCGTCGCACAGCGGTTTCGAAGAAGGGGAAGCGATGGAAAGCCCAGCCAAGCTCTTGGCGACCGTCGCCGATCTTGTCGCGCGGCTCGGCCGACCGTTGACCAGCGACGAGCAGGCACGCGCCGCCGCGCTGCTCGCCGACGCGTCCGCTCTGGTCCGCTCGCACACCGGCCGAACGTTCGCCGCGCCGCCGGTCACCGAGACCCGCACGCTTCGGGCGCAGGGCGGCGAGATCCGTCTCCCCTCGCCCCCGATCCGCGACGTCGACCGCGTCGCCCTGGTCTTGGGGCTCGACGGCGTCGGCGACGTGCCGGTCGTCGGCTGGCGATGGGACGGCGCCGACTTGCTGCACGTGTCGGCCGATACCTACGTCATCAACCAGCCCGAGATTCTGCGCGACGTCGAGATCGCCCCATGGACCTACCGAGTCACCTACACCCACGGGCACGACCAGGTGCCCGACGACGTCGTCGCCGTTGTCGCCGCGATGGTGCTGCGCTGCCTGACCGCGCCCAGCTCGGCCGGCGGCGTGGTGTCGGAGACGATCGGCGGCTACTCCTACCGGCTCGCCGACGGCGCATCGGGCACGGCCGTGATCCTTACCGGCGCCGACCGCGCCGCGCTCGCCGGCTACCGGCGCCGGACCGGCGTCACCATGACCCGGCTGTAGGGGGGTCGCTGTGCCGATCCCCGTCCGGCTGTTGCCGTTCACGGTCGCGGTCGTGCGTCCGGTCGTCGATGTCGACCGCTACGGGAACCCGACCTACGACTACGGACCGTCCGCGGCCCGCACGCCCGTGCGCGCCTGGTTGGAACCGCGTGAGGCGTCCGAGCCGACCAGCGACGGCCGCGCCCCGCTGGTCGCCGACTGGCTGTTGATCACCAATCACGACGACGTGCACGGCC
The DNA here is from genome assembly GCF_039533225.1 of Actinomadura fulvescens. NCBI lineage: Bacteria > Bacillati > Actinomycetota > Actinomycetes > Streptosporangiales > Thermomonosporaceae > Actinomadura > Actinomadura fulvescens. Next base: position 278,297 of record NZ_BAAATD010000009.1, on the reverse strand, counting down.
GCGACCGCATCGAGTGGGGCGCCCTGACGTTCGAGGTCGACGGACCGCCGGCGCCTATCCCCACACCCGCCGGCCCACACCACGTCGAGGCGACGCTCCGACACATCCAAGGGTGAAGCGATGGCACGCAACAAGATCAAGCTCAACCGGCGCGGTATCCGCGACCTGCTCACCTCCGACGAGGTCGGCGACGACCTCGCCCGCCGCGCCCAAGCGGTTGCCGACTCGGCCGACCTGGACGCCGTTCCCCCGCACGAGGGCACCGTCGACTACCGCGTCGACCGCTCCGACACCCGCACGCGAACCCGCGCCCTGGTGATCGCCGATCACCCCGCCGGCCTCGCCCAAGAGGCCGAATACCGCATTCTCGGCCGCGCCCTCGACGCCGCCGCGGACTGACCCGCCCTGGGGGTGACGTGGTGCTCGTCTTCCCCGATGTCGAGGCGCTGATCTGCGCCCACCTGACGCCGATCCTCGGCGTCCCCGTCCGTACCCGCGTACCCGACCCGCGGCCGGCCCGCTGGGTCCAGGTGCGCAGGGTCGGCGGGACGCTGGTCGACCACGTGCGCGACCGCGCCCGGCTCGACGTGTTCGCGTGGGGCACGGGCGACGCCGACGCGAACGACCTGGGCGCCGCCGCACGTGCCGCGCTGCACGCCGCCGCGGGAACCGTGATCGGCGGTGTTCCCTGCTACGCCGTCGAGGAATTCCTCGGCCCGCGCCGCGCCGACGATCCGCTCACCGGCGCGCCGCGCGTGTGGCTGACGGTGCAGCTCTCCCTACGCGCCACCTGACCCGCGATGACCCGCGCCGCCCCATTTCGCCCGGTGCCCCGCGGCGCCGCGCCCATGCAGAGAGGACGAATCCCCGTGGCTCTTGATGCCTCCAAGGTGCGGGTCGCCGTTACCGGTGCGCTGTATGTCGCCGCGCCGACCGCGACCGCGCCGACCAACTCGACCAGCCCGGTTCCCTCCGGCTACGCCGACGCCGGGTTCCTCAATGAGGACGGGCTCACCGAGTCCTACGACGAGGACACCAACGAGGTACGCGCTTGGCAGAACGGCCAGATCGTGCGCACGCTGACCTCGTCGTCGAACGCGACGCTCGCGTTCACGATGATCGAGACCAAGCGCACGTCGCTTGAGCTCTACCACAAGGGATCGACGATCACCTCGATCGCCGGCGGCTACCAACTCGACGTCAAGCCGCCCACGCCCGACCCGCGCCGGTTCATCCTCGACGTCCTCGACGGGACGCTCGTCACCCGCCTGTACGTGCCGAACGGCGAGGTCACCGAGCGCGGCGAGATCACCTACGTCAACGACGAAGTGATCTCCTACAACGTCACGATCACGTGCTATCCGGTCGCCGGCGTCGTGCTGACCAAGTTCGGCAACGACCCGAACTGGGGCTACTCCTGACCCCTCGATCTCCCGGGGCGGCGACCGCGCGGCGTGGGTCCGGTCGCCGTCCTGGGTTCCACCCTGCCCACCGTGCCCGCGCCGTGAGGGAGTGACCCACGCATGAGTACCGCACGCAAGCCCAACTCGACCAAGCCAACGGCCAAACCGGCGGCCGAGGTCGAGATCGCCGACGACGAGGTGTTCGACCTCGACGTCGTCGAGGCCGAGTCGACGTTCGCGCCGTTCCCGTTCCGGCTCGGCGGCCGAGTCTTCGCGCTGCCCCACATGCGCAAGCTCGACCGCAAGATGCTGCTCGCCGCAGACGGCGGCGACGTCGAGGCGATGAACGCCGCCTTTCGTGTCGGGCTCGGCGACGACTTCGCCGCCTTCGACAAGCTGCCGCTGTCGCTGAACGGGCTGAACGAACTGTTCCGTCGCTGGCTGGCGCACTCGGGGCTCGCCGAGGGGGAATGACGCGCCTCGCCGCGTTCCTGCGCGAGCACGGCGAGGCAGTCGAGTACGACCTCCGCGCCTATTGGTCGTGCGCCCTGACCGACATCACCTGGCGGCAACTTCGCGTGTTCCTGGAACACGTGCCGCTCGATTCGGCGACCGCCCGCTCGGTCCACGGCGAGGCCGCGGTATGGGGAATGCCCGAGCAGTTGCTCGCGGCCGTCGTCGACGTCCTCAATTGGGCGAACTACCAGCGCGGCGGCGGCAAGGGTAACCGGCCGCGCCCGGTCAAGCGGCCCGGCGACGGCCGCCGCACCACCCACTACGGCCGCACCCACCTGTCATCCGAGCAGGCGATCGACCTGCTCGCTCGGGCACGCGACGGCACCATCGCCGACCCCTGACCCCCTGCGGGGGTGACCCGTCCGGGGGGTGAGTGCTGATGACTGCCGAGGTCGGGTCGGCATACGTCACCATCCTGCCCAGCGCCCGCGGGTTCCGCGCCGCGCTGCAAGCCGAGATCGGCGACGCGCTCGACAACGTCGGCGAGGGCGCCGGTCGGCAGATCAGCGACGGGATCGAGGCCGAGGGCGAGAAGTCCGGCCGCCGGTTCGCCTCCGCGCTGACCGGCAAGCTCGTGCCCGCGCTCGGCGGCGTCGGCCGCCTGGTCCGCGGCGCCCTGGTCGGCGTCTCAGTCCTGGGCGTCGCCGGCGCCGCCGCGGCCGGCGGGCTCGGCGCCGCGATGGCGGGCGCCGGTCTGGCCATCGCCGGTATCGGCCTCGCCGCCGCAGCGCAATCCCAGGTCGTCAAGGACGCGTTCGCCGACCTCGGCAAGGACGTCAAGGCCCAACTCGGCGAGCTCGCCGCGCCGCTTCGGCCGGTCCTGGTCGGGCTCGCCGGCACGCTCCGGCAGACGTTCGGGCAGATCGCCCCCTACCTCAAGCAGGCGTTCGCCGCGCTCGCGCCCGCCCTGGCGTCGCTGTTCACCGCGCTTGGGCCGGCGCTGGCGCAGCTCGGCCCGGTGATCGCCGGCGTCGCCCAAGCGACGGCGCCGCTGATCACCACGCTCGGCGCCGCGCTCAAGCCGCTTATCGGCGGGCTCGGGCAAGCGCTGCTGACCATCGCCCAGGCAGCGGGCTCGGTCGCGCCGGTCTTCGGGCAACTGCTGACCACGATCGGCGGCATCCTGCCCCCGATCGCGTCGCTGATCGCGGCGATCGTTCAGCTCGGCGCGCCGGTCCTGGGCGCGCTGCTGGCGTTCCTGCGACCAGTGATCACCGCGCTGTCGGCCGCGCTGGTCCCGATCCTTCGGCAGTTGACGCCGGTCCTCGGCGCGGCGGCGAGCGCCCTGGGCGGAACGCTCGGGCAGGCGCTCGGCGCGCTGCTGCCCCCGCTCGGCCGCCTGGTCGGGTCGCTGCTGGTCGCGCTGGTCCGTGCGATCACGCCGCTGATCCCGATCGTCGTCCAAGTGGCGGGCGTGATCGCCGGATTCCTGGTGCAAGGGCTGACGATCCTTGCCGCGGCGATCACTCCGCTGCTGCCGGTGATCTCACAGCTCTTGCAGACCGTCGGGTCGGCGCTGCTGTCGGCGCTGACCGCGATCGCGCCGGCGCTGCTGTCGGTGGTGCGGGCGTTCTCCGGGCTGCTTCCCGCGCTCGCGCCGATCTTCCCGATCCTGGGGCGCCTGGTCGCGGCGATCCTGCCCGTCCTCGCCGGGCTGATCACCGCGCTCGCGCCGGTCCTGGCGCAGATCGTGACGCTGTGGGCGCAACTGCTGGTCGCGCTGCTGCCGATCCTGCCCCCGCTCGCCGAGTTGATCATTGTCCTGCTGCCCGTGGTCGCGTGGCTGGGCAAGCTCGCCGCGACCATCCTCGGCAAGGTCATTCCGGTCTTGGCGGCCGTGCTGACGTGGGTCGTCAAGCTCGCCGCGGGCATCGTGGGATGGCTGCTCAAGGCGATCACCTGGCTCGTCTCGCACGTGCCGGCCGCGTGGCGCGCTGTCTCGTCCGCGGTCATGGGAGCGGTACGGCAGATCGCCGCGGTCGTCGGTCCGGTCTTCACCGGCATCCGCAACGTGATCGCCGCACAGATGACGTTCATCCGCACCGTCATCTCGGGCGCGTGGCGCGTAATCAAGGCGCTGTTTACGGGCAACCTCGCCGACGTCAAGCGCGCCATCGCTACCGGGCTCGCCCAGATCCGCGGCTCGTGGTCGGGAGTCTGGAACGCGATCAAGCGGCTGCTGTCGGCCGTCTGGTCAGCGATCAAGACCACGATCCGCGGGGGCGTCAACGCCGCAAAGTCGGTTCTCACCGCCGGCGTGAACGCCATCCGCAACGCCTGGTCGCGCGGCTGGTCGGCGATCAAGTCCGCGCACACCGCCGCGTGGCGCGGCATCCGGTCGGCCGCATCGTCGGCCGGCGGGAACCTCGTCGCGTTCATGCGGGCGTTGCCGCGGGCGCTGCTGCGCGCGATGGGCAACCTCGCCGGGCTGCTGGTGTCGGCCGGAACCGCGATCATCAACGGGCTTTGGCGCGGCATCTCCTCGCGCGCCGGCTGGCTCAAGAGCGCGCTGATCGGTCTGGTCAAGAGCATCATCCCCGGACCGGTCCGCAAGGTCCTCGGGATCTCCTCGCCGTCGAAGGTGATGCGCAAGATCGGCAAGCAGATCATGCAAGGTCTGCACGCCGGGTTGACCGGCGACGCCGAGAAGATCAAGGCGACCGCCGATCGGATCGCCGGGCTGATCCGCAAGGCGTTCGCCGGCCGCAAGACCACGCTCGACGACCGGTTGATCGCCGCGCTCAAGCGCAACGCGAGCAAGCTGCAAGGGCTGGCCAAGCAGCGCGAGAAGATCCTCGCCCGCATCGCCGAAGCGAAAGAGTTCGCCGGTCAGGTCACCGACTCGGCCCGCGGGTTCGCCTCGATCACCTCGCTCGACTTCGGCGACCAGGCGCCGACGGCCGAGGGCATTAGGGCCGGTCTCGTCGGCAAGCTCGACACCTTGCGCCGGTTCGCCGCCAACCTGCGGGCGCTGGCAGCGCGGGGACTGTCCAAGTCCCTGCTTCGGCAACTCGTCGAGGCCGGTCCCGAGCAGGGCGCCGCGCTCGCCGACGCGCTACTCAAGGCGGACGGCGCGGCGTTCGGGCAGATCAACAGCGCGCAATCGGCGATCGACAAGGCGACCCGCGACCTCGGGCTCACTTCGGCCGACCTGCTCTACGACGCCGGCCGCAACGCCGGCAAGGGGTTCTTGACCGGTCTGCTCGACCAGCAAAAGCAGATCGAAAAGGCGATGCAAGCCATCGCCCGCAAGGTCGCCGCCGCGCTGCGCAAGGCACTCAAAATCAAGTCGCCGTCGCGCGTGATGATCGGGCTCGGGCAGCACGTCGGCGAAGGGTTGGCCGTCGGTATCGACACCGCGCACGCTCTGGTCGCCGACGCGTCGGCTCGCCTCGCCGGCGCCGCGCAAGCCGCGGTCGCAGTCCGCTCGGCCGCACCGGTCCCCGCGGGCGCGGCGGCCGGCTCGGGCGGATTCGGCGCGCCCGTGCAGATCGAGCACTTCCATGCCGACCCGCGCCAGTCGCCGCAGGACATCGGCGAGGCCCTGATGTGGATCTCCAAGGGTCGGGGGTGAGGCGTGCCCGATCTGATCACCTCGCCCGGTCAACTCCAGTGGCGGCACCTGCTCGTCGGCGACGGCACCGGCTATGCGGTGTCGTCGCTGACCGGCTGGCGCGACATGCCCGACGTCGACGTCGGTACCGTCTCCCGACCCAACCGGCACGGCGCGTGGCCCGGTCAGGCACTCGCCCAAGCGCGGACCGTGACCGTCGAATTCACCCTCGCCCCCTTCGACCCGGCGGGCACGGGCGTCCTCGTCGAGCAGCTCGTCGCCAACACAGCGCTACGCGACGACGCCGTCGAGGAAGTGGTCGCCGTCGCCGACTACGCCGCCGTGCCCCTGGTCGCGTTCGGGCAACTCACCCGCCGGTCGCTGCCGCAGAACATCGGCTACGGCATCGGCGGCGCCGAGGTCGCCTTGCAATGGGTGTGCGCTGACCCCCGGCTCTACTCGGCGACCGAGTTGACCGCGCGCATCCCACCGGCGAGCAGCGGGTCGGGCGGGTTGATCTACCCACTCGACTACGAGAATGGGCTCGACTACGGCCAGCCCGGCGAGCTCGGGCAAGCCACCATCCCCAACGCCGGCAATGCGCACGCGCACCCCGTGCTCACGATCACCGGCCCCGCAGACGACCCGCAGATCATCAACCTGTCGACCGGCGTCGCGCTCGGATTCGACCTCGCCCTCGCCGTCGGCGAAACCCTCGACATCACCACCTCAACCGGCGCCGTCCGGCTCAACGCCGACGCCGACCGGCTCTACACCATGACCGCCGCATCCGCGCCCGTCGAGGCGTTCACCCTCGCGCCCGGCGACAACACGATCGCCCTACGCGGGACGTTCGGCGGCGCCGCTGACCTGCTCGTGTCCTGGCGACACGCCTACCTGTGAAAGGGGGTTGCACCCGTGGCCGTTCACGTCCTGGCCCTCAAGAGCGGAGTGACGACCGCGCAACTACATCGGCTCGGGCTCGGCGCCCTATGGCCACAGGCCGGTAGCCGTTTTCAGCGCCGGTCGGGTCTGCTGCCCGGCGACGGCGCGGTCGCCGACCTCGCCGGCACAGCCGGCACGATGGATGCGGCCGTTAAGCCGTTCACCGCGTGGATTTCCGGAACCGGCGTGCAGGGCGGCTATTCATTCGTCAACGGCTCCGATGCACCGATCACCTTCCCCGATGGCGAGCCAGCGGTCGCCCGCATCGATCGCGTCATCGCCCGCGTCTACGACCATCCCTACGACGCGTCCGGCGTACAAGAGGGCGCCGTCGAGGTCCTCAAGGGACAGCCCAACGGCGCGGCGACCACGCTCCCGCCGACAAGCCTGCTGCTGTGGGAGGTCACCGTTCCCGCTGGCGCGTCCACCGGAGGCACGCCGATCAACTGGGCGACCGCTCGCGCCGACCGGCGCCGCTACACCGCGACCGCCGGCGGGACCATTCCCGTTGTCGACACCGCTGACCGTGACAGCCTCACCCCCTACGAAGGGTTGAGAGTCTGGCGCCGCGACGTGCGCGCCCCCCAGGTCTACACCGCTGGTGAATGGCGGTGGCCAACAACGATCGTCGTCGCCAATGCCGCCGACCGCGACGCCAAGATCCCGCACAAGATCGCCGGTCAACAGGTATGGCGCGCTGACCTGCGCATCACCGAGATATGGGACGGCACACGCTGGTATGAGCAAGATCCGATCACCATCGTCAGGGGCGGTGACCTCACCGTGCCTAACACGAACTGGCTCGACGACCCACAGCTCGGGATCACTGTTCCCGCCGGCGGCGGCTACGAGCTGTCCGGGATGCTGATCTACTCGGCGCACCAGGACGCCGACCTAAGGGTCGGATGGACGGGACCGGCAAACGCGTGGATGGACTGGACGTGTCGGGCGCCCGCGCTGGGCTCGACCGGCACCACGGGCGCGCAGTTCGTCGATCGGCAATTCCTGTCGTCAGCGCCGGCGATGGGTGGCGGCGACACCAGTAACGGTCTGCATCTGACCGCCACGTTGCACGGCATGTTCTGGTCGGGAGACGGCGGCACGCTCCGCTTGCGGTGTGCGCAACGCGCCAATCACGGCACCCCGTCACTGTTGCGGGGACCCTCGTTCGTCAGCCTGCGGCGGGCGTGGTGATCGCGCGATGCCCGCGCTGTATCGGTACGTGTTCGCCGACCTGATGACCGACCAGACGATCACCGAGCTCGCCTTGACCGGCGTCACCTTCGATCGTCGCATCATCCAACCCGGATCGCTGCGAGCGACCATCCCCGTTCCGAACGCTACGGTCGCGGCCGAGGTCCGGAAGGTGTTCCCACATGAACGGTATTGGCCACCGACCGCCGGCCCCGGACGGGTGATCTGCCACGTCTACCGCGGTGCGCAGATTTGGGGGACCTACCTGATCTGGACCGCGACCCCCGCCGGCGACGAGCGCGGGAACGTGTCGGTCGAGATTCAGGGCGCGACGCTCGAAAGCTACCTCGACCATCGCCAGATCTGGACCGACGTCCCGCCGTTCGTGCAGGTCGATCAAACCGCCATCGCGCAACAGCTCATCGCGCACATGCAGGCCGGCGGCGGCGCGGCGAGCATCGGACTCGTGCCGCTCGACACGCCATCGGGGGTGCGGCGCGACCGCACCTACAAGGCGAGCGAGGCCGCGACCTACGGGCAGCGTCTCGCCGAGCTGGCGAACGTGGTCGACGGGTTCGAGTACATGATCCGCACGTTCGTCGACCCGGCGACCGGCAAGCGCGCACGCCAGTTCGTCACCGCGGCGCGGCTCGGGCAGAGCGACACCGACCACGTGTTCACTCGGCCCGGCAACGTCGTGTCGTGGTCGTATCCCTCAGACGCCGCCGCGGCGGCAACCCGCTGGCGCGCCCGCGGCGACACCAAACAGGACGACCTAACGGCCGACTCCGAACCACTGCTCGGCAGCATCCACACAGCCGCGGACCTGATCGCGGCCGGCTGGCCCTACCTCGACCACACCGAGGACTATCAGGGCGTCACGCAGGTCGCCACGCTCGACGACTACGCGCGCTGGTGGCGCGACACCCGATCGGGCGTGATCCGAATTCCGCAGGCGCGCGTGCGGCTCGACGAGGCGCCCAGCTTCACGCCCGATCGGCTCGGCGACTTCGCCCGGCTGACGATCGTCGACGTCTGGTTTCCCCTCGACCGCTCCGAGGGCGCCTACAGCCGGCCGACATTCTCTCGGCACTGGCGCGTCGTCGGGATTGAGGTCACCCCCGTCTCACGCGAGGACAGCCAAGAACTCGCAACGCTGATCTTTGCCGAGCAAGCCGACGAGGAGGCCGCGTAGATGGGCACGCCGAACTACCCGGCCGACTGGGCGGGCGAGCTCAACCGGATCAAGGGCGGGGTCAAAGACGCGCTCACGGCCGCCCGTACCCGCGTGAAGTTCGCGCGGATCGCCGCGGCCGAGCTCGTCGTCGGTGTCCTCACCGGCCGCCGCATCGTGATCAACCCCGAGGGCTCGTCGCGGCCGATCATCCGGTTCTATCCCGACGACGGCACCGACTATGCGGAGATCTGGGGGCGGACCAACCCCGACGACCCGGCGATCACCCGCCTACTGATCAACACGGCGGCTGACGCCGTCGGATACTCACAAGTCCGCGTCGACCGCGACCGGCTCTACCTCTCGCTGTTCGACGCCGAGAACGCACCTGCCGGCGGCGCGGTCAACCTCACCCGCGACCGCGTCGACCTCGGGTTCGTCTACACGCCCACACAGGCGCGGTTCGCGTTCGACAAGGACGGGTTCACCCAGCACTACGGGCGCTGGACCACATGGACCAACCTCGGCCCGCAAGTCGGCATCTTCGCCGGACAAGTCCTCAAGGATGCCGGTTCCGGCGGGACGTATACCGACCTGGCGATCGGCTACGGCGCCACCTTGGCCAGCGACGCAATCGTCGTGGCCACGATCAAGAACACCGCGGCGCAACCCCCGTTCGCGCACTACGTCGCCGCCGAGTCGCGAACCGGCTTCACGGTTCGCTGCGAAGGCTCACATGCGTTCTACGCGAACTTCTGGGTGTTTCGGAGCTAGGGAGACATGCAGACCTACCAGACACAGACCGTCGAGGCGCGCACGTTCGGCGGCGCCGCCTGCTGGTACGTGACCTATCAACGGACCGACGGAAGCTCGATCGCGCACGTCTTCCCCGCCGACACCCTCGAATGGCGCGCGGCCGAGTACGGCATCGATCCCACCGACGTCGACACCCTGCTCGACATCGTGCTTCACGAACCGTTCCTCGCCGACCCCGCGCCCGACGCGATCACCCTCTACAACGCGCCGACCATCGACGACGCCCGCGCCGCACACCTCGCCCGCATCGACGCCGTCAAGACCGAGGTACAGATCGTCACCGCGCCCGCCGCGCGAGGTCTGCGTACCGCCGACCCGTTCGCCGTCATCCGAGCCGAACCGCTCAGCCTCGACGCCGTCGCCGAGAAGGCGCACACGGTCGAGGAGTTGCGCGCCGACCTGCTCGGCCAACCCCCGCCCCAACCACCGGCCGACAACACGGCCGCCGCCCCGACCCTCGCGACGTGATCGGCATGGATGAGCCCACCCTCGGCGAGGTCGCGCGGACGCTCGGCCGGATCGAGACCGACATCGGGCGCCGCCTCGACGACATCGTCGGCCGCCTCGACCGGTTCGTCGCCGTCGAGGTCTACGACGCGCACCGCGCCGCCATCGGCGAACGCCTCGACGACCTCGCCGCCGAGATCGCCGAGCTGCACCAGCAACGCCGCGCCGACGACGACCGTCGCGCCGCCGACCGCCGCATCATGACCGGCGCCGTCACCACCGCCGTTCTGTCGCTCGTGGTGTCGGTCCTGATCTCGGTACTCGGCATCAAGTAACCGCCCTGCATCGCCAACCCCCGGCCATCGGCCGCGGGGCGCTTCGGCATGCCCAACCACAGGAGACCCACCCGTGCCCGAACCCGACGACGCCGCATGCGGCGACGACACCCAGCGCCCCGACGAACTGCTCGGCGAGCTCGCCGAGCCCGCATACGACGAGATCGAGGTAACCCCGTGAAGTACGTCAAGCGGTCGGCATGGGGCGCCCGCTACGGCCGCGGCCCGACCAGCATCACCCCATCGGCCGGCGGGGTCGCCGTCCACTACGAAGGCGGCGGCCGACTGACCGGCAAGCCGCACTCAACGTGCGCGCCCCGTGTCCGCTCGATCGAGTCGTTCCACGTCAACGGCCGCGGCTGGCAGGGCATCGCCTACAACCTGCTCGTGTGCGAGCACGGCTACGTGTTCGAGGGGCGCGGGCTCGGCCGGCGCTCGGCCGCGCAGGGCAGCAACACCGGCAATCAGAACTACTACGCCGTCTGTGCTCTCATCGGCGACAAGGACCCGGCGTCCGGTGCACTGCTGAACGGCATCCGGGACGCGATCGACTACCTGCGTTCCAAGGGCGCCGGCCGAGCGATCAAGCCGCACCGCGCGTTCGTGTCGACCTCCTGCCCCGGCAGCGCTCTCAACGGATGGGTGAGCAAGGGCGCGCCGCGCCCCGGCGGCAAGCCGTCTCCCGGGAAGCCGGCCCCAAGCAAGCCCAGCCCGGCGCCCAAGTGGCCCGGCCGCTACCTCCGTTACACGACTGGCAAGGCACTGATCCGCGGCGCCGACGTCAAGCAGTGGCAGCAGCGCATGCGCGCCCGCGGCTGGTCGCTGGACGCCGACGGCGTCTACGGCCCGCGGTCGGCCGACGTCTGCCGTGACTTCCAGCGCGAGAAGCGGCTCGCCGCTGACGGCGTCGTCGGCCCCGACACCTGGCGCGCCGCCTGGTCGGCGCCAGTGACCTAAGGTTCTTTGACCCAGAGAGCGCGGTGGTACCGCACGTAATCCAGCCCGATCTTGTGTTTGCGACGATTCACAGTGAGTTCCCCGATGACCTCGCCGGTCAGCTTGTTCATGACCTTGAGATCGTCGGTCAGGTAGATCGCGCCATAGTCGAATCGGACGTGATCGTTCGGGCACAGGCACAATACGTTGGCGTGCACGTCAGGACCGTTGTGCTTCTTGCCGAGACCCTTGATGTGGGCACACTCGGCATGCGGTCCGTTGGGCAAGTCAACGGTCTGCCCGCAGACCTGACAGCGCCCGCCGTACCACGCCTTGATCTCCCGCGCGATCTTCCTGCGCCGATTAAGCCGCTCGGTACGGGTCTCGGTGCGGCCGACGGGACCCGGTTCGATCTCGTCCTCGATCGCCTCTGTATCGGGTTCGGTGTCCTCCGTCGGGAACTCTTCGCTCGCCTCGACGTCGGCCGCGCTTCCGATCTTGACCATGTGGAAGATCAGAACGCGAAGCGAGGCATCGTCCTTGCTGGGCGCGAACCAGTGGTCAACGACGCGATACAGGCCGTCGTACACATAGCCCGATGCGGGCGCCTTCTCCGACGTGGACTCAGACCCGTAGAACACCCGCACCGGCAAGCCCTCTAGCTCGCTGGTGATCAGGCCGGCGTTTCCGGCAGCCGTCTCGGTCTGGTCTTTGATCTGCTTGCCGGTGTTGGGGTCTCGGCCGCCCTCACCGGTGTAAAAGAGCTCGTCGCCGCGGTCGTCATCATCGCTGTAACCGCCGCTGACGACGATCGCGTCGGCGCCCTCCGCGGCAGTCCCGGAGATCCCGTTGCGCTCGTGAGCATGCAAGCCCGCAGCCTGAATCTCTAGACGGCCGCCATAGGTCGAGCCCTCCGGATGCCCCGGCTTCTCGCCGAACTCCCGCTTGTAATTGGCCACCCCCCGATCGTGCCATCGCCTACTGACAGAACGGGCACGGTTATCACCAGAAAGGCCACACCCCTTGTCCGATGAACTGACCTCGCTGATCCGTACCTATGTGCCGATCGCCGTCGGCGCCCTGGTGGCGTGGCTGGCGACGCTCGGTGTCGAGGTCGACGACGCGACCTCGACGGCGCTCGTCGTCGGGATCACCGGCGTCGCGACCGCCGGCTACTACACCCTCGTGCGGCTGGCCGAGTCCCGTTGGCCGTGGGTGGGCAAGCTGCTCGGCGCCGCGCGGCCCCCCTCCTACCGGCCCGAGCAGGAACCCAAACCGCGCGTCGGCGCCTGACCTCTGAACACGCTGAACGCCCCCAGTCCCTCACGTAGGGATTGGGGGCGCTCTTTGCATTGGGAGGGACGAGCGTCGGCGCTCCCCCCGGCGCGCCGACGCTCGTCAATCGGCGATGGTCGTCGACCACCGTCCGCGGCGCAGGGTAATCACTCCATCGGGCGCGATCGTCGCGCGGGCGCCGTTCACCGGTAGGGAACCCTCACGGAGCCATCGCGCCCGGATGGCGTCGAGCAGATCCCACAGGCGGCGCGGCCCGCCCTGATGCACGGTCACCTCGCCGTCGGGTGCCTCGACGGCACGCGCCCAGGAACCGTCGGAATGCGCCATGATCGCCGTTCGAGTGCCGCACCCTTCCCGGTAGTCGTGGTCGATGCCGGGCGCAGTGACGCCGAGCATGGACCACAGGTCCCACGCTTCCATCACGTTGACCACAGGGAATCGGCTGACGGCGACGTGCTCGCCCTCGGCAGTGCGTGCCACTTCGATCCGGTCGACGATCTCGGGCGGGTAATCCGGACCGGTCCGCGTAGTCATGAACCCGGCGCGGTCCCATTCGATGCGGCCCTCTGCCCCACCGTCGGGGGTGCGGTCGGCCGTGAGCAGCAGACCGGCGCCCGCGATCGAGGAGACCAGCCGCCCCCCAGGGCGCAGCGCGGCGAGCCATGACGCCGGGATCGGCCGAACCGACACCGTCGCGATGATCCGATCCCACTCGCCGTCGAGCGGCCCGATCGCGTCCACCGTCCGGACCACAGGGCGGTACCCGGCGCGGTCGAGGCGATCCTCGGCCGACGCGACGAGGTAGGGATCGACGTCGACCGAGGTGACTCGATCGTCGCCCAGACGCGCGGCGAGCATGGCCGTGCCGTAACCGGACCCGGTCCCAACGTCGAGTACGTGCATGCCGTCGGCGATGCGGGCGTGCTGGCACATGGACACGATCAGGCTCGGCAGGGTGGCCGAGGATGTCGGCGAGCCCGTCGCTTGGTCGCCCGGACGTGCGTCGTCGGCATGATGCGGGCCGACCCGAGTGACGCGTGATCGGTCGGCGTAGGCCGAGCGCATCCACTGCTCGGGGTCGGCCGGCCCGACGTTGAGCGACCAGGTCGCCGACCCATACGGACCCGGCGCGGCCGACTCGTGCGCCCACCAGCGCGGCACGAACTCGTGCCGCGGGATGGACGCGACGACCGGCCGCCACCGCGACATGGCATGGGTGACCTGCTCGGCGAGCCGTTCGGCGTGCGGTTTCCAGTCCATCGGCTCAGATTGCCGGGTCACAGTCGTTGCTGTCCGCCGGACCGCACCGATCCGCCTTGCCCGGGATGGCGTCGACGACCTCGGCCCAGCGACCGCCGGCAAGCAGATCGGCGAGCGCGGACTCGTGGACGTTGCCAGCATCGAAGTCGCGGCCGAGCACACACGGCATGAGACGCCCGGTCGTGTCGATCGCCGCGCGGCCGTCCCCGCACATGCCGCACAGGTCATCGACGGTCGTCCTCTGCCCTCGGCCGAGGGCACGGCCGACCGGCCGAGCGTCGTCGACGTTGTAGTTCGTGATGCCGAGCCCGAGAATCTGCTCGACGGCGCCGTCGATGTCCTGATCGTCGACGACCCGCACGAGCCCGACCTTAATCGGGATGTCACGGCGCACGACCTCGCGCAGGTTCGCCCAGGTGGCGTCATAGGCGCCGGGCTGGCGCAAGATGCGGTCGTGCTGGGCACGGTCGGCCGAGTACCACGAGGTAGACAGGCGCACGCGCTCGTGCCCGTAGAGATCCCACAGCGCGGGGGTGACCTCAATCAGGTTCGTGAAGATGGCGACCTGGAGCCCAGAACCGAGGGCGAATCGCACCAGGCCGACGAACGTCGGGTGCATGGTCGGCTCGCCGCCGATGAACTGCACGGTCTCGATCGTGGGGTGCGCGGCGGCCTGCTCGATCACGCGCAGCCAGTCAGCCGGCCGCATGGTTCCGGTCCCGCCGGTCGGTCCGGAGTTGCTGTAGCAGTGCTGGCACGCGGCCGTGCAGTCTCGGGTGATCTCCAGTTCGAGGAATGAGACTGGAGCGACGGCGCGGTGTCGGGCGATGGTGGGGGCGTTGGGAGCGACGGTCATTGGTGAGCCTCTTTCGAGTCGGGGGAAGGCTGCACTTCCGGCGAGGGCGATGAGTCGTCGTGGTCATGGCCCTCGTTGCGCTGCGCAGAGAAACCCAAGCGGCGCAATGCGTCCTCGATCTCCTGGGCGTAGGTCTTTCCGATCCCGGTGATGTCGCCGAGTCGTCCGGCTTCTGCGAGCGCGAGCACGTCGGCGATCGTCTTGGGCGGACTCTGCGGTTTCATGCCGTTGAACCGCGTGAGTCGGTTGTAGGCGTGCGTCGACAGTCCCAAGCATGCGATCTCGCAGTCGAGCGTGACCGGCCCGTAGTGCGCCCGCGGGTCGCGCTCGGCCTGGTCGAGATCGTCGAGCAGACCGTCGACCTTGCGTTGTGCGGCACGGAGCGTCTCCTCGACGGTTCCCTTGAAGAAACGGCCGGTCAAGGTTTCGCGAATCGCCTCTCGAACCAGGGCGGCGCACGTCTCGGCGGGAACCCAGGTGTCCGAACGGGACATCAGTCACCCCCGTTCGAGATCCCCAGCGCGCGACGGCACCGGTCGACGAGTCGCCGCCACCGCCCCAGCTTGGAGCGGAGCGGCCGGCGAGACGACGCCACGTGGCGCGGCGATGTCCCTAGCATCTGGGGCGAGGGCGACCACTGATGCGCGGCCGTCTGCTGGAAGGTGGACGGATGCACCGTGGGCAACGAGGTACCCATTTGCGGTGTTGCTCGACCGTCAGGTCCAACCGCCGGCCATGAGGGCGGCGCGGTCGGCCTGGTTGCGGGACGGCGGGGTAGGTGCGGCGTGCGACCGACGATCTTCTCGTAAAGCGTCTGCGGACTGTCGGCCTCGACCCACGTCTCGTCGACGCCCGCGCGTCCGACGAGCGCCCACCATTGACGCGTGGCCTCGCCGAAGTAGACGGCCCGCACCCGGGGGAACGCTTCTTTGATGATCTGCACGACCTGGGCGGGCGTGATGTCCTCTGACCACCACACCGCCGGCCGGTTCATGGTCGCGGTTGTCACGGCCGTCGCCCTTCGATGAGCGGCCTCTCGCCGTTCTTCGCGCGACGGCGCTGGTCTTCCAGCGCCGCCCGCAGGTCGTCAGCCGTCGACGTGATAACGGTGGGGTCAACGCCCACCACAGGGTCGCGCAGAGCAGCGACCCATGATCCGGACGCGTCGTCATGCCGACGGCCGCGCGTGATCCGGTAGCCGGGAAAGTCGATCCGCAACTCGGCGAGCGCGTTCTCTTCCCGCTCGCGCTGTCCGACACAGGCGCCGTTCTCGCCGCCAGGTATCGTCATCCTGCCTCCCTAGCGAGGTGGAAGCCGCGCGGTCGGGGGAGGGTTCCAATCTCAAGCCCCGACCGCGCGGCGGCTCTCTAGTTGTCTCGCCCGGTGACGCGCTATCCGCGCGTGCCGAGGCCAAGCCGCTCTGTCACGTGGTCCGTGCTGAACGTGAGACGACTTTAACGCTTATCGCGAGAAGTACTCAAGGGGTCGGACCAGGGCAATCAGGATCGTTGCCCGCACGGTCAGACAGACGACCGGTATTGCAGCTCATACAGGTGTGAGCCTTTGACCAGCACCGACACCTCGACGGGACGATCTCCGTCGGAGTAGACAGTTCGGAACTGCCGGATGACTGGGACATTCGGGAGCGACAACAACTCCGCTTCTTCGACAGTCGGCATCCGTGCTGATACCGCGTCCACGTAGTAGCGCTGCGGGTATCCCGCTTCGGCCAAGACGCGCGGAGCGCCGCCTCGAATCCTGCGAGGCTCGGCCAACTCGGTACCGCGAGCCAGGCTCAACGGGTAGTACGACCAATCGACCTCGACCGGACGCCCGCCATGCCTCAGCAGCCGCTTACGCATCTGCACTTGATCGGCCGCTTCCAGCCCGAACGCCTTGACGACTTCGGCCGGCGGTGTCACCTGTTCGACTTTGAGCAGTTCGTAGGAGTACCCGCCTGGCTGCGGCTCGAAGTAGGTTCCGACTTCGACCCGGAACGGCTGGCGATCACGGACGAACACGCCCTTGCCCTGGCGACTGGTGAGGTACCCCTCACCCTTGAGCACCGCCAACGCCTTCTGAACCGTGGTGTTCGCGACTCCGAACTCCTCGACGAGTCGAGCCGTCGACGGGAGTTGTGTCCCCGGCTCAAGATCGCCCGCCATGATCCGGGCTCTCAGATCCGCCGCCATCTGCTCGTAGGGCGGACGTTCGTCAGCTCGTCGTGTCACCGATCAGCCTGCAATCAACCGGTAGCGCAGGCGACGCCCTTCGGGGACCATCACCATCACCGACGCCTCGAACGGCTTCTCATCCGCGGTCAAACTCGTCCGCCGTAGAATGATCACCGGCGCGCCTGCTGGCAGCCTCAATTCTGCGGCCTCCTGCGAAGTCGCACCGCGAACCTCAATCTCTTCCCGCGCTTCGTATACGGCGTACCCGAGGTCAGCGAGCAGAGTCACGGCACCACCCTTGATCTTTCCCGCTTCGGCGAGCGCTGTGCCAGCCGCGATGTCGGTCGGATACCAGGAGTCAGTGAGTTCGACCGGCCGATCCTCTAGCAACATCGTGCGTCGCCGAACCACCGCCGGCGCTCCTTCTGGCAACTCCAGGGCTCTCGCCACCTCAGCGGGTGGCGTCTCCGTGACTACCTCGCGGATCTTCTGAGTGCCGGTTCGTCCTCCTTGTGCAGCTTCCCGCGACCACGGATCGACTTCGCCCTCTCGCCGAGGGGACAGGTACGGCACTGAAGTTGCGGTCCACACAGCGCGCTCCTCACTGGTTGGCATGCTTCTCGCGAAAACCATTATGGATGCGCCTACAGCGTCTCATCACCGCGAGGGCTGCCCCACCCAAGGATGCCGAACCGTCAAGCGACAGTCGCCCCACGGACCAAGATCATCGGTGACGCGAAGGCGCGGCACCGATCGTCAATCTAGTCCGGCTTCGTCTCGTTTCGTCTGGACTCGTCGGGCGCTGACCTGCTACTTTCGCAAAACCAAAGCTTAGAAAGGGTGTGCGGTGCGGGTTCGAATCCCACCACCACCGCCACCCCAAAGGGCCGCTGAGCTGGCATAACAGCTTGGGCGGCCCTTTTGCGTCGGTGATCATCGCATCACCGATCGCGGACCAGCTCCATACGCCCCGATGTGGAAGCTCCCCCGCGCCCCCAACGGCATCGCCCTCGCTCCGCTCGGACAGCGCTCTGCGAGGCTCCCGCCCCGCGCCCCAGGCTGGGGGCAAGCCCCCAGACCCACCCCATCCGTGGACCAAGCCCTCTACACGCGCATGGGCGCGCAACGGCGCCAGAGGCCGGACGCCCGACGTCCAAGGTGTGCAAGGCAACGCCCGGCAGCCAGCCCCCCGGCTGGTCCCTCACGCCGACGGCGTCTACGGCTCGCGGTCTGCCGAGCTTTGCCGCGATGTCCAGCGCGAAAGCGACTTGCCGTCGACGGAGTCGTCACCCCGGCACCTGGCGGGCCGCCTTGTCGGCGCTCATCATCCCCGGCAATGGTCGCGGCGGTGCAGTGCCCAGCGCTGGGCGGCGCGCACCACGGCGTTCGCCCATGGATGGCGAATGTTCCAGAAGGCTTCTAGCCAGGCGATCGCGACGGTACGCGCGTAGTAGTCGATGGTGTCGGGAGCGGCGGCTTGCCATGCGTCGAGGTCGGCGACGGCCGATTCGGCCGCGCGGGGGTCATGTCCCCCGGCGATGAGATTGATAACCAGGTCGCACGGGTTGACGAAGGCAGCGCCGCAACTGGCCATGCCCCAGTCGACCAGTGTCGCGGTTCCTGCGCCAACGAGGATGTTGCCGGGGTTGAGGTCGGTGTGCAGCAGCGCGGATCCTGCCAGCTCTCCTAGGTGGCGGGTCGCGGGGGTGAACGATGACCAGCGCGCCTCGAACCGCATCAGCGGAACCGCGGCGGGAACGGTGATCTCGTCGAGTGTGGCCAGCGTCTCGACGGCCTGCGCGACGTCTGGTGAGCCCGGAGAGTAGCTGGCGCGGTGTCCCGCGACGTGGTCGAAAGCCAAGATCCGCCATCCGGCGGTGTGCTGATCGAGCAGCAGGGCAGGGGCCACGGCACCGGCAATGTACGGGGCGAGCGCGGCCTCGCGGGCGAGTTGTTCCATGGCTTTGGCGTCGCTGTCGGGCGACCCCTTGAGGAACAGGCGGCCGGTCGTGGTGTGGAGAGTGGCGGCGAATGCCGATCGGCGTCCCTCGCGGACCGGTTCGGCCTTCACCACCGGTCCGAGGTGCTGTTCGACGGCCTCGCGCAGGTCGGGGGGCAGGCTCTCCCAGGCGGTGCGGTCCATGTGAGAGAGCCTGCCAGTTGATCACGCCGAGATGGGCTCGGGCGGGCGCGGCGTACCGGTCTCGGTCGGATGGGCGGGATGGGTCTCGCGGCGTGCGGGGTCGACGTAACGCGTACACGGGTCCGGCGGGCAGCAGCCGTACCCGGGACCGTCCCAGAACATGTCGTCGACCGCGTAGCCGGTGGCGCGCAGTGCCGGCAGCGTGGCGGCGACCTCCTGCTCGGTCATGTGCTGTCCGGGAGCGGGCGGCACATGGTGCAGGTAGTGCCCGAACATCCGCTCACAGAAGGTCGTGTAGTCCTGCGAGTGCAGGATGAACGCGTGCCAGCCGTGATCGACGGCGTCGGTCATGCCCACACGCTGAGACGGGTTGCCGGCGCACGCCTTGAACCAGATCAAGGTCTGCTCGATGACCCTCTCGGCGTAGGGGAGGGTCAGCGCCTGGTGCTTGGCGACGTAGGCAGCGAGCTTGTCGAACAGCCCGGGGGCGTAGTCCAGCAGCTCGCGCGGGCTGGGCAGGGTGACGGTCGGTGCCGCCGGTTCGAGGGTGGTCGTCACGTGGCTGCTCCTTGTAGAGCCGTCGGGGCACGGTTGGTCCGCGCGGTTCCCGCTCCGGGCACCGGCCCGGAGAAACTCATTGGTCGTGTGCGAGCGGCAGGCGCAGGATCCTCCGCAGGTGCGTCCGCCATGCGTGTTGAACGGCCTTCAGGCCCTGGTCTTGGTCGGCGTACACGTTGTATTTGACGGCGTCATCGGTGTGAATCGGCTTGTCGTCGGTGGTGTACGCCAGGTACATGCCGTTCATCTTCGGCCGGACGTAGCCGAGGTGAATCCGACCGAGCCACAAGGACGTCACCCCTCCGAGAGGACGATCCTCGATCCAGTAGTCATCGCTGAGGATCTCCGAGACCCTCACCGGACGCGCACGCCAAGCATCGCGGGCCCGGATGAGTGCGTTGTCGGAATCGGCGAACAGGTGGTCGTCTGCCTGTCCGTTCAGCAGCGATTCCCCATCGCGGCCGCTCGCCGCCCAACGGTCGCCGGCGCATCGTTCGGCGATGCCGACCTCTTGGTTCCCCCACCACAGGCCGCGCGTCGAGTCGTCTTTCCGCATCTCCACTTGGAAGGCGTCCGACAGTGCGGGCACGGTGATTCGCCATCGCTCCGGCATAGGCGGCGGCGTGGCATCAGTTGTCACTCGTTGGCCTCCTGGATGGCGTTGATCGTGTTGGGCAACATGCCGTTCTCGCGCAATACCTGCTCGAATGCGGCTGCGGTCACCTCGAAAGCAACTTGCATCGCCGCCGCTTGGAGCTGCTCGGTGGACGCGTCCTCGACGTCAGGCGCATTAGCACTCCCCGCCCGGCGCCACCTGAGCAAGCGCGTCCATCCCGGTTGCGAACTCCTGCGAGCGCAACGTGTCCGAGACCGCGAACAGCATCGGCAGCAACGGCCAGGGAATCCATACCGCCTTAGCGACGACCTGCCCGTCGGCTTCCAGCCACGACACCATCAGCGCCGCGCCCGGAAGGTCGCCGTACTCCTCGATTGCGTGCGGCGTGATCCCGTGCACGCATCCGACGCTCACCTCGGCGTTGTCCAGGGCGTCACGGACAATGTCCGAGTAACCCTCCATGACGCGCATGAACGCTTGTTCTTCGTCCCGGGACGGCCCGGCGTCGGTCGCGTGATCCCTCGTCCCGTTGTGCGGGTGCTTTACCTTCATGAGCGCGGTCACCATCCCGTCGTCTGTTGCACGGTGGACTTCGGCCCGCCGACGAGACGGCGTAGGAATCCCCGCAACCGGCCGCGTCGAGCCGACAGGCGCATGTTCGGAAGGGGGCTGGCCCGGCGCGGCGAGCACGTGCGGCGCGTTCGTTGTGTGGGAACGGGCGGCGGTTCCGCCGCGCCGAGCCAGGTGTCGCGCCGCCTGACCGTCGCCCCGGGGGTTATGAATGGGGGCGGCGATGGCCAGCGTGGCGACGCGACGCTAGCGATCCGTTCGCGAAGCTGGTCCGGGTTCTCTGCCTCGATCAGGCGGTTACCGACCAGCGCCCACCATCGGCCGGTGTACTCGCCTAGCCATGCGGACACACCGGGGAACCAGCGCTTGACGTCCATGACAACCTGCTCGGGGTCGACGTCGATTGGCCACCACACAGGCGGCCGCTTCATCATGGCGGCGGTCATGTGCGGTCACCTGCCGTCCTGACTAGCAAGCTTTCCTTTGACCGCGACGATGACGTCCTGCATGTAAGCGGCGCCTGCGGGCGCGACCGGGGTGCCGCCCGCATGGAAGAACCACAGCTCGCCGCCGCAGACCGAGCGGTGTTCACACCGCACTCTCACAGGTGGTCCAGACACGGCCGGAACGTCCAAGATCGGATCGGATTCCGCTATTTCGGACTCGTACCCGTGGGACTTGAGCGCCTGTGACAAGGCCCAGATCTGAGCGCGTCGTAGATCAGTTTCACGGGGTGTGTCCCCTGATCGTCGCGCGTCCATACCCACGACTGCCTCCTGCGAGCCGGCACCGGATTCATGTCAACGGATGCTCGCGCAGGCTCCATCGCAACCCAACGTCACTGTGTCGTCGGCCGAATTTCCAGGGCTATGACACATTGATATAGCCCCAGTTCCCGCCCTTCGCTACCGTGAGCAATGGTTCCCGCCCCCCTCGGGGGTTGTCGCGTGTCGCAATCAGCAACCGGCCGGGAAGGAGCCGGAGATGGCGACGAAATGCCAACAGTGTCCGGCGTGCAAGGTGGCGGTGCTGAACCGCTACAACTCGGATCCGCTGTGTGGGCCGTGCCTACGTGCTGCGAGGGACGCCGAGGGCATCGTTCCGCTATGGGTTTGGGACTCGTTGCCGATGCGGCAAGCGCTAGCGCGTACCGATCCAGGGGCGTTCTTGGCTGTGCTCCGCGCGGCGGCGGGGCTCTCGCAACTTGAGCTTGCGAACCTGGTCGAAGGTTGGTCACAGTCGACGGTCAGTCTCATCGAACGAGGTCAACGCGCAACGCTGTATGACGTACGCGAACTTCTCAGAGTGGCCGATGCGGTCGACATGCCCCGTGAGGCTCTGCTTCCTCTCATCATGGGGCGGCAGGATGCGACACTGGAGAGTGAGAGCCGGATCTTCGGTTCAGGGAAGGGCGAATTGGATCGGCGGACGTTTAACGTGATGGCGGCCGGGTTGGCCCTGCCGGTCGTGTTGCCACAGGTCCAGATACCCGAACGGGTGGGCACGGCACATGTGCATTACCTGCGTAACTGCGCCGAGAGGCTCTATCGGCGCGATCAGAACGTCGGAGGCGCGGCGCTGCTGCGTCAAGCGGTCCGTCAGTTCCACCGGGCACGACAGATGCTCGACGAGTCTGACTATCCAGCCCCAATCGGCCGTGAGCTGTTGGCCGTTGCGGGCGATCTCGCAACGTGTGCCGGTTGGCTCGCGTTCGACGCAGGTGACCTTGTTTCCGCTCGGCAATTGTACGGCGAGGCATTGCTCATGGCAGGCAGCGCCGACGACGCCGTCCTGCACACCCACGTTCTGACCAACATGTCGATGCTGAGCTGTTACGTCGCCCGTACCAGCGGACGACGCAAGCTCGCACGCGAGGGCCTGAGATTCGCCGAGCAAGCCGCCGACGTTGCCCGACATGAACCCTCGCCCCCGCTCCACACGCTTATCTCACTACGGCGCAGCAACGCGGCGGCACTGCTCGGGGATTCTCATACGTTCAAGAGTGCAATTAAGCGCGCCAAGGTGGAACTCGATCGTGGACCGCACGCGGACGACCCGGAGTGGATTCGGTTCGTCGGCGCCGCCGAGGTCATTGGGCACGAAGCTGCCGGTCACTTGAACCTTGGGCATCCCGACCGTGCCGAGCGACTGTATCGATCGGTGCTCGACGACAGCACCCTCGACTCCTCCCGAAATCGTGCCTACTACGGGGCGCTGCTGGCTGGCGCCCTGCTAGAGCAAGGCGACGAAACTCAAGCGATCGGGGAGGGGATGGCGGTGCTCCCTGCGCTAAGCCATGGCGTGACCTCGGTTCGCACGTTGAATGAGCTGCGCCCCTTGCGGCTCGCCGCGAACAACAAGACCGAAGAGTTCTGCGTACGGTTCGACCAGGCTGCCCGCGCGCTCTCAGCGGCATGACTGGATAATCGGGCCCATGGCCGACCTTGAGCTGAGCTTTCGTCGGTACGACAGGATCGGCGCCCGGGAGCAGCGCGACCTTATCGTCGGGATCTACACGGACGCCTACGCCGATGCGGTCAACAGTGCCGACCCATTCGAGACCGTTGACGCCTTCCTCACACGCTTCGACGCGTACACGCGCCATGACGGCTTCGATCTCGTGATTGCCTATCACGGCGAGGAGCCTATGGGGCAAACGTTCGGTTGGCCGCTCAGCCCGCCTGATGGGGGCTGGTGGCGGTACCTCACCGCCGAGGTAGAACCCGGATGGACCCATGAGACCGGACGCCGGACGTTCGCGCTTTCCGAGATCATGGTGTGCCGGGCATGGACAGGTCGCGGTGTCGCGCGTGCGCTACATGATGAGTTGTTGGGCGGTCGCCGCGAGACGCGTGCGGTGTTGCTCGTCCGGCCGGACAACGAAAACGCCTACCGGGCGTATCGCCGATGGGGATGGAGCAAGATCTCCAGGCTGCGAGGCGGTTGGGAGGATGCCCCACTTTTCGATGTCCTTACCATCGACTTGCCTCTCGCTCCCAAGTCCGTTCGTGTCGAGGGGAAGTAGCACGCGATCTCTGGGGGCCCAGACCGTCCGGGAGCGTCTGTTGCATCCAGACGGGTCTTGTCCGTTCGGTGGGTCACTTGCTACTTTGCGGGTCTCCGCACGTCAGAGGCGGCGGCAGAGGGTGGTTCGAATCCCACCACCCCCGCCACCCATGAGGGCCTCCGAGCTGTGGCATTAGCTCAGAGGCCCTTTGTCGTCAGGGGGCGACATGGCGTTATTTGATGTCTGAGTTCGAGTAGTTGGTCCTGGTCGCCAGTGAGCCCGCGGCCAGGGCGAGGGTGACGCCGAGCAGCTGGATTCCTTGGCCGATCGCCCTGCCCATGCCGTGCTCGGCGGTCAGGTTGTCGAATCCGTCTCCGCCTGCCAGGCCGCTGATCAGGAAGCCTGCGACGACGAACAGTCCGAGGCCCGCGCCCACGGCCGGCGCCCAGCGCCACGGGGACAGGCCGACGAACGCGGCGCCGACCAGAAGAATGATGATTCCTGGCGGGGGGTAGACCGGGAAATCCTGACCCGCGGCCCACAGGACGGAGATCCCCGCAGCTCCGACGATGAGTCCCGCCAAGGTCGCCCACCAGGACGAGGACGTTCTACGGACAGCCAAGTGTCGTCTCCTTCGAACGCAGCCGGTCCGACCAGCATGGTCAGACGACGCCGGAGAGTCGTCGGTCCGTGGGCGACATTGGACATACGCCGACTGGAGTACACGCGCGCTGAACGTCGCGCTCCGCAGTCAGACCAAGCAATGCACTGAAGTCACGGGTGCGGCGCGTTAAGCCGCTCGACGGTACGCGGGATACGTTCCTGTCTTCGACCGGGCGTGACCAGGGGTGCGGCGGTGGCCCGTTCGTCTGGTCCAGGCGTACGCCGCAATGCCGGGGGTTCGTCCGCGCTGACACCGGCGGCATGGGGTTCGAACCCGAGGAGATCACCGGCCGCCGCTGCCCCCTTCGGGCCAAACCGCCTTGCGAGCCGCCGACGTCCGCGGCGAGCGAGCGAGCGGCGCTCCCTGCTCACAGGCTTGCTGCGAGCGACGCTGGCCGGTACTGGCGCATGGTCCGTGGTTGCCGCAGGAATGCTCGACGTTAGGTTGCTCGGCGCTCGGCGGGGCGATCGTCGGCCGCTGGCTGTAGCGACCCGCAGGTTTGTTGACGCGGGTGAGGTGTGGGGGCGGCCCGATCGGCTGTGGGATGACGAGGGGTGTCGCGATCATGTGTTGTGGCGGGTGATCGAGATGGCGTTCTCTCGGCGGAGTGGGCGTCGGGCTTGGTGTTCCCGTGGGCGAGGGGGTGGCCTCGCCCACGGGGACTCTTCGGTGGGTCAGGGGGCGTCGACCAGGACGGGGGCGTTGGTGGGTGCCGGGGTCCAGGTGCCCGCGTAGATGCGGTTGACGCTGGCTCGTTCGGTGGCGTTCGGGAGCGCGTTGGTGCAGGAGACGCCGCCGGTGGAGCCGGACATCAGGGACGAGCACGGGCCTGGTTTGCGGTCGGGGAGGCCCAGGCTGTGGCCCATCTCGTGTGAGGCGATGCGGGTGGTGTTGTAGCCCTGGGTGACGGCCTGGCGGCCGAACCAGATCGTGACGCGGCCGCCGGGGCGCACCGGGCCGAGCTGGGCTCGGGGCCAGCCGTTGTCGGCGATGATCACGATCTCGGCGCGGCGTCCGGCCGGGGCCTTCTGGATGTTGACGTTGGTGACGGTGGAGTTCCACGCCTGGGCGCCGGCGGCGACGGCGCTCTTGAACTCCGCGGCCTGGCTGTCGTCGTAGTAGAGGGTGGTGGCCAGCGTCGTGGCGGAGTTGGCCGCGGGAGCGATGGACAGGGTGAGGGTGAGGGCGGCTGTGCCGAACAGGGCACGCGCGCCTTTGCGTCGCAGCATGCGGGGGGCCTCCTCTGGGCTGTCAGGGAGCTGTACTGCGTAGGACCCGGGTCAAGTGAGCGTAAATTGTGACGATTTAGCCCAACAAGTGGCGTGATGTGTCACAAAAGACGGGGGTTCTCCGTCAGGTTCCCGAGTCAGACGTGGTCAGCGTTCAGCCGACGGTGACGAGGGCGACGCCGGCCGCCGCGATGGCCAGGCCGATCCGCTGTACGGCGCGGAGGCGCTCGCTGTAGGCGATCCTCGCCATCAGGACCGTGATCGCCGGGTAGAGCGAGGTGAGGACGGCGGCGAGGCTGAGCATGCCGTCCTGGACGGCGAGGAAGTAGAGCGCGTTGGCTCCGGCGTCGAGGACGCCGGAGATCAGGGCCAGGGCGATGAGGAGGCGGCCCGAGACCTTGGAGCCCGTGTCGGGGCGCAGGCGGGAGAGGACGGCGAACGCAACGACGATGATGAGCAGGTTGCCCGCTCTCGCGCCGACGAGGGGCCAGAGGCCTGAGCCGTCGCCGGCCTCCTTGAGCAGGATGAAGAAGACGCCGAAGCAGGCACCGGACACTCCGGCCATGATGGGCCCGTGGGCCGTCCGGCGCTCCTCGCCGTTCTCCTCCATGCTCACCAGGCCGATCGCGACCAGGCAGAGCAGGACGCCGAGGAGGACGGTGGTGTCGAGCCGTTCGCCGCGCAGCAGGCCGGCGCCGACCGGAAGCAGGGACGATGTCAGCGCGGAGACCGGCGCGACCACGCTCATCGGTCCCTGCGCCAGCGCCCGGTAGAACGTGATCAAACCCGTGCCGCCGGCCAGTCCGGCACCGAATCCCCACGCCATCGAGGATGTGGTGGGCGAGCCGCCGGTGAGGAGGGTCGCGATCACGACGAACGCGAGCCCGGTCGGAACACACCACAGGAGGGCCCTGAGCGCGGTCGAGCGCCGGGAGACGGCACCGCCGAGGAAGTCGGCGACGCCATAGGAGAGGGCCGCGCCCAGGGCGAGCAGCGTCACCATCCGATCAGGCGGCTCTGGATCCGGACGTCCGGGGAGATCACGCGCAGCCGCGCCGCCAGGTCGTCGCCCGCCTCGCGGAGCCGGTCGAGGGAGTACGGTTCGAGCCGCTCCAGGAGGAAGAGGACGTTCTTGGTGTCCTCGGTGACGCGCGTACGGACGCACTGCCGCCAGTTCCACCGCCTGCACGTCACGCCCTGGTCGTCCCGCCAGACGACCTCGCCGGGGGCGGGGTGCTCCACGGCGGGCTCGCCGTCGGCGATGACGTCGAACGGCTCGTCGCCGGTGGCCCGCGCCAGCCGCGCCGCGCCGCGGTAGCCGTCGAGGTCTTCGCCGCCGATCGGCAGGACGTACTCGACGCTGACGGCGTTGTAGGCGTCGACGACCTTGTTGATCGTGGGCAGGGAATCGGCCCGGCGGATGAGCGCGTCGACGGACGGCCGGGTCCGCTTGGGCTTGGCGCCGAACGCCTGGTACGCCTCGCGCCAGGCGATCACGTGGGGGTGCTCCTGGGCGCCTGCCGCCCGTTCGCCCGAGAGCGAGAGCCACTCCGCCGAGGTGTCGTCGCTCGGCCCGTTCGTCAGCCCCTCCGCGGTGATGGCGAGCACCGCGAAGTCCGGGCGCAGCTCCCGTACGGCCTGCTCAACGGTGATCTCATCCAGCATGGAACGTCCCTCCAGCGATCGTCGATGCGGTCATTTTAATGGACTGACGAGGGCACTATAACGACCGGGGTTCCGCTGGCTCTAACCTGGGCCGGAACGGGAGGGCAGTGTGAGCGAGCAGGAACTGATCGGCGAGGCCGTCGCCAGGACCGTGCGCACCCTGCGCGCACGCCATGGCTGGACCCTCGACGAGCTCGCCGCGCGCGCCGGCGTGAGCAAGGGCGTGCTGGTCGGCCTGGAGCAGGGCCGCGGCAACCCCAACCTCAGCACGCTGATCCGGATCTCGGAGGCGCTCGGGGTCTCCCTGACCCACCTCGTCCAGGTACGGGAAGAGCCGCTGGTACGGCTGTTCCCGCCGGACAAGCACGTCGTGTTGTGGCGCGGCCCCGACGGCGGCAGCGGAACCCTGCTCGCGGGCAGCGACCCGCGACCGTCCCTGGAGTTGTGGGCCTGGACGCTGAAGCCCGGCGAGCTCAGGGAGAGCGAAGCCCATATCCCGGGCACCAAAGAGCTCGTCCACGTTCAGCAGGGAACGCTCACCCTTCACGTGGACGGTCACATGGACACGCTCGCGGCCGGGACGGCGGCGGTCTTCGTCGGTGACCGGCCACATGCGTACGGTAACGAGACGGGCACTGACGTGCGCTTCACACTCGCCGTGCTCGACCCGTGACCTGAAGTGCCGATCACGATGGAACGCCCCATCCCCATCCATTCGTTGCGGAATCGTGCGGACGCTTGTCAACCACCCCTTCGACGGTCGATGATCCCGCTCGAAAGGTGTCGTCTCACCCAAAGGGGCCATGTGCGGTGAACCGACCAGAGACCCATGACCGCGCCGGGGTGAAAAGCGCGGTGATGGTCCTCCCCGGTGGGACCACCTGGCGAACGATCGATCCCGCCGTGGCCGACGCGCCGCATCTCCTGGCCGCGGTGGCGGCCGCGTCGCCGACCGAGATCTGGGTCGCCGGCCACGCGGGGCAGCGACCGCTGCTCGCCCGCTGGGACGGCTCCTCGTGGATCGTCCCGCCCGGCCCTGAGCCGGAGGCCGCGCTCGTCGGTGCGGGCATCCAGGGCATCGCGCTGACCTCGGGTCCCGTCCAGGCCATCGCGGTGGGCGGCGGCTACGACCGGCTGGCCGGCGCCGAGGTCCCGCTGATCCGGCATTGGAACGGTTCGTCCTGGTCTGCCGCGGCCTCTCCCGAGCCCGCCGACTACGTGCTCACGGACGTGACGGCCGCCGGGGCCGAGGCGTGGGCCGTCGGCCACGGCTTCCCCTGGGGCGCCGCCGGGCCGGTCGCCCTCCACTGGTCCGGCACGGACTGGGAGGCCGCGACCATGCCGCGCATCGCCAAGGGCAAGCTGCTCGCGGTGTCCGCGACCGCCGCCGACGACGTCTGGGCCGTCGGCGCCGACGACCGCGCCGGGCTGATCATGCGGTACGACGGCCGCGCGTGGACCCGTGTGCCCTGTCCGGCGACACGCTTCCCGCTGACCGGAGTCGTCGCGATCGCACCGGACGAGGCGTGGGCCGTCGGCCGCGACCGCGTGCTGCACTGGAACGGCCGGAAGTGGAAGCGCGTCAAGGCCCCGATCACGGCGGCCAACACGATCACGGCGACCGCCTCCGACGACATCTGGGTCGCGGGCGGCCACGGCGAACTCGCGCACCACGACGGCCACCGCTGGACCCTGACCACCCCGCCGCAGCCCGTGGGCGACAACGCGGTCTGGCTGGCCTCCACCTCCCTGCCCGACGGCGTCTGCGTGGTCGGCTCCCACCAGGTCGTACGCACGGACGCCATGGACGCCGAGCCCCGGATCAGAGCCCAGTCCGGCGACAACTGACCGCCCCAAGGCCACGCAGTCGGCCGGC
Source organism: Actinomadura fulvescens (assembly GCF_039533225.1). Classification (NCBI taxonomy): domain Bacteria; kingdom Bacillati; phylum Actinomycetota; class Actinomycetes; order Streptosporangiales; family Thermomonosporaceae; genus Actinomadura; species Actinomadura fulvescens. Next base: position 249,064 of record NZ_BAAATD010000009.1, on the reverse strand, counting down.
TCGCCTTCGGCGCTGATCAAAGCGGGCATCGCGCAGAGCAAGGGCCGCGCCCTCATCTGGTCAGTTGGTCAGGCGGACGGGCATGACGATGTAGCGGAAGCCGGTGTCTTCGTCGGTGTCCAGGGGCGCGGCGCCGGTCTCGTCGTTGTCGTCGCCCTTGCGGTCGGGGATCGCGGTGAGGAGGGCGGGCTTGGTGGGGGTCGTGCACTGGAGGCGGGCGAACTCGGTGTGAACGCCGGCGAGGCCGTCGAGCAGGTAGTGGGGGCCGAAGGCGATGTCGATCTCGTCGCCGGACAGGTCGCACGGCAGGGACTCGTTGGCGCGGGCGGCGTCGCCCGAGGCCGCCCGGATTCGCACCTCGTCGGCGGAGAAGGCGAGGCGGATCGGGGTGTTGCGCTCGGTGACCAGCGCCACCCGCTTGAGGGCCTCGACGAACGGGGCCGTGCGCACGCGGGCCTCGGTCGTCCAGTCGCCCTTGAGACGGCTGCGGTAGTCGATGTACTGGTCGTCCAGCAGGCGGGTGGTCATGCTCCGGCCGCCGGTCTCGACGCCGATCAGGGTGTCGCCGCCGCCCGCCAGCCCGATCACGACCTCGTCGCCCGATCGGATGGACTTGGCCGTGTCGGCGAGCGTGCGGGCCGGGACGACGATCCCGGCGGTGAAGTCGGGGCTCGACGGTGACCACGTGAGCTCGCGGGCGGCGATCCGGTAGCGGTCGGTGCAGGCGAGCCACATCGTGTCGCCCTCGATGTCGATGCGGGCGCCGGTCAGCATGGGCAGGGTGTCGTCGCGGCCCGCGGCGGGCGTGACCTGCGTGACGGCCTCGGCGAAGAGGTCGCCCGGCAGGGTGCCCGCCTCACCGGGCGGAGTCGGCAGCGTCGGGTAGTCCTCGACCGGCATCATCTGCAGCCCGAACTCGACGCTGCCGCAGCGGACCACGACCTCCGCGCCCTTGGTCGAGAATTCCACAGGGTGTGGAGGAAGGTTGCGCACGATCTCGGCCAGCAGCCTGCCCGGCACGAGCACGCGGCCCGGCTCGGCGACGGCCGTCTCCACCTGGGCACGCGCCGAGACCTCGTAGTCGAACCCGGCCAGCACGAGCCCGCCGTCGGCGGTGGCCTCGACGAGCATCCCCGCCAGGACGGGCAGCGCGGGCCGGGCGGGCAGCGTGCGCGCCGCCCAGGCCACGGCCTCGGCGAGCGTCTGTCGTTCGACCCGGAACTCCACCATGTCGCGTCCCCTCACCTCACGCCTGCGACACGAACGTTAGTCGCAGCGGGGGACAAAACGACCCGTCTCAGAAGAGCGTCGTCGCCGGGCGGCCGGCCGCGCGGACGTCACGCTCGAAGTCGAGCAGGCGGCGCTTGCGCTCCAGCCCGCCGCCGTAGCCGGTCAGGCTGCCCGCGGAGCCCACGACGCGATGGCACGGGACGATGATGCTGATCGGGTTCTTGCCGTTGGCCAGGCCGACGGCGCGCGAGGCGGAGGGCTTGCCGATCCGCTGGGCGAGTTGCCCGTACGAGATGGTCTCGCCGTACGGGATTTCCTGCAGGGCCTGCCACACCGTGCGTTGGAACGGCGTGCCGCGCAGCGCCAGCGGCAGGTCGAACTCCGTGAGCTCGCCCGCGAAGTAGGCCTCCAGTTGCTCGACCACAGGGCCGAACGGAGGCGTGCGGTGGTCGGGCTCCCGATCGCCGAACAGCTCCTCCGCCGGGCGGTGCCGCTGGAGGTTCATGTAGAGCCCCGACAGCACGCCGTCGGTCGCCACCATGGTCAACGGGCCGTACGGGCTCTCCAGCACGGCGTGCGTCCGGTGCCCGGTGTGGGTCTTCGTGGTCATCATTGCGGTCCTCTCGTCGGTCAGGCGGCGGGCAGCCGGTTGATGGCGTGGTCGCCAGTGGCCCACAGGTACTGCACCGCGTACGCCCGCCAGGGGCGCCAGGACGCGGAACGCCTGGTGAGCGCCGCCGGTGTGGTGGGCAGCCCCAGCTCGCGGGCGGCCACGCGGATGCCGAGGTCGCCGGGGATGAAGGCGTCGGGGTCGCCGAGCGCGCGCATGGCGATCGTCTCGATGGTCCAGGGACCGACTCCGGGCAGTGCGGCCAGTCGGGTGCGGGCCTCGGTCCAGTCGCTGCCGACGCCCAGGTCGATCTCACCCGAGGCCAGCGCCGCCACCAGCGTGGTGAGCGTCGTCCGGCGCGTCTGGGGGAAGGCCAGCGCCGCCGGGTCGAGCGCGGCCAGCGCGGCGGGATCGGGGAACAGGTGCGTGAGCCCGCCGTCCGAGTCGGTGATCGGCCGTCCGTGCGCGGTCACCAGCCGGGCCGCGTGGGTGCGCGCCGCCGCGGTGGACACCTGCTGGCCGAGCACCGCCCGGACGGCGAACTCCGCCGCGTCGACCGTTCTCGGCACCCGCCTGCCCGGCGCCTTGTCGACGAGTGGCGTGAGCACCGGGTCGGTGCGCAGCAGGTCGTCGACCGCGACGGGATCGGCGTCCAGGTCGAGCATGCGCCGGCACCGGCTGATCGCGATCGTCAGGTCGCGCACGTCGGTCAGCGCCAACGTGCACGCCACATGGTCGGGCTGGGGCCGCAGGGAGACGATGCCGTGCCCGTTCGGCAGGCGCAGGGTGCGGCGGTACGCGCCGTCCCGCCACTCCTCCACGCCCGGGACACCGGTCGCCGCGAGGTGGCCGAAGAGGTTGTCCGGGCAGAGCGGGGCACGGAACGGCAGCCGCAGCGACAGGGTCGCCACCGACTCCCCCGGCTCCGGAGCCGTGCCGGCCGAGTGGCCGCGGGCCGGATGGCCGCGAGCGACGCGGTCACGCAGCTGGGTCGGGGTGAGCGCGAAGACCTCGCGGACGGTGTCGTTGAACGCGCGGATGCTGGCGAACCCGGCGGCGAACGCGACATCGCCCATCGGCAGGGCGCTCGTCTCGATGAGGAGCCGCGCGGTCTGGGCTCGCTGGGCCCTGGCCAGGGCGAGCGGGCCGGCGCCGAGCTCGGCATGGAGCTGGCGTTCGATCTGGCGGGTGCTGTAGCCGAGGTGCGCCGCCAGACCGGGCACACCCTCGCGGTCCACCACGCCGTCGGCGATCAGCCGCATCGCGCGGGCCACGACGTCGGCCCGTTCGTTCCACTGCGGCGAGCCGGGGCTGGCGTCGGGGCGGCACCGCTTGCAGGCCCGGAACCCGGCCTGCTGGGCGGCCGCGGCGCTCGGATAGAAGCGCATGTTCTCGGGCTTCGGCGGGACGACCGGGCAGCTCGGCCGGCAGTAGATCCCCGTGGTCACGACCCCGGTGAAGAACCACCCGTCGAAGCGCGCGTCCTTGGACTGGACGGCCCGTACGCACCGCTCAACATCTTCATGCATGCTCCCAGCATCACCGAGGCCAGCGGCTTTCACTAGCGAAAATCCGACATCATCCTCCGCCCGCCGCCGCGCGGGTCCGCCCGGGCTCCCATGACCTGGGAGGTAATCGCCTTTGCCGAGCACGCCCGGCACCGTGGAGGCCATGAACAACGACGCTCACGAGCAGGCCCAGCGCTACATCGACATCTGGAACGAGAAGGACGCCGCCGCACGCCGGGCGGCCATCGACGAGGTGTGGACCGAGAACGCCGCGTACACCGACCCGCTCGTGGCGGTCGAGGGACGCGACGCGCTCGACGCCACCATCGCCGCCGTGCAGCAGCAGTTCCCGGACTTCGTCTTCCGCCTCGCCGGGAACGTCGACGCCCACCACGACCTCGCCCGCTTCACCTGGGAACTCGGCCCGGCGGGAGCGGAGGAGGCCGTGGTGGCCGGCTTCGACGTGGCGGTGTTCGCCGAGGACGGCCGGATCGACCGGGTGCACGGCTTCCTCGACAAGGTCCCCTCCTGATCGTCGTGGACGCCTGGGCGGGGTGGGTGCTGAGGCGGGGCGGGCGCCGGGGGGGCGCGGGGCGCGGCCGGCCGGATTCAGATCTGGCGCAGGGCGCCGCCGTCGACCGCCCACTCGGCCCCGGTCACCTGGGTGGCGAGCGGCGACACCAGGTAGGTGATGACGCGCGCCACGTCGTCCGGCGTGCCGAGCCGTCCGGTGGGCAGCCTGCGCTCGTCCTGGACGAACCGCCGGATGGCCTCCTCGACGGGCAGCTCGTACTGCTCGGCGAGTTGGTCGGCGAAGCCGCCCGGCGCGTCCCACAGCCGCGTGCGCGTCGGTCCCGGTGAGACGACGTTGGAACGGATGCCGCACCGGCCGAACTCCCCCGCCAGCGTCTTGGACAACGACAGCAGCGCCGTCTTGGCCGCCGCGTAGTCGACCAGCGGCGTGTCGGGGAACCGGCCGGCCTCGCTCGACACGTGCACGAGGCTTCCGGCGCCCTGGTCGATGAGGGCGGGGAGCGCGGCCCGCGCCATCCGCACCGCGGCGTGGAAGTTCAGCTCGAACGTGGCGCGCCACTGCTCGTCGGTGACATCGAGGAACCCGATGCGCGAGGTGAGCGCGCCCGCGTTGTTGACGAGCCCGTCCAGACGTCCGTGCCGGTCGAGCGCCGTGTCGACGACCCGCTGGGCCGCTGCCGGGTCGGTGAGGTCGGCGGCGACACCGCTCACCCGGTCGTCGAGGCCGGCGAGGGAGGCGATGTCGCGGGCGACGCCGACGACGTACGCGCCCTCGTCCGCCAGCAGCCGGGTGGTGGCCGCGCCGATGCCCGCCGAGGCGCCGGTGACGATGACGACCCTGCCGGTGAGTCCGAGATCCATGATCAGCCCTTCGTGATCGCGCGGCGGCGGAGGAACCCGGCCACGAGTGCGGCACCCGCGAGGGTGATGGCGGCGTTGGCGAGCGTCGCGGCGTGGATGCCGCCGAGGACCGAACCGCCGCCCGCGGTGGCGATGGTGCTCATCACCGGGATGCCGAGGGTGATGGCGACCTGCTGGGTCATGGTCGCCAGGCCGGTGGCGAGCCCCTGTTCCTCATCCGGCAGGCCGGAGGTGGCGGTGCCCATGAAGGCCACGATGGCCACGAGGTTGCCGAACCCGCCGATCGCCGTCGCGACCAGCAGCAGCGGCAGCCCGCTGCGGGTCTCGCCGAGGCCGAGGAGCGCGGCCGTCGCCACGGCCTGCAAGACCAGCCCCGAGGCCAGGGTCCAGCGGCCACCCAGCCGCGCCATGATCCGCGGAGCCGCGACACCGCCCGCGAACGTGCCAGCACCGAGGACGCCGAGGGCGAGACCGGTGGCCATCGCCGAGTAGCCGAGGACTTGCTGCAGGTAGAGCGTCATGAGGAAGACCAGCGAGGTCTCGGTGGCGAACGCGATGAAGCCGCCGACGTTCCCCCAGGTGACCGTGCGCTTCGCGAGCACGCGCAGCGGCACCAGCGGGGCGGGTGCGTGCCGTTCGGCGACCCAGAACGCCACCAGCAGCACCGCCGCGAGGACGAGTGCGCCCAGCGCGAACGGGTCGGACCAGCCTTGCGTCCCGGCCGCGGTGATGCCGTACACCAGGGCCAGCAGGCCGCCCGTGACAGTGATCGCGCCTGGCACGTCCAGCCGTGCGCCCCGATCCCGCCGGGTGGCCATACCGTCGCGATCAGTGATCACGAGCGGCGTCGCCACCAGCACGAAGACCGCGATCGGCACGTTGATCAGGAACGCCCAACGCCAGCTCAGCAGGTCGGTGAGCACGCCGCCCAGCACCGCGCCCGCCGTGAACCCGGCCGACATCAGCGCCCCGCTGAGCCCGAGCGCCCGATGGCGCAGCGGCCCCTCCGGGAACGACGTAGTGATCAACGAGAGGGCCGCCGGGGTCGCGATGGCCGTCGCCAGCCCCTGCAGTACCCGCCCGGTGAGCAGCCACGCCGGGGAGGTCGCCAGCCCGCCGATGAGCGAGCCGACCGCCAGCAGGCCCATTCCGGCGAGCAGCATGCGCCGCCGCCCGAACAGGTCCGCGACCCGGCCGAACAGGAGCGTGAACCCGGCGGCGGGCAGCGCGAACGCGGTCGCGATCCACTGCAGCGAGCCGAGCCCGAAGCCCAGTCCCTCGCCGACCACCGGCAGCGCCACGTTCAGGATCGAGAAGTCGATGGCGAGCATGAACTGCACGCCGAGCAGCAGGACCAGGATCAGCCTGTGCCGCGAGGTCATCCGCGTCGCGGCGGGAGCCGTGACGCCGGTCAGAGTAGCCATGGAACGCCTCTTCCAAAGTGATCGTCTTGGTTCGGACGCGTCCACGATCCGCCGCCCGGAGGCGGCCACCCAGCCCTCGCTCGTTCGTACGCCCGCGGTGCCTACCACTGGCGGTGGCACCCTCGGCTGTCCGTGGTGCCTCGCGCTCCGGATACGCTCGGCTGTCATGGCGCAGGGGAACGATCTGGGGGAATTCCTCAAGTCCCGCCGGGCCCGGTTGCAGCCCGACGAGGTGGGGCTTCGCTCGTACGGTGGCCGCCGGCGGGTTCCGGGGCTGCGCCGTGAGGAGCTGGCCCAGCTCGCCGGGGTGAGCGTCGCCTACTACGTCCGGCTGGAGCAGGGGAACGCCGACAACGTCTCCACCGAGATCCTCGACGCGATCTCCCGCGCGCTCCGGCTCGACGGCGACGAGCACGCCCACCTGCACCGGCTGGCCCACCCGCCGCGCGCCGACCACCGCCACGATCCGCCGCGGCTGCGCCCGCCGCTCCAGCATCTCCTCGACTCGATCACGCACGCCCCGGCCTACGTGGTCGGGCACCACACCAACGTGGTCGCCTGGAACCGCCTCACCGCCGAGGTCTTCGTCGACCTGGCCGAGGTACCGCCGGACGAGCGCACCTGGACGCACCAGATCCATCTGAACGACGACTACCGGAACCGGCTCGGCGACAACTGGCTGCCGGTGGCCCGCCGCAACGTGGCCTACCTGCGGTTCCGGGTCGGCCAAGACCCCCGCGACGCACGTCTGCGCGCTCTGATCGACTCTCTGCTGTCGCGCGGCGGCGACTTCCGGCGGTTGTGGGACGAGCACCGCGTCGTCGACCTCACCCACGGCGAGGCACGGATCGTTCACCCCGAGGTCGGGCTGCTCGTGCTGCCGTACGAGACGCTGCACCTGCCCGGCGATCCGGACCTGAGCCGCCTCATGATGTACGCGGCGGAGCCGGGCTCGGAGTACGAGGACAAGCTCAACCGGCTCGCGGCCGGCCCGGCCCGCAGGTCGAGCTCGGATCTGGCGAGGTCGGCGTGAACGAATCCCCGCTCATCGAATGGGTCGAGGACGGGACGGAACGTTCGAGCCGCTGGCGTTCGGAGAACGGCGCCGCACCGCCGCGGCGCGTGGTGGTGGCCGACGACCGGACGAAGGCGGACGACGCGTACCGGCTGGCCTGTGAGGGCACCGCGCTGCTGTGGCGGGGCGACTTCCAGAACGCACGGCAGCTCCTCCAGGCCATGACCCGCCGGGCCGACCGTACGCCCCGTCGCAAGCGCAAACGCGCGGGTGGAGGCGCGAGCACGGGCACGGGCGCCGGCACGGGCGCGAGCGCGGGCACGGCGCCCTCGCAAGTGCAGGCGTTCCATCTGCACCGGCAGGCACAGGCGCAGCGAGCCCGGACGCTGGGCATGGTCCTGATCCCGGTGGAGGCAGGTCACAAGATCGCGCTGCGCCGCGCGCCCGACGTCGAGCAGGCCTGCCTGGAGGCGTACGGGGAGGCGGACGAGCCGTACGTGACGTCGCTCCGCGAGTTGCAGGGGCTCATCGGCGCGCACGAATGGCGGAAGAAGGGCGTACCGGTCCCGGCGCTCGGCGGCGACCGCGTCCACCCGCACTATGGCGTGTTCTCGCCGGTCAGAGGCGAGTACGTGGATCTGGTCGCGGCGGCGCCGCTGCCGTCGGACACCCTCGCGTACGACATCGGCACGGGCACCGGCGTGCTCGCGGCGGTTCTGGCGCGCCGCGGCGTCCGCCGGGTCGTGGCCACCGACCAGGACCGGCGCGCCCTCGCCTGCGCGCGCGAGAACGTCGCCCGGCTCGATCTGGCGGACCGGGTCGAGGTGACCGAGGCCGACCTCTTCCCGCCCGGCCGGGCGCCGCTGGTGGTGTGCAACCCGCCCTGGTTGCCCGCGCGCCCGAGCTCTCCGCTGGAGTACGCGGTGTACGACCCGGACAGCCGGATGTTGCGGGGCTTCTTGAACGGGCTCGCCGGGCATCTGGAGCCGCCGGGCGGGGAGGGCTGGCTGATCCTCTCCGACCTGGCCGAGCATCTCGGACTGCGCACGCGGGCCGAGTTGCTCGACGCGTTCGAGACGGCGGGCCTGCGCGTACTCGACCGGATGGACACCAGGCCGCGGCACCCACGCGCCGCGGACTCCGGCGACCCGCTGTACGAGGCCCGCGCCGCCGAGGTCACCTCGCTCTGGCGCCTCGCCGCCCGCTAGCTCGCGCGCCTACGCGTCGCTTGCCCGTCCCGCCGCCTGCTCGTTATAGTAAATGAATGTACATTTATTAACTGGGAGAGGATGACCCATGCGTCTCACCGGCAAGGTCGCTTTGGTCGCCGGCGGCACCCGCGGAGCCGGCCGGGCCATCGCCGTCGAGCTCGGCGCGGCGGGCGCGACGGTGTACGTCACCGGCCGCAGCACCCGCGCGGGCCGTTCCGACCTGGATCGTCCCGAGACGATCGAGGACACCGCGGACCTCGTCACCGCGCGCGGCGGCACGGGCATCGCGGTCCGCGTCGACCACTCCGAGCCGGACCAGGTGCGGGCCCTCGCCGAACGTGTCCGGGCGGACCACGGCCGGCTCGACGTGCTGGTCAACGACGTGTGGGGCGGCGAAGCGCTGACCGAGTGGGACAAGAGGCTCTGGGAGCACGATCTCGGCAAGGGCCTGGCGCTCCTGCACCGCGCGGTCGACACCCACATCATCACCAGCCACTTCGCGTTGCCGCTGATGGTCGAGCGCGGGAGCGGCCTGGTCGTCGAGGTCACCGACGGCACCGAGGAGTTCGTCGACGAACTGCTCGGCGGCTATCGCGGGACGTTCTTCTACGACCTGGCCAAGCAGACCGTCATCCGGCTCGCCAAGAACCAGGCCGCCGAGCTCCGGCCGTACGGCGTCGCGGCGCTCGCGCTCACGCCCGGATTCCTGAGGTCGGAGGCCATGCTCGACCTCTTCGGCGTCACCGAGGAGAACTGGCGGGACGGCATCGCCAAGGACCGGCACTTCGCCGCCTCGGAGACGCCCGCCTACGTGGCGCGCGCGGTCGTGGCCCTGGCCTGCGACCCGGACGTCATGGCCAAGACCGGCGGCTCGTACAGCAGCGGAGAGCTGGCCAAGGAGTACGGCTTCACCGACGTCGACGGCTCCCAGCCCGACTTCGTCTCGTACTACCGGGACTTCCTCGCCAAGACGTGATCGCCACCCCGACAAGGCTGCCGTGGGCCGTCGTCCCCGGCCGGAGCCGGTAGGCGAACCGAACCGCCACGCCGGTGTCGGCGCCTGCGGTGTTCAGCTGTTGACGAGTGGGGCTTCGGCCTCCGTGAACGCGGCGGTGAAGGCGGAGTCGCCCAGCGCGTCGCGGATGACGGCCGTGATGCGTTCGACGTCGCCGCGTTCGGCCGCGGGGAGCGGGGTGCCGACGGAATCGCGCAGCGCGTGGGCGGCGCCGAGCAGCCGTGCCGCGTCGAGGTGGTCGCCGGCGAGGGCGCGGGCGCCCGCCAGGCCCTCCAGCGCGAGCGCGACCGCCCTGGGATCGCCGGTCTTCTGGGCGGTCTCGTGCCCTTCGGCCTGGAGGGACAGTGCGGCTTCGGCGTCACCGCGGTGTTCGGCGATGAAGCCGAGCTCGGCGAGGATCAACGCGACGCCGTGATCGCCGCCTCGCTCGCGGCACCAGTCGAGCCACCGACGCAGATGCGCCTCGGCGGCGTCGAGCCTGCCCTGGCGCCGCGCCACGAGCGCCAAACCGATCTCCGCGTGTTCCTCGGCCGCCTCGTCGGCATGGTCGGCGGCGAGCCGCCGACCGCGTTCGAGCAGCTCACCGGCCATCGTGTGGTCGCCCATGAGCAGCGCGACGCGGCCGAGGCCCGACAGCCTGCGCGACACCTCCGGCCACAGCTTGAGCTCCTCGGCCGTGCGCAGTCCCTCGCGATGCAGGCGGCCGGCGCGTTCGTAGTCGCCGGTGACCTCCGCCACGGCGCCGAGGACGTCCGTGGTCGCGAGCTGCCCCCACCGGTCGCCGAGCTCATGGAAGAGGGCGGCGCTCTCCGCTCCGTACCGTTCGGCCGCCGGGAAGTCGCCGCGCAGCACGGCCTGGTTGGCCCGCGTGCTGAGCGCGGCGGCGGTGCCCCACCGGTCGCCTCCGGCGCGGAAGGCCGCCAGCGCGCGACGCACCAGGTCTTCGCTGATCGCGGTGTCCCCGTAGCCGAAGAGGGCGAAGCCGAGCAGCCATTGCGCGTGCGCCCGCGCTCCGGCCGGATCGTCGTGCTGCTCGAAAAGGTCGAGCACGGCGGCCACCCGGTCCATCGGACGCCGGACGACACCGGCGCGGATGGCCAGGACGATCTGCCAGGTCATCGCTTCCGCCCGTACGGAACAGGGCACCCCGGCGCCCTCGTCCTCGACCGCCAGGGCGAGGGCGAGCGAACGGCTCGCCTCGCTGAGCCTGCCCCGCAGGAACCAGTACCAGGCGAGGGCGTTGACCAGCCGCAGCGCCAGGTGCGCGTCGCCGCGCCGGGCCGCGCCTTCGAGCGCGGCGCGCAGGTTGGCGGCCTCGGCGTCGAGGTGTTCGAGCCACTGCCGCTGCCGGTGTCCACGCAGGTGGCGCGCGGCCCGTTCGGCGAACGCGGCGTAGTGGGCGCCGTGACGTTCCCGTACGGCCACGGCTTCGCCCGCGTCCTGGAGCCTGTCCTGGCAGTAGACGGCCACCGACTCCAGCAGCCGGTAACGCGGGCCGTCCGCCCGTTCCGTGACGATCACGAGTGAACGGTCCACCAGCCGGGCCAGGAGATCGAGGACGTCACTCTGGTCCACGCCGTCTCCGGCGCAGACCTCCTCCGCGGCCTCCAGCGTGCAGCCGTCCGCGTGGACCGCCAGGCGGCGCAGGACGATGCGTTCGGCGGCGGTCAGCAGCTCCCAGCTCCAGTCGATCATCGCCCGGAGGGTCTGCTGGCGGGGCGGCGCGCCGCGATGTCCGGAGGCGAGCACCCGGAACCGGTCGTTCAACCTGTCCCGGAGCGCCCGCACGCCGAGCACCCGCAGGCGCGTCGCCGCGAGTTCCAGCGCGAGCGGGATGCCGTCCAGCCGTCGGCAGATCTCCACCACGGCGCCGGCGTTCTCCGAGGTGAGCTCGAACCCGGGAGCGGCGGCTGACCCGCGGGCCACGAACAGCCGCACGGCGCTCGACTCCCGCAACGCACGCGACTCGTGACCGAAGCCGGACCCGGCCGGGCGCGGCTCCAGGTCGGTGGGAGGGAGGTCGAGCGGCGGGACGGACCAGATGGACTCGCCGGAGACGCCGAGAGGTTCCTGGCTGGTCGCGAGGATGTGCAGGCCGGGGACGGCCTTCAGGAGATGCTCGGCGAACGCGGCTGCCGGTTCGACGACATGCTCGCAGTTGTCCAGGATCAGCAGCGTCCGGCGGGTGCGCAGCTTCGCCGCGATGAGCCCGAGCGGATCGCCCTCCGGCGCGGTGTCGTCGCGCAGCCCGAGGCTGGTGATCACCAGGTCGGCGAGACGGTCGAGCCCGGCGGTGCGGTCGAGCCCGGCGGTACGGTCGAGCGTGGCGATGCGGTCGAGCGTGGCGAGCTCGGCCAGCCAGACGCCGTCCGGGAAGTCCGACCGGGCGGCGGTCTCGATCGCGAGGCGGGTCTTCCCGACGCCGCCCGGCCCGGTGAGCGTGACGAGCCTGCCGGTCTCCAGGAGCGCGCGCACGGCCGTGATCGCCTCCGTACGGCCGATCAGCTCGGTGACCGGGGCGGGCAGATTGGAACGCGGACGCGCGGCGGACGGCCGTTCGGGATCGAGGGCCGGGTCCTGGTTGAGGATCGCGCGTTGGAGTTGGGCGAGCTCCGGGCCGGGATCGAGGCCGAGTTCGTCCCGGAGACGATCGCGGAGGTCGTTGTAGGCGGCGAGGGCCTCGCTCTGCCGTCCGGCCCGGTAGAGAGCCGTGAGCTGTACGGCGCGCAGCCGTTCCCTGAGGGGGTGCTGCTCGACGAGGTCTGCGAGCTCACCGACCAGCAGTCCGTGCTCACCGAGTTCGAGCCGTGCGGCGGCCCGTTCCTCCAGCGCGACCAGGCGCTGCTCCTCCAACCGGGTGATCGCGGAGCGGGCGAACTCCTCGTCGGCGAAGTCGGCGTACGCCGGGCCGCGCCAGAGCGCGAGCGCGTCGGTGAGCAGCGCGGCACGTTCTCGCGGGTCGTCAGCCGTGGTGGCCCGTGTGAGCAGCGCGGCGAAGCTCCCCGCGTCCACCGCGTCGGCGTCGACCGCCAACTGATAGCCAGGGGCACGCGAAACGACGAGCTTGCGTGCGCCCGGCTCGGCGTCCTCCAGGGCGCGGCGGAGATGCCACACCTTCGTCTGCAGCGCGCCGGACGGGTTGCCGGGCAGGCCCTCGCCCCAAAGATCATCGGCGAGACGGTCCGCCGAGATGACGCGTCCCTCGTTCGCCAGCAGGTCGGCAAGGAGCGCGCGGACCTTCGCCTCGCGAACGCGTACGGGCCCACCGTCCGCGGCCCACACCTCAAGCGGACCCAGCACCCCGAAACGCATGCCGCTCACGTTACCCAGCGAACCGCGTGAGCCGATCGAGAGCCGACCGAGAGAGGGGTCTCGCAGAGTCGGGTCATCCGCTGAAGACAGGAGATGGTGATGGCCGACAAGCCGACTGTGACGATCATTGGGCTGGGTTCCATGGGGCAGGCGCTGGCGAGCGCCTACCTGGAGGCCGGTCACCGGACGACCGTCTGGAACCGTACGCCCGCCAAGGCCGACGACCTCGTCGCACGCGGCGCCACCCGCGCAGCCACCGTCAGCGACGCCGTCTGGGCGTCCGACCTGGTGGTGCTGTGCGTGCTGGACTACGCCGCCGTGGACGAGCTTCTCGCTCCCAACGCCGACGTGCTGAAGGACCGCGTCGTGGTGAACCTGACCAACGGCCGCCCCGACCAGGCCCGCCGTACGGGTGAATGGGCGACCGCGCAGGGCGCCGAATACCTCGACGGCGGCATCATGGCCATCCCGTCGATGATCGGGACGCCCGAGGCGTTCATCCTCTACAGCGGTTCGCGGACGGCCTTCGAGCGCTACGAGGCGGCGCTGAGGGTCCTCGCCGAGCCGAAGTTCGTCGGTACGGACGCCGGGCTCGCCGCACTGAACGACCTGGCCCTGCTCTCCGGGATGTACGGGACCCTCGCGGGCGCCCGCCACGCCACCGCCCTGGTGGGTCCGGAACGGGCCGCGGAGTTCACCACGTCCCTGCTGATCCCCTGGCTGCAGGCGATGGCGAACATCCTGGCGCCCTCCTCGGCCGAGCGCGAGGCGGGCGACCGCGAGGCGGGCGACCTGCCCTCCGAGGAGTCGCCGCTCGACATGCAGGCGGCCGGGCTCGCGAACATCATCGAGGCCAGCCGTTCCGCGGGCGTCGGCGTGGACCTGCTCACCCATCTGCTCACCCCCATGCGCGACATCATCGCCGCGGGCGAGGGTGACGTGCTGACCGATCTGGTCGAGGTCATCGGTAAGGAGATCCGTTCATGAGGTACGCGGGCAAGAAGGCGGTCGTCACGGGCGGCACGCACGGCATCGGGCTGGCCGTCGTCCGGGCGCTGCTCGACGGCGGCGCCGAGGTGCTGCTCACCGGCCGCGACGAGGCGAACATCGAGGCCGCCCGTACCGAACTCGCCGGGCTCCCGGCGCACGTGATCCGTTCGGACGCCGCCAGCCTCGCCGACATCGACGCCCTCGGCGCCATCACCGAGGAGAAGCTCGGCCGGGTGGACCTGGTGTTCGTCAACGTGGGCCACGCGGCGTTCGGCCCGATCGAGGACGTCACCGAGGAGGTGTTCGACCGGACGTTCGACATCAAGGTCAAGGGAGCCTTCTTCACGACCCAGCGGCTCCTGCCACTGGTGAACGAGGGCGGCTCGTTCGTCTTCACCACCGCCGTCCTCGACGGCCTGGGCTATCCGCAGACCAGCGTCGCCACCGGCTCGGTGACCGCCGTACGCGGGATGGCCAAGGCGTTCGCCGCCGAGTTCCTGCCGCGCGGCATCCGGGTGAACGCGGTCAGCCCGGGCTTCACGCAGACCCCGACCATGGGCATCGCCGGACTGAGCGACGAGGAGAAGGCGGCGAACCAGAAGGCGGGCGAGGAGGTGACCCCCATGTCGCGGCACGGCGACCCCGAAGAGATCGCCGCCGCCGTCCTCTACCTCGCGTTCGACGCCACCTTCAGCACCGGCATAGTCCTGGAAGCCGACGGCGGCCTAGGCCACATAGCCGCCTAACCGACGGGCGGCCCCGCAAGGGGCCGCCCGCAACCCATCTCGCGGACGTGGTCGGGGGCGGAGGGAGTCCAGGTAGGTCTTCAGTCATCAAGGCCAGTCACGTGACAGATTCCTCGGCGCCGCCCGCTCCGTAGCGTCTTCTTCATCACGAAACACAGCCATGAGCTGCAGAAAGATGAAGGAGACAACGATGAGCCACGACCCCCTGAAGCTCGCCGTCATCGTCGGGAGCACCCGGGAAGGCCGGTTCGGCCCGACGGTGACGAAGTGGTTCACCGGCCAGGCGTCGCAGCGCGAGGACCTGACCGTCGATGTCATCGATCTGGCGGAGACACCGCTGCCGACCGTGTTCCCGCAGTTCGGGCAGTCGCAGGGCGAGGAGGTCGAACGGCAGCTCGCGGCCGTGTCGCCGCGGCTCGCCGCCGCCGACGCGTTCGTGATCGTCACCCCCGAGTACAACCACAGCTTCCCGGCGCCGCTCAAGAACGCCATCGACTGGCACAACGAGGAATGGCACGCCAAGCCGGTGGGCTTCGTCTCGTACGGCGGCCTGGCCGGTGGGCTGCGCGCGGTCGAGCAGCTGCGGGTCGTCCTCGCGGAGCTGCACGCGGTCACCATCCGCGACACGGTCAGCTTCCACAACTCCTGGGCCGAGTTCGAGGAGGACGGAACGCATCGGGACGGCGCGGGATGCGAGGCCGCCGCGAAGACGATGCTCGACCAGCTCGCCTGGTGGGCGCACGCCCTTCGTGACGCGAAGTCCGTCCGCCCCTACGCCGCCTGAGCGACCGTCGCGCGACGACCGCACTCACGTCGCGCGCTCGACCCGAGGACCTGACATGACGACGACCATCTCCACCCGCCGTGGGGGACGTCCGGACGAGCAGCCCGCGCCAGCACCGCGCACGACCGCGATCGTGCTGATCCTGGTGCTGGGCGCGATCATGACCACGTTCGACATGACCGTGGTGAACGTGGCGATCAACCGGCTCTCGCAGGACTTCGACGCCCCGCTCGCCACCGTCCAATGGGTGGCCACCGGCTACTCGCTCGCCCTCGGCGCGATGATCCCCGCCACGGCGTGGGCGACCGGCAGGTTCGGCGGGACCCGGCTCTACCTGGCGGCGATCGGGCTCTTCACGGCCGGATCGATACTGGCCGGCGCCGCCTGGAACATCGAGTCACTGATCGTTTTCCGCGTGCTGCAGGGCCTCGGCGGCGGCATGATCATGCCGGTGGGGATGACCATCCTGCTGCGGGCCGCCCCTCCGGACCGGCTGGGCCGGATGATGAGCATGTTCGGCCTGGCCATCCTCGTCGGCCCGCTGACGGGGCCGGTGCTCGGCGGCTGGCTGGTCGACGAGGTCTCCTGGCGCTGGATGTTCTTCATCAACCTGCCGATCGGCGCCGTGGTGATCGCCCTGGCCGCGCGGCTGTTCCCCCGGGACGCCGCTGAGACGCGCCGCCCGCTGGACGTTCCCGGCCTGCTGATGTTGTCGCCGGGCCTGGCCACCTTGATCTACGGCGTGACGACGGGCGGCGAACGCCACGACTTCGGCTCCGCCGGGGTGATCGTCCCCATCGTGGCGGGCACCGTGCTCATCGTCGCCTTCGTGGCTCGGGCCATGACCGCCCGGCACCCGCTGATCGACCTGGCGCTGTTCCGCGACCGCTCGTTCGCGTCGGCCACGGCCACCCTGGTGCTGTTCGCCGCGGGCTACTTCGGCTCGATGATCCTTTTGCCGCTCTACTACCAGGTGGTCCGCGGGGAGTCCGCGACCATGGCGGGCCTCCTGGGCATCACGGGAGCGCTGGCCTCCGGGACCGCGATGCAGGTCGGCGGCCGGCTGGTGGACAAGTTCACGCCCGGGAAGGTCGTGCTGACCGGCATCACGATCGCCGCCGCCGGGTTCGCCCTCTTCACCGGCGCGCTCGCCGCCGACACCCCGTACTGGGTGCTCATGGCCGCGCTCGCGGTGATCGGCGCCGGCGGTGGAACGACGATGATGCCGACGATGACCGCGGCCACCCGAGGGCTGTCCCACGACCAGGCACCCGCCGCGAGCACCACGGTCAACCTCATCAACACCATGTCGGGCGCGGTCGGCACCGCCGTGGTCTCGGTCCTGCTGACGAACGCGATGGCCGGTCGTGTCTCCGGCCAGGCCACGCACCTCTCCGACGAGGCCCGTTCGTCGGTGGCCCCGGCTCTGGCGGACGCCTTCCAGCACACCTACGCCTGGGCGCTCGCCCTGATCGTGCTGGCCCTGATCCCGGCGCTCTTCCTCCCCCGCCGCCCCGCGAAGGCCTGAGTGGCCGATCACGCCGATCGTGTTTCACGTCAAACACGATCGGCGTGACCAGGTCATGACCGAAACCTACAAGACCGGTGTTCCGGCGAGAGTGACGATGGAGACATGACTATCGACATCTCCGCCGTCGCCGATTTCATGGCGGGCCACGCTCGCATCCTCGACCGGCGGCGCTTCCAGTTGCTGATGGGTGAGACCGACACCGCGAGCCTGCTCGCCGCCGTGGACGGCTACCGGAACCCCGATGGCGGCTACGGCTGGGGACTCGAACCCGACTTGCGGTCACCCGAAAGCCAGCCGGGTGCCGCATTGCACGCCTTCGAGGTGTTCGAAGAGATCGCACCGGCCACCGCCCCGCAGGCCGTAGCCCTGTGCGACTGGCTGCAGTCGGTTTCGCGGCCGGACGGCGGCGTGCCGTTCGCGCTGCCGCTCACCACCACCGCCGCGTCCGCGCCCTGGTGGACGGGCGCCGACCAGACGACCTCGTCCCTGCAGATCACCAACGTGAGCGCGGCGGCCGCCCATCGCGTCGCGGTCCACGATCCGGCCGTCGCCGCCCATCCCTGGCTGGCCCGCGCCACGCGCTACTGCCTCGACCAGATCGCGGCGTTGGACGAGGCGCCGCACGCGTACATCCTCTCGTTCTCGATCTCGCTCCTGGACGCGGTGCACGACACCTACCCCGAGGCCCCCGAGCTCCTGGCGCGCCTCGGCGGGTACATCCCCGCCGACGGCAAGCTCCACGTCGAGGGCGGAACGGACGACGAGTTCCTGCATCCGCTGGACTTCTCGCCGTACCCCGACGGCCCCTCGCGCGCGCTCTTCACTCCGGAACAGATCTCCGCCGACCTCGACCGCCTGGCCGGGCTCCAGCAGGACGACGGTGGCTGGACCGTCGAGTACGCCAAGATCTCCCCCGCCGGGGCGTTGGAATGGCGCGGCGCCACCACCGTCCGCGCCATCGAGATCCTGCGCCGCAACGGAAGGATCTAGTCGAACGGGGGCCTGGTGTTGGTGACCTCGTGCTTGAGCACCTGGTCGTCCAAGATGGCGATCGAGGCCGTCGGCGCCGGGGCGGCCGCACGCCAGCGTTCGAGGGCCTCCTCCGACTCCCAGTGCTCGAAGATATCGACCCGGCCAGCCTCCAGGGAGTCGGCCGTGATCGCCAGATCACGGCATCCGGGCTGCTCACGCGACTGCTTCACGATGTCGCGATGCGCCTCAACGAACCGGTCACGCTCAGCGGGGTCCACATAGACCTTGCCAGAAACGATGATCTCCATGGTCGCCTCTCCTCCGTGGCTCTCCCCCTACCGACGAACGTCGGATCGCAGGACGGACCCACGGGAGTCTCACTAGCCTGATGCGATGACAGAGGACCGCGTCATCGTCCGGCGTGGGACGTCGGCCGACCTGATGGCCGCCTCCAAGGTCGTGTTCCTGGCCGACGCCACCCGGCCCGGTGGCCCGCCGCTGGCCGAGGAACCTGCTCGCGCCCGTACGAGCCACCGCCTCGGCGACCCGCGCACGTTCTTCTTCGTCGCAGAACGTTCCGGCACCGTCGTCGGATCGGCCGCCGCCATGAGCGGCCGCCGCGACGGAGGCCTCGGCGAGGCCATCCCGGGCCTCTGCCACATCAGCATGGTCGCCGTCCTGCCGGAGTTCTGGGGCCAGGGCATCGGCAGACAGCTCCTCACCGCCCTCGTCAACGAGGCCCGCGACCGCGGCTACGAGCGCGTTCAACTCTTCACCCAGGCCGACAACGCCCGAGGCCACGCCCTCTACGAACGCCTTGGCTTCATCCTCACCGGCGAAGTCGCCACCTCCAGCGACGACGAACCAATAGTCCACTACCTCCGCCCCCTCCGCCCCTAAACCCCCACCACGCCCGCAGACCATCTAGCACCCAGCCCGCCCGCCCGAAACTCAGTCAATACCCAAGCGACAGCGGCGAGCCATCGACAACAAACCCACGGCAATGAGCCGAGCTATGGCAAGCGACAAGGCAGGCCACCGACAGCAGCCCAGGAGCGACAGCAGCCCAGGAGCGACAGACCAGCAGCGACAGGCCATCCGCAGCCGCCAAGCGACAGCGGGCCGATTGACGGCGTCCGTGCGACAGTAGGCCAGCGGTGGTGAGGCTCGACACCCCATCAGCTGTTCCTCTCCAGACCACCGGCAGGGGCACGGTCTAACGCCAGGACTCATGATCGGTCCAGCGAGGAAAAGTGCTCACCCGCCAGCGGCTACCAGGCACCGAGTCTGCCCTGACATCCCAGCAAGCTCAGCGGTTCCATTAGCGGAGTAGGGGGAAGCGGCCGGTCAGGCGGTCGACGAGAGGTCGGGGACCGGCGATGCTCACGGCGAAGTAGGTGAGGTCGTCTTCGTGTAGGCGGGCGAGTTCGGTGAGGTAGTCGTCGTACACGCGGACGTGCTGCGCGGTGGCGACCATGTCGCCGACGAGCAGGTCGCGCTCGGCGAGGGCGGTCGCGCGGATGGTCTTGAGGATGGGCGCCGTGGCCGCGAGGACGGTGCAGCCCGTCCAAGGGAGGCCTACGTGGGGGCCGCCTGTGGCGTCGCCGCCGCTGCGGCCGACCATGGCGGGCGCGGCCTTGCCCACGGCCGCGGACAGGCAGGCCGCGGCGTTCACCTGCAGGCCGGCGGGCAGTTCGCGGTCGATCACGATGACCCACTTGATCGCCTGCTCCCGGGTGGGCAGGTGGGGCTCCTGGACGAGGGTGTCGAGCCAGGTGGGAACGTGCGGCGCGATCTCGGTTCGTTCCGAAGTCATGACTGGAGAATGCAAGACTTGCCGTCCGTTCCTCAAACGGCCAAGCTACATTCCGAAGATAATTCGGCAGGTGATGTTGCGGGAGCGTGATGGACGAACTTGATGCGGCCCTTGTCGAGGAGCTACAGCGTGACGGGCGGCAGACCAACCGCGAGCTCGCCGAACGACTGGGCATCGCCCCCTCCACCTGTCTGGAACGGGTCCGGGCACTGCGGAAACGCGGCGTGATCACTGGTTTCCATGCCGAGGTGGATCTGGCTCAGCTCGGCCGCCCTCTGCAGGCACTCATCAGTGTGCGGCTGCAGCCCAAGGTCCGGGAAGCGGTCGAGGGCTTCCGGGAGTACGTCACCGAACTTCCGGAGACGGTCGCGATCTTCGTGGTGTCGGGCGGTGACGACTTCATCATCCAGGTGGCCGTACGGGACGCCGGGCAGCTGCGGGACTTCGTGCTCGACCACGTCGCCCGGCATCGCAACATCGCCGACGTCCGCACGTCCCTGGTCTACGACCACATCCGCACATCCACCGGCCCCGAACGCCGCGGCGGACGTGACGCTCCTTGACAGGCAACTCGATGGTTGCCTAAACTAATATGCAACCGAATGGTTGCCTGAGTTGGTGAGAGTGATGGACGCGATCTTCAAGGCACTCGCCGACCCCAGTCGCCGGCAGTTGCTCGACGCCCTGAACCTGCGCAACGGCCAGAGCCTGCGCGAGTTGTGCGCGGAGCTGGACATGAGCAGGCAGGCGGTCACCAAGCACCTGGCCGTGCTGGAGTCCGCGGGCCTGGTGACCACGTCCCGCCGTGGCCGGGAGAAGCTGCACCACCTCAACGCGGCACCCATCAACGACATCGCGGAGCGCTGGATCGACCGGTACGACCGCGGCCGGGCCCGCGCGCTCGCCGATCTCAAACGGGCCTTGGAGGACACACCGATGAGCGACACGCAGTTCGTGTACGTGACGTACATCAAGACCACGCCGGACAAGCTCTGGCAGGCGCTGACCGAGCCGGCGTTCATCAGCCGCTACATGGAGGGCACCGGACCCGACTCGGACTGGAAGGTCGGATCGCCGGTGAGGTGGCGGATGGACGCCAACGGCGAGTTCCAGGACTGGGACCAGCGGGTCCTGGAGGCCGAGCCCGGCCAGCGCCTCTCCTACACCTGGCACAACTACCAGCCGGAGATGGCCGAGTGGTTCGGCTGGAGCGAGGAGAAGCTCGCCGAACTGAGGAAGGAGAAGCGCTCGAAGGTCACCTTCGAGATCGAGCAGGCCGGGAAGGACACCGTCAAGCTCACGGTGGTCCACGACGATTTCGAGCCCGACAGCGAGATGCTGAAGGCCGTGAGCGGCGGCTGGCCCGCCATCCTCTCCAACCTCAAGACCGTGCTGGAGCTCGACGAGACTCTCTCTACGCAGTCCTAGCCTCACCCGAACGGCCCCGTCCGCAACCTCGGACAGTTCTAGCCCCAACCGAACGACCCTGTCCGCGGACCCCGGACGGGGCCGTTCGTCATGGACTTGCAGTTCGTACTACGAACTAATATGGTTTGCCGAAGTCAGATAAGTTCGCGACACGAACTAGCTACTTCGCAGGAGTCCGTAATCATGAGTCGTACAGTTGTGGTCATCGGTGGCGGCTACGGCGGAGCCTCCGTCGCCAAGGCGCTCGATCAGGACGCCGACGTCGTATTGATCGACCCCAAGGACGCGTTCGTCCACTCCGCCGGATCGTTGCGCGCGCTGGTCCAGCCCGGCTGGGCGGACAACATCTTCTTTCCGTACGGCACGTTGCTCAGCCGCGGCAAGGTCGTCCGCGAACGTGCCGCCTCCGTGGATCCGGCGGGTGTCACCTTGGCCTCGGGCGAACGGATCGACGCCGACTATCTTGTGCTCGCCACCGGCTCCAGCTATCCCTATCCGGCCAAGATGGACACCGACTCCTCCACCGAGGCGTTGGAGAAGCTTCGGCTGACCCACAAGAACGTGGCGGGCGCCGATCGGGTACTGATCCTCGGCGCGGGGCCGGTCGGGTTGGAGCTCTCCGGTGAGATCAAGGCGGTCTGGCCCCACAAGCGGGTGACCGTCGTCGATCCCGCCGAACGGCTGATGCCCGCGTTCGCCCCGGAACTGCGCGCCGACCTGCACCGCCAGCTCGACTCGATCGGCGTCGACCTGCGGCTCGGCACCGCCCTCACCGCCGAACCGCCGTTCGAACCCGGCGAGCCCGGCGCGTTCACCGTCACCACGACGACCGGCGACGAGCTCTCCGCGGACCTCTGGTTCCGCGCGTACGGCGTGAACATCAACGGCGACTACCTCAGTGACGGAAAGGTCACCACACGTACCCCGCAGGGACAGGTGAGGGTGACCGAGACGCTCACCGTCCACGGCCACGACCACATCTACGCGCTCGGTGACATCACCGACATCGCCGAGGCGAAGATGGCGGGTTACGCGATGCAGCACGCCGAGGTCGTGGCACAGAACATCAGCGCCCAGCTGCGAGGCGAACGACCCACGGCCACCTACCGGCCGTCGCCCGTGCCGTCCGTCCTCCTGCCGCTCGGACCCAACGCGGGCGTCGGCCAGGTGCCGTCAGGGGAAGGGCCCGCCGTGCTGCCGGCCGAGGCGGTCTCGGAGTACAAGGGCACCGACCTCTTCGTGGGCCGGTTCAACGAGCTGTTCGGGGTCGCCTGACCTGGAGAGCCCGCCGCGTGCGGCTGGCCGCGTGCGGCTAGCCGTGCGCGGCGGGAGCCCGTTCGTCCAGCTCCATGAAGACCGCCGGAACCTCGTTGTCCTTCACCATCCGGCCGAGCAGTTCGGCGAGCTTGCCGGAATCGGACTCGCTGAGCCCCGACGGAAGCATCTCGATCCGGCGGCAGGTCTCGGCGTAGAACTCCTCGGCGAGCCTGCCGCCCTCCTCGGTCAGCGCGACCCGGGCGGCGCGCCCGTCGCGCGGGTCGGGTTCGCGGCGCACGAGGCCGGTACGGGCCGTCCGATCCACCAGACCGGTAAGACTGGACTTGGCCAGGCCCAGCACTCCGCCGAGCTCGGTCATCCCGTACGGCTGTGACATCAGCACGCACAACAGCTGGCCCTGCTGCGGGGTCAGCCCGTACTCCCGGGCGGACTCGGCGTACACGGCATTCACCAGGAATGAGGAACGTACCAGTGCGGTGACAACGCTCATCGGCTCACCCGTGGCTTTTCCCATTCCCCCAGAATACGCCAGCCCATGAGGTAGTCCGCCCACCCTCATTAGTTCGCTATACAAACTAACAAGGATTGATGACGATGCCAGAACGACGGACAGTCTTCGGAGCCGGTGTCAGCACCGCGGTCACCGACGCACCGGAGACCCTGCGACTCGCCGCCCAGGCCGACCGGCAAGGGCTCGACCTCTTCTCGGTCTCCGACCATCCCTACTTCGCCGACCGGCTCGACGCCTACTCCATCCTCGGCGTCGCCCTCGGCCGCACCACCACCATCTCGGGGCTCGTCAGCGTCACCAACCTGCCGAGCCGCCCGGCCCCGATGCTGGCGCGCACGATCACCTCGTTGTCCACGCTCACCGGCGGCCGGATCGTGCTGGGGATCGGCGCCGGTGGCCTCTGGGACGACATCGCGAGGCTGGGCGCCCCGCGACTCGGACCCGGAGCGGCCGTCCGCGCCCTGGAGGAGGCGATCACCCTCATCCGAGCGCTCTCCGGCGGCGGCGATCCCGTGACGTTCGACGGCGAGTTCTACCAGGTCACCGAACTGCAGCCCGCCCAGGTCGCGCCCGTTCCCATCTGGACCGGCTCGGTCGGCCCCAAGTCCCTGGCCGTGACCGGCAAGCTGGCCGACGGCTGGATCCCAGGTCACGCGGCCGACTGGCTCAGCGAGCGCTACCGGACCTCCCGCTCCATCATCGACGAGGCCGCCACCGCCGCCGGCCGCGACCCCAAGGACATCGCCACGATCTACAACCTGCCCGGCCGCATCACCACGACGCCCCTCACCACCACACGCGATCACGACGGCCGCTGGCTCGGCGGCTCGGCCGAGCAATGGATCGAAGAGCTCACCGGCGCGGTCCTGGAACACGACGCCGCCGGCTTCGTTCATTTCGAGACCGGCGACGCCCCCCGGGATATCACCCTGGGCCGCTGGGCCGAAGAGATCGTCCCCGCCGTACGCGAAGCCACCGTCCACCGGCTCTAGAACCGCCGGACGTTCTGGCCACGCCCGCCCGTCCGCGCCCGTCCGCGCCCGTCCGCGCCCGTCCGCGCCCGTCCGCGCCCGCCCGCGCCCGCCCGCGCCCGCCGTGCTGAGCAAGCGCCCGGTCGTGGCGTGTTGACGTGCGTTGCCACCTGGGCTCTCCGATCACTGCGGAGATCTTCTGTGCCCCCACTACCCCGGCAGCGCCGCGACCGAGCCGGGCCTGCACCGCTTCGCGTGCCAAGGCCCGGCACCCGGGCGCCGGGCTACTGGGCCATGTCGACGAAGCGGCTGTAGTGCCCTTGGAACGCCACGGTCACGGTCGCGGTCGGGCCGTTTCGGTGTTTGGCGACGATGAGGTCCGCCTCGCCCGCCCGAGGCGACTCCTTCTCGTACGCGTCCTCCCGGTGCAACAGGATGACCATGTCCGCATCCTGCTCGATTGAATTGTGGATGGATATCCCATTTGCCACGAAGTTGTGCAGGCCCATGACCGTGGCGTCGTAGACATCCTGCTCGCCGAGGCACTCCACGGCGACGATCTCATCCCAGAAGACGTCGTTGGTGGCCAGCAGTTCCAGCTCGGCACTGTCGAGCACGGCTGCGACCCGTCCCAGACGCGCCCGGCCGGGTGCGCGGCCGGGTGAGCGCTTCCACATCGCGCTGCCACTGAACTCGGCGCCCATCGCCGCAGAGGACTCCCGATGCGTCATCCCCCGCTCGGCCAGGAGCTGCCGCACATCGCCCCACACCCCACCTGGAACGGTGTCGAGGTTGGTGCTCGAACGTAGTTCACGCAGCCTCTCCGCAGCGGCGGCCGCGATCACACCACGCGCGCCGTGCACCTTCACGGCCTCGAAGAACGCCAGCTGGTTTTCGGCGCCGTGGAGATGAAGCTGATAGCCCGGCCGGGAAGCGCCCTTTGTCACGGTCTTGATGCGCGAGAGGATCCCGAATCGCAGCAGGAGACGAGACACGCCTTCCACTAGCCGACGGCTTGTCGACGCGTAGGAGACCCGGCACTGTCCGTTCTTCGCATCCCAGTGGACGCACCCATCGGTCGCCCAAAGATGCCGCAGAAACAGCGCGACCTGCTCCTTCGGCAGCCGGAACACCGGGGCCGGGACGAACTTCTCGTGAGAACGCAGGCCGAAGAGCCCCAGCTCATCCAGCCACTCCGCGATCGGGTCGCGACGCCCGTGCGTCAACCGATATGGCGCGGGCAAGCGCAGAGTCGTGACACGGGCGGCTTCAGAGTCGCCGCGCACGGCGGTGACGCCGAAGTGCCTGGCGGCTTCAGAGTCGCCGCGCACGGCGGTGACGCCGAAGTGCCTGGCGGCTTCAGAGTCGCCGCGCACGGCGGTGACGCCGAAGTGCCTGGCGGCTTCAGAGTGGCCGCGTACGGCCGTGACGCCGAAGTGCCTGGCGGCTTCGGTCACTGCGGACAGACACGCCTCATCCTTACTGGCGTAGCGGATCGGCTGCCGCTTGACGAACGAGCCGTCTCCGATCAGATGCGCCAGCAGGGTCACCCTGTCCGCCGGCCACGGCTCGATCGTCAGAGGCGGCGGAACGTGCCGCGCCGCAGCGATCCGCGCCCCCGGGCCGAGCTCCGCAAGGGCGGTCCAGCCGGTATACGTCAGGAAGGGATGATTGGCCGTGGCTTCGATCTCCTTGCCCGACGCCAGCCGGACCCGGAAGACCTCCTTGCGTCCCGTCGAGAACGCATGGGTCAGCGTCCTCGGCACGTACTTGAGCCGCTCATCGAGGGCCCACACCGGAATGTCACGAGCGCCGCTCTCGAAGAGCTCCCCGATCGAGACCTCCTCGTTGGTATCCGCGCGCATGACTCGGGTCGCGGCCGTCACGCAACCCGATTCGCGAAGGTCGGAGACCATGGGCTTCTTGTCCGTTCGCTGCTCAGGGCCTCGGTTGAGCTGGGAGAGCGCGATGACGGGGACCTGGAGCTCCTTGGCCAGGAGCTTCAGCGAACGGGAGAACTCCGAGACCTCGACCTGTCGGCTCTCGACGCGTTTCCCGGAGGTCATCAGCTGCAGGTAGTCGATGACGACGAGGCGCAGGTCGTGCTGCTGTTTGAGCCGACGGCACTTGGCGCGGATCTCCATCATCGACATGTTGGGCGAGTCGTCGATGAACAGCGGCGCCTCGGCGACCTCGCTCATGCGGCGTGCCAGGCGCGTCCAGTCCTCGTCCTGCATCGTGCCCGAACGCATGGCGTGCAGCGCGACGCGGGCCTCGGCCGACAGCAGACGCATCGTGATCTCGTTGCGTCCCATTTCCAGGCTGAAGAACGCGGAGGTCAGGCCGTGCTTGATGGACGCCGCCCGGGCGAAGTCGAGCGCGAGCGTCGAGTTGTGCGTCGGGATGCACGAACGTCCGGCGAGATACATGTGGTCGTCGTTGTCCACTTGGACGCAGCGCACGGGCACACTCGGGACCGGCCGAACGTCCACGATGTAGCGCACCCGAGCCTCGGCATCGACGTTCTTGCGCTGCCGGGCCAGCTTGCGCGGCAACCGGAAGACGGTCTCAGCCGGGGTGAAGTTGATCCGGTAGTAGGTGGACGACCGCCCTTCGACCGGCTTGGCCGTCATGGTCGCTCGGTAGCCGAGGCTCAGGATCAGCTCATGCGCGCCTTCGGCCAGCCGCTTGTTGGCGAAGCCGAGCTGCACCTGTCCGTTCTCGGTCACACTGCCGGCGGCGTCGAGCACTCCTGCCAGCAACGCCCGACGCTGCCGCTCCGAGCCCCTCAGATAGGTAGGTGGGATGCAAGCGTCCTCTGCGACGCCGAGGGCACCCAGGCTGTCGCCCAGTCCGGGCAGTACGTAGCGTCCGGACTCCGCGCTTGGGGAGACCAACTGGCCGGTGGCTGAGATCATCTCGACGAGCTCGGGGTCATCGAGAACGAGCTCGCCAGGGCGCTCGGCTCCGGCACCGAGCCACACGCCGAGAACGTAGGGATCGACGGGCACCTCGGCCGCGGGCAGGTCGAAGGGGGCTGCCACCTCGACGGCATGGTTCGTGCGGCCGTCCCCGCGGCGCCGCAGGGTCGCGGCGATCTCCACGGTCGTGCTGATCGACCGTGGCGTGGTCACACCGAGGTGGCCATGGTCGTCGTGACCCCGCCGAGAGGCGACGGCACCGTCGAAGGCGAGATCCTTCGCGGCGTCAGTGAAGCTGAGGACGGATCTGACTCCCGTTCCGGAGCGTCCGATACGACTGGTCGCCTCGACCTGAGGGAGCGAGATCGTACGCGAACCAAGCCCGCTCGCGGTCGCCGTCCAGGGGACCTCGGAGCGCACAGCCGGGGGCTGCTCGGCTATCCCACCCCGGCCGGGCTCCATGGCGCGACGGTGCCGGGACGAGCCTCGCGCGAGGGCGTACGCGGAGGTCGTCGACCGCCTCACCGCCCGCCGTCGCCCGTGCGCGCGTACGGAGGGAGTCGTCGTTCGCCACTGGTGCTCGGCGTCAGCGACGATCACTTCGCCGTCGGAGAACTCCACCTCGTAACAAGGACGCCCGTACATCACCTCGGTGGCCGCCACGACGCGGGTGGGCTTACCGTCCGCCCCCAACAGGTAGTCACCGACCTTGACCTCCCCCATCGTCGTCCATCCAAAGGGGGACACAAGGGGAGTATCCAGGGCAAGTGCCTTACCCATCGCAGGTCGCGCGGCGACCACTACCATCTGCCCCGCGTGCAGGCCGTTCGTAAGGGCGTCGAGGTCGCTGAAGCCGGTGGGGACGCCGGTCATCTGGCCGCCGCGGCTACCGATCGCCTCGATCTCGTCGAGGGCGCCGGGCATGATCTCGCTGAGGGGAACGTAGTCCTCGCCGGAGCGCTTTTCGGCGATGGCGAAGACCTCGGCCTGGGCCCGGTCGAGCACGTCGTCGGCGTCGGCCCCGTCGGCGGCGTAGCCCATCTGGACGATGCGCGTGCCCGCCTCGACGAGCCTGCGCAACATCGACCGTTCGCGAACGATCTTCGCGTAGTAGCCGGCGTTGGCCGCGGTGGGCACCGAGGAGATCAGCGTGTGCAGGTAGGGCGCCCCGCCGACCCGGCCGATCTCGCCGCGCTTGGTCAGCTCGCCGACGATGGTGACGGCGTCGGCGGGGTCGCCGCGGCCGTAGAGGTCGAGGACGGCGTCGTAGATGATCTGGTGGGCGGGACGGTAGAAGTCCTGCGTGCGCAGTACCTCGACGACCTCGGCGATGGCGTCCGGTGAGAGCAGCATGCCGCCGAGCACGCCCTGCTCGGCGTTGATGTCGTGCGGCGGGGTGCGTTCGAACTCGGGTGCGGGTTCTGAGCCGCCTATCTCGGCAACGCTCACGTTGGACCCCCTCCGCTTCCCAGGTCTCAGCCGCCCCGCCAGCTTCGCTGCCGACCCTGTCTCACACGTCTACCGCCTGCGTCGGACATTCTCCTGAGTGCCACTCCGAGGGAGCAAAGTGATCTGTGGACGGCTCTGTGGAGCCGCTGTGCAGATGTGCCGATTCGTTGTGCACTACCTGGGGACAACTCTGGGGATTCTTGCGGGTCGGCGACTGACATAGCCTGGGTGACCTGCTAAAACGCCCGTCCACCGGGTGTGCGGGAAAGAAAGTCGCCGATGCGGTGGCCTGGGGCCACCGATGTAATAGGCATATTTCCTATAAGCCTTACACCTTGGTACTGTGGCGGTCATGGTCGGCTCACCCCCACGCCTCCGGAAGAACCCCCACGACCGCGAGATCCTGCGGCTGGCGGTGCCGGCCTTCGGCGCGCTCATCGCCGAGCCGCTGTTCCTGCTGTCCGACACCGCGATCGTCGGCCACTTGGGCACGGCACAGCTCGGTGGCCTCGGCGTAGCCGGGCAGGCCCTCAGCACCCTGGTCTACCTGTGCATCTTCCTCGCGTACGGCACGACCGCCAGCGTGGCCCGCCAGGTGGGAGCCGGTGATCTGCGCGGCGCCGTCCGGCAGGGCATCGACGGCATGTGGCTGGCGCTCACGATCGGCGTGGTGCTCATCGTGGCCGGGTGGCCGCTCGTCCCCTGGATCGTCGACGTGTTCGGCGCGTCCCCCTCGGTGACCCCGTACGCCGAGACCTATCTGAAGGTCAGCCTCTTCGGCATCCCGGGCATGCTCGTGGTGCTGGCGGGCACCGGCGTGCTGCGCGGGCTCCAGGACACGCGTACGCCGCTGGTCGTCTCGATCGGCGGCTTCTCGCTCAACCTGCTGCTGAACGTGATCTTCGTGCTGGGCTTCGGATGGGGCATCGCCGGCTCCGCGTGGGGCACGGTGATCGCTCAGACGGGCAGCGCCGCCGTCTACGTGGCGGTGGTCCTGCGGGCGGCCGGGAGGCTTAGGGTCTCCGTACGGCCCGACGCGGCCGGGTTGCGGGCCTCGGCCACGGCGGGCCTGAGCCTGGTGCTGCGTACGGCGGCGCTGCGGCTCGTCCTCATCGTCGGAACGTCGGTCGCGGCGCGCATGGGCGATCCAGAAATCGCCGCGTACCAGGTGGGATTCCAGATCTGGACGTTGCTGGCGTTCGCCCTCGACGCCATCGCGATCGCGGGCCAGGCGATCACCGGCCGTTATCTGGGCGCGAGCGACACGACCGGCGCGCGGGCCGCCACCCGGCGCATGGTCCAGTGGGGCGTGGTCTGCGGGGTCGTGTTCGGCTTGGCGATCATCGCGGTACGGCCGTGGCTGCCGGGGCTCTTCACATCGGACGATCACGTACGGGACCTGCTGCTCACGTCCTTGCTGATCGTCGCACTGCTGCAGCCGGTCGCGGGCGTGGTCTTCGTGCTGGACGGCATCCTCATCGGAGCGGGCGACGGCGGCTACCTGGCGGCCACCACGCTGATAGCGACGATGGTCTTCCTACCTGCGGCGTTGCTGGCGTACATAGCGGACGCGGGGCTCATCGGGCTCTGGCTCGCGATCGGTCTGTGGATGCTCGCCCGCTTCACCACGCTGAGCCTGCGCGCGCGCGGCGACGCCTGGATGGTCACAGGCGCCACGCGGTAGCGGAGTGAACAGTGGGACGGAATCGCGAATGTCGCCCCCCTACCCCTACCCGACCTCGCTAGGATTCGAACATGTGTTCCACACACGGAGAGCGGATGGCCAGGCTGACACAGGCCATCGACGACCTGGCGGCAGAGGGGCTGGCCGGGTTGCCGCCCGACACGCTCGTGGAACGGGTCGCCGGGATCTGGTCCCTGGTCGAGGGCATCGATCCCGAGATCGCACGACGCCGCACGCGCTACACCATGCCGGAGTCCTGAGGTCAGCCGTCCTCGGGCTCGTCGACCGCCCCGTACAACCGGACTGAAATCGCATCCCGCAACTCCGGAAGCCTCGAATACAGCACATCACCCGGACAGTCGGTGTTGCCGAGGTCGCGATGTCCAACCACGGCCTTGTCGGGATCGAGTTGATACTCGGCGCAGAGCCACGTGCAGGCCGTGACCAGCGAAGTCCACAACAACGCTGGAACGGAGGCCTTCGCGTAGTTGCCCTCGTTCTCGATTCCGATGGTGTGGTCGTTGTGGTGCAGGGCCTGCGCCCCGACCACATGCCTGCCCGTGAGGATCGCCGACAGACTGCCGTCCCGGCCCTCCATCACGTATCCGCCGCGGCTGATCGTGAGGTGCTGCCCGGTGTCGTTCCAACCCCGGTGCCTCATGTGGAAACGCTGGATGTCGCGCGACAACCGGTAGGCGTGCTCCAGCGATTCGTTGGTCGTGTTCGGCGTCGCCGTATGGTGCACCACGATGCGGTCCGGCATCCGCTCGACGACCTTGGCGCCCTTCCGCGACCTCCTGGCTCCCCATTCCTGCCGCGTGTAGACCCGTGGCCGCGACGGCAGGGGACGTTCGACCGCGCCTCGGATGCTCTCCGCCATGGCCTCATTCTCGGCCAGGCCCACCCCCATGAACACGCCGAAGATCCCCGCCGCACCCCCCAGAACCGTGCGGCGGCTCAGCACCGGGTCGCCGCCCCCCTCCGGCAGCCAGCCATCCGAACACCCGCACACGCGACCCCCCAGCTTGTCATGATCCATTATCGGAACGTAGTCGCGCCCAGAGGGAGGACCAAGGACACGGCGATTCACGGACGCTTAACAAAAACCCCCCGCAACACCATGAAACAGACGCCCACACTCCCCCGCCCTGCGCCCCGTACCACCCCGGCGCAGCAGCGCGCCGCCGCGCAAGCGCCCCGCCGCGGCATGGGAGCACGGCGCTCCGGAGGCCGTGGCGCCTTGGATTACCGTGGCATCTTGAGCGACCGTGGCACCCTAGATGCGACGTGGCGCCCTTGATGAGCGTGTCGCTTTCCGTGAGCGTGACGCTCTCAATAGCCGTGGCGCTTGACCGTGGCGCTTTAGGTGGACGTGGCGCCTTCGGTGACCGTGACGCTCTGAGTGGGCGTGGCACGTTCGGCGAACGTAGCGCCGTCGGCGGACGTGGCGCTGGCAGTAGACGTGGCGTTCTGGGGCGCTCCTGGCGCCTTGGGTGAGCATGGCGCCTTGGGTGAGCATGGCGCCTTGGGTGAGCATCGCGCCTTCGACGAGCGTGGCGCTTTCAGTAGGCGTGGCGCCTTCGGCGGACGTAGCGCCGTCGGCGGACGTGGCGCTGTCAGTGGACGTGGCGTCCTGGGGCGCTCCTGGCGCCTTGGGTGAGCATCGCGCCTTGGGTGAGCATCGCGCCTTGGGTGAGCATCGCGCTTTGAGTGAGCATGGCGCCTTGGGTGAGCATCGCGCCTTCGATGAGCATGGCGCCTTCGGTGGACGTAGCGCCTTCGGTCGACGTGCCGCTTTGGGTGGACGTAGCGCTTTCGGTCGACGTGACGCTTTGGGTGGGCGAGGCACCTTGGGCGGACGTGGCGCTCTGAGTGGGCGTGTGCCTTTTAGGTCGACGTGCCTCTTAGGTCGACGTGCCGCTTTGGGCGAGCGTGGCGCCTTGAGAGATCGTGGCGCCATCGTAGGTGTGGCGCCGTGGGTGGGCGTGGCGGTTTGGTTGGGCTGGGTCGGAGGGTGTTGTGGAGTGGGGTGGGCAGCACTAAGCCGCCGGGTGGGAGGCTTGGCGCCTCTCACCCGGCGGCTTGGTGTGCGTTATGGCGCGACGGCCGTGGTTCAGGCCTCGACGACGTTGACGTCGATCGACGCGTTGACGTCGGGGTGCAGGCGGACGCTGGCCCGGTGCGAACCGACGGTCTTGATCGGGTTGCCGATCTCGATCCGGCGCTTGTCGAGGTCCGGGCCACCGGCGGCCTTGACGGCGTCGGCGATGTCGGCCGCGGTGACCGCGCCGAACAGGCGGCCGTTGCTGCCCGTACGGGTGCGCAGCGTCACCTTGAGCGCCTGCAGCCGACCGGCGACCTCCTTGGCGTGCTCGACGGTCGCGATCTCGCGGGCCGAACGTGCCTTCTTGATCGACTCAATCTGCTTCTCGGCGCCTCGGGTCCACTTGATCGCGAACCCGCGCGGCACGAGGTAGTTGCGGCCGTAGCCGTCCTTGACCTCGACCACGTCACCGGGCTCACCGATACCGGAAACCTGCTGAGTCAGGATGAGCTTCATGGTTCAGATCCTCCTGACTCAGCGAGCGGTGCTGGTGTACGGCAGCAGCGCCATCTCGCGGGCGTTCTTGATCGCCGTCGCGACGTCGCGCTGGTGCTGGGTGCAGTTGCCGGTCACGCGACGGGCCCGGATCTTGCCGCGGTCGGAGATGAACTTCCGCAGCAGGCCGGTGTCCTTGTAGTCGACGTAGGAGATCTTCTCCTGGCAGAACACGCAAACCTTCTTCTTCGGCTTGCGGGGAGGTGGCTTCGCCATCGTGGTGCTCCTTATGTAGAGCCCCGCTCACGCGGGAATGGACGTTTGTCGAATTGCTTGATCTTGCTTAGAACGGCGGGTCGTCGGAGAATCCGCCGCCCCCGCCGGAGCCGCCGCCGGTGGCCCAGGGGTCGTCGGCCGGGGCGCCGCCGCCCTGACCCCCCTGGCCGCCCTGGCCGCCGCCGCCGCTGAAGCCGCCGCCCGCGGCGGCACCGCCGCCGAAGCCGCCGCCCCCGCCACCCTGCCGCTGGGTCTTGTTGACCTTGGCGGTGGCGTTGCGCAGCGAGGGGCCGACCTCGTCGACCTCGATCTCGAAGACGGTGCGCTTCTCACCCTCACGGGTCTCGTACGACCGCTGCTTGAGGCGTCCCTGCACGATCACCCGCATGCCGCGCTGCAGGCTCTCGGCGCAGTTCTCCGCCGCCTGCCGCCAGACGTTGCAGGTGAGGAAGAGGGCCTCGCCGTCCTTCCACTCGTTGGCCTGGCGGTCGAAGAACCGCGGGGTCGACGCGATGCGGAACGACGCGACCGCCTGGCCGCTGGGGGTGAAGCGCAGGTTCGGGTCCTCGACGAGGTTCCCGACGATCGTGATTACGGTGTCGCCTGCCATTGGGCTCGCTCCGGCGGGTAGGTGGGCCTGGGGCCTGACGCGGTGCGCCTGGCTCAGTGGACCTCGGGGCGGATGACCTTCGTACGCAGGATCGTCTCGCTCAGGTTGAGCTGCCGGTCGAGCTCCTTGACCGTGGCAGGCTCGGCCGTCAGGTCGACCACCGCGTAGATGCCTTCGGACTTCTTCAGGATGTCGTACGCGAGGCGGCGCCGACCCCAGATGTCGATCTTCTCGACGCTCCCGCCGTCGTCCTTGACGACCTTCAGGAACGGGTCGAGCGACGTGGAAACGGTACGCTCGTCGACGGCCGGGTCGAGGATGGCCATGAGTTCGTAACGACGCATGCTGTGTCCCTACCTCCTCTGGACTGGTGCGGTCACGGTCTCTCCGTGACAGGAGGGCTGTTGCGTCAGTCGCGGGGCGGTGCCGGCCGTCGTGACCGGGGCGCCTACCGCGAGACCGATACAGGCTACCAAGAGTTTGCAGCGTGTCAGGCTATGTACGCAGCCAACACACGTTCTCAGACGGCCGGGCCCTCGCGCGCCGGCCCGGAAAGCGCCCGCGTCAGCGTCTGGCGGCCCGCGTGCCGGTCGGCCGCGCGCAACGCCGGCGTTCCAGCTCGGCCATGATGTCGGCCATCCTGGCCCGCATCCGGGCGGTCTGGGTCGTCAGCACCGACAGCTCCTCGACGAGCTCGGCGTCGCCGATGACCGCGAAATCACTCGCCTTCACCGTGCACCTCCTTGCGTTCCCTGCTTCCCCTCAGGGCGGACGGCTCGCCGGGGGCGGCCGTTTTCGAATCCATGTTCGACCGTACCGCTTGGGGACGACATTTTCCGCCGTACCTCGCGGGTTGATCGCCAGCCGTCCCGGGAATCTCTTCACGGACGTGATACGTCCGTCCCGTCCGGGGCATGACGTCCCAGACGTAACGGCGAGCACACTCGCAGCTGGAGGGGAGGCCCCATGCCACAGGAGGCAGCCGGTCAGAAGCGTTCGGTCCTCAGCCTCAACACCGACGGAGAACGGCACCCGATCGAGAACTCCCTCGCGGTCGCCGCCATCGTCATCGGGTTGGTCGCGCTCATCCTGGGATTCATCCCCGCGACCCACTTCTTCGGCGCCATCGCCGGCGTGATCGGGCTTCCGCTTGCGCTCTACTCGCAGATGATCTCGGCCACCACCGGCGAACGCTGGCTCAACGTGGTCGGCATGGTCGCCTCCTTCGTCGGCACGGCCTTCGCCCTACGCCACGGCGGCTTCACCCCCTAACGGCCCTTTGCCCACCCAGACGGCCGGACAACAACCCACCCATATGCCCTCGCCAGCCGCCGTACGACCCCGGCTATACGCCACTCCCGGCTGGACGGCTGGTCCTGGCTGGACTGCTGCCCCCGGGGAACGATCGCTCCCGCCCGGACGGCCGCTCCGGCCGGACACCCGGTCCCTGACCGGACGGCTGCTCCTGACGGACACCCGCTCGCTGATCGCACGCCCGCTGCCTGCCGGACGGTTACTCCTAGCCAGACAGAGGCCCCTGCCGGACGGCCGCCCCTGACGCCTGCCGGACGGCCACTCCTGACCGGATGGCCGCTCCTGGCCGGATGGCCGCTCTTGGCGCGGACGGCTGGTCCTGGTCGGACGGCTGTTCAGCTGTGCGCCGTGCCGCTTGTGCGTCTGCATGGATGCGGCGGCCGTGCGTCTGTGCGGATGTTCGGCCGCATCGAGCGCGTCTGCTTGGACTTGCGCGGTCTATTGGACTTGCGCGGTCTAACTGTCGGAGGGCGCGGCTAGGCTCGGGGGCATGCGCATCGGAGCCCACGTCGACCAGACCAACCCGCTCGACAACGCTCGCGCCGTCGAGGCCGAGGTCGTGCAGTTCTTCCTCGGTGACCCGCAGGGCTGGAAGAAGCCGGTCCTGCCTGAAGGCGTCGACGCGGTCAGGGACTCCGATGTCGACGTGTACGTGCACGCCCCGTACACGATCAACGTGGCGACCTCCAACAACCGCATCCGCATTCCCAGCCGCAAGAACCTCACCCAGCAACTGGAGGCGGCCGCCTCGATCGGTGCCAAGGCCCTGATCGTCCACGGCGGGCATGTGCTGAAGGACGACGATCCCGAGACCGGCTTCGAGAACTGGCGGAAGGTCTTCGAGCGCATCGAGTGCCCGATCCCCGTCTACATCGAGAACACGGCGGGCGGCGGCAACGCCATGGCGCGCAAGTTCGACCGCATCGCCCGGCTGTGGGAGGTCCTGTCCAGCGTTCCGGGGCTCGACGACAAGATCGGCTTCTGTCTCGACACGTGCCACGCGCACGCGGCCGGCGAGGACCTCATCGACGCGGTCGACCGGATCAAGGCCATCACCGGCCGGATCGACCTGGTCCACTGCAACGACAGCCGCGACGCGTTCGACTCCGGCGCCGACCGGCACGCCAATCTGGGCTCGGGCACCATCGACCCCGAGCTGATCCTCGGCGTCGTCCGCGCCGCCGGCGCACCGGTCGTGGTGGAGACCCCCGGCGCGGGCCAGGCCGACGACATCGCCTGGCTGCGTTCGAACCTGGCCTGAACCGGCCTTTCCGTTCGTCCCGTCAGCGGCTCAAAGGGTGGCTTCCAGCGGGAACTTCGGCGACATGTGCGGCATCTAACTCCGCGAAGTCCCTTAATCAGCACACGCACACCAAGTCGTCACACTGGCATAATCCGCACAGTCCACACCTCAGCGCACGCGCGACACTTGCGGCGGCGGGCGCGCGAACGATCGGGAAGTCGATGGCCCAGCCCCCTTACGACCCGTACGGCTACGGCTCGCAGGACCCCTACGCACAGCAGCAGCAGTACCCGCCGGCCCAGGTTCAGCACCACTACTACGGCGGCGCGCCCGTCGCCGTGCGCACCAACGGCATGGCGACCGCTTCGATGATCTTGGGCATCATCGGCATCTTCACCTGCGGCTTCGGCTCGATCCTCGCGGTGATCTTCGGACATGTCGCGCAGAGCCAGATCCGCCGTACGGGCGAGGGCGGCAGCGGCATGGCCGTAGCCGGCCTGATCATGGGCTACATCATGCTCGCGCTCGGCCTTCTTTACTGGATCGTCGTAGTCGGTATCTACGGCGCGGCACTGTGGAGCATCAGCGAGTCCGGCTCGGGCAACACCTACTAGCCGAGGGTCTGGGCTGGGCATTGCCGGTGATCCCTCGTAGGCCGGAGACCGCGTGTCTCCGGCCTCATTCCAGTTCGGGGACGCCTATGACGTGGGCGCCGCCGTCTCCGATGAGGAGAACGGTCATAGGGGTGTCACTGTCCCGCCATGACTCCACGGCTTCGGCGAACACGTCGAGCGCCGTACGGAACGAGCCCTCGTCGGCCGCGGCCAGTTCCCACCACGTCTCGTACCCGATCAGGTAGCCCTCCTGACCGGACGCCCAGGACAGGTCGGTCAGGCAGTCCTCCAGCGCGTCCCAGTTGTCGCCGAACCAGTCCGGAAACTCGAAGACCGCGGCGCACGCCCGCAAGAGGGACTCCTTTCCACGGATGGCCGCGCCGTCCAGCCGGAAGATCCGCATGCCGGCTCGTTCAGCCCGTTCGGTCCAGTCGAACGAGGCGGGCGGCCGCCACTGGAACACGCCCGGCTCCAGCCGCCCCGCGAGCAGGTCGTTCAGTGCCCTCTTCGCGCCCACTTCATCTCCCGGCGGTCTCCCTCCGGCCGATGGCCCGCCCCTGGTCGGCCAGTCGCCGTCATCACGGCGTCCCCGCCTGCTCGCGATCGTTCCACAGGGCCGGTACGGACGGCCCCGGCGACGCGCTGACCTGGCCTGATCGTTCACTGGAGTCAACACCTTGACAGGTCGCCGAGCCATTTCCTAATATCTCTATACACGAGAGGCTCTTAACAAGAGCTACTCGCTTTGAGAGTCGGTACCCGTTCTCGGGAGGAGACCCACCATGAACCTCACCAAAACCCCCACGACCGTCGAACGCGTCCATGCGGACTACCGCACCGTGAAGCGCCTCGGCCACTGGACGACCGCACGGCACATCGAGGTGCGCGCCCACCGCGGCGGCGCCGTGATCGACCTGCGGTCGCCGCGGATTCCCGAAGGAGACATCGAGGTCCGTCTCGACCTCGACCACGCGTGGGTGAAGGTGCTCGTCGACGACGACACCGAGATCGACAGCTGGGACCTGCGGTTCGTCAGGCGCGGTCGCGTGAAGGACTGGACCGGCGAGAACGGCTCCGGCCGCCGCGTACGGCTCGTCGGCGAGATCCGCAGCGCGGAGGTCCGGGTGCACCGTGGCGGTATCGCGACGCTGTCGGCGCTGTTCTCCCGCGAGTTCCTCGACGAGGCGCGCAAGGTCCGCAAGGAGGGCGGTACCCCGTCCATCCCCGACCCTGGCTACGAGGGCTGAATCTCCACCCATCCGAGATCGCGCACGGCCCCGCACACCGTGCGCGATCAGCACGCCCGCCAGCGGCTTACACCCTCTTCCGCAAGCCACGTCGCCCACTAGTCGACTGGTAGAAGGCGTCGCTAACTGAGTGGCGGCTGACGCCGCTCACCGCGCGACAGGTGGCAGCGCCAAACCGCATCGCAGTGGCGGCGCTAGGGCGTGTTTTGGGGCGGGTAGCAGGGGTGCGGAGCCAGAGATGAAGATGGAGGCCGGCCGCCCTGCGCTCGGCGAGCGCGGCGGTGGACGGCCCGGTCGCGGAGCTGGGCGATGATGCATTTGACCTTGCGTTCGGTACTGATGCCATGCCGAAGGGAGGCCGCACTCATTGACATCACGCCTCAGGCGACGCCCTAATCGTGTCGCACGTGGCGGCGCTAACCGCGTGACAGGTGAGGCCACTGGCCGCGTGACAGGTGAGGCCGCTAGCCGCGTGGCGAGTGACGTCGCTGGCCGCGTGGCAGACGGCGGTGCCAATCGCATGGCAGGTGGCCGCCGCTAGCCGCGTGCCGGGTGGCGCCGCTTGCCGGGCGGCGGCGCCCGCCGCGTGGTGGGTGGCGGTGGTTGGTGGGTGGCGGGGTTTGGTTTTTAGGGTGTGGCGGCTACGGCTCGGCGGCTGCGTAGGGTGCGGAGGCTGATGACGTCGGGGGCGCCGTCGAGTATGCCGCCCGCTGGATCGTCCACGCCGTTCTCTCGTACGGCATCGCCCGACGGGCGCAGGATGTCAAGTACGACCAGCAGCGCCAGCAGTAGCACGGTCACGAACCTGGCGAAGAGCGCCAGGAAGTAGACGCTGTCGTCAATGCCGCCCGGCGGGACGTCGAAGTGCAGCAGTGTGGAGACCGTGGTCGATAGGTCCGCGCCCGGCTGGCGGTGGTGGACGGCCAGTAGGTACCACCAGATGCCGAAGAAGTAGATGACCTCGCCCGCCTGCCAGACGATGAACGCGGGTAGGCGTGGGCGGGCCAGGACGGCGAGCGGTAGGAGCCAGAGCACGTACTGCGGCGACCAGACCTTGTTGGGCAGCATGAAGGCCACCAGGACGAGGAACATCAGCTGCGGAAGGCGCGGACGGGTCGGGGCCGCGAGGGCCAGGATCGCGATGCCGATGGCGAGGACGAGGAAGGTGCCGGTACCGAGCAGGTTGAGGTCGTCGGTGTTGTTCGCCGCTGGCACGCCGTGGTCGCGCAGGTAGAAGAAGATCGATCCCCAGTCGATGCCGCGGCTACGGCTGAAGCTGTAGAACTCCAGCCAGCCCTCCCATGCGAACACCATCACGGGGAGGTTGACGACGAGCCATCCGATCGCGGTCCCCGCCACCATGCGGCCCATGGCACGCCACTGCCCGGTCCGTACGCACAGTAGGACGAGCGGTCCCAGGAAGAGCAACGGGTAGAACTTCGCCGCGATGGCCAAGCCCAACAGCAGGCCCGCCAGCAGCGGCTTCTTGGACGC
Source organism: Actinomadura fulvescens (assembly GCF_039533225.1). Lineage (NCBI taxonomy): Bacteria > Bacillati > Actinomycetota > Actinomycetes > Streptosporangiales > Thermomonosporaceae > Actinomadura > Actinomadura fulvescens. The sequence continues at coordinate 209,926 of NZ_BAAATD010000009.1, read as the reverse complement.
CCAGGCAGCGAGTGCCAGGGCCGAGAGTCCTACCGCGAGCAAGTCCCAGTTGATGTACGCGGTAAGCAGCAGCGCGGGCGAGCACGCCACCATCAGGCCGACCCTCAGTGTCTTGCGTCCGGCTACATACGCCGTGGCGAGAACGGTGACAATGGCCAGCAGCGCCAGCAGCAACACGGTCACGTTGTAGAACGCCATGCCACGGGTCTCGACGCCGAACGGCCGTACGAGCGTGGCCACCAACTGCATGAAGAAGCCGCTCAGCGCCGGGTACTCGACGTACGTGATGTCGTCGCCGGCAAAGGAATCGAAGTAGGGCACCTTGCCGTCGTTCAGGCCACGCACGTAATAGAGCGGGTAGATGTCGGTGTAGCACGCCCGCGTCGTCGTCTTGACGAAGTCGAAACCCGCCGTGGCGCACGGTCGTTTCTGCAGCCAGCCAAGGACGCATACCAGCGCGGTGACTCCGGTCAGCACCGGCAACGAGCGCATCAGGCGCCCATGGCCGCCCGGCTGGTCGTCCAGGGTGGATACGGCAGGGGTAGACGACGGCATGGACGAAACCCTATTGCCCATGGCCAAAACAGCACGAACACCGGATCAGGGACCCCAGCCACCCTGGTCGCTCTGCGTTCGCGGCTGGTTCGAACGCTGATCCGGGTTCTGGCAGCGCGAGTCGTCCGGATGCCGCATGCACCACCACGACGGCGGCGGGTCGGACGGCGGGACGTCGGGGTCGCAGCCCAACGGCATGCCCCACTGGTCACACGGCTGGCCGCCGGAGTCGGGTGGGGGCGTCGGCGTGGTCGGTGTGGGCGTCGGCGTGCCCGGCGGGCACCGTTCGCCGTCCGGCGGGGCCGGTGCTCCGGGCACCTCCGGCTCGCACGACGGAGTCTTGGAAGGCCTGGGCGTGGGTGCAGGTGGGGGCGTGTCCCAGGCCTTCGGCACGCTGTCGCTGTAGGTCGGCTGGTCGAAGGCCTCCGGCGGCATGTTCTCGCCGGCGATCACCTTCTCCATGAAGTTCTTCCAGATCTGCGCCGGGATGGTCCCACCGTAGATGCTGTTGCCCCGGAAGCCGGGAATGCCGGAGATCGGCTTGACCTTCGTGTGGTACATCGTCACGGCCGTCGACAGCTGCGGCACGTACCCGACGAACCAGGCCGCCGCGTTCCGCTCCGTCGTACCGGTCTTGCCGGCGACCTCACGGCCGTCGCTCAGCTGCGCCCTGGTCGCCGTGCCGCTCTGGACGACCGACTTCATCGCGTACGTCGCCTGCGCCGCCTGATCCTTGGTCAGGACCCGCTCCTTCTCCTTGTCCCATGGCAGCGCGATCTTGCGGTACTTGCCATCGTCCTTCTTGACCTCGACCTTGGTGACCAGGTGCGGGGCGACGGGCCGGCCGCCGTTGGCGAACGCGGCGTACCCGGACGCCTGGTAGACGGCGGGGATGTTGGCGATGCCCAGCGACAGACCACCCTTGTTCCGGTGCGGGGCCAGCCACTTCTTCGGGATGCCCAGCTCCGTCGCGGTCTCGACGACGTCGTCGAGGCCGAGCTTGAGGCCGAGCTTGACGTAGGCGGTGTTGACCGACTTCTCGGTGGCCTTGACGAGGTCGATGACACCCATCGGCGGATCGCCCTCGTCGTTGTTGACCTCGTAGCAGTTGCTACTGACCGGCAGGTTGTTGCCTTCGCCGTCGAAGCACTGCGGCGACCTGCCCATGATGGTCGACTTGACGCTCTGGCCCTTCCTGAGGGCCGTGGCGAGCACGTACGGCTTGAACGAGGACCCCACCTGGGCACCCGGCGTGAAGACGGTGTCGACCTGGCTGCGTTGGGGATTGCCGCCGTAGAACGCCTTGATCTCGCCGTTCTTCGGGTCGACCGCGATGAGCCCGGCGCTGATGGTCTTCGGCCAGCGGCCGACGCCGGCCTCCACCATCGCGTCCTTGGCGTACTCCATCCACTTGGGATCGAGGCTGGTCGTGACGCGCAGCCCGGCGTTCTCGATGTCCGACGGGAGACCCTTGATCTGCCGGAGCTCGTCCAGGACCTGCTCCCTGATGAAGCCGGTCTGGCTGGTCTCCTTGGCGTCGCTCCACTTGTACGTCGTCTTCGGGAACTGCATGCTCTGCCGCGCCGAGGCGCTCAGCGCCTTCATCTCGACCATGCCGTCGAGGACGTAGTTCCAGCGGTAGCGCAGTGCCTGGTTGGCCTCGTCGTTGCCCCGGGTCTTGAAGTACGTCGGCTGCTGGATCATCGCGGCGAGCATCGCGCCCTGCGCGACGTTCAGCCTGCTCACGTCCTGGCGGAAGTAGGCCCGCGACGCCGCCTGGATGCCGTTCGCCTGACGGCCGAAGTAGACCGTGTTCAGGTACATCTCAAGGATCTTCGCGCGGTCGAGCTTGCCGGCGAGCTTCAGCGAGATGAAGATCTCCTTGAACTTACGGCTCATCGTGCGGTCCTGGCTGAGCCCCTTGTAGTAGTTCCGGGCCAGCTGCTGGGTGATCGTCGAACCGCCCTGGGTGTCGCCGCCGATGGCGGTCTTGAAAACCGCGCGGACGAGTCCCTTGGGAGAGACGCCGTGTTCGCTGTAGAAGTTGCGGTCCTCCGCGGCCAGCACGGCCTGCTGAACGTGCTTGGGCACCTTGCTCAGCGGAACCGACTCACGTGTGGCCCCCAGCCGCACGATGGGCGTCTTCCCGTCCTGATAGAGAATCGCCGAGCCCTGGTCGGTGACGCCGTCCTGCGGCTCGTCCGGGATCGGCGTGATCGCGTACCCGACCGCCACCAGCGTCACGGCGCCGAGGAACAGCAGGGCCGTCACACCGGAGACGACCTTCCATGACGGCACGTACCGTCTCCAGCCCTCACGACGAGGCCCCTTCGACCTTCGCCGCCCCCGCGACCCCCCAGATCCGCCGGGCCCACCCGGTCCGCCCCGTCCACCGCCCCCGCCACCCGGACGGTGTCCGCTGAGCCGACCCGGCCCGCCCTGCCCGGACGGCCTCGGAGACCTGCCGGGCATCGGCGAGCCGGCGGAGTTCCTCGCAGGCATGCCCGCCCTGCCCGGGCGGTATGAACCCTTTCTTCCTGAGTTCTCTCCGTAGTCCGGTCCGTACGGGCTTGGGTAACTCACACGCATCCTCGTTCGACTGGGGTACGGCTCTGCGTCGTCCGAGAGTACTGCGCACGCCGGTTACGGTGTGACCGCCGTGCTCGGCTCGCCTTTCAAAGGACCGCTTGAACAGCCAAAACGCACACGTTTGCCCTGACCTGCACCCCTCGGAGCAAGCGCAGCCGACTCCGCGGGCGATCCTCAACCTCCGGTACGCAACTCACCCCACAGGCGGTTCATCACCGCCAAAGCAGGCGTGGCGGGCCTCCACCATGGAGACCCGCCACACTCACATCCAGCCCGCAATCCGTCAGCCGCTACAGCCGATGGCCTCCGTCACTCCTCAGATCGGGGGGTGTACGGGAGAAAGAAGGCCGCCCGCTGCGATTGTTGCGGGAAGGGCGGGTCTTGGTCGCCCCCATTGCCGCCATCGTCACCGCCGCCTCGGCGGCAGGACGGGTACTGCTGCGCCAGGTCGGGGTTCGTGGCGCACCACCACCGCGGCGGATTCGGGCTCGGCGGCTTCCTGGGGTCGCAGTTCCCGTTCGGGATGGGCGTCTGGCACGGCGGCTTGTTGCCAGGGTCACCCGGGTCGCCCGGTTCACCGTCGTCCTTGCAGCGCGGGTGGTCCTTGAACATCGGGTGCTCGCACCACTTGGGCTTCTCGTCGCCCTCTTTCTTCTTCTTGGGCAGCTGGGCGTACTTGTAGACGGTGCCGTCCATCGTCGCCTGCGGGAACGGCTCCGGGCTCATCTTCCTGGTCGCGTCGACCATAAAGCTGCGCCAGATCTTCGCCGGGATGGAGCCACCCTCGACCTCCCCGATGCCGGGAAGGATGAGGGACTTCTTCCGCTTCAACGTCTTGTCGTAGTTGTCGTTGAACAACGTGACGGCGGTGGAGAGCTGCGGCACGTAGCCGACGAACCAGGTGGCCACGTTGTGGTCGGTCGTTCCGGTCTTGCCGGCCGCCTCACGGTCGGGAAGCCGCGCCGCCGTCGCGGTACCGCCGGTGACGACCCTGCGCATGGCGTGGGTCGCCTTCGCCGCTACGGTCTCATCGAAGACCTGACGCTTCTCCCACTTGAGTTCCTTGAACGTGGTCTTGTTGTCGGGCTTCAGCACCTTCTCGATCACGCGCGGCTGATGGTAGGTGCCGCCGTTGGCGAACGCGGCGTAGCCCGCCGCCTGTTCGACGGGCCGAATGTCGTTCGCGCCCAGGAACATTCCGGCGCCGCCCTTGTGACCCTTCAGGAGCGTGCTCGCGATGCCGGCGTCCGTCGCCGTCTTGAAGACGTCGTCGGAACCGACCTTGAAGCCGAGCTGGACGAACGCCGTGTTGTTGGACCACTGCGTCGCCTCGATCAGGTTCATCGCAGGCTTCGCGTGACCGGTCCGGAACTTCACGCCGCCCGGCGTGATATTGCCCTGCGTGTCGATCGGCACCATCGACCGGCCGTCGACCAGGCTCTGGAGGCTGTAACCCTTCTTGAGAGCGGTGGCGAGAACGTACGGCTTCATCGCAGAACCGGCCTGGGCGGACCCCTGCCAGACGTTGTCGAACGCCTGGTCGAGGTAGTCGGGCCCACCGTAGAAAGCCCGCACCTTCCCGGTCTTCGAGTCCACCGAGATCAGACCGACCCGGATCTTCTTCTTCGCCAGCTTCTTCGGATTCACCTGAGGGACTGTCTGCTCCGCCGCGCGCTTGGCGGCCACCATCATCGCCGGGTCGAAGGTCGTGTAGACGCGGAGCCCCTGGGTGGTCAGCTGCTTGCTGGTGATGCCCTGACGCTCGAGCTCCAGCTTGGCGCGCATGAGCATGTAACCCTTTTGCCCGCCGAACAGATCACCGGACGCACCCGCGCTGTAGTAGCGGGGCAGTCCCTTCGCCTTGTAGGCGGCCGCCTGCGCGGAGTCCATCTTGTCCATGGTGACGAGGCCGTTGAGCGTGTACTCGTACCGCTCCTTGATCCAGGCCTTGTTCTTGGCCTCGGACGGGTCCCGGTTGGGGTTCTGGATGAGTCCGCCGAGGAAGGCCGCCTGATCAGGCCTGAGCTCCCACACGTTCTTCTTGAAGTATTCGCGGGAGGCGGCTTGGACACCATAGGTATCGCGACCGAAGTAGATGGTGTTGAGGTAGAGCCCTAGGATTTCGTCCTTCTCATACCTCTCTTCAAGCTTCATCGAGATGAAGAGCTCTTTGAACTTCCGGCTCATCGTCCGGTTGTCGACGTCGGAGTAGTGGTTCTTGGCCAGCTGCTGGGTGATCGTGGAGCCACCGCCCCGGCCACCGGTGAGGTTGACCCACACAGCCCGCGCAGTGCCCTTGATCGAGATACCGCGCTTGTCGCTGTGGAAGCTCCGGTTCTCGGCGGCGAGCACGGCGTCCTGGACGAAGTCCGGCACTTTGTCCTTCGTGGGCTTCTCGCCCTGCCCGCCCAGCTGTACGATCTGCCGCTTCTTGCCGATCCGGCCGATCTCCTTCTTGCCGCCGGCGTAGTAGAAGATCGAAGCCTGGTCGTCGACACCCGTGTTCGTGGGCTTTTGAGGAAGCGGAGTCTGGGCGTAGGCGACGGCGATCATGGTGCAGAGGGCCGCGAAGCCGAGGAGCATGACGCCGACCACCGCTCGCCACGGAGGCAGGTAGCGACGCCAGCCTTGCCGCTTCACCCCTGGGCCGAGCAGAATCCGCTTCCAGCCGGTGCGTTCGGTCGGGTTCTTGGGGGCGTCGAAGCCAGTGGGGCCACCTGGTCCGCCGGGGCCACGGCCTCCGGGGCCACCTGGCCCGCCGGGGCCACGGCCTCCGGGGCCGCCTGGGCCTCGGCCGTTCGGGCGGCCGTTCGGGCGGCCGTTGGGGCCGCCCAGCCTTCCGGGGCCGCCGGGGCGGCCTCCGGGACGCGGTGGGGCCTCAGCGCGGGACGCTGCGCCTGCCGCCGCGCCCGCTCCTGCCGCGCGGGCCGGGGCGCCAGGGCGTCCTGGAGCACCTGGACGGCCGGGTGGGTTCGGGCGGCCGGGTGGGTTCGGGCGGCCGTTGCCCGCGGCACCCGGGCGCGCTGCGCCGCCGGGACGGCCGAGGCCGTTCGGCTGTCCGGAACCGTCGGGGCCCCCGGGACGTCCGACTGGAGCGCCGGGCGCCCCAGGACGGCCCGGCGCGCCGGGGCGGCCGGGCAGGGCGGAGGACTGGGGGGCTCCCGGCCGGGCGGGAACGCCACCTGGCTGGCCGGGGCGGGGGTGCTGCTGCCCGCCCGGCCGCGGCGACCCGGGTTCTGGTCGGGGCTGGCTTGGATTACTCACGCGACCTCATCAACGGGGGTAACGGCTGGTGCGTCGTCCGAAGAGTACTGTGCAGGCTGGTGAGCGGGTTACTGCCGTGCACGGTTGTGACGCCCTGACATGGGCCGTCCTCGCTGGTCGCGAGGCCGCCTGGGAGCTATCCCCGCTGGCTGCGGGGCTCGTGCCCATGGCCGAGGACGTATGACACCGACAAGTGATTCCAGGCGCAACCCTGGCACACTTCGACCACATAGACCCTGAATTCTCCGTATTCACGGTCCATCTCAGCAAGATCGGCAGTCGCCTTGACCCTGCCCTCGTAACGGCCCAGTTCGTCTCCGTAAACATAGGTGACGTGGGTGAGGTGCTCGCGGCCGCAGATCGGACAGGGCTTGTCGGTGGGTTCGCCGTGGTACCTGGCGGCGCGCAGGAGATAGGGGTGGGCGTCACAGGCCTCGTCCCTGGTCAGTGCGCCGGCGCGCAACTCGGCCAGGGCCGCTCGTTTCGCGAGGCCGTAGTCCACGACCAGCCTCGGTCTCATGGGCGGTTGCTCCGACCCCACATGCCAGCAGAGTACGGCTCTGATCCGCCCTTTGGAAGATCACTTACGGGGCGCGGCGGGCCTCGACTTGCCAGGACGGGCACCGGTACGTATCTTTCAGATGTATCGAGTCGATACATTCGGTCGATACATCAAGTCGAGACATCGGCTCTACGGGAGTGGAACATGAGCAGTAGGAAGGGACAAGGCGTGCTCGAGCTCGCCGTGCTCGGCCTGCTGCACGAGTCCCCGATGCACGGCTACGAGCTGCGCAAGCGGCTCAACACCCTGCTGGGCATGTTCCGCGCCTTCTCGTACGGCTCGCTCTACCCGTGCCTCAAGCAGCTCCTCGCCAACGGGCTGATCATGGAGGACCGGCCGGAGGAGCCGACCGTGCCGCTGGCACTCCAGAGCCGGCGCTCAAAGATCGTCTACAAGCTCACCGCCGAGGGCAAGGAGCGGCTGCAGCAGCTCCTCACCGAGGCCGGGCCGGCGTCCTGGGAGGACGAGGGGTTCGGCGTGCACTTCGCCTTCTTCTCGCACACCCGCGCCGACGTCCGGCTGCGGATCCTCGAAGGGCGGCGCAGCCGGCTGGAGGAACGCCTGGAGGGCGTCCGTGCCGCGCTGGCGCGCACCCGTGAGCGGGTGGACAGCTACACCCTCGAGCTGCAGAACCACGGGCTCGAGTCCGTCGAACGCGAGGTCAGGTGGCTCAACGAGCTCATCGGGCGCGAGCGGGCGGAGCAGGATCGGCAATCACAGCAAGAGCAAGCACAGACTTCGAATACGACTCAGGACATGCCTCGGGAGACGGGCCGCTGACCGCGGTTCCGCATTCCCCTCGGGGTCGGGTGAAACACACCACATGTTCCGCAAGAGAGAATGGAGCAACCGGATGGGTTCGGTGCGCGTAGCCATCGTGGGTGTGGGCAACTGCGCCTCTTCGCTCGTCCAAGGTGTCGAGTTCTACAAGGACGCGGCCCCCGAGACGCGAGTCCCCGGCCTGATGCACGTTCAGTTCGGCGACTACCACGTCGGTGACGTGGAGTTCGTCGCGGCCTTCGACGTGGACGCGAAGAAGGTCGGCATGGACCTGTCCGAGGCCATCCACGCGAGCGAGAACAACACCATCAAGTTCGCCGACGTCCCGCCGACCGGCATCATCGTCCAGCGCGGCCACACCTTCGACGGCCTCGGCGAGTACTACCTCGACATGGTCGAGGAGTCCGACGCCCAGCCGGTCGACGTCGTGCAGGCGCTCAAGGACGCGCAGGTCGACGTGCTGGTGTCCTACCTGCCGGTGGGCTCGGAAGAGGCCGACCGCTTCTACGCCCAGTGCGCCCTCGACGCCAAGGTCGCCTTCGTCAACGCCCTGCCGGTGTTCATCGCCAGCGACCCCGAGTGGGCCCAGAAGTTCACCGACGCCGGTGTCCCGATCGTCGGCGACGACATCAAGTCCCAGGTCGGCGCGACCATCACGCACCGCGTGATGGCCAAGCTGTTCGAGGACCGCGGCGTTGAGCTGCTGCGCACGTACCAGCTCAACTTCGGCGGCAACATGGACTTCATGAACATGCTGGAGCGCAAGCGCCTCCAGTCCAAGAAGATCTCCAAGACCCAGTCGGTCACGTCCCAGATCCCGCACGAGATGGCCAAGGCCGACGTGCACATCGGCCCGTCCGACCACGTGCCGTGGCTCGACGACCGCAAGTGGGCCTACGTCCGCCTGGAGGGCAAGTCCTTCGGCGACACGCCGCTCAACCTGGAGTACAAGCTCGAGGTCTGGGACTCCCCCAACTCGGCCGGCGTCATCATCGACGCGGTGCGCGCCGCCAAGATCGCCAAGGACCGCGGCATCGGCGGCCCGATCCTGTCGGCCAGCTCCTACTTCATGAAGTCGCCGCCGGAGCAGTACAACGACGACCAGGCCCGCGACGCCGTCGAGGCGTTCATCCGCGGCGACGTCGAGCGCTGAACGACCGGAGCCGCAGGCAGCCGCTGAACGGCCGGAGCCGCTGACGGCGGCCCCTCCGGTCCCGGACGGGACTGAGAGGCTGGTCACAAAACACACCCAAGGACGCCCTGACAGTGGACAGCACTGTCAGGGCGTCCTTACTTCTATAAGGAAATGGTGATGTAGCGGCCGTTGTCACGCTCTGGCCCTACTCTGGCACCGCCGGTGATGGTCGAGTGCTCACGGGCGGGGTCGCCGGAGAGGCCGCCCGTGGGCCGGTCGGTCTGTGGAGGAACGGGGATGGCAGGCGAGGCACGAAGGGCGACCGCGGGGCTGCTGGGGCTCGCGATGGGGCTGACGGGCTGCGGCGGTGGTGGCGGCGACTCCGAGGGCACGAACGCTGGGCCGCCACGCGACGGCGGCACTCTCCGGATCATCGGGTCGTCCGACGTCGACCACCTCGACACCGCCAGCGCCAACAGCACCGGCGCGCACGGCCTCAACCGCACGTACGCGCGGACCCTCTTCGGTACGCGGGCGTCCAACGAGTTCAAGGAGACCGTGCCGGTGCAGGCCGACGTCGCGGCCAGGGTGCCGAGCAAGGAGAACGGCGGCATCAGCAAGGACGGCCGTACGTACACGATCAAACTCCGCGAGGGCGTCCGGTGGAACACGCGCCCGCCCAGGCCGGTGGTCGCGGCCGACTTCGTCCGCGGGATCGAGAGGCTGTGCAATCCGGCCTCCCCGGCGGGAGGCCTCGCCTACTACGTGTCCACGATCCGCGGGATGGACGGCTACTGCCGAGGCTTCGCCAAGGTGAACGCGAAGGACGCCGACACCATCGCCGCGTACCAGAACAAGCACGCGATCCCCGGCGTCCAGGCCAAGGGCGACGACACCCTCGTCTTCAAGCTGCGCCGGCCGGCGAGCGACTTCCTCAACCTGCTCACGCTGCAGTTCACCGCCGCCGCGCCGAAGGAGTACGACGCGTACGTGCCCGACAGCCCCGAGTTCCGGCAGCACACGATCTCCAACGGCCCGTACCAGATCACGTCCTACAAGCCTGGCCTCTCGTACGTGCTGAGCCACAATCCGGCCTGGCGGCAGGAGACCGACCCGCTGCGCGAGCGTCATGTCGAGAAGATCCAGCTCACTCTCGGCCAGGACTCGCCCGACACCGTTCAGCAGCAACTCGAACAGGGCACCGCCGACCTTTCGTGGGACCAGCCGGTGCCGGTCACGGCGATCTCCCGCCTGCGGGGGTCGCAGGACGACCGGTTCGCCATCCGGGACACGCCGAGCAGCAGTCCGTACCTGGTGTTCAACACCCGTGGCCGGACGGGCGGCGGCGCGCTGGCCAGGCGTGAGGTACGGCAGGCGCTGCAGTACGCGGTCGACCGGACGACGCTCATCAAGATCGTCGGCGGCCCGGAGGTGGCCGAGCCGCTGCACACCATCATCCCGCCGGGCAACGCCGGCCACTTCGCCTCCAATCGCTACGCGACGCCGGGCGAGAGCGGCGACCCGGTCAGGTGCCGTCTCCTGCTCGCCAAGGCGGGGGCGCCCAAGGACCTCACGTTGAAGTTCCCCTACCGCGTCCAGGGCACGCACAAGCGCATCGCCGAGTCGATCAAGGAGAGTCTCGGTGCCTGTGGCGTGAAGGCCGAGCTCATTCCGGACACGGGGGGCAACTACTACGGCAAGACGCTCGCCGATCCGGCCAAGGCCCGTGACGGCGTCTGGGACATCGCCGCTCCGGGCTGGACGCCCGACTGGTACGGCAACAACGGCCGTTCTCTCATCCAGCCGTTGTTCGACGGCCGTACGTACGGGCCCAACTCGACCAACTTCGGCGGCTACGACAACCCCCAGGTCAACGCCCTCATCGACAGTGCACTCACGGCATCGGACCAGGGCCGCGCCGCCGGCTACTGGCAGCTCGCCGATCAGAAGATCATGGAGGACGCGGCCGTCATCCCGCTCCTCAACCGGGCTCTTCCGATCTTCCGTTCCGCCCGGGTGCGCGGCGCCCGCTATCTGCCGACGGCCACCGGGTACGACTACACCCGGCTCTGGCTGGCCTCCTGAAGCGTGGCCCAGATCACCACCAGGCGCGACCCTGGACGGCTATCCTGGATATCTAACCTCCAGAAAGGTGGACAACGATGTCGCACACCATCGTCAACCCGAGCGAGCTCCACGACCCGGTGCGTTTCGGCTACAGCCACGTCGCCGAGACCTCCGGCGGCCTGGTCTTCATCGCCGGCCAGTACGCGTCCGACGGGAACGGCGAGGTGCCCACGGCCGACTTCGCCGAACAGGTCAGGCTGTCCCTCGCCAACCTGCGCACCGCCCTCAGGGCCGTCGGCCTGGACTACGAGCACGTCGTCCAGCTGCGCACGTACATCGTCGACCACGACCTCGCCAAGCTGGAGATCCTCGGCCGTCACATCGGAGAGATCTGGGGTGGCGAGCCCCCCACGCAGACCCTCAACGGTGTCGCCGCCCTCGCTCTCCCCGGCATGAAGTTCGAAATCGACGCCATAGCCGTCCGCCCCTGACCGCGCCCACACCGCATGCAAGCCCGGCCACCGCGCCAAAGCCCCACGCCACAGCCCCGCGCCACGAGCGCCGAACGCCGCCCCGCCGGCTCGCGCTGCAGCACCGAGCCCTGCCCCGCAGGCCCGCGCCGCAGCGCCGAGCCCTGCCCACAGGCTCGCGCGCCACAGCACCAGCACCGAGCCTTGCCCCCGCAGGCCCGCGCCACAGCACCGAGCCCTGCCCACAGGCTCGCGCCACAGCACCAGCACCGAGCCCTGCCCCCGCAGGCCCGCGCTACAGCAGCGAGTCCTGCCCGCAGGCCGCGCGCTACAGCACCGAACGCCGCACCACAGGCCCGCGCACAGCACCAGCACTGAGCCCCACCCCCGCAGGCCCGCGCCGCAGCGCCGAGCCCTGCCCACAGGCTCGCGCGCCACAGCACCAAACCCCGTGCTACAGGCCCGTGCCACAGCACCGAACCACCCGCGCCGCAGTCCGCGCTACCGCACTGAGCCCCCCGCGACACAGGCTCGCGCGACAGCACCAAACCTCCAGGAGTCCAGGCCCCCGCTGCAGCCTGAGCTCGCCAAGCTACGGCTGGGCTCCGGCCATGGTCCAAGCGGTGCGGCATTGAGACCGGTGCAGCTCAGATACACCGGTGCGGTACCTGAATGGAGCGGATACCGCCCGGGTCTGGGAGGTGAGGAACGCGCGTAGGGTGATCTGGTGAGGGCCAGTGAGTTGCGGGTGATCCTGCGGGGGCGGGATTTCCGGCGGCTGTACGCGACGCGCCTGGTCTCGCAACTCACCGACGGTCTGTTCCAGGTGGCGCTGGCGGGATGGGTGTTCTTCTCGCCCGAACGGCAGACGTCCGCCGGCAAGGCCGCCGCCGCGTTCGCCGTGACCCTGCTGCCCTACTCGGCCCTCGGTCCGTTCGCGGGTGTCTTCATCGACCGGTGGCAGCGGCGCCAGATCCTGCTGTGGACACCGATCGTGCGGGCGCTGATGGTGGTCGCGGTCGCCGGGCTGGTGGCCTCCGGCAATGACGGCCTTCCGTTCTTCCTGGGCGTGTTGCTCGTGCTCGGGGTCAACCGGTTCTTCCTGGCGGCGCTGTCCGCCGCGCTGCCGCACGTGGTGCGCCGTGACCATCTGGTCACCGCCAACGCGTTCGCGGTCACCTCGGGGACGATCGTGGCGTTCCTCGGCGCCGGTGTGGGGTATCTGCTGCGGCAGGTGTTCGGCGCGGGTCATAGCGGCACCGCGCTCATCCTCCTCTGCGCGGCCGGGCTCTTCCTGCTGGCGGGCGTCGTCGCGACGAGCCTGCCGCGCGGTCGCCTCGGGCCTCACCTGGACGAGGTCGCGGCGCAGACGCGGGACGCGCTGGGGAACGTCGTGCACGGCCTCGCCGACGGGGCCAGGCACATCCGGGACCGGCCCTCCGCGGCCCTGGCGCTCGGCGCGATCTCGTTCCACCGGTTCGTGTACGGCGTCATCCTGATCATGACGCTGCTGCTCTGCCGCAACCACTTCACCACCGACGCCGACGCCGGCCTGGGCAAGTTCGCGCTGATGCTGGGGGTCTCCGGGGCCGGTTACTTCGCGGCGGCGCTGATCACCCCGCCGGTCGTGCGGCGGATCAGCAAACAGGCCTGGATCGTCTGGCTGCTCGCCGGAGGTTCGGGGGCCCTGCTGGCACTCGGCATGTCGTTCACCGAGCCCGCCTGGGCGGCCGGAGCCTTCGCCCTGGGGGTGGTGTCGCAGGGGGTCAAGCTCTGCGTCGACACGATCCTCCAGGAAACGATCGACGACGCCTATCGCGGCCGGGTGTTCGCCGTCTACGACATGCTCTTCAACGCCACGTTCGCCGCCGCAGCCGCAGCCGCAGCAACCTGGCTTCCTTCCGACGGTGTCTCGTACCCGACCCTGGCCCTGGTCATCGTCGCGTACGCCCTCAGCGCCGTCGCCTACCGGACCGTGACCTCCCGCATCACCCGCCATCCGCTGAGGACGACCTAGCACCTAGCCCGCAGATACGTCGCGGTGAGGCTGTCCGGACAGGCCGCGACCTCGCGCGGCGTCCCTTGGGCCACGATCTGCCCGCCCTCGTCGCCGCCGCCCGGACCCAGGTCGATCACGTGATCGGCGGCGGCCACCACGTCGAGGTCGTGCTCCACGACGACCACCGTGCTGCCGCCGTCGACGAGGGCGTGGAGCTGGCGCATCAGCACGTCGGTGTCCGCCGGATGCAGGCCGGTGGTGGGTTCGTCCAACAGGTAGAGAACGCCGGAACGCCTGGTCCGCTGCAGTTCGGTGGCCAGCTTGATCCGCTGTGCCTCGCCGCCGGACAGCTCGGTCGCGGGTTGTCCCAGCCGCAGGTAGCCGAGGCCGACCTCCTGCAAGGTACGGAGCGAACGGGCTGCGGCGGCCACATCGGCGAGGAACCCGGTCGCCTCGTCCACGGTCAGGTCGAGCACGCCCGCGATGGTCACGCCCCGGTAGGTGATCTCCAGAGTCGGCGGGTTGTAGCGGGCACCGTGACAGTCCGGGCAGGGCGCGTACGTGGTCGGCAGGAAGAGCAGTTCCACCGAGACATGACCCTCGCCTTGGCACGTCTCGCAGCGCCCGCCCGCCACGTTGAACGAGAACCGCCCGGCATCGTAGCCACGCGCTCTGGCCTCGTCCGTCGCTGCGAACACCTTGCGCACCGCGTCGAAGAGCCCGGTGTAGGTGGCCAGGTTGGAGCGCGGCGTACGGCCGATCGGCTGCTGATCCACCCGCACGACCCGCCCGACGGCCGCAGCCTCGGCCAGTACCTCGATCAAGGTCGACTTGCCGGAGCCGGAGACGCCGGTGACCGCCGTGAAGGCGCCCAGCGGCACGTCCACGTCGAGGTCGCGGAGGTTGTGGCGGGTGACGCCGCGAAGCTTCATCCATCCGGCGGGTGAACGAGGCGTACGCGACGGCCGTTCCGCCTCGCCGAAGAGATAGCGGCGGGTAGCGGACGCCTCGACATCTTGCAGTCCCTCGACAGGCCCGCTGTAGAGGATCCGGCCTCCGTGCGTTCCGGCGAGCGGGCCGACGTCCACGACCCAGTCGGCCCGGCGGACCACGTCCAGATCGTGTTCGACCATGAAGACGCTGTTGCCCGCCGCCTTGAGCCGCCGGAGTACCGGCATCAGCGCTTCGGCGTCGGCCGGATGCAGGCCCGCGGACGGCTCGTCGAGCACGTACACCACCCCGAAGAGGCCCGAGCGCAGCTGGGTGGCCAGCCGTAGCCGCTGGAGTTCACCGGCGGAGAGCGTGGGGCTGGACCGGTCGGTGCTCAGATAGCCCAGGCCGAGCTCCAGCAGCACCTCGATGCGACCGACGAGCTCCCGCGCCAGCACCGTCGCCGGACCGCCGCCGCCTTCGTCCGCGTACGGCCGGAGGAGGCCGGCGAGCGCGATCAGCGGAAGCGCCGCGAGCTCGGAGATCGTACGGCCGGCGAACGTGACCGCCAGCGCCTCGGGTTTGAGGCGGTGCCCCTCGCAGACCGGGCACACCGTACTCACCAGGAACTCGGCCGCCTTCCGGCGTCTGCTCTCATTCTTGGACTCGGCGTAGGCACGCAGCACGAGCCGCTTGGCGCTGGAGTAGGTGCCCTGGTAGGGCCGGTGGATGCGATGCGCCTCACGTACGGGATGCACGGTGACGACCGGCTGCTCGTCGGTGAAGAGGATCCAGTCGCGTTCCTCCTGCGCCAGCTCACGCCACGGGCGATCGATGTCGTACCCGAGCGTGGCCAGGATGTCGCGCAGGTTCTTGCCCTGCCAGGCACCGGGCCAGGAGGCGACGGCGCCCTCCCGGATGCTCAGCGAAGGGTCCGGGACCAGTGAGCCTTCGGTGACGTCGTGCACCATGCCGAGGCCGTGGCAATTGGGGCACGCGCCCACGGGAGTGTTGGGCGAGAACGAGTCGGAGTCGAGCCGTTCGGCCCCGGGCGGGTAGTCACCGGCGCGCGACACCAGCATCCGCAGCGAGTTGGAGAGGGTGGTGACGGTCCCGACCGACGAACGTGAGGACGGCACGGAACGGCGCTGCTCCAGCGCCACGGCGGGCGGCAGGCCGGTGATCTCGTCCACGTCGGGCACGCCGACCTGATGGACGAGGCGCCGGGCGTACGGCGCGACCGACTCCAGGAAGCGGCGCTGCGCCTCGGCGTAGAGCGTGCCGAACGCCAGCGAGGACTTCCCCGACCCCGACACGCCGGTGAACGCGACCAGGGAGTCACGCGGGACCGCGACGTCCACGCTCCGCAGGTTGTGCACCCGCGCCCCACGCACGCGCACGAACGGGTCGTCCGCAGCGGTGTCGTGGCCCCCCGGCGTCGCGTTCCCCATGATCTACAAGCTACAACCCGTCCTCGCACGTCAACCCGCCACGACCGACCGCTCGCTCAGCGCGGATGCCGCGCGTGGACGGGCATGGCCGGCACACACGCCGCACATGGCGCGCACGGCACGACGCGCACAGCACGGCACGGCGGGCGTGGACGGCGGGCGTGAACGGCGGGCGTGGACGGCGGGCGTGGACGGCGTGGCGGGGCTTAGAGGGATTCGGCGGCGGCGTACATCGCCTCGGTGATGTGGCCGATCTCGTCCTCGGAACAGACGTACGGTGGCATCGCGTAGATCAACTTGCCGAACGGGCGGAGCCAGACGCCGTGGTCCATGACGGTCTTCTGGATGGCGGGAACGTCGACCGGCTCGCGTGCCTCGATGACACCGATCGCCCCCAGCACCCTGACGTCGGCGACGCCCGGAAGGTCGCGGGCGTCCTCCAGGCCCGCCGTGAGCAGGGCCTCGATCGTGTCGACCTCCTCTTGCCAGTCGCGGGAGAGCAGGAGGTCGATGGAGGCGTTCGCGGCGGCGGCCGCCAGCGGGTTGGCCATGTAGGTCGGGCCGTGCATGAGCACCCGCGTTCCCCCGTCTCCGGCGGCGATCCCCTCGGCCACCCGGTCCGTGCAGAGCGTCGCGGCCATGGTCATGTATCCGCCGGTCAGGGCCTTGCCGACGCACATGATGTCCGGCGCGACCTCGGCGTGGTCGCAGCCCCAGAGCTCGCCCGTACGGCCGAACCCGGTGGCGATCTCGTCGAGGATCAGCAGCAGGCCGTGCTCGTCCGCCAGCTCGCGCAGGGCCCGCAGGTATTCGGGGGCGTAGAAGCGCATGCCGCCCGCGCCCTGGGCGATGGGCTCGGCGATGATCGCCGCGAGCTCGCCCGCGTGGGCGGCCACGAGGTCGGCAAGGTCGCTCAGGTACGCCTCGTCCGGCTCGGCCTGGTAGCCGCTCGGGGGTTTCGGGGCGAAGACGTGCTGCGGCAGGACGTCGGTGAAGAGGTGGTGCATGCCGTTCACCGGGTCGCAGACGGCCATGTCGCCGAACGTGTCGCCGTGGTAGCCGCCGCGCACCGTCAGCAGGCGGTGCCGTCCGGAGTGGCCCTGCGAACGCCAGTACTGCAGCGCCATCTTGATCGCGACCTCCACCGCGACCGAGCCGGAGTCGGCGAAGAACACCTTGGTGAGCGGCTCCGGGCTGAGCTCGACGAGCCGCTCCGCGAGCCCGATCGCCGTCGGATGGGTCAGCCCACCGAACATCACGTGCGCCATCTTGCCCAGCTGGCGGGTGACGGCCGCGTTCAGCTCCGGGTGGTTGTGCCCGTGGATGGCCGCCCACCAGGACGCCATGCCGTCGATGAGCTCGGTGCCGTCCGCCAGGGTCAGGTGCACCCCCGACGCCGAGACGACGAGCTCGGCCGGGTAGGCACCGGGCATCGGCGCGTACGGATGCCATACGTGCTCACGGTCGTACGCCAGCAGGCGCTCGGACTCCTGCGGGCTCATCCGGCCAAGCCTGAGCTGGATCATGAACTTTCGTCCTCGCTCGTGCGGTCCGTACTCACGCCTTTTGTGCCCACGCCGTCAACGCCCGGCCGGTCGGCGCCAACAGGGGTGCCTGACTTATCCAAAATGCCTTGCTCGACGGCCCAGCGGCGGAGCTCGCCGACGGCGGCGTCCTTGCCGATGAGACCGCGGTCGAGACGGAGTTCGAGCATGTAGCGGTAGGCCTTGCCGACCAGAGGGCTCGGCTTGATGCCGAGGATCTCCTGGATCTCGTTGCCGTCGACCTCGGGACGGATCGAGGCGAGCTCCTCCTCCTCGGAGAGCCGCGCGATCCGGGTCTCCAGATCGTCGTACGTGCGGCGCAGGCGGTCGGCCTTGCGCTTGTTGCGCGTCGTGCAGTCGGCCCGGGTCAGCTTGTGCAGCCGCGACAGCAGCGGCCCGGCGTCGCGCACGTACCGGCGTACGGCCGAGTCGGTCCACTCGCCCGTGCCGTAACCGTGGAAACGCAGGTGCAGCTCGACCAGCCGGGACACGTCGGCGACGACGTCCTTGGGATAGCGCAGCTCGGTCAGCCGCTTGCGGGTCATCTTGGCGCCCACGACCTCGTGGTGGTGGAACGACACCCGTCCGCCCGCCTCGAACTTGCGGGTTCTCGGCTTGCCGATGTCGTGGAGCAGCGCCGCCAGCCGCAGGACCAGGTCGGGCCCGTCCTCCTCCTGCGCGATCGCCTGTTCCAGAACGATCAGCGAGTGCTCGTACACGTCCTTGTGCCGGTGGTGCTCGTCGATCTCCAGCCGCAGCTTGGGCAGCTCGGGCAGCACCTCGGCGGCCAGGCCGGTGTCGACCAGCAGGGCCAGCCCCTCCCGGGGGTAGGTGCCGCAAACCAGCTTCGAGAGCTCGTCGCGCACCCGTTCGGCCGAGACGATCTCGATCCGGCCCGCCATGTCGGTCATGGCCTGGACGACGTCGGGCGCCACGGTGAAGCCCAGCTGCGAGGCGAAGCGCGCCGCCCGCATCATCCGCAGCGGGTCGTCGCTGAACGAGTCCTCGGGGCGGCCGGGCGTGCGCAGCACCTTGCGCTGGAGGTCGGTCAGCCCCCCGAACGGGTCGACGAACTCGTGCCCCGGCAGGCGCGCCGCCATGGCGTTGACCGCGAAGTCGCGGCGGCGCAGGTCCTCGACGAGCGAGGTGCCGTACGCGACCTCCGGCTTGCGGGACTTGGGATCGTACGACTCGCTGCGATAGGTCGTGATCTCCAGCTCGTGGCCGCGCTTGCGGAGCCCGACCGTGCCGAACTCGATGCCGATCGTCCACACCGAGTCCGCCCAGCCGCCGATGAGCTCCAGGACCCGGTCCGGCGGCGCGTCGGTGGTCAGGTCGACGTCCTTGCCGGGACGGCGCAGCAGGGCGTCCCGCACCGGGCCGCCGACGAGGGCCAGTTCGTGCCCGGCCGCCGCGAACCGCTCGCCGAGCTCGTCGGCGACGGGCGCGACCCGGCGCAGCAGCTCGGCGATCGCGACGCGCTGGGGCTGCGAGGCCCGCGACGACGGCTCATGCGGTTCAGGGGTGGAATTCTCTTCAGGCACGGCCATCGAGCGTATTTCCTTGGTGAGCGGCTGACAAAAGACTTTGGGACGATCCCGGCCGGGAAGAAAGGTAAGAGGCCTCTTCACACGTCGCGATCCCCGGGTTACGTTCTGGACACCCCGAACAGGACGCTCGCGCGGCCGCCGGTCAGAGCTTTCCGTACGACCAACGGTAGCGGGGGCCGATGGGGTGATCGGTACGGCCCGGCGCGAGAGGTACCGCGCACGCACGCATGGTCACAGTGGCCACACGGGACGCACGGCGAGGATAAAACCCGGCGCCGTGGGTATGTGGGGAGATCCCCCAGCGGAGCAGGGAGGCGGGGGCCAAGAAAGACATCGGGGGTGTGCGGGGCCTCCCCGCAGAACGGAGCTGAAGAGATGAAGGACGCTCTCACCATCCACCGCGCGCTCCTCGAACGGGAGACCCTCCACGAGATCGTGCGGCTCCCCATCGCGATCGCGCACGCCGACGAACTGCCCAAGGCGTTGGGACTTCCGGCGGGCCGATGCCTGGTGACGCGCGTCTATGCCTGCAACGACGTCCACCGGGGCCAGCGCTTCCTGGCAGGCGTGATCGTTCCGGCGGGCGTTCGTCCACCGGCCGAGCAGATCCGCCTCGCCGTCGGTGCGCGGCTGATCCGTCCCGCCCGGCCCGATCTCGTCAACACCGTCACCGACTACGCGGCGGGGCTGGTCTGCCCGCTGCTCCTGCCGGATTCGATGCCACTGCTGATCGGCGAACACACCATCGGCGAGCTTCCGGTGGACGACGTCGTCTACACCGCGACCGGCGAGGCCTCCACGGCACTCGGCATCCGGGCCCTGGACCTGTTCGCGCTCAGCGGCGCCAAGCCGGTCGATCTGAGCAGCGCCCGGGCAGCCGGCGAACGACCTGTCCAGCAGGTCGGTGAGCAGGCCGGCAAGCGCGCAGGGAAGGACGCGGAGACGCAAGGCGGCCGGCACGCCGGGAAGGACGCGGGCGCGCAGGCCGGCGAACGGACGGCCGCGACCACGACGGGCAGGCGTACGCCACTGAGCTTCCCGAGGATCCGGCACGGTCTTCGCTGATCATGCGGATCGACCGAATCGCGGGCAGGATTGGATCTACGGAGGTGGCGAGGAAGGTCTGATGTCGGCTACGTCACGGCTAACATCGAGGCCGTGATGCGGGAATGCGACGCCCGCTGCCCTCGGGCGGACATGGCGTGAGAACGTTCGAACGCGCGGCCGCGGTCGCCGCCGCGATGGCCTGCGTCATGGCGTCGGCCACGCCGGTGCTCGCCGACCCCCGCGATCACAGGGCGGAACGCGCCTCCCGGCAGGCCGCACGCCAGCTCCAGTCCCGCGACCAGGTCTCCCTCGTCCTGACGGGCGTGACGCCCAAGTCCGCCGGCCCGACGGGCCCCAAGTCCAAGGTCCAGATCTCCGGCACGGTCCAGAACCGCTCTGGCGCCGCGATCAACGGCCTGTCGGTGCAGTTCCGCTATTACGGCAAACACGTCACCAGCCGGGGGCAGCTCGCACAGCTCGCCGCGAGCCAGCCGTCCGCCGTCCTGCCGGGCGCCCCTCCGGGAGGCGCCAGTAAGAAGGCCCTGCCCGAGGCGGCCGTGGCCAACGGCAAGCAGGCGTTCACGGTCGGCTTCACGACCGGCGGGATGGGGCTGCGCCAGTTCGGGGTGTATCCGGTCGGTGTCGAGGTGTCCGACGCCACCGGCCGGGTCCTGGGCGGCCAGACGACCTTCATCACGTACGTCCCGGCAGGGCGGGCGACCTTCTCGCCCCTGAAGGTGGCGTGGATCTGGCCGATCGCGAGCGGAATCCACCGCGCCAACGACGACACGTTCACCGACGACCAGCTGGCGAACGAGGTGGGCCCGGACGGGCGGCTGACCAGGCTGGTCAGCGCCGCCGCACGGACCGGGACCCCCGTGACCTGGGCGATCGACCCCGCGGTGCTCGACGACGCGCAGGCCATGAACGCCAAGGGCGGCTATTCGCTGGTGCGCGGCAAGAAGACCACCAGACGGCCCCAGAACGCGGCCGGCGTCACCTGGACGAAGGCCCTCAAGGACGCCGCCAGATCCGATCCGCTCTTCAACCTCCCGTACGCCGACCCCGATGCCGTCGCACTGGTACGGCACAAGCTGGGCACGCACCTCACCACCGCGTACAAGAACGCCAACGAGGTCACCGCGGCGGTCCTGCAGCGGACTCCGAACGTGCAGATGGCGTGGCCGCCGTCGGGCGCGGCCGGACGGGGCACCATCAACCAGCTCATCAAGTCGGGCGGCCTGTCGAGCGGGTCCGGCACGTTCGTGATGAGCAGCCGCGAGTTCGCCGCGCAGAGCCCGACGCAGAGCGCCACCACGGCCGTGCCTACCGACAAGGGCGCCATGCGGGCCGTCGCCTACGACGAGACGCTCAGCGACATCGTCAGCGCCGACAGCAGTTCGCCGGGCGCGGCCACGCTGGTCGAGCAGCGGTTCCTGGCCGAGACCGCGATGATCACCGCCGAGGCGCCCGACGTGCCGCGCACGGTGGTCATCGCCCCCAACCGGCGCTGGGACCCGGGACCCGGGGTCGCCGAGCGCCTGCTCAAGTACTCGGCCGAGGCCCAGTGGCTCGACGAACGCACGAGCGTCGCCAAGATCGCTCAGGCCCAGCCGGTCAACCGGCCCTACCAGAACTACTCCAACGCATACGAGAAGTACGAGCTCGGCAAGGACTACCTGGCCGCGGTACAGAGCATCGCCAGGCGGGCCATGACGTTCCGCGCGATCCTGAATCCGCCGGTCAACGTCTATGAACGCAGCATCCTGCGCATGGAGTCGTCGTACTGGCGCAGCCGGTATTCGCGGTCGGTGCAGGCCCGGAAGGAACTGTCGGACGAGCTCAAGACCGACATGGACGGCCTCCATGTCGTCATGCCCAACAACAAGCGGATCTCGCTCGCCGGGACGTCCGGCCGGCCCGTGGTGACCATCGCCAACGACCTGCGCGGCAGGACGGTCAGCTTCCGGATCGAGATCATCTCCCAGAGCGCCGGTCTGCGGATCGGCAAGCTCGAACCCAGGGACCAGCGCGTGATCAAGCTCGATCCGGGCAAGAAGCACCAGGCGCGCATCCCCGTCCAGGCGTCGGGCAACGGCAACTTCAAGATGGTCGTCCAGCTGATGACGCCGACGGGCGAGCGCGGCAAGGTCTACGGCGAGCCGACGGGCATCACGGTCAGAAGCACGCAGTACGGCAGGCTCGCCCTGCTCATCACGGGCGGCGGACTTGCCGTACTCTTCGTGGGCGTCGGAGTGCGGGCCATGCGAGCAAGGCGCCGCCGGAAAGCGGAGGCAGCCGGTGACGGGTCGACGGGAGTGGGACCAGCAGGGACGACCGGACCGCAGGGGGCAGGGTTCCCCGGCGACGGGTCCGGGTACCCCGCCGAGTCCGCATTCCCCAGCGGGCCCGAATTCCCCGGCGGGACCGGGCTCCACGGCGGATCCGCGTTCGGGCCATCCGGGCCCCCCTCCGGGAACGCCGGGCCGTCCGGGCACTCCGGGAACGCCGGGCCATCCGGGAACGCCGGGGGCACCGGGCCATCCGGGAGCACCGGGACGCCCGATGACCGGCCCAGGATCACCGGCGGCTCCCCGGGGGACGGGCCGTCCCCCTTCGGCCGGTGGGATGGAAACCAGAGTTGACCTTCCGGCGGCCATCGCGGGGGCCGGAGCCCAGCAGACCCGCGTAGACATACCCGTAGGCGTTCCCGGCGCACCCGGCGCGGGCGGCGAGGCGCCGGCGTCCGGTGGCGGTGCGTCAGGACTGCTGCGATCCGGGGCGATCATGGCCGTCGGAACGCTGGCATCGCGGGTCACCGGGTTCCTGCGGACCGCGATGCTCGTGGCCGCCCTCGGCACCGACGCGGTCGCGGACGCCTACAACACCGCCAACACCGTCCCGTTCATCGTCTACGACCTGCTGCTCGGCGGGATCCTCACCGCCGTGGTCGTACCGCTGATCGTCCGCGCGCGCGAACGTGACAGCGCGTACGGCGCGCAGTACGAGCAGCGGCTGTTCACGCTGGCCGTCCTCGGACTGTCGGTGATCACGGCGATCGCGGTGCTGCTCGGGCCGGTGTTCATCACCATCTACGGCGGCAAGATGCAGGGCGACCAGCGCGAGCTGGCGGTGCTCTTCGCCCGGCTGTTCGCGGTGCAGATCTTCTTCCTCGGGGTGAGCGCGTTCTCCGGCGCGATCCTCAACACCCGCAAACGCTTCGCCGCGCCGATGTGGGCACCGGTCCTCAACAACATCGTCATCTGCTGTACGGCGGGCGCCTTCCTGCTGGTCGTCTCCGGCAAGGTGACGCCCGAGTCGATCTCGTCCGGCCAGATCACGCTGCTGACGGCGGGCACGATCGGCGGCATGGCGCTGCAGACCCTGGCGCTGTGGCCGTCGCTGCGCGGCTCGGGTTTCCGGTGGCGGCCCCGGCTCGACTTCCGCAAGGGCGAGCTCGGGCAGATGGGCCGGATGGCGAGCTGGACGCTCATGTACGTGGTGATCACACAGATCGGCTTCGCGGTGACCACCCGGCTGGCGAACGCGGCGGGCGTGGAGGGCCGCCAAGAGGGCATCGGAAACGTCGGCTACACCCCGTACTTCAACGCCTACCAGCTCTTCCAGCTGCCCTACGCGATCATCGGTGTGTCGGTGATCACGGCGCTGCTGCCGCGGATGAGCGAGCACGCGGCGGCCGGCCGGATGGCCGAGCTCCGCGACGACTTCTCGAGTGGCCTGCGGCTCTGCTCCGCGGTGATCCTTCCCGCGGCGGCGCTGATGGCCGTCTTCGCTCCCGAGATCACCACCGTGCTCTTCGCCCACGGCCACACCAGCGAGGGCGACGCCCTGGTCATCGCCAACGTGCTGCGCGCCTTCGCGATCGCGCTCGTGCCGTTCGCCGCGTACCAGCTCATGCTGCGGGTCTTCTACTCGATGCAGGACACCCGCACCCCCGTGTTCATCAGCGTCGCCGTCGTCGCCACCAACATCGCGGCGTCGATCGCGATGTACAGCCTGCTGCCCACCGAAAAGATCATCGTCGGAATCGCGAGCGGCTTCGCGGTCGCCCAGACCGTCGGCGCGATCGTCGGCTGGACGATCCTGCGCGGCCGCCTCGGCGGCATGGACGGCCGCCGCGTCTTCACGGCGTACCTGAAGCTGGCGGTGGCGATCTGGCCGCTCATCGGCTTCGCGTACGCGACCCACGCGATCATCGACGCCACCCTGGGCCTCGGGCTGCTGCCCGGACTGCTCGCCCTGGCCGTCGGCAGCGCCGGCGGAGGGCTGCTCTACCTGGTCTTCGCCAAGCTGCTGCGCGTCGGCGAGGTGCAGTCGATGATCTCCATGGTCGCCGGCCGCCTGCCCGGCCGAGGCTAGGTCCTTGCGGGACGACTGCGCCGAGAGTGACGTAAGGGTAAATCGCGGCAAAGTGCACAGGACGCGCGGCGATAAGGCAGCCACCGGCCGGTGTAAGCACTACCATGTGGGGGACTACGGCTTGCGGGGCGACACCCTGGGGAACGCAAAGAGGAGGGTCGGAGGCGTAAGCTGCCACGCCACGAACATGGGACTTTTGCGCAGGACGTTGCCGTGAGCACGTCAGTCATCGAGCCCGGCACCCGTCTCGCCGGCCGCTACCGCCTTGAGGAGCGCATCGCCGACTCCGGCGGATCCACGCTCTGGAAGGCCATCGACGAGATCCTGGCCCGCGCCGTCGCCGTCCGGACCTTCGAACCCGACTTCCCCCGCATCGCCGAGGTCGTCACCTCCGCCCGCGCCGCCAGCCGGCTCACCGACCCCCGCCTCACCCAGGTCTTCGACGCCGACGACAGCGGCGAGAACGCCTATGTCGTCAGCGAATGGGTCGCCGGCGAGACCCTTGAGCAGATGCTCACCAAGGCGCCACTGGAGCCTGGCCGTGCCGCCACCCTGCTGTACGAGGCGGCCGAGGCGATGGCCACCGCGCACGCCGCGGGCCTGGCCCACCTCTGCCTCACCCCCCGTGACCTGGTCTGGACGACCGGCGGCACCGTCAAGCTCCTCGGCATCGCCACCGACGCCGTACTGGCCGACTGCTACGCCGACGACCCCGCCGCCGAAGACGCCCGCGGCCTGGGCGGCATGCTCTACGCCGCCCTCACCGCCCACTGGCCCGGCGCCGCCGACCGTTCGGGGCTGCCCGCCGCCCCCGGCAACGACGGCGTCCCGCATGCTCCGCGCCAGGTCCAGGCCGGCATCTCGCACCCCCTGAACGCCATCACCTGCCGCGCCCTCGGCATCGAGGTCGCGGGCCAGAGCGCGATCGAGACCCCGGCCGATCTGGCGCAGGCCCTCCGCGGCGTCCCCCGTACACCCCTCCCGCTCTTCGCCGGCCTGGCCGCCGCGCAGCCGCCGCCGACCCCGCCGCGCCCCGTACGCACCCCGCCCCCCGCATCGCCGCCCCGGCCACCACAGCCGCGCCGCCCCGCGTCCCACCGCGCCCAGCCGCACCCCACGCACAGCCTCTCGGCCAGCCCGACGGCCCCGCACACCGCCCGCAAGCCGATCAGCCGCGGCCTCATGGGAGTCGGCGCCGCCGCCCTCACCGTCATCGTCGGTCTCGGCATCTGGGCGATCTCCAGCTTCGGCGAGGACGACCCGGGCAACACCAACAAGGCCAACATCACCAACGGCGGCAAACAGTCCGAACGAGCCCGCCCCACCGAAACCAAACTCCCCGCCCTCAGCGCCAGGGGTGTCGAAGAACGCTGGCTTGGCGGCCCAGACTCCTCCATCGCCAAGAACGCCGAGGCCGTCTTCGACGGCGTCATGAAGCCCGCCTGGCACTCACAGAGCTACGCCAACGTCAACTTCGGCAACTACGAGAAGGGCCTCGGCGTTCTCCTCGACATGGGCTCGGCTGTGAAGGTCGCCAGGGTCGAGGTCAACACGCCCGAAGGCGGCGCCACGATCCAGCTCCGGGTCGGCGACACCGACGTGGCCGCGTCGCTGTCGCCCGTCGCCAAAAAGATCAGTAGCGCCGGCGGCTTCAATCTCGTTCCCACCGCCGAAGCGCGCGGCCGCTACGTGGTCGTGTGGTTCACCCAGCTTCCGCCCTCGCGCAAGGCCAAGCTCAGCGAGATCACCGTCTACGGTTCCAAGGCCTGAGCCAGCCTCCGCGGCAGCCCAGTCGTTCACCACCAGCTCGACGAAAGAGGGACCCTCCGCTCGGAGAGTCCCTCTTTGCATGTCTCGGTAGGCAGCGTCTACCTCAACGGGCGGCTATGGTCCCGACAGGGAGCGCCGACCTCGACAGCTGGCATGCCTCTGCTGGCTGCGCCGGCTCCCGATAAGGGCGACTTGGGTCAATAGGCACCGCTGACTTCGGCAGGAAGCGTTCGCCTTGGTGGGCGGGCTTGCCTCAGTAAGCAGCGCTACACCGCCTCCCGTGATACCCGTTGCCGTCATACACCGCGATGCAGAGACGAGCCTGGTAGCCCTTGCCGTCCCATACCCAACGCGTCGTGTGCTTCGGGCGCGTGTTCTCGAGCCACCCGGCGGCGCCCACCTGTCGCCAGGCTCCCTTCCCCTTCCGCCGCTCAATCGTCACACGGAAGTCAGCGTTGTACTTCTTGCTGTTGTGGAATCGACCTCGCGCGTAGAACTTGCCTTTTCCGCGGTGGTCGATGTCGAGACGTCCGGTGACCCCGTCATACCGGACCACGCGTTTGCTGTAGTAGACCTTCGCTGAGGCGGGGGTGGCGGGGACGGCGACCAGGCCTCCGGTCAGGGCTGCGACGGCCACTGCGGTGATGCCTCGTTTGAGGTGTGATGCCATTGAGTGCGGTTCCCCTTCGTCACGACATCAGTACCGAACGCACGCTATTGGGCTTCTTGGGCTCGATCGAGGCTTGGCGGGGGCGTGTTGTTTGCCGGATGTGGACAGGGTGACCGGGTAGCGGGGGACGTAACATCTACGCCG
Organism: Actinomadura fulvescens; assembly: GCF_039533225.1. NCBI lineage: Bacteria > Bacillati > Actinomycetota > Actinomycetes > Streptosporangiales > Thermomonosporaceae > Actinomadura > Actinomadura fulvescens. The sequence continues at coordinate 183,019 of NZ_BAAATD010000009.1, read as the reverse complement.
CGAATGGGGAGGTGGCCAGATGAGCTGTGACGGGGGGTCGCACCAGTCGGTATCGTGCCTGTGAGCAGAATGTCCCCTCCCCTCAGGAATCTGTGGTGTCGACCCCAGCAGGCCAGACCGCATCCACGAGAAGGTGCCCATGGCGTCGGTGAGCATGCGGCGCGTGGACGAGGTGCCCGACAAAGAGCTGCTCGCCCGGCATGCTCAGGGAGACCCGCATGCCTTCGCCGAGCTCGTCAACCGGCACCGCGACCGGATGTGGGCGGTCGCGATCCGTACTCTCGGAGATCCGGAAGAGGCGGCGGACGCACTGCAGGACGCCTGTCTGTCGGCGTTCCGGGCGGCGGGGCGGTTCCGTGGCGACGCGGCGGTCACGACGTGGCTGCACCGGATCGTGGTGAACGCCTGCCTGGATCGGCTGCGCCGCAAGTCGGTACGGCCTGCGACGCCGATGGGCGACGACGCCACGTTCGACGCGGTGGCGCCGAAGATGCCGGATCCCACCGACGCCCACGGGGTGTCGCTGGACGTGCGGTCGGCACTGGCGGAGCTGCCGTATGAGCAGCGTGCGGCCCTGATACTGGTCGACATGATGGGTTACTCCGTCGACGACGCGGCCAAGGTGCTGGAGGTGCCGCCCGGGACGATCAAGAGCCGCTGCGCCCGTGGACGCGCGCGACTCGCGCCACTTCTCGTTCAGCATCGGAACCGACGGGAGCGTAAGAACGTCGGAGGTGTGGAAGGAGGTGGCATGCCCTGATGAACCCCGCTCACTATGACTACGACACCCTCGCCGATCTGGCCGAGGGTTTGCTCGAAGCCGATCAAGCCGCCTCCGTCAACGCGCACCTCGACACCTGCGCCGAGTGCCGGGACCGATCCGCCGACCTTGCGGACGTCTCCCGGATCCTGGCGGAGGCACCCGTTCCGTCCATGCCCGCCGAACTGGCCGCGCGCATCGACACCGCCATCGCGGCGGAGTCGATGGGCAACGCCACGGTGGTGAGCCTGGAGCAGCGGCGCGGAAGGCGGCACTGGCGGATCCTGTCCGCCGCTGCCGCGACGGTGGTAGTGCTCGGCGGCGGAGCTCTGGTCGGCAAGGCGGCCCTGGACGGGTCCGGCGATAATGATCACTCGGCGACGGCGCACTCTCCCGTCACTGACCGCAAGGATTCCAGTGGCGGCGCCCCAGCGAACGCGGCGCCGTCGGAACGTACGCAGACGCTCGGCGAGAGTGCGCAGCCCAAGGCCGCGGACACGTCGTACACCGTCTCCCGCAGCGGGACCGACTACCGGCAGGGACAGCTCAACCAGCAGGTCGGGCGGCTGTTCGGCAAGGGAGCGGAGCTGCGGGCGGGCGGCGGCCAGACGCCGGACGCGCAGCTGGCCCGATGCGTGTCGACGATCACCGGTGGGAAGCGGCCGGACCTCGTCGACGTGGCCAGGTACGAGGGTGCGGACGCCACAGTGATCGCGCTGCCGGGCGCCAAGCCGGGGACCTGGAACGTCTGGGCCGTGGGCCCGAACTGCTCGGTCCTGAAGCGCGAGTCCGCCTGATCGAAGGCCCTTCTGCCCGGTGAGCCGGGTCAGGAGGGCTTTCGCGTGTCAGAGATCGGCGAGGAAGGCCAGAGCCGTCTCCCAGGCTCGCTCGGCGGCCTCGGCGTCGTAGTCGGGCAGGTCAGGGTCGGTGAAGAGGTGCCCGGCGCCCCGGTAACGGTAGACCTCGGCGTCGGCCCCGGCCTTGCGCATCCGCAGGTACCAGGCGTTCAGCCAGTCGACGGGTTCGAACGTGTCGGGGTCGGCGACGTGCAACTGCACCGGGATCTCGGTGGATGCGTCGTCGGCCAGATCCGACGTACCGTGGAAGAGGAGCAGCCCGCGGGCCTTGTCGTCGGCGAGGGCGAGGTTCTGGGCGAGGGCGCCGCCGAGCGAGAAGCCCGCGTACACCAGGCCCCCGTCGGACAGCGGCGCGGCGGCCGCCACGGCGCGCCTGAGGAGTTCGTCCCGGCCGATCTCCTCCCGGATCTCGGCTCCGGCCTCGGGTTCGTCGACGACGCGCCCGTCGAAGAGGTCCGGAACGTGCACCTCGTGGCCGGCCGCCCGGAGCCGTTCCGCCGCCGTGTGGACGGCGGGCCGCAGGCCGTACATCGAGTGCAGGAGAAGAATCCGTGCCATGTGGTCAAGCTTATGACCAGCCGGGCGGGCGGTTCGGGCCGGACGGGAATCCCCGGGCCCTAGGATCGGTTGACGCCACTGGCAGGCCCGTACCGGCCGGGGGCATCGGCGACGGCGACGACCTGGCGAACAGGGGCGGGTCCTCAGCAGGGGGCCGGAAGAAGCAGAGAGGCGCAGAAACGTGAGCGACGTCCGCAACGTCATCATCATCGGCTCGGGCCCCGCGGGCTACACGGCCGCGATCTACGCGGCCCGCGGTGACCTCAAGCCGCTGGTCTTCGAGGGTTCCGTGACGGCGGGTGGTGCGCTGATGAACACCACCGACGTGGAGAACTTCCCCGGCTTCCCCGACGGGATCATGGGTCCCGATCTGATGGACAACCTGCGCAAGCAGGCCGAACGCTTCGGGGCCGAGCTCATCACCGACGACGTCACCGAGGTCGACCTCAAGGCCGACCCGAAGGTCGTGAAGGTCGGCGAGGACGTCTACCTGGCCAAGTCCATCGTGATCTCGACCGGCTCCGGCTACCGCGAGCTCGGGCTGGAGAACGAGAAGCGGCTGTCGGGACGCGGCGTCTCCTGGTGCGCCACCTGCGACGGCTTCTTCTTCCGCGACCAGGACATCGCCGTGGTCGGCGGCGGCGACACGGCGATGGAGGAGGCCATCTTCCTCACGAAGTTCGCCCGTTCCGTCACCGTGATCCACCGCCGCGACGAGCTGCGCGCCAGCAAGATCATGCAGGACCGGGCGTTCGCCAACGAGAAGATCCGCTTCCTCTGGGACAGCGAGGTCATCGAGATCCACGGCGAGGACAAGGTCAGCGGCGTCGGCGTCCGCAACATCAAGACCGGTGCCGAGGCGGCCCTCGACGTCACCGGGCTCTTCATCGCCATCGGTCACGACCCGCGCAGTGAGCTGTTCGCCGGCCAGCTGGACACCGACGCCGACGGCTACCTGCTCGTCGACGCGCCCACCACGAAGACGAAGATCCCCGGCGTGTTCGCCTCGGGTGACGTGGTCGACCACATCTACCGTCAGGCCATCACCGCGGCCGCCAGTGGCTGCTCCGCGGCCATCGACGCCGAGCGCTGGCTGCAGGACCAGGGCACCGCGGAGCTGACCCACCAGGTCTGAGCCGAGCCACCTGAGGCACCTGAGGCACCTGAGGCACCTGAGCCATCGACGCGGATGCCGGCGGCGGGGGGCCTGCCGCCTTTGATTGAAGGAGACACCATGAAAGCCGTTACCGACGCCGACTTCGAGGCCGCCGTACTCAAGAGCGACAAACCCGTGCTGGTCGACTTCTGGGCCGAGTGGTGCGGCCCGTGCCGCATGGTGGCTCCGATCCTCGAAGAGATCTCCGCCGAGCACGGTGACAAGCTTGAGATCGTCAAGATGAACATCGACGAGAACCCTCTGAAGCCTGGACAGCTCGGCATCACCGGCATCCCGACGCTGCAGGTCTACAAGGACGGCGAGATCGTCAAGCAGATCGTCGGCGCCAAGCCGAAGGCCGCCCTCCTGCGCGAACTCGCCGACTTCATCTGAGGTGACCGACGCCTCGCCTCTCCCGCGGCGAGCGCACAAAGCCACGGCCCGTACCCCTTGGGGTGCGGGCCGTGGCCGTCGGAACGCGACCGAGCGCGGGTCCCCAACGGCACGGCAACCGCAGATACCCGTCGGAACGCCAGCCGCAGGTCGCCCAAAACGGAACGGCAACCGCAGGCTCCGTCGGCACGGCGGCCGCAGATCCCAGCGACCGTGACCGGCCGCCCGCGACCGCGACCGCAGGCCAAGCCAGGCGGGTTCGCCTCCATGATCGTTCACCTGTGCGTGAAGGGCCTGAACGCGCTGGTACGGGATCAGCGCTGACGGGACTCGTGGGGAACGCGACCGAGCGCGGCGCGTACAACACGAAACCGGCCGGCGCGTTGTCCACGTACACGATCCGCGGTGGCGGCGATCGACGGATTCTTTCCGGTGATGCCGAGCGAGAGCATGGTCATCACCGCGGGCGTCTACGCGGCCTCCTCGGGGGAGCCGAACGTGGTGCTCGTCGTGGTTCTGGCCGAACGTGTCAGGCGCGTTCTAGCACGACGACGGGGATCTCGCGGGTGGACCTTGCCTGGTACGTGTCGTACTCCGGCCACCAGGAGGTCATCAGTCGCCACAGGCGCGCTCTCTCCTCGCCTTCGGCGGTGCGTGCGCGGACCAGGAACTTCTCGCCCTTGATCTGCACCTGCGCCTCAGGTTCGGCGAGCAGGTTGAGGTACCAGGAGGGGTGCGTGGGGCCGCCGCTGAACGACGATCCGATGAGCACGTAGCGATCGCCGTCCTGCCCGAAGAAGAGTCCCGTACGGCGCAACCGTCCGGACTTCCTCCCCACCGTTGTCAGCAGGAGATTGGTGACGCCGCCCTCCATGTAGCCGCTTTCACCATCCGTCGCGAGATAACGCTGGACGTGCTCGGCCACGCTCGGTTCCGGGCTGTCGATCACCTCTGCGTCCCACCTGGACATGTCTTCCTCCATCTTCGTACGAACGGCGCGACTGTCAGGAAGGGGCGGAGACGCCTTGCCTCCACCGTCCCAATCGTTGCGACCGCTCGACCGCCCACGTCGATCGTGAGGCTCATGCCGTGCGTTCTGCCTGTGACGACGGTCTACTTCCCTGCACAGGCTCGTGGGGGTGTCCCCCGGCCCTCGGTACCTGAGGTCGTCGTGCCGAGGTTGTCGATCACCCGAGAAGAGGGCACTTTGAAGTATCCCTGTCCTACGGACGGCAAAAGCTCGGCGGGCCGGGGAGGGCCCGCCGAGCCATGGACGGTACTAGGCGGAGACAGAAACCTGACGGGCTTCGTCCTCGTCAGCGGCCACAGCCGGGTCGCTGGGATGGTTTCTCTTGCGCAGGTAGCGGATGACCTCGACCACGATGGTGACACCGATGGCCATTCCGAGGCCGAGCGCGACCCCCTTGATGGGGTCGTTCTCGAACGCCTTGCCGCCCAGGTAGCCGAGGAGCGTCCCGTACAGGGCCCAGCTGACGGCTGCCAGAGTGGCGAAGAAGGTGAAGGACCGCAGTCGGTAGCGGACACAACCCATCGTCATGGTGACCGCGGTGCGGCCGCCGGGGACGTAGCGGGCGACCACGAGGATGAGCCCGCCGCGTTCGTGCATCGTCCGGCTGGCCCAGTCGAACGCTTTGTGCCGGCGCGTGCCAGGTCGCAGCCGTGAGGTCAGGCGGCTCCCAGAGCCGCGTCCAATGAAGTAGGAGATGTGGTCTCCGAGGAACGCCCCGATAGCGGCCAGCACCACGACGAGCACCACGTTCGGCTCCCCCGAGGAAGCCGCGTAGACGCCCGCGGTGATGACCATGCTCTCGCTTGGCACCACCGGAAAGAATCCGTCGATCGCCGCAACCGCGAACAGCACCAGGTAGAACCACGGCGAGCTGACCGCCGTATGCACAAGATCCAGAATTCCGTCCACAGGAAGAATCTAGTAACGATCACTCGCCCGCGGATCGGACTTAGGTCCAGAACCACCCCCTACTTTGGGTGGGGTGTCCCCCCGACCTGACAATGACCCGTCCCTGAGGTGATCGAGCCTCAGACGGCCTCAGACGGGACGGAGCGCGCCCTCCGGGGTCATGGAACCCAGGAGGCGCTCCAAGGCCACCTCGACGTCCTCACGCCAGGACAGAGCCGACTTGAGCTCAAGCCGAAGACGGGGATAACGGTGGTGCGGCCGTACGGTCTTGAACCCGACCGAAAGCAGGTAGTCCGCCGGCACCATGCAACCGCCCTCCTCGCCCTTCAGGTCGCCGAAGGCCTCGATGGCCTTCACCGCACGGCGAGTGAGGTCCTTGGCGACGCCCTGCACGAGCATCCGGCCCAGCCCTCCCCCGGTGAACTCGGGGAGGATGTGCGCGGTCATCAGCAGTACGGCGTCGGCGCTGACGGGACTCGTGGGGAACGCGACCGAGCGCGGCACGTACAGCGGCGGCGCGTACAAAACGAAGCCGGCCGGCGCGTTGTCCACGTACACGATCTTGCCGCAGCTGCCCCACTCCAGGAGCGTCGAGGAGATCCAGGCCTCCTTCTCCAGGTCCGGATCACCGTTCTCCACGGCGCGTTCCCGGCTCACCGGATCCAGCTCCCAGAAGACACAGCGACGGCAGCGACGCGGGAGATCGTCGAGATTGTCCAACGTGATGTTGACGAGACGACGCGACACCGGATCGGCACCCCCTGGTGGACCCGTCCGGCGAACCTCGGGTGGCGCGGCCGAGGACCGGACAACGAGCGTGCTGGGGAACGGGCTTGCTCGCGCGGAGCGCCACTTCGCGGAAATTCCCGGCAACTATCCGGGATCCTCAGGCATCGTATCGGACGGAAGGCTTCGTCCCGCCGTAAGCACGATCAGGCGGGCGTGGGCCATCCGGCGGTTTGTGAGCGGTGCTCAACGCAGAGTCACCGCCATCCGTCGCCGACGGCGGTCGGACGGGGTCGTCCTCAACCGCGCGCAGGCGATGCCGTAGTTTGCAGGGAAATCAAACGCCACGGAGGTGCCTCGTGGAACAGCACTCGCGTACAGATGCCTACTCAGATCGCTATGCCGATCGTGCCGCCGGCATGGTCGCCTCTGAGATCAGGGCTCTGTTCGCAGTCGCTTCCCGTCCCGAGGTGGTCTCGCTCGCGGGCGGCATGCCGTACGTCTCCGCGCTTCCCCTCGACGCGGTCGGCCAGATGGTGGGCGACCTCGTCGCGCGCAACGGGGCCGAGGTCCTGCAGTACGCCTCGGCGCAGGGCGACCCGAGGCTTCGTGAGCAGATCTGCGAGGTCATGTCGCTGGAGGGCATCCAGGCCTCCGCGGACGACGTCGTCGTGACGGTCGGAGCCCAGCAGGCACTCGACCTCATCACCCGGATCTTCGTGAACCCCGGGGATGTCGTCCTGGCGGAGGCGCCCTCGTACGTCGGCGCGCTCGGCACGTTCGCGTCTTACCAGGCGGATGTCGTCCACGTACCGCTGGACGAAGGCGGCCTCGTTCCGTCCGCGCTCCGCGAGACCTTGGAACGGCTGCGCGTTGAGGGACGACGGGTGAAGTTCCTCTACACGGTGCCCACGTTCCAGAACCCCGCCGGCGTCACGCTCACTCAGGCGCGCCGTGCCCAGATCCTGGAGATCTGCGCCGCGTACGACGTGCTGGTGATCGAGGACAACCCGTACGGGCTCCTCGGCTTCGACGACGAGCCCATGCGGGCACTCCGCGCGGACGACCCCGACCGGGTCATCTACCTCGGCTCGTTCTCCAAGACGATCGCGTCCGGCCTCCGCGTGGGCTGGGTCCTGGCGCCGCATGCCGTCCGCGCCAAGCTCGTCCTTGCCGCCGAGTCCGCGGTGCTGTGCCACTCCAGCCTGACTCAGCTGGCGGTGCGGGAGTACCTCACGACGCAGCCGTGGCAAGAGCAGATCAAGGGCTTCCGCGAGCTCTACCGCGAACGCCGCGACGCGATGCTGGACGCACTGGAATCCCTCATGCCGGAAGGTTGCACGTGGACGAGCCCCGCCGGTGGCTTCTTCGTGTGGCTCAGCCTTCCCGACGACCTGGACGCCAAGGCGATGGCCCCCCGTGCCATCGCCCAGCGCGTCGCGTACGTTCCGGGCACCGGCTTCTACGCCGACGGCAGCGGCCACCGGCACATGCGGCTGTCGTACTGCTACCCCGAGCCGCACCGCATCCGCGAAGGCGTCCGGCGGCTGGCCGGAGTGATCGAGCAGGAGATCCAGCTCCGCGACACGTTCGGCGGAGCCGGTGGGCCCGGCGCCCAGACCACCCTCGTCGACACCCCGGGCCCGGAGACGCTCTAATCGAGATGCACGCCGCTCGAATAGCACCTCCCCGCAACCGTGGTTTGCTTGGGAACGCCGCAACACCGTCTGAAGGGCACTGGATTGGAACTCGGGCACGTGGTCGTCCTCGCCGGGGGTCTCTCCTACGAACGAGAGGTCTCCCTGCGCTCAGGCCGCCGGGTCACCGACGCACTCCGTTCGGTCGACGTCCCCGTGGAACTCCGTGACGCGGACGCCACGTTGCTGGACTCGCTCACCGACGATCCTCCGGACGCGGTGTTCCCCGTGCTCCACGGGTCCGCCGGTGAGGACGGCTCGATTCGTGACGTCCTTGAGCTCCTGGACGTCCCGTACGTGGGTGCCCGCCCGGACGCCTGCAGGGTCGCCTGGGACAAGCCGACCGCCAAGTCCGTCGTCCGCCAGGCCGGCATCGCCACACCCGCCTCCGTGGCCCTCCCCAAGGAGGTCTTCCACGACCTCGGCGCGTCCTCCGTACTCGACCGGATCCTCGATCGGCTGGGCCTCCCGCTCTTCGTGAAGCCCACCCGCGGCGGCTCGGCGCTCGGCGCCTCCGTCGTACGCGAAAAGAGCGATCTGCCCGCCGCGATGGTGGGCTGCTTCGCCTACGGAGATGCGGCCCTCATCGAGCAGTACGTCGAGGGCACCGAGATCGCGGTAAGCGTCATCGAACGAGCCGGAGAGCCCTTCGCCCTTCCCGCGGTGGAGATCGTCGCCCCCAACCGCATCTACGACTACACCGCCCGCTACGACGCAGGAGACACTGAGTTCGTCACCCCCGCACGCCTCTCCCCCGAAGCCGCGCAACGCGCCACGGACGCCGCCGTGACCGCCCACCGAGCACTGGGCCTACGTGACCTCTCCCGCACCGACCTCATCGTCGACGCCTCCGGTGAGATCCACTTCCTCGAAGTGAACGTCGCCCCCGGCATGACCGAAACAAGCCTCCTCCCCCGCGCCGTAAGCGTCGCAGGCCTGGACCTGGGCACCCTGTGCCGAGACCTGATCCTCCGCCGCCTCCGCTAGCCACTGTTTCCCGTGAAACACCGCCAGCGCCCCACCGACACCCCGTGGACTCCGAACCCCACCTGCACCAAGCCAGACCACCGGCCGCGCCCCCCGGTGTCACGGGTCCACGTCTGGCTTCGAAACCCGGCGTGAGCTGACCAAGCAAAGTCGGCGCACGCAGCTGCCCGGCAGACTGACCCAGGAGCCTTACGTGGCAGACGCGGCCAAACGCGTGGGTACGTGCCTCGGTCTTCGGAAGATGGCAACGTCCGCACCAGACCGGCGGAAGCCCACACGCCCCACGGACCGAGACGCCAACTAGCCCGGCCTGCTCGACGACAGCGAGCCGCAGGGACATGCAGCTGACTGCACACGAACGGGCAGGCGCCACGGGACGAGCGCACACCACGAGAGTGGCAGGCGCATGGAACCGGCACGCATCGAGGGATGAGCGGGCGCCGCAGAACGGATAGCACGCGCGGCATGGGGCTTGGCGATCGCCAAGGCCTTGCTCGACGGGGAGCGAGGCGGGCGCGCCACGGGACGGCTAGACATCCTGGACGGCAGGCGCAGCAGGAGAGGAGGCAGCACGAGACAGCCGCTGGGACGAGAATGCTTGCCCGTGTTGAAGTGCCGAGCGGAGTGGGCTGGGTGGGATTGGCGGGCGAGATCAGCGTGCGACGCTGGTGATGCGAAGCTGGCGCTCTCAAGCTACGGAGGACCCTTGTGGCGGTGGCTTCTCTGAGCGCCCGCCACCACCCGCATCGGCCGTTCCGCCTACGCGCGGATGCTCAAGCTGCCGCCCGCGGTTCAGCGTCGTTTCGACAGGCACGTTCGTGCGCTCCTGCCTTGAGAGCGTCGAGGTCCACGAGAACCGGGCGCCGGCGTCGTACCTCTGAGCGTCTGGCACGCCAGTCGGCCGCGCTCGCCCGCCGTTCCCCGGAGCGCTGGGGACGGAGTCGACGAAATGAGGCACGGAGTCCCTCGCCTAGGTCTCGTCGCTTCTGGTAGGCGCCGGAACTTGGTGTCGAGCAGGAAGCGCGTCGGGCCTGTACGAATACGGTCCGCCTTTCTGGGATAGCCGGGGAGCGAGCAGGCCGCGCGGGCGCTTCGGACAAGGGGCTATGTGCGGGCAGGCTCCGCCGGCCGTCGTCTGGGCGCGAACGTCTATATCGAGGCAGGGGGCTGTGCTTCACGTGAAACACGGTTGGATTTGGCCTCAGAACTGACCGGCGGACGGGTTGTCCGAAGGTGCCGACCTTGTGCTGTCAGTTGCCAAAGCAGGGCCGGGGACGCCGCGGTTGCGGGGCATCGTCGCTCCGAACGCCGTCTGGAGCCTTCTGCCAGCAAGCCCGTGGCGGCGCCTGTGCACGATCATGTGCATCCGTCCTGCGGGGCTGATGGGACTGCGAGCCGGGCGGCCTGAGATCCGTGTGGAAGTATCAGCCAATTACCTAGGAGCCATCTCTCGGTGCGGTCGACGTGCTCCATGGCTCGCCGTGGGCAGGCCGCGGATGGCTCTGGCCACGTGCGCGCGGATGCGTGCTTCGCCCCAGCCGCTTGCCAGGGAGTATGAATCGCAGGGTTGTGTTTCATGTGAAACACGGGTGGACGCGCCTCACAGGCTGCCTGGTGGTTGAGTTCGTCGGAGGCGCCGGTTCGGGTTTGCCTCGTACGTTGAGCTGGCCATTGCCGTGAAGGGGCTGGGGTGACGCGACGGGAGCGTCCCTCCGCGTGTCCTCTGGGGCTTGGCGTCCGTCAGGCTGCCAGGGTTCTGGGGCGATCGGGTGCGGTTGGAGCTTGTCGCATGCCGTCAGCGTTCTACTGCTTGTCTAGGAGTTGTTTCAGGGCTCGGTGGAGCGGAGAGTGCGACGCCCCGGGAGCGGGGCTCTCGGGGCGTCGGGGCGATCAGGTGTCGCTGACTCCGTCTTCGTCGGGAGCCATCGTTTTGATGATGCGGTCGAGGTCCTCCAGGGAGGCGAACTCGACCACGATCTTGCCCTTGTTGCGGCCGAGGTCTACGCGGACCTTGGTCTCGTAGCGGTCGGAGAGCCGGTCGGCCAACTGCTTGAGGGCCGGGGCGACGGGCTTCTTTCGCTTCTGGCGCGGCGTCTGGGGGCCATCCTCGACCTCGCGCATGGCGATGATCTCTTCGACCGCGCGGACGGAGAGGCCCTCGGCGACGATGCGGGCGGCCAGGTTCTCCTGGGCCTCGACGCTCTCCAAGGAGAGGAGCGCGCGGGCGTGGCCTGCGGAGAGGACGCCGGCGGCGACGCGGCGCTGGACCGCGGGCGGCAGGTTGAGCAGCCGCAGTGTGTTGGTGATGTGCGGGCGGGAACGTCCGATACGGGTGGCCAGCTGCTCATGGGTGGCGCCGAAGTCCTCCAGCAGCTGCTGGTAGGCGGCGGCCTCTTCGAGGGGGTTGAGCTGCTGGCGGTGCAGGTTCTCCAGGAGCGCGTCCCGGAGCATGTCGTCGTCGCCCGTGTCGCGGACGATGGCGGGGATGACGTCGAGCCCGGCGAGCTGGGACGCGCGCCAGCGGCGCTCCCCCATGACCAGCTCGTACTCGTGCTCGGCCGACTCGATCCTGCGGACGACGATCGGCTGCAGGAGACCGACGATCCCGATCGACTCGGACAGCTCCTCCAGCGCCTGCTCGTCGAAGTTCTCCCGGGGCTGGCGGGGGTTGGGCCGGATGGCGTCGAGCGGGAGCTCGGCGAAATGTGCTCCCGCGACCGGCTGCATGGTCGGGGTCGCGGCGCCGTCTGAGCCGTTCGGCCCGCCGGGAAGGCCGGGCTCCCCCGCCGTTCCCGGGGTGCCCGGAGGCGGAGATGTGGGAATGAGGGCACCAAGCCCCTTGCCCAGACCTCGTCGCTGCTGGCTCACGCCGCCTCCCCGTTGATGTGGACGCTCACTGCGCTGCTCCGCGGTGGGCGATCTCGGATGCGGCTTCGCTGTAGGCGAGCGCACCGCTCGATCCCGGATCGTATGTCATGACGGACTGTCCGTAGCTCGGCGCCTCGGAGACGCGGACGCTTCGCGGGATCACGGTGTTGAGCACGACGTCGCCGAAGTGATCGCGCACGTCGTCGGCCACCTGCGCCGCGAGTCGCGTACGGGCGTCGTACATCGTCAGCAGGATCGTGGAGACGTTCAGGTCGGGATTGAGGTGCGACTTCACCAGGTCGACCGTGCGGATCAGCTGGCCCAGGCCCTCCAGCGCGTAGTACTCGCACTGGATCGGGATGAGCAGCTCATCCCCGCCGACGAGGGCGTTGACCGTCAGCAGCCCCAGGGACGGCGGGCAGTCGATGAGGACATAGTCGAACTTGTCCGTGTCGTACGAGTCGAGCGCGCGCCGCAGCCGGGACTCCCGGGCGACCTTCGAGACCAGCTCGATCTCGGCACCGGCGAGGTTCAGGGTGGCCGGAGCGCAGAAGAGATTCGGAATGTCGGCGGCCGGGACGACGATGTCGGCCAGCGGCATGTCCTCGATGAGGACGTCATAGATCGACGGGATCTCGGCGTGGTGCTCCACGCCGAGCGCCGTGGAGGCGTTCCCCTGCGGGTCCAGGTCGACGACCAACACCTGGGCGCCATGCATCGCCAGCGAGGCGGCCAGGTTGACCGAACTCGTGGTCTTGCCCACCCCGCCCTTCTGGTTGGCAATGGTGATCACACGGCAGTCGGCGGGCCTGGGCCACTCCTTCTGCCTGCGACCTGACATGGCTTTGATCACGGCGATAGATGTTTCTTGTGAAACATTGGCGTCCTTGAGCGCCTCGCGCACGAGCTGCGACTCCCCCTGAGATGGTCCCTTGCGCGGTCCCGGCGGCTGCTGCGTGCCTCCGTTGGTCGGTACGTATCCGACGGTCTCCGCGGTCCCGGACGTTGTGTTGCCCCACATTGCATGCCCGGAAGGCGTGCCGCCCCCGGGTTTCTTGTCGTCATCCGGCTCGGTGGGCGGCGTCTCCGTGACGCCTTCGGACGACGATTTCTCGGCCTCGGCCGGCTCGTCCTGGCCGGGCCAGCCCAGGCCGGACGTTTCGTCATCGGGGGATTCGTTGGCGCGGTCAGGCCAGCCCAGTCCCGGTCCCGTGCTCATGAAGACCTCTTCCTCGACCCTCTAGCGTCGCCCTTCCCAACCAACCGACCCCGGCCGGACTGCCGGCGGGGCTCGCGTTCGGCGACCACACGGACAAGCGTTGTCGGCGGCTCGACCCTACCGCGACCGACTTGGAGTAGTTCAGTCGTACGTACCCCGAACCGCTTCAGAACGGGTCGAGCCTCCTCCAACTCAGCGGCCGCACGTTCACCCTTCATCGCCAGGAGCTCACCCCCGGGCCGGAGAAGTGGCAGCGCCCATTTGGCGAGACGTTCCAGCGGAGCCACCGCTCGGGCGGTCGCGACGTCGACGGAGAAGTCCCGCACGACCTCCTCGGCCCGGCCTCGGCGTACCTGGACGTTTTCAAGCTCCAGCATCTCGACGACCTCGTTCAGGAAGGTCGTCCTGCGGAGCAGGGGCTCCAGCAGGGTGATCGAAAGATCCGGTCGTACGATCGCCAGCACCAGCCCGGGCAGTCCGGCACCGGAGCCGATATCGACCACCTCGGCGCCCTCCGGGATCGCCTCCGCCACGACGGCGCAGTTGATCAGATGCCGTTCCCAGAGCCGATCGACCTCGCGGGGGCCGATGAGGCCCCGCTCGACTCCGGCATCGGCGAGAAACTGCGCATAGCGCTCCGCCACCGGCAGCGCGTCGCCGAAAACCTCACTCGCGATCCCCACCGTACGAATCGTTCCACAAAAAGTCCCGAGGGCGCACACATGAAACGAGCAGTACGAAGACTGTTCGGACGGCCACATGGGGCTTACCGGACACCGGCACAGGCATATTCGCCCCTGGCCGGGTAGATCCGAGGCAGCAGCCCGTCCGAAAACGGAAGGAATTCCGAATCATGGGAGTGGGAGTCAGTCTCGCCTTCATCAGCTTCGGCGCGATTCTCGCGTTCGCCCTCCGCGTCGAGCTCTCCGGCATAGACATCCAGCTCGTGGGCTGGATCCTCATCCTGGCGGGGGCCATCAGCATGGCCTTCACCCTTCTGTACACGCGGCCACGCCGCCAGGCCGGTCTCATGACCGGCGCCGATCCCGGCTACGTGGAGCCGGCCGAGCCCGAGACGGTCATTCACGAGGAACGCACCGTCGAGCAGACCCCCAACGGCCCGGTCGAGCACATCGAACGTGTCATTGAACGGCCTGGTCATGCCGCGGATCCGCCGCACGGCCACACCTCACAGGACCCGGCACGCGCACAGGATCCCGCGATCGCCCAGGACCCCGCGGCACAGAATCGTCCCCACGCCACCACCCCGCCCCTGCGCCACGCTCCTCACGAACGTCCCTCCTGACCTACTTCCGCAGGGCAGGGCTCAACCCAAGAACGGAAGGCGTCCGGCCAACTGGTCGCCGACGACTCGCCGCAACGTCGCCAGTTCGCCGGGCGCCGACCCCTTCCCACCGGGTCTCCCTCCGCGTACACAAGCAAGCACATGAAGTAGGCGCGCTGCAGCTGACCAGATCCCAACTATCCACAGGCGTTATCCACAGCCCGAGAGTCGTCACAGGGAGTCATGGCCTACAGGTGAGTCTCGGCTCTCACCGTGACTCCCCCACTCGGAAAACCCCTGGCCACGCGGCGTTCCCTGGCCAAAGACGCTCCGCCAACGTTCGTTCTCTGCCCTCTGTTCGGGCAGGACGTCGCTTGTCCAACGCGTCCACAATCCCCAGAGCCACCGCCTCCTGGGGATGACGGCGACCGCACCGCAGGGCCGACGCTTCAGCACGCAAGCTGGTCGGACGAACGAACGCGGCGATGCCCGATGGCATGTGCTTCGAACTGCGCAGACCGTGTGAGCTTGGTGACCGTGTGTTGCCCACGAACGCTGCCGCATACCGCTTCTGATTGACGAACGGCGGCAGCCCGCGCCTGCGCGGGTCCACCGCCGTCTGGTGTTGTGGCTGCCGAGGCGCGGCTCAGCCGTCCTTGCTGCAGTTGTAGGTCGTGTTGAAGCGGTCCACCCGGCAGACGTAGACCGTGACCTTGTACTTGACCTTCGAGTTCGACCAGGATCCTCTCTTCACCTGGCCGAACTTCGTGGCAAGCGCGACGCGAGGGGTCCAGCTCTTGCCGTTCTTGTTCCACGTGTGGACGAAGAGGGCCGCTCGCTTCCCGTCCCCCTTGGTGTCCTTGACCGTCCCCGACACGCTCGCCTTGTAGAACCGACCGCCAAGGCTTTGCCAGCAGATTCGTGCGTCGTGGAGACCGAGGTGTTCCGGCAGCTCCAGCCCTTGGCGCTCGCCTCTGCCTCAGCACCGGCGGGTGCGGCGACCCCGACGACGGTCCCCAGGGCGATACCCGATACCGCGATCGCACCGATCATCGTGCGTATAGCGTTCCTCCCGTAGGTCTGCTGATCCTCCGTGGACCGCCGGAAGTCCATCAGACGACCGTCTCCCGGACGTCTCCGCAGCATCTCCGCACCGCCTCCGCAGCACCTCCGCAGCATCCGCAGCACCTCGACAGCGCCTCGACAGCGCCTCCGCAGCGTTCACGGCCATCGCGTTCGTTCTCCTTCGGTTCTTGGTCGATTCGAAGGATCACGCGGTGGCCGTCTCTATTTCACGACGCCGCACCCTTGACCTGCGAGAACTCGTACACCACCTCCGTGGACGCAACCCTCCGCAGCGCTTCCGCAGCCTCTCCCGAGTATCCGCAGCACCTCCGCGGCACCCCCAACGCCTCCGCGACGCCTCTGCAGCATCTCCGCACCGCCTCGGCAGCGCCTCCGCAGCATCCGCAGCACCTCCGGATCGCCTCCGCAGCCTCCCCAGCGCCTCCGCAGCATCTCCGGAGCATCCGCAGCGCTTTCGCAGCATCTCCGGATCGGCTCCGGATCGGCTCCGCAGTGACTTCGGAGCGTCTCCAAACGGACTCCGGAACGTCTTCGAACGTCTTTGCCAATCTCGTCGGCACGTCACGGGTGAGACGGGACGCAAAACGGCGCCGGCCCCGTCGTTGCGGGGGCGGCGCCGTGCTCGCTCGTGCGTGGAGGTCAGGCGGGGAGGACCACCACGTAGCGCTCGGGCTCTTCGCCCTCGGACTCGCTGCTGAGGCCCGCGGCGGCCACGGCGTCGTGGACGATCTTGCGCTCGAACGGGGTCATCGGGGCGAGCGGCTTGGGCTGGCCGCTCTGCTTCACCTCGTTCGACACGTCCTGGCCCAGCTTGGTCAGCTCGGCGCGGCGACGCTCGCGGTAGCCGCCGATGTCGAGCATGAGGCGGGTCCGGTTACCGGTCTGGCGGTGCACGGCCAGGCGGGTCAGCTCCTGCAGGGCCTCCAGGACTTCGCCGCGCTTGCCGACCAGCTCGTCCAGCGCCCCGCCCACGACCGCGACCATCGCCCGCTCGCCTTCGACGTCCATGTCGATGTCGCCGTCGTAGTCGCCGATGTCCAGCAGACCCTCGATGTAGTCGGCGGCGATCTCGCCTTCCTGCTCGAGCGCCTGGACGTCGACCTCGGTGGTGTCGGTCTGGCTCAACGGGATCTCCTTCTTCGACAAGGACCGGGGTTCAAACTAGCGCTTCTGGCTGCCGCTGCGCTTGCTGCGAGGCTTGCGAGTCGGCTGGTTGCGCACGACCTTGGGCTTCGGCTCCGGCTCGGGTGCCGGCTCCGGCTCCTTCTTGAGCTTGGTCTTGAGCCCTGTGGACGTCTTGGCGTTCTTGCCCGTGGCCGCCTTGCCGTCGCCGGTGCCGTTGCCGTTCTCGTCGTGCGGGTAGTACTTCTTGTAGATGTAGTGCTGCTGCGCGAGCGTCCAGCTGTTGGACGTCACCCAGTACATGAGCACACCGAGCGGGAACCCGATGCCGAAGAGGCCGAACAGCGGCGCGAGGAAGACCATCATCTTCTGCGCCTGCATCATCGGGTTGTTGTCGTCCATCGTGCCCTGCAGCTTCTGTCGCTGCATGCTGGACCGAACGGTGAAGAAGGTCGTGCAAGAGCTGATGATGACCGCGATGCCGGTGACCACGATCGCGGCGACCGCGCCGGCGTCCCACGCATTCAGGAACGTGTCCGGAATCTTCGCGCCGAAGATCGGCGCCTCCTGCGCGCTCTTGACCAGCTCCGGGGTCATCGCGAAGACGCCCTGCCCTGCATCGGCGTCCGAGATCTTCTTGAGCACCTGGAAGAGACCGATGAAGACCGGCATCTGCACCAGGATCGGCAGGCAGCCCGACAGCGGGTTGGCGCCGTTCTCCTGGTAGAGCTTCATGACCTCTTGATTGAGGCGCTGCTTGTCGTTCTTGTACTTCTTCCGCAGCTGCTGAATCTTGGGGTTCAGCTCCTGCATCTTCTTCGACGCGTGGATCTGCTTCACGAACAGCGGGAAGAGCAGCAGGCGCAGGAAAACCGTCAGCAGGAGGATGGTGCCGCCCCAGGCCCACCCGCTGTCCTTGTCAATGCCAATGGAGCTCAGACCCGTGTGAATCCACACGATGAGCTGAGCAACGATCTTGTATAGCCAGTCAAGCACCGGGCAGCTCCTTGGGCTCTGCTAGGGCGGGGCCGCTCTCCTCGCGGCCGGAGGTCTTCGAAGGTGCGTCCCCTCGGCGGGGCGGTACGGGGTCGTACCCGCCTCGGTGGAAGGGCTGGCACCGGCCGATCCGGCGGACCGTCAGCCAGGTGCCGCGCAGTGCGCCGTGCACCTGGAGGGCCTCCAGGCCGTACGCGCTGCAGCTGGGCTGGAAGCGGCACTGCTGTCCGAGCAGAGGGCTCAAGAAGCGGCGGTAGGCGCGGACGAGGAGCATCAACGCACGTGCCGCGAGGCTCGGCCTCGTGACCTCGTACGACGAGGGGACGTACCCCTCGGGCTGGCTCGTCATTTTCGCCCCTTGGACGCGGGCCGCAGCAGCCGGTCAAGCGCCGACTCGAGATCCGCGGCCAGTTCGTCGTGACGTGCCGTACCCGCGGCGGGATTGGCGCGCACTA
This sequence comes from Actinomadura fulvescens, assembly GCF_039533225.1. Taxonomy (NCBI): domain Bacteria; kingdom Bacillati; phylum Actinomycetota; class Actinomycetes; order Streptosporangiales; family Thermomonosporaceae; genus Actinomadura; species Actinomadura fulvescens. The sequence goes on along the minus strand of NZ_BAAATD010000009.1, from coordinate 164,915 downwards.
CGAGCAGGCTACCCCGCGGAAGTCGATCGAGGTGCACGCGTACGAGGTGGCGAAGCCGCCGCCGTACGGAGTTTCGTACGACCGCGTTTCCCACGTTACGGGCCACGATGAAGCCGACCAGCGGATCTTCTTCGGTGGCGTCATCCCGGCGAAGCAGGTGAACGACGACAGTTGGGCGTCCGGCGCGGCGACCGCGCCGGACGGCCAACGTGAACTCGTCCCGCCGCCGCATCCGGTGTCCGGACGGCAGCATGCGAAGGGAGGGTCAGACCGCGACTTTGGAGCGGCCCTTGCCGCGCCGCGCGGAAATGACGGCGCGCCCAGCGCGCGTGCGCATGCGCAGCCGGAAGCCGTGCTTCTTGTGGCGACGACGGTTGTTCGGCTGGAAAGTACGCTTGCTCACTCGAGGCTCCAGTGCTGCGGTCGGTTTGGTTCTTCAGGCGCGAAAATTCGCATCGAGGGCCGCGTCTGGTCCCTCGCAGCGGGGGCCCATCCGGCTTTCCCTTGGGAGGCAAGACAGCGGGCACGCGTCATCTCCGTCGATGCGACTCGACCTCGAAACGTTACGGGCAACCTGCCCATTAGGTCAAACGGAGAGCACCGACTCGGAGGTGCCCAGGATACCCGCCCGAGCCCCTCCCCCGAGCCACACCACCCGACTCCCCACCGCTCACCCCGCCCCACTCCCCGAGCCACCCCTGGGTATGGGACCCGCATCCTTCGACCTCTCCAAGGTCAGCATCGCGGCGCAACGCGCAGGAAGGCTTTCCGAGCCCGCCACTGCCAAGGTCAACGCTCCGAAGCTGTACGACTTTCTTCCGCCGGCTCACGACGCCGATCGCCCCCGCTCTCCGAGCAGCTCGTTCTGAGGCAGTGCGTCGAGCGCCGTCCTCAAGTCGGTTGGCAGAGCCCCATGGCTCGGCGCTACTGGGTGCTATCGCCCGGCTCCTTGCTGGACCCGTCGCTTGGTCCGCTGGACGCGGGTGGGGCGCTGTTGTTGGTGATCATTGGGGGTGTGAGTGGCTGTAGGGCCTGAGGCGTCTGGCGGGGTGAGGTGTTGTCTGAGTGTGTTGCGGGCGGGCTGCGGGCAACGCTAAGGTCTCCCGGCGAGCCGATGGACTCCTGGTGTCCTTTCAACCGGCTCTCTTCCCCTCCTGGGACTCGCGGTGAGCCATCTCGAGTCCCCTTCAGATCACCTACCTGACCATCCGCTGTGGGCTTTTACACAGGCATCCGATGCTCATACACAGCGTGTGGACAACTCTGTGGACAACTCGTGAGAGAGTAAGTCTTCCGCGGTGGGGCTGAGCTCGTTGAGACTGGCCGCGCCCGTGGTGGTGCAGGGCAACCGGGGTGCCTCGGTTGACGGGGAGTTTGGGAGGGACCTTGCGCATGGACGGTCAGGATCTCGCGTCGGTCTGGACCCGCACCCTCAACGCGCTCACCGAAGGCGAGCTCCCGCCGAGCTACCGCGCCTGGCTTCCGTTGGTCCGCCCGCTGGCCCTTGTGGAGGGCACCGCGCTGCTGGCGGCGCCGAACGAGTTCGCCAAGGACGCACTGGAAACGCGCCTTCGCAACCTGATCACGCAGGCGCTGTCCCATGAGCTCGGCCGCGAGATCCGCGTCGCCGTCACCGTTCATCCCGAGCCTGTCGAGGGCGATCCGCGCGGCTCCGAGTCCGCTTCTTATGGCGAACGTCCCTACGACGACCGTTCTTACGGTGGCCAGCCTTCGTACGGTGAGCAGACGTCCTACGGGGACCAGGGTTATCCCGAGCAGTTCGGTGAACGGCCCTACGGAGACCAGGGATACGGCTCGTCCTCACCGGGAGTTGTCCACAACTCGTCCACGGGAAGCGGAGGTTATCCACCGCAGGACGAGGACCGTGGGTGGCAGCAGCGTGATTCCGAACACTCCGGCGGTTACCCCACTACCCCGCGTCCACCGGCGTATGGCGCTGGACCGGGCCACCGAGGTCCCGCCCCGTTCGACGGACGTGGCCAAGAGCATGGCGGTTTTCCCGGGCGCGGTAGGGCCGGCGGCTCCGAGGGGCCCGGAGGCTCCGGCGGCTCAGAGTCACGCGGCGGCCTCGGCGAACCGGGGCGGCGTGGCGGACCCGGAATGGGCAACGGCTCTGATTCGTACGGCCAGCCGGGGCCGATGCAAGGCGGCAGGCACTCTCCGTCCCATCTGAACGACCGCACGCTAGGCGCGCCTCGGCCAGGCCGACCGTCCGAGTCTTCTGGGCGAGGCGAACCACAGCACGCCAGCGAAGCTCGCCTCGGCCCCCGGCACCGTAGCCGCGAGCCCGAGGACCCTTATGCGAACGACACGTTCCAGCCGGACGACTCGTACCGCACAGAAGAGCCCCTGCGAGATGAGGAGTCGTCTCTACCCGGCCAGGGCGGTATGCCTGGCACGAACGGCCCCGGCGCACAAGGGGCTTCTGCGAACGGCGGCGGGGCCGAGCACGCGCGGCTGAATCCGAAGTACACGTTCGAGACGTTCGTCATCGGCTCGTCGAACCGGTTCGCGCACGCGGCCGCCGTCGCCGTCGCCGAACAGCCGGCCAAGGCGTACAACCCGCTGTTCATCTATGGAGACTCTGGCCTCGGCAAGACGCACCTGCTGCACGCCATCGGCCACTACGCGCAGAGCCTCTTCAACGGAGCACGCGTCAGATACGTGAGCTCCGAGGAGTTCACCAACGACTTCATCAACTCGATCCGCGACGGCAAGGCCGACGGCTTTCGCCGGCGCTACCGGGATGTGGACATCCTCCTCGTCGACGACATCCAGTTCCTCGAAGGCAAGGAACAGACGCAGGAGGAGTTCTTCCACACGTTCAACACCCTCCACAACGCGAGCAAGCAGATCGTGATCTCCAGTGATCGGCCACCCAAAGAACTGGTGACATTGGAGGATCGGCTGCGCAACAGGTTCGAGTGGGGCCTGACGACCGACGTCCAGCCGCCCGAGCTCGAGACCCGGATCGCGATCCTGCAGAAGAAGGCGCGGCAGGAGGGGCTCGCGGCGCCGCCGGACGTGCTGGAGTTCATCGCCTCGCAGATCGCGACCAACATCCGCGAGCTCGAGGGCGCGCTGATCCGGGTGACCGCGTTCGCCAGCCTCAACCGCCAGTCGGTGGACATGAAGCTGGCCGAGATCGTGCTCAAGGATCTCATCCCCAACGACTCCGGGCCGGAGATCACCGCAGCGATGATCATGGCTCAGACTGTGGAGTACTTCGGGACGACGATCGAGGACCTCTGTGGACCGTCGCGCTCGCGCATGCTGGTGACCGCCCGGCAGATCGCGATGTACCTCTGCCGGGAGCTGACCGAGCTGTCGCTGCCCAAGATCGGGCAGCAGTTCGGCGGCCGCGACCACACCACGGTGATGCACGCCGAACGCAAGATCCGTTCCCTGATGGCCGAGCGTCGCGCCATCTACAACCAGGTCACAGAGCTGACCGGACGGATCAAGCATCAGGCTCGCAAGCGCTGACGTGCCTCGTCCGCGGCTCCGCCGGCGAGGCTCGCGGGGGACGTACCGGGTCGCGTGCGAGAGACTTCGGACGGCACGACGAAGACTTCGTTCGGCACAACGACTCCCACAGGTTGGGGAAAACTCTGGGGATCCCGGTGGAAAAGCCGGGGGACAACCTGCGGAGAACCTGAGGACAATTCGTGGATGGACTGGGGACCGGTTGGGGACAGCCACCGCACGCTATGGGGATGAATTCGTGGACGACTTGGGGATGGCCTGGGGACGCCCTGGGGACAGCCTCGCCGCCCGCGGCATCCGACCCGGACCGGCCTCAGGAAGCCGTGCCGACCTGCGGAGAACCCGTGGAAAACCGGGGGATGACTTGAGGACGGCGTGTGGGGATGATTTGGCCGTCCTCAGGCGGCGCTCGGCCGTCCACCTTCGATACACAGCCGCGGTGGACAGAAATACGGGCTCTCACCTGGGAGAACGCAGGATGTCCACACTTTCCACGGCCCCTATGACGAGTACTACCTCTCTTATCTATTCAAGAAAAAGCTCAACTCAAACTAGGGCCTGGGGATCAAGCGCCCCGGGTGCGTCACCTGAGCTCTTCCACCTCACCCTTGGTCCGAAACCTGCAGGAGGCGGGTCCCCTTGAAGTTCCGCATCGACAGAGACGCGCTGGCCGAAGCCGTGGCCTGGACGGCACGAACGCTTCCGGTCCGGCCGCCCGTGCCCGTGCTGGCCGGCATGCACCTCGTCGCCGAGGGCGACCGGCTCAAGCTGTCCGCCTTCGACTACGAGGTCTCGGCGCAGGTGTCCACCGACATCGACGTGGAGGACGCGGGCACGGCGCTCGTCTCCGGCCGCCTCCTCGCCGAGATCTCGCGCAGCCTTCCTCCCCACCCTGTGGAGGTGACCACGGACGGGGCGAAGGTGATGCTCCGCTGTGGCAGCGCGAAGTTCACACTCCTCACCATGCCTGTGGAGGACTACCCGACCCTGCCGGAGATGCCTCCGGCCGCCGGGTCGGTGGGCAGCGACGAGTTCGCCGCCGCCGTCAACCAGGTCGCGGTCGCCGCCGGTCGCGACGACACGATCCCCATGCTCACCGGTGTACGTGTGGAGATCGAAGGCGAGACCGTGACCCTCGCCGCCACCGACCGCTACCGGCTGGCCGTACGCGAGCTGCACTGGAAGCCCGAACGCCCGGACTTCTCCGCGGTCGCCCTGGTGCCCGCCAAGACGCTCGCCGACACCGCCAAGTCGCTCACCGCGGGCGCGGAGGTCTCGATCGCGCTCGCCGGGACGGGCGGCACCGGCGAGGGCATGATCGGCTTCGAGGGCGGCGGCCGCCGTACGACCTCGCGCCTGCTGGACGGCGACTTCGTCAAGTACCGCTCGCTCCTGCCGAGCGAGTACGCGGGGCTCGCGGAGATCCAGACCGGCCCGTTCATCGAGGCCGTCAAGCGCGTCTCCCTGGTCGCCGAGCGCAACACCCCTGTGCGGCTCTCGTTCAGCCAGGGAGAGGTCGTCCTGGAGGCCGGGACTGGCGACGAGGCCCAGGCCGTCGAGGCCCTGGAGGCGACGCTGGAGGGCGACGACATCGACATCGCCTTCAACCCGGGCTTCCTGCTGGACGGGCTGTCGAACATCGGGTCCGACATCGCGCGGCTCTCGTTCACGACGCCGACCAAGCCCGCCGTGCTCACCGGCAAGCCGCCGGAGGAGGGCGTCAACCCCAACTACCGCTACCTGATCATGCCGGTGCGCCTGTCCGGGTAAGGGCGGCCCCGGCGTCCTCCGCGTGACGGCAACGAGGATCATGGACTGAGAGCCTGCGGACCGGCGGGGCTGAGCCGGACCGCCGTACAGATCGACAGCCTGTGGAAAAGTCCACGGGCCGCCGATCCGTGCACGCACCGACTCTGCGGGACGCGTTAGCCGGTGACCGTCGTCCGGCCGGACGACGTGCGTGTGGGGTGGTGCACATGCTTGTCAGCGGAAGGCCCGTACATCCACAGGGACTGCGGAACGCGGAGGACGGGGGCACGGAGGCGGCCGGACGCGGGGCACGCGAGATCCGCAGGCTGTGGACGAGACGCAGGTCGATAGGTCTGGGGACTGTCTCTGCGGGTACGCGGCAGTCAGGCGGCAAAGCCTTCGGGGCCTTCGGGCATGACTAGGCAGAGTTACGCACAGGGGAGTGGAGTGAGCATGGAGCTGGGGATGATCGGCCTCGGCAAGATGGGCGGCAACATGGCCGAACGTCTGCGCCGAGGTGGCCACACGGTCGTGGGATACGACCGCAACCCTGATATCAGCGACGTCAGTTCGCTGGATCAGCTGATCGAACGGCTGTCTCCGCCAAGGGCGGTCTGGGTGATGGTGCCCGCGGGTAAGCCGACGCAGGACACCGTCGACCAGTTGGGGAAGCTGCTCCAGCCCGGCGACATCGTCATCGACGGCGGTAATTCACACTATGTGGACGACCAGAAGCACGGCGAAGAGCTCGCGGTCAAGGACATCGGCTTCATCGACTGCGGCGTCAGCGGCGGTGTCTGGGGCCTGCAGAACGGCTACGCCCTCATGGTCGGCGGCGACGACGCGAACGTGAAGCGCCTCATGCCGATCTTCGAGACGCTGAAGCCCGAGGGCGAGTTCGGCTTCGTGCACGCCGGGACGATCGGCGCCGGCCACTTCGTCAAGATGGTCCACAACGGCATCGAGTACGCGATGATGCAGGCCTTCGGCGAGGGCTACGAGCTGATCGAGGCCAGCGACATCGTGACCAACGTGCCGGAGACGTTCCGCAGCTGGCAGGAGGGCACGGTCATCCGCTCCTGGCTGCTGGACCTCATGAACCGCGCGCTGGCCGACGATCCACAGCTCGACGAGATCCGTGGATACGCGAACGACTCCGGCGAGGGACGCTGGACCGTCCAGGCGGCTGTGGACCACGCGGTCCCGCTGCCCGCGATCACCGCCTCGCTCTTCGCCCGCTTCGCCTCCCGCCAGGACGACTCGCCCGCGATGAAGATCGTCGCGGCGCTGCGCAACCAGTTCGGTGGACACGCCGTGGAATCGGCCAAGGGCGCCGACTCCCCCGGCGCCGACGTAGACCCACCCAACCTCTGACCAGCCGCGTCGAAGAACAGCCGTGTCTTAGCGCTGACTAGTCGCGGCCTAGCTCTGTCGAGTCGAGGGGTCCGGGCGACCAGCGGGAGGCTCTACGCTCATGTCCCGTGTACGTCGCCCACCTTTCGCTCCAGGACTTCCGTTCGTACGCCACCGCCGAGGTCGCGTTCGAGCCGGGAGTCACCGCGTTCGTGGGCCCGAACGGACATGGCAAGACCAATCTCGTCGAGGCGATCGGCTACGCCGCGACCCACGGCAGCCACCGCGCGGCCACCGACGCGCCGCTGGTCAGGCAGGGTGCGCCGCGGGCGATCGTGCGCGTCGGCGTCGTCAAGGACGACCGCAAGGCTTTGATCGAGCTGGAGATCAACCCGGGCAGGGCCAACCGGGCGCGGCTCAACCGCTCCCCTGTCCCCAGGCCGCGCGAGATCCTGGGGATGGTCCGGACCGTGCTCTTCGCCCCCGAGGACCTCGCGCTCGTTAAGGGCGACCCGGGTGAACGCCGCCGGTTCATGGACGAGCTGCTGACCACCCGCGCCCCGCGCTTCGCGGCCGTACGTTCGGACTATGAACGTGTCCTGAAACAGCGCAACGCCCTGTTGAAATCTGCGGCCGCGCACCGTCGTTCCCCCGGCCCTGAGGTCATCGCCACCCTCGACGTGTGGGATTCGCATCTCGCGCGTACGGGTTCGGAGCTTCTGGCGGCACGCCTGGAGCTTGTGGCGGCGCTTCGTCCCCTGGTGGCCAAGGCGTACGCGGCGCTAGCCCCCAGCAGTGGCGCGGCCGACCTGTCCTACAAGAGCTCGCTGGGGGACGCGGAGTTGTCCACAGACCGTGCACAACTTGCCGACGCCCTATTGGTTGGTGTGGCCGAGGCTCGCAAACAAGAGCTTGAACGAGGCGTGAGCTTGGTCGGGCCACACCGCGACGAGCTCGTCCTACGCCTAGGCGACCTGCCCGCCCGTGGCTACGCCAGCCACGGAGAGTCGTGGTCGTTCGCCCTTGGGCTGCGCCTCGCCGCGTTCGACCTGCTCCGGGACGATGGCGACGACCCTGTGCTCATCCTCGACGACGTCTTCGCCGAGCTGGACGCAGGACGCCGCAGCCGGCTGGCCGAGATGGTCGCCCCCGCCGAACAGGTCCTCATCACCGCGGCGGTTCCGGCCGACGTCCCCGCCGAGCTGACCGGCGCCTCGTACTCCGTCTCCGACGGGCAGGTGACCCGTGACTGATCCACAGGATGTGCACAACTCTCCCGACTCGCAGAATCCCGGTGACACACCGGCCAAGTCCGGGATCGAGTTGGCCCGCGAGGCGCTCGCGCAGGCACGCGCCGACGCCGCCAAGCGGGGCTCGGTGCCGGGCCAGGGCAAGCGCAAGGGCCCGCGCGGCCCGCGCGGGCCGCAACCCGGCCGAGGCGGCGATCCGAAGCTTTTCGGCGCGGCCATCCGTGAGCTGATGGCCTCCCGAGGCTGGGAACAACGCGCGGCCGTCGGCGGAGTCTTCGGCAACTGGCCCGGAATCGTGGGCCCCGAACTGGCCGAGCACACCCGCCCCGAGAAGTTCGAGGACGGCGAACTCACCGTCGCCGCGGACTCCACCACCTGGGCGACCCAGCTCCGCCTGCTCTCCTCCACCCTGGTCAAGCGCCTGAACGAGGAGCTCGGCCACAACACCGTCCGCCGAGTCAAGGTCGTGGGCCCCTCCTCCGGCCCCCGCCGCCCCGGCGCCTGGCGAGTCCGCTAACCACCCTCCGCCTCCCCCACCCGCCAAGCCGGCCGCTCTCCCCCGCGGCTGGGGCTCGGGTTCGGGTGGGGTTTGCGCTGTGGATGAGCAATCGCGGGGTGGGATTTAGCTGACGTTGCGCGTGGCGGCTCGTCTTTGGGGCGGTGCTGGTCGTGTGTTGAGATAGTGATCTTGGGTGGGGGTTGTGGGGTGGATCGGGGTGGGACCGGGGGTGATGGCGTGGTTCTCCGGTGGAGGGGTGCGAGGGACGAACATCCGTTCGGGGCGATCAAGAGCGGTTCCGCTTCGAGTGCCCCGTAGGCCCGTAGAGCCCCCAGGGGCAATGGGGGGATGTATCTCCTTGCCCGCTCGCCCGCCACACGCGCATACAGCGCCCGTGAGTGCCACTTTTCGGTCCATGACCCGGTAGAATGAAATCGGGTTCAGGATGCTGCGCCGCCTTGGGTCGTCCGGAGTCTCCGATCGACAGACCGGAGCATAGGGCGCCCTTACGTGTGTTACGGGGCACACCGCGTGCTTTTCGAGGGACGCGGGTGGCGGTGCGCTTCCCCGGCAGGAGGATCTCCTTTGGCGTACGACGCTAGTTCGATCACTGTCCTTGAAGGTCTCGAGGCGGTTCGCAAGCGCCCGGGCATGTACATCGGGTCGACCGGGGAGCGAGGCCTCCACCATCTCGTGTACGAGATCGTGGACAACTCCGTCGACGAGGCGCTCGCCGGTTACGCCGATGACATCCATGTGACGCTGCTGGCCGACGGCGGCGTGCGGGTGCGTGACAACGGCCGGGGCATCCCCGTGGGCGAACACCCTGTGGAAAAGCGCCCCGCCGTCGAGCTGGTCCTCACCACGCTGCACGCGGGAGGCAAGTTCGACGGCAAGGCGTACGCGGTCTCCGGCGGCCTGCACGGTGTCGGCTCCGCGGTGGTGAACGCGCTCTCCAAGAGGCTTGAGGCCGAGATCAAGACCGACGGCCACTACTGGCGCCAGTCGTACACCTGGACGGGCCCCGAAGCCCCGCTGGCCAAGGGTGAGCCCACCGACGAGACCGGTACCCAGATCACGTTCTGGCCGGACGGCGACATCTTCGAGACCCTCGACTTCAGTTTCGAGACCCTCTCCCGCCGCATGCAGGAGATGGCGTTCCTCAACCGCGGTCTGGCGATCACGTTGAAGGACGAGCGGCCGGACCACATCAACGGTGAGCCGCGCGAGGTCCGCTACCACTACGAGGGCGGCATCGAGGACTTCGTCTGCTACATCAACAGCAAGAAGGATCCGGCCCACCAGTCGGTGATCTACTTCGGCGACGACACCGAAGGCATGTCGATCGAGATCGCCATGCAGTGGAACTCCTCGTACGCAGAGTCCGTGCACACGTTCGCCAACACGATCAACACGGCGGAGGGCGGAACGCACGAGGAGGGCTTCCGGGCGGCGCTGACCACGATCGTCAACAAGTACGCGCGCGAGCGGGGCCTGCTTCGTGAGAAGGAGGACAACCTCGCCGGCGAGGACGTCCGCGAGGGCCTCACCTCGATCATCTCGATCAAGCTGGCCGACCCGCAGTTCGAGGGCCAGACCAAGACCAAGCTCGGCAACACCGAGGCCAAGTCGTTCGTGCAGAAGGCGGTCAACGAGCACCTGCGCGACTGGTTCGACCAGAACCCCGGCGAGGCCAAGGAGATCATCAACAAGGCCTCGCAGGCCGCGCGGGCCCGCATCGCCGCGCGTGCGGCGCGTGACCTGACGCGGCGCAAGAGCCTGCTGGAGTCGACGTCGCTGCCCGGCAAACTGTCGGACTGCCAGTCGACCGACCCGTCCGAGTCAGAGCTCTACATCGTCGAGGGCGACTCGGCGGGCGGCTCGGCCAAGGGCGGCCGTAACCCGCACTTCCAGGCGATCCTGCCGATCCGGGGCAAGATCCTGAACGTCGAGAAGGCGAGGATCGACAAGATCCTCAAGAACAACGAGGTGCAGGCGATCATCACCGCGCTCGGCACGGGCGTGCATGATGAGTTCGACATCGCCAAGCTGCGGTATCACAAGATCATCCTGATGTCGGACGCCGACATCGACGGCCACCACATCAACACGCTGCTGCTGACGCTGCTGTTCCGGTTCATGAAGCCGCTGATCGAGGCCGGTCACGTCTACCTGTCCCAGCCGCCGCTCTACAAGATCAAGTGGGACGCGCGCGGCGGGGAGGCCGACTACGCCTACTCCGACCGGGAACGGGACGCGCTGATCGAGGCCGGTATCGCCGCCGGCAAACGCGACCCCCGGCCCCGCGACCAGATCCAGCGCTTCAAGGGACTGGGCGAGATGAACGCCAACGAGCTGTGGGACACCACGATGGACCCCGACAACCGGGTCCTGCTCCAGGTGCAGCTGGACGACGCGGCCCAGGCGGACGAGTTGTTCAGCGTCCTCATGGGCGAAGAGGTCGAGCCGCGCCGCGAGTTCATCCAGCGCAACGCCAAGGACGTCCGTTTCCTGGACATCTGATGAGCCGAGGCCTCCTTCGCGGCCCGGCCGCCCATCGCTGCCGACCACTCGGCATCCGCGCCCGTGGCGTCGGCTCGCGTCCGGCGGGCGTCGGTTCGCGTCCGGCGGGCGTCGGTTCGCGTCCGGCGGGCGTCGGCTCGCGTCCGGGGGGCCTCGGTTCGCGTCCGGCGGGCCTCGCGGATGTGTCGCGAGTGGTATCGGTCCGGGAGCAGAGGCCTTCGGCAGGCAGCAGTCGTAGTTCCACTATTCAGAAGAGGTCTTTCAGGTGACGGAAGTGACCACCGATGGCGGGGGCCTGGGCGGCGGGCGCGTCGAGCCGGTCGACATCCAGAGCTCCATGCAGGCGAGCTATCTCGACTACGCGATGTCGGTCATCGTGTCGCGTGCCCTGCCCGACGTACGTGACGGCCTCAAGCCGGTGCACCGCCGCGTCATGTACGCGATGTACGACGGCGGCTACCGCCCTGACCGCGGCTACTTCAAGTGCGCCCGCGTCGTCGGCGACGTCATGGGCAACTACCACCCCCACGGCGACTCGCCGATCTACGACGCCCTCGTACGCCTGGCGCAGCCGTGGGCGATGCGCTACCCGCTGGTCGACGGCAACGGCAACTTCGGTTCGCGCGGCAACGACCCGGCCGCGGCCATGCGTTACACCGAGTGCCGCATGGCGCCCCTGGCGATGGAGCTTCTGCGCGACATCGACAAGGAGACCGTCGACTTCTCGCCCAACTACGACGGCCGGTCGCAAGAGCCCGACGTCATGCCGTCGCGGTACCCCAACCTGCTGGTCAACGGCTCGGCCGGCATCGCGGTCGGCATGGCCACCAACATCCCGCCGCACAACCTGCGCGAGGTGGCCGAGGGCGTCAACTGGTTCCTCGACAACTACGGCGCGAGCGACGAGGAGCTCCTTGAGGCGCTGATCGCGCGCGTCAAGGGCCCGGACTTCCCGACCGCCGGCCTGATCGTCGGCCGCAAGGGCATCGAGGAGGCCTACCGCACCGGCCGCGGCTCGATCACCATGCGCGCCGTGGTCGAGGTCGAGGAGATCCAGAACCGCACCTGCCTGGTCGTCACCGAGTTGCCCTACCAGGTCAACCCGGACAACCTCGCGCTCAAGATCGCCGACCTGGTCAAGGACGGCAAGATCGACGGGATCGCCGACGTCCGGGACGAGACGTCCGGCCGCACCGGCCAGCGCCTCGTCATCGTGCTCAAGCGCGACGCGGTCGCCAAGATCGTCCTCAACAACCTCTACAAGCACACCCAGCTTCAGGAGACCTTCGGCGCGAACATGCTCGCGCTGGTCGACGGTGTGCCGCGTACGCTGCGCATCGACCAGTTCGTCCGCTACTGGGTGGCGCACCAGGTCGACGTCGTCGTCCGCCGGACCAGGTTCCTGCTGCGCAAGGCCGAGGAACGCGCCCACATCCTGCGCGCGCTGCTTAAGGCCCTCGACCGGATCGACGAGGTCATCGCCCTCATCCGGCGTTCGCCGTCGGCGTCCCAGGCGCAGAGCGGCCTGATGAGCATGCTGGAGATCGACGAGATCCAGGCGCAGGCCATCCTCGACATGCAGCTGCGCAAGCTCGCCGCCCTGGAACGCCAGGCGATCATCGACGAGTACGACAAGCTCATGTCGGAGATCGCCGACTACAACGACATCCTCTCCTCGCCGGAGCGGCAGCGGCAGATCATCGCCGACGAGCTCGCCCCGATCGTCGAGAAGTTCGGCGACGAGCGGCGCACCGAGATCATCCCGTTCGACGGGGACGTCTCGTACGAGGACCTCATCGCCGAAGAGGACGTCGTCGTCACGATCACCCGCGGCGGCTACGCCAAGCGCACCAAGACCGACCTCTACCGGGCGCAGCGGCGCGGCGGCAAGGGCGTCCGGGGTGCGCAGCTCAAGCAGGACGACATCGTCGACCAGTTCTTCGTCACCACGACGCACCACTGGATCCTGTTCTTCACCAACAAGGGCCGGGTCTACCGCGCCAAGGCGTACGAGCTGCCCGAGGCCAACCGCGACTCGCGCGGCCAGCACGTCGCCAACCTGCTGGCGTTCCAGCCGGACGAGCACATCGCCCAGGTCATGGACCTGCGCGACTACGACGTCGCGCCCTACCTCGTCCTGGCCACCAAGCAGGGCAAGGTCAAGAAGACGTCGCTCACCGACTTCGACTCGCCCCGCAGCGGCGGCATCATCGCCATCAACCTGGCCGAGGACGACGAGGTCATCGCCGCCCGGCTGGTCTGCCCGGAGGACGACCTGCTCATGGTCTCCACCGGTGCCCAGGCGATCCGCTTCCGCGCGGACGACGACTCGCTGCGCCCGATGGGCCGCGCCACCAGCGGTGTGATCGGCATGCGGTTCGAGGAGGACCAGGAGGTCCTCAACATGCTCGTGATCCAGGCCGGGGCGCAGGATGTCCTGGTGGCCACCGAGGGCGGCTATGCCAAGCGAACTCCGGTGGACCAATATCCGTTGCAGGGACGTGGGGGTAAGGGAGTCCTCACCGCTAAGATCGTGCAAACTCGCGGCAGGCTGGTAGGGGCGCTGATGGTCGGCCTCGACGACGAGGTCTTCGCGATGACGTCCAATGGCGGCGTCATCCGGACGAGCGCGGCCGAGATCAAGCAGTCCAGCCGGCAGACCATGGGGGTGCGTCTCATGAACCTCGCGGAGGGTGACAGTGTGGTCGCAATCGCGAGGAACGTAGAGTCCATGGATGAGCCGGACACCGCTACGGACTCGCCGGACGGCTCGGAGGGGCACGTAGAGTCCATGGACAACGCAAGTGATGAGGCGGACGAGGGGACCGGAAGTGAGTGACCCTGAACCCGCCACCGAACCGGTAGGCCAGGAGGACACGTGAGCACCCAGCCCGGCAAAGGCAAGGGCCGCTCCGGCGGCACCGGCAAGGGTTCCGGTTCGAGTTCCGGCTCGTCCGGCCCCTCTGCGGGCGCCAAGAAGGCCGTCCCGGCCGCGAAGCCCGGTCGTGACGAGGCGACCGTGGAGATCACGCCGGTGCAGCCCGCCACGGACGAGACCACGCCCGACCTGGGCGGCGCCAGCAAGCCGGTGGACGGCAAGCCGACGGGCGGGAAGCCGGTGGGCGGGAAGCCCGCCGACGCCAAGCCCGCCGACGCCAAGCCGAAGGATCTGGACCAGACACGCGTCGACACCAAGGCCGACGCCAAGCCTGCCACCGGCGGCGGTTCCGGCAAGCCCGGCAACTCCCCCGCCCCAGGCGCTCGCGGCGGCTCAAGCAGTGGCGGCGGCCCGGGCGCACCCGGCAAGCCCGGCGGTTCGCCGGTGATCCCGCCGGTCAAGGACACCCCGGCCGAAGGCGGCCCCAGCTGGAGCCGTTCACCCGAAGCGGGCCGCGACAAGCCGTTCGGCCGCCGCGAAGTCGCCGGGTCGAACGCGGGCGCCGGCTCGGGTTTCGCGGGCACGGCGCTCAAGGACCGTCCCGCGCAGAACTCGACCGGCTCCTCCGGCTCCTCCGGCGGCACCAAGCCCGCCAAGTCCGCGCGGAAGGCCCAGCTGCAGCTCGCACGCCTTGAGCCGTGGTCGGTGATGAAGTTCAGCTTCGTGATGTCGCTGGTCTGCTTCGTCGTCCTGCTGGTGGCCGTCGTCGTCCTCTACATGATCTTGTCCGGCCTCGGCGTTTTCGACTCGATCAGCGGCACCATCGACGAGCTCACCCGCGACCCGCGCCAGAACGGCGGGGGCCTGGACGCGGGCAACTGGTTCTCGTTCTCGCGCATCTTCGGCTACACCGTCCTGGTCGGCGCCCTGAACGTCCTCCTCATCACGGCGCTCTCCACGGTCGGCTCGGTCATCTACAACCTCGCCGCCGACCTCGTCGGCGGGGTCGAGGTCACCCTGAAGGAAGCCGAATAGCCACAGCCCGCCGTCCAGCGAAACCGATTACCGGTTGCCCTGCCAGATGGGGTAATCTCTCGTTGCGCCGCGAGGACGGCGGCAGGTGCGGGCCTATAGCTCAGCTCGGTTAGAGCGCTTCCCTGATAAGGAAGAGGTCCCTGGTTCAAGTCCAGGTAGGCCCACCAGGCGACACCCCCCGGAGCACCGGGGGGTTTTTCGTTGAGTGGGGTATGGGGCGCCCGGCCCTTTGCCATGGATAAGGGCTCACCGGTCTAACGGCCAATTTCGGTCAGCGGTGTCACGGTCAGCGGATGGACGCCTCGACGTCTCCCGCCCACGTCTACGTCATCGGGGGGTGCGAGGACGCTCGCCGTCGAGCGTCAAGCCGCTGAGCAACTCCTCCAGGTCACCCCCGAGATCCGCGACATTGCGCTCGCCAACCGCGCGTTCTTCGGCCGCGTCGCGTTGCGGCTCTTGCCTTCAGCGTGCGTATACGCGCGGTCGTGATCGGTGCGTGAAGTTCCGCTGGCCACAGCCTCGCTTGCTCGCGCGCCTGGCGGGCCGCCACGGTCCACCGGATCCTGGTCCGTCGCTGACTTGGCCGGCTCCGCCTGCTCGACGCGCCATCCTTGGTCGGCATCCACCGGCCGTTCGAGCCGTACGGCCCATGGGCGGGTTAAGTTCGAAATTTCGGTCTGCACTGTAACCGTCACGCACCGCATCCGGCTTGTTAGCGTGCTGATCGACCACAGCGCCCGATGCTTTTGGAGGAGCACCGTGAGCCCCCACGCCAGTCAGAATCCCTACATTCCCGATCGCCTCTCCTTCCTGCCAGACGCCGGGCTGCTGGTCGGCCGCGTGGCCATCGGCGTCGTCTTCATCGCGCACGGCTGGGACAAGCTGGACAAAGGGCACGGCGCCGTCAGCGCCGGGTTCGACAAGGGCGGTATCCCGTTGCCGGACCTGTCGGCCGCCTTCGTGACCTGGGTCGAGCTGGCGGGCGGCATCGCCATGATCCTCGGTCTGCTGGTGCCCCTCACCGGGCTGCTGCTGGCCTTCACCATGGCGGGCGCCTACTGGTACGTACACCGCGAGAACGGACTGTTCGCCAACGAGGGGGGCTATGAGTACGTGCTGGTGCTCGCCGCCCTGGCGCTCCTGCTGACTTTCGTCGGCGGCGGACGGTTCGGGCTCGACGCCGTGTTCTCGCGCCGCGTCCGCGGACAGAGGTCCCGAACGGGTGAGGTCGTGTAGCTGAGCTCCCCTACCAGGAGTAGTTGCTCGCGGGCCTTCATGCTCGGCATGCGGTGCTCGCGTGCCCGGGTCTGGATGGTGCGGTACGAGCGGCCGGTGATGAGGGCGGCCGCTGGGATGGAGCGGAACCGGGCGGGAGGTGACGTCGTGGATGGTGCGGTGCTGGGAATTGTCACCTCCCGCTGCCTGGGAGACCGCTTGGACATCGCCTGACGAGCACGGTCGGCCGCAGCAGGACAGGCTGGGTGAGCTGGTGGTGACGGCGCTGCTGCCCTCCATGTCGCTGTGCTCTTGGGGAGACCTGGATGGCGAGCGCTACCGGGACGCCTATTTCGGCGCTTACCCGGGTGTATGGCGACACGGCGACTGGATCGCCATGACCGGGCGCGGCACCGTGATCATGCGCGGTCGATCGGACTTCACGCTCAACCGGCGAGGCGTACGGCTGGGCAGCGCGGAGATCTACCAGGCGCTCGACCGGGTACGGGAGTTTGATCGACGCACTGGTCGTGGGGTGGACGAGCCGGACGGCGGGTGCTGGATGCCGCTGTTCGTCGCCGGGGTGTCGACTCCCCCGGCTGCGGGCGCGGGTCAAGGATGGCATTCGCACCCACGCCTCGCCCCGGCACGTGCCGGACGAAATCGTTGTGACTAGTCAGGGCGCCGGGCCGACTACCGTCCTCGGTGCCGCAGCCGTGGACTGGTCTGAGGCCATCGCACGGTTCGTAGAACTGGCACGGCGCTGACAGGCGGCGCTAACCGCTTAGCTGTTGGCTGTCGCGCTTGGTGAGGGAATTTTCATCACCTGGTCACGTACTTGCGTCCGATAGGCCACCGACCACGGGGGCGGGGGATGGACGGGCTTGCGGGCGATGGTCTTTGCTTTCTTTGTGAGCAATTTCGTTGTGGTCGGCAAGAAAACTGTGAGGCGCGGCAGTAAAGCGGGGTCGGCGAGCGGTTGAATCGTCCTACCGCGATGGGTTGAGGAATTATGGCGGCATGCGACCAGTGGAGCAGGACGCATACTCCACTGGGTTGAGGGCCGTGTCCAACCACTGGTGGGGAATAGTTAGCATTCGCATGTGAGCGCGATGGGGTCATCACTTCGCCGACGGTTGGCCGCGTTGTCTCCGTGGACGGCTGATGCCGCGCTCGCCGTGGCGCTGTGCGTCGGCGGTGTGTTGTGGGAGCTCTACGAACCCCATCAGGGCATGGAGCCTCCTGACGCCGTGTCGCGCCTGCTGATCGTGGTGGTGAACCTGCCGCTCGCCGCGCGGCGTCGCCTTCCGTTCACCGTGCTGGCGGTCTCGTGTGCCGCCGCGATGCTGTACCACCACCTTGGTTACGGCTACGGCCAGAACAACATGGGGCCGTTGCTTGCCCTCTACACGGTCGCCGCCCACCGTCCCCTGGGATGGGCGGTTACCGGTGGGCTGTTGACGGCGGCCGAATGGGCACACGCCAACCTCGCTATGGTCCGCGCCAACTCCGCGATGGCCCAGGCCAAGCCCTGGTCTGTGCTGGCCCAGTCAATGCTGGTGTGCGCCTGCGTACTCGTCATCGGCCGCGGTGTGCTTCTGCTCGCCGAACGCAACAACAGTCTCGCGGATCTGTCCGAACGGCTTCGCCGTGAGCGGGAACGTGCCGAGCATCAGGCGGCTGTTGCAGAACGAGTCCGGATCGCACGGGAACTTCACGACGTCGTGGCGCATCACATGTCCGTGATCGCCGTACAGTCAGGGCTTGCCCGGTACGTTTTGCGCACGGATCCGGCCACCGCGGAGAACGCGCTGGAGCTCATCGCCGAAAGCAGCAGCGAGGGCTTGGCCGAGGCTCGGCGGATGACGTCGGTCCTGCGCGTCGACGCCGAGGATGCCGGTTCGGAGGAGGATGACGTCTTCGGGCCGGGTCCTACGGGGCCGGCCCGGATCCAGGTCATGGTCGACCGGATGCGGTCGGCGGGGCTTCCGGTCGAGCTCGTCGTCATGGGCGAGTCCCGGCCGCTGCTTCCGGCCATGGACCGTTCCGTCTACAGGTTGCTCCAGGAGGCGCTCACCAACGTGATCAAACACGCCGGGCTGGTGCGTACGAGGGTCGAGCTGGCCTACGGGACGGCGGAGCTGTCGATCAGAGTGGTCAATGACGCACCGGCAGAGGCCGTACAGCCGCTCCCGGACGCGAAGTCAGGACATGGACTGATCGGGATGAGGGAACGTGTGCTGCTGTTCGAGGGGACCTTCCGGGCGGGACGTTCGCCCCAGGGAGGCTTCGAGGTGACGGCGGTCTTCCCGCTGCCCGTTCCGGTGGGGGAGGAGCGCTGACCATCTCCGTGCTGGTCGTGGACGACCAGGTACTGATTCGTGCGGGGCTGGCGGCGCTGATCCGCGCGGCTCCCGGGCTGACGGTGGCCGGTGAGGCCGAGACGGGCGAGGATGCCGTCCGCCTGGCCGCCGCGCACCGGCCCGATGTGATCCTGATGGACGTCCGGCTTCCCGGGATCAGTGGCATCGCCGCCACCGAACGCATCCTCGCCGCCGGTGGCAACGGCGACTCCGAGGGGGCCGCGCCGCCCAAGGTGCTGATCCTCACCACCTTCGACCTGGACGAGTACGTGTACGAGGGGATCCGCGCGGGCGCGTCGGGATTCCTCCTCAAGGACACGCCGCCCGAGCGCCTGCTGACCGCCATCCGGACGGTGGCGGCCGGCGACATCCTGCTGTCACCGGCGGCGTTGCGGCGTCTGCTGGAGACCTTCACCACCCCCCGGTCGTCCGCCGCGCCCGAGCTGGCGGCGCTCACCCGCCGGGAGACCGAGGTGCTGGCCCTCGTGGCCCGCGCCCACACCAACCGGGAGATCGCCGAGACGCTTTCGCTGAGCGAGGCCACGGTTAAGACCCACCTCAACCGTGTGATGGCCAAGCTCTCCCTGACGAGCCGCGCCCAGGCCGTCGCGGTGGCCTACGACTACGGCCTGGTCACTCCTCGTTCTCCCCGCTGACGTAGGTCATGGAGAGGATGCGAACGTTTGTTCGGCTTTTGGGGGGTTTTCGGGTAGACCTTGCCTATGGCACGAGTTCCACCCATCGTCCGCGCTCAGGTGATCCAAGGGGTCGCCTACCTGCTGGAATGGCAGCGTCTTCCCGTTACGGAGGGGCGAGGCTGGGGCGCGCGGATCGCGTGGTTGGAGCAGACGGACGAGGGCGCGTGGTTCGTGAAGGGCGGCGTCGTTCCGGAGGGCACCGTGCAGCCGATCGACGGGCAGGACTACAGCCGGGTGCCTCGGGATCCCCGGCCGAGCGACCCGTCGGATCCGCGTGATCCCAAGAGCCGGCGGTACGGGCGGGACCGGGAGTACATGACGGGGTTGGCTCAGGCCCAGGATCCGGATGGCGACTGGGATGAGTGGATGCGCCGCGCGGAGGGGCCTTTCTGAACGGATTCGCTCTGGCGGGGGAAGTGGTTCGCCTGCCAGGGGGATCCTCCGTCTTGGCTGAGCCGAGATGGTGTGGAAATGGGAGCCAAGCACGTCCATAGGCCACGGTCGGTTTCGGTGGTCTGGGCAGCGGTCGTATGGACCGCGCTCTACGTTGCCTCCAAAGTGCACCTGGCTTTGGAGGAACGGCTCGGGGTTACGGGCGGGCCACGCGTGGCACCTGATTCCTACCGCGGCTATGGGCCAGGCGAGGTCGCGCAGGCCCAATGGGCGAACGCGGCGGCGGGAGCGCTCATCGTGGGCGCCCTGGTAGCCGCGCTCTTCACGGCCCGTCATCGGTGGCCCCGCAGGATGCTCCTCGCGGTGCTGGCCATCTGCGCCGCCATGGCGGCGGCCGGCGCGATCGGCATGATCGGTAAGGCGGTCTTCACCGAGCAGGGCGGTGCCGTCTTCGGGGTGTACTGCGCCGTCTGGACGGTGCTTCTCCTTCTCGCGGCGCGCGACGTGCATCGGCGCGGGGTCTAGCCTTTATATGCTGGTGCGGCTATATTCCTCATATGGCATCTACGTTCGAGGTGCTGGCCGAGCCGAGCCGCCGGGAGATCCTCGATCTGCTTCGCGACGGCGAACGGCCGGTCGGTGAACTGGTGGAACGGCTGGCGCTCGCGCAGCCGACCGTCTCCAAACATCTGAAGGTGCTGCGCGGCGCCGGGCTCGTGGAGGTCCGGCAGGACGCGCAGCGCCGCTGGTACCGGCTCGTTCCAGAGCCGCTGGCCGAGATCGACGAATGGCTCGCGCCGTACCGGCGCATGTGGACGCGCAGCCTCGACGCCCTCGAACGCCACCTGGACACCATGCCGGACGAGGAAACACGATGACGACCCTGCAGACGATCAACGGAGAGCCGACGCTGCGAATCGAGCGGCGGCTCAAGCATCCGCCCGCGAAGGTGTGGCGGGCGGTGACCGATCCGGCCGAGCTGGCCGCCTGGTTCCCCGCCAAGGTCGAGGCCGAACTGCGTCCCGGCGCGCCCATGCGCTTCACCTTCCCGGAGGAGGCGGTGGTGGACGGCGCGTGGGACGGCGAGGTCCTCGAAGTCGATCCGCCGAGGGTGTTCATGTTCCGCTGGAACGCGGACGTGCTGCGGTTCGAGCTCGTTCCGGAGGGCGACGGATGCCTGCTGGTGTTCACGCAGACGATCGGGGGCGGCAACGTCGGGCGGCTCGGTGCCGGACGTACCGCCGCGGGCTGGGACGCCTGCCTCGACGAGCTGTCGGGGCGCCTTGACGGCCGCGGCGTGCCACCTCGTACCGACTGGCCCGAGCGGATGGCCCACTACATCGATGTGTTCGGCCTCGGTGACGGCCACGTCCGGAAGGTGGACGGCGGCGGTTACGCGCTTCACTTCGCCCGTGACCTGGTGTGGAAGCCGGTTGACGAGGTGTGGCGGCTGCTCGTGGACGACGCGACGCCGGACGTCGGCGATGCGCCGCCGGCGCGGACGGTCAACGAACACGTGCCGGCCGGCAAGGTCATTCGGGTCGAGGCGCCGCGCCTGCTGGAGTGCGAGGCAGGGCCGGAGAGCCGTGTGCTGTGGGAGGTCTTCTCTGATCCGGCCTTCGGTGTCAGGGTGGAACTGACCCATACCGTGACCGAGCCGCGGGCCGACGTGCTCGCCGCATGGCACGTTCAGCTGGATCTGTTCTTCGCCGCCACGCAGGGCAAGGCGGACCTCTCGTGGCCGCAGGAGCGGTTCGAGCAGCTGACCAAGCGCTATGCGGAACGGCTGAGCTGACCAGGCGTTGAGCGGAACGGCTGGGCTGACCGAGCGTCATGCGGAACGGCTGGCCTGGGTTTGCGGAACGGCTGACCTGACCGAGCGTTATGCGGAACGGCTGGCCTGACCTGGGTTTGCGGAACGGCTGACCTGGGTTTCTGGGAACGGCTGGCCCTGGAGCGGGCTCGCATCGCCGGGGCCGTTCATGCGAACATATGTTCGTGTCTGATGAGGCGGCGATCCTGCACGCCGATCTGGACGCATTCTACGCGTCGGTCGAACAGCGTGACGATCCCCGGCTGCGGGCGAGGCCAGTGATCGTGGGCGGCGGGGTGGTGCTCGCGGCCAGCTACGAGGCCAAGGCGTACGGCGTGCGGACGGCGATGACCGGCGGGCAGGCACGGCGCCTGTGCCCGCAGGCGGCGGTCGTCCCGCCGCGGATGTCGGTGTACGCGGAGGCGAGCAAGGCCGTGTTCGCGGTGTTCAGGCACACGACCCCGATGGTCGAGGGACTCTCGATCGACGAGGCGTTCCTCGACGTGAGCGGGTTGCGGAAGATCTCGGGGCGGCCTGTGGACATCGCCGTACGGCTGCGCCGCGAGGTCCTCGAAGAGGTCGGCCTGCCGATCACGGTGGGCGTCGCGCGGACCAAGTTCCTCGCCAAGGTGGCCAGCGGCGTCGCCAAGCCCGACGGGCTCCTGGTCGTGCCACCGGACGGCGAGCTGGACTTCCTGCATCCGCTGCCGGTGGAGCGCCTGTGGGGCGTCGGCCCGGTCACCGCCGAGAAGCTCAGGAAACGTGGCATCACGACCGTCGGTGAGGTGGCCGGGCTGACCGAGAACCTGCTGGTCTCCATGCTCGGCCGGGCGTCCGGACGGCACCTGCACGCCCTCGCCCGCAACCGTGACCCGCGTCCCGTGCGCACGGGCGTCCGCCGGCGCTCGATGGGCGCGCAACGGGCCCTCGGCCGCCGCCGGCGTTCCCCGGAGGAACTGGACACCTTCATGGTGGGCCTGATCGACCGGCTCTGCCGGAGACTGCGCACCGCCAAGCGGGTCAGCCGTACCGTCACGCTCCGCCTGCGCTTCGACGACTTCACCCGGGTGACACGTTCGCACACGCTGCCGCAGGCCACCGCCGAGACCCCGGTCATCCTCGCCGCCGCCCGCGAACTCCTGTGCGCGGCCCTGCCGATGATCGAAGCGCAGGGGATCACCCTGATCGGGATCACTCTCGGCAACCTGCACGACGACAGCGCGGTGCAGCTGGCCCTGCCGTTCGACCGCGCCACCGGCCCTGCCCTCGACACCGCTGTGGACGACGTCCGCGACCGCTTCGGCTCGGCCGCCATAACCCGCGGCGTCCTTCTGGGGCGCGATCCGGGAATCTCCGTTCCCCTGCTGCCCGACTGAACGCTCCGTGCGGCGATCGCGTTCGGGCGTGTCGGTGTGGCGGCTGGAGCGTGTGGCGGATCTCCCCGATCGTTACACGGTCAACATGGGGAAGATCCTGGGGAATGGCCGGGCAGGGCAGGCCATTACCGCTGGTGAAGCCTTGTGGGGTTGTTTATCCACAGGCTGTGGATGGCAAGGGTGTTTGGGGGGTGGTCCCAGGGGTGTCCTAGGGGCTGCCCCACCTCAAGATCGGGGGACCTCCCCGATGTGCCCGAAGCCCGTTCACGATGGGGTTTCAGGTATGCAGAACCCCACGCCTTCCGTACGCGTCGCACGTCTTTCCATCGGCGTCCTCGCCGGTGCCGCTCTGATCGTCGGCATTGTCCACAACTCCCCGACCTTCTCCGCCGGAGCCGCGGTACTCAGCTCCGGACGGGCCGTTCAGTCTCAGCCCGCAACGCCTTGGGTAGGTGCGTGGGGAACAGCCGTCCAGCGTCCGGTAGGCGGTAACGAAGACAGTGGCGTCAACTGGTCGCAGCAGGGTTTCGCCGACCAGTCCGTACGGCAGGTCGTACGGGTGAGCACTGGCGGCACGTCCGTTCGCATACGCCTGTCCAACGTGTACGGCACCAAGCCGCTGCGCCTGTCAGGCGCGACCATCGGGCGTTCTGCGGGCGGGGCGATCGTGTGGCCGGAGACATTCAGGAAACTCACGTTCGGGCGTTCGACGTCCACGGTGGTCCCGGCCGGGCGGGAGCTGGTGAGCGACGCCGTGCCGCTGACGACCTCGCCGCTCGAACGGCTCGCGGTGACGCTGCGGTTCGCCGAGCCGACCGGGCCCGCGACGTTCCACAGGTTCGCGTTGGACAAGACCTACCGGGCCAAGGGCGACCGGCTCTCCGATGTCGGCAGCGAGACGTTCACCGAGTCGACGAACTCCTGGTACTACCTGAGCGGCGTCGAGGTCGCCGGGGGCGGACGGCCTGGCCGCAACACCGTGGTGACGCTCGGAGACTCGCTCGTTGACGGGGTCGGCGCAACCCCGGGAGCGGACTCACGGTTCCCCGACCACCTGGCCGAACGCCTCGCCGCCGCACGCCGTCCGTTCGGCGTGGTGAACGCGGGCATCGGGTCCAACAAGCTGCTGAACGACTCGGCCTGCGGCGGTGACAAGGCGCTGGCAAGGCTCCAGCGTGACGTGCTGAGCAGGCCGGGCGTGCGGTCGATGATCGTCCACCTCGGCGCGAACGACCTCGGCGCGCCCCAGGTCGACGATCCCTGCGTACGCCCGAACCCGAAGGTGACCGCGAAGCAGCTCATCGACGGGCACCGCGCACTGATCCGGGCCGCGCACGCACACGGAGTGAAGGCCATCGGCATGACGATCCTGCCGATGAAGGGCGCGCTGTTCCCGATCTGGAGCGAAGAGGCCGAGCGCGCCCGCCAGACGGTCAACACCTGGATCCGCAACAGCGGCGAATACGACGCGGTCGTGGACGTCGCCAAGGTGATGAGCGACCCTGCCGACCCCCTCAAGCCCCGCCCGGGATACGTCTTCATGGACGGCCTGCACTCGAACGACGCAGGCAACCACGCCATCGCCGCATCCATCGACCTGAAAGCCCTGTAGCCCCACCGACCGCAGGGCCTGCAGCCACGTCGATCGCAAGGGCCTGTGGCCTGCTGGTCTCGAGGACCTTTAGCCCGTCGACTTGCGAAGGTGCGGGTGTTGGCAATGAAGCCGTCGCCGCACCGTTGTGCGCCGATCACTTGCCGGATGAAATGTGCATGGCAGGATCAACCGGTCGTCGCACTTCGGTGAGGAGAAGCGCATGAAGGCCCTCCGTGTTCGTACCGCCTCGGTCGCCACCGGGCTGGCGCTCGCGGCCACCACCGCCGTCACGGCACCCAGCGCGTCCGCTTCGGCGCCGGGCGCGGGCACTTCGGTTGGGGTTGGCGGTGGGCGGAACGTGCGGTTCGCCACGTTCAACGCCTCGCTCAACCGCAACACCGAGGGTGCGCTGGTCGCGGACCTGTCGAACGCCGGAAACGCGCAGGCGCGGACGATCGCCGAGATCATCCAGCGGACGCGGCCCGACGTCGTCCTCATCAACGAGTTCGACTTCGACGCGCGCGGGCGGGCCGCGCGGCTGTTTCAGGACAACTACCTCTCCGTCGGCCAGAACGGCGCCGCGCCCATCAGCTACCGGCACCGCTTCGTGGCGCCGAGCAACACCGGTATCGCGTCGGGCTTCGACCTCAACAACGATGGCAAGGTCGTGACCGAACCCGGCGCGGCCGGCTATGGCGACGACGCGTACGGGTTCGGTGTCTTCCCCGGCCAGTACGGGATGGCCGTGTACTCGCGGTACCCGATCGACGAGCGCCGCGTCCGCACGTTCCAGAAGTTCAGGTGGAAGGACATGCCTGGCGCCCTGCTACCGGACGACCCGAGCACGCCCGCTCCGGCCGACTGGTACTCGCGCGCCGAGCGGAAGGTCGTCCGGCTCTCGTCCAAGAGCCACTGGGATCTCCCCATCCGCGTCGGCCATCGCACCGTGCACCTCCTCGTCTCCCATCCGACGCCGCCCACGTTCGACGGGCCCGAGGACCGCAACGGCCGCCGCAACCATGACGAGATCAGGCTCTGGGCGGACTACGTACGTGGTGGCCCGGCCGCTCGTTACATCTACGACGACAGGGGGCGGCGCGGCGGACTGAGCCGAGGCGCCTCGTTCGTGATCGCCGGAGACCAGAACGCCGACCCTGTGGACGGCGACAGCGTCAACGGTGCCATCAACCAACTCCTGCGCAATCCCCGGGTGAACGCGTCGGTCATCCCGAGCAGCGCGGGCGCCCCCGAGGCCGCCGCGCTGCAGGGCGGCGCCAACACCACCCACCGGGGTAACCCGGCGTACGACACGGCCGACTTCGCCGACAACGCCCCAGGCAACCTGCGCGTGGACTACGTCCTGCCTTCGCGCGGACTGCGGCCGGTAGGCGGTGGCGTCTTCTGGCCTGTCGCCGCCGATCCGTTGTCCAGGCTCACGGGCTCTTACCCGTTCCCGAGCTCCGACCATCGTCTGGTGTGGCTGGACCTGCGCCGCTGAGGCTGCGGCTCGTTCGCGCGAACGAGCCGCAGCGTCGCTAGTCAAGTTTGACTAGCAGGGAAGCTGTGCGTACTGTCGCGGCATGGGTGAAAAGACCGTTCCGATCTTTCCTTGCCGCTCCATCGACGACTGCTGGGCCTTCTACGAGGCGCTCGGCTTCGAGCTGACGTTCCGGCAGACCCGGCCCAATCCGTTCATCGCCGTTCAACGCGGCGGCATCGAGCTGCAGTTCTACGGGCTCAAGGCGCACGACCCGAACACGGGCCTGTTCGGGTGTTACGTCCTGACGACCGATGTCGATGCGCTGTACGAGGCGTTCCGCGGTGGGCTCAAGGCGTCGCTCGGCCGTATCCCCACGCGTGGGCTGCCCAGGATCGGCAGGCTCGGCGACATGTCGTACGGCGTCCGGCAGTTCCTGGTGACCGATCCGGACGGCAACCAGCTGCGCATCGGCCAGCCGACCTCCGATGACTTCTCGCACCGCCCCGCGCCGAAGGACAAGGTCGGCCGGGCACTGCACACCGCCCGGCTGTTCGTGAACTCCAAGGAGGACTTCGAGGGTGCGGCGAAGGTCCTTGACCATCTGCTGGCGGACGACGGAGCGAGCCTCACGGTGACGCAGCGGGTCGAGGTTCTGGTGCTCCGTGCCGATGTCGCGCTTCAGCTGGACGATCTGCCGCGCGCTCAGGGGTTGGTGGCGGAGGTCGGACGAACCGAGCTCGGGGCCGAGGAACGGACGGCGGTGCACGACGAGTTGCGTCGGCTGGAGGATCTCCGGAAGGTCGTTGACGCTGGGTGAGGGCTCCGCCTCCGCGGCGTCGGCGTGGTGGGCTTTCGGGGTGTCGGCTGGTGAGTTGGCGGTTGGTGCAGACATCGTGGCATCCACAGGAACTTCGCGCCTGGGGACTGATTGGGGACGGCCTGGGGATGACCCGGGATGGCTGGGGACCGACTGGGGACATGCGGTGGGTGACGTAATCCACCGTTGTCCTGAGGGTGTGGAGGCTCGCTGCCCACAGGTTGTGCACGAGAACGTCGCCGGCACGCAAGATGAGCCTGTCTTGGCTGGTCATGGGCTTATCCCCGGCGGTGGACAACCGGTGGGCGACCTGGGGAAGGTCAGGGGACAGAAGTGGGTAGCCGCTCGGCCCGTGATCCGCAGGCTGTGCGGCAGCGTTTTCCACAGATTGTGGATTGCTGTGGTGAGGCGCCGTGCTGGCCACAGAACGTCGACGGCCTGTGCGTAAAGCCCTGTGGAACCTGGCCTTTTGGGGATTCCGCTGTGGAGATCAGGCCCACGGCACGGCAGTCGCGCAGGCTTTGGTGTGTGTATTTCGTTGCCCTCAGCCTGTGGATAACTTCGTCGATGCGCCGGTGCGTTAGAGGTCGTAGGCGACCTGGTGGTGTGGCTCGTACAACGGAAGCTCGGCGCCGCTGGGCAGTCTGACCGTGGCAAGCGTGCCCCAGCCCTGCGCACTCGGCGGTTTCGTGATCTCGACGCCCTTCGAACGCAGGTCGTCGAGCGTCTGCTCAAGGTCGTCGCACATGAGGTAGAGCTCGTGCCGCGGCTCCCCGTCGGTGGGATGCGCGGCGATCTCGGCGGGCGGCAGCTTGAAGATCAGCCAGCCGCCGCCCGCGTCCACACCCGGGAAGCCGAGGACATCGCGGATGAACGCCCGGTCCGCATCGGCGTCCCGGCTGTGGACGATGACGTGCACTCCGTTGATCATGCTGCTGGTCTACCCCTGTCCACCGTGCCCACCCAGGCCAGCTGGAGGCAGAGGTCAGCGGGTGCCGCAGTGCCTAGGTCAGCGGGTGGCGGTGCCCACGTCAGTGGGCGGTGCGGTGGCTAGGTCAGTGGGTGGCGGTGCTTAGGGCAGTGCGGTGGCGGTGGCTGGGTTAGTGGGTGGCGGAGGCTACGAAGAGGGGGACGGCGACGAAGGAACGGTCGGTACGGGCTCGTTCACGCTGCTCGGCCAACCAGGTGTCGGCCTGCGCCCGGCTGATGGCGCCCGCCGAGACGACGGCCTCGACGGTGTTGGAGAGCACGGCCTCGGCGGTCGGCCCGGTCAGGACACCCGTGTGCACCTCGACCTCGACGTCCTCGAACCCCACGTCCAGGAGGAGGTTCCGGTGGTGCCGGGCGATCCGCGGGCTCGTGACGAGGTCCGCGCGTGCGTGGACGATCGTCCGGGTGAGCCGCGGGTCGTCGGAGTCGATGACGAACGTGTCCCAGTCCTGGCCGACCAGCACGATGCGGCCGCCGGGTGCCAGCACGCGGCGTGCTTCGGCGAGAGCGCGGGCCGGTTCGTCGAGGGTGTGGAAGACCTTCTCGGCGCGGTAGCCGGTCACCTCTCCGTCCTCGAAGGGCAGCTCGTAGGCCGTTCCGAGCCGGAAGTCGCCGTCCGGGAAGCGGTGCCGGGCCGCCGCGATCATCTGCTCGCTGAGATCGAGGCCGACGGCTCGTACACCCCGGCCGGTCAGTTCGGTCACGGCTCGTCCGGCGCCGCAGCCCACGTCGACCACCAGCGCGTCCGGTGCCGGGGCGAGGAGCTCGTACGAACGGGCGCGCAGCTCGGCCACGCCCGGGGCGGCGTCGACGGCGTCGAGTACGGGGATCAGGGCCTCGATGTCGCTTGTTGTGGACATGTGCGAAATCGTGCGACTTAATGTCGACATGAAGTCAAGCGTGGACGACGCCACGGTGAGCATCGGCGACGCCGCGGCGCGTTTCGGGTTGGCCACCCATGTGCTCCGGCACTGGGAGGCGATGGGGTTGCTCGCTCCGTCCCGGAACGCGGGGGCTCGGCGGCGCTACACCACCGGCGACCTCTATCGGATCGCGATCATCCTGCGGGCCAAGGAAGGTGGCTTCGGGCTGGAGGAGATCCGGGCGATCCTGAGCGCGCCGGGCCGCGCCGAGCGCCGCGCCCTGCTGCTGAGGCGGCGAGCCGAACTCGCCCGGCGGATCGCCGAGGCGCAGGCGTCGCTCGACCTGATCGACCGCGGGCTCGAATGCGAACACGAGGACCTCGCCGCGTGCCCGAACTTCCGGGCGCAGGTCGCCGCCCGCGCCGGCCTCGGCGTCCCGCGCGACCTTTCCGCCGCCGGAATGCCGCCACGCCCGGCCGTCAACGAAACGCAGAACGAAAACGGCGGGCCCGGCGCATGAGCGCACGGATCTGCGCAGCTCATCGGGTTGCGGCGGCCCCTCCCGGCAACGAACACCAGTTCGATCTCATGCTACGCTCGCGGACTCATGGGACACCTTCTGAACGAGCCTGTACGAGCCGAGCACGACACGGCCGGACGGCTCACCGCCTACGAATGGCGAGGTGCGCGCTACTCGGTGGAGGAGATCCTGAAGACCTACGGATCGTCCCCGGAAGGCCGTCTCTACCGCGTCCGGATCACCGGTGCCGACGGCGTCGCGATCGCGGAGCTCAGCCGTGACGCGGACCGCTGGCGGCTCCGGCACCTCTTCTCCGCCTGACGGCGGCGACCGCGAACCGGACCGGGCGGTCTGGACGCGTGTCCGCGGCGTCCAGGGAACACCTCTCGACCTGCTGACCGCCCGCATCGGCGCCCGGCACTACGCGCCGCATGCCCACGACGAGTACGCGATCGGCGTGTGCACCGACGGGCTCGAAGTGATGAGCTACCGGGGCGAACGCCACTACACCGGGCCCGGCATGCTCGTGATGCTGGAGCCCGGAGAGGTGCACACGGGTGGTCCGGCGGACGCGGGCGGCTTCACGTACCGGGTCTTCTATCCGAACGCGGCGTTGCTGTCCGAGGGCGGGCTGCACGTTCCGCATTTCCCTGAGGCCTTCGTACGAGACGAGGAGCTCGCCCAGGAGGTCTGGCGTACGCACCGCCTGCTCGTCCGGGACGATGACCTGCTCGAAAGCGAGACCCGGCTGCTCGAACTGCTGCGTGCGCTCGTACACAGGCATGCTTTGTCACCTATGCACACATCTCGCCGCGGCACATTCGAGACGGGCGAACGGGGCGACGCCGCCGCGCTCCGGATCGCTCGTGCCGTGACGGGGCGCCTCGCGGACGAGTTGGTCGATCCCCCGACCCTCGCGGACCTCGCCGCCGATCTCGGGCTGTCGCGCTATCAACTGCTGCGGGCGTTCCGTGACGCCGAGGGCATGCCGCCGTACGCCTGGCTCGCGCAGCACCGGGTCGCTAGGGCCCGAGCGCTGCTCGACGCCGGACACCGTCCGGCCGAGGCTGCGACGCTGGTCGGGTTCGCCGATCAGGCTCATCTGACCCGGTGGTTCCGGCGCGTTCTCGGAGTAACACCCGGGGCGTACCGCAACAGCGTTCAAGACAGCGCCCTTCGCGTCCGGCGAAGCTGACCTCCGCGCCGCACGACGGTGCGTGCGCGTGAACGAACGGAGGACGTGGGTGAGTCGCCGCGGGTGGGTGTTGTTCGCGCTGATGGGCGTGCTGTGGGGGATTCCCTACCTGATGATCAAAGTGGCGGTCGAGGGTGTCTCGGTGCCCGTGCTGGTATTCGCGCGGACCGCCATGGGAGCCGCCCTGCTGCTGCCTTTCGCGTTGCGTGCCGGTGGGTTCGGCATGCTTCGGCGGCACTGGAAGTGGCTCGTGGTGTTCTCCGTCCTGGAGATCCTCGGGCCGTGGGCGCTGCTGTCCGACGCCGAACGTGAACTGTCGAGCTCGATGACGGGGCTGCTCATCGCGGCCGTGCCGATCGTCGGGATCATGGTGGCGCGCCTGGCCGGAGACTCCGAACGGCTCGGAGTGGCGCGATGGGCGGGGCTCTTGCTCGGCCTGGGCGGCGTCACCGTTCTGGCGGCGCCGCATCTGGACGGCGGCAGCGCCTGGTCGATCGGCGAGGTGATGCTGGCGGCGTTCGGGTACGCGACCGCCCCGATGATCGCCACCCGCAAGCTGCAGGACGTTCCGAACCTGACGCTGACCACCGCGTGCCTCACGTTCGCCGCGCTCGTCTACCTGCCTCCGGCCGCCATGACATGGCCGGAGACGATGCCCAGCGGACGCGTGCTCGCCGCACTGGCCGGACTCGGCGTCCTCTGTACCGCGGTGGCGTTCATCATCTTCCTGGAGCTGATCCGAGAGGTCGGCACCTCCAGGACCCTGGTCTTCACCTACGTCAACCCCGCCGTCGCCGTCATCGCCGGCGTGGTGCTGCTCAGCGAGCCCCTCACCGCCACGATCGTCGTCTCGTTCGGCCTTATCCTTTGCGGCTCCGTCCTGGCCACCGTCCGCCAACCCGCCGACCCAACCCCTGTCAACACCGATCCAAGCTCCGCCGATACCGATCCAACCCCGACCGACGCCGATCCGAGCTCCGCCGACACCGACCCAACCCCGGCCGACACCGCCCCAAGCTCCGCCGACACCGCCCCAAGCTCCGCCAACACCGACCCAACCCCGGCCGACACCGCCCCAAGCTCCGCCGACACCGCCCCAAGCTCCGCCGACACAGACGCAGCGCCCGCCAACACCGACGCAACCCCCGCCGACGCTGACTCCGGACCGCCCGTAATCAACACCCCCACCGCCAACACCCAACTCCGCTGATAGTGCGGGTCTGTTGGGCCGCAGCGTGTGGGGGTTAGCCGAGGGCGGACAGTTGGTCGGTCTCTTCGGGGGTGAGGGAGATGGTGCCGGCGGCGAGGTTGTCCTCCAGGTGCGCGACCTTGGAGGTGCCGGGGATGGGCAGCATCACGGGTGAGCGGTGGAGGAGCCAGGCAAGGGCGAGCTGGGCCGGGGTGGCGTTGTGGCGGGCGGCGGCCTCGGCCAGGATTCCGCCGGGCTCGGCGAGCTTGCCCGTCGCCAGAGGGAACCATGGGATGAAGCCGATGTTTTGGCGTTCGCAGTGGTCCAGTAGGGCCTGCGACTTGCGGTACGTCAGGTTGTAGAGGTTCTGCACGGAGACGATGTCGACGATTTTGCGGGAGGCTTCGAGCTCGTCCACCGACACCTCGGAGAGGCCGATGTGGCGGATCTTGCCTTCGCCCTGCATGTCCCGCAGAACGCCGAGCTGCTCCTCCAGCGGTACCGTCGGGTCGATGCGGTGGAGCTGGTAGAGGTCGATCCGTTCCAGCCTGAGCCGGCGCAGGCTCATCTCCACGCACTGCCGCAGGTATTCGGGACGGCCGAGCGGCGGCCACTCGTTCGGGCCCGACCGGGTCAGACCGCCCTTGGTCGCGATCAGCAGGTCGTCGGGGTACGGGTGGAGCGCCTCGGCGATGAGGTCCTCGCTGACGTACGGCCCGTACGAGTCGGCGGTGTCGATGAACGTCACGCCCAGCTCGACGCTGCGCCGCAGTACGCGCAGGGCCTCGTCGCGGTCGGCGGGCTCGCCCCAGACGCCCGGGCCGGTGATCTGCATGGCGCCGAAGCCCAGCCGGTGCACGGGCAGGTCGCCGCCGAGGGTGAACGTGCCGCTCGCGGCCGCCGGGCGTGCAGAAAGGTCACTCATGGAATCCCCTGGAACGTCGTCGTTGTCGCGTTTCTATTGGATCATGGCGACTCGTCAGCGTTTGCCGCGCTGTCCCTGGGCGAGGCCTTGGGTGATCTTGTCGCTCCCGGCGCGGCGCTGGATGGCGGCCGCGAGGCCCGGCGCCGCGCCCCCGATCAGCGCGCCGACGCGCAGGCTCAGCGGTGCGACGTCGACCTCGGCGAGGTTCTTGTCGATGGCTCGCAGGGTCGCCCGTGCCACGTCCCGCGGTGAACGTGTGCCGATGCCGCGCGGCAGGTCCACCTTGGCTTCGGCGAACATGCCCGCGTCCCTGATGAAGCCGGGGAACACCGTTGAGACCCCGACACCGTGCGGCCGCAGGTCCTCCCGGAGCGCTAGGGCGAACCCGCGCATCCCGAACTTGGTGGCGTTGTAGAGCGAGGCCTGCCCGGACGCGGTCTTGCCGGCCAGGGAGGAGATGAAGACCAGGTGCCCGCGGCCACGAGCGGACATCGCCTCCCCCACCAGCTTCGCCATGACGATGGGGGCGCGCAGGTTGACGTCGAGGGCTCGGTCGATCTCTTCCGTCGAGTAGTCGGAGAGAAGCCCGGAGGCGGGCAGCGCCGCGTTCGCCACGAGGACGTCGATCTCACCGGCCTCGGCCAGCAGGCGTTCGAGGGCGTCCGGGTCCGCGAGATCGGCGGCGATCGCGTGGCCGCCGAGCCGGTCGGCCAGCGGTTCGAGGACGTCGGTGCGGCGCCCGGTCAGCACCACCTCACCGCCGCGCGCGGCGAACGCCTCGGCCAGCGCCTGTCCGATGCCACCCGTGGCACCCGTGAGCAGAACCTTTGCGCCTCGCAGATCCATGACGGGATGATCCCACTCGTGGTCGCCCGGACGCCATAGGCCCCGGGGGCGGCGGCGGACCATTCCGCCCCCGGGGCGTGGACGTCAGCCGTTGAGGGTCACGACGAACTTGCCGGCGCGACCGATGTTCCCGGACGAGTCGATGGCGCGGTACTCGATCGTGTGGCGGCCCGTACCGAGCCTGCCGTACGTCAGGTGGTCGATGACGGTGCCGTTCGCGGTGAACAGGAACGGCGCCTTGGAGTCGGTCGGCCAGCCGAAGTAGTTGAACCAGCCGTCCCCGTCCACCCGGAACTCGGTGACGACGGCGCCGGGACGGTCGTCCGCGCCGGTCAGCCGCATGGTGAACGGGCCGTCGAAGACGTACTCGGCGGGCTTACCCGGCCGCGGCCTGGTCGCCTTGGCGGCCTTGGACAGCTCGTACGTCACGGTCGGCCGGCGCGCGTCGATCGTCCAGGCGCGCGTGCGTGAGCCCAGCTTCGCCACGAGCCGGTGGCTGCCGGGCGAGAGCCGCAGCTGCTCCAGGTCGATCGAACGGTCGCCACCTCGCACGCGCCGTCCGTCGACGTACCAGGAGATGCGCGGCGCGTGGCGCGCCGGGTGCGTCGTCTCGGCGTAGACGACGTCCTTCGCGCTCACCGGGCGGTCGGTCGGGGTCGAGGACGTGAAGTCCGCCGCCTTGCTCGCGGGAGGCGTCTTCACGCGCGTGTCGACCGTCCACGTGCGGGTCTGCGTGAGCGCGGCGGACGCGCGGATCTCCGGGTCGCGGACGAACGCGGTCGGGTCGGTGACCGTGGCCTTCAGCGTGTGCACGCCGGGCCTCATCGGCAGCCTGCGCAGGTCAAGGTTGCGGAGGTCGCGCGCCCCGCGTACGACTCTGCCGTCGAGCGTCCACCGGACCGACAGCTCGTGCCCGGTCGGGTGCATCGTCTCCAGCCACACCACGCGGTCGGCGCCGATCGGCGCGTCGGCGGGCGTGTGCGCCTGGACGAGGTTGACCTTGGCGGAGATCCGCTGGGTCATGCGTTCGCGGGAGACCTGGTCGAAGTAGTAGCCGAGCGTCTTCATCATCGAGTGCTGGCTCGGCCGCCAGACGCCCTTGGTGGTGTAGAGCCCGCCTTCGTACCGTCCGATGGTCCCGCCGGACTCGCTCCGCTCACCTAGCCAGCGCCACCACTTCTTCTTCTGGTCGCGCATCTGCTGCTCGGTGAGGAGCGTGTGGTGGATGGACGCCGGTTCGGGACCCTCGTACGTGCCACCGGGTACGCCGCGCTGGTAGTAGTCGTACTCGTCGTCCAGGCCGCCCAGCGAGTGCCCGAGCTCGTGCGGCGTGATCAGGGCGGACAGCGCGTTGCCACCGGACGCGGTGGCGTACGTGCCGCCCGCGCCGCCGTAGGTGTCGCTGTTGGCCAGCGCGAGGATCTGCCGGTTGGCGGACGAGGTCCCGGAGATCAGGTCGGCGTACTTCTTGGCCGCCGCCGAGCTCATCGTCAGCAGCCGCTGGGGCCCCTGCGTGGTGCAGCCGCCCCAGAACGCCATGCCGAGCGGCGTCGTCCGGCGCGGGGACTCCAGCGCGGGGTCGCAACTGACCCCCGACTCCCCCGACTCGATCTCGACGGCATAGACGTTCACATAGCTGCGGTACGACTTGAACGGCTCGATCGTCCACAGGTCGCTCAGGTGCTTGTCGACATGAGCCCGGAACTTCGGCAGATCGGCCATCGTGTAGCCGTCACCCATGATCACCAGATTGAAACGCTTGCCCGGATCCCCGGTGACCTGGATCGGCACGACCTTCGCGTCACCGGCGGCGGCCACGGCCGTGCCCACCGCCCCGACCGGGAGCGCGACCGTGGCGGTGCCCGTCACCACGGCGATCGCGAGCGTCCTTGCTCTCCTCATGCGCCTGCCTCCTCGAGGGCGCGCACGGGGGACGAGATCGGTCCGGGAAACCGGGCGCGCCGGCTCGACCCGTTGATCAAACGGGCAGGGCCGGATTATCGCGAGAAGATCGGGTTTCGCACCATACTTCGGGCTGGCCGGTTCCAGTCGGTCACAGGCCGAGCCGCCAGAGCACCAGGATGAGCGAGCAGAGCACCAGGCCCGCGGCGCCCAGCGGTGCCCGGCCGAGCGTGATCAGCGCCGTGCAGCCCGCGGCGACCGCGGCGGCAACCATGACCATGCCCCGGCCTCCCGAGCCGTCCTCGCCGGGCTCAGCGGCTGTCCCCTGGAGTTCGCGCTCCCAGAGACCGAAGTCGTCCTCTGCGCTCATGGGACTCCCAGACATTTCGCCGTGCCCGGATTATGCGGCCGATGCGTCCGTCCGGCGAGATGGCGGAAACGACAGAGCCTTCGTACCCGGCGGTCCCGCCGGATAACGGTGCGGGGTGCGGAGTGCACGCGATCGGTTGCTAGGCTGCGGAGAGCCTGGGGAAGAGTTACATGATCGGAACGCCCCCCAGGTTTTGGCTTCATAGTCGAGGTGAAGGGGTCCCCACCGTGAAGAAGCTGCTTGTTCTCGCTGTTCTTGCTCTTGGCGGCTTCGCTGTCTGGCGTCGGCTCCAGCAGGACCGCGCTGAGCTGGATCTGTGGACCGAGGCCACGTCCTCCGACAGCTGAGACTCCGGAGATAGCGGAGCACGTTCGAGGGAGGCCCCGGCGTGACCGGAGCAGAGCGGATCACGATCGCCTGCCTCGATCTCGCCGGGACCACTGTGGCCGACGGCGACGCCGTGGCCACGGCCTTCGCCGAGGCGATCGCCGCCATGGGAGTCGTCGCCGGCACGACGGCGCACGAACGTGCGATGGCCTGTGTCCAGGACGCGCGCGGCCGGCCCAAGATCGAGGTCTTCCGCATGCTCTTCGGGGACGAGGCCCGTGCGCAGGCCGCGAACCTCTCGTTCGAGCATTCCTTCGATCTGGCCGTCGACCGTCGTGGGCTCAGCCCCGTGCCCGGCACCGAGGACGCCATGGAGCGCCTCACCGGTGCCGGGATACGTGTCTGCCTGCTGACCGGCTTCAGCCGCCGCACGCTCGGCCGGGTCATCGACACGCTCGGCTGGTGGAACCGCGTCGACATGGCGCTGTGCCCCGAGGACGGCGGCCGCGGCCGCCCGTGGCCGGATCTCATCCTGTCCGCCGCACTGCGCCTCGGCATCGACGACGTACGGCACATCGCCGTCTGCGGCGACACCGAGAACGACATGCTCTCGGGCCGCCGCGCGGGAGCCTCCGTTGTAGCGGGCGTCCTCACCGGCGCACACGACGCCGACCGCCTCCAGCGCGCCGGCGCCACCCACGTGCTCTCCAGCGTGGCCGACTTCCCCGACCTGGTCCTGCTGCCGCGCCCCCGCCACCACGATGACGCAGTGACCGCCGAGCACAGGTAAGCTTGTCGCGCCCTCCCAGGGCGCACCCAAGGGGCCTTAGCTCAGTTGGTAGAGCACCGGCTTTGCAAGCCGGGTGTCAGGGGTTCGAATCCCCTAGGCTCCACACCTCAGAAGCCCAGGTCAGAAGTAGACTTCCGACCTGGGCTCTCGCCTTTCACGATGTCCGTGCGCCTCACCACGGCCATTCACCCACCAATGTCACAGGCCCATCGGCAGTTGTGGCTGTCGACCGCCCAGGTCTCACTCGCACACTGGGAGCGACCAGCTCGCCGCTACGTCAGGGCGGGGCAACACGGCAGCTACGCAGAGCATGCGAACGCACAGGCATCGCCTAGGGCAGGGCAATGATCCGGGAGCTTGCAGTTGCCAGATCTGGGTCAGGTCGTCCGGTCGGCAGGGCGACGCACAGGCAGGAGCGAGATCGTCACCGTCAGGAGGCGGAGATCGTGCCGTACGGTGCGGGCCTTGCCGCTCACTCCTCGCTGATGCCCATGGCGAAGGAGAAGGTCGCTATGAACTCCCGGTAGGCAGGGTCTGTCTCGGCGGCGGCTATTGCGGCCAACTCCTCGACAAGATGCTGCTTGTCCCCGTCCGGCAGCTGTCCAAGCAGGTATGCGGCGTACTCCATCTGCTTGAGCGCCGTGTCGTCGTCCAACACGGAGTCGTCGCACGTCTCGAAGAACCACGTGTACGCGACGATGGCTTCGAGGAGCCGCCGTACCAGTCCGGGGGGATTCTGCATCACGCAACCTCCCGCGAACGCCCCGGCCCGGCCGCGAGCCGGGGCGTTCGCGGACGGTCAGGAGGCGTCCCAGGCGACGGCCACCGCGCCGTCGTCCTCGCGCCGGACGCTGACACCGTCGGTCGTCTTGGGGTCGCGGAACCTGATCCACGGCTTGGACTTGGCGGAGTCGACGACGAGGATCTCCGAGTACCAGCCGCGGGCGTCGTGGACCGCCACCCGGATGTTGGCCGGAGGGAGCTGCTGTATCCCGTTGTCACCCCAGAAGCCGATCGACGAGGCGTCGCCGGGGTGGATCGAGATCGGGGTCACCGCGGCGGGGCCGTTGTTGAGCTGTCCGTAATAGCGCACGTCGTCGTCCTCCTCGGGGGGACGGGGGGAAAGGGCCTTCTGGAGCGCGGCCGCGGTGCGGGTGCCATAGACCCCGGCCGTCTCGGAGATGTTGTTCTTGCGTTGGAACGAGGTGACGGCGTCCACCGTCTCGGTGCCGTAGTCGCCGTCGGCGCCGAACTTGGGCAACCGCTCGCCGACCTTGAGCAGCGCGTTCTGCAGGTCGCGTACGCGGTCGCCGATGTCGCCGCGCCGTAGCGTCGCTGCGGGAGCCTTGCCGTTCCATCTGTACGGGGTGTAGTCCGGACGGCCGTATCCGGCGATGGACGAGGCGGACCGTACGCGGCGTTTGCAGGCGTCACCGGTGTTGCCTTCGATGGTCTGAACACGTCCGCCGCCGAGCGCCTTCTCCACAATGCCGACGTGGTCGATGGCGCCGATGGTGTTGGAGTTGCCCCAGTCGAAGAAGACGATGTCACCGGGCTTGGCTTTGTTGATGTTGGCGGTGGTGCCGGAGTGCCAGCGTCCGATCCTCTGGAAGTCTTGGGCGTGCCAGACGGTGTAGGCGCGATCTCCAGCCGGTAGGACGGCTTCGGCGTTGCCGGAGCGGCGAGCCCATTCGGTGACCGCGATGTCACACCAGGGAGCGCGGAGGAACCCGTCGCCGTGGCGCGCGGCGTACGCGCGGGTGAGCGTGTTGGGACGGCCGGAGGTGCCCAGCCATTTCCTGGCTTCGGCGATCAACGCTGCGGCGCTGCCCATCAGCCGTCTCCACGGTAGAAGCCATCGGGATCTGGCTCGCCGTAGAGATCGACGAGGACCCGGTCCTCGTCGGGTTCGGTGGCGTGGTGCGCGTCGGGCACGGCCTCGGGGGGAGGCGGCTCAGTCATAGTTGAATCTCCTGCGAGGTGGTGATCGCGTTGAGTATTGCGGGACAAGTCGCCATAGAGTGCGAAATTACGACAATGTGCACCCGACCGAGCGGTTGTCGATGATTCGCGTACTCCTGTGAACAGACAAACACCCCAGATCAACACAATCAGGAGATCCGGCGCCTCGCGCCCACCACGCAGGACCCCGCCGCCAGGACGATTTGGATGGCCGCGCAACGACAGCAAGCGCACCAGGCAGAACGCGCAGCGAGAACCAGCCTCCACAGCGCAGCCGCCGGAACAGGACCGCTAGGACACGTCCGCCAAAGCCACCCGGTCAAAGAGTCCGGCTGAGCGCGCTGGCGCCGTGTACCGCACTCCCCGAAGGCCGCGTCGGATCAGCGTTCCCCGGCTGAGGCGAAATCTCTGCTGCGATGGCGGACCCGCTGACCCTGCCGCAACTTCACGTCACCAAGGCGGTCACAGCTCAACACCACTTAGAAAGTGAGGGGTTTCAAGTGCTCTGCCCGCGCCGGACGTGGATCCGTGGCTCCCGCCTCAATAGGTACGCGCAGGACGAGGCCACAGGCACGCCCTAGCCCCGCATCGCGGGCTCGAGACGACCGGGCCCGGGCGGACAGGACGTGGGCCACAGCCCATCTGCATCAGGCACGCCGACTGAAAACGCAGGCCACGCCAGGTGCGCGGAGAAGTGTGACGCGCAGGCCGCGCCGTGGCGGGGACGTGGTGTGCGGCGCATGTGCGGCAAGCCGTGCTGGGCGGATCGTGCGCGAGGAAGAGGTGCGGCGGATAGCGCGCGCCGTGCCGGGCGAGTCGGCTGCGTGGCGGCGGGTTGCGTCGGGTGGGAGATGGCGTGCATAGCGCACGTTCGGTAGGGGCACGCAGTACGGATCATGCGCGGGGAGAGGTGCGGCGGGTAGTCCGCGCTGTGCCGGGCGCGTCGGATGCGCGCGTACAGGAGCGTGGCTGGGCTGCGCTGGGCCGAGGCGTGGCGAGCAACGCATGTTAGGCGGGGGTGCCGGGCGGAGGCGCTCTAGGTGAGGCTTACGGGCAGAGTTGCGGCGGGTAGCCCGTGCGGGGGGCGCGCGGACAGGAGCGTGGCGGGCGGGCTGTGTCGGGTGGGAACGTGGCGGGCAACGCACGTTCGGCAGGCCCCGCCGGGCGGAGCATGCGCGGGAATAGATGGGGCGGTTAGGCCGCGCCAGGTCGGACGTGGCACAGCCCATCTTGGGCAGGCCGCGCCGGTAGGAACGCGTCGGGTGCGCGGACAGGAGCATGGCTCGCAGGGCCTGGACGTGGCGGGCAGCGCACGTTCGGTAGGGGCACGTTGGGCGGAGCATGCGTGGGGTGAGGCGCGGGCGGGTCGCGTCGGGCGTGGGCGTGGCGGGCAGTGCATGTTCGGCAGGCCGTGTCGGGTCTTAGGCGTCCTGGGCGGGGCATGCGAGCAGAAGTGTGGAGGATCGTTCGCGCTGGGTGGGAACGTGTCGGGCGGGGCACGTCGGGTGCGCGCGGCTAGGAGCGTGGCGGTCAGTTTGCGTCGGGTGGGACGTGGTGCAGAGCCATCTCTGGCAGGGCGCGCTGGGTGGGGCATGCGTGGGGTTGGTGGGTGGGGCACAGCCGGCCGGGGGGTTGGCCGGCTGTGCCCTAGGTCTTCATTGGGGAGAGGTTGGGTGGGTGGTGGAGAGGAGGCGGGCTGCGGAGGTGCCTAGGCCTGTGGGACCTAGGTTTGGTTTCCTTGGGGCGGGTGTTCGTGGGGTGTGGTGGCGGAAGAGGTCGGACTCCTTGTAGCGGTTGCAGCCGTGGTGCCAGTTCAGGATTCCGGCTAGCCAGTGTTGGAGTTCGACTACGTACCGGTCGAGGGTTGTGCGTTCTGCTGGGCTCAGGTCGGCGTCCTCGTACAGGATGGGTAGCTCGTGGTCGGCCACGTGCTGGAACTGGCGCATCCGGGAGGCCATCAGGTCGGTGACGATCGACAGGGCGGTTGGGTAGTCGCACTGGAAGAAGTTCTGGACGACGAGGATGCCGTTGTGGACCTCGCCCTCGAACTCGATCTCCTTCTGGTATGAGAAGACGTCGTTGAGCAGGGCGGCGTAGTCCATGGCCGCGTTCTCCAGCGAACGCATCGGGCCGCTTTCGTAGATGTCCGGGGGCACCTGGCGGCCGTGGGCCAGCCGGGAGAGGCTCATCGTGAGTTCGGAACCGAAGGTCTTCCGCCGCATCTCGACGTAGTCGACCGGGTCCGGGATCCGGTTGCCAATCTGATTGGCGAGCTCCCAGAGCCAGCTGTCGAGCATCTCCTCGATCCCGGCGCGGAACTTCTCGCGCGCGCTTACTGTCATTGATCCGGCCGTACGGGCCCATAGGTCGGCCAGGCCTCGTTCCAGCGCTGTCACGGGTATGGCAACGGCTGTTTCTTGTTTGGTCGGCATGAACATGCGGAGGCGGTCGTTGCATGCTTTCGCCCCGGCCAGGTCACGGGTCCGGCCGTACGCCACGGGATAGAGGTCGTCGGCGTACGTGCCCCAGGTCAGCCAGCCTGATGACAGGTCGAGCTCTTCTGGAGAGGCGTCGGGGTGGATTCCGGCGGCGCACAGGGGGAGGTCGTAGTCGATGAGCTTGGCCTCGTTCCACACGCCGGGTTGCGGATGGAGGAAGCCCATCCTGCCCGCCCACTCGACCACGTTGCGGCGCGCGGCGTTCAGGTGCGGGCTGAGGGTGGTGGTGAACGGCATGTAGAGGTCGGGGATGCGCGACGGCCCGACTCTTTCGTACGGCGTGTGCGTGAAGCCGCGGAGCCTGCTCACCATGGCCCTGATGTTGGCCGCCGACATGCCGAACGCCGAGGTCGCGGCCTTCTTGTTCATGTACCGGCTGGAGCGCATGTGCCATTCGTGCCCGCCCGACTGCCAGTCCTGGAGGCCCTTCACGTACGCGACCACCTTGGCGCACGACTCCGGGTCGAGTCCCTTTTCGGCGAAGAGCGGGGTGAGTTCGGTGAGCGCCGTGTGCTCGAACTGCTGGAGGCGCGAGGTGAGCAGGTCGTTCACCGCGTCCGCGGCCTCCTGCGTCGTGCATTTGAGGAACGTCTCCAGGACGAGGACGCCGTTGGCCAGTTCGCCTTCGTCCTCCGTCTCCCGCTGGTAGGAGAAGAGGTCGTTGCGCAGGTGCACGCCGTCCGCGAACGAGTCGCGCAGGACCTGCAGCGGCCGGGAGCCGGCGACCTCGGCGGGCACCTCGGCGCGTGCGGCGTGTTCGACGAGCCCGGCGGACCACGGTGCCCCGCCCACCTTGCGGCGCATCTCGATGTACTCGACGGGGTTGGGCACGCGGCGCGCGTTGATGTTGGAGAGTTCCCAGAGCGACTCGTTCAGGAGGTTCGCGGTGCTCTCGGCGAAGCGCGCGCGCCACGCCATGGACATGGTCGGCACGCTGCGCGCCCACAGATCCGCCAGGCCCGCTTCGACGGGGTTGGCCGGCTCGGGCGTTCCGGCGGCGAGGTCCATCGGCATGAAGGCGGGCAGCCTGTCGAGGTGCTCCTTGCCGCCCCGCCGGTCGTGCGTGCGCTTGTAGAGCTCCAGGAAGTGGTCGTCGAAGAAGAACACCCAGATGTACCACTCGGTGATCAGCGTCAGCTCCGGGCCGTCACAGTCCGGATGGGTGTACGCGCACAGCAGCGCGTAGTCGTGGGCGTCGAGATCCGCCTCGTCCCAGATGCCTGAGCCCTCCAGCATCCCGAACTCACGCGCCCATAGCCTGGATTCCTCGCGCGCCACTTCGAGATGCGGGTTGAGCCGTGCGGGGTACGGCATGTAGAAGTCCGGCAGCTCAAAGGGCTGTGACATTGACGCGCCTTCCGATGTGGATGGTGACGGAGAGTCAGCGGGCGTAACCGGTTAGGGATGATGCCCCGGTTGCGTCAGGCGGCAAACTGCACTTCCGGCCACGGTCGGTGACCCGCACGGTCACGCAGAGCACTCCTCCGAGGACCTACCGCTGGATGCGCTGGGCTATACGCATCTACTCGGGGTAAGGAGCCGTTATGAAGCACCAGAGCGAGAAGGCGAGCGCGGGTCGTTCGGCGGGGGTGGCCTCCGACGCCGAACGGAACGCCGTCATCACGCGGCTGAACCAGGCATGCGGCGAGGGACTGCTGAGCCTGCGGGAGTTCAGCGAACGGGTCGAGGACGCGCAACTGGCGCGCACCCGCGCCGAACTCGACGGGCTCGTCGGTGACCTTCCGTCGCGGAACGACGCTCCCGAGATCCGTACCCAGTGGCATCTGGCGGCGATGGGCGGGTTGCGCCGCCATGGCCGCTGGTACATGGACCGCCATCTGGTGTCGCTCGCCGTGGTCGGCGGCACCAACCTCGATCTGCGCGAGGCGAAGGTCGCCGCCCCGGAGGTGACGCTGACGAAGATCTCCGTGCTCGGCGGCGTCTCGGTGTGCGTGCCCCGCGGCGTGCGGGTGGTGCTGGAACGCCGCGGAGTGCTCGGCGCGCTCGCGCACGGCCTCTTCGGCGGCCGCGGCACGGGCACGGATGTGGGCGACGAGTGCGGCCCTGTCGACCCCGATATCCCCACTGTGCGCGTACGCGCGTTCTCCTTGCTCGGCGGCGTCACCGTTCAGGAGCCGCCCCTCATCCGCCAGTCCCTGCAACGCTCCGCCTGACCTAGCGGTTGCGGCACTCTGCTTGCCGGGGCCTTGCGGCGCTGAGTGGCCTAGTCCCAGTTTCTGCGCTGCGCTAGCTGGCCGAGCGGTTGCGGTGCTTTGCCTGTCCGGATCCTTGCGCGCTGGATGGGCCTGGTCACTGCGATGCGCTGGCTGGCCGGTCCTTGCGGCGTGCTGGCGGGTCGAGCTGTTGCGCGCGTTGGATGGTCGGGGCGTTGCGGTGCTCTCTGGAGGGCCCCTGCGCGGCTGAGGTGGTGGTGCGGAATCACTCGTGCGGGCGAGGTGTGGTGAGGGGTTCCCGCTGATACTGGGTGAGTGTCCGTCCGAGTTCGTAAGGGTGACGGGCGGCTTGTCGACGTGCTGGTGGCGGTCGCGGTCGCCGTTCCGGTGACCGTGCCGTTCGCTACCGCGCCCGAGGTGACGCCGCTGGGGGTGGTGCTGAACTACGGCACGATCGTTCCGCTGATCTGGCGGCGTCGCGCGCCGTTCGCGGTCGCGTTGATCGTGGCGACCTTCGCCATGCTCGTGCTGGCCCACCATCGGCCCGGCCAGATGCTGCAGTACGGCATGCTGGTGACGATCTACACGCTGGCCGATCTGGGGCGGCGGCGCTGGCAGCGCTGGGGGTTCATCAGCGTGCTCGTCGTCA
Source organism: Actinomadura fulvescens (assembly GCF_039533225.1). NCBI lineage: Bacteria > Bacillati > Actinomycetota > Actinomycetes > Streptosporangiales > Thermomonosporaceae > Actinomadura > Actinomadura fulvescens. The sequence continues at coordinate 121,172 of NZ_BAAATD010000009.1, read as the reverse complement.
CCACCCCGCCCAGCTCGCTCCTCATCAAGGACAACGACGCGGGGGAGTTCATGTTCACGCTGCTCCTGCCAGTGTCCGCCTTCCTGCTGGGCACGCTCGCGCGGACGGCACGGGAGCGTTCGGACGCCTTGATGGAACGCTCCGTACGCCTGGAGCGGGAGAGGGAAGCGGACGCGGCGCGGGCGGCCGCGGAGGAACGGGCACGGATCGCGCGCGACATGCACGACGTCCTCGCCCACGCCGTCAGCATCATGGTCGTCCAGGCGGAGGCAGGTCCCGTGGTCGTCCGTACCGATCCCGACCAGGCCGAACGAGCCTTCGACGCGATCGCCGACGCGGGCCGGGACGCGATGACCCAGCTGCGGCGAATGCTGGGCGTGCTCAAGGAGGAGCAGGACGTCGGGGTACGTACGCCACAGCCGACCGTCACCGCTCTCCCCGACCTCCTCGAACAGGTGCGGTGCACAGACCTGCGCGTGGAGCTGCGAGTCACGGGCGAGCCTTGTGCACTGCCCGCCGACGCCGACACCGCGGCCTACCGCATCGTTCAGGAGGCCCTCACGAACACGGTCAAGCACGCCGCTGCCTCCGCCGCCACGGTGCTGCTGCGGTGGCAGGACGACGAGTTGGAGATCACGGTGACCGATGACGGACGCGGCCAGGACGCCACGGACGGGTGGCGGCGCGGTGGCGACGGCCTGATCGGCATTCGGGAGCGTGCCGTGGCCTGCGGCGGGGAAGCCGAGGCGGGCCCGATGCCGGACGGCGGCTTCCGGGTGATCGCGCGGCTCCCCCGCACGTCGGTGGTGGCGTCGTGATCCGGGTGGTGCTGGCCGATGACCAGGAACTCGTCCGCAGCGGGTTCACGATGATCCTGGACGCCCAGCCGGACATCGAGGTGGTCGCCGAGGCGGGCGACGGCGCCGCGGCGATCGCCGCCGTCCGGGCGAACGACCCGGACGTCGTCCTGCTGGACATCCGGATGCCCGGCATGGACGGCATCGAGGCCGCGAAGGTCGTGTGCGCCGAGACCCGCGCCCGCGCCATCATGCTGACCACGTTCGACCAGGACGACTACGTCTACGACGCGCTCTACGCGGGCGCCAGCGGCTTCCTGCTCAAGGACGTACGCCGCGATGACCTCGTGCATGCCGTACGCGTCGTGGCGGCGGGGGAGTCGCTGCTCGCGCCCGCCATCACGCGCCGGCTGATCTCGGACATCACCCGCAACCGTCCGCGCTCCGGGCGTACGCCTTCGGACCGGCTGGCCATCCTGACCGAGCGGGAACGCGAGACGCTGCGCCTGCTGGGCCGTGGCCTCTCGAACGCGGAGATCGCGGCGGCGATGGTCGTCAGCGAGCACACCGTCAAGACGCACGTCAGCAACGTCCTGTCCAAGCTCGGCCTGCGCGATCGGGTCCAGGCCGTCATAGCCGCCTACGAGACCCGTCTGATCGAGCCCTCCTGACTCCGTCGCGCGGGGGAGCCGACGCTCCCGCCTCGCCCGTGTCACCGATGGCCCAAGACCGCTCGCGGCGGTGATCACATGCGGAGCCCGTTTCCAGAGGATCGAGAACGTGACCACCCCAGTCACGAACCTCACCTCCTCAGGAGCGACCACATGACGCACGCGGCCAAGACCGAGTCGCCCTCTGTCGGCACGTTCACCCGGCTCACCTTCCACCTGGCGCCGGCACTCATGCTCGTGTACGGCGTGGTCCGGCTGATCGACGGCCGTGACGGCCAGTACGGCCCGGGCGCCGCCTGGACGATCGGGCACCTGTTCTTCTTGGGCGCGCTGATCCTCTACGGTCCGGTGGTCGTGGGGCTCCGGCGACGGGTGCCCTCCGGTGGCACGGCCCGAAAGCTGACCGCCGACATCGCCGCCGGGGTCGCCCTCGTCGGGCTGGCGGCGTTCATCCGGGTCGCGATCGTCGACATCGTCGTGGGGCTACGGGCGGCCGATTTCGCCGAGAAGCGGAGGCTCTCGGACGAGTACTCCGACGTCCCGGCCGTGTTGCCGCAGGCCTTCTACGAGATCGGGCCAATGTTCTTCATGCTCGGCCTAGTGGCCCTGCCGGTGCTGCTGGTCGTGGTCGGTCCGCGCGGTGTCGGCGACGTGCTCAGCCCCGTGCTGGTCACCTTCGGCTTCGTCACGATCTCCATCAACCTGGATCTGCTCCCGGCCGCGGCTGCGCTGATCTGGCTCGCCCTTGCCCGCTACGCCCGTACGCCCCCACCTGCCGCTACCCCTCGGCTGCTGGAACGCGCCTAGGAGGCGGACGTGTGGAAGGTGCGGCGGTAGGCGGAGGGGGAGGTCTTCATGGCGCGGGTGAAGTGGTGCCGGAAGGTGACCGGGCTTTCGAAGCCGACCGCCGCGCCGATCTCTTCGATGGGCATCGCGCCGCCTTCGAGGAGAGGCAGGCTGGCCATGACGCGCTGGGTGATGACCCAGCGCAGCGGGCTCGTTCCGGTCTGCCGGTTGAAGTGCCGGATGAACGTGCGAGGCGCCAGATGGGCTTGGCGGGCCAGCTCGGCGACCGTGATGGGTTCGGTGAGGTGGTCGAGCGCCCACGCCATGGCGCGTGCCACCGCGTCGTCCGCCGCTGGTTCGGTGACCGCGGCCTCCACGAACTGGGCCTGCCCGCCGTCCCGGTGCGGCGGGATGACCAGGCGGCGGGCGACCGTGTTGGCCACCCGCGCGCCGTGGTCCTTGCGTACGAGATGCAGGCACAGGTCGAGGCCCGCGGCGCTGCCCGCGCTGGTGAGGATAGTGCCGCCGTCCACGTAGAGGACGTCTGGATTCACGTGAATCATTGGGTACCGCTGCTGCAGGAGCGCCGCGTACCGCCAATGGGTGGTCGCCTCGCGTCCGTCCAGCAGGCCCGCCGCCGCCAGGGCGAAGGCGCCTGAGCAGATCGAGACGACCCGGGCGCCCCGGTCGTGCGCCTTCCGCAGTGCGGCGACGACCTCGGGCCGCACCTCGCCGCGTACGTCCGGAACGGCCACGACCATGACGGTGTCCGCGGCGGCGAAGACGTCCAGGTCGTTCTCGGTCGTCATGGTGAAGCCGCCGACGGCTCGCATCGGCCCGCGTTCGAACGAGCAGACGCGCAGGTCGTACCAGGGAACGTCGAGTTCCGGCCGGGGCAGTCCGAACACCTCGACCACCGAGCCGAGTTCGAACGGCGCCATGCCGTCGAAGGTCAGGACGGAGATCGTATGGCGCTTGGCGAGCCGCATGGCGAGATCTTATCGGTCGCAGGCATTCATGCCACTGTCCAGTGAGGCCGCCCGGCCGCCACGATTGACGTGTTCGCAGGGACAGACACCAAGGAGCACGCCGATGTCCACGATCACCGCCGCCGCCAACGCCGAGGCGCTCGCGCACTTCGCCGCCCGGCTCGCGTTCGAGACCGACGTGTCGGACGTCGCCGCCGAGCTGGCGACCGGGACGCCCGGCATCGTGGTGGTCGACTCGCGCAGCGTCGAGAGCTGGAACCAGGGCCACGTGGACGGCGCCGTCCACCTCCCGACCGCTGAGATCGCCGAGCGCGCGGCCGGCCTGATCGAACGGGACGCGGCCGTGGTCGTCTACTGCTGGGGTCCGGGTTGCAACGGCGCGCAGAAGGCGGCCCTGGAGTTCGCCAAGCTCGGCTACGCCGTCAAGGAGATGATCGGCGGCTTCGAGTACTGGGCCCGCGAGGGCTTTCCGGTGAAGAACGGCGCCGGGCTGGTGACGCGTCGTGCCGCCGACCCGCTGACCGCGCCCACCTCCGGCATCTCCTGCGCTTGCTGAGGCTCCGTACGTCGTGCGCTGAGCCGGTTTACGGGTCGAGTACGTGGTTTCCGGGATTGTTCGTGGGCGCTCCAGGCCGCACCGTCGAAGAGTCGGCTCCCACGGGGTCGAGCTGAACGCGGCGGGTTGCCGGTCGAAGGGCCTCCACCACCACCCGGCAACTCGCCGCAACCATGACGACGTGTCAGGTCAGCTCGGTCGGGTCGGGAGGGCGATCCAGGACGGGTTCCGCGGGTCGTGCCACAGCTTGATGTCGCCGCCGAGGCTGTCCTTCAGCTGGGGGAACGGCGGGAACAGGTGCGGGAAGTCGCCGGTCTGGACGGCCAGCCGCAGCTTGTGACCCGGCTTGATCGACCACGACGCCGGGAAGATCTCGACGTCGACGGAGACGGGCGTGTCCTTGGGCATCGCCTGCTGGGAGGCCTTGGTGTACGGGTGCCACGGCTGAACGATCATCCCGTTCCGCACCACGCTCCTCCCCTGGTCGAGCCGCCGCATCGACAGCGACAGCCAGCCGGCGGTGAGCTGCACGGCCGAGCCGTCCGGCGCGACGTCCTCCAGCCGGACGGTCAGCTGGCTGTCGCGTGACCTGGTCGAGACGGTGAAGTGCGCGTTCACCGGTCCGGCCAGCCGAAGCGGGCGGTCGCGGACGGGCAGGTCGTACGTCAGCCCGTGGAGATCGTTGTAGCGGTTGTCCGTCACGCACGGGATCTTGATCGGGCCGTTGCCGAACTCCCCGCCGAACAGCGCCCACTGGAACGTCGAACGCGAGCACAGCCCCGAGAAGAGGTTCCACGGGACGGTGTCGGGCTTGCCGGACGGCTGTGCGCCGCCGCCGATGACGAGCGCGCCGGGGCGTCCCCTGCTCGCCTGCCCGGACAGATGCGCCTTCTGGTAGGTGACGTCCACCGGTGGCCACTGCCCGGCCGTACGCCACTGGTTGGCGCCGTTCTCGTAGTACGTGACCTGCTTGTCGCGCCGTTCGAGCGCCGGGTCCGGAACGCCGCGCACGTAGTGGTCGAACCAGCGCAGCTGCAGTTCGCCCAGCTTGACGCCCGGCGGCTCGTTGATGATGCCGGGCAGGCTCACCCCGGCCGCGGGGATGGCGGCGACGATGTGCGACCACGGCCCGTTCACGAACTGCACGGGCGTCCCGTTCGCGGACAGCCGCTGGTAGAGCATCGGCGTGCCGCGCTGGAACGCGTCGAACGCGCCGCCCATCAGCAGCGTCGGCACCTTGATCTTGTCGACGTAGGTCAGCGGGGAGCGCTCGCGGTACCAGGCGCTGTCGTACGCCCGGTCGCCGCCCTGGAGCATCTCGGGCACCATCTCCAGGTTCTTGCCTGCGGCGTCCCAGTGTTCCTGGATGTTCTTGAGCGCGGTGGCGGGATCCTTGAGGAGGTTGGTGTTGGGCAGGATGCCCAGCATCGAGACGACGGCGAGGTAGGCGGGGGCTAGTTCGAGGTAGCCGCGGCCACCCTTGCCGACAAGGTCGCGGTAGAGGTCGCCCATCGGAACGGCCGGCGCGATGGCCTTCAGGCCCTTGGGTTGCTGGGACGCGGTGAAGAGCTGGTTGATCCCGCCGTACGAGATGCCGAAGAGCCCTACGCGGCCGTCACTCCACGGGCGTTCCTCGGAGGCGGCCCATTCGACGACCGTCTTGCCGTCGGAGTGTTCGGGCGGACCCCAGATGTTCCACTTTCCTCCTGATCCGCCGGTCCCCCGTACGTCCACGGTCACGATGACGTAGCCGCGTTTGACCAGCGCCCAGTTGATGGGCGGCAGCGCTAGGGCGGTCTTCACGTACGGCGTCTGCTGCACCAGCACCGGGAACCTGCCCGGCACCACCCGGCCGCGCTGCGTGGGCCGTTGGACGTCGGCCAGCAACCGCACGCCGTCGGCCATGGTGATCGGCACGTCGCGTTCGATGTCCATGCCGTCGTACTGCTCCGGACGCGCCTTCCAGCCGTCGGCGGAGTAGTGCGGGAACGAGCCAGGCGAGGCCACGGCAGCGGTAGCGGCGCCGGCAAGCCCGGAAGCCGTCGCTGCGGCAGACCTGGGAGCTGTCGCCGCGGCAGGTGCGGCGTTGGCGGATGCGGCGGTTAGCGTTGCGGGCGCCGCGACAATGGCGGCTGCGGCGAGGACGGCCGGCGCCGTACGCAGGGAGAGCTTCGTCACGGGAGCTTCCTCCTTAGCGGACCGGCAGGTCGAGGCTCGACGGGCCGGAGAACGTGAGACTGCTGCCGGGCTTGCCGGCATCCATGGACCTGAAGTCCTTGGTGTCGATCACCAGTGCGAGCCGGTGCCCCGAGGGCAGGTCGTAGCCCGTGCTCTGCAGGCGCAGATCCACCGGGAGCGGGACGCCGGGCGCGACGTCGCGCAGGGTGTACGGGGCGTACGTGATCAGGCGCCCAGTGCCGCCGGCGTCCACGTCGTACAGGTAGGCGAAGAAGCTGTTGATCGGCGCGGTGGTGGTGACGTTCGTGCGCAGCCGCACGTCACCGCGGATGGCCCTGCCACCTGCCAGCCGGGAGCTCTGCCAGACGGCGCCGTCCGCGCGGGCGATGCCGGACGTCCTGATCGTCGGCGCGATGCCCGTGAACTGCTCGATGGCGTTGGTCACGAAATGGAGCCCGGAGTCGGCGCCGGTCCCCTGGCCCGCCCGGATGGTGACCTGGGCGTCCGGCCCGCCGGTCCCCTGGTCGAGCTTCTCGCCGGAGCTCAGCGTGAAGCGTTCGGTCCGCTTGGCGATGGCGGCCCAGTCGGCGTACGGCTCGCGTGTGCCGGGGTCGAAGGGATTCTGGAGCCCAGGCTTGTTGACCTTGGGGGTGAGGACGACGGGTGCGTCCTGCGGTACGTCCGTGCGGCCCGCCAGGTGCTTGTCGAAGAAGCGCGTGAAGCTGTCCCAGACGGGGTTGGGCAGCCCGGCGAGGCCGGTGGCCTCCCCGGTGGCGTGGTCGGCGGGCGTGAACTCCAGGTGCTTGTGCGGCACCGTGAGCCGGTTGAAGAAGTCGACGAACTGGTTGGGCGGGAAGAAGCTGTCGCCCCAGCCGTTCGCCAGGAAGACCGCGGTCCCGTTCCGGTTGATCTCGTCGACGCGCGTGGAGGCCGACCGTGCTCCCGCCCACGCGAGGATCTTTTGCGTGCGCGGGTCGTCCTCGTGTTCGACCCGCTGGAACGCCTTCATCATCTCGGTGAACTCGGCGGACGGGCGGCCGAGGACGCGCCCGACGGTCCACAGCGAGGGCACGGTCAGCGAGACCCGCGTCCTGTTGGGATAGAGGGAGCCGGCCAGGTCGGCGTACGCGCTGAGGCCGCCGACCGCCTTGGTCCGCTTGTCGTACGCGGCCATCTGCAGCGCCATGTCGCCGCCGTAGGAGATGCCCGCCACGCCGAGACGGCCGGGATCGGCGCGGGTGTTGGCGATGAGCCAGTCGTAGGCGGCGGAGATGTCGGCGAGGTCTTTCGGCCCGGCGACGTCGATCTCGCCGCCCGAGCCGAACAGGCCGCGCGGGGTCATGGAGAGCACGACGTAGCCGCGGGCGGCCAGCTTGTTCGCCTGGAGCAGGTACTCGAAGTCGTTGGCCGCCCAGCTCGCCGGGAACACGATGGCCGGGTGCCGTCCGGGCGAGGCGGGCTCGATCACGTTGGCCTTGAGCTTCACTCCATCGCGAGCGGTCAGGTCGAAGAAGCGGAATCCGGTGGTGGGGGCGGTGGTGGCCGCGGCGGCGGGGGCCGGCGGTGCGACGAGTCCCGCGACGAGGGCGCAGGCGGCCAGGAGAAGGAGGGGCCTTCGCTTCATGGGCGATGACGGTAAGCGGCTGATTACTCGTCGGCCATGGCCGGAGCGCTCAGGCCGCCTGGCCGAAGCGCTCACTATTGGATGTGAACGCCAATAGCGGCGCGCCGAGGCGCTCTACCGCGCGGGGGCGCTCTACCGCGCGGGACGCTCTACGGCGCGCCGAGGCGCTCTACCGCGCGGGGCGCTTACCGCGCGGTGCGGTAGGCCCCCGGCGTCGTGCCCGTCCAACGCTTGAACGCCCGGTGGAAGGCACTGGCGTCGGCGAACCCCAGCCGGACGGCGATCTCCTCGACACTCTGCTCGCCGTTGGCCAGCCCGGCGATCGCCGCGTCGCGGAGCACCTCCTCCTTCACGGCGCGGAACGAGACGCCCTCGGCCTGCAGGTGCCTCCGCAGCGCCTGCGGGCTCACCGTGAGGCGCGCGGCGGTCTCGGTCAGCGAGCCGTGGCCGAGACCGTTCATCAGGATGCGGCGTACCCGATCGGTGTACGAGGAGGCCGGACGCGGCGGGCTGATCAGATCGGCCGGGGCGTTGGCCATCCGTGCCCACAGCGCCGCCTCGTCCTGCACGATCGGCGCCCGCAGATACGCCGCGTCGAACACCAGGCCGGTCACGGGATGCCCGTACGACATCGGGCACCCGAAGATCGGCCCGTACTCCGCCACATGCACCGGCGGCGGATGCCCGAACTCCAGCCGCACCAGCGGCACCCGCTGATCGATCGCCCAGCCGACCACCCGATGCCAGATCATCACCAGGCACTCGGTGACGAAATGATCAGGATCGGGAAGCCCCCCGAGGTCGATCGTCAACCGAAACACCGCCGATTGCGTCACGTTCGGGCGGGAGACCGGCGAGTTTGTGTGCGGCGTCACATCGCGCGCCGGAGTGTGGTCCGAGCCCAGCGCCGCGCCACCCGAGCTCACCTCCCGGCGGGCTCTGAAGGGCTCGGGGGTCTCCACGCGAAAGCGCACCCTGGTCGGGAACAGGCCGTAGAAGTCGGCGGCGCGCCGGAGGGCCGTCGCGAGATCCGGGCTGCCGAGCACCACCAGGCACATCATCGCGAACGTGCCGCGCTTACAGGTAAAATCGCCCAGTCCGAGGAACTCGTCGTCCAGCGCGTCCCAGAGCCCGCGGATCAGCTCCGCGTACTGTTCGCGGGTCACCCGGGCCCGCGAATCGCCCAGCAGCGCAGGCGGAATCGACGCACGCAGGAGCACCGGCCACACGTCCATCCCGCGCTCCCGAGCGCCCCGCAACGCACTGTGCACGAAGTGGATCGCGATGGTGCGGGATGGCGCCATGGGCATAAAAGTAGCTCTTGGGATGCTGGAGAAGGAGGTCCAAACGGGGACCAGGGCATAAAGAGGTGCTCCTGGAACGTTAGACTCAACAAATCACTCTTACGACGCCCAAGCGTCAGGCTCGTCCTTGCAGGCCACAGATCCGACTGTGGTGCCTCCCGAGACGTGCCCCCCTCTCGGAAGGTAATGCGTGACAACCCTGCCTGTTGGTAATGCCCTGCCCGAGTCCGACCTGACGGTCGCCGACTCTCCCGCGGTCCCCACGTTCGCCGAGCTCGGTATGCCCGAGCCCATGGTGAGCGCGCTGGCCCGCCAGGGCATCGAGGCACCGTTCCCCATCCAGGCCGCCGCCATCCCCGATGTGATGGCCGGCCATGACGTGCTCGGTCGTGGCAAGACCGGCTCCGGAAAGACCCTGGCCTTCGGGCTGCCGATGCTGGCCCGGCTGGCCGGCCAGAAGGCCGGGCCCAAGCGCCCGCTCGGCCTCATCCTCGTCCCCACCCGCGAGCTCGCCCAGCAGGTGCAGACCAACCTCGAACCGCTCGGCCGCACGCTCGGCCTGCGGTTCAAGACCGTCATCGGCCAGACCTCGATGTTCAAGCAGATCGACGCGCTGCGGCGCGGCGTCGAGGTGCTCGTGGCCACGCCCGGCCGGCTCAAGGACCTCATGCGCCAGGGCGCGTGCGACCTCGGCGATGTCCGGATCGTCGTCCTGGACGAGGCCGACCACATGGCCGACATGGGCTTCCTGCCCGACGTCACCGACATCCTCGACCAGGCCAAGCGCGGCGGGCAGCGCATGCTGTTCTCGGCCACCCTGGACAAGGACGTCGACGTCCTGGTCAAGCGTTACCTGAATGACCCGGTGACGCACGCCATCGGCCAGGTCGACGAGTCGGTCGACACCATGGACCACCACCTCCTGCTGGTGGCGCCCAAGGAGAAGGCCGCCATCACCGCTGAGATCGCGAACCGCGAGGGCAAGACCATCATGTTCGCCCGCACCAAGCACGGTGTGGACCGGCTGGCCAAGCAGCTCGCGCAGGCGGGCGTGCGGGCCGCGGGCCTGCACGGCGGCAAGAGCCAGGGGCTGCGCACCCGGACGCTGGCCGAGTTCATGGAGGGCTCGTTCGACGTCCTCGTCGCCACCGACGTCGCCGCGCGCGGCATCCACGTCGACGACATCAGCCTGGTCCTGCACGTCGACCCGCCGGCCGACCACAAGGACTACATGCACCGCGCCGGGCGTACGGCCCGCGCCGGTGAGCGCGGCACCGTCGTGACGCTCGTGCTGCCGCACCAGGTGCGCGCCACCCAGCAGATGACCAAGCGGGCGGGCATCCACGCTCCCCGCACGCGGGTGGCCGCCGGTGACGCCGACCTGGTCAAGGTGACGGGAGCGCGCCGGCCGTCCGGCATCCCGATCGAGGGTCCGATCATCCCCGAGCGCCCCAAGCGCGAGGGTGGCCGTGGCCGCCAGGGCGGCCGCCGCGGTGGCGGCGGCGGTGGCGGTGGCCGTGGCTTCAACGGCCGTGGTTCGCGCCCGTACGACCGCGGAGAAGGCGGCCAGCGCCGCGAAGGCTCCGCCTCGTACGGCGGCGAGCGCCGCGGCTCCTACAGCGGCGGGGAGCGCGGTTCCTACAGCGGCGGGGAGCGCGGCTCCTACGGTGACCGCTCCCCGCGCGGTGAGCGCAGCTCCTTCGGCGGCGACCGCCGCGGAGGCGGCGCCGCTGCGCACGGTGCACGTCGCGGAGGCCCGCGCCGCGAGGGCGGCGACCGCCGCCCCGCCCGCACCACCTGACGAACGACTCCGAGGCCCCGTCCAGAACCCCTGGACGGGGCCTCACCCTTATCCAGCGACTTTTAAGGGTGGAGGGCGCGGCGTCCGTGCGGGGGCGGGCAACCCCCACCCTCGACGAACGCCCAAGCCACCTCACCCAGACCGAGCGGGGGCGTCTGCCCTCCGCTGTCCACACCGGGAGGCGGGGCGTGGGGGGTGGGGCTGCCTGCTATTCAGGCTGGTCTGTTAGCCGGCTTCTTCGCGGAGCTTGTCTTGGAGGATCTGGAGGCCGTCCAGGCCGTCGACTGACAGGGCGGCCAGTTCGTCCAGCGAGATCAAGGGGTGCTTGCGCAGCGGTGGTTGCCAGCCCTGGTCCGGGTCATGGCTGCGCAGGACCTTCGCGGGGACGCCGCCGATGACCGAGTGGTCGGGGAACTCGCCGCGTACCACCGCGCCGCCCGCGACCGCCACGTTCCTGCCGAGGCGGGTGCCGGGCAGGATGATCGCGCCGGTGCCGATCCAGCATCCGTCGCCGATCGTCACGGGGTTGTTCTCCGGCCACTGGCGTCCGATGGGCACGTCCAGGTCGCCGTAGCTGTGATTCTGGTCGGTGATGTAGACGTTGGGGCCGGTGAACACATCGTCGCCGATCTCGATCGACTGGTGCCCGACGATGTGCGTACCGCGGCCGAGCGAACAGCTCGACCCGATCTTCACGATCACGTCGGGTCCGAGGTCCAGGCCGGGCACGAAACCGGCCGAGATCGTCACATGCGTGCCGACCAGTGTGTGGTCGCCGATCGAGATCCAGGGCTCTCCGTAGATCGCGCCCACCGGGAAGCCGATGCACGCCCCCTCGCCCAGATAGGCGAACTTCCGCCGCCCCGGCGTGTGCGGTGTGATCTCTCCGTGCCGCCGCACCCAGTCCCAGCCGCGATGCACGGCCGTATGCACGCCTTGGCGGGCCTTGGCCGCCAGTAGCTGCCGGATCGAGCTGGCTCTCGGAGGCATGCGGTGTACCTTGCTTTCTCTGCCGTGAACGGATGTCAAGGTACCGGTAGGTAGCCCTGACTCGGCAAAGCCCCCCTCCGCTTCCACGGCAGTACATGCGAAAGGCCCGGCCTGGTGTGGCCGGGCCTTCCTTACGCCGTTCGGCTAGGGCGTGTGCACGTGGCTGTTGGCTTCAGACCTCACCGGCGTTTCGTGCTCCGATTTGGTCGTGTCGTCCATCAGCGACTGCATGGAGCTCCGCTTGGTCATGATCGCTCCGGCGACCCCGACCGCGGCCATGGCGGCGAGCATCATCAAGGTGATGTTGCGTCCGCGATGGCTGGGCTTGGGCGGCTCGACCCTGCCGGCCATGTCGGTCAGGAACGAGCTCACCCGCGGAGCGAGCCCACCTTCCACATACCGGGCGGCAGAGTCGATCCGGGGAGCGCTCCAGCTGCGAGCATCCATGATGCGGTCAGCGGCGACATCGCGGGTGCGCTGCGCCGCCGGGGCGATACGATCCGCCGCGACGGACGCGTTCTGCCGCCACGACTCGGCGCCGTGCCGACATGCTTCACGCACACGCCCGTACCGCGAGAGCACTTCGTCACGCGGCTTCCGGCGGATACTCATCATTAGGGACACGCTAACCTCCCTGTTTGCGAGGTCCTGCCAAGCAACCTTCCCCGAGCACGGAAGGTAAACCCTGTGCGCGGGATCATTGGGTCACGCACAGTAGGTACACGTGTGTGTCCGAAACCGCATATGCCCATATCGACGAGGAGGCGGCCATCCGTGGCTGAACAAATCTTTGCGACGCTCAACACCACCCTGGGCAAGATCGTCATCCAGCTCTACCCGGAGCAGGCGCCCGTCACGGTCGACAACTTCGTCGGCCTCGCGGAGGGCACCCGCGAATGGCGGCATCCCGAGACCGGGCAGAAGCAGTCCGGCACGCCGCTCTACAACGGCACGGTCTTCCACCGCGTCATCCCCGGCTTCATGATCCAGGGCGGGGACCCGCTCGGCAGCGGCACCGGCGGGCCGGGCTACGAGTTCAAGGACGAGTTCCACCCGGACCTGAAGTTCAACAAGCCGTACCTGCTGGCCATGGCCAACGCCGGGGCCGGCACCAACGGCTCCCAGTTCTTCATCACCACCGACAACATCGGCCAGGTCCAGCACCTGACCGGCCGCCACACGATCTTCGGCAAGGTCATCGAGGGCACCGACGTCGTCGACAAGATCAGCAACACGCCGACCGGGCGCAATGACAAGCCGGCGAACGATGTCGTCATCGAGTCGGTGACGATCGACCGCCGTCAGTCGTAATACCTGAAGAGACCCCCGCGCCGGCCCTACGGAGCCACGATGAGCACAGATCCCAACCCTTCGTCCGGGTCGGACACCCCAGTGCCGACCTGCTACCGGCATCCGGGGCGCGAGACCTACGTGCGCTGTACCCGGTGCGACCGTTACATCTGCCCGGACTGCATGCGCGACGCCGCGGTCGGGCATCAGTGCGTCGAGTGCGTGGCCGAGGCCAACAAGGGCGTCCGCCCGGCCCGAACGCGGCTAGGGGCCCGAGACACGCAGGACGCCCCGCCAGTGGTCACCTACTCGCTGATCGGGCTGTGCCTGCTGGCGTACGTGGCCGAGCTGGCCTCGCCGAGAGTGGTCGACGAGTTCGCGATGTTCGGCGGCGAGAGCCGCTTCGGCCAGATGATCCCCGGGTTGGGCGTCGCCGGCGGCGAGTGGTACCGGATGATCACCTCGATGTTCCTGCACCAGCCGCTGAGCGCGGGTGGGTTCGCGCTCACCCACATCCTGTTCAACATGTGGGCGCTGTGGGCACTCGGCCCGGCGCTGGAGCGGGAACTGGGGCGCCTGCGGTTCTTCACGCTCTACATGATCGCCGGATTCGGCGGGTCGGTGCTGATCTATCTCGTCGACGCGGGACAGGTCGCCGTCGGGGCCTCCGGTGCCATCTTCGGACTGTTCGCGGCGTTCTTCGTGATCGGGCGCAAGCTGGGCGGTGATGTCAGGCCGATCGTGTTCCTGCTGGTCCTCAACCTGGTGATCACCTTCTCCGCGAGCTCCGCGATCTCGTGGGAGGCCCACATCGGCGGTCTGGTGACCGGGGCCCTGGTGGCCGTGGCGTACGCGTACGCACCCGAGGCCCGGCGCAAGATCGTCCACCTGGTCGCTCCGCTGGTCGTGCTGGCGGGGCTGGTGGTGCTGGTCGTGGTGAAGACGTCGCAGCTCACCTCGGGTGTTGCTTAGCGGCTGCGGAGCGGGTCGGCTGGACGCGGGGTACCCAGGGAACGATCAGAGCCCGGCATCAGGCAATGCCTGGCGCCGGGCTCTTTCGTTCGTGGCGACGTCCTGCGCCGAGGAAGTGAACGATCCTTGGCGCTTGCTCCCGGGGTCGCTGAATGGCCACGTGTGGCCTTTCCTGGGCCGCTGCCGTTGAACGGGGGCGGCGGCACCTCGGAGAACGCTTCCCTGTGGAAAAGCTGTGGGAAACTCAGTCGCCCATCCCCAGGCTGTGGATAACTCTGGTGGATTACGCGACGTGAATGTGGGTACTCAGCGCCAGCGCGTGGAGAGGATCACGCCCAGGATGATCGCGGTGAAGCCGATGCCCAGGTTCCAGTTCCCCAGATCGGTCATCACCGGCACATCGGTGCCCGTGCTCGCCGTCACGTAGAACACTGCGATCCAGGCCAGCCCGACCAGCCAGAGGGCGATCATCGTCGGAACCAGCCAACGGGGGCTGACCTCGGGCGCCTTCGACTTCTGCGGCGGGGTGTAGACGGCCTTCTTGCGCACTTTGGACTTGGCCACGGTGGGATCGATCTCCTCGGGCGGGCGACGGCCGGAGCGCCGGTCCGCGCATGGGTGTTTTGTCGGTTAGCGTAGTCGCTGGTGAGCAGCGTACGGCGTCGAACGTGGGGAAGCATCATTCCAGGCCTCACGCTTGTGGCGGGAACTTTGTTCGCGGCGAGCGCGAGCACGGCCCGCGGTACCGACCTGCGTGAGGAGGGCCGGACCCGGATCACCGAGCTGATCAGCGCCGAACAGCGCAGGACCCGCCACGACCGCGCCGGCTACCAGCGGCTTCGCCGTGAGGTCGACTCGATCGCCCGTCAGGCCGGCCGCCGTGACGCGCGAGTCCAGGAGGCCCAGGCCCGGGCCGACGCGCTGGCCGCCCGTTCCGGCTTCACCCCGCTGCGGGGTTCCGGCGTCCGCGTGATCTTGAACGACGCTCCGCAACGAGACTATGGCCGCCAGGTCAGTCCCGATGACCTCGTGGTCCACCAGACCGACGTTCAGGCCGTCGTGAACGCCCTGTGGGCGGGCGGCGCGGCCGGAATGCAAATTATGGACCAACGCGTGATCTCGACCAGCGCGGTGCGGTGCGTGGGCAATACCCTCATCCTGCAAGGGGTCGTCTACTCGCCTCCGTTCACGATCACCGCTGTGGGAGATCCGCGACGGCTGCGGGCCGCGCTCGACGGCTCCCCGGAGATTTCGATCTACAAGCGCTACGTTCGTGAGTACGGGCTCGGCTACTCGGTCAGGGCCGCGGACCAGGTCACCCTGCCCGGCTACAGCGGGAACGTGACGTTGAACCACGCGACGGTGCCGTAGGAGGAGACGCGCAGTGCGGATTCTGCTCCGTAACGTAGGCGAACTGTGCATCACCGCCGGCCTCGTCATGCTCCTGTTCGTCACGTACTCGCTCTGGGGCACCGGTCGCTACACCCGCCAGCAGCAGGACCAGCTCAACAAGGAACTCCTCAAGAGCTGGCAGGCGCCGAACGTCACCACCGAGCGGGTCACGCTCGGCAAGGGCCTGGCCATGATCCGCATCCCGCGCTTCGGGCCGAAGTACCGCTTCGTCATCATCGAGGGCGTCGACCTCGCCGACCTGCGCAAGGGCCCCGGCCACTACCCCGGCAGCGCCCTGCCGGGGGAGGTGGGCAACTTCGTGGTCTCCGGCCACCGGACGACCTACTCCGCCCCGTTCAACCGCGCGAGCGAGCTCCGCACCGGCGACAAGATCCTCATCGACACCCGGCAGAAGCAGTACGTCTACGAGGTGACCGGCAAGAGGATCGTGAAGCCCTCGGCCGTCGAGGTCACCGCGCCCGTCCCGTTCAAGCCCAAGGACAGTCCCAGCAAGCGGTTGATCACTCTGACCACCTGCCACCCCAAGTACTCCGCCGCCGAGCGGCTGGTGATCTTCGGTGAGCTGGCCGGTGAGCTGCCCCGCCGCGCCTAGGAGGAGCCGTGTACGCCTGGATCTGGCGCCATCTGCCCGGTCAGTGGCAGACCAGGACCGCCATCGCGGCGGCCCTCGTCCTCGCCGTCACGGCCGTTCTCTGGTACCTGGTCTTCCCGTGGCTCGAACCCAAGGTCCAGTTCGACCGCGGCGTCATCGACACCCCGTCGTCCCCCGCCACCGACCGCCGCTGAGACACTGAGGGTGTGCGTCTCCTCGTCGTCGACAACCACGACAGCTTCGTCTTCAACATCGTCCAGTACCTCCTCGAACTGGGAGCCGACTGCACGGTGAAGGACCGCTCGGACGTGACGCTCGCCGACGCCTCCGTGGACGGGATCCTGGTGAGCCCCGGACCGGGCCATCCCGCCGACGCCGAGATCTGCCTGGATCTCGTCCGGCACGCGCACGAACGCCGCACACCGCTCCTCGGGGTCTGCCTGGGCCACCAGATCATCGCCCACGTCTACGGAGGGGTGGTCTCGCGCGCCCCGGACATCGTCCACGGCTACACGAGCCAGATCCACCATGACGGCCGCGGGGTCTTCGAGGGCCTTCCCGACCCCCTGGAGGCCACCCGTTACCACTCGCTCGCCGTGGAGCCCGCCACGGTCCCCGCGGAGCTGGAGGTCAGCGCCCGTACGTCCGACGGCGTCATCATGGGGCTCCGTCACCGCGACCGCCCGATCGAGGGCGTGCAGTTCCATCCCGAGTCCGTGCTCTCCGCCCATGGCCACGACCTGCTCCGCAACTGGCTCACGACCTGCGCGTCCACCGTCTGAACGCCCGGCCGCGAGCCGTCCGCGCAACCCGGGAGAAGTTTCCGGGAGAAATCTGTAACACCGGAGCTCCTTGATCCGAAAACCATGACAGAGGGCTTCCGCCATTGCCCCCGAGTGGCGGAAGCCCTCCTTCGCGTCTTCAGGCCCGCGTCGGCGTCGCCGGCGGCGGCGGTAGAGGTGGAGGTGAGGCTGCGGCGCGCGTCCTGCCACGCGGGCCGGCGCGCCGTTCGTCGGCGTCGAGCGCCACATCGGGCTCCCCGGCGGGGTTGAAGCGCGTCCATCAGGTCATGCTGCCGGGCGGCCCGGGTCACCGAAACCCAGGGCCGGATGCGCAAGGGCGCCGGGGCGGCATTGCTGCCAGAAATGAGTGGTAGGGACCTCGCTGAATAGCCGCCGAGTTGCAGAAGCGCGGTCCGGAGGCGTGAACCTGATTCGGAATATAGCGAGGCGCCCGGCCGGCGGCGCTCCCGGCCGGCGGACGCGGCATGGCCCCGGCGGGGTCGTCGGTTCAAGGGCCGCCACGTGGACCATTGTCAAGGAAGACGAACGACTTTGTGTTTCTTTTAACTAACTCGCGTCACACCAGTCACACCAGAAACACCGGTCACAAGCCCGCCCTGCTGGTCTGTAGTCGAATTGTGACTGTGAATGATTTCAATGCCGATCAAGGGTGAGGTGTTGACCTTTCTTCTGACTATTTGCCAGTATTTGTGCCGAAAGGGGCGTGGCGGTCCTTCCGGGATGCAGGGGTATTGTCGCGCGATCGTTTCGAGCCGATGCAAGAGCCGACTCACTAGCCGTCCGGTCAAGCGGCGTTGGTCAGGACAGTCGTTCGATGGTCATGCCCCTCCGCGTGTCTTCGCTTCCTCCCTACGGGGTGGGCACACCGTCGGTGGCCGGCAGCCGGACGATCGCAGACGGCGGCCGCGACGGTTCTTGGAGTTCGGGGACAAGGGGTGTCGAGGTCAATGGAATGTTGCCAACACCGGGAAATCGATTCACCGGACCTGGCATCACTGATGGAAGCGGAAAGGACGAGATTCAGAGAAGCCTGCGAGCGCGCCCTCAACGCGATGAACGGGCCGATCGCGGCCGACGCGGCCGCCCGCCGGCGCCTGCTGTCCGACTCCGAGCTGATCGTGTCCGAGATGGTGGAGAGCCTGCGCGCCGGACGACCCCGGGTGGCCGAACCCAGCCTCGTGACGGCCGGTCCGCAGGTCGACCCACGCGACTCCCTGCTGTTCTGGGAGGAGTTCTTCTCCATCGTGCTGCGGCGGCTGATCGCCTACGCCGACATCGACGACAGGTCGCGCGAACCGTTCATGCTGGCGGTCTCGGTTCTCTACGAGGGAATCACCGCACGGCTGTCGGAGAGCCTGGTCTCCTACTCCGGCCACCTGCTCGACAAGGTGCACGAGGCGCAGCGCGACGAGCGGAGCCGCATCACGCGTGAGCTTCACGACCGCGTGGGGTTCTGGCTCAACACCGCCTCCCGGCAGATGGAGCTGTTCGAGGTGGCCCGCGAGCGCGGGGCCGACCTGATCGGCGCCAGCCAGCGGGTGGAGAAGGCACGGTTCGCGGTCCGGGAGGCCATGCGGAGCCTGCGCGCGACGACCACGGAACTGCGGTTGCACGAGCCGGTGCAGCATCTGGAGAAGGCCCTGCTCACGGCGTTCGCGGCGCTCCCCGCCGGCGAGGCGACGATACGGCTCAACATCAACGGTGACGAGGACTGGGCACCGCACGGCGTCAAGGACGAGGTCTTCCTCATCGTCCGGGAGGCGGTCCGCAACGCGCTCGTGCACGGACGCTCCCGGCTGGTGGTCGTGGGCGTCCACATCGCGCCGCACGAGCTGCGCGTCTACGTCGACGACGACGGCGTCGGGTTCGACACCGGGACGCTCTCCAACGGCAAGGGCATCGGCCTGTCGGTGATGCGGGAGCGCGCCGAGGCCCTGAACGGAACGCTGACCGTGTCGGGAACGCAGGGAAGAGGTGCCCATGTCGGGCTCTACGTTCCGCTCCCCGGGCACGCCGATGCCTGAGCCGGCGCGGACCGGGATTCTGATCGTTGACGACCACGCTCTCGTACGGGACGGCGTGCGGGAGATCCTGGAGACCCAGGAGGACATGGTCGTGGTCGGGGAGGCGAGCGGCAGCCACTCCGCCGTCGCGCTCGTCGCCGAGACCCGGCCCCAGGTCGTGCTGCTCGACGTCAGCATTCCGGGCGACGACGCCGTCACCACCGTGGGCCGCATCCGGGCGCTCTCACCCGGGACGGCCGTCGTCATCCTCAGCATGTTCGAGGGGCCGTACCTGCTGCGCAGCCTGCTGGACGCGGGTATCCGGGGCTACCTGCTCAAGAGCGCCACACGCCAGGAACTCGTCGCCGCGATCCGCAGCGTCGCGGCCGACGAGGCGCGCACCGTGCTCTCGGTCTCCCAGGAGAGCCTGCTCCACCTGCACGGACCTACCGAAGACGTGCTGACGCCGCTGGAGCGCGAGATCCTCCAGCTCACCGCGGAGGCGCTGAGCAACGCCCAGATCGCCGCCCGGCTGTCGCTGACCGAGGCGGCGGTGAAGCGGCATCTGGGCAAGATCTTCGGCAAGCTGGGCGCGGTCTCGCGGATCGACGCGGTGAACAAGGCGGCCGCCGCGTCACTGATCACCGTGGCGACGGTGCATCCGGGACCCGCGCCGCCCGAGGCCGGCGGCCGGCGAGGGCGCCGGCTCGACCAGCAAAGAACGAGTGGAATTCGAGGCGAGCGTGCCCCGGGCACCCGATGACCGGCGTTCGCGAACTTTCGGTACGCCTCTGCCGCGCCGACAGTTCGCGGCTCACGGACTTTGGTCGTAAGCGTCTTGTGAGCGACGCAGTGGCTGAGTAGTTTCGATGGCATCTGCACCGATTTACATGCCTTGGGGGCTTCGTGGACTTTCGCGTGCTCGGTCCGGTGGAGATTATCAGTAACGGGCGCAATGTGTTGCCCACCGCGTCAAAACCCCGTCAGGTCATTTCCCTCTTGCTGCTTCGCAGGAACACCGTTGTGCGGACCGATGAGCTCATCGACGAGCTCTGGGAGGAACGTCCGCCCATGAGCGCCATGACGACGCTCCAGACCTACATATACAAACTGCGGAAGATTCTGGCCGGGCTCGGTGGTGAGGAACTTCTCAGCACCCGGCCGGGTGGATATCTTCTGGCGATCCCCGACAACTCGATCGACCTGTACCGGTTCGAGCAGGACTCGACTCTCGGGCAAGCGGCGCTCGATGGCGGCGACGCGGCCGGCGCGGCCGAGACACTGCGCCGGGCGCTCGGACTGTGGCGCGGCCAGGCCCTGGTCGACGTCGTCCACGGTGGGCTGCTGTCCTCGTACGCCACCCGGCTTGAGGAGCTGAGGTCCCGCGCCCTGGAGCTGCGCATCGAGGCCGATCTTCAGCTCGGCCGCCACCGAGAGCTGATCAGCGAGCTCAGGTCGCTGGTGGTCACCTATCCCCTCCACGAGCACCTGCACGCCGCCCTGATGATCGCCCTGCACCGCTCGGGACGTCGCCACGAGGCGCTGGAGATCTACCGGGCGCTGCGCGAGAACATGGTCGAGAAGCTCGGCCTGGACCCGGGCCGGGAACTGCGCGAGCTCCACCAGGCGCTGCTGGCGGACGCCCCGCTCGGCGGGCCGTACGAGCAGGAGCGGGTCACCGTGGTGGCCCAGGCGACGGCGGCCGTCGCGTCCCGTCCCGTCCCCCTCGCCCACGAGACCGTCCTCTCCGGCGCCGCCCTCAACGGCAACGGCCACATCAACGGGAACGGCCACATCAACGGGAACGGCCACATCAACGGGAACGGCCAAGGGCAGCTCAATGGCCACCCCGACGGGAACGGCAATGGTTCGGTCGCCGTCGTCGCCGCCCCCGAGCTCGCCGAACCGCTCGTCCGGCCCGAGCTGCTCGTCCTGCCGGCCGAGCCACCGGGCGGCGCCGAGCCGGAGCCGCCCGGGCTCATGACCCCGCCGTTGGGCCCTCCGGCGCAACTGCCGGCCGACATCGCGGACTTCACCGGCCGTACGGAGATCGTCGAGGAGGTCCTGGCCGGCCTGGCGTCCGCCGGAGCGGCCCAGGACTGGACCGCCACCCCCGTCGTCACCATCAGCGGAACGCCCGGAGTCGGCAAGACCGCGCTGGCGATCCATCTCGCCCACCGCCTGCGGCCCCGGTTCACCGACGGGCAGCTCTACGCCGACCTGGGCGGCTCGGCCGGCGGCTCCCGCGACCTGCCCGAGGTGCTCGGCGGTTTCCTCCAGGCGATGGGCGTCCCCGAGACGCACATCCCCTTCGGGCTTGAGGAGCGCAGCACGCTGCTCCGCTCGGTCACCGCCGGGCGGCGCCTGCTGATCGTCCTGGACGACGCGCCCTCGTCGGCGTACGTGCGGCCGCTGATCCCGGGCGACCCGGGGTGCACCCTCATCGTCACCAGCAGGCGCAGGCTGCACGGGCTGGCCGGCAACTGGGACATCGACCTCGACGTCATGGACCACGCCGAGAGCGTCGAGCTGCTGCGCAGCGTGGTCGGCCGCGCCCGGCTCGACCGGGCGCCGAGCGCCGCCGACCGGCTGGTGGAGCTCGGCGGCCGCCTGCCCCTCGCCCTGCGGTGCATCGGCAGCCGCCTGGCCACCATGCCCGACGTCTCGATCACCGAGATGGCCGAGCGCCTGGCCGAGACGCCGCGTTCCCTCGACCTGCTGAGCATCGGCGAGCTGGACCTGCGCGCCCGCTACGACTCCAGCTACGGCGCGCTGAGCCGCCGCGAGCAGGCGGTCTTCCGGCTGCTCAGCATGCTGCCGTCGCCGCGCTTCACCGCGCAGGAGGCCGCCGAGCTGCTCGGCTGGGACGCCGCAGACATCCAGCCCGCCCTCGAAGGCCTGGTGGACCATCGCCTGATCCGGGCGACGCAGGGTGAGGACGGGCAGATCCGTTACCGGTTCCCTGAGCTGGTGCTCAGCTACGCACGTGAACGGCTGAACGAGGCACTTGATCCCGGACACCCCGTTCCGACCGGCTGACAGTCGAGCACCGTTCAAGGGGATGTTCCTAGGTTCGGTCGCGGACGCCCAACGCCCCGAGGAGAGTTCCATGCGGGTTCTGTTCTTCGCGCCGCCCGCGAAGGTGCACATCTTCGCCCAGGTGCCCATCGCCTGGGCACTGCGGGCGGCGGGGCACGAGGTGCGCGCCGCCAACCGGCCCAACATGCTGGACGACATCACCCGGGCCGGCCTGGCGGCGGTCCCGGTCGGCCCGTCCTTCGACCCCGGCTCGTTCGCCGCCGCCGAGGAGCGGGAGCCGCTGCCCTGGGAGTCATGGCAGGAGGTACTGGAGTTCGCCGAGCTGCGTCCCGAGAGACTCACCTACGACTACATGCACGCGGTGTTCGCCGCGTGGACGCTGGTCTTCCAGGGCGTCTCACCCCCCGAGGTCGTGAACGACCTCGTCCGGTACGCCCGGGCGTGGAAGCCGGACCTGGTGGTCTGGGACACGCTGGCCTTCGCCGGCCCCGTGGCGGCCCGGGCGTGCGGAGCCGCCCACGCCCGCGTGATGTTCGGCCTCGACGTGATCGGGCGGATGCGGGGAACCTACCTGGAAGCGGTGCGGCAGCGTCCCGCAGAGCTGCGAGAGGACCCCCTCGAAGAGTGGCTGAGCCCCGTCCTCGCACAGCACGGCGGGTTCGACGAGGACGTCGTCATGGGCCAGTGGACCGTCGACCCGCTCCCGACGTCGCTGCGCCTGGAGGTGGATCACCACTACGTGCCGATGCGCCACGTGCCCTACCACGGCCCCGCCGCCGTCCCCGGCTGGCTGCTGGAGCCGCCCAAGCGGCGCCGCGTGTGCCTCACCCTCGGTCTCTCGGTCCGCGAGGTGCTGGGCGGCGACAGGGTGTCGATCGGCAGCCTGCTTGAAGCGGTCGCGGACCTGGACGCCGAGGTCGTGGCCACGCTGAACGACGACCAGCTGGCCGGGATCTCCCGCCTTCCGGACAACGTGCGCGCGGTCGACTTCGTCCCGCTGAACGAACTCCTGCCGAGCTGCTCGGCGATCCTGCACCAGGGCGGCTTCGGCACCCTCCAAGCGGCGACGACGCACGGCGTCCCCCAGGTGATCCTGCCGCCCCGGGCGGGGGACTGGGACAGCCGGATCTGGGCGCACCGGGTGCAGGACGCCGGGGCCGGACTGAGCGCCCCCGACTCCAGGCAGGTGACGGCCGGCGAAGTGCGGGCCATGCTCGACCGGGTGCTGGCCGAGCCCTCCTTCCAAGCCGGCGCCGACCGCCTGCGCACCGAGATGGTCGGCACCCCGGCACCCCGCGAGGTGGTTCCGGTCCTGGAGCGACTGACCACACGCTGCCGCTCCCTCTAGCCACGTTCGAGCGCCCAACGAGCCCGACCGCCAAAGCTCGGGCAGGCGTGGGCGTACGACGGGCAGGCGTGGGCGTATGACGGGAAGGTCGGTGGTGACGGTGGCCGGGACGACGCGGCGGGGGTTCCTTGGCGGGACTCTCGCGGGCGGCGGCGTGCTCGTTGGCGGCAAGGTGCTCGACGTGCCCGGGACGCCTGCGGAGTGCCCGCCGCCGCTCGGGCCGGTGAGCGTCGGCGCCGATGACCCTCGATATGCCGAGCTCGTTTCGCGGGGCCGTAACGGCCGCTTCGTGGGACGTCCGGAGTCGGTGCATCTTGTCGGGTCCACGGACCAGGTCGTGCGCATCGTGGGGGACGCGGTGCGGGCGGGTAAACGTGTCACCGTACGCAGCGGCGGCCACTGCTACGAGAACTTCGTCGACGACCCTGACGTGCGGGTGCTGATCGACCTCTCAGAGATGAGGTCGGTGTACTTCGACCCCGGCAGGAAGGCCTTCGCCGTCGAAGCCGGCGCGACGCTCGGGGAGGTCTACCGGACCCTGTACCTCGGGTGGGGCGTCACCGTGCCGGGTGGGTCGTGCCCGAGCGTGGGCGTTGGAGGACACATCGCCGGTGGTGGTTACGGACCGCTGTCGCGCCGGTACGGCCTGGCCGCCGACCATCTGTACGCCGTGGAGGTCGTCGTGGTGGACGCGGCGGGACGGGCTCGCGCGGTGGTGGCGACGGCGGACGCCTCCGATCCCAATCGCGACCTGTGGTGGGCGCACACGGGAGGCGGCGGCGGGAACTTCGGGATCGTCACCCGCTATTGGCTTCGCTCGCCGGACGCCCGCGGCGCCTCCCCTACCGGGCTCCTGCCCAAGCCCCCTGGAACCCTGGTAAGCGCTTCGGTGAGCTGGCAGTGGACGGGGTTGACTGAGCAGGCCTTCACCGGCATCGTCCGCAACTACGGCACCTGGCATGCGTCCAATACCGGGCCGGGTTCTCCGTACGCGGGGCTGATGAGCGGGATGACCCTCGCGCACCGGGAGAACGGGGCGCTCACCGTGCACGGGTCGCTCGACGCCGAGGAACCCGGGGCGGGCCAGTTGCTGGAGCGTTTCGTTAAGGAGATGGCCAAGGGCGCCGACGTACCGCCCACCTCGCACACGACCCGGTCGCCGTGGTTGAAGGCCACGCTTTCGGTGCCGCAGGGCATCGGCACCGTCTCGTTCAAGGTGAAGTCCGGGTTCCTGCGCCGTCCGTGGTCGGACCGGCAGATCGCCGTCCTGCACCGGTTCCTCACCGAGAGCGGCGGTGACCGCTGGGGCACCTCGGTCAACCTCACCCTTCTCGGCGGCCGGATGAACGCGGCGCGCCCGGCGACGGCGATGCCCCACCGCGACGCCCTCTTCAGCGCGGTGTACGAGACCATGTGGGGTGATCCGGCCGGGGCCGAGAGCCAGCTGAAGTGGATTCGCGAGTTCTACCGGGATCTGCATCAGGACACCGGCGGCGTTCCCGCTCCCGGACCCGCCAATGCGGGGGCGTACATCAACTATCCAGATGTGGATCTCGCCGACCCGCGCTGGAACACCTCGGGCGTGCCGTGGCAGACCCTCTATTACGGGAGCAACTACCCCGCTCTACAGCGGGCCAAGAAGCGCTGGGATCCCCGCAACGTTTTCCACCACGCCCTCGGAATCCGTTAACGAGCGGCTAGTTCCTCTAGGGACTCTACGAACTTGGCTGGGGTTGGGCGGGCTAGTAGTTCGCGGCGGAGACGGTCGGCTGCCACTCGGTAGGTCGAGGTGAAGAGGAGGTCTTTCACCGCGTCGCGGATGGTCTCGCGGTCGGCCAGGTGGCCGAGCGTGTGGCGGCCGGCTCCGGCGGCGGCCACGCGTTCGCCGGTGACCGTCTGCTCGGCGGCGAAGGTCGCGATGAACTGGGGGATTCCGGCGCACAGTGCCGTCATCGCGCTGCCGCTGCCGCCGTGGTGCACGACGACGTCGCACCCGGGGAGCACCATCCGCAAGGGGACGTGCTCGACGACGCGCACTGAGACCGGTACCGGGCCGAGTGCCGCCACGTCCGCGGACGTGGCGGTGACGATCACGTCGCAGTCCAGGTCGCGGAGGGCGTGGATCACTTCGGGGAGCAGGTAGGAGTCGGGTCCCGAGACCGTGGACAGCGCCGTCGACCAGGTGACGCAGACGCGTGGCCGGTCGGCGGGGTGCAGCAGCCAGGCCGGGGCGGGCCGGTTGCCGTTGTAGGGGACGTAGCGGACGGGGAGACGAGCCGCCGGGGTCGGTGGGGCGAGCGCGGCGGGGCAGGGGTCCACCACGTGCTCGATCATGTCGAGGTCGAACTCGCCCAGCCCGTGGCGGGGGAACGAGCCGCTGTGGTCGGTCGGCACGATGCGCATGTGCTCGGCCTCGTGGGTGCCGACCGGACCCCACAGGCACAGCGCGGCGGGCACCCCGAGGACCCGCGCGGCGAGCAGTCCCTCCAGGCTCGCCGGATCGTGCAGCACGACGTCCGGCCGCCACACGCGGGCGAACTCGACGGCGGCGTCGAAGCTGCGCGCGGCGCGGGCGGCGAGCTCGGGCGCCACCTCGGCCCGGAAGCCGTCGACGTCGAAGTCGGCGAGGTCGCGCAGCCGCTCCCCGGACACGGGATGCGGTGGGAGCCACGGAAAGGGCCACACCCCGGCGACCGCCTCCTCGTAGTACTGGAGCCGCAGCCGGGTGACGACCTCCATGCCGTCCAGCACCGGGACGGGCGGCAGCGCGGCCTGGCTGACCGGGCCGACCTGTGCAGGCGTGCACAGCACGCGGATCTCGTGTCCCGCCGCCTGCAACGCCCAGCCCAGCGGCACCATCGCCGAGTAGTGGGTCGGCCAGGACGACACCGTGAACAGCAAGCGCATGAGTACTCCTCAGGCGTCGGTCGCTCCCAGCGCGTCCCATGCCGCCACGTCCATCCATCCGGGCAGGCCGTCCTCGCCGTTGGTGCCCTTCTCGACGAACGCGATGTTGTGGTAGACGTGCACTCCGGTCACCGAACGCTGGGTGACGCTCGGCTCCGCGCCGTTCCGCCGGGGACGTTCCCGGTGGTGCAGGTCGTCCAGGAGTCCCTTGACGAGCCCGATCGAGGTGCCCGGTCCCGCGGAGTCGTCGGGACTGCCGCCGAAGCTCGGCAGGTAGGACGTCTGCATGTCCTCGATCACGTAGATCCCGCCGTCGCGCACGTACGGGAACAGCGTGGCGAACGAGGTGTGCACGTGCTCGTTCATGTGGCTGCCGTCGTCGATGACGATGTCGAACGGTCCGTGCCGCTCGGCCAGGGCCACCAGGCAGTCGGGGTCGTTCTGGTCGCCGACCAGCGCGGTCAGCCGTGACTCGGTCAGCTCGGTCTTGTCGAAGATGTCGAGCCCGAAGATCAGGCCGCGGTGGAAGTAGCGCTTCCACATCCGCAGCGAGCCGCCGCCGAGCTGCTCGTCGTAGCCGCCGATGCCGATCTCCAGCACCCGCACCGGCTCGTCGCGGAACCGCGCGAAGTGCCGTTCGTAGTGCGGCGTGTACCAGTGGAAGCTCGCCCACTTGTCCGACCCCGAGCGCACCGACAGGCTGCCGAGGTCGGCGCTGTAGGCGGCGCAGCCGGCGATCACCGTGCCGGTCGCCTGGGTCGCGGAGTTGAAGATCTCCGGCAGCTCGAAGTACATGTCCTGCGGCGACGGGGCGTCCGGCACGAACGAGTTGTGGAAGTCGCCGGTGCGCCGGTGGCCGGTCCGGCCGTAGAGGCGGCGGATGAGGTCGGTCGCGGTGATGCCGAGGCGGCTCCAGACCACCGGCGCCGGCTCGTCGGCGACCCGGACCGGCTCGTCGCGGTGCACCCGCAGCACCACCCGGCGCCGCTCGTCGCCGTGGTCGACGTCCAGGGCGATGTGCACGGCCTTGATGTTCACCGGCTGCTCGCACCGGGAGAGGATCTCCTCGACGAGGGCGTCGACCACCGCGTCCAGCCCGGCGTCGTCGACCAGCTCGGCGATCTCGCGGTCCGAGGCGGTCCCGGCGAGGATGAGGCTTTCCGTCAGCGTCGTGCTCGTTTTCGGCATTGACCGTCCCTCTTCCTGCTGTCTCGGGTGCCCCCGCAGCTTGCCGGGGTCTCCTCGGATCGGGCTCAACGATCGCTCGGCGCCCGGCCGTCCGGGCGTCAAGCGTCCGGCCGTCCGGGCGTCAAGTGCGGCACGAGCGGCCGGTGCGAGGCTCGTCCCCAGGCTTGGCCGAACCACAAGGAGCGCCGATGACCAGCGAAGAGACGAGGAGCGCCGTCGTCACCGGAGGGACGAGCGGGATCGGGCTGGCGGTCGCGCGGCTGCTCGGCCGCGGCGGCCTGCGGGTCTTCCTCTGCGCCCGCGACGCCGACAACGTGGCCCACGTCGTCAAGGAACTGCGCGACGAGGGGATCGACGCCGACGGGCAGGCGTGCGACGTGCGTTCCACCGAGGAGGTGAACGCGTTCGTGCGCGCGGCCGTCGACCGGTACGGCCCGGTGGACGTGCTGGTCAACAATGCCGGCCGCAACGGCGGCGGCCCCACCGCGCAGCTCACCGACGAGCTGTGGTCGGACGTCATCGACACCAACCTCACCAGCGTGCTGCGGGTGACCCGCGCCGTGCTGGCCCTCGGCGGAATGCTGGAGCGGGGCACCGGACGGGTGATCAACATCGCCTCGACCGGCGGCAAGCAGGGCGTGGTGCTCGGGGCCCCGTACTCGGCGTCCAAGCACGGCGTGATCGGCTTCACCAAGGCCCTCGGCCTGGAGCTGGCCAAGACCGGCATCACGGTGAACGCCGTCTGCCCCGGCTACGTCGAGACCCCGATGGCCCGGCGCGTCCGGCAGGGCTACGCGCAGGTCTGGGACACCTCCGAGGACGAGGTCCTCGAGAGGTTCCAGGCCAAGATCCCGATCGGCCGCTACGGCACGCCGGAGGAGGTGGCCGGGATGGTCGGCTATCTGATCACCGAGCCCGCCGCCCCCATCACCGCGCAGGCCATCAACGTCTGCGGCGGCCTCGGCAACTACTGACCTCGGCGACCACCGAACGGAGGCAAGGCATGCAGGAGACGACGCCGTCCGGCGACGTTCACCGGACCGAGCACCAGATCACGCTCCAGGCCGCGCCCGAAGACGTCTTCGCCCTCGTCGCGGACGTGACGCGGTGGCCGCGGATCTTCCCGCCCACCGTGTACGCCGACTACGCCGAGCGCGGCGCGGACGAGGAGCGCATCCGCCTCTGGGCGACCGCGAACGGGGAGGTCAAGAGCTGGACGTCGCGGCGTCACCTCGACCGGGAGCGCCTCAGCGTCGCCTTCCGGCAGGAGGTCTCCCAGCCGCCGGTCGCCGCGATGGGCGGGGAGTGGCTGATCGAGCCGGTCTCGCCGGGCCGGACGCGGGTGCGGCTGCTGCACGACTTCCAGGCCGTCGGCGACGATCCGGAGAAGGTCGCGTGGATACACCGGGCCGTGGACCGCAACAGCGACGCGGAACTGGCGGCGCTGCGCTCGGCGGCCGAGAACGATGACCCCGGGCTGGTGCACTCCTTCGACGACTCCGTGCGCGTGGCCGGGACCGCCAAGGACGTCTACGACTTCATCTACGACGCCGGCCGCTGGGCGGAACGGCTGCCGCACGTGGCCCGGGTCGAGCTGACGGAGGACACCCCGAACGTGCAGACCCTGGAGATGGACACCCGGACGGCCGACGGTTCCGTCCACACCACGAAGTCCGTACGTATCTGCTTCCCGCACGACACGATCGTCTACAAGCAGCTCCAGACCCCCGCGCTGATGTCGGCGCACACCGGCCGGTGGCGGATCGAGGAGGACGCCGGCGGTGTCGTCGTCACCTCCGCCCACACGGTCGTCATCCGGCCCGAAGCGATCCCGTCGGTGCTGGGAGAGGACGCGACGGTCGCCGACGCCCGCACGTTCGTCCGCGGCGCCCTCGGGCGCAACAGCACCGCCACGATGAACCACGCGAAGGCGTACGCGGAGCGGAACGCCGCGGCCGCCGCCGCCTCCCGCGCCGCCGCGCCCTGAACGATCCGGAGAGGAAGCCGTGCGAGTCCTGTTCGTGACGCTACCGACCAAGGCCCACGCGTTCGCGCAGGTCCCGCTCGCGTGGGCGCTGCGGGCCGCGGGGCACGAGGTGTGCGTGGCCAGCCAGCCCGAACTGGTCGACGACATCACCCGGACAGGGCTGACGGCCGTGCCGATCGGCCCCGAGCTGGACCAGGCGGGCATGGTGGAGGAGAACCGCCGCCAGCGCGAGGAGGCCGAGCAGGCCGACTTCGACGGTCCCGATCCCGAACTGCTGCTCAAGCTCGACGGGCTGCCTCCCGAGGCCGTGACCTACGACTACATGCAGGGCCTGTTCACGGTCATGACCACACTGGCGTTCAAGGCGCTCTCCCCGGAGCACGCCATGGACGAGCTGGTGGGCTTCGCGCGTGAATGGCGTCCCGACCTGGTGGTGTGGGACACCCTCGTCCTCGCCGGTCCCGTGGCGGCGAAGGCCTGCGGGGCGGCGCATGCCCGCCTTCTCTACAGCCTGGACCTGCTGGGCCGGATGCGGGAGCGGTACCGGGGTGAGCTGGCGCTCCGGCCGGCGGAGGTCTGGGACGACCCGGTCCAGGAGTGGCTGGAGTCGACGCTGGAGCGTTACGGCTGTGCCTACTCCGATGACCTGATGCTGGGTCAGTGGACGATCGATCCGGTTCCGCCGTCGATGCGGTTGCCGGTGGACCTGCCGTACGTGCCGGTGCGGTTCATCCCGTACAACGGCCGCGCGGAGCTACCCGACTGGCTGCGGCCGCTTCCGGAGAGGCGGCGGGTCTGCCTCACCTTGGGTCTGTCGTTCCGCGAGATGCTCGGCGGCGACCGCGCGTCGGTCTCGGAGTTGCTGGAGGCGGTTGCGGATCTGGACGTCGAGGTGGTGGCGACGTTGAACGCCGAGCAGCTGGAGGGGGTGGCGAAGGTTCCCGACAACGTGCGTGCGGTTGATTTCGTGCCGTTGAACGAGTTGCTGCCCACGTGTTCGGCCATCGTCCATCAGGGCGGTTTCGGTCAGGTCCAGACGGCGATGGCCCATGGCGTCCCCCAGGTCGTCCTCCCCAACGGGACCTGGGACACCGTTCCCCGAGCCCAGCAGGTGCAGGACTCTGGGGCGGGTTTGGCTGTGGACGATCCGGATCGGGTGAGTGCGGTGGAGATCAGGGAGAAGTTGGTGCGGGTGTTGGAGGAGCCGGGGTTCGCGGTGAACGCGGCGCGCCTTCGTGCGGAGATGCTGGCCACGCCCGCTCCGGCCGAGATCGTGCCGTTGCTGGAACGACTGACCGCCGAACATCGCGCCCGCTGACCCCCGATCAGGCCGTCCTGCTGAGGTGTCCGGTCTCGGCGAGGTACCGGCTGAGGGCGTGCCGGTGGTAGCCCGGCCCGAGCCCCATCTCCCCGAATTCGGGCAGGAGGGTCCGGAGCTTGTCCACCGACGGGCAGTGCGAGACGTGCGAGCCCTCGATGATCTGGTGTTCGGGCGCGACGCCGAGCCGCCGTTCGAGGTGCTCCACGACGTGGAGGATCTCCGCGCAGTCGCCCGAGGCGACGTTCAGGATGTCGTTGGTGACTCCCGCGCCGAACAGCCGGTCGAGCACCGCCACGAAGTCGGAGACGTGCAGCATGTCCCGGCGGGCGCCGCGCAGGATGCGCACCCGTCCGGACAGGATCTGTTTCATCAGCGCCGGGACCAGCCGGAAGTCGGGGCCGTTAGGCCCGAGCACATAGCTCAGGCGGAGGATGAGGTGGTCCACGCCGGACTCCCGTATCCGCAGCTCCAGATCCCGTTTGTGGGCGCCGTAACGGGTGGACGGGACGATCGGGTCGTCCTCCAGCCCACGGCATCCCGGGGCGCCGTACATGCTCGCGGTGGAGAAGAACACCAGCGTCCGCCGCTGTCGCAGGCCGCGCTCGATCATGTCGTCCACCAGGGCGGCCTCGCGCCGGTGGTCCCGGTCCGGCAGCTGCTGGCGCGGGACCCCCGCCGCGAGGACGAGGTACCCCGGATGGGCGTCGCGCAACGGCTGGAGATGGTGCGCGAGGAATCCGGTTCCGATGATCTCCATGTCCCGTACCTGCCGTGTCCCTGGCCTCCTGGGGCCAGGCCCACCGTAGGCGGCCCGGCTGGCGGCCCCTTCGTGGGGCGCTCGACTCCGCCTGGGACCGGCGGCGGCGAGCGCGCACCGGTCTTCCAGCCCGTCACCACCGAGGGGTGGAAGGGTCGTCCGCAGAACGGCTCGCCCGATCCTGGAGATCCCATGCCTGGAAGAGTCCGGCCCGCCGTGGGGCGCGTAGCCGTGCTCGGCGGCACCGGCTGGGTCGGCCGGTTCGTCTGCGCGGCGCTGGCCGAGCGCGGGCGGGACCCGCTGGTCGTCGCGCGCAACCACGTCCCGCACGCCGCCGGCTACGACTTCCGGTCGATCGACCTCGGCGCGGCCGACGTCGGCACGCTGGCGAAGCTGCTGCGCACCGAGGGCGTCGACGTGGTGATCAACGCGACGGACGGCGCCAACACCACCGACGGCTGGGACCGGACCGAGGCGGAGCTGAGACGGGCGAACGTCGAGGCGGTCCACCGGGTGCTGGCCGCGATGGCCGAGCTGCCGTGGCGGTCCAGGGTGGTGCACATCGGGACGATCCACGAGTACGGGCCGGTCGGCGCGGGCATCTCCATCAACGAGTCGCTCACCCCGAGGCCGGTCAATGCCTACGCGCGCACCAAGCTCGCCGGGTCGGCCGCGGCGCTGGAGGCGGTGCGCGAGGGCGTCGTGGACGGGCTGGTGCTGCGGCTCGCCAACGTGTGCGGGCCTCATCCGTCGCCCGCGAGCTTCCCCGGCAAGCTGCTGAGCCTGTTCCGCGAGGCGGCGGCCGGAGGCGAGGTCAAGCTGAGCATCGCCGACGCCCGGCGCGACTTCGTGGACGTCCGCGACGCGGCCGACGCCGCGGTGAAGGCCGCCGAGGCGTCGGTGACCGGCCGGGCCGTCAACATCGGCAGCGGCGTGGCGGTGGAGATCCGCGAGCTGGTCGCCCACCTCGCCGCGGCGGCCGGAGTCCCGCCGGACGCCGTCAAGGAGACCGGGGCGCCCGTGCCGAGCCTGGGCGGGGACTGGATCCAGGCCGACATCCGGCTGGCCGCGCGCCTCCTGCGCTGGCGGCCTCGCATCGGCCTCGCCGAGTCCCTGCGCGCCATGTGGGAGGCGGGCTGAAGGCCAGCCCGCGTCGAGTTCTGTGCGAGAAGCCGCGGCTAGCGTCATGGGGCCACGCCGGCTCGCAGCCCACTGGAGGGGATTGTGCTGAGCACTGCCGAGACCCTGTCCGCCGAGACCGTCGCCAGCTACCGGCGGGACGGCTTCGTCCACGTCCCGCGGGTCCTGGACGCGGCGGAGATCGACGAGTTCCTGCCGGACGCGCTGGACGTCCTTTCCGCCGTGGAGAAGACCCATTGGGGCGAGGGCGACGACACCGTGCTGGACTTCGTCGAGAACGCCCAGCTCACGAGCGAGGCCATGCGCCGTCTCGCGCTCCACCCGCGCGTCACCGGCGTGGCCGAACGGCTGGCCGGGGCGCCGCTGCGGCTCTTCAAGTCGGAGCTGCTCCGCAAGAACGGCGGGTCGCTGCCGACCGAGGCGCACTTCGACGAGTTCGCCCTCCCGTTCGCGGGCGCCGAGGTGGGGCTGACCGCCTGGGTCGCCCTCGTCGACGTGCCGGTGGAACGAGGCTGTCTCAGCTTCGTGCCGGGATCGCACCGGCTGCCGCCGTCCGGGCGGGCCGCCGACGCGTGGGACGCCTACGGCCGCGAGGAGGTGCGGTGGATGCCCCGGGTCGCGGTGCCGGTCCGGGCCGGTGACTGCACGTTCCACCACACGCGCGTGGTGCACGCGGCGGCCGGGAACTCCACCGGCCGCCCCCGCATCTCCGTGGCCACCGTCTACATGGACGCCGCCGCCGTCTTCCGGCCGACGGGCAACGAGCACATCGACGGCCTGGCCGGCGGTGGACTGGTGACCGGGCAGCCCCTCACGGGCGAGCGCTTCCCCCTGGTAGGGGAAGCTCACTCGCCCTGAGGGAGGGCCACACCGCTCAGGTAGTCGACGGCGTCCGGGTAACCGAAGGGATGCATGAACCCTCCGGCCCGGACGTCGCGGTAGTAGCGCGACAGCGGGTTGGCCGCGGTGTACGAGGCTCCGCCGATCATGGTGAGACAGCCGTCCACGATGTCGGGCGCCAGCCGGTTGACCATCAGCTTGGTCCGCTGGAACGCGTGCATCATCCGCCGCCCCCGTTCACCGGCGTCCCCGGTGAACTCATAGGACAGGTAGTCGGCGTTCGCCAGGCACGCGGCCACGGTCGTCCGCAGCGCGTACAACTGCGCGTCGATCTCGGCGATCAGCGTGCGGACGCCCGCCTTGGGCGTGCCGCCGCGCCGCCGCAGCATGCCGACGGCGGCGTCGCGCGCCGCCTGGGCGATGCCGGTGTAGATGCCGAGCATGGTGATCGAGCTGACCGTCTGACCCGCCAGCGCCCCGTCGTCGTGGGCACCGACGGGGCCGCGCAGGAAGACGTCCCCGGCCGGCACGGTGCAGCCGTCCATGCGGACGTCGACGCTGCCGGACGCGCGCATGCCGAGGCCGTCCCAGTCGTCCAGCACCGCGAAGCCCGGGGATTGCCGGGACACCACCGCGGCGGCGGCGTGGGGCGTGCCGCCGTCCTTGTCGATCAGGGCCGAGATGACGAAGTGCGTGGCGATCGGGGCCATGCTCGCGAGCGTCTTGCGGCCGCTCAGCACCCAGCCGCCGCCGGGCGCGGGGGCCAGCGTGGTGCGGACGCGGGGGGCGTCCTTGACCGTCGTGCAGATCACGCCTTCACCCGAGCCCATGGCGCGCAGCAGCCGTTCGGCCAGCGATCGTGCCAGGTCGTCGCCGTGCCGCCACTCGTAGGCGAGCGTCAGCCCCCGGCTCAGCTGCATGTGCAGCGCGAGCGCGGTCGAGGCGTCGGCCTCCGCCACGGTCAGCAGCGCCAGGCAGACGTCGTGCAGGCAGCCGAGGCCGAGCCCGCCGAGCTCGACCGGTACGGTCGCGCCGAGCGCGCCGTCCTTGCGCAGGTTCATGAACGTCTCGGCGGGAAAGGCGGCCCGCCGGTCGTTCTCCTCGGCGTCCGCCCGGATCTGGGCGAGATGCCCGGTCAGCAGGTCGAGCAGCGCGCGGCCTTGAGAGGTCCTCGGCTCGCGCAGTTCTCCGGGCCCCGAAGGGTCGTCGCCGTGCACAGCCATCGTCTGCCCCGCTTTCTCCGGTCGATGTCCGGTCCGGTGCGCCCGATGGTTCCGCGACTCCTTCGAGGCTCAGTGGAAGCCGAGCATCATCCGGCGGCTCCAGCGGGCTTCCACGCCTTTTCCAGGGGCTGCCGAGAGCATGAGGGCCGGTCAAGGGCCGCTGCCCTCCCAGGCTCCTGAGCCGGTGGGGCGCGCGCCCCGCTCGCGTCGGAGGGTGGGAGTACCTTGCGAGTCTTGTTCGTCACGCTGCCGGTGAAGGCGCATCTGTTCGTGCAGGTCTCGCTGGCGTGGGCGCTGCGGGCGGCGGGGCACGAGGTGTGCGTCGCCGGCCAGTCCCAGGTGGTCGACGACATCACCCACACCGGCCTGACCGCGGTGCCGATCGGAGCGCCGCTGGACCACGAGGCGGCGATGGCCGAGGTACGCCAGCGCCAGGAGGAGTCGCAGGAGGCCGAGGAACGCGGCGAAGAGGCGCACCCCTGGGAGACCGAGTGGGAGAAGGTGCTCGACATCTCCGAGTCCCGGCCCGAGAAGCTGACCCACGACTACCTGCACGGGGTCAACACCGTCTGGACGTTCAACATCCAGACCCTCTCCCCACCGGACATGATCGACGACCTCGTGGCGTTCGCGCGCACCTGGCTGCCGGACCTGGTGATCTGGGACGCGCTCATGTACGCGGGTCCGGTGGCGGCGAAGGCGTGCGGGGCGGCACATGCCCGGATGCTCTTCAGCCTGGACCTGCTGGGCCGGATGCACGAGCGGTACCGGGGTGAGCTGGCGCGCCGTCCGGCGGAGGTCTGGGACGACCCGCTGGAGGAGTGGCTCGGGGCGGCGCTGGAGCGTTATGGCTGTGCCTACTCCGATGACCTGATGCTGGGTCAGTGGACGATCGATCCGGTTCCGCCGTCGATGCGGTTGTCGGTGGACCTGCCGTACGTGCCGGTCCGGTTCGTCCCGTACAACGGCCGCGCCGAAGTGCCGGACTGGCTGAGCGAGCCCGCCGACCGCCGCCGTCTGTGTCTGACTCTCGGCCTCTCGCTGCGCTCCATGGGCGGCGACCGTGCCTCGGTGGTGGAGCTGCTGGAGGCGGTGGCGGATCTGGACGTCGAGGTGGTGGCGACGTTGAACGCCGAGCAGCTGGAGGGCGTGGGGAAGATCCCTGACAACGTGCGTGCGGTCGATTTCGTGCCGTTGAACGAGTTGTTGCCTACGTGTTCGGCCATCGTGCATCAGGGCGGGTTTGGCCAGGTCCAGACGGCGATGGCTCACGGCGTCCCCCAGGTCGTGCTGCCCAACGGTTACTGGGACACCGTTCTCCGCTCTCGCCAGGTGCAGGATTCCGGAGCCGGTCTGGCTGTGGACGATCCGGACCGGGTGAGTGCGGTGGAGATCAGGGAGAAGCTGGTGCGGGTGTTGGAGGAGCCGGGGTTCGCGGTGAACGCGGCGCGCCTTCGTGCGGAGATGCTGGCCACGCCCGCTCCGGCCGAGATCGTGCCCTTGCTGGAACGACTGACCGCCGAGCATCGCGCCCGCTGACCGCGCGGGCGAACGAGAGGACGGGGAGAGATCGTGGGGAGCCGATCGGACGTGGCCATGGTCCTCGGGGCCACGGGGTTCGTCGGCGGTGCGGTGAGCGAGGCGTTCACGGCCGCCGGATACGACGTCGTCCGCGTCGCCCGCAACCGCCCGGCGCACCTGCCGGAGTCCTCGTTCGTCCCGCTGGACGTCGCGACCGCGCCCCCCGCCGCCATCGCGCGGATCGTGACGCGGTGGAGGCCGGCAGTACTGGTCAACGCGACGGGCGGCTGGCTCGCCACCGAGGACGCCAACCGCCTGTACCACGAGACCCTCGTGGACAACCTCCTCGCCGGGCTGGCGCTGGCCGACACCCCGCCGCGGCTTGTGCAGGTCGGCTCGATTCACGAGTACGGCCCGGTGCCGTCCGGCGAGCCGATCCATGAGGGGATCAGCCCGCGTCCCCAGACCCCGTACGCGCGCACCAAGCTGGCCGGGTCGGAGATGATCCTGCGCGCCGCCCAGAAGAAGCTCGTGGACGGCGTCGTGCTGCGTTCGGTCAACCTCTGCGGACCGCACGTCACCCAGGCGAGCTTCCTCGGCTTCGTGCTGTCCGAGCTGCGCGCGCTGCCGCCGCGCCGGCGGCTGACGCTGCGCGTCGGCGACGACCGGCGCGACTTCCTGGACGTGCGCGACCTCGCGGACGCGGTCGTCCGGGCGGCACGGGCGCCGGTCTCGGGACGGGTCGTCAACGTCGGACGCGGCGCCGCGATCGCGGTCCGGGAGCTGGTCTCCCTGCTCGTCGCCGCGGCGGGGTTCCCGCCCGGCGTGCTCGACCTCGACGGGAACGGGGAGCCGGTGGCCTCACGGGGCGGCGGCTGGACCATGGCCGACATCCGTCTCGCCGGTGAGCTGCTGGGCTGGGCCCCCCGGATCGGCCTTCACGAATCTGTTCGGGACATGTGGGAGGCGGCCGCGCGCTGACCCCCCGGTCCCCGGTGCCTAACCAGGAGAGCGCTCATGGCGGAACTGTTGACGCGGTCCTCGGCCGTCCCAGCCGGGACGAGAGACCACACGGCCCTGCGGATCGCGGAGTCGGCGATGTGCCGGGACGGGCGGGTCATGGATCTCGCGACGTTCCGCGAATGGTTCGCGGGCGTCGGGCGCCGCGCCTACACCCGGGCCGAGCGCGTCCCCATCGAGAAGCTGGAGGGCTGGGACGACGACCCGGTCACCGGCAACATCGGCCACCACAGCGGCGGGTTCTTCACGATCGAGGGACTTGAGGTGCGTCTCTCCGACGGTCCGGTGCCGGACTGGAGCCAGCCGATCATCAACCAGCCCGAGGTCGGCATCCTCGGCATCCTGGTCAAGGAGTTCGACGGGGTACTGCACTGCCTGATGCAGGCGAAGGTCGAGCCGGGCAACTGCGACGGCCCGCAGCTCTCACCGACCGTCCAGGCCACGCGCAGCAACTACCGCAGGGTGCATCGCGGGAAGGCGACGCCCTACCTGGAGTACTTCCGCGACGCCGCACGGCACCACGTGATCGCCGACGTGCGCCAGTCGGAGCAGGGGTCGGCGTTCCACCACAAGCGCAACCGCAACATGGTCGTCGAGGTCACCGAGGACGTCGAGCCGCTCGACGGCTTCTGCTGGCTGAGCATCGGCCAGCTCCACCGGCTGCTGGCCGACGACGACATGATCAACATGGACGCCCGGACGGTGCTGGCGTGCCTTCCGGTGGCGCACGGCGGGCTCGCGGACGTGCTGCGCCCGCGGCCGGACGGTTTCCGCGCGGCGCTCGTCCGCTCGTGCGACCCGGACACCACCGGGGCCTGGTCGATGGGCGACGTGCTGAGCTGGATCACCGACGCGCGCAGCCGCACCGACGTGCGCATCCGCCGGGTGCCGCTCAGGGACCTGCCGGGATGGCGCCGCGTGGACGGGCGGATCTCGCATGAGAGCGGCCGTTTCTTCGACGTCATCGGGGTGCGCGTGGAGGCCAGCGGGCGCGAGGTGTCGCGCTGGTGCCAGCCGATGGTCGAGCCGCACGGCATGGGCGTCGTGGCGTTCCTGGTCAAGCGGCTCGACGGGGTACTGCACGTCCTCGTCCACGCGCGTGTCGAGGCCGGTTACGTGGACGTCGTGGAGTTGGCTCCCACGGTCCAGTGCACGCCCGCCAACTACGAGGTGCTGCCGGATGCGGCCCGTCCGCGGTTCCTGGACGTGGTCCTGGCGGCCGACCGCGAGCAGATCAGGTACGAGGCCGTCCTCTCGGAGGAGGGCGGGCGTTTCTACCACGCGCGGAACCGGTACCTCGTCATCGAGGCCGACCCGGGACCCGGTGCCGAGTCCGGCGACTACCGCTGGCTGACCGTGCACCAGATCGCCGATCTGCTGCGCCACAGCCACTACGTCAACGTCCAGGCGCGCAGCCTGATCGCCTGCCTCTACAGCCTCGCCGCCGCGCCCGCCGAGGCGTGAGAGAGGGAATCGAGGGAGGTTATAGCGCCCGATCCTAGGTTGGCCGCATGGTGCAGACAGCGACGGACAGGCAGACAGCGACGGACGGCAAGCTCGGCGACAACCTGCTGACGCTCCGCGGTGTCCAGTGGATTCTCGGGACCAAGGACGACCCGTACGCCCTGCTGCTGCGGGCGGCAAGCGACGATCCGCGCGAGCTGGGGCGGCGGCTCCGTGAGCGCGGTCCGCTCTCCTTCAGCCATGCGATGGCCTGGGTCACCGCTTCCGCGGAGCCCGGGGAGGCCGTCCTCGGTGACGCGCGGCTGAGCCCACGGCACCCCGACGACCAGGCGGAGACGGCCGAGGACGCCGACCCCGGCGCCGAGGCGATGCCCTGGGACATCCCCGTCCTGCGCAAGGTGCTGCCGCTCCGCGACGCCTTCGTGACGCTGGACCGGGCCGAGTACGTCCGGCTGGCGCGCTGGGCGGAGCCGGTGACCGCCGGCGCGCTCGAACGCCACCGGGAGGCGATCGCCGACCGCTACCGCGCCCGCGTGCGGCACCTGCCCGGCGAGTTCGACCTGATGACCGACCTGGCGCGCGGCGTCTCGGCCGCCGTGGTCGCCGACCTGCTCGGACTCCCCGACGACCGGAGGGAACGGTTCGCCGAGCTGTGCGCCGGGACGGCCGGGACGCTGGACGCGACGTTCTGCCCGCCGCGCCTCACCGCCGCCCGTGACCTGCTGACCTCCTTGGCCGAGCTGCGCGAACTGCTCGGCGAGGTCATCGAGTCTGCGCGTACCTCACCGGGCGAGGGCCTGGCCGGTGGACTGCTGCGGGCCGCCGCGGACGACGCCGAGGCCGGGCCGGACGACGTGCTCGCCGTGTGCGTGCTGCTCGCCGTCGTCGGTTCCGACACCGCGGCCAACCTCGTCTGCGAGGCGGTCGCGTCGCTGCTCGACCACCCGGACCAGTGGAAGCTGGTGCGCGACGACCCCGGACTGGCGTCCGCGGCGGTCGAGGAGACGTTGCGCTACGCGCCCCCGATCCGGCTGCACCAGCGCTACGCCCAGGAAGACCTCGAACTGGCCGGACAGCGGATCGAGGCGGGACAGGAAGTGGTCGTCGTGGCCGAGGCCGCGAACCGTGATCCCGCCCTCCACAGCGACCCCGACGGCTTCGACATCCGGCGGCCGGAGATCCGGCATCTGACGTTCCCCGACGGGTCGCCCGTGGCCCTGGTCGCCTCGCTCGCGCGTGCCCAGGCGGCAGCGGCCGTCGCGGCCGTGGCGGCCGGGCTGCCCGACCTCCGCCGCGCCGACGGCGTGCTCCGCCGCCTGCGGTCGCCCGCCACCGCGGCGGTCCTGCGACTGCCGGTTCGCACCGGCTGACATCGAGAGGGAGGCCATTGATGGGTGCCAGCGGCGGCAGCGTGCGCGAGGTCGCGGACTGCCGGGTCTGCGGTGGAACCGACTGGCAGGAGGTCGTGTCCTTCGGGCCGGTCCCCCTGGCCAACGGGTTCCTGGACCCGGCCGACTCCTACGACGGCGAACCGTTCTATCCGCTCGGCGTCATCTCGTGCCGGTCCTGCCGGCTGCTGAGCGTGACCCACATCGTCGACCCGGAGATCCTCTACCGCGACTATCCCTACGTCACCTCCGACTCCGACACCATCACCCGGCACATGAGGTGGGTCGCGGACACCTGCCGGGAACGGTTCGGGCTGCCCCCGGGAAGCCTCGTCGTCGAGGTCGGGAGCAACACCGGATCGCAGCTCATCGCGTTCCAGGACGCCGGGATGCGCGCCCTGGGCGTCGACCCGGCGCGCAATCTCGCGAGCGTGGCGGCCGAGCGGGGCGTCGAGACCCTCCCGGACTTCTTCTCGGCCGGGACCGCGAGCGCGATCACTCGCAGCCACGGCCGGGCGCGGTTGGTGCTGGCCCGCCACGTCTTCGCCCATATCGACCACGTGGCGGGCGTCGTCCAAGGCGTGCGAGGTCTCCTGTCCAGGGAGGGGGTGTTCGCCGTGGAGATCCCCTACCTTCTGGACCTCTTCGAGCAGAACGCCTTCGACACGATCTACCACGAGCATCTGTCCTACTTCAGCGTGGGCACGCTGGTCTCGCTCTTCGAACGGCACGGCATGCGGCTCTTCGACGTCGAGCGGCTCGCGGTGCACGGCGGCTCGATCCTGGTCTTCGTCCAGCGGGACGACGGGCCGTGGCCGGTGCGCCCGGCGGTCGGTGAACTGCTGGAGCTGGAACGCCTGGCCGGGCTGGACGGTGACGCCGTCTACCGGGACTTCGCCCTCAACGTCGACCGGGTCAGGGACGAGTTGCCGGCCCTCGTGCGGCGCCTCACGGCCGAAGGGAAGCGCATCGCGGGCTACGGCGCCTCCGCGAAGGGCAACACGATCCTGAACGTGTGCGGGTTCAAGCCGGGAGAGCTCGAATTCTGTAGTGACACCACGCCCCTGAAACAAGGGAAGGTGCTGCCGGGGACGCACGTTCCGGTGCGCTCTCCCGAGTACGCCAAGGCCCATACCCCTGATTGCTATCTGCTCCTGGCCTGGAACTACTCGGACGAGATCCTCCGCAAGGAGGCGGACTTCCTCAGGGACGGAGGACGGTTCATCCGGCCGATACCCAAGCCCGTCGTCGTCTCGGCCGACGCGCTCTGACCGACTGCCAAGGCCGTGCCCCCGGACCTCCCCGGGGGCACGGCCTTGAACGTTCCGTACGAACGGTCAGCGGGTGGCGGTGACGAGGGCGTAGCCGAGCCGCACCGCGCGCAGCATGGGCACCGTCGAGGTGATCTGGTCGACCAGCTCGGCGCCGAACCGCTCCACGAAACGCGTGCGATCGGCGGTGATCTTCTCCTGGATGCGGTCGAGCGTGCGTCCGACCGAGTTCTCGGTGATGTCGGTGGTCTCCACCGGGGTGAGCCCGGCCCGCTCCAGCAGCGGCGGGTAGTCGTGGAGCTGGATCGGCTCGCCGAACAACGACGAGTACGGCTTGTCCGGCACATCGTGGGCCGGCGAGGTCAGCACGTCGGTCAGCGCCAGCCGCCCGCCGGGCCGGAGCACCCTCGCGGCCTGGCGGAGCGGACCGATCCGGTCGGGCATGTGGAAGATCGACTCGAACAGCCACACGGCGTCGAAGGACTCCGCGGGGAACGGCAGCTCCATGGCGTCCGCCTGCTGGAAGGTCACCCGGTCGCTCAGGCCGGACGACTCGGCCAGCGCCCTGGCCTTCTCCACCTGCACCGGGCTGATGGTGACGCCCACGACCGTCGCGCCCGTCTCCCGGGCGAGCTGGACG
Organism: Actinomadura fulvescens; assembly: GCF_039533225.1. Lineage (NCBI taxonomy): Bacteria > Bacillati > Actinomycetota > Actinomycetes > Streptosporangiales > Thermomonosporaceae > Actinomadura > Actinomadura fulvescens. The sequence goes on along the minus strand of NZ_BAAATD010000009.1, from coordinate 79,349 downwards.
GCGGGCCCGCCCGTGCCGCAGCCGATGTCGAGCACCCGGTCACCGGGCCGCACCGCGATCTTCTCGATCATCAGGTCGGTGAGCTGCCGGGAGGCGACCTCCATCGGGGCCTCGTCGGCGGGGGCGGTCCAGTAGCCGAAGTGCAGGCTCCCGCCGGTCAGCTCGGCGAGGAGCAGGGTCGACTGCTCGTAGAAGTCGGCGACGTCCTCTTGCTGTGGTGTGTGGGTCGAGGTCATCTTTCCCTCTCTCGTGGGGCGTGCTGGACCGCGACCGCGGCGCCGTTGACGGCACGGTGGCGCAGGGCCTTGCCGCCGTACGCGGCGCTGCGGTGCTTGAGCGGCTCCCACCAGTCACGGTTGTCGCGATACCAGTCGACCGTGGCGGCGAGACCGGAGACGAAGTCGTGCAGCGGGGCGTAACCGAGCTCCGCGCGGGCCCTGCCGCAGTCGAGGGAGTACCTCAGGTCGTGGCCCTTGCGGTCGGCGACGTACCTGACCATGCCCCAGTCGGAGTCGCAGGCGTCCAGCAGGAGCCCGGTGAGCTCGCGGTTGGTCAGCAGGGTTCCGCCGCCGAGGTTGTAGACCCGGCCCGGCCGGCCCCTGGTGCGCGCCAGTTCGATGCCGCGGCAGTGGTCCTCGACGTGCAGCCACTCGCGGACGTTCCGCCCGTCGCCGTAGAGCGGCACGAGCTCGCCGTCGAGCAGGTTGGTGATGAAGAGCGGGATCACCTTCTCCGGGAACTGGTGGGGGCCGTAGGTGTTGGAGGCCCGGGTGATCCTCACGTCAAGGCCGTGGGTCCGGTGATACGACAGTGCCAGCAGGTCGGAGGCCGCCTTCGAGGCCGAGTACGGCGAGTTGGGCGCGAGCGGCCGGTCCTCGGTCCACGAGCCGTGCTCGATCGAGCCGTAGACCTCGTCGGTCGAGACGTGGACGAACCGTTCCACCCCGTGCCTCAGCGCGGCGTCGAGCAGCGTCTGGGTGCCCAGCACGTTCGTGCGGACGAAGTCGCCCGCCTCGTCGATCGAACGGTCCACGTGCGACTCGGCGGCGAAGTGCACCACCTGATGCGTCCGCGTCATCAGCCGGCCCACGAGGGCGGCGTCGCAGATGTCGCCATGGACGAACCGCAGCCGCGGGTGACCGTCGACGAAGCCGCCGAGGTTGCTGACGTTTCCCGCGTAGGTGAGCTTGTCGAGCACGGTGATCTGCGGCGCGTCCGGTGCGTCGGAGCGCAGCATCATGCGCGCGTAGGCGGAGCCGATGAAGCCGGCGGCCCCGGTGACGAGGAGGTTCATCCCGTGTCCTTCTCTTTGGGGCGGGCGAGGGCTTGGGCCAGTCCGCGATAGAAGGCGAGCACACCGGGCTCCTTCGTGCTGAGGTGCCCCCGGCCCGTGAAGCGCGAGCCGATCGTGCGCTGCACCGCCTCCAGGCCGTCGCGGTCCTCGCCGTTGACGGTGGCCGCACTCGCCTCGTGCTCCTTGCGCAGGGCCTCGGTGTCGGCGCCGTCCAGCAGCGCCGGCGGCAGCAGGACCCCGCCGCGCACCTCGGTCCGGTCGATCGACAGCGGTACGAAACTGATCCAGACGATGGAGTCGGCGAACGTGGCGATGCTCCCGGACGGGAAGACGCAGTAGTTGTCCATGAACGCGCGCTGCTCGTCGCGGAGCGGCAGCACGCCGGGCTCCATGGGTTCCTTGAAGGGACCGCGCAGGCGGGTCGCCCAGGGCGAGTCCGTCCGGACGTCCATGTCGCCGCCGCCGCGCGGGGTGATCAGCGCGACCGTGGTGGGGTGCAGGCCCATGGCGTGGTAGTTCTCGTGCGCGTTCTCGACCGCGAGCTTCCAGTTGACGCGCCATTCCTCCTGCCAGGAGGCGACCTGGACCAGGGAGTCCAGGCCGTAGTTCGCCATCTCCTCCTCGGCCCGGCCCAGATGGGGGGCCAGCGGCTCGGCGTCCCGATCGAGGTTGACGAACACGAAGCCGTGCCACTCCTCGACCGCGAACGCCGGCAGGCGGCAGGCCGACGGGTCGAACGCCGTGTTCTCCCGCATGAACGTCGCGCCGAGCAGCCGCCCGTCCAGCCCGTACCGCCACAGGTGGTACCGGCAGGTGAACGCGTCGGTGTGACCGGAGCCCGGCTCGACCAGCGGCATGTTCCGGTGCCGGCAGATCGGCGCCAGCGCGTGCGCCGTGCCGTCCCGCTCCCGGGTGACCAGGACGGGTTCGCCCGCCACCGTCAGCGCGAGGTAGTCTCCCGGCTCCGCGAGCTGGCTCGCGTGGCCCACCAGCACCCAGGAACGGCCGAAGATCTGCGAGCGCTCCAGCTCGTAGAGCTCGGGATGGGTGTAGGCGCGCGGCGGCAGGCTGATCGCGGGTGCGCCGGCGTCGTCCAGATAGCGGCCCAGCTCACCGATGAGCTCGTCCGTCAGCATACGATTCCCTCCGTCAGGCGCTCGGCCGCGGGCCGCTCGATCGTGAGCCGCTCGATCGTCGGCACGATGTCGTTCGGCGTTCTCATGGCGAGGAGCTCGTCGCGCACGCGCAGCGCGCTCGCGGCGAACGACGGGTCGGTCAGGACCCGCTCCAGCCGCTCGCGGAGCAGCTCGGCGGTGAACGCGCGGAGCGGGATCGACAGGAGCGTTCCCTGGCGCTCGTACTCGCGGCCCATGCCCTCGCTGACCCACTCCCAGCCGGTGACGATCACCTGCGGGACGCCGTGCAGCTCCGCCGTGGCCTTGGTCTGGTAGCCGCCGTGGTGGACGACGGCCGCGCACGTGGGCAGCAGGTCGTCGATGGGGACGAAGTCCACGACCCGGACGTTCTCCGGTATCTCCCGGAGCAGCGCCCGCTGCTTGGGCGCGAGGGCCGCCACGACCTCGATCTCCATGCCCGCCAGCGTGCGCATCAGGGCGTTGAGCATGGTGTCCAGGTCGAACATCGCGTAGTCGCCGTCGATGCTCGAACCCAGGGTGAGGCACACGCGGGGCCGTTCCGGCGGCGGCTCCCGCAGCCACTCGGGCACGACGCACCGCCCGTTGTAGGGGACGTACCGTACGGGCACGGTGGGGACGCCGAGGTCCTCGCGCATGCTCGGCGGCCGGGTGTCGATGATCCACTGGCCGGTCAGCATCGTCTCGTCGAAGCGGCGGTCGCAGCCGATCCGCTCCAGCGTCCAGTCGAGCCACTCCGCCGTCGGATCCTCGCGGTTCTCCGGCGGCAGCTCGCGCGACCGCCGGACGAACTCGCGTCGCGGCCCCAGCTGCAGGGCCATGTCGGGGCCGGACACCATCCGCGCGTGGGCGGCGCCGCAGGCGAGGGCCGCCACGGGCCCGCCCATGCAGAAGCTCTCCCAGAGCACCAGGTCCGGCTTCCAGAACCGGGCGTACTCCACCAGGCCGTCGATCATCTCGTCGCGGTTGAGCCTCGACCACAGCGCTGGGACCACGAGGCTCTCGTAGGCGAGCAACGTCTCCCACGTCGGCGGCGCCGGGACCGCGCCGGCGAAATCGGAGGCCGTCCGGCCGAGGCGCTCCAGCTCGGTGGTCTCCAGCTCGTTGCAGCGGGCGAGGGCCTCCTGATGAAACCGGCCGAGACCCTCCTGCCAGGGCGGGCAGTCCACCGGAACCGCCGTCAGCCCGGCCTGGGTGACCGCGTCGACCAGGTCGCGCTTGCAGACCGCCCGGACCTGGTGGCCCGCGGTACGCAGTGCCCAGGCCATCGGCACCATGAGCTGGAAGTGGCTGCCTTCGAGCGAGGCGAACATGACTTTCATCAGGGGGCGCTCATCCCACCGGTGGGAACTTCTCGCCCTCCAGCCGCTGACCGGGCTGGAAGTGGGTGAGGTACTGGTCCTGGACGCCGGGCCGATAGGTGGCCTCCTCGTCCGCGTAGATGACCCCGTGGGCCATGCGCGGCACGTCGGTGGTGTTCGGCCCGGCCATGTGCACGGTGCGGAAATGGTGGAAGGCGACGTCTCCGGCGCGCAGCGGCACCGAGACCCTCGGCTGCCACGGGAAGCCCGGCCAGACGTCCTCCATCGGGCGGTAGTCGTCGAAGCTCTCCATGTGGATCTGGCGGTCGGCGTCCGGGCGCAGGTGGGAGCCCGGCACGTACGTCAGGCATCCGCGCTCCACCGGCACGTCGACCAGCGCGACCCAGGCCGTCAGCGTCCGCGACAGGTTCGCCAGCGGAAGGCCCGCCTCGTCGTCGTGGATCATCGTGGGCAGGGCCTCGCGCGGCTTCTTGACCAGCACGTCGCTGCTGTAGAGGCGCAGCGGCCCGCCGGCGAGGCGCCGGGCCAGGCCGATGAGGCGCGGATGCAGCGCCAGCCCGCGCAGCGTGCCGCTCTTGAGCCACGCCTCCTCGACGTAGTGCACCTGGGCCACGTCCTCGCTGGCGCCCCAGATCGTGGGCGTCTCCTTGCGGAGCAGCTCCTCGGACGCCGCCCGGAACGCCGTCACCTCGTCCTCGGACAGGACGTTCGGGACATGGACGAAGCCCTGATCGCGGTACAGCCGGACGACGTGGTCGGGCAGCGTCTCGGCCGCGCTCAGCTCGTCTTGGGCGGTCATGCCGTCTTGGGCGGTCATGCCGATCGACCGCCCGCCCGCGCGTCCGCCGCCGCCAGCTCGGCGAGCCTCGGGACCACCTCGGCCGGTGCGGGCATCGACCGCATCTCGTCGCGGGCCCGGCGTGCCGCGTCCCGCATGGCGTCGTCCTTCAGCAGCGTGTAGCACTCGGCGGCGCCCAGCGACGCGGCGTCGGCCAGGAAGCCGATCCCGAGCTCGGCGATCACGTCCACGTCGCTGTGCTGGTAGGAGCCCTGGGGCAAGACGCACTGCGGGATGCCCGACTGGATGGCGGTCATCGAGGTCCCGCTTCCGCCGTGGTGGATGACGGCCTCGCAGGTCTCCAGGAGAGCGTCCAGCGGGGCCCACTCCACGACGCGGACGTTCGGCGGCAGAGTCCCCAGCAACGACACGTCGCCGCCGCCGAGCGTGAGCACGAACTCGGCGTCGACCGCGCCCGCGGCGGCCATCAGGGGCGCGAGCACCGCGATGCCGCCCCACTGGGCCTCGATGGTGCCGAGCGTGACCGCGATCCGGGGGCGCTCGGGCCGTTCGCGCAGCCAGTCCGGGAGGACGGACCCGCCGTTGTACGACACGTGCCGCATGGGCCAGGCGTCGCCGGGCCTCGTCCCTTCGGGGAGGTGCTCGGCGAAGCTCGGCAGGCAGGTGCTGATCCGGACGGTCACGGGCGGGCGGCCGGTGACGCCGTGCCGCTCGTAGTGCTCGGTCATGGCCTCGCGCACCATGTCGGGCAGGTCGTGGCGGGCGTCGTACAGGCCGACGGGCATGTCCACGTACGGGATGCCCAGCGCGGCGGCGGCGAGCGGTCCCGCGCCCTGGAGCGGCGGGGCGAAGATGAGGTCGGGCGACCACGCGCGGGCCGCGTCGAGGACGCCGTCGACCATGACCCCCGACACGCGGCCGAAGAGGCGGGCGAGCATCTCGTCCTCGGGGTCGTCGGCGTGGATCGGCCGGGGCCCGTCGCCCCCGCCCGCGTCGATGAAGATCGGGGCGTAGTCGAGGCCGGGCGTGACGTCGACGACGGTGAATCCCGCCTCGGACGCGGCGACGCTGAGGCCTCCGGTGGCGTAGCGGACCTCGTGTCCGGCGGCGCGGATCGCCTGCGCGAGGGGCACCGTCGGAAAGAGGTGCCCCAGACCCGGGGAGGCGACGAACAGTACTCGCATGGTTCCTCCAGCGAAGTTTCCGGTTGCTCGTTCGTGCTGGGGCTTAGGCCCGGGGTTGGTCGGTCGCGTGCTCGGCGGTCCGGCGGGCCAGGGAGTTGGGGAACCGCGTGACCATGGCGACGGGCATCGCCCGCAGGCGTGCCAGCCAGAAGCGCGCGAGCCCGTTCCAGTGGTCCGTCCACCGGTCTCGGGTGTTGGTCATCTCGTTCTCCGGCGTCTCAGGTGAGGGACAGCCCGCCGTCCACCGGCACCACCGCGCCCGTGAGGTAGGCGGCCTGCGGGAGGGTCAGCTGCGTGATCCACCACGCGATCTCCTCGGGGGTGCCGACGCGGCCGAGCGGCGTACGCGTGGCGATCTGCTCCAGGAAGCCGTCGTAGGCCTCCTCCGACAGCCCCATGCGCGGGGCGGACCTGGTGTCGATCACCCCGGGGGCGACGGCCACGACCCGGATGCCGCGCGGAGCCAGCTCCACCGCCCAGGTCCGGGTGAGGAAGTCGAGCGCGACCTTGGCTGCGCCGTACACGCCGTTGTCCGGCCACGAACGCATCCCGAGCGACCCGGCCGTGCTGACGTTCACCACGGTGCCGCCGGCCGCCTCCAGCGCGTCGAGCGCGTACCGGGTGAGCAGGATCGGGGCGATGAGGTTGGTGCCGAGTTGGGTGTCGACCAGTTCGCGGTCGACCTGCGCCAGCGGGCGGTAGCCGAGCGCGGCGGCGTTGTTGACGAGCACGTCGATCCGGCCGAACTCGCGCAGCGCGGCGTCCACGACCAGCCGGGGGCCGTCCGGGTCGGTGACGTCGGCCGTCAGCACGCGGATCGTGTCGTGGTCCTTGGCGGTCTCGATGAGGGCGGACTCGGTCCGTCCGACCACCAGGACGCCGTCGCCGCGTTCGGCGAACGCTCGCGCGGTGGCGCGGCCGATGCCGGTGCCGCCGCCGGTCACGATCACGGCGCGTGGCCGCGGGCCGTCGTTCGTCGTCCCACTCGTCGTCGTCATGCCCGGCACCGTAGAAATCGCTGCTCGAACGCGGATCGACTCCGGCTGAGCGTCCGGCCGAGCCGCCCGTCCGGCGTCCGGCCGAGCCGCCGGTCCGGCGTCCGCTCGCCGGTCACCGGGCATCGGCCCGGCGGTCGCCGCCCGAGGCGGGCTGAAGGTCGGGCCGGTCGTCGCGGGTGACCCGCCGCTCGCGGACGCGCAGTTCGCCGTCCTCGCGGACGAGCACGTCCTCGCAGACGCACATCAGGTGCAGCCGGGCCGCGCCGTCCCGAGGGGTGGCGATGACCTGGGCATAGCTGCGCACCAGCAGGGAGCCGTCGGGTCGCGGCTCCACGGCGACCATGCTCAGCAGGTGCCGGTGCACCTCGCCCGCGGCGGTCAGTTTCGCGAAGGACTCGCGGACGCCCGCCGCGAGGCTCGCCCGCCCTCTGATCGGCTCGGGCGCCGAGGGCGGCGCGAAGACCCCGTCCTCGGTGAAGGTCGCCGCCCACTCGTCGGCGGCCCCGGCGTCGAGCAGGTGCATGTGCCGGGCGTAGAACTGCTGGACGTCGGCGTAGACCGCGGCGAACGGCGGGCTCTCGGGCCGGACGGACCCTTCGGTTCGGACGGACACGGCGTCTCCTCGTGCATCGATCCGATGGCTGGAAGGTCCGATCGTGCGCGGCGGCCCCGGAGCCCCGGTGGAGCTCGGCCGCCGGTACGGGTTCGAGCGAGGCTCCAGGCGTTCGCTGGCGGCGGGGACGACGATCGGGACGTTCCGTGGCGCCCGCTCTCCGGAGGCCCGTGTGCGGCTCATCGACCTGTCATCGCCCGTGGACTCCTCGTCCTACGAGCCGGATCCCGTGACGCACGAGGTCCTCACTCCGCGCGAGGGCGCCGTCCATATGAGCTCGGAGATGCGCGAGCACTTCGGGATCGAGTTCGATCCGGCGGAGCTGCCGGACGGCGAGTTCCTCTCGCTCGACCGGATCACGCTCACCACCCACACCGGCACCCACGTCGACGCCCCCTCGCACTACGGCTCGCGCGCCTCCTACGGCGACGGCGTGCCGAAGCACATCGACCAGATGCCGCTGGAATGGTTCTTCAACCCGGGCGTGGTGCTCGACCTGACCGACGCCGCGACCGGAGCCGTCGGCGCCGACCGGGTGAAGGAGGCGCTCGACCGGGCCGGCTACGCGCCGCGCCCTCTCGACATCGTGCTGCTGCACACCGGGGCGCAACGCAACGCCGGCACCTCGCGCTACTTCACCGACTTCGCCGGACTCGACGGTTCCGCCGTCCACCTGCTGCTGGACATGGGGGTGCGCGTGATCGGCACCGACGCGTTCAGCCTGGACGCTCCGTTCGGGGACATCATCGCCAGGTACCGGGCGTCGGGAGACCGCTCGGTGCTGTGGCCGGCCCATTTCGCCGGCCGGGACCGCGAGTACTGCCAGATCGAGCGGCTCGCCAACCTGGAGAGTCTCCCGAGGCCCCACGGCTTCCGCGTGGCGTGCTTTCCCGTGAAGATCGCCGGGGGCGGCGCGGGGTGGACGCGCGCGGTCGCCGTCCTCGACGACTGACCGCCGCGGACCGACCCGCGAAGGAGACGTGATGTTCAGCCACGAGCTCGCCGACGTCTACGAGCTGATCTACGAGAGCCGGGGGAAGGACTGGGGGGACGAGGCCGAGCGGACCGGCCGGTTGATCAGGTCACGGCTGCCGGACGCGGACTCCCTGCTCGACGTCGCCTGCGGGACGGGGGCGCACCTGGAGACCTTCGGCAAGCTGTTCGCCCACACCGAGGGGCTGGAGCTGGCGCGGCCGATGCTCGACCTGGCCGTGCGGCGGCTGCCCGCCGTACCGCTGCACGCCGGCGACATGCGCGACTTCGACCTCGGCCGGACGTTCGACGCGGTGGCCTGCATGTTCACCGCGATCGGCTACCTGCGCAGCCTGGACGACATGCGGTCCGCCGTCCGGTCGATGGCCCGGCATCTGGAACCCGGCGGGGTGCTCGTCGTGGAGCCGTGGTGGTTCCCCGAGCGGTTCATCGATGGCTACGTCGCGGGCGACCTCGCCCAGTCGGGGAGCAGGACGGTCGCCCGGGTGTCGCACTCGACGCGGCAGGGGCGGACCACTCGCATGGAGGTCAAGTTCCTCGTGGGGGACTCGACGGGCATCAGGGAGTTCACCGAGGTCGACCTGCTGACGCTCTTCACCCTGGAGGAGTACCTGGCGGCGTTCGCCGACGCCGGATGCCCGGCGGAGTTCGTCCAGGTCGCCTGGAGCGAGCGGGGAATGTTCATCGGCCGCCGGGTGTGACGGTGTGACGGCCGCCGGGTGTCGCAATGCCGGTCGGCTGGTGTGGCGGCCGGCTCAGGCCGCCAGCTCGTCGGCGATGGCCATGACGTACTGGCCATAGGCCGACTTGCCGATGTTCTCCCCGAGCCGATGGCACTGCTCGACCCCGATGTAGCCCATCCGCAGCGCCACCTCTTCGATGCAGGCGATGCGCACGCCCTGGCGTTCCTCCAGGGTCCGCACGTACATGCTGGCCTGGAGCAGTGACTCGGGCGTGCCGGTGTCGAGCCAGGCGAAACCGCGGCCGAGGTCGACCAGCCTCGCCTGCCCCCGCTTGAGGTACGCGTGGTTGAGGTCGGTGATCTCCAGCTCGCCGCGAGCGGACGGCCGCAGGTCCTTGGCCAGTTCGAGCACGTCGTTGTCGTAGAAGTACAGCCCGGTGATGGCCCGGTTGGACCGCGGCCGGAGGGGCTTCTCCTCGATGGACACCAGCCGTCCCTCGCCGTCGGTCTCGCCGACGCCGTACCGCTCGGGATCGGTGACCGGATAGCCGAACAGTGTGCAGCCGTTCAGGTTCGCGCTTTCGCGCTCCAGCAGTTCGGAGAACGCGTTGCCGTGGAAGATGTTGTCGCCGAGCACGAGCGCCACGTCGTCGGCGCCGACGTGCCCGGCCCCGATGAGGAACGCCTCGGCGATCCCGCGGGGCTCGTCCTGCCGTGCGTAGGTGATGTTGAGGCCGAGGTGCGAGCCGTCGCCGAGCAGCCTGCGGAACTGCGGGGTGTCGCCCGGCATCGTGATGACCAGGACGTCCCGGATGCCCGCGAGCATCAGCACCGACAGCGGATAATAGATCATCGGTTTGTCGCCCACCGGCAACAATTGTTTGGAAACCGCGAGCGTCGCCGGATGCAATCGGGTCCCGTTGCCGCCGGCCAGGATTATTCCCCGCATACGCCATTCGTCCCATCAGTTCGGAAAACACGGTCATGGTATCGACGGCGCGCCTTTGGCCACAAGGTCATGACCCCGGGATCAAGGGGGGTTCGAGCTGCGCACGAGTGACGTGCATTGTGCTGAATGGCGAATCCCAAGGAGGTTCAAAACTCCAAGGAGGGTGAAAGCGACATGACCACTCGGGTGTGGGACTATTTGCCGGAGTACGAGAAAGAGCGCGAGGATATTCTCGACGCGGTCGAGACCGTTTTCTCCTCAGGGCGGCTCGTTCTCGGCGCGAGCGTGCGGGGCTTCGAGGAGGAGTTCGCCGCCTACCACGGCGTGCGGCACTGCGCGGGCGTCGACAACGGGACCAACGCCATCAAGCTGGGCCTCCAGGCACTGGGCGTCGGACCGGGGGACGAGGTCGTCACGGTCTCCAACACCGCGGCGCCGACGGTGGTGGCGATCGACGCCGTGGGCGCCACGCCCGTCTTCGTGGACGTCGATCCCCGGACCTTCCTCATGGACGTCGGGCAGGTGGCCGCGGCCATCACTCCGCGCACCCGCTGCCTGCTCCCCGTGCACCTCTACGGCCAGTGCGTCGACATGGAGCCGCTGCGGTCGCTGGCCGCCGAGCACGGCCTGGTCATCCTCGAAGACTGCGCGCAGGCCCATGGCGCCCGGCACCATGGCGCCCTGGCCGGGACGATGGGCCAGGCGGCGGCGTTCTCCTTCTACCCGACCAAGGTGCTCGGCGCGTACGGGGACGGCGGCGCGACCATCACCTCCGACGACGAGGTCGACCGCAATCTGCGGCGGCTGCGCTACTACGGCATGGAGGAGCGCTACTACGTCGTCCAGACCCCGGGTCACAACAGCAGGCTCGACGAGCTGCACGCGGAGATCCTGCGGCGCAAGCTGCGCCGCCTCGACGGCTACATCGCGGCCCGCCGCGAGGTGGCCCGGCGATACGCCGAGGGCCTGGCGGACGTGGGGCTCGTCCTCCCCCAGCTGGCACCCGGCAACGACCACGTCTACTACGTCTACGTCGTGCGCCACCCCCGCCGCGACGACATCATCGCCGCGCTCAAGGGCTACGACATCGAGCTGAACATCAGCTACCCGTGGCCTGTGCACACGATGACCGGCTTCGCGCACCTCGGCTACGAACGGGGTTCCCTCCCGGTCACCGAGCGGCTCGCCACCGAGATCTTCTCGCTGCCGATGTACGCGTCGCTGAGCCCCGACCTGCAGGACAAGGTCATCAGCGCGCTTCGCGAGGTCGTGTCGAACCTCGGATGAGCGCCCCCGGACGAGACACGAGGGCGGGCCCGGCTTCCATCGCCGGGCCCGCCCTGTTCACGCGCCCGCACGCGCCCGCACACGCGGGCGTTCATCGCGAGACCTCTCAGGGCGACTCGGCCGCGGCGTCGTGGACGAGGCTGAGGAAGGCATGCGGGGTCGTCGCCTCCGTCACCCGCTCGTCGGGCAGCCGGATGCCGTAGTCGCGCTCGATCCGCCCGGCGGTCTCCAGCATCGCGAGCGAGTCGTAGCCGAGCTCGCTGAACTCCACGTCGAGGACGTTGTCCGTCGTGGCCAGCCCCTCGCCCTCACCGGCGCACTCACGAATGATCTCCATGAGCCTGGTCACGGTCAGCTCGTGCATGTCTCGCTCCTTCGTGCGTTGTCGGGAAGCCTCGTGCCCCGCCCGCCGCGGACGACCATGGCGGCGTTGAACCCGCCGTGACCGCGGGCCAGCACCAGGGCGGCCGTGAGCGGGACGCGCCGGGCACGCGGCACCAGGTCGAGCTCGTAGGCGGGGACGGGCCGGGTCACGTTCACCGTTGGCGGGATCACCCCGCGCTCCAGCGCCAGCAGGGCCGTGGCGAGGTCGAGCGCCGCCCCGCCGGCGGCCAGCCGCCCGGTCATCGTCTTCGGCGCGGTCACCGGCACGCCGTACGGACCGAACACCGCGCGCAATGCCTGCGCCTCGGCCCGGTCGAGCTCGGGCACACCGGCGGCGTCGGCGAAGACCACCCCGATGTCGGCCGGTGCCGCTCCGGCGTCGTCCAGCGCCCGTTCGATCGCCCGGCGCAGCGTCGGCGGACGGCCCGACCTCGCGGGCGGGTCGAACGTCGCCGCGTACCCGGCGATCTCGCCGTACCAGCGCACGCCGCGCTCGGCGGCGGCGTCCGCGCGCTCCAGCACGAACAGGGCGCCGCCGTCACCCGGGACGTGGCCCGCCGCGTCCTCGTCGAAGGGCAGGTAGGCGCGTGCCGGGTCGCGGGCGGCGCTCAGCCGTCCGCTGGTCTGCTGGGCGACCCATCCCCACGGACACGGGGAGCCGTCCACCCCGCCGCCGATCATCGCCGGGACGCCGTCGCGCAGGTGCCGCCGCGCCTGGGCGATCGCGTCGAGCCCGCCGGCCTGCTCGGTCACCAGCACGCCGCTGGGTCCCCGCAGCCCGTGGCGGATCGAGATCTGGCCCGTGTTGACCGCGTAGAACCAGGCGAACGACTGGTAGGCGCTGACGTGTTCGGGCCCCTTGCTCCACAGCTTCTCCAGCTCGCGGTGGCCGAACTCGAAGCCCCCGGCGGAGCCGGCCGTCACCACGCCCACGCCGTACTCGGGCAGCTCCGCGGGGGCGAGCGCGGCGTCCTGGAGCGCCCATTCCGCCGCCACGAGCGCCAGCCGGGTCATGTGGTCGGTCTGCGGGAGCAGGCGGCTCGGCAGTCGCTCGGCCGCGACGAAACCGTCGATCTCGGCGGCCAGGCGACTGGTGTACGGCGTGGCGTCGAACCGCGTGATCGGCCCGATCGCACTCTGGCCGCGCAGGGTGGCCGACCAGTGCGCGGTCGTGCCGAGCCCGGTCGGAGCCAGCACGCCCATGCCGGTCACCACCGTGGCGGCCGTCACCGGTCGTCCCCTGAGACGGCCGACAGCACCATCGCGCTCTGGAAGCCGCCGAACCCGCTGCCGACGGTCAGCGCGGTGCCGACCCGGCCTTCGCGTGCCCGCAGCGGCACGTAGTCCAGGTCGCACTCGGGATCGGGCTCGTGCAGGTTCGCGGTCGGCGGGATGACGCCGTCCTCGATGGCCAGGGCGCACGCGGCGATCTCCAGGGAGCCGATGGCGCCGAGGGAGTGGCCGACCATCGACTTGATCCCGCTGACCGGGACGCGGTAGGCGTGCTCGCCCAAGGCCCGTTTGAAGGCCGCCGTCTCGTGCCGGTCGTTCTGCTTGGTCCCCGAGCCGTGCGCGTTCACGTAGGCCACGTCTTCCGGGGCTGTCCGGGCCTGGGCCAGCGCTGCGCGGATGGCCTCGGCCATCTCGCGTCCGTCGGAGCGCAGCCCGGTCATGTGGTAGGCGTTGGACCGGGTGGCGAACCCGCTGATCTCCGCACGGATGTGCGCCCCGCGGCGGCGTGCGTGCTCCAGTTCCTCCAGCACGAACACCGCCGCACCCTCGCCGAGCACGAACCCGTTCCTGGTCAGGTCGAACGGCCGGGACGCCGTCGCCGGATCGTCCTTGCGCGGCGTGGTCGCCTTGATCGCGTCGAAGCAGGCCATGGTGATCGGGGAGATGGGCGCGTCGGTCGCCCCGGCCACCATGAGGTCGGCCGTCCCCTCCCGGATCAGCTCGACGGCGTGCCCGACCGAGTCCAGGCCCGACGTGCAGCCGGTGGACACCGTGGCGACCGGGCCCTCGGCGCCGACGTCCCAGGCCACCTCGGCGGCGATGGTACTGGGCACGAAGTGGCCGAACAGGTGCCGGACGGCGTACTCCTCGTCGACCAGGTGCCGCCGTCCGCCGTCGCTGACGACCACGTACTCGCGCTCCAGGCTCATCGTGGCGCCCACGGCGCTGCCGATGACCACCCCGGTGCGGGACGGGTCGAGGTCCGGTGCGTCGAGCCCGCTGTCGGCCAGGCTCTCCCGCGCGGACACGACGGCGAACTGGGTGGTGCGGTCCATCCGGCGGATCTGCTGCGGGGACAGCCCCTCGCGCAGCGGGTCGAAGTCGACCTCGGCGGCGACCTGCGAGCGGAAGGGCGACGGGTCGAAGAAGGTGATGCGCCTGGTGGCCGTCCGTCCGGCGGTCAGCAGGTCCCAGAAGCGCTTGGTGCCGACGGCCTCGGGTGCGACGACTCCGATGCCGGTGATCGCGACGCGACGGTTCATCAATGTTCTCGCTGGTCAGAAGCGGGCGGCGGAGCCCTCGCCGACCTCGGCCAAGGGGCTTCGCCGGGTCGGTCCGGCCGGTGTGTAGAGGTTGGGCTCACTGGTGCTGAGCGCGCGCAGGGCTGCGGCGTGCGGCCCGAAACCCGGTGCCGCCACCGCCGCCCGGAAGGCGGCCTCGTCCCGCCATCGCGCGATGTTGACGTACCTGTGTTCGTCGTCCACATGGCGCAGTAGCGTGTGCTCGATGAAGCCGTCCTGCCGCGCCATGAACTCGGCGGTCTCCACGAAGGCGCGCTCGAACTCGGCGGGCGACGCGTGCACCGTGAACCTGTTCACGAAAGTGACGGTGCCGTCTCTGGCGTCTTCGTCGTCTCTGGCGTCCTCGGGCATCGTGCCTCACTCGTATCGACGGAAACGGAAGGCCGGCTCGACCGGATTCGAAGGGCAGCCGGGATCTCGCTGCCGTCAACGATGTGGGGTCTGTCTCGCACGTCGCTCAACGCGCGCTGGTCCCGGCCTTTTCGTGGGCCACGGGATCGAACTCGGCCGGCTGCGCCAGCGGAATGACCTCGAACTCCAGATGAGGGCTGACGGGATTCGCGTACAGCAGCGACAGCAGCTCCTCGTGCGAGCCGACGTCGTAGATGAGCAGCCCGCCCGAGGCGCCCACCCGGATCCAACTGTGCTTGATGATGCCCTTGTCGACGAGTGCTCTGGTGTAGGCGAAGCCCTCGGGCAGCCGCCGGCGGAACTCGTCGGCGCTGATGCCCACCGGGTGCTGGGTCGCGAGAACGGCGAACAGTGCCATCATGCTCCTTCGCGCTGTTTGTGGTGCGCCCAGGAGTCTGGCGGTCGCCGGTCAGCCGCCCGTCGAGCCGCGTTGGAGCACGCGGCCGGGCAGGCGGGCGAGCCGCGCTCGACGGATCTGCTAACCGGCCGGGACACGATCCTGGCATGAGATGGCTGGTCACGGGAGCGGGCGGGCTGCTCGGGCACCATCTGCTGGAGTGCCTGGCGGCCGGCCGCCCGGACGACGCCGTCGTCGGCCTGCCACGCGCGCTGCTCGACGTCACCTCGCCGCGGTCGGTGCGCCGCGCGTTCGGCGAGCACCGGCCGGACGTGGTGGTCAACTGCGCCGGTTACACGGCGGTCGACGCCGCCGAGGCGCACGAGCCGGAGGCGCTGCGCGTCAACGGCGCCGCGCCGCACGCCCTGGCGCTCGCCTGCGCCGAGACGGGGGCGAGGCTCGTCCACGTCTCGACCGACCACGTGTTCTCCGGCGAGGCGCGCACCCCGTACGCCGAAGACCATCCGCCCGCCCCGCGGACCGCGTACGGCCGGACGAAACTGGCCGGGGAGCAGGCCGTGCTGGACGTCCTGCCGCGCACGGGCGTCGTCGTGCGGACCGCCTGGCTGCACGGCGACCGGGGACGCAGCTTCGTGCGGACCATGATGCGGCTCGCCGCCGGTCCCGAGCCGGTCGACGTCGTGACCGACCAGGTCGGCCAGCCCACCTGGGCGGCCGACGTGGCCGAACGGCTCGTCCTGCTGGGCGCGCGGCCCGAGGCGACCGGCGTCTTCCACGCCACCAACGCCGGCGCGGCCAGCCGCTACGAGCTGGCCGCCGAGGTGTTCCGGCTGGTCGGGGCGGACCCCGGACGGATCCGCCCGACCACCAGCGACGCGTTCCCCACGCCGGCTCGCAGGCCGCCCTACGCCGTGCTCGGCCACGCGCGGTGGCGCGAGCTCGGCGTCGCGCCGCCGCGTGACTGGCGCGTGGCGCTCCGGGCGGCGCTGGCCCGCGAGGCAGCACCGGTCACGCGCCGGTCTCCTTGAAGAACCGCAGCGTGGCCGGGCCGCCCGACAGCACGTCCAGCCCTCCGTCGAGGGTGAGGCAGGAGCCCGTGGCGAAGCCGGCGGCGTCGCTCGCCAGGTAGACGACCGCGCCCGCCACGTCCTCCGGCCGGCCCCATCGCCCGGCCGGGACGGCGTCGAGCAGGCTCGCGCTCGTCGCCGGGTCGGCCGACAGCGGCGCGGTCAGGTCGGTGGCGATCCAGCCGGGCACGACCGCGTTGACGCGGACGTCGCTGAGCGCCCACTCCGCCGCCAGCGAGCGGGTGAGGGAGATCAGCGCCGCCTTCGCCGCCGCGTACGGCGCGAGCAGGGGCAGCCCGCCCTGCCCGGCGAAGGACGCGACGTTGACGACCGAGCCGCCGCGCTGCCCGGTCAGGTGAGGCCCGACGGCCCGGCAGACGTGCACCGCGGAGTCGAAGTTCAGCCGCATGGCCTGCTCCCATGCGCTGTGCGGAAGGGACAGGAACGGCCCGAACCGGCCGGTTCCGCCGGCGTTGTTGACGACCACGTCCAGCCGGCCGAACTCGGTGAGAGCGGTGTCGACCGCACGCTCCACCTGCGCTGGGACGGTGACGTCGGCCGGGACGGAGACGGCGCGCACGTCATGGTCGGCGATCTCTCCGGCGAGCTTGTCCAGGTCGTCGGCGCCGCGCGCGAGCAGCGCCACGTCCGCCCCGGCCTGGGCGAGCGCGAGCGAGATCGCCCGGCCGATTCCCCGGGACGCCCCGGTGACGAGGGCCTTCCTGCCCTGGAGGTCGAACGGAAACGGCATGGGCGCTCCTCCTCGGTGGTCCGACGCGTCGGTCGCCCACGTGGCGTTCGGTCACCCACGTGGCGTGCGCCGACTCTCCGTCACCGCGGTCGAGCCCCGGTCGATCCGGTGTCCAGCACGGCCGGATCAGCTGAAGTCCGCCCGGTGGTCGGCGACCCACTGGGCGAAGGTGCGGGCGGGACGGCCGGTGACCTGTTCGGAGGTCGGGCCGACGGTGGCCTTCGGCGGGGGCGGCGTCAGCAGCCAGTCGACCGCCTCGGCCGGCATGCCCTGGCTGATCCACAGCTCCCGGGTCTGTTCCTTGGTCAGCTCCTCGAAGCGGACGTCCCGTCCGAGCACCTCACCGATGATGCGGACCTGCTCGACCTTCGTGAGCGCCTCGGGACCCGTCAGGGGGTACTGCTCCCCCGCATGGCCGTCCTCGACCAGCGCCCGCACCGCGACGTCGGCGATGTCGGCCTCATGGACCATCGCGCTCTCGGCGTCGCCGTAGGGGGCCCGCACCACGCCTTCGGCCTGGACGAACGGCGCCCACAGGAACAGCAGGTTGGCCATGAACTCGCCCGGGCGCACGTGCGTCCACTCGATCCCGGACGCCTCCACCGCCACCTCGACGGCGCGGTGCTGGTCACCGCTCAGGTCGCCCTCGGCGTACCCGGCGGACACCGACGACAGCACCACCACGCGCCGTACGCCCGCCTTGCCGGCGAGCCGCATGACCGCTTCGGCCGTCTCCGGCACGGGGAAGAGGTACAGCCGGTCGACGTCCGCGAGCGCGGGCTCCACCGACTCGGGCGCGGTGAGGTCGCCCCGCACCACCTCGACCTCGCCGGGCAGCCCCGCCGTCTCGGGCGAGCGGGTCAGCGCCCGTACGGACGCCCCCGAACGCAGGAGGCCGTCCACCACGTGCCGTCCGACGGTGCCCGTGGCTCCCGTCACCAGAACCCTCATGTCCGTCTTCCCTCCGGTCGCGCGTACTCCCCGCGGAACCTACCCTCGCGCCGCCTCCGGACCCTCGCAAGCGAGTCGAGACGCCGGGTGTCGAGCGGGCCGCGAGGACCGCGTGGCAGCCTGCGGCCAGGCCCGACGTGGTCGGCCGGGACCGCGCCGGGGCACCGACGGCGAAAGGGGACGCGGTGCGCATCCTGATCACGACGCTTCCGTTCAAGGCCCACGCGTATCCGCGGGTGCCGCTGGCGTGGGCGCTGCGGGCCGCGGGGCACGAGGTCCGCGTGGCCGCCAGCCCGGACGTGGTGGGCGACATCACCGACGCGGGCCTGACCGGCGTGCCGATCGGCGAGGCCTTCGACGCGGAGGCGCTGATGGCCGAGATCCGGGAACGGGAGGCGACCGGCGACGTGCCCGACCCCGGGCCGCTGATGAGGATCGACGAACGGCGCCCGGAGCGGCTGACCTACGACTTCATGCACGGGCTCTTCACCGTGCTGACCACCGTCGTGTTCAAGAACCACGCGCCGGTCGCGGCGACCGACGACCTGGTCGCCTTCGCCCGCGAGTGGCGGCCCGACCTGGTGGTCTGGGACCCGCTGGGCTTCGGTGGCGCGATCGCCGCCCGTGCGTGCGGAGCGGCCCACGCGCGGATGATGTACGGGCTGGACGTGATCGGGTGGATGCGTGAACGCTACCTGGACGCCGTGCGCGAACGCCCGGCCCCGCTCCGCGAGGACCCGCTGGAGGAGTGGCTGGCCCCCTGGCTGGAGCGGTACGGCTGCTCGTTCGGCGAGGACGTCGTCATGGGGCAGTGGACCATCGACCCCGGCCCGTCCTGGATGCGCCTCCCGGTCGACCACCTCTACGTTCCGATGCGGCACGTGTCGTACAACGGCCGGGCGACGGTCCCCGGATGGCTGCGCGAGCCGCCCGCGCGCCGCCGGGTCTGCCTGACGCTGGGGCTCTCGCACCGCGAGGTGCTCGGCGGCAACCGGGTCTCGATGAGCGACCTGCTGGAGGCGATGGCCGACCTGGACGCCGAGGTCGTGGCGACCCTCACCGCCGACCAGCTCTCGGACGTCCGGCGCGTCCCGGACAACGTGCGCGTCGTGGACTTCGTCCCGCTGAACGAACTGCTGCCGAGCTGCTCGGCCATCGTCCACCAGGGCGGCACCGGCACGATGCAGACCGCGCTCGCGCACGGGATTCCCCAGGTGCTCCTGCCGGGCGACCTCTGGGACACGATGCTCAAGGCGGAGCGGCTGGAGGACTCCGGCGCGGGCCTGTGCGTCCGCGACATCGAGCGGTTCGAGGCCCGCGAGCTGCGCGACCTGGTCGGCCGTGTCCTCGACGACCCCTCCTTCGCGCGGGCCGCGGCGCGACTGCGCACGCGGATGACCGGCACCCCCGCGCCCGCGGACGTCGTGCCGTCGCTGGAACGACTGACCGCCGGGCACCGCGCCCGGCAGGGGTGAGCTCTTGAGGAGTGCACTGTGCGTGTCATGTTCGTGACGACCCCGACCAAGGCCCCGGGGCACCACCGCGTGCCGCTGGCCTGGGCGCTGCGGGCGGCCGGGCACGAGGTCCGCCTCGTCGACCGGCCCAACCTCGTGGCCGACATCACGCGGACCGGCCTCACCGCCGTCCCCATCGGGGAGGCTCTGGAGGCCGACGAGAACATCGCGGCCAGCGACCGGCTGCGCGAGGGCGGGGGGATCGCGGCCGACGTGCCCGACCCCGAGGACCTGATGCGGATCGAGGAGAACCGCCCGGAAAAGCTCACCTACGACTTCATGCACGGCGTTCTCACGGTGATGACGACGACCGTCTTCCGGACGTTCAGCCCGCCGACCACCATCGAGGAGCTGGTCGCCTACGCCCGCGAATGGTGCCCTGACCTGGTGCTGTGGGATCCGCTCGTCTTCGCCGGCCCGGTGGCCGCCAAGGCGTGCGGCGCCGCCCACGCCCGTCTCCTCTACGGGCTCGACATGGTCGCCCTCATGCGCGGGCACTACCTGGCGGCCATGGCCGAACGTCCGCCCGAGTGGCGCGAGGACCCGCTGGAGGAGTGGCTGGCGCCCTGGCTGGAGCGGTACGGCTGCTCGTTCGGTGAGGACGTCGTCACGGGACAGTGGACGATCGACCCGGTTCCGCCGTCCCAGCAGCTTCCGACGGGCATCGACTACGTCCAGATGCGGCACGTCCCGTACAACGGCCCGGCGGTCGTGCCGAAGTTGCTGCACGAGGCGCCGAAGCGACCGCGGGTGTGCCTCAGCCTGACCCTTCCGCACCCCGAGGTGACGGGCGGCGACCGGGTGCCCGTCGCCGCGCTCCTGGAGGTCCTCGGCGGCCTCGACATCGAGGTGGTCGCGCCGCCGAGCCCGCTGCTTCGAAGCGTGGAACTCCCGGACAACGTGCGGGTGGTCGAGTCCGCGCCGCTGAACGAGCTGCTGCCGACCTGCTCGGTGATCATTCACCAGTCGGACGTGTGGACGTTGCACACCGCGTTCGCGCATGGCGTCCCCCAGCTCATCCTGCCGGGAGAGCTCTGGGACATCCCGATGAGGGCCGTGCAGGTGCGCGAGGCGGGCATCGGCCTGACCGTGCCCGACGTCGAGCACGCGACCGCCGGCGAGCTTCGCGCCCTGCTGCTGCGCCTGCTGAACGAACCGTCCTTCGCGCGCAACGCGGCCGGACTCCAGCGGGAGCTGATGAGCACGCCCGCCCCCAGCGACACCGTGGCAAGGCTGGAGGCGCTGACCGCCCAACACCGCCGCCGCACAGCCTGACCGCTCCGCGTGGCGCGACTGGGTGATCGCGGCGGTCGTCAGGGGGCGTGGACGCGGATGCCGTTCTCGAAGGTGCGGACCACCGTGGCGTAGACGCCGTGCCGGGGCATCAAGCCCTTCTCGACCTGCTCGACGCCCGTGTAGACGACGGCCCACAGCACGTTCTGGATCCAGTCGGCGCTGACCTCCGGGTCGAACACGCCCTCGGCCTGACCGCGTTCGATGAGGTCGACGACGGACTGCGGTGCCGCCCCGGAGCCGTCCTCGCCGGGGGAGGACTTGTCGAAGGCCTCCAGGACGCGCGGGTCGCCCCACAGGAACATCAGCCGGTCGGCGACGTCCAGCATCGCCGCGACCAGGCGGCGCATTCCTTCCAGCGGCGGGCCCTGCCCGAGGGCGGCCTCGTCGATGGAACGGCTGATCACCGTCAGCGAGTCCTCCACGACCGCGTTCATCAGTTCTTCCCGGTCGGCGAAGTAGCGGTGCAGCGTGCTGCGCCCGACTCCGGCCGCCTCGGCGATGTCGGCCAAGGTCGCGGCGCGGTCGCGGGCGAGCGCGGAGGCGGCGGCCGCCAGGATCGCGCGGCGGGTGCGGCCCCGCACCCCGGACTCGTTCTGCATGCCAGAAGTGTACATAGAAGACTCAAAGTAGAATCACGCGCCTTGTATTGACACATCGGTGTCCTAAATTGATAGAGTGAAGTCCTCTAATCGAAGGGAGCGTCGTGACCAGGTTCGCGATCGAGGCCGAAGGGCTCCGCAAGCGCTACGGCGACACGCACGCGCTCGCCGGGTTCGACCTGGCCGTGGCCGAGGGCACGGTCTGCGGGCTGCTCGGGCCCAACGGGGCCGGCAAGACCACGGCCGTTCGCATCCTCAGCACCCTGCTGCTGCCGGACGGGGGGACCGCCCGGGTCGCGGGGTTCGACGTGGTGGGCGACTCCGGGCAGGTCCGCTACCGGATCGGCCTCGCCGGCCAGCAGCCCTCGGTCGACGAGATCCTCACCGGCCGGGAAAACCTGCGCATGTGGGCGCGGCTGTTCCGGCTCCGCTCCCGCGACGCCAAGCGCCGTACCGACGAACTCCTGGAGTGGTTCGGCCTCGCCGACGCGGCCGACAAGCGGGTCAAGCACTACTCCGGGGGGATGCGCCGCCGGCTGGACCTCGCGGCGAGCTTCATCCTGAGGCCGCAGGTGCTGTTCCTCGACGAGCCGACGACCGGGCTCGACCCGCGCAGCCGCACCGAGGTCTGGCGGGCGGTGCGCGAGCTCGTCGCGCAGGGCACCACGGTCCTGCTGACCACGCAGTACCTGGAGGAGGCCGACCGGCTCGCGCACCAGATCGCGGTGCTGGACGCGGGCGCCGTGATCGCCGACGGGTCGCCGAACCGGCTGAAGTCCATGATCGGCGGTGACCAGATCGACGTGGTGCTGCGGGACGCCGCCGACGTGCCCTCGGCCGCGGAGATCATCGCCAGGGTCGCCGATGCCAGCCCCGAGATCGATCCCGATTCCGCCCGCGTCACGGCGCCCGTCAAGGACCCTCTGGAGGCCATCACCGTGACGGCCCGCGAGCTGCGCGACGCGGGCCTGCAAGTGGAGGACCTCACGCTGCGCCGGCCGACGCTCGACGAGGTGTTCCTCAGCCTCACCGGCCGCGCCGCCGGTGGCGACGGTGATGCCGGTGCCGACGGTGCCGATGGCGGCCGGCCGGCCGAGGAGAAGAGGATGGTGCGACCGTGAGCCTGCCGACGACTCTCCCGATCCCGACCACCCGCGCCGAGCGGGTGCGCTGGGCGCTCTCCGACGCCCGTGTTGTGTCCGGGCGCGAGCTGATCCACTGGAGGCGCAACCCGACGGTGATCCTCAGCACGCTGCTGTTCCCGCTCGTCATGGTGCTGCTGTTCGGGTACGTCTTCGGCAGCGCCATGCGGGTGGCCGGAGGCGGCGACTACCGCGAGTTCCTCATGCCCGGCATGTTCGGGCAGACGATGGTCTTCGGCGTGATCTCGACCGTGTACGTCGTCGCGACCAACGCCGCCCGCGGGGTCACCGACCGGTTCAGGTCGATGCCGGTGTCGTCGTTCGGCGTCCTGATGGGCCGGGTCATCGCTGACATGCTCACCTCGACGCTCGACCTGGTGATCCTGACGCTGTGCGGCCTGCTGGTCGGCTGGCGCGCGCACGACGGGCTCGGTCCCGCGCTGGCGGCGGCCGGGCTGCTGTTGCTGCTGCGGTTCTCGCTGGTGTGGGTGGGGATCTGCATGGGGCTCCGGCTGACCCCGGAGGGCGCCGGAGCGGCCTGGATGCCGCTGTTCCCGCTGACCTTGCTGGCCAACACGTTCGTCTCGCCGGAGCTGATGCCCGACTGGTTGCGGGTCATCGCCGAGTGGAACCCGCTGTCGGCCACCGTGCAGGCGTGCCGCGACCTGTTCGGCAACCCCGGGCTGAGCGGCGGGTCGTGGGCGGCCGAGCACGCGATCGAGCTGGCGGTCGCCTGGCCGATACTGATCACCGCGGTGTTCCTGCCGCTGTCGATCCGGCGCTACCGCCGCCTCAACCGCTGATCTTCGAGGACGACCCGCCGGGCCGCGCCGCGTTCGTGCGGCCCGGCCCGGGCTCCAGCGAACGTCCACGGCCGCTCAAGAGCGGGGGACGACGATCGAAGCAGTCAAGCCCCGCCTCACAGTCCCGCGGAGCCGCCCGGACGACCGGCGCGGCGTCCCACGAGTCCGAGGAAGATCTCATGTGCCGTGTCTGCGGTGGTGCCGTCCACGAGTTCTTCGACTTTGGGCGTCAGCCCCTCTCCGACGCCTTCCTCGACCCCGCGGGGGTCGGGCACGAGTACTTCTTCCGGCTCGCGGTGGGGATCTGCGAGTCCTGCACGATGACGCAGCTCATCGACGAGGTGGCGCGTGACCGCATGTTCCACGAGGCCTACCCGTACCACTCGTCCGGCTCGGTCCGGATGCGCCGGCACTTCGAGGAGACCGCCCAGCTCCTGCTGGACTCCCACCTGACCGGGGACGATCCGTTCATCGTCGAGGTCGGCTGCAACGACGGCGTCATGCTCAAGACGATCGACAAGGCGGGCGTCCGCCATCTGGGGGTGGAGCCCTCCGGCGGTGTCGCCGAGCTGGCCCGCGGGCAGGGCGTGCGGGTGCGCGTCGACTTCTTCGAGGAGTCCGTGGCCTCCGCCATCGTCGCCGAGGACGGGCCCGCCGACGTCATCTACGCCGCCAACACGATGTGCCACATCCCCTACATCGGCTCCATCTTCCGCGGGGTCGACGCGCTGCTGGCGCCCGACGGGGTCCTGGTGTTCGAGGACCCGTACCTGGGCGACATCCTGCGCCGCAACACCTTCGACCAGATCTACGACGAGCATTTCTTCTTCTTCACCGTCCGTTCCGTGCGCAACGCCGCGGCCCGGTTCGGGTTCGAGCTGGTCGACGTCGAACGGCTGCCGGTGCACGGCGGAGAGCTGCGCTACACGATCGCGCGGGCGGGACGGCGCGCACCGTCGCCGGCTGTCGAGGAACTGGCCGCCGAGGAGCTGGAACGCGGCCTGGCCGCCCCGGCGGACTTCGCCGGCTTCGCCGCCGGCGTGAACCGCATCCGCGACGACCTCATGGGCCTGCTGCGCGGCCTGCGCGCCGAGGGGAAAAGGGTCGTCGGCTACGGCGCGACGGCCAAGAGCGCGACCGTGACCAACTTCTGCGGGATCACCCCCGAGCTGGTCTCGTTCGTGTGCGACGCCACCCCGGCCAAGAACGGCAAGCTGATGCCCGGCTCGCACATCCCGGTGCGGTCCCCCGAAGCGCTGGCCGATCCCTACCCCGACTACGCCGTGCTGTTCGCCTGGAACCACGCCGAAGAGATCATGGCGAAGGAGCGCGCCTTCCACGAGGCGGGCGGCCGATGGATCCTCTACGTACCCGAGGTCCATGTCGTCTGAGCCGGCTCCATGTCGTCCGGGACGGCACCGGCCCCGGACAGGCGATCCCACGATCCGAAGGACACCTCATGCAGTTTCGGAAGCTCGCCGTCCAGGGCGCATTCGAGTTCCGGCCGCCGGTCTTCACCGACGAGCGGGGGCTGTTCGTCTCGCCGTACCAGGAGGCGGCGCTCCGCGAGGCGATGGGCCACGGCCTGTTCCCGGTGGCCCAGACCAACCACAGCAGGTCCCGCAGAGGCGTGGTGCGCGGCGCCCACTTCACCCTCACCCCGCCGGGCATCGCCAAGTACGTCTACTGCGCGCGCGGCAGAGCGCTCGACCTGGTCATCGACATCCGGGTGGGGTCGCCGACCTTCGGGCTCTCCGACTCCTCGGTGCTCGACCCGGAGGAGTTCCGCGCGATGTACTTCCCGGTCGGCGTGGCGCACGCCTTCGTCGCCCTGGAGGACGACACGGTCATGGCCTACATGCTGTCCGGCGAGTACGTGAAGGAGAACGAGCTCGCCCTCTCGGTGTTCGACCCCGCTCTCGAACTTCCCCTCCCCGCGGGCGTCGACCCGATCCTGTCGGAACGTGATCGCGCCGCGCCCACCCTGGCCAAGCTGGAGGTGGACGGCATCCTGCCCGACTACGCCGAATGCCTCCAGATCGAGCGCGCCCTCTACGCATAGGTGATGCCGGTGCGAATCCTGATCATGGCGTTGCCCGTCAAGGCCCACGTCTATCCGCACGTCCCGCTGGCCTGGGCCCTGCGGGCGGCGGGCCACGAGGTGTGCGTCGCGAGCCAGCCCGACCTGGTCGACGAGATCGCCGAGACCGGGCTCACCGTCGTGCCCGTCGGCGAGGCGCTCAACCTGGAGGACGCCATCACCGCCATGCCCATGGAGTCGGACCGGACGCTGAACCCGTGGGACCTCATGCGCATGGACGAGTTCGCCGGGGACGACCTCGACGACGACTTCGTGCACGGCGTCTCGCTCGTCATGACCACCCTGGGGTTCCCTCCCGTGTCCTATGGCGGGCTGGTGGACGACCTCGTCGGCTTCGCCCGCGCGTGGAAGCCCGACCTGGTGATCTGGGACATGCTCGTGTTCGCCGGCCCGGTGGCGGCCAGGGCCTGCGGCGCGGCGCACGCGCGGATGGTGTTCGGCGTCGACCTGCTCGGCGTGATGCGCGAGAGGTTCCGCGCCGTCCAGGCACGCAGGCCGCCGGAGCTGCGCGAGGACCCCATGCGGGAGTGGCTGGAGCCGGAGCTCGCGCGGTTCGGCTGCCCGTTCGGCGAGGACGTGATCGTCGGTCAGTGGACGATCGACCCCGTACCGCCGTCCATGCGGCTGCCGACCGGCACGCACCGGGTGCCGCTGCGCCATGTGCCCTACAGCGGAGGGACGACGGTCCCGGCCTGGCTGAGGGAGCCGCCGCGCCGCCGCCGGGTCTGCCTCACCCTCGGGCTGTCCCGCCGTGAACTGGCAGGACGCGAGCGGGCCGTCGTGTCCGAGCTGCTGGAGGGCGTGGCCGACCTCGACATCGAGGTGGTGGCCACCCTGAACGCCGACCAACTCGCCACCGTGGCGCGCGTGCCGGACAACGTCCGGACCGTGGACTTCGCGCCCCTGCACGAGCTGCTCCCGACCTGCGCGGCGAGCATCCACCAGGGCGGCTTCGGCACGATGCAGACCGTCCTGGCGCACGGTGTGCCGCAGATCGTCCTGCCGAGCGGCCTGTGGGACACCACGCTCAAGGCGCGCCTGGTGGCGGAGGCGGGAGCGGGCCTCTACGTGGAGCCTGACCGGCTCACGGCGGCCGGGCTGCGGGACATGCTGGTGAGGGTCCTCGACGAGCCCTCGTTCACGGCGGGGGCCGACCGCCTCGCCGCCGAGATCCGTGACATGCCATCCCCCAGCGAGGTCGTCCCGGTGCTGGAGAAGCTCACCGCCGAGCACCGCGCGTCCGCGACGGCGCCGGCGGCCTCGCTTCAGCCCTGATCGAGGAAGGCTAGAGCGGCCCTCCGTAGCGTCTGTCCCATGGCGGACGGCTCGATGGGCAAGGCACTGGCGACCGAGATGGCGGACCCTGAGCTGAGCTACCTCTTGCTGCTCATGCACGGCGCCCAATGGATCATGGGAGTGCGGGACGACCCGTACGCGCTCTTGCTCCGCGCGGCGAGCGACGACCCGCACGACCTCGGACGGCGGATGCGGGCGCGAGGCCCCCTCTACCGCAGCCAGGCTTCCGTCTGGGTGACGGCCCACCATGACCTGGCGGCCACCGCGCTGGCGGACGCGCGCCTCAGCCCCGAGTACGCGGCGCCGCAGGAACCGGACGAGGCACGCGCCGAGCAGGAGCGCATCCTCCCGTTCGACCTGCCCCGGATGGAACAGCTCCTGCCCTTGGACCAGGCGTCCCTCACCCTCGGCCGCCCGACCTGCGAACGTCTGCGGACGTTGACGCGAGCCGTCCTCGACGACCTGGACGGCCTGGCCGCAAATCTGTGCGCACAGCGGCTCCGGACGCTCGACGGGGACTTCGACCTGCGCGACGACCTCGCACGTCCGGTCGCCATGGAAGCGGTCGCCGAGGTGCTCGGCCCGCACGCGCCCGACCGCTTCGCCGCCCTGTGCGCCGGAACGGACGACGCCCTGGACGCCACCCTGTGCCCGCCCCTGCTCGCGTCGGCCCGCAGGCTGACCACTGCGATCACCGGCCTGCGCGAACTGCTGGACGACACCCTCCGCCTGAAGACCGGCCGCCTGTCGGACGCGGGCGCGGAGCATCCCCTCGACGACACGCTCGCCACCGGCGTCTCCCTCGCGGTCATCGGTGTCGACATGACGGTCAACCTGGTCTGCGACGCGCTGCAGGCCCTGCTCGACCAGCCCGAGGCATGGGAACGGGTACGGGACGACCCGGCGTGCGCGGCCCTCGCGATCGACGAGACGAGGCGGTACGCGCCTCCGGTCCGGCTGCACCGGCTCTTCGCCCACGAAGACGTCGAACTGGCCGGGCACAAGCTGCGGATCGGCGACGAGCTTTCCGTGGTGGTCGAGGCAGCCGAGCGCGACCCGGCCGTACACGAGGACCCCGACCGCTTCGATCTCGACCGCGACCGTGCGGTCCTGCCCGACGGCCCGCTGACCGCGCCCGCCGCCCCGGCGGCCCGCCGTCTGGCGGCGGCGACGCTGCGGACGATCGCCGTCGAACTGCCGCGCGTACGCCGGACCGGCCCGGTGCTCCGCCGCCCCCGGTCCCCCGTCACCCGCGGGGTGCTGCGGTTCCCGGCGGCCACCGGCTGAGGCTCGCGGCCCGCTCAACGATCGCTGGACGCTGCCACCATCGGTTCTCTGCCACCCGCCGGTACGGTGCCCGAAACGGTTCCCGGAGGCGAGATGATCAACGTTTTCCAGCCGAGTCTCGGCGAAGAGGAGCTCGAAGCGGTCCGTGAGGTGTTCGCCCGCAACTGGCTGGGATACGGCCCGCGCACCCAGACCTTCGAGGCGGAGTTCGCCGCGCACCTCAAGGTGGAACGCGACGGAGTGCTCTTCATCAACTCCTGCACCTCAGGCCTGTTCATGGCGATGGAACTCCTGGGGCTCGGCCCCGGCGACGACGTGGTGCTCCCGTCGGTGAACTTCATCGCCAACGCCAACGCGGTCGCCGTCACCGGCGCCCGGCCGGTCTTCTGCGACGTCGACTCCCGCACGCTCAACCCGACGGTCGCCGACATCGACCAGGCGCTGACCCCCCGGACGAAGGCCGTGATCGTGCTGCACTACGGCGGCCATCCCGGTGAGATCGAGGGCATCGCGGCCCTGTGCCGCGAACGCGGCGTCGCGCTGGTCGAGGACGCCGCGTGCTCGATCGCCTCCAGCGTGTCCGGCACGATGTGCGGGACGTTCGGCGACATCGGCGTGTGGAGCCTGGACGCCCGGAAGATCATCACCACCGGTGACGGCGGCGTGCTGTGGGTCCGCGACCCCGAACTGGCCCGCCGCGCCCACCGGCTGGCCTACCACGGCATGGTGGACCGCAGCTCGTTCACCGCGATGGCCGACATGCGGCGCCGCTGGTGGGAACTGGCCATCGAGGAGATCGGCCGCCGCGGCATCGGCAACGACGTCACCGCCGCGATCGGGAGCGTCCAGCTGCGCCGCCTGCCCGGTTTCGTGGCACGACGCCGCGCCATAGCCGAGACCTACGACCACCTCCTCGCCGGCGTCGAGGGCGTCCGCACACCGCCCCCGCTCCCAGCGGGCCACGTGGGCTCGTACTACTTCTACTGGATCCAGCTCGACGCGGCGATCCGCGACCAGGTGGCCGAAGACCTGCTCGACGCGGACATCTACACCACCTTCCGCTACCCGCCGCTGCACCACACGTCCCTCCACCACTCCGACGTGGACCTGCCGCGCACCGACGAAGCGGCCGAGACGACCCTCCTGCTGCCGATCCACCAGAGCCTCACCGACCAGGACGTCGAGACGGTGGTCGACCAGCTCGCCAAGGCGGTCAGCGGGAATGTTCGACGCTGACCTCGCTGAGGTGTACGACCTGGTCTACCGAGAACGAGGCCAGGACTTCCGTGCCGAATCACAACTGGTGACCCAACTGATCCGCACCCGGCGTCCCGACGCGACCTCGCTGCTCGACGTCGGCTGCGGCACCGGCGAGCACCTGAGCGCCCTGCGCGAATCCTTCGAAGTCGAAGGGCTCGACCGCTCCGAACCAATGATCGCAATGGCCCGAGCCAAGCTGCCCGGCGTGCGCCTCCACACCGCGGACATGTGCGACTTCGATCTGGGCCGCCGATACGACGCCGTGATCTCCCTCTCGGCCGCCGTCGCCTACCTGCCCTCCGTCCAGGCCATGCGGACCGCCATAGCGCGCATGGCCGCCCACCTCGCACCCAACGGCGTCCTGCTCATCGAGCCCTGGTACTTCCCCGAGACCTTCGTGGAGGGCCACATAGCCGGCGACCTCCTCCGGTCGAACGGACGCACCGTCTCCCGTGTCTCCCGAGCCGAGCGGACCGGAGACTCCGTCCGCGTGGACAGCCACTACCTCGTAGCGGACCACCAGAACATCAAACACTTCGCCGAACAACAGACCTTCGGCCTCTGGCCCCGCACCCTCTACGAACAAGCCCTCCAAGAAGCAGGCTGCGCAACCGACTACCGAGAGTCCGTCCAATCAACCCGAGGCCTCTTCATAGCCCACCTAACCCAAAACGTCGCGTAATGCCGAACGTCCGGCCCGCAGGGGGACCGGACGTTCGCTTGCTCTCAGGTTTGATCAGTTGTCGGGATCGGGCGGGGTGGTCCCAGGGAACGGCGGGCTCGTGGAAGGACTTGGAGGCGTCTTCGGCACGACCATGATGGTCACCGTTTCACCCGGGGTGATGTCCGTGCCCTCACCCGGGGTCTGCTGCCAGACGTAGCCGGGCGGGACGGCCGTGCCGTCAGGAGGCGCGGCGATCTGGATGTTGCACTTCAATCCCAGCGACTTCAGCCGGACGCAAGCCGTCCGCGAGCTCTGATTCATCAGGTCCGGGACCTTCACCAGGTCCGCACCCGACGAGATGTAGAGCTTGACGGTCGTGCCCTTCCGGGCGCTGTCGCCGGCGGACGGGTCGGTCCGGACTGCCGAACCCTGCTGGACGCTGTTGGACTTCTCGTTCACGACCTGGACGTCGAAGCCCACTCTTCGAAGCTCTTGCTCAGCCTCGGCTTGGGACATTCCCTTGACCCTCGGGACCTCTACCGCGGTCGGTGGCTTCTTGCCTCGGGAGACGGTGAGGGTGACCGTGGAGTCCTTGGGGGCCTCCGCGCCGGCCTTCGGGTCGGTCTCGATCACATTGCCCTTGGCGACGTCGTTGTTGTACTCCTGCTTGACGTCCACCTTGAGGCCCTTGGCCTCGATCTCCTGCTTGGCCGAGGCGAGGGCCATGCCGGCGACCTCGGGGACCTTGATCTTGTCTCCGTCACCGCCGCCGCCGTTGCCTTGGGGCATCAGGACGCCGATGACGGCGGCGCCGCCTATGAAGAGGACGGCTAGGGCTATCCAGAGGGCGGCCTTCTTGCCGCCGCCGCCTCGGCGGTCGAGGTTTTGGTCGTCGTAGTGGACCGGTGGGAGGTCGTAGCCGGTGCCTACCGGGCGCTGCATCTGGGTGCGCGGTGGCATGGCGCCCATTACCTGGGTGCCCTGCGGCTGTTGCTGGGCGCCCATCATCATGGTCGAGGCCGCCGTGGACGCTACGGGCTGGCCGTGGAGGACCCGCTGGATCTCCTGCCGGAACTCCGTGGCGTCCTGGTAGCGGTGGTCGGCGTCCTTGGCCATCGCCTTCAGGACGATCGCGTCGGCCCACTGGGGGATCTCCGGATCGACCTGGGACGGGGGGATCGGCTCCTCCCGGACGTGCTGATAGGCGATCGCCACCGGGGAGTCGCCGGTGAACGGAGGCTTGCCGGTGAGGAGCTCGTACAGCACGCAGCCGGTGGAGTAGATGTCGCTCCGGGCGTCCACGCGCTCGCCGCGGGCCTGTTCGGGCGACAGGTACTGGGCGGTGCCGATCACCTGGGCCGTCTGGGTCATCGTGGACGCGGCGTCGTGCATGGCCCGGGCGATCCCGAAGTCCATGACCTTGACCTCGTGATTGCGGGTGAGCATCACGTTGGCCGGCTTGATGTCGCGGTGCACGATCTGGCCGCGGTGGCTGTAGTCGAGGGCACGCAGGATGCCGTCGGTGATCTCCAGCGCCTTGTCGGGCAGGAGCGCGCGGTTCTCGCGGAGGAGGTCGCGCAGCGTGCTGCCGTCCACGTACTCCATGACGATGTACGGGATCGAGGTGTCGCCGATCTGGTCTTCGCCGGTGTCGTACACGGCGATGACCGACGGGTGGTTGAGCGACGCGGCCGACTGGGCCTCGCGGCGGAACCGGGCCTGGAACGTCGGGTCGCGGGCGAGGTCGGACCGGAGGGTCTTGACGGCGACCACCCGATCGAGGCGCAGGTCTCGGGCACGGTAGACCTCGGCCATGCCGCCGCGCCCGATGACGCCATCGAGCTCGTAGCGGCCGCCGAGCAGCCGAGGTTGACTCATATGTGCACTTTCCCTCGTACGTCTACACCTTGTCCTCCGAACCTAGCTCCCCGCTGTCCGTGGGTGAGGGAACCGGGCTCGGAGTCGACGGAGTCGTGGTGCTTTCCGTCGGTGTGGGTGTTGGGGCGGTGGGAGTTTCCTTGGTCGGTTTCCTGGTGGGCTTCTTGTGGGACGTCTGGGACGGCCTGATCGTTGACCGGGGACCGGGAACGATCGGCGGCCGCCCGTTCGTCGGTCGTGGTCGCAGGGCGGGCGGCGTGACCTTGAACGCGGGGTCGCCACCGGGCCGCGTGGTCGGCAGCGGGCTCCGGGTCTCCACGAGGCCCGCCGAGCTGAAACCGCGCCACAGCGAGCCGACCACGATGACCCCGAGCAGGACGACGCCGGTGGCCACCGAGGTGTACATCAGGGCCGAGCGTCGTTGCCCGGGCACCTCCGTGAGGTTATCCGGCCTGCCGCCGCCGTCAAACTCTGGCAGGTCTCCGCCGACCAGCAGCACCTGGCGGATCAACTCGGCGCGGGCGGCCACCTCGGCCGCGCCCGGCGGGCGTTCGGCCGGGAGCTTGGCGAGGAGCGCGGTGATCAAGGACCGGACCGGGGCCGGCACGGCCGCGGGGAGCTCCGGCGGGGCGTCGCGCACGTGCTTGAGCGCGATCGTCACGGGCGTGTCGGCGTCGAACGGGGCGCTGCCGGTCAGGCACTCGTACGCCACCACGCCGAGCGAGTAGAGATCGGACGCCGGGGTGATCTGCTGGCCGGAGGCCTGTTCGGGAGAGATGTAGTGCGCGGTGCCCATGACCATGCCGGTCTGCGTCTGCGAGCTCGTGGCCGACAGCGCCCGGGCGATTCCGAAGTCAGTGATCTTGACGGTGCCGTCCGCGGTGATCATCAGATTGGCGGGCTTGACATCGCGGTGCACGATGCCGTGATCATGCGCGACCGCCAGCGCGCGGGCGGCCTGCGCGACCAGGTCGAGGGTGACCTCGGGGGTCAGCGCGCCGGCGCGGTCGAGGATGTCGGAGAGCGGCTCGCCGGGCACGAGCTCCATGACGAGGTAGGCCCGGCCGTCCTGCTCGCCGTAGTCGTACACCTGAGCGATGCCGCCGTGGTGCAGCCCGGCCGCGAAACGCGCCTCCGCGCCGAACCGGCCGCACGCGCGGGCGTC
The DNA here is from genome assembly GCF_039533225.1 of Actinomadura fulvescens. Classification (NCBI taxonomy): domain Bacteria; kingdom Bacillati; phylum Actinomycetota; class Actinomycetes; order Streptosporangiales; family Thermomonosporaceae; genus Actinomadura; species Actinomadura fulvescens. The sequence continues at coordinate 46,613 of NZ_BAAATD010000009.1, read as the reverse complement.
GGAGACCAGTTCCAGGCGCAGAAGCTTGACCGCCACCTCGCGCGCCAGAGCCTCATCACTCGCCCGCCACACTTCTCCCATCCCGCCAGTGGCCAGCAACTCCAGCAGCCTGTACCGCCCGTCAAGCAGAGGACCGCCGCTCATGCGACCTCCCCTACGCGTGCCGTGGCATGCGTCACCGGCGCGGCCGGGTGGGACGCGCCGGTGGGCGGGGTGGCGGGGCGGCTCAATCCTTGCGCACCGCCTGCATGATCTTGCCGGCGACCGGGCCGGCGAACTCGCCACCGGAGCCATCGCCCTGGGTGAAGACGGCGAAGGCGTAGCGGGGCTTCTCGATCGGGGAGAAGCCGACGAACCACCGGTTGTTGAACTCGACGCCGTCGATGTCGGCGGTGCCGGTCTTGCCGGCGATGTCGAACTGCGCCAGCGACTTGCCGGTGCCGGAACGGACGACCTCGCGCATCATGTCGGCCAGCTGGTCGGCGGCGCCGCTCGACATGGCCTGGCCGAACTCCGTGGGGTCGGCCTGCTCGATGACCTTCTGGGTGTCACCGGACACGACCTTGTCCATCAGGTAGGGCTTCATGATCTTGCCGTTGTTGGCGGCCGCGGCGGCGACCATCGCCATGTGGAGGGGGGTCGCGGAATTGCTGCCCTGGCCGATCGAGGCGAGCGCCGTCTTGGCGGCGTCGTCGTTGGGGAAGGAGCTCTTGGCCGACCGCATGCCGGGTTCGACTTCGATCGCCTGGTCGTAACCGAACTTCTTCACCGTGGGGATGACCTTGTCCTTGCCGAGCTGCTCCGCTCCCAGGATGCCGTACGTCGTGTTGCAGGACTCGGCGAACGTGAGGATGAGGGGCGCCTGACCGGCACCGCCGCAGGCGCCGCCCTCGTGGCTGTTGGGCAGCGAGACGGACGTGCCGGGCAGCAGGTAGGTCGACGGCGCCGGGACGCTGGTGTTCTTGTCGATCCCGTTCTCCAGCGCGCTGGCGGCGATCACCGCCTTGAACGACGAGCCGGGGAAGTTGGTGTCGCTCATCGCCTTGTCGACGTTGGGCTTGGTGCGGTCCTTGTTGAGCGCGTCGAACCGCTTGACGCCCGCCTCACCGGTCTGCGGGGCCACCGTGGTCGGGTCGAACGAGGGGAACGAGGCCAGCACCTTGATCGCGCCGGTCTTGACGTCCATGACGACCGCGGCTGCCTTGCGGGTCGTGCTGGCCTTGAGCGCGTTGTAGGCGATCCGCTGGGCCCGCGGGTCGATCGTGGTCTGGACGTTGGCGGCCTTGGCCTTCTTGCCGATGAACGTGTCGAACCACTCCTGGTTCGCGAGCCGCTTGTCCTGCCCGCTGAGCAGCAGGTTGTAGGCCTTCTCAAGCCCGCCCGAGCCGGCCGCGCCGGTGAAGTAGCCGGTGATCGGTGCGAAGATCTCGCCGTCCTTGTAGGCCCGGCCGTACTTCGGGTTGCTCTTGCCGGTCTTGACCGACGTCACCAGCACGTCCGGGCCGGCCATGATCGTGCCGCGCGGCTCGTTGAAGAGGTTGAGGTACTGGCGCGAGTTGTTGGCGTCGGTGCGCAGCTTGTCCGCCTGGCTGCCCTGCACGTAGTTGATCTGTGCCATCAGCCCGAAGAACAACAACAGGCCGAAGATCGCCACGCGGCGAAGCGGCTTGTCCATGTTCATGAGTGATCGCTCCACATCCTGCGTTCGGGGGGCGTGCCGTTCATTGCGAGTGAGTCCCTACCTCGTGCTCACGATCTGGGTCATGCCCTCGTCCTGGATCGCCTGGGGGGCCGGCTTGCGGGCGTCGTGGCTCATCCGGACCAGGATCGCGATCAGGATCCAGTTCGCCATCAGCGAGGATCCACCCTGGGAGAGGAACGGTGTCGTCAGACCGGTGAGCGGGATGAGTTTGGTCACGCCGCCGACGATGACGAAGACCTGCAGTGCCAGGACGAACGACACTCCACCCGCGAAAAGTTTGAGGAACGGGTCGCGGGCGGCGATGGCGGTCTTCATTCCGCGCTGCACGATCAGCGCGTACATCAGCAGCAACGCCATCAGCCCGGTCAGGCCGATCTCCTCACCGAGCGAGTCGAAGATGAAGTCGCTGAAGGACAGGGGGGTACGCCAGGGCTCGCCCTGGCCGAGGCCGGTGCCGAGCACGCCGCCCTCACCGAGCGCGAACAGGCCCTTCATCAGCTGGGCGCTGTCGGAGTACTCGCCGCCGAGCTTCGCGCAGGCGGTGAAGCCCGGGAACTTGCTGCCGGCGGCGGCGGCCTGCTTGTAGAGGTCGGTGTCGGGGTTGACCGGCACGACCTCGCCGCTCTTGACCAGGCAGCCGCCGTCGAAGTACGGGCCGGGGTTCTGCCAGATGTCGATGCGCTGGTTGACGTGGCCCATGAACGGCAGCAGCGTGGCGATGAAGATGCCGACGGCCAGCAGGCCGACACCGATCATGACCCAGGAGACCCGCTGCGTGGCGATGTAGAGCATCGACACGAACAGGCCGAAGTACAGCAGCGCGGTGCCGAGGTCCTTCTGGACGAACAGCACGCCCAGCGCGAAGAACCAGATCACCATGATCGGACCGAGGTCGCGGGCGCGGGGCAGGCTCAGCGGGCCGATCTTCTTGCCGATCAGCGACATCGCCTGCCGCTTGTTGACCAGATAGCCGGCGAAGAACACCACCAGCATCAGCTTGGCGAACTCGCCCGGCTGCACCGAGAACGGGCCGATGAAGATCCAGACGCGGGCGCCGTTCACCGAGCCGCCGAGCCCCGGAACGATGGGCAGCAGCAGGAGGACCATGGCCGAGAGGCCGATGATGTAGGTGTAGCGCTGCATGGTCTTGGGGCTGACCGCGAGCGGGCCCTCGCCGTTCTTGGTGTCCCGCATGATCAGCACCGCCACGACGAACATGGCGATCCCGACGAACGTCCACATCAGCTGGCCGGGCGCGGACGCCTCGTCCTCGGCCAGCTTGCGCCCGGCCTGGACGGCTTCGAGCTTGGCCTTGCTGAAGTCCAGGTCGAGCCGGTAGATCATCGCCAGGCCGAGCCCGTTCAGCGCCACCGCCAGCGGCAGCAGCAACGGGTCGGCATACGGGGCGAACTTGGCCTGCACGAAGTAGGCCGCGAAGCCCAGAATCGCCAGGCCGCCGCCGTACAGGGGAAGCCCGATCGGGAGGCGGCCGTCGCGCGCCAGGCCGACCTCGGCGAAGGCGGACAGCGTCAGCACCATCGCGAAGACCAGCAGCGCCAGTGACGCCGCGTTCCGTTTGGCGTACGGAAGCTGCGCGCGGATCTGCTGCCCGATCGAACTCATGGCTTGTCCGCCCCGTCCTGCGGGCAGTCTTTCACCTGCGGGTCCTTGGCCGCGCACCGCTCCTTGAGCGTGGTCAGCTCGGCGAGCTTGCGCTCCGCGCCGGCGACGCCGATGAACGAGTGCATGCCCTTCTCCACGGCGTCGGCGTCGGCCTGGGGCAGTTCGGCCGTCTTCAGCTCGCTGCCCTTGACCTTGGCCTCCCTGCAGCTCTTCTGTTCCTTGCCCTTCACGATGACGACCTTGCCGGCCTCCTGCTGGAGGGAGTACTTGCAGACGGCGGTCTTGAGGTCGTTGACGGCGACGGCGGGGCTGCCCTTGACCGGGTAGGTGTCCTGGACGGCCTTGGCACGGTCGGCGGGCAGGTCGGCGACCAGGATCGGCGGATTGGGCTGGTCCTTCTGGGCGGCCTTCTTGGACAGGGGCAGGCCCGGGACCTTCTGGGAGGTGCCGCGGAAGAGCACGACGTGCCCGTTCTCCGCCCCGATGTAGTAGCCGTCCTGCAGATACTTCACGGTCGCGAAGCCGCCCGCGGCGAGCGCGACCACGACCACGCCGGCGGTCACGACCAGCCAGGTCCAGCGGCGGGGGCCGCCGCGGCCGGCCCGCCGGGCATCGCGCCGCGACATCGGCTGCCGCATCGCGGCGGGCGGCGGCGCCGCGCCCACGGGCTCGTTCATCGGGCCGGCGGGCGGTGGCATCTCGTCCACCGCGACCGGCGGCTGCGGCATGGTGTCGCGCAGCTGCGCGGCACGTCCGGCGGGCGTGTCGATCGCCGTGGGGGCCGCGCCGCCGCCGCCCGGCAGGTCCGACGAGGGCGCGGCGTTGGCCGCCGCGCCCACGGCCCGCCCGGGGCCGCCCGGTTGCTGCTGCTGGCCCAGCTCGACGACGTCGGCCACCACGCACGTGATGTTGTCGGGGCCGCCGCCCCGGTTGGCCAGGTCGATCAGGTTGCGGACCGCCTGGTCGGCGTCGTCCACATCGGTGAGCACCTGGAAGATCGTCTCTGCGGTGACCACGCTGGACAGACCGTCGGAACACAGCAGGTAGCGGTCGCCGACCTTGGCCTCGCGCAGCGACAGATCGGGATCCACCTCGCCGCGCCCGTCCAGCGCGCGCAGCAGCAACGACCGCTGCGGATGGGAGGCCGCCTCGTCCGGGCTGATCCGGCCCTCGTCCACCAGCGACTGGACCAGGGTGTGGTCGTGCGTGATCTGGAACAGGCTGCCGTCGCGCAGCAGATAGGCGCGCGAGTCGCCGATGTGCACCAGCGCGACCTGGTTGCCGGCCCACAACATCGCCGTCAGCGTGGTGCCCATGCCCTGCAGAGCGGGGTCGGACTCCACGATGCGGTGCAGGTTGTCGTTGGCCGACTTGACCGTGTGCTCCAGCGCGGCCAGCAGCTCGGTGGCCGGGAGCTCCTTGTCGAGCTTGCGCAGCGCCTCGATGGCGGCGGCGCTGGCGATCTCGCCGCCGACATGCCCGCCCATCCCGTCGGCCACCGCGAGCAGGTGCGCGCCCGCGTATGCCGAGTCCTCGTTGCCCTCGCGCAGCATGCCGACGTCGGAGCGCGCGGCGTAACGGATTCCCAGAGTCATTTGCGCAGCTCGATCACGGTCTTGCCGATACGGACCGGCACGCCCGGGGGCACCGGCATCGGCCGGCTCACCTTCGTGCGGCCGAGGTAGGTGCCATTGGTCGACCCGAGATCTTCCACGATCCACTGACCGTCCTGCGCGTAAATTCGGGCATGCCGGCTCGAAGCGTAGTCGTCGGTCACCACGAGCGTGGCGTCATTCGCCCGACCGATGGTGATGGGCACCCCCGTGAGATCTATGACGGTCCCCGCCCGTTCGCCTTGGACGACCACCAGTTTCGTCGGAGCGCTGCGCTGCTGCTGTGCCCGCGGTTGCCGAGGCGGTTTCGCCGCCTTGGCGGGCCGGGGCTGGGCGGCCCGCGTGGCCGCCTTCGAGCCGAACAGATCGGCCCGGATCACACCGACGGCCGCGATGACGAAGAGCCAGAGCACCGCGAGGAACGCCAGCTTGATCAGCGTGAGGGTGAATGGGGACATCGGAGTCGGGGTTACTCCCTATCGCGGCGGAACACAAGGGTCGTACGGCCCATCGTGACGCGGGAACCGTCGACGAGCGTCACTCGCCGGATCGGTTGACCGTTCACGAAAGAGCCGTTGGTCGACCCTAGATCCACGAGGACGATTTCGGGACCTTCTACGCGGATCTCGGCATGGTGCCGGGAAACGCCCGGGTCGACGAGTCGCAGGTCGCAGTCGGTACCGCGGCCCAGCAAGGTCACCGGAGTATTGATCTCGTACGTGCGCTGTGTGGCGGGCGTGCCCTCCACGGCCGTGGTGACCAGCAGCCGCGGTTGGCCGCCGAACGCCCCGGCCGGCCCCCTGGGCACGTCGGTCGGCGGCTGGCGGATCTCGCCGCCCTCCACCGTCGTGCCACGGATGACGCCTGACCTGATCCGGAACATGCCCGTGGCCAGATCGCCCGCGTTCTCGAACCGGACGCGCACCGGCCCTACGAAGGAGTACCCCTGCTCCTTCGCGTACTCCCGGGCCAGATTCGCCAGCTCCTGACTCAGGCTGTCGGCGTACACCTGCAGCCGTTGACCGTCCTGCTCCGAGATCTCGACGACGAAATCGTTCGGCACCAGAGTCCGGCCCTGAGCCACGATCGCGGCACGATCGTCCATCTCGCGCTGCACAGCACTGGCCACCTCGACCGGCTGAAGCTCCGACTTGAAGGCCCGGGCGAAGGCTCCTTCGACCATGCCCTCGAGCCGTCGCTCGAAGCGCTGAATGACGCCCACGGGCACCTCCCTTCCCCACTGGTAGACGATCGTATCGGTGCGAAGGTTCGCTCGAAGTATCTGGATACCTAACCACTGCTGGGCCCGTGCTAGCCTTTTCGAGCACGCCCGACGAGGGCCGATGCGACACCCTGGGCGGGTGGCGGAACGGCAGACGCGCACGGTTCAGGTCCGTGTGTCCGAAAGGATGTGAGGGTTCAAATCCCTCCTCGCCCACTCGGAGTTCGGAGTGGTGTGGTCGCGGGCGAAAGCCCGCTTCCCCGCCACTCCTTCGTCGTATTTGCCTGGGGGGCGCCCCCCAGACCCCCGATGTGGGGGCTCCGCCCCCACGCCCCCGATGGGGCTCCGCCCCATACCCCGGCCTCTTCCGGGGTGCGAGCCCTCCGTGGAGTCTTCGAGCCTGCCCGCACCCCTCGATGCACCGGCCGCTGGGGTACGCGGACGTGCTTCGCGGAGGGGTGCGAGAGGACATGTCCTTACTCTCCCTGGCCTGGGGCGCCCTGGCCACCCGTCCTGGTCACGGCTTTACCTCTGGCGTGAGGTATGCACCGGTTTATGCCCCTCGGACGAAACTTATGCTCTGGGTCACCTGCCTTCAGCCAGCGTGCGCTCCGCCTCTTGCAGCCATGCGCGGCGGGCGGCCATGGCCTCTTCGGCGTCCCTGATCTCCTTCTCCTGAGCCCTGGCCAGTCTTCTCTCCAGCTGTTCGATGGAGAGGCGCAGCTGCGCCATCGTCGTCTCGGCGCGCGCGGGCCTCGGGGTTGGTGCGCCGCCACTCCTGCTCCGCAGCGCCTGCCGGGCCTGGCGGACGTCCTTGAGTAGCCCGGAATGTACGCCGCGGGGTCGGGGTTCGACCCGATGTCCGTGATGATTCAAGTTTGAAGGAAGCGACATGGGGACGTTCGAGCTGGGCGGCGACCTCCGGGTGAACCGGATCGGATACGGGGCGATGAGGCTCGCGGCGCCGCCGGAGCCGGGCATCGATCCGGGCATGGGACACATCTGGCGCGCGCCCGGTGACCGGGAGGCGGCCTCGGCGGTCTTGCGGCGGGCCGTGGAGCTGGGCGTGAACCTCATCGACACGGCCGACTCGTACGGTCTCGGGGAGAACGAGGAACTGATCGCCGAGGCCTTGCGGCCGTATCGGGACGACGTGGTGATCGCGACGAAGGTGGGCGTGGTGCGGCCGTCGCCACTGGAGTGGGTGCCGCTGGGTCATCCGGCCTACCTCCGCCAGCAGACCGAGTTGAGCCTGCGCAGATTGCGGGTGGAACGGATCGACCTGCTGCAGCTGCACAGGATCGATCCGGAGGTGCCGCTGGCGGACCAGATCGGGACCTTGAAGCAGCTGCGGGACGAGGGCAAGGTGCGGCACATCGGGCTCTCCGAGGTGTCGGCCGGGCAACTGCGCGAGGCGGCCGAGATCACGCCGATCGCGAGCGTCCAGAACATGTACAACCTGGTCACCCGCCACCACGAGGACGTCGTGGACTACGCGGCCGAGCAGGGCATCGCGTTCATCCCGTTCTTCCCGGTGGCCATGGGCGAGCACGCCGGACCGGACGGCCCGGTGGCGGCGGTGGCCAAGGAGATCGGCGCGACCCCCGCCCAGACCGCGCTGGCCTGGCTGCTGCGCCGGTCCCCGGCCGTTCTGCCGATCCCCGGCACGACGTCGATCGCGCACCTGGAGGAGAACGTCGCGGCGGGCGGCGTGGAGCTGTCCGACGAGCAGTTCGAGAGGCTCTCCGCGCTCTGAGGACCGAGGGCCGGTGAGCGCTCTCACCGGCCCTTCGCGGTGCACTCGGTTACTAACCGGCAAGATTTGTATCGACCGCTATACAATGAGTCCATGAGCAGAACGCCCGGCCGCCCCCGCGCCTTCGATCGTGACGCGGCGCTGGAGAAGGCCCTCCGGGAGTTCTGGCGGCACGGGTACGAGGCGACCTCGATCGCGGGGCTGACCGCCGCCATGGGCATCCGCCCGCCGAGCCTGTACGCGGCGTTCGGCGACAAGCGCGGGCTCTTCAGCGAGGCCGTCGAGCGTTACCAGCGCACCCACGGCGCGTTCACCACGCGTGCTCTCGCCGAGGAGCCCACTGGCCGTCAGGCGATCGAACGCGTCCTGCGCGAAGCGGCCGTCAACTACGCCGATCCCGGGCACCCGCCCGGCTGCCTGATCATCACCGCCGTGGTCAACCACGGGCCCGAGGCCGAAGACATCGAAGCGGAGCTGCGCGTCCACCGTGTCGCGGCCAAACGCGCGTTCGCCGAACGCATCGAAGGCGACGTCCAGGCGGGCCGCATCCCCGCCGACACCGATGTGGAGGGCCTCGCCACATTCTATGCGGCGACCGTCCAGGGCATGTCGCGCCAGTCCCAGGACGGCGCGACGGCTGACGAACTGGATCGCGTGGCCACTTTCGCCATGCGCGCCTACCCCGCCTAGGTCATCTGGATGGCGCGCCCGGTCGCCGGGAGGCTTGTTGCAGACAAATCGGGATGGATAGCGTCGTTCTCATGTTCAAGCGGACTGTCGCCTTTGCCGCCGCGGCGGCTTCTGTCATGGCCGTGAACGTCGCCGTCGCCCCGTCGGCGAATGCCGGGGGCTACGGATGCGCGGGCAACCTCGTGCGTTCCATCCCGGTGCCCATGAAGGACCGGCTCACGGGCAAGACGTACTACCGGAGCGACGTCAAGCTCTACTACAACCCCAAGAGCGGCTGGAACTGCGCCGCTCTGGTCAAGCGCCCCGGCAAGCCGCGCTACAACGACCGCACTCCGATGTACATCCAGATCTACAACTCGCGGTACGCCGAGGACCGTGCCAAGGGCAACGTCGCCACCGACCAGGGCAACTTCAAGCGCTACGCCGGTCCGGTGAAGGTACGCGGACGGTGGAAGGGCAAGGGCCTGTGCATCTCGGTCTACGCGCTGCACGCCGACCATCGGGCCGACGGTGACAGGCCCGACTACAACGGGCGTCTCTACAAGACGCGTCTGGCCTGTCGCTGACCTTGAGTCCGCCCCGCCGGTCGACCGGCGGGGCGGTCGCCTGTTCGCCCGCGCCGGTGAACGGGAACCCTGGCGGCTCCTAGCATGGCCGGGTGGAGAAGCCGTCCTCGTTGCGCACGCATTCCGCCGGACCCCTGCCGGGCGGGTCGCATGGCCTGACCCGCGAAGAGGTCGCGACCCAGCAGCGGAACCGCCTGCTGGTGGCGATGGTCGAGGTGGCCGCCGAGAAGGGGTACGTCGCGACGTCGGTCGCGGACGTGCTCAGGCGCTCCCGGGTGTCGCGGCTGACCTTCTATGAGCACTTCGCCAACAAGGAGGCGTGCTTCATCGCCGCGTACGAGCTGGTCACCGACATCCTCGCCGAACGCATCGAGGAGGCCGCGCGGCTCGGCGGCACGCCGCTGGAGCGCCTCGACCGGGTGATCGGCGCGTACCTCACGGGCCTGGCGGCGGAACCCGAGGTGGCCAGGGTCTTCCTCGTCGAGGTGTACGCGGCGGGCGTCGAGGTGCTCGGCCGCCGGTTGACCGTGCAGGCCACGCTGACGGCCTGGGTGGCGGAGCTGTTCGGCGCCACCACCGCCGAGCAGCGCCTCGCGTGCGAGACGGTCGTGGGCGCGCTGGTCTCGCTGGTCACGACGCGCGTCCTGACGGGGGATCTCGCGGCGCTCGCCGCGCTCAGGGAACCGTTCGTCGCGCTGGTCGCGCGATTGATGCCGCCGGAGAACGAGCCATAGACAGCGATGTTTATGGCTATAGACATCCGTGTCTATAGCCGTCTAGGTTGTGCCGATGACCAGTTTGTCCGGCAAGCTCTGCCTGATCACCGGCGCGGCCAGCGGGCTGGGGCGCAGCACGGCCCTGACGGCGGCGGCCCGCCGCGCCAGGCTCGTGCTCACCGACATCGACGCGGACGGCCTGGCGGAGACGGTGTCGCTCCTCCGCGCTCGCGGCGCCGAGGTCCTGCTGGCGGAGCCGGCGGACGTCGCCGACCACGCCGACGTGCTGCGCCTGGCCGAACGGGTGCACGCCGAGGTCGGGAGCATGGACGTGGTCATGAACGTCGCCGGGGTCTCCGCCTGGGGCACGGTCGACCGCCTCACGCACCGGCACTGGCGGCGGATGGTGGACGTGAACCTCATGGGCCCGGTCCACGTCATCGAGGCGTTCGTCCCCCCGATGATCGACGCCGGTGGCGGGGGACATCTGGTGAACGTCTCGTCGGCGGCGGGCCTGTTCGGGCTGCCGTGGCACGCCGCCTACAGCGCCGGCAAGTTCGGCCTGCGCGGGGTGTCGGAAGTGCTCCGCTTCGACCTGCGCCGGCACGGGATCGGCGTGAGCCTGGTGTGTCCCGGCGGGATCGACACACCGCTGGTGCGCACCGTGGACATCGTCGGCGTCGACCGTGAGGCGCGTCGGACGCGGCGCGCGATCGCGCTGTTCCGCAAGCACGCCGTCTCGCCGGACAAGGCGGCCCAGGCGATCGTCCGGGGCGTTGAACGCGACAAGTACCTGATCTTCACGTCCGGGGACATCCGCGCCCTGCACCTGCTGCAGCGCTACGTACCGATCGTGTACACAGTGCTCATGCGGGCACTGAACGTAGCGATGACCCGCTACCTGGACCAGCCGAGGAAGGACGCCCGTGCCTGAGCCCCGCATCCCGCCCGGCGGGCCGCGTGAGGTGGGCCTGCCCAACTGGGCGGCCGCCCAGATCGCCGGGCTGGTGGGCGGCACGGCCGCCCCGAACCTCTTCCTGACCCTGGGCAGGCATCGCAGGCTCTTCCGCTCCTGGGGCAGGTTCGCCGGACGGCTGATGCCGCGCGGCATCCTCCCGCGTCGTGAGACCGAGCTGGTGATCCTGCGGGTCGCGTCCCTCCGGGACTGCGCGTACGAGTTCGAGCACCATGTCCGGCTCGGGCGCCGCGCGGGCGTGGACGCCGACGACGTCGCGCGGATCGGCGCCGGGCCCGCCGCCGACGGCTGGACGCCGCGCGAGCGGGCGATGCTCGCCGCCGTCGACCACATGCACGCCCACGGCGATCTGGACGACCGGGCCTGGGAAGGGCTGCGCCGTCACCTGAGCCCCCGCGAGTGCATCGAGCTGTGCATGCTCGCCGCGCACTACGAGATGCTCGCCACGGTGATCACCTCACTGCGGATCCAGCCTGATCCGCCACGCCGGCGAGGAAGCCGGTGATCAGCTTGGCCCAGGCGTCCGGTCGTTCGGCGAACGGGAGATGACCCGTCTCCAGCTCGGCGAGGCGGGCGCCCCTGATCCCCGCGGCGACCTCGCGGTGCAGGGACGGGGGTACGAGCGCGTCCTCGGTGGTCGAGATCACCAGGGTGGGGACGTTGATCCGGGCCAGGTCGGCACGGACGTCCACCCGGGGCAGGATCTCGGTCTGCTCGGGAGTGCCGGGCGGCAGTGAGGCGGCGGTCGCGGTCACTATGTCCGCGAGGCCGGCCGCGGGGATCGAGGCGAGCGCGTCCGGGCCGCCCGCGTGGAGCAGGAGGAACTCGGCCAGCAGCGTGCGGTCGCCGGAGGCGTAGAGCCTGGACCAGATCGACGCCGCGAGGCGCAAGCGGGTGTCGGGGTGGGCGAACGGAGCGGTCAGGACGAGGGCGGTCACCCGTTCCGGATGGCGGGTCGCGGCGCGCACGGCCACGGCGCCGCCCAGGGAGTAGCCGAAGATCGCGAACTTCTCCAGGCCTTCGGCGACGGCGGCGGCCACGAGTTCGTCCGCCAGTTCGTCCAGTTCGAACGGGGCGGAGGCGCGGGGTGTCGTGCCGGAGCCGGGGTAGTCCACGCCCACGACGGTGTGCTCGGTCGCGAGGTCGTTCAGGATCGGGCCGTAGTTGTCGGCGATGCCGCCGCCCGCGCCGTGGGCGAGAGCGAGGCCGGTGCCTGTGCCTTGGACGGTCCGGGCGTAGGACATGATGACTCCTCTGTTTTGTAGTGTTCGCTACAGAATAGTCGAATCGAGTGGCGAACGCTACGTACGGGAGCCGGGAACAACCCGGAAGCCTCGGCGGTTACATCACATGGTCGGTGTGCCTGGTGTCCCCGGGCCCTACCTATCGCCTTTGCGGAATACCGTCCGGCTGGAGCCGCATTGAGCCTTTCGCCGAGAGGCGACCCGCACATCGGCCGGACGAAGGACCCCGCCGCGCGCGGGGTCTTTCGTCGTTCAGGAGCAGCCTTCGAACTCCGGGACCGACGTGGTGAGCCGTAGCCCGGAGGCGCCGAACCATTTGTCCAGAAGGTGCGCGGCCGTGCCGTCCTGGTACATCTGCGTGATCGCCTTGTTGACGCCCTCGCAGCCCTCGATGTCGCCCTTGCGCAGGCCGACCCCGTACCGTTCGTCGGTGAACGGGGTGTTGGTGATCCGCACCCGGTCCCGTGCCCGGGTCGCGAAGCCGGCCAGGACGAGGTCGCCCGTCGACACCGCGTCGACCTCGTCGGCCAGCAGCTTTTTGAAACACTCGCTGTAGGAGGGCGACGGCACCAGCCGGGTCGCGATGCCGAGGCCGCTGGTGACCCGCTGCGACGAGACCGACCCGCTCGCCTGGCACATGCGGCGGCCCGCAAGGTCGCGGACCGAACGGATGCCCTGCTCGTCCTTGCGGACCATGATGTCCTGGTGGGCCACGTAGTAGGGCCCGCCGAACGTGACCTTCGTCGAGCGTTCGGCCGTGATGGAGTACGAGGCCAGCACGAGGTCGACCGTGCCCGCGGCGAGGAGGCGCTCCCGGTCCTCCGACGTCACGGTCTTGAACGTGACGCGCGTCGCCCCGAGCCGCCGCGCGATGTACGTGCCGGCGTCGACCTCGAAGCCCCGGTGCGCGCCGTTCTCCAGAAGTCCCAGGCCGGGCTGGTCGGACTTGACGCCCACGACGATCGTCTTCTTCTGCGAGGCCGTCGCGGCGGCCGTGCACCCCGTCAACGCGAGGGCAAGGAACAGCGCTGCGGTCTTACGAACGAGGCCGGCTTGCACGCCGTTCACGCTGCCGTGCCCGGACTGCCCTCCGGAGGCCCGCCGGCGGCCCTCGGACGGCCACCGGATGAACGGATGGTGGCGGGAACAATCCCAGGTAGCGGACGGTTACACACTGTGGCCGGTGTGCCTGGGTGTCCCCGGGCCTCACCTATCGCCTTTGCGGAATACCGTCCGGCTGGAGCCGCATTGAGCCTTTCGCCGAGAGGCGACCCCACACATCGGTCAAGACGCGGGACCCCGCCGGATCACCTCCGGCGGGGTCCGCGTCATTCCGGGCTCGGTGGGAGACTTCGGGCATGAGTCTCGCGGCACATCTGGAAGAGCTCGGCCTGCCGCTGGTCGAGGAGCAGCTGAAGCACCCGACGGTGGCGGGCATCGCCGGCGGCGACCTGGACGAGGCGGTGTTCCGCTCCTGGCTGGAGCAGGACTACCTCTTCCTTCTCGACTACGTGCGGGTGTTCTCCCGGCTGGCCTGGCAGGCGCCCGCGGCGCACCTCGGTGATCTCGTCGATCTCGCGCACGCCACGTTCCACGACGAGCTGTCCCTGCACCGCTCGCTGGCCGCGGAATTCGGCGCCGATCTGGAGGGCGCGAGCAAGGGGCCGGCGTGCGCCGCGTACACGCGTTTCCTCCTGGACAGCGCGGCCTCGTACGGCGAAGGCCTCGCGGCGCTCTATCCCTGTATGTGGGGCTACTCCACGCTCGGTGCCCGGCTGGCCGACAATCCACCGGCCGAGCCGCGCTACCGACGCTGGGTCGACACCTACGCCGATCCCGGCTTCGCCGAGCTGACCCGGCGCTGCGCCCAGATGATCGACGAGGCCGCACCGGACCGGGAGCGGGCCGAGAAGCTGTTCCTGGACGGCATGCGGCACGAGATCGACTTCTGGGACGTCCCGCTGTGATCGCCGGAGCGCCTCAAACGCGCGAGCCGGAGAGCGAGGGGTAGTCGACGTAGCCCTCGGCGCCGCCGCCATAGACGGGACCCCGGTCCGGCGTGCTCAGCGGCGCGCCCGACGCGATCCGGGCGGGCAGGTCGGGATTGGCGATGAAGTGCCGCCCGAACGAGAACAGGTCGGCGAGGTCCGCGTTGAGGACGTTCTCCCCCGCGCCCGGCATGGTGGCCTCCGGGCCGTTGAAGTTCCCGACCAGCGTGCCCGACCAGCGTGGCCGCAGGTCGGCGAGCGCGCCGTACGCGCCGCGTTCGATCACGTGCAGGTAGGCGAGCCCGAGCGGGTCCAGCGTGTCGACGAGCGTCCGGTAGGTCTCCTGCGCGTCCTCCTCCACGAGTTCGTTCTCCGGGTTGTCGGGGGAGATCCGCAGCCCAGTGCGTTCCGCGCCCGCCTCCGCCACGACCGCCTCCACCACCTCGATCGCGAACCGCAGCCGCCCGTCGCGGGAGCCGCCGTAGCGGTCGGTGCGCAGGTTGGTGTTGCCGGCGAGGAACTGGTGGATCAGGTAGCCGTTCGCGCCGTGGATCTCGACGCCGTCGAAACCGGCCGCGATCGCGTTGCGGGCTTCGGCGGCGTAGTCCGCGACCGTCGCCTCGGCCTCCGCCGTGGTCAGGGGACGCGGGGTGACGTGGTCGACCCAGCCGCGGGCCGTGAAGATCTGCTCGCCCTCGATCCGGACGGCGGACGGGGCGACGGGCCGCTGACCGTCCGGCAGCACGTGCGGGTGCGTCATCCGGCCGACATGCCAGAGCTGGGCGAAGATCCGCCCGCCTGCCGCGTGGACGGCCTCGGTCACCTCGCGCCAGGCAGCCACCTGGGCGTCCGTCACCAGACCGGGGATGCCCGGGCCGCCCTTGGCGAGCGCGTTCGCGTAGATCCCCTCGGTGACGATCAACCCGGCCCCGGCGCGCTGCGCGTAGTAGTCCTTGGTCAACGGGTTCGGGACCCCGGTCAGATCGTCGGCCCTGCCCCTGGTCATGGGGGCCATCACGATGCGGTTGGGAAGGTCGAGAGCGCCTCGTCGGTACGGGCGCAGCAACGGGTTGACGGGCATGGTCGTCTTCTCTCTCCGGACGGTCTCCGGGCTCGGGGCGATCACTACGGGCGGCGTGGCGGGAGTCAGGGGGCGAGCGCGGTGACCTCGACCTCGATCAGCCAGTCGGGCTGGGCGAGCGACGAGACCTCGATCAGGGTGTCGGCGGGGTAGGGCTCGCTGAGAAACTCCCCGCGCAGCTCGATCAGCTTGTCGAGGTCGGACGCCATGTCGGTCACGAAGATGCCGATCTTGACGATGTCGCCGAGACCGGCGCCGGCCTCGGCCAGCACCCGCTCGATGTTGGCGAACGCCTGCCGGCCCTGGGCGAGGAAGCCGCCCGGGACGGTCCTGCCCTCTTCGTCGATGCCTGCCTGGCCCGACACGTGGATCAGGCCGCCGGCCTTGATCGCCTGCGAGATCCGGTAAGGCGCGTACCAGTCCGGGGTGGTGGCGATCTTCTCGATGCGCATGATCTGCTCCTCGATCGAAATTTCTATGCATGTACATGCGTTGCATGCACATGCAGATATTGGACCTGCATGTACTCTGTTGTCAACCGCTGAAGGCGAGGACGATCATGGATGCGCAGGCCTGGGACCAGGTGGTGACGTTGCACGGCCGGGTCGAGCACGAGCTGGCCAAGGCGCTCCAGCGCCGGCACGGCATCGGGCTCTCGGAGTTCCGGGCGCTGTGCCGCCTGTCGCGCGCCGACGACGGCGAGCTGCGCATGCAGGAGCTGGCCGACCTCATCGGCCTCAACCAGAGCTCGGTCAGCCGCCTCGTCGCCCGCCTGGAGGCCGCGAACCTCACCCGCCGTGACCTGTGCGCGAACGACCGCCGCGGGGTCTACACGGTGATCACCGAGGAGGGACGCGCCACCGTGGAGAAGGCGTCGCCCACGTACTACGAGACGCTCAGCCGTTCCCTGGACGACGCCTCGAACGACCCGCGCGTATCCGCCCTGGTCGCGGCGCTTCGCGGCGGGGCCCCGGTCGCCTGACGGTTCGGCGCGCCTGAAGCCGCACGTTCCGAGACGGCCTTCGGTTCAGATTTCAACTTTTGGTCGGCTGGCCGATTGTGGGCGGGACTCCGCATGCCAAACGGGTGACTGCGCCCTTTCCTCCGCTCGTGGCCGGGGTTACTTTCCAGGCACGGGAAGTTCGGGGGGTCTGCGTCGTTCGTCCTAACAAAGGAGTTGGCGTGCGTATTCGCCGTCGCAGGCGGGTCGCGGGTGCCGTTATGGTCGCTGCCGCCGTGATTCTGCCACTGTCCGTGTCAGCCCCGGCCGAAGCCGGTTCGCTCGACGACCTGTTCGCCAAGGTGCTGGTGAAGAAGGTCAAGGGCGAGAACGTCAAGAAGCATCTGGACGCCCTTCAGGCGATCGCCACCGCGAACGGGGGCAACCGGGCCGCGGGTACGCCCGGCTACAACGCCTCCCGTGACTATGTCGCGGGCAAGCTGCGCGCCGCCGGCTACAAGGTGACGCTCCAGCCGATCAACTTCGTCGAGAGCTGGAGCGAGAACTCTCCGGCCGTCCTGGCGCAGCAGTCCCCGAACCCGAAGACCTACACGCCGGGGACGGACTTCATCACGTTCGAGCCGTCGCCCGCCGGTGACGTGACGGCGCAGGTCCAGGCCGTGGACCTGGTACTGCCGCCGACACCCGCACCCACGTCCACCAGCGGTTGCGAGGCTGCGGACTTCAACGGGTTCGTGGCGGGCCGGATCGCACTGATCCAGCGCGGCACCTGCCCGTTCGCCACCAAGGTGCTCAACGCCGGGCGGGCCGGGGCGTCGGGCATCATCATCTTCAACGAGGGCCAGCCCGGCCGGACCGACCCGTTCCCGCTCAACATCGGTGAATGGCGGGCCGGCATCCCCATGGTGTTCTCCAGCTTCGCCGTGGGCAACGAGCTCGCCGCCAATCCGGGCACGGTCGTCCGGCTGAAGGTCGACTCCAACCTGGTGCTCGGCACCAACCACAACGTCATCGCCGAGTCGCGGCACGGCAACCCCGGCAACGTGGTCATGATCGGAGCCCACCTCGACAGCGTGACCGAGGGGCCGGGCATCAACGACAACGGGTCGGGCACCGCGGCGATCCTGGAGACCGCGCTGCAGATGCGGAACTTCCCGGTCAAGAACAAGATGCGGTTCGCGTTCTGGGCCGCCGAGGAGATCGGCCTGCTCGGCTCCGACCAGTACGTGGCGAAGTTGTCCCAGGCGGAGCGCGACAAGATCCGGCTCTACCTGAACTTCGACATGGTCGCGTCCCCCAACTACGCCTACAAGCTGTACGACGGCGACGACTCCGACGCCACGGGCGCACCCGCCGGCCCGCCAGGCTCGGCGCAGATCGAGAAGCAGCTGGAGAGGTTCTTCGACGCCCGCAAGCTCGGCCACGTCGGCACTGACTTCGACGGCCGCTCCGACTACGGGCCGTTCATCTTGGTCGGCATCCCGTCCGGTGGGATCTTCACCGGCGCCGAGGGCATCAAGACGCCCGCCGAGGCGGCGCTCTTCGGCGGCACCGCGGGGGTCGCGTACGACGTCTGCTACCACCTGGCCTGTGACACGATCAACAACGTCAACCTGACCGCGCTGGACGTCAACTCCGACGCCATCGCCGACTCGGCGGCCAGGTACGCCTTCAACACCAGGTCGATCCCCGACAGTTCGCCCGCGCCCGCCACGCGCGTGGCATCCGGCGCACGATGAGCTGAAGGCCGCCCGGACCTCGCCGAGGCCGGGCGGTCTTTCACAGGTGGGAGCCTCCGGTGGCGTCCAGCGTGGTCCCGGTGACCCAGCGGCCGTCATCGGAGGCGAGGAAGGCGACGGCCGCGGCGACGTCGTCCGGCCTACCGACGCGGCCGAGCGCGGCCCGCGAGGCGGCATAGGCCTCGGCCTCGGGATCGCCGCGCAGCCAGTCCGCGTTGACGTCGGTGTCGATGATCCCGGGGGCCACGTTGTTGACGGTGATGCCGCGCGGCCCGAGGTGCTGGGCGAGCGCGAGGGTGAACGTCTCGATCGCTCCCTTCGTCATCGCGTAGGCGATGCCCTCGGGGAAGGCGATCCGGGTGGCGCCCGAGGTGATGTTGATGACGCGGCCGCCGTCGCGCAGCCGGGACAGCGCCCGCTGGGTCGTGAAGAACGTGGCGCGCGTGTTGACCGCGAAGACCTCGTCGTAAAGAGCAGGCGTGACGTCCTCGATCGTGACCGGCGCGGCGACGCCGGCGTTGTTGACCAGAATGTCGATCTCGCGACCTGCGCCGTGCTCGCGCAGCCCCCGATCGAGCGCCGCGAACAGCGTGTCGACATCGCCCTCGGCACCAAGACGGGCCTGGACGGCGAACGCCCGTCCGCCGATCGCCGTGACGACCTCCTTGGCGGCGGTCTCGTCCTGTGCGTAGCCGACCGCGACGAGCGCGCCGTCGGCGGCGAGCCGTTCGGCGACGGCCCGCCCGATGCCCCGGCTGGCGCCCGTCACCAGTGCCGTCTTACCCGCAAGCGTCATCACGGTCTCCTTATGTAGTGGTCGATACAGAATAACAGAGATATGTATCGACCACTACATAACAGTCACTGGGCGACGATGGTGAACGCGGCGGTGCGCACCACGTCACCGTGCTTGAAGTCGAGGAAGGCGCGGTAGGTCCCCGGCCCCGGGACCTGTGCGTGGAACGTGATGTCAGGCCCGGGCGCGGTCACCCCGTCGCCGGGTTCGCCGTCGGGGTGGACGTGCACGTAGGCCAGGTCTCCCGCGCGCAGAACGACGAGGTGACCGTAGGCGGCGAGGTAGGGCTGCAGGTCGGTGACCGGCTGCCCGTTCCTGCGAACGCTGAGGGTCAGCCGCCGGGCTTCACCGGCCGCGAGACCGCCTTCGAGCTCGACCTCGTAGCCGTCCACGGCATGCCTCGCCGCCGGCTCGGGTACCGGCTCGGGCTCGTACTGCCCGGCCACCGCGAGGTCGGCGCCGAGCGTGATCGTACGGCCGAGCTCACGCGGGGCGATGTCGGTGAAGACCCGGTACGCGCCCGCCTCGGGCAGGTTCAGCCGGACCGACCAGGTGCCGTCCTCGGCGCGTTCCGGGTGGACGTGCCAGAAGCCCGTGAGCTCCCGGCGCACCACGATCAAGTGCAGTTCCCGGTCATGGATCGGAGTGAACGCCGTGACCGGCCGCCCATCGGGCCCGAGAATCCGGAACCGAAAATCGATCTCACCGGGCCGCACGATCGTGTCCTGCAGTTCGAGCGTGTGCCCGTCCGTCGAGATCTGCAGCCCGCCGGCCGCGTGGTGACCCTCGTGGTGCGCGGTGTGCGTCGTGGTGGTCATTTTGGTCTCCCGTTCACGTGTGGTTCCGATGGCCTGAATCTATTACCCCCAGGGGGTATATGACAAGGGCGAACGCCAGTGAAGCGGGTCACTCCCGACCGACTGGCACATTACGCTCAGTAAAGATTGACCTACACAGAGTTAGGTAAGGTCATCGGTGTGGCAGGACGTCGATACCGAGCGGTATTGGCCGACCGCAGGACGGGGATGCTGTGGCCGGTCATCTTCGCCATGGCGCTCCTGCTGACCGCCTCGGACGTAAGCAACCTGGCCGTCCACCCCCCAGCCCTCACCAGCCCAAACGCCCCGGCCACCGAGCGCGAGCCGCGCAATCCCCCGCGCAAGCATGAGCCCGCAAGTGAGCGCACCCAGCTGCGCCCCACCCCGCCTGTGGACGCCGAGGTAAGTCTCGCCCCGCGCGACCACGACAGTGCGGCGCGCCACGTGCCGCCCGCGGCCGGCAGCGAACTAGGCCACGCCAGGAGCAAGCCCGGCGAGACGCGCAACCTGCCACGCCAACGTGGCGGTGCTGTGCACCACGTCTTGCATGTGCGCGGCGGCGAGCTGCGCCACATCTCGCGTGTGGGTGCCGAGGTAAGTCTCGCCCCGCGCGACCACGACAGTGCGGCGCGCCACGTGCCGCCCGCGGCCGGCAGCGAACTAGGCCACGCCAGGAGCAAGCCCGGCGAGACGCGCAACCTGCCACGCCAACGTGGCGGTGCTGTGCACCACGTCTTGCATGTGCGCGGCGGCGAGCTTTGCCACGTGCCGCGTGCGCGCGCGAGCGAGGCGGGTCTCATCTCGCGTGTACGTGACGGACTGGTGCTCTGCGTGCCGGGGGTGCGCGGCGGCGATGTGGGTCTCGATTCAAGTGAGCGCGGCGGAGAGCTGCGGTACGTGGTGCTTGTGGGTGGCTGCGAGGTGGGCGAACCTTCGCGTGAGTGCGGGGGCGGGGGGCGTCACGTTCTGGGTATGCGCGGTGGCGAGGCCTCCGGTGAGCGTGGTGACTCGGGGCATGTTCCGAGTGAGCGTGACGCGGAGATGGGCACTGGGGATCATGAGGCTGCCCGGCCGCGGCCGGTCGGTGTTGGCGGCTGTCGCGGCTTTGGTCCCATTCCTTCGTATGTCTCAGGGGGTCCGCCGCTTGCTGTGAGAGGCGTCGTCCGGCGGGCTGTGGGTCCCCGGGTGCATGTCCGGCAGTCAAGTCGGACGCCAGGGGCGTGCCTGCTTATCGCGCTGAACATCTCCCGGACGTAGGTCACGTGGCGCTTCGACGCGATCCATTCGTCCGTAGATGAGCAGGAACGGGATTCGCATGCGAACTCGGGAGATTCAGGTCATCAAGGAGCGGTGGTACTTCTACTGCCTCGACTGTCTCCGGCCATACGACGAAGAGTACGAGGCGCGTCACGCCGACGACGGGCACGGCGGTGACGCCGTCGCCTGGTTCCATGCCGGGATGGCGAGCCAGCCGCCGTGGGCGGAGCCGCGGTGCCCGCACTGTGACGGCCTGCACGTCAAGGTGCTGCCTCGGGGTTCTCTGGTACCGAGGCAGCGCTGACGGCTGGGGCCGTGCTCTCCCCGGTAGGGAGGGCACGGCCCCTTGCCTCAGGCGGCGACTGCCTGCTTGGCCGGGGTCTGGGACCCGGTGGCCGGGGCGGCGCCGGTGCTCAGCGGCTTGAAGCGGCGGAGGCGGAGGCTGTTGGTGACGACGAAGACGGAGGAGAACGCCATCGCGCCACCGGCGATCATCGGGGTGAGCAGGCCGGCCGCTGCCAGGGGGATGGCGGCCAGGTTGTAGGCGAACGCCCAGAACAGGTTGCCCTTGATGGTGGCCAGCGTGCGGCGTGACAACCGGATGGCGTCGGCCGCGGCGCGCAGGTCGCCGCGGACCAGCGTCAGGTCGGAGGCCTCGATGGCCACGTCGGTGCCGGTACCCATGGCGAGGCCGAGATCGGCCTGGGCGAGCGCGGCGGCGTCGTTGACGCCGTCGCCGACCATCGCGACGGTGTGCCCTTCGGACTGGAGGCGCTTGACCACGTCCACCTTGTCCTGGGGCAGTACCTCGGCGATGACCTCCTCGATGCCGACGGCGTCGGCCACCGTGCGGGCGACCGTCTCGTTGTCGCCGGTGAGGAGGACGGGCCGCAGCCCGAGGGCCTTGAACTGCCCGATCGCCTCGGCGGAGGTGGGCTTGACCTGGTCCGCGACCGTGATCACGGCTCGGGCCGCGCCGTCCCAGCCCACCGCGACCGCGGTGTGGCCGAGCGCCTGCGCCGTGGTCATCGCCTCCTCCAAGTCGGAGGGCAGGTGTTGTGACCACTCCGCCAGGAGTTGCGGCCGGCCCACGAGGACGCCGTGTCCGTCGACCACGCCCTGGACGCCCAGGCCTTCGATGTTGGCGA
Organism: Actinomadura fulvescens; assembly: GCF_039533225.1. Lineage (NCBI taxonomy): Bacteria > Bacillati > Actinomycetota > Actinomycetes > Streptosporangiales > Thermomonosporaceae > Actinomadura > Actinomadura fulvescens. The sequence continues at coordinate 24,717 of NZ_BAAATD010000009.1, read as the reverse complement.
AGTCCTCGACCGTGGCGAGCGTGCCTACGCGTTCGGTCGCGCCCTTGGCGATGGCCTGCGCGATCGGGTGCTCGGAGGCGTCCTCCAGGGCGCCGGCCAGGCGGAGCACCTCGTCGGCGTCCACGCCTTCGGCGGTGACGACGTCGACCAGCGCCATGCGCCCGGTGGTGACCGTGCCGGTCTTGTCGAGCACGACGGTGTCGATCGTCCGGGTGGACTCCAGCACCTCCGGGCCCTTGATCAGGATGCCCAGCTGGGCGCCGCGGCCCGTGCCGACCATGAGCGCGGTCGGGGTGGCGAGGCCCAGGGCGCACGGGCAGGCGATGATGAGCACGGCGACCGCGGCGGTGAAGGCCGCGGCGATCCCGCCGCCGGTACCGACCCAGAAGCCGAGGGTGGCCACGGCGAGCGCGATCACGATGGGAACGAAGATCCCGGAGATCGAGTCGGCGAGCCGCTGCACCTGGGCCTTGCCGGTCTGCGCCTCCTCGACCAGCCTGGCCATCTGGGCGAGCTGGGTGTCGGAGCCGACCCGGGTGGCGCGGATCAGCAGGCGGCCGCCGGCGTTGACGGTCGCGCCGACCACGGTGTCGCCCGGGCCGACCTCGACGGGCACGGACTCGCCGGTCAGCATCGACGCGTCGACCGCGGAGGATCCCTCCTCGACCACGCCGTCGGTGGCGATCTTCTCGCCGGGACGGACGACGAACGTGTCGCCGGCGGTGAGCCGGTCGACGGCGATGCGTTCCTCACGTCCGTTCCGTACGACCGAGACCTCTTTGGCGCCGAGCTCCAGCAGCGCCTTCAGGGCGGCACCGGCGCGGCGCTTGGAGCGTGCCTCGAAGTAGCGCCCGGCGAGGATGAACGCGATCACACCGGCGGCGGCCTCAAAGTAGATGTTCATCGAGCCGTCGGACCGGGTCATCGAGAACTCGAAGCCGTGCCGCATGCCGGGCTCGCCCGCCGTGCCGAAGAACAGCGCCCACAGCGACCAGCCGAACGCGGCCAGCGTGCCGACCGACACCAGGGTGTCCATGGTCGCGGCGCCATGCCGGAGGTTGGTCAGGGCCGCCCGGTGGAACGGCCAGCCCGCGTACACCACCACGGGAGCCGCCAACGTCAGTGACAGCCACTGCCAGTTGTCGAACTGCAGGGCAGGAATCATCGCCATCGCGATGATCGGGATCGACAGGACCACCGAGGTGATCAGCCGCTGCCGGAGCGGACGGAGCTCGTCCGCATCCTCGGCGTTCTCCGTCTTGGGCGGCGCGGGCAGCTCGGCGGTGTAGCCCGCCTTCTCGACCGAGGCGATCAGTTCGTCCGGGCTCACCCCTGCGGGGAACTCGACCTTGGCCTTCTCGGTCGCGTAGTTGACCGTCGCGGTCACACCCTCGATCTTGTTGAGGCGTTTCTCGATGCGGGCCGCGCACGACGCGCAGGTCATACCGCCGATCGCCAGCTCGATCTGCCCGGCTGCGGGTCCGGAAGTCATCGCTCTCCTCCTTCGTGATCTGTCGCGGCGGTCAGCCGTGGGTGTGGCCGTCGTCGTCGTGGTCGCCCTTGGCCGGGGCGGGTTGCGCCGGTGCGGTGCCGGCGACCGCGGTGAACTCGGCGGTACGGACCTTGCCCGCGTGCTGGAAGTCCAGGTACAGACGGTACGCACCGGAGCTCGGGACTTCGGCGTAGAACGTGATTTCGGGTCCGGGCTTGGTCTTGCCGTCGCCGGGCTCGCCATCTGGGTGAACGTGCAGGTAGGCGAGGTCTCCAGCGCGTAGCGCGACCAGGTGCCCGTAGGCCTCAAGGTACGGCTGCAGGTCGGTGACCGGTCGGCCCGCCTTGCTCACCGAGAGGGTGAGCTTGCTGGTCTTGCCTGGGACGAGAGCGCCGTCGAGCTTGACCTCGTAGCCGTCGACCTTGACGGTGCGTTCGGTCTTGGGCAGCGCGGCGGGCTTGTAGTCGCCGGCCGCGGTGAGATCGGCGCCCAGCGTCAACTGCTCCTTGACGCCCGTCGGCTGGATGTCGGTGAAGAACCGGTAGGCACCGGCCTTGGGAATCCGCACCGGGACGGACCAGACTCCTCCGCCCGCCTCGGTCGGGTGCAGGTGCTGGAAGCCGGACAGGTCCCGGCGGGCCAGAATGAAGTGGATCTTCTTGCCGTGGATGGTCTCGTACCGGCTGACCGGCTTGCCGTCCGGGCCGTTCACCGTGAACCGGAAGTCGGTCTGCTCGCCGGGCGTGACCGTGGTGGTCTGGGGTACCAAGGTGTAGCCGTCCTGCGAGATCTGCAGGCCGCCGGGGATGGGGGCGGACGCCGCTTCGGTGGCGGGGGACTTCTCGGTGCCGCCGTGGGCGTGCCCGTCACCCTGCTCGCCGGTCTCCGCCGTGGCGCCGACGGGGCCGACGATGTTCCCGGCCCCGACGGCCCCTCCGAAGACGGCGGCCAGGCCCAGGGCGAACGCCCCCAGCTTGGTCGCGGTGTTCATGACGTCCTCACACCTTCACTTCGTATCCGGCCTCTTCGACGGCCGCCGTGATCTCGGCGTCGTCGACGGGGCGCTCGCTGGTCACGGTCACCTGGCCGGTCTTGAGATCGACGTCGACGGCGGTGACCCCGGCGACCTGACCGACCTCCTCCTTGACCGAACCGACGCAGTGGCCGCAGGTCATCCCGGTGACGGTGTAAGTGGCGGTGCTCATCGTCGTCAGCTCCTTCGTGCTATTACCCTAGGGGGGTATCTCGTGATCCTCATCGTGCCATAACCCGATGAGCGTTTCAACCCCTACCCCCTAGGGGTTATTTCGAGATGCGCGTCACAGCCACGCTGCCTCGCGCCGTGGGAGGCGGGGTATGGCCGAGCTCAGGGAAACGGCTCCCGCCGCCCCTGGTTATCCACAGGTTGTCAGGAGCGCTTGTTGCGATCTTCCGGCGTTTTCGGGTGGTGTTCGTAGAGGTGTCGCCCTCGGAAACCACCCGCGCCATGGTTGATCGCGAGTTTCACACAGTGTTGTCCACAGGAATCCACAGGCCTGTGGACAGCGGATGTCACGGATACTGGAGACATGCCTGAGCTACCTGAGGTGGAGGCACTCGCCACCTTCCTGCGAGAGCGCGCGGTCGGCCATGCGGTCGCCCGTGTCGATGTTCTCGCCATCTCCGCGCTCAAGACGTACGACCCGCCGATCACCGCGCTCGGCGGGCTGAGCGTCACCGGCGTCGCCCGGCACGGCAAGTTCCTCGACTTCGACATCGACGGTCTCCACCTGGTCGTTCACCTGGCCAGGGCGGGGTGGTTGCGGTGGCGGGACGAGATCCCCACCAGGCCGGTACGCCCCGGGGGTAAGAACCCGCTGGCCTTGCGCGCGCACCTGGACGACGGCTCCGGCTTCGACCTCACCGAGGCGGGAACGAAGAAGGGCCTGGCCGTCTACCTGGTGCGAAAACCGGAAGACGTTCCCGGCGTAGCCGCGCTTGGGCCCGATCCGCTCGACGAGGCGTTCACGCCCGCCGCGCTGGGCGAGATCGTCAAGGGCCGGCGCACCCAGATCAAGGGGCTGCTGCGCGACCAGAAGATCATCGCCGGAATCGGCAACGCCTACTCCGACGAGGTACTGCACGCGGCCAGGATGTCCCCGTTCAAGATCGCCTCCTCGCTCACCGACGAGGACATCGCGACCCTCCACGACACGATCGTCACCACGCTGCGGGACGCCGTCGAGCGCTCACGCGGCCTGGAGGCCCAGGATCTGAAGGGCGAGAAGAAGACGGGCCTGCGCGTACACGGCCGTACCGGCGAGAAATGCCCCGTGTGCGGCGACACGGTCCGCGAGGTCTCGTTCGCCGACTCCTCCCTGCAGTACTGCGCCACCTGCCAGACCGGCGGCAAGCCCCTGGCGGACCGCCGCATGTCGCGCCTCCTCAAATAACCGAACGCGAGACACCCGCCGCGGAGAAGGACGAAGGACACCGCAAGCCAGACGACGCGAGCCAGACGACGCGAGCCAGGCGGTGCGCGGCAGACGACGCGAGCCGGGCGGTGCGCGGCAGACGCTGGGAGGTAGGCGGGGCTCGGTGGGCAGGGCTTCGCGGGGTGGCGGGCGGCTGACGGGGTTGGTGTCAGTTGGCTTGGGGGCTGTCGCCGAAGAGCGGGGCCAGCTTCTGCCAGCGGTGGAGCTCGCAGCCGTCAGCACGGGTGAACCTGGCTTCGACCGGCTTGCCCTGCCACGTACCCGTCACGGTGGCGACCTGGGGGCCGCCGTAGATCTTCGTGCAGATCTGGCCGGTGGGCGGGGGCTGGAAGGGGTCCTTGACCTTGGCGACGGCCGCGCAGGCCTGGGCCGCCTTCGGATGATCGCCTCCGACCGGGTCGCAGGTCAGGGTCCAGGTCTTGGCGGGGGCCTTGGCGGATGGCTTGACCCGTACGGTCAGCGTTTCTTTGGCGCTGGCGGAGGGGGAGACCGACGTTGTGGGTGAGGACTCGCCAGAGCTGGTGGAGGGGCGTTCGGAGCCGCAGGCCGCCACCGCCATGACCATGGCTAGGCCGGGCGTCATGAAAAGGAGCGTCCGATACCGCATGGGTGATTCGACGCGGGCGGGTCTCGCGCGGTTCCATGGAGGCGTGATGATTTTCGGGGATGACGTCCCGGCCGTGGACGCGGCCGACGTACCGCAGGGCGCATACCTTCTCGACGTCCGTGAGCAGTACGAGTGGGACGCCGGGCACGCGCCGGGGGCCGCGCACATCTCGATGGCCGAGCTGAGTGACCGTGCCGGGGAGATTCCGCGTGACCAGGACGTGTACGTGATCTGCCGGTCGGGGGCGCGTTCCGCTCAGGTGACCGTCGCGCTCAACCAGGCGGGCTGGCTGGCCAAGAACGTCGACGGGGGCATGAAACGCTGGGCCGAGGCGGGACGCCCGATGGAGGGCGGTGCGGACGGGCCGCCGCACGTGGCCTGAGGTCTCGCGGACTTACGCTCCTCGATGTACGATTCGTCCCGTTCAAGGCCAACCCCACCGCGGGAGCTCGGGCCGACCGGGCTGAGAGGGCGACATGGCACAGGCGTCGCCGACCGCATGAACCTGTCCGGGTAATGCCGGCGTAGGGAGCGTGTCACGATGACGTCTGCCATAAAAGAACGCCCTCGCAACGAGGTCCCGTACACCCTGGACGAGCCCGCGCCCAAGGTCCTCAGCTTCTGGGACCAGGGCGCCTTCTGGGCCAATCTCGGGGTCAGCCTGTTCGCGTTCTCCGGCGCCTACACCGTGCTAGCCCCGGACGCCGACGGCAAGCCGGGGCTGTCCATCGTGGCGGGCATCGTCGCGATGGTCGTCGGTACGGCGATCGGCGGGCTGATGCTGGGCCTGGCCGCGGCGCCGGGCGCTGTCACCGGCAAGCCCGCGATGGTGTTGCTGCGGGGGCTGTTCGGCGCGCGGCTGTCGTACGTGCCGACCGCGCTCAACATCGCCCAGCTCATCGGCTGGGGCACGTTCGAGCTGATCGTCATCGCGGACGCGGCGCGGGCGTTGTGGGATGGGGTGCCGCGCTGGACGTACGTGATCGCGGCTGGCGTGCTCACCACGGTCCTGACCATCTGGCCGCTCGGCTCGGTCCGGATGCTGCGCCGGTACGTGACGGCCGCGGTGATGATCGCGCTGGTCTACTTCTACGTCCAGTTGCTGCGCGAGCCGCTGCCGGACCTGACCGAGGGGTCGTGGGGCGGGTTCTGGATCGGCGCCGACGCGGCGCTGGCCGTCTCGATCTCGTGGGTGCCGGTGGCGGCCGACTACACCCGGCACGCGCGCAGTGCCCGCGGGGCGTTCGGCGCGGCGGCCGTGGGCTACTCGGCGACCCAGATCTTCGCCTACATTCTCGGCCTGCTGGCACTGGCCCTGGTCGCCGGCGACTCGACCAAGGTCTTCGACCCGTTCCTGGGCGTGACGCTGGGCGTGCTGTTCTTCGCGGTCTTCGTGCTGCGCGAGGCCGACCAGTCGTTCGCCAACGTCTACTCCACCGCCGTCTCCATCCAGAACCTGGTGCCGCGCGCCGACCGGCGGGTGCTGTCGATCGCGCTCGGCGCGCTGATCACCGGTCTGGCCCTGCTGCTGGACATCGGCGACTACGCCAGCTTCCTGTCCCTGATCGGCTCGGTGTTCGTGCCCATGCTGGGCGTGCTGGCCGTGGACTTCTTCCTCGGCGCGGGGAAGCGGGGCACGTGGGACATGTCGGTGTCGGCGCCGTCGCGCTGGGGGATGATCGTCGCCTGGGCGGTCGGCTTCGTCACGTACCAGCTGATCAACCCCGGCACGGTGAGCTGGTGGGCGGGCTTCTGGCAGGACGTGCAGGAGGCGGTCGGCTTCAGCACGCAGAGCTGGATGAGCGCCTCGCTGCTGTCGTTCCTCGTCGCAGGGCTCGCCGCGCTCGTCATCGGCCGGTTCGCGCCGGGCGGGGACGGCGGCGGACGATCTGACGGCAAGATCGACTCTGCTGCCGTCTGAACGTCCGGACGACGAAGGTTTGCGGGTGATTCCGCCGGGAGGTGGAAACGTTTCGGCGGTGGTTGCCCGGCGCCGCCGCAAGATCCGGTGGCACGATACAGACGTGCAGCTTTCGGTCCACGACCCGATCCTCCGCGCGGTCATCGAGTGCGCGGCCGACGCGATCGTGGCCGTGGACCACTCGTTCCGGGTCACGGTGTGGAACCCGGCCGCCGAGCGGATGTTCGGCTGGCGGGCCGACGAGGTGCTCGGCCGGGTGCCGCCGATCGTGCCGGACGAGCTCAAGGCCGAGCACAACGCCGTCCAGGAACGGCTGCTGACGCGGCGTGCGGGCGAGGGCGACAGCGGGCGGATCTCGATCGCCACCCGCCGGTTCCACCGCGACGGGAGCCTGATCGACGTCCGCATCGACACCAGCGCGCTGCAGGACCGGGACGGCGCGCTCCTCGGCTGGGTCGGCGTCTACCACCCGGTCGAGGAGGACGAGGTCGCCCAGCACCACATGGCCGAACGCGCGCGGCTCGTCCGGCGGCTGAACGACATCGTCGCCGACCTCAACGCCGAGCTCGACCTCGACGTGGTGCTCGACCGGATCACCGCCGCGCTGATCGAGCTGACCGGCGCCGACGCGGGCGGCTTCGTCCGGATCGACGACGAGCGGCTGCGCCTGGTGAGCATGTACGGGCTGCCCGACCACATGCGGGGCGCCTCGGCCGACCTGCGCTCCAGCCTGGTCGGCGAGCTGCTCCGGTCGGGCAAGACCGTGATGCTGGCGACCGGCGAGCGGCGGCTCGGCGATCTCGTCTGGTCCGAACTGCCGGGGTTGCACACGATCGCGCTGGGCCTGTCGTTCCTGCAGAACCAGCCGTACGGGGCGCTCTACGCGCTGTTCTCCGGGCGCAAGATCGGCCATACCGAGCTGGAGCTTCTGGAGTTGCTCGCCGGGCACGCGGGCGTGGCGGTCGGCAACGCCGTGGCGTACGCCGAGGTCGTGCGGCAGCGCGCGCACGAGCGCGCGGTCATCGACTCCAGCGCGGACGGCATCGCCGTGCTCGACCGCGACGGCACCGTACGCCAGTGGAACCCGGCCGCGCACGTGCTCACCGGGCTGCCCGCCGAGCACGTGATCGGGCATCGGCTGCCGTTCGAGAAGCCCGAGCCCGGCGAGATGCTGACCTTCCAGTGGGAATCGGGCATCTGGCTGAACGTGCTCTCGGCGGAGATCGAGGAGACCGGCGAGCTCGTGGTCGACTTCCGCGACGTCAGTGCCGCCAAGGCGCTGGAGGAGGCCAAGGATCTCTTCCTGGCGACCACCAGCCATGAGCTCCGGACCCCGATCACCGTCGTCCAGGGCTTCGCGAGCACGCTGGTCAACCGGTGGGACGAGCTCGCCGACGCCGACCGCCGGTCCGCCGTGGCCACGATCGCCGAACGCGCCCAGTCACTCGGGCGCCTGGTGGAGCACCTGCTGCTGGGGTCGCGGGCGGGCGCCGACGAGCTCGCCGTGACCATGGAGTCGTTCGACCTGTCCCGGGTGGTGACCGGCGTGGTGGCGGGATTCCGCTCGTTGTCGAGCCTGCACAGCGTCGAGCTCGACATCGCCCCGGACCTACCCCTGGCGGCGGGCGATCCGATGGCGACCGACATCGTCCTCGGCCAGCTCCTGGAGAACGCGTTCAAGTACTCGCCCGACGGAGGCACGGTCAGGGTCCGCGTGTGGCCGGCGGGCGCCGACGTGGTGGTCACCGTCCAGGACGAGGGCATTGGCATCGCCCCGGGAGATCACGAGCGCATCTTCGAGCGCTTCGTCCAGGGCGAGGCCGGAGATAGGCGCCGCTTCGGCGGCATCGGGCTCGGACTCTATATCGTCAAGCGCCTCACCGAGGCCCAGGGCGGAGCGATCTCGGCCCACCCCGGACCAGCGACCGGCACCTGCATGCGCCTGGTCCTGAAGTCCGCTCCCTGACATCCTGCGCGGCGTCTCGCTCGACGTCCCGCGCGGCGCCTTGCCCGGCATCCCGCCTGAGGTCCTGCGCGGCGTCCTGCCCGGCGTCTTGCCCGAGGTCCTGCGCGGCGTCTCGCCCGAGGTCCTGCGCGGCGTCCTGCCCGGCGTCCTGCGCGGCGTCTCGCCCGGCGTCCTGCGCGGCGTCTCGCCCGGGGTCCTGCGCGGCGTCCTGCCCGGCGTCCTGCGCGGCGTCCTGCGCGGCGTCTCGCTCGACGTCCCGCGCGGCGCCTTGCCCGGCATCCCGCCCGAGGACGTCCTGCGCGACGTCATGCCCGGCGCCCTGCCTGACGTCCTGCGTGCGGCGTCTCGGCCGACGTCCTGCCCGGCGTCCTGCGCGGCGTCTCGCCCGGCATCCTGCCCGGCGTCCTGCCCGGCGTCCTGCCCGGCGTCCTGCCCGGCGTCTCGCCCGGGGTCCTGCGCGGCGTCCTGCCCGGCGTCCTGCGTGCGGCATCCTGCCCGGCGTCCTGCCCGGCGTCCTGCGTGCGGCGTCTCGCTCGGCGTCCTGAGCGGCGTCCTGCCTGGCGCCCTGAGCGGCGTCCTGCCCGGCGTCCCGGCCGACGTCTCGCTCGACATTCTGCGCGGTGTCTCACTCGACGTTTTGCCAGAACGCCTTGTGGGTGTCTTGAGCCGGTTAGCCAACGCCTGGATCGGGCGGCTGTCGGGCTGGTGGTGGAGGGGCCGATAGCGGCCATCGGCAAGCGAAACGGCTGTGTTGGCGCACTCTTGGAGTGATCTTGAAGGAGGTCAGGTGCGTGATTCTGCGGGACAGTGCAGTGTGACGGCAGTGTGACGGACGAAACGCGCGTGCGAGGAGTAATCCTCCGTTGGCTGGATAGATCTTTAGTTGGTGTTGCGTTGGGAACGAGGTTCCGTTCGGCGCCAGGTATCGGGGGTGAGGCCCGTGTCCGGAGGGTCGGTCGCTCGTTGTGCGAGTGGCGGGCCGTGCGGCTCAGGTTTCCGGGCGCCCTCATATGGGCATTTCGGTCATACCGGAAGAGAGATCGTTCGATTGGAGAGGGTGACGGCGAGGTGAGGGCATCGAGCGTCGTCATGCTGCCGCACGCTCCGTCCAGCGTCGCGATCGCACGCAAGCGCCTCACGTCCGATCTGATCGCCTCGGGGGTCTTCGACTCCGTCGTGGACGACGCCAGCGTCATCGTCAGCGAACTGCTCAGCAACGCGCTGCGGCACGCGCGGGCGCTGCCGTCCGGACAGGTCCGCGTGACCTGGTCCTACCAGGGAGAGATGCTTGAGGTCGCCGTCAGTGATGGCGGAGCCATGACCGAGCCGCGGCGCGGCCCCGGCACGCTCTCGTCGCTGGGCGGCCGAGGCCTCGGCATCGTCGAGGCCCTGTCCGAGGGCTGGGGGGTCCGCCACGAGGACGGCGCCACCACGGTCTGGGCCCAGTTGCTGGCGCCGCAGGGCTCGGGTGTGAACGGGTCGGCGCCGCGCCAGGCGGCCCACGCCGCGTTGCCCGACTTCTGTGAGCACCCTGACGTGCAGCAACGCAGGGCGGGCAAGGTCCGCACCGAGCCTTGGTATGGAGCGGCGACCGGGCGGGCCCTTCCCGGCTGACCGGCCCGCTTCGATCTCGCCGGGAGAAGTTCCTTCGCAAATCTGGCATACCCGGCTAGCCGGACCTTTCCCCGACCTTGTATGGTCCTCTTCAAGCTCGGGCGCTGTCGTGCCCCCGTCGACACCGCCCGGGCCTCCAACGTGGAACGGCCCCGGGCGCTCAAGGCGTCCGGGGCTTTCACGTTCCAGGCTCAGCCGATCGTCGGCGGCGGATCGCGGAGGATGGGGCACGACATACAGCGCGGGCCGCCCCGGCCGCTGCCCAGTTCGCTGCCGCTGATCCGGATGACCTCGATGCCCGCCGTTTCGAGCTGGGCGTTGGTCTCGATGTTGCGCTCGTACGCCACGGCAAGGCGCGGGCCCACCGCGAGGGTGTTGTTGCCGTCGTCCCACTGCTCGCGTTCGGCGGTCACCGGGTCCAGCCCGGTGTCGATGACCTTGAGCCGCTCCAGGCCCATGGCCTCGGCCGCCGCGTCGAGGAAGGGGCGCGGCTCCGAGACGCGCAGGTCGCCGTTCGCCGCGGTGACGGTGAACGCGGTCAGCGAATGGGCGATCGGCGGGTACATCACGACCGTGTCGACGTCGACCATGGTGCAGACGGTGTCCAGGTGCATGGTCGCCCGCTGCTGCTCGATCGGCACGGCGAGGACGGTGTGCGCCAGACCGGCGGTGAGGACCTGGCGGGCGAGGCGTTCGACGCCCGCGGGCGTGGTGCGTTCGCCCGTGCCCACGGCCACCACGCCGGGAGAGAGCAGGAGGATGTCGCCGCCCTCGACGTGTTCGAGCGCGCGGTCGTAGACCGGCTCCACGCCGGCGAAGCGCGGATGGTGGCTGTAGATCAGCCCGGTGAGGGCCGACTCGCGGCGCCGCGCGGGCATCGCCAGGCTCGTCACGGCCACCCGGTCGCCGATCCAGGCGCTGTTGTCGCGGGTGAACAGCAGGCCGGGCAGCGGATCGATCACGAAGTCCAGCCGGTCCATCAGCCGGTAGACCAGGCCGTGCCCGGCCTTGAGCTCCTCATGCGCGAGGCCGTCGATCAGCGTGTGGGAGAGGTCCTCCGGATCGAGATCACGCAGATAGCCCTCGACCACGCGGCGTAGCTGGTCCCCGAGGCGGTGGTCGCTGAGGACCTCGTTGATCGCCTCGTCGCGCGCCGCCTCGTACTCCAGGGCGTCCTGCAGCAGCTCCGTGACGTACAGCACTTCGACACCGCGGTCCCGCAACGCCTGGGCGAACGCGTCGTGCTCCTCCTGCGCGCGCCCCACCCACGGGATGGCGTCGAACAGCAGCTTGTCGCTGTTGCGCGGGGTGAGGCGCTTCAGTTCGGCGCCGGGGCGATGCAGCAGTACGGTGCGCAGCCGCCCTACCTCACTGGTGACTCGGTGCTCATGCGCTGTTGGTTGTGCCACGTTTCGCAGTCTAAATCGGGTTGTCTCCGACTTTCTGGGCGCCCTGACCGTATGTCACGATCCAGAGGTGATCGGCAGATCGACCGCGCTCCCGCTCTACCTGTCCACGGCGACCTTGCTGCGGGTCTCCGCGGAGGGCGCGGCGACCGCCATCGTCCTCGCCGTTCACGCGCGAACCGACCAGGCCGCGACCGCGGGTTTCCTGCAGACCGCGATGACGCTGCCGTACATCCTCAGCGGCCCGGTCATCGGGCACGCGATGGACCGGACGCCCAGGCCCAGGGGGCTGGCCCTCGTGCTGACCGCCGGCTACGGCATCGCCATCGGGCTGCTCCTGCTGACCGCGGGTGACGCCCCGCTCGGGTTCGCCCTCATGATCGCGGCGGTCGTCGGCTGTACCGAGCCGATCGTGGTGGCGCTGACGAGCCTGCTTCCCCGTTTCGTGGTCGCCGAACGGCTGACCCGGGCGTACGGACTGGAGGCGTCGAGCTACAACCTCGCGGCCATCGCGGGTCCGGGCCTCGCCGCCGGATTCGCCGCCTGGCTGGGCGGCGGCGGTGCCGGCATCCCGATCGTCGTCTGTGCCTTCCTCGGCCTCCTCGCCCTGCCGCTCCTCCCGTTCCGCGCACCCACCCGAGCCAACCGAACCGTCCACACCAAGCAGCCCGCCCAAGCGACCGAAGCGACCACCAAAGCCGACCAATCCGCCCAGCCCGAGGCGACCGCCCAGCCCGAGGCGGCTGCGCCAGCCGAGCAGGCCGCCGCGCCCGAGGGGGCCGCCCTGCCTGAGGCGGCTGCGCCAGCCGAGCGGGGCGTTCCGGGCGAGCGGGGCACTTCGGCAGAGCTCACCTCTCCGGCAGAGCGGATCTCCCCGGCCGAAAGGGTCGCCGAGGCCGAGCGGGTTGCTCCGGCGGAGCCGGTATCTCGGGCCGAGGTGGCACCTCAGGATGAGGTGACCGCTCCGGCTGAGCCGACCTCTCCGGCCGAGGTGGCACCTCCGGCTGGGTCGGGCCCTTCCACTGGGGCGGCTTCGGTGGGGCGGGGCGTTGCTGGGGGGTCGGGAGGGGGTGGGGTGGTTTTGGCGCGGGGGGTGGTGGATGTCGTGGTCGGCGGGTTGACCGTGCTGGTGGACAATCGCGTTCTGCGGGCGTTGACGGCGGCGACGACGCTGGCCTGGTTGGGCTTCGGCGGGATCGCGGTCACCGCGGTGCTGCTGGCCGACCGCATTGGGGCGGCGCCCAGCGCGGGCGGGCAACTGCTCGCGACCATGGCGGTCGGGTCGCTGATCGGGTCGCTGGTCTGCGCGCGGTGGTTGTCGTCCCGCCATGCCGAGACGGTGATGCTGGCCGGGCTGGCCGCGTTCGGGACGGCGCTGGGCAGCCTCGCGCTGGCGCCCTCGCTGCCGTGGGCCATGCTCGGCTTCCTCCTGGCCGGGATCAGCGAGGGGCCGGTGTTCGCGGCGACGCTGACGTTGCGGCAGCGTGAGTCGCCGCCCGAACGGCTGGGGCAGGTCAACACGACCGGGGGGAGTCTGAAGATCGGTGCCTCGGCGGTGGGGGCGGCGCTGACGGCGACGTTCGCCGACCGCATCGGCCCGGTGGGACTGGTCCTGGCCATAGCCGCCTGCCAGTTCGCGGGCCTCGCCCTTGGCTTGGTGATTCTTCGCGCACGCCGCTCCCGTTTGTGAGAGGACATGTTCATGTCACCCGTCCACGCTGGTTCTGCCAGGTTGCCTTAGATTTGACAGGTATCGTCATCATGATCCTGCGGTGCTTGTGGGCAGCTCGAGGCTTGAGAGGCAACAAGGGTGAGTTCAGCGGTTGATCAGGGACAGGACGGCGGCCGGCGCGGACGCAGATCCCGGCGGCCGGACCCGGCGTCGGGACCCGTCGCCGCCCTCGCCGAACGGTTGTGGCGGCTGAAGCAGGAGGCCGGCGACCCTTCGTACGCGGAGATGGCCTCTCTCGGCGCCGCCGCGTCGAAGTCCTCGCTCGCGGCCGCCGCCCAGGGCCGAAACCTGCCGACCTGGGGAACGACCTGGGAGTTCGTCCGGGTCCTCGCGGTCGACCGGCTGGGGCGCGACCCGGAGGAGGCCGAACGTGAGTGGCGCGCGCACTGGCAGCGGGCGCGCGACGCCGTGCAGGCGGCCGAGGACGCCGAGGAGTTCGGGGCCGCCACGGCGGACGGCGCGCGGCCCGCGTCCGGCTCTTCGCGGACGACCGCCGAGATGGTGCTGCCGAACGCGGGGATGGACGAGTACCGCACGTCCGTGGACGACCTCACCGGGGCGCCCGCCCGGATCGTGCACCTTGGCTCGCCGCCTCCGGGGCCGAGGCGGTTCCCGGCGGGTCTGATCGTCGTCGCCGCGACCGCCGCGGTGGTGGTGGCGGCCGGCGCCGTCTATCTCGCCTGGCCGGAGGAGAAGGCCGCGCGCAATAGCGGCCCGGTGGTGAATTCGCCGAACGAGCTGGCCCCCTTGAACGCGCAGGTCAAGGACGACTCGCAATTCGTCGGCGACATCACCTATCCGGACGGAACGCGTGTCAAGGCGGGCGCCACTTTCGAAAAGGTGTGGCGCCTGCGTAATTCGGGAACGGTGCATTGGAAGGGTCGCAAAATGGTCCGGCTCGGGGCGAGTCCGTGCCCCGCCCCCAGGAGCGTGTCCATTCCGCCCACGCCGCCCGGCCAGCTCGTCGACGTGCGTGTCCGCATCCAGGCCGCCAGGCACCCGACCCGCTGCAAGATCTACTGGAAGATGCACGACGCGGCCGGCCGGGTGACCATGCCCGCCAAGCGCCCGATCTTCTTGGACGTCCGGGTCGTACGCGCCTGACCTGCACCTTCTTTTGTCCAGCGAGAGCTGTACGTCCGTTGGACGAAGTTCCCTTGGCGGACGGCGGCGGCGCGTGCCAACGTTGCCGTGCAGCAACCGGCCGGTCGCTCTCCCCGCTCAGGGCCCCCTTTCATTCCGTTTGGGCCCGATGTCATCGTGTTGCCCAGACAATGGAAGGAATCGCGGTCCTCGTGTGCCTGCCACCGCCATATCTCGATGACCGAGGCGGTCATGGTCAGGCGATGTCGCCGAGCGGCTCGGCGGCGTCAATGAACCGGTCATCATTCAGCGCCGGGCCTGGCGACAACAGGTCCCCCGCATTGACTCGCGGGAAACATAGATAAATCAGAACCATAATGTCCCCTCCCAGTGGGATGTGGGACCGCCGTTATCCCAGGGACGCGGCGTGCTCGGTCGTTCGGCGCGGATGGCCACGGCACGCCGCGTCTCGCCATGGCGCGCCGCGTCCCACCGAAAAACCGTTCAGATGCTCTCTGAGCGCCGTAATGCCTTTCAGGGTCCGCCGACATGGCCCGGACGTGGAAGGGCCCCGGGGAGGTGTGTGGGGACCCCGGGGCCCGCGCACCGCGCGGAGTACTGGCGGAACTCTGAGGCACGCGGACCGGTACTCCGGGTGCCGTCCGGCCGTCCTGCAACGCGCGGGCGAACCATCTGCGCTCCGGGGCGGTTGCGGGGTCGCAGTGGACACGCCCCGGAACGCGGCTCAGCGAGCCGGAGACGGCCCGTCCGTGCCCGCGTGTGCCTTGCGGTGTACGAGCGTCTCCAGCTCCCGCACGACCGTGTCAACGCGGTCCAGGCCGACGCGGTGTTTCGACAGGTGACGGCGGATCGGGTCGCGTACCTCGCTGATGACGAGCAGATAGGCGGGCTCGCGGGGGACCGGGCCCAAGCCGTCAAGACGCAGCTTCGCCTCCTCGTACACGAACATCCGGACAACCTCCCCGATGCGCTCGTGGACCTGCTTCCGCGCCGCGTACTCGAACATGTCGAGCACGTCCGACAGCACATCCATAGGGCGGTACATCGGGCCGCGCGTGGCGCATGGCGCGCTGTCGTTCATGCCTTGGGCTCCTTGAGTAGATCGAGCGCGACCACCCGGGCCGCGTTGCGGGGGTCACGCGTCCGCGCGATCCACGTCGGTAGGTCGTGACGGTCGGTCCCCGTGAACCACCAGTCGCCGGTATCGCGCAGGTACGCGCACCTGATCGTCCGGGACCCGTGCCCGTCCACGCGGGACACCGACAGCGCCGGGTACCCGTCCGCTTCGACCAGCGCGCACGCAAGCGGCGGGTAGTCGGTCAGCGCGACCTGTAGAGCCCTCAGAGCGGTTACACGGTCCGCGTGCGCCGAGAGCAACACCCGGAGCAGGGGAGCAGACGAAACCAGCGGAGCATCCCGCACAACGCGCGGCGGGCGAAGAACTGCCCGCGACTCCGGGGGAGTCGGCGGGGGATCGAGCGACCGCCTACGGCGGAACCGGTGCGTGCCCATCGGGAACCACCTCACGGGGAGATGTTTGTGTCAGGGCTTACAGAATGGGATCGGTCTAGTTAAGGTCGCTACGTTCATGCACCAAATGCAACAGACGGAGCGTGAGGCATGGCAGGCCAAGAGTCACTAGACCCGGACCGGTCGATGTGGGACTTCATCGCCGTTGAACTGCACAGACAACGACGCCTACGAGGGGTCTCGGGGGCACAGCTCGCGCGGATCATCGGACGAGACCGTTCAATCGTTTCACGCATCGAATCCGGCAAGATTCCCATGCAGCTAGACCACGCCGAGATCATCGACCGCGAATGGGACCTAGACCGCCTGTTCACGCGCCTTGTGTCGTTCGCCAAGGACCGCAAGGAAGGCGACTGGCGAATCGGCACTCTCGCGGAGCAAGAGGCGCGTGCAACACGCATCCGCATGTGGGAGATCGGACTCGTTTCCGGGCTTCTCCAGACGCCCGAATACGCCCGCGCGGCGTTCGCTGTCGGACTCGTCAGCGATCTAGACCGCGCCGTCGAAACCCGCCTATCTCGGCAGGCCGCCGTGTTCGAAAGGGAACGCCCGCCGGAGGTGTCCGTGATCCTCAACTGGGTCGTGCTGGAGCAACCCGTGGGATCTCCGGAGATCATGCGGGCTCAACTCGCGAAGCTGCTGGAAGTCGGAGAGCTTCCGCACGTCAGCGTTCGTGTCCTGCCGAAAGAGGCCGGTGCTCACGTCGGATACGACGGTTCGTTGAAGCTGCTGACGGTGGATGCGCGGGACATGGCGTACTCCGATACGCCGCACGGGGCCGGACTGGTGACGGACCCCAAAGACGTCCTGGACTTCCAAGTAAGGTACGACCGTATCGGCGTTCTCGCCGCCCCCACCGGACCGTCGCGAGCGATGATCCAAGACGCTATGGAGAAGTACCGATGACGACGTGGCGCAAGGCGTCCCGAAGCACTACGTCAGACAACACTGACTGCGTGGAAGTTGCACAGCTCGCGGACAACATCGGGGTACGTGACAGCAAGGACCCGGAGGGACCCAAGCTCACGCTCTCCCGCGACGCGTGGCGCTCGCTCGTGTCCCGCGTGAAGGCGGACGACGAGACCGCGTAACCCGACCGACCTAGCCCCGACCCGCCGCGTGTGGGTCGGGGCTTCCTGCTCTCTGGCCTAACAGGCGTGCGCCTGACTGCGGCGGCTTGGGGGTCCGGGTGGTGCTAGACGCACACGGCTCGGCCTACGGCCTCATGCACAGGCACACGGCCCCGTCACGTGTCCGGGCATGTCCAGCGGTACCGAATGTGCTGTCGCGGCGGACGAAGATCGCACGCGCGGTTCTCTCGTTCCGGCCCTTGTGGGGCCCTGACCTGGGGATGTACGGTCATGCCGGGGTGAACACGCCGACTACGTGAAGAACATGATCACGGGCGCGGCCCAGATCGACGGGGCGGTGCTGGTGGTCTCGGCGCAGGACGGCGCGATGCCGCAGACCCGGGAGCACATCGTGCTCGCCCACCAGGTCGGCGTCCGCCACATCGTGGTGGCGCTCAACAAGGCCGACATGGTGGAGGACACCGAACTCCTCGACCTGGTCGAGCTGGAGCTCCGCGAGCTCCTGGACGAGTACGGGTTCCCCGGCGACGAGGTCCCGGTGATCCGCGTGTCCGGCCTGCGGGCACTGGAGGGCGACCCGTACTGGACCGCCCGGATCGGTGACCTGCTCGACGCGATCGACGCGTACGTGCCGGTGCCGCCGCGCATCCTCGACCGGCCGTTCCTGATGCCGGTGGAGAACGTGCTCACCATCACCGGTCGCGGCACCGTCGTGACCGGCGTCGTGGCCCAGGGCGCGGTCCGCGTCGGCGACCACGTCGAGGCGGTCGGGCTCGGTGAGGGCTTCGGCTCGGTCGTGACCGGGCTGGAGACGTTCGGGCAGGCGATGGACCACGCCGAGGCCGGCGACAACACGGCGATGTTGCTGCGCGGCGTCCGGCGGGACCAGATCCGCCGCGGCCAGGTCATCGCCGCACCCGGCTCGATCCGGCCGCACAGCCGGTTCCGTGCCAAGGTGCGGGTGCTCACCGCCGACGAGGGAGGCCGGAGCAAGCCGTTCTTCCACGGCTACCGGCCGCAGTTCCACTTCCGCACGACCGACGTGGTCGGCGGTGTGGACCTCGGTGGCGAGGGCGGCATGGCGCTGCCCGGCGACTCCGTCGAGATGACGGTCGAGCTGGGCAAGCCGGTGGCGATGGCCGAGGGGCTGGGCTTCGCCATCCGTGAAGGCGGCCGCACCGTCGGCGCCGGCACGGTGACGACCCTCCTCGACTAGCACCCGGTCGGCGGCAGGCCAGCGCCCGCCCTGCGTCCGGCCCAGCGCCAGGCCAGTGCACGGCCAATGGTCGGCCTGGCGTCCGGTCGGCGTCCGATCGGGGGCTGGCCAGTGCTCGGCCCGGCGTCCGGTCGGGGGGCTGGCCAGTGTTCGGCCCAGCGCCCGGCCAGCGTCCGGGCACGTGCTCAGCCCAGCGCCCCCGGCCAGCGTCCGGGCCAGCGTCCGGGCACGTGCTCAGCCCAGCGCCCCCCGGCCAGCGTCCGGTCGGCCCCCGGCTCAGCGCCAGGCCAGTGCTCGGTCGGGGCTTGGTGCGTTCTTGGCAAGAGGCGGGTCGGCGGTCGGTTGGGCTTGGCGGGCGCCCGTCCTGGCAGTGAGCTGCTGGGGCGGGCGTTCGGGTCGGTGAGCCTGTTACGGGATGCGGACAGAACGTGAAAATCTCTGGAGCGGGTACTGTCGTTCTTCTAGCGCGGGCGCCGGTTCATGTGGTGAGATTCGTCGTGATCTTCCCCGCTTGATCCATCGATGGAGCCTGTGTGCGAGCCCCCCGCGCCCTCATCCCTCTGCTTGCCGTCTCCGGAGCGGCCGTCGTGGTCGTCACCGCCGGAGCCGGCGCGGCCATCGAGCAGGGGGACGACCCCGGCCCGCCTGCCGCCGACATGGCCCAGGACACGCGGACGACGGCGGTCAACGTCCTGAACTGGAACGTCTGCGGCGACACCGATCCCCGCTGCGGTGCCAAGCCCGCCGACGTGGTCAAGACGGTCTCCGCCCAGCTCAAGGGCAACGTGGTCAGCGGACGCAGGATCAAGGCGAACGCGGTGTTCCTGCAGGAGATCTGCCTCGGCCAGGTCAAGGCGATCGCCGCCGGGACGGGCACCTGGAGCTGGCAGTTCGCGCCCGTTCTCCGCGCCGACGGCAAGCCCGCGGCGTGTGCGAACGGCCAGGGGCAGTTCGGGATCGCGCTGGGCTCCCAGCACGAGATCTCTGGTGTGGAGAAGGTCTACCTCCCCGCGCCCCGCGCCCGGCGGCAGCCGGCTCTCTGCGGGAACGTCGCGAGTTGGAGCAATCTCCGGCTCTGCACCGCGCAGTTGAGCGACGAGCCCAACGGGGAATGGCGGCGCAGGCAGACGCAGAAGATCACGGCGCTGGCGGGAGCCGGTCGGGTGGTCTTCGGCGGTGACTTCAACGAGCAGCCGAACAAGCCCGCCCTTGACGTGCTCTACCGTTCGTTCGGCGAGTGCGACCAGACCGCGGGCGGCGCACGCACGGGCGAGCGCACGTACCAGAACGCCCAGGGCCTGGCCGTGGCGAAGACCGACTACGTCTTCGCCACCAAGACCGCGGGCATCGCCTGCGAGGTGCCGAACCAGCCCGTCCGCTCGTCCGACCACCGTCCCATCGCCGCGGTCGTCCACTTCCGCTGACCATCGCCGGACGGTCCGTGTGGACCGCCCGGCGGGGGGCGGTCAGTTCACGGCGCGGTCCTGGCCCTCCCAGTACGGGGCGCGGAGCTCGCGCTTGAGGATCTTGCCGGTCGGGTTGCGCGGGATCGCGTCGCGGCGTTCGACCGACGTCGGGCACTTGAAGTGGGCCAGCCGCTCGCGGCAGTAGGCGATCAGATCCTGCTCGGAGACGTCCTCGGACAGCACCACGACGGCCTTAGGCGTCTCGCCCCACTTGGCGTCCGGAACGCCGATGACCGCGCAGTCGGTGACGGCCGGATGGCTCATCACGACGTTCTCGACCTCGGCCGGGTAGATGTTCTCCCCGCCAGAGATGATCATGTCTTTCACGCGGTCGTGGATGTAGAGGTAGCCGTCCTCGTCGAGGTAGCCGGCGTCGCCGGTGCGGAACCAGTTGTCCGGAAGGAGAGCCGACGACGTGGCCTCGGGCATGCCCCAGTAGCCCTGCATGTTCTGCGGGGTCCGGCAGAGGATCTCGCCGACCTCGCCGAGCGGGACCTCCTCCAGCGTGGCCGGATCGACGATCTTCAGTTGGCACTCCGGGTTGGGGATGCCCGCGCTGCGCAGACGATCGCCCGGGACGTGGTCCGCGGGCGGCAGCGACGTGATCGCCCCGGTGGTCTCGGTGAGCCCGTACACCTGCATGAACTCCGTGCCCGGCAACATCTTCATCGCGCCGCGCAGGACGTCCTCGCTGATCGGTGACGCCCCGTACAGCAGCAGCCTGAGGCTGGACATGTCCGCCTCCGCCACCTCCGGCATCAGCTGCATGAACTGGAGCAGCACCGGTACGAGGAAGACGTGCGTGACGCGGTCGCGTTCGATCGCCTTGGCGATGCCCACGGGATCGGGCTCGCGCATGATGACGCCGGTGATGCCGTCGAAGACCACGCACACCGCGAGCGCGCTGCCCGCCACGTGGTACATCGGCATCGCGACCATCAGCACGGCGTCGCCGCCGATGCCCCAGATCTCGTTGGTCAGCGGCAGCACGGACGAGAAGTTGTCGTGGCTCAGCATCACGCCCTTGGGCAGACCCGTGGTGCCCGACGAGTAGAGCTGGACGAACGTGTTGGTGGGCTCGATCGCGCCGTCGTCGACGGGCGCGGCGCCCTCATGGGGCCCGACCCAGGCGGCGTAGTCGACGTACTCGTGATCCGAGCCGTCGATGACCACGAGGTGGGTGGTGTGCTGGAGCTTGCCGACGATGGCGTCCAGGACGGGGACGAAGTCGGGCCCGACGATGAAGACCTTCGCCTGCGCGTTGTTGACGATGTAGGCGACCTCGTCGGGCGCGAGCCGGTAGTTGACCGGAACCTGGACGGCGCCGAGCCGGGCGGCACCGAAGAGCTGTTCGACGTACTCGATCGAGTTCTTGTCGAGGACGGCGATCCGGTCGTCGGGGCCTACGCCGGACGCGGCGAGCGCGGCGGCGGCCCGGTCCACCCGCCGATCGAAGTCCTGGTACGTGATCTTCGTTTCGCCCGCGATGAAGGCGACACGGTCGGGTTGTTGGCGCGCACGGTCGCGCAGCACTTCGGTAAGGCCTGGCACGAGGGCCCCTTTCGCCGGGGTAACCGCTTGCTTATGCTGCTTGTCCAGGCATCATGCGGTCCACGGCGGACGCGGGGCAAGGGGTCTCGCGGGTTCGCTCAGGCTTCTTCGCGTTTCCTGGTCAACGGCTGCGGGCCATCTTGGCGACGATGGTCACCGCCAGCACGACCAGCACGGCGACGAAACCGATGAAGAAGAAGAACTTCAGCATCGAAATGATCGAGCCGATGACCGTCATGAGCAGCCATACGGCGAGCACGACACCAATGATTGTCAGAATTGTCCGACCCATGTCCCACACCGTACGCGCCGGTCAGGGGGTCGTCATCACCCTGCGGGACGATCCCGCCCTGAGATCAACCCTGAGGTGTTCCCGGAGGCGGCTGCTGCCCGGGATAGGGCTGTCCCGGCGCGGGCGGGCCAGGTGGGGCGTAGCCGCCAGGGCCGGGCTGGCCCGGGTATGGCTGTCCGGGCGCGCCGTAACCGCCGGGGGTGGGCTGGCCGGGAGCAGGTTGGCCTGGATACGGCTGGCCAGGAGCGGGTTGGCCTGGGTACGGCTGGCCGGGAGTGGGTTGCCCCGGGTAGGGCTGACCGTGAGCGGGTTGGCCTGGGTACGGCTGGCCGGGAGTGGGTTGCCCCGGGTAGGGCTGACCCGGCATGGGCTGGCCGGGCATTGGCTGGCCAGGCGCCAAGGGTGCGCCGGGTTGTGGCGCGTTCCAAGCACCCGCCGCCGGTGCCGGCCGCCGGTTCGGCCCGTTCGCCGTGAGGACGCGGAGGCCCGTGATGGCGGCGGCGGCGACCGGGGCGGCGAGGTCTTCGATGACGAACGGCACGTCGCTGATGCCGTACCCCTTGAGGCCTCGGACGCCCACGAGGTAGATCCAGACCCCGAGCCTGACGCCGACGATCATTGCGACGTACCCGGCCACCGCGGCGGCGAGCGGGATCACCGGCAGGCGGCTGCGGGTCAGGAACACGCCGGCGCCGGTCACCAGCCCCACGACGAGTCCCTGGATCAGAAAGTAGGCCCGTCCGTGCCGGAACTCAGAGGCGATGTTGGTCTCGTAGACCCCGACGATGGTCAGGAGGAGGGAGACCACCGTGGCGACGGCGCCGCCGACCATCAGGGCCACGATGGCGGTGGCGGGCGAGGAGGCAGGGCGGGAATGAGACATCCGGCCATTAAATCGCCAATCCTTACGGTGCGGTGACGGGGAACGGCGAATGTCTCAAACCAGCCGTACCGTTGAGAATGTGATTGCATCGGCCAGTTCAGGACGACGACTTCGTGAGGTATCGATGGTGAGTTCCGCCGACACCACCGGCCGGATCCTGGTGGTCGACGACGATCCCACGGTCGCCGAGGTCGTGGCCCGCTATCTGGTCCGCGACGGGCATCAGGTCGAGTGCGTGGCCGACGGGCTGGCGGCGTTGCGCCGGGCTCAGGGCGATCCCCCCGACCTGGTCGTGCTCGATCTCATGCTGCCCGGCATGGACGGTCTGGAGGTCTGCCGCAGGCTTCGCGAGACGTCCCCCGTGCCGGTCGTGATGCTCACCGCGCTGGGCGAGGAGACCGACCGGCTGGTCGGGCTGGAGCTCGGCGCCGACGACTACGTGACCAAGCCGTTCAGCCCGCGTGAACTCGCGCTGCGCGTCAAGTCCGTGCTGCGGCGGGCCCGGGGCGCGCTCGCACCCCTGAAGACGGGAGTGTTGCGGGACGGGGATCTCGTGGTGGACGTCAGCGCGCACGAGGCGCACCGCGGCGGCGAGGAGCTGTCCCTGACCGCTCGCGAGTTCGACCTGCTCGCGTTCCTGCTGCGGCATCCACGGCAGGCGTTCGGCCGCGACCAGTTGCTGCAGGAGGTCTGGGGCTGGTCGTTCGGGGACGCCTCCACGGTCACCGTGCACGTACGCCGGCTGCGCGAGAAGATCGAGGACGATCCCACCGTGCCACGGCGCATCGTCACCGTCTGGGGAGTCGGCTACCGCTACGAGCCGGAGAGCGAATGAAGATCCGGTTCGAGGATCTGCTCTGGATCGCCTGGTACGCGACGCTTCCCGCGGGGATCGTCGCCGCCGGCGGTCTGGTCGTCCTGCACAAGCTGCGCAGCCGTTCCGTGGCGACCCAGCTGAACGTCGTGGGGGTGGCCACCGTGCTGGCGACGATCTCCGGCATCATCGTGATCGCGCTGATGATGGTGATCAACGAGCACGACCTCGCGGTGGTGCTCGCGGTCGTGACCGCCGCCGGGATCGTGGCCGTCGGGGTGTCGGTCCTGCTGGGCCGCCGGCTCGTCGCGGCCAACCGGGTGCTGCTGGAAGCCGTGCGGTCCGACTCGTTCGCCGTCCCCGCCACCCCGCTCCCCGCCGAACTGGCCGAGCTCTCCCGCGAGCTGGACGCCGCGTACGCCCGCCTGGCCGACGCGCACGCCCGCGAGCAGGCACTGGAGGCCAGCCGCCGCGAACTGGTCGCCTGGGTCAGCCACGACCTGCGCACTCCGCTCGCCGGGCTGCGGGCCATGGCCGAGGCGCTGGAGGACGAGGTGGTCGACGATCCCGAGACCGTCAGCACCTACCACCGTCGCATCCGCGTCGAGTCCGACCGGCTGACCGAGATGGTGGACGATCTCTTCGAGCTGTCGCGCATCCACGCCGGCGCGCTGCGCCTGTCGCGGCGCCGGATCGGGCTGGCCGACCTGGTGGCCGAGGCGGTCGCGGGTGCCGAGGTACTGGCCCGCGCCAAGGGCATCCGGCTGCACGGCAACGTCCAGGCGGGCCTGCCCGTGGAGGCCGACGCGGGCGAGCTGGGCCGTGCCCTGCGCAACCTCGTCGTGAACGCGATCCGCCACACGCCGAGCGACGGGACCATCGAGATCATCGGCGAGGTCCGCGACGGCAGCGCCTGCGTGACGGTGGCGGACGCGTGCGGCGGCATCCCTGAAGAGGATCTCCCACGCGTCTTCGACGTGGCCTTCCGCGGCGAGACCGCGCGGACACCGGGCGGTGGCGCGGGACTCGGCCTGGCCATCGCCCGCGGCATCGTGGAGGCGCACGCGGGCGAGATCGGCGTCGTGAACGCCGGCCCCGGCTGCCGTTTCGTCGTCCGGCTGCCACTCGACGCCTGACGGTAAATGGCTTTGGCGCCGAGTCACTTTGTCGACAAATCGACTCGGCTCCTGTGATCAGCACCTCACGGGTGATCTGGATCATCGTGACGGGCGGGCGGGAGCGGCCGGCGAGGGCCCGCCGTGTGCCGGGTGAACGCTGGCATGGTCATTGACCAGGCATTACTTCGTTCCGGATCGCGGGCGGCCGAGGCGATGTGGGCTGCGTCACTCCTTATAAGCGAACGCTTACGCACGGTAGCGTTCCGCCCAGCTATTGGACATGGCGTGCCATATCGGGCAAGTCGTGAGCTGGAGGTATCACTGTGCGTTCTCGGGTTGCGGGTGCCCTGGCGGCAAGCGCGGCGACCATGAGCCTCACGAGCGTCCTCGCACCGGCACCAGCCGCCGCCGCGCCGACCGCGACCGCTGCCGGGTCGACG
>NZ_BAAATD010000008.1:0-441330 GCF_039533225.1 Actinomadura fulvescens | reverse complement strand
CGTGTTACTCACCCGTTCGCCGCTCGAGTACCCCCGAAGGGGCCTTTCCGCTCGACTTGCATGTGTTAAGCACGCCGCCAGCGTTCGTCCTGAGCCAGGATCAAACTCTCCATCAAGGCCACACGACCCACCCGAACCAAAAGACCCGAGCGAGCCAAACCTCAGAGCAAATCCCAGCAATGCAACCCCCAAAAAGGGGCCGCTTTGCCTCAAAGAAATCCCCAACCACAACCCCCAAACAAGGATCGCGGCCACGGGGAGACCAGACACACAAAAGTGCGCTGGCCTATAAAGGCACTGGCTTTTAACACGCTGTTGAGTTCTCAAGAAACGGACACCCGCCGTTGGGTCCCGCTTTCGCGTTTCCCGCTCGGAGGCGACTCATTTACTTTATCAGATCCGACCGGCTTGTCAATTTCCCGGTCTTTTCCGATTCCGCCGTTCGTGATTCCGCTTGCGCGGCCTCTTTCCGGGCGGGTGTTGCTATTTCATCAGATCTAGCCGACTTGTCAAAATCAGCCATTCCGACCCACCGCGGAGCGCGGGCATGGAAAACCAGGCCCGATCATCGTTGGTGGTTTCCCCCGGGCCGGCCACCGGCAATCGGCGTCCTGCTCCCCGTGGGGCGAAGAGAACAGTATGCCCACTCGGACCGAACGTCAAACCGACTGGCACACAAAGTCGCGGCGTGTCGCGGTGCCCGGCACCGCAGCACTGCTCGCGTGCAGTGAACGGCCTGGTCACAAGGTCAGAGGGGGCATGAATCCCCGTTCTGTCCCTATTTGGTAACGACGAGGCGCGGCATCCCTATTCCCGCTGCCCATCGCAGTTCCAAGCCAAGTGGGAGGCTTTGTCCCCTCGGATGGAGCAGCAACCGACCCACACCCCGCGTCCGTCCCTCGCACCACGCCCCAGAGCTCTGCCCAGCCGAGCCACCGTCAGGGCTTGGCTACGAGGCCGCCTATGAAGAGCACTCCTTCGGCGAACACCCAGAGGAAGGCCGCGACCGTCAGGAAGGTGTCGAGACGGTCGTCGTCGCGGCGAACGGACGGGAGGGCCCACGCGGTCAGGGCGGTCACCGCGGCCAGGCCCGCCGGGCCCGCCGACAGCCGGACGGCGACGTCGAAGTCGGCGCCACAGGTCGCGTCGTACTCGTTCGCGTCGCCGCAGAAGGCCGCGTCGCCCCAGCCGCCCAGGGCGGAGAAGCCCCACAGCGCGGCCAGCACGGCGTTGGCGATCGTGGGAATGGCCGGTGAGATCCACCAGCCGTTCGAGCGTCCGGGCATGGCCTGCACGAACGGACCGTACCTCGCGGTCGGACGGCCCGGAAGCCCGTGGACGTTACCGAAAGCCCACCTGCCTAGGTGATGTCCTTGGACTCGTGCAGGAGCAGGTCCATGGCGATCGCGGTGACCACCGCCATCGTGCGCAGCGGTTCCGGCACCGGATCGGAGATCTCCACCGCGTACCGGTCGGCGGTGGTCAGCAGATGGGTCGCCACGCCCGCCCACTTCTTCTGGACGTGCGCCACCTGGTTGCCATCGGAGTCCTTCACGGTGAAGTTGCGTCGCGGCACGTCGCCCACGACCTCGCCGAACCGTTTGTCGTCCACGTCGCGCAGCGAGTAGAGCCTGCCCACACGTTCGGTGCGGAACGACCCGATGACCTCGCCGTCGGGGCGCCGCACCGCCGTGAGCATCCTGCCCATGGCCTTGTCCACGTGCAGGAGCGGCTCACCCTCGGGCGTCGCCAGTTCGACGGCGCGCGCGTCCATCTCGGATTTGCCCGGGAAGACCGCCTTCAGCGACTCTCCGCGCGACCTGACCTTGATCTCGGAGCCGACCGCGAGGAGCGTGCCCTCGCCGTCCAGCACCTTGTACTGCGTCTTGGAGAACAGACCCTTGCGGGGTTGCTCGACCCTGAGCACGGGGGAGTTGAAGAGATCGCTCACCCGGCGATCCTGCCAAAGTCCCGGCGGCACGCAACAGGGCCCGAGGGCCACAGTCAGGCGAGGGCTCCGAGATCCGGCAGGTCCTTGCCCTCGTACAGCATCAGGTCCAGCGCGATCGGCGCCGCCACGACGAGCACGCGCAGCGGGTCCGGCAGCGGATGGAAGAACTCGACGGCATAGCGGTCCGCGGTCGTGAGGACCTCGGTCGCCGCGCCCTTCCACTTCTTGTCGACCTGCGCGACGTGCGCGCCCGCACCGTCCAGCACCTTGAACTTCCGGGCGAGCTTGTTGCCCTCCAGCCTGCCGACCGGACGTTCGGCCGCGTCCAGCAGCACATACCGCCACTTGAAGCGGTCCGACCGGATCGAGCCGACCAGCGTGCCGTCCGGTGCGCTGACCCAGCTTCCCAGCGTGCTCTTCGGCCGTTCGACGACCAGCAACGGCGCGCCGCCCCGCGCGTGCTCCACCTGGACCACGCGCCGGTCGTCACCGTCGCCGAACAGCGCCCGCGTCGCCTGGCGACGCAGCGGGACGGACCGTTCCGCTGCCGTGGCCAGCGGTATCCCGGCGCCGTCGGAGATCGTGTACTGCGACTTGGCCGAGGGGATGCGGCGCGGCTGTTCGACCTTCAGGACCGGGGAGTTGAAGAGATCGCTCACGTGTCCTCATGCTCTGTGGTGAGGCGGCGCCTGACCGGCCCGAAGAAACCGTGTCGCCGGAAGCAGGCTGTCATCGATCAAGAGTGTGCCATCCCCTGCCCGCGACCAGCCGTCCTGCCGCCGCCCGGGGACGACTAGAGGGGCGGCCCCGTCAGGAACCGCCCCTCTGTTCGTACAGTCAGGACTTGATCAGAAGTCCATGCCGCCGGCGCCGTCCGGCATGGCCGGAGCGGCGTTCTTCTCCGGCTTCTCCGCGATGACGGCCTCGGTGGTGAGGAACAGAGCCGCGATCGACGACGCGTTCTGCAGCGCCGAGCGGGTCACCTTGGCCGGGTCGAGGATGCCGGTCTCGAACATGTTCACGTACTCGCCGGTGGCGGCGTTCAGGCCCTCGCCGGGGGTCAGCCCGCGGACCTTCTCCACCACGACGCCGCCCTCAAGGCCGGCGTTCACCGCGATCTGCTTGAGGGGCTCCTCAAGCGCACGCTTGACGATCGCGGCACCGGTGGCCTCGTCGCCCTGCAGCTCCAGCTTGTCGAACGCCTTGGCGCCGGCCTGAATCAGCGCCACGCCACCGCCGGGGACGATGCCCTCTTCGACGGCCGCCTTCGCGTTGCGAACGGCGTCCTCGATGCGGTGCTTGCGCTCCTTCAGCTCGACCTCGGTCGCCGCGCCGGCCTTGATGACGGCGACGCCGCCGGCCAGCTTGGCGAGGCGCTCCTGGAGCTTCTCGCGGTCGTAGTCGGAGTCGGTGTTGTCGATCTCGGTACGGATCTGGTTGACCCGGCCCGCGATCTCGTTGGCGTCACCGGCACCGTCCACGATCGTGGTCTCGTCCTTGGAGACCACGATCTTCCGGGCGCGGCCCAGCATGTCGAGCGTGGTGCTCTCCAGCTTGAGGCCGACGTCCTCGCTGATGACCTGGCCGCCGGTCAGCGTGGCGATGTCGCCCAGCATGGCCTTGCGGCGGTCACCGAAGCCCGGGGCCTTGACGGCCACGGACTTGAAGATGCCACGGATCTTGTTGACGACCAGCGTGGCCAGGGCCTCGCCCTCGACGTCCTCGGCGATGATCAGCAGCGGCTTGCCGGACTGCATGACACCTTCGAGAACGGGCAGCAGGTCCTTGTTGGCCGACGCCTTGCCCTGAACGATCAGGATGTACGGGTCCTCGAGGACCGCTTCCATCCGCTCGGGGTCGGTCACGAAGTACGGCGAGATGTAGCCCTTGTCGAAGCGCATGCCCTCGGTGAGCTCGAGTTCGAGCCCGAAGGTGTTGCTCTCCTCGACGGTGATGACGCCTTCCTTGCCGACCTTGTCCATCGCCTCGGCGATCATCTCGCCGATCTGCGCGTCGCCGGCGGAGATGGAGGCCGTGGAAGCGATCTGCTCCTTGGTCTCCACGTCCTTGGCGAGCTTGGACAGCTCCTCGCTCACGCGCTCCACCGCGGCCTCGATGCCCCGCTTGAGGGACATCGGGTTGGCTCCGGCGGCCACGTTGCGCAGGCCCTCGCGGACCAGCGCCTGGGCGAGGACGGTCGCCGTCGTCGTGCCGTCACCGGCGACGTCGTCGGTCTTCTTGGCGACTTCCTTGACGAGCTCGGCCCCGATCTTCTCCCACGGGTCCTCGAGCTCGATCTCCTTGGCGATCGATACACCGTCGTTGGTGATCGTGGGAGCGCCCCACTTCTTCTCCAGAACGACGTTGCGGCCCTTGGGCCCAAGGGTGACCTTCACGGCATCAGCGAGCTGGTTCATGCCGCGCTCAAGGCCGCGACGGGCCTCCTCGTCGAACGCGATCATCTTTGCAGCCATAGGCTCCAGTCCTCCCGGAACAAGGTGGCTATGACGGATCGAGCCGACGCCCGCGACGGACGGCCCCACCTCGGACGGCTTCCATTCCGCCGCCGAGACCAAGGCCTCATCGCCCCGACCCAGACTGTGGGATTGTCACTCTCCACAGGCGAGTGCCAACCGTTTTTTAGCACTCTACCCTGTCGAGTGCAAGCGCCCAACATCCCCGCCGGGGTCAGGCCGATCTACCGCCCCAGAACCTGCCTCACCTGGGGCAAGGCAGTCCAAACCCGGATGAGCCACGCTCTCCTGACAGCCGCTGTAGGTCACGGTCATCCGCCGTTCACGGAACAACCGCGGAACGGACGGCACCTGGTCAGCCACCCGAGGGATCCAGCTCTTCCCCTCGACGCGCGCCCGTGGCGGGCTCGGCTTCAGAGGGCTCGGACAGCGTCCGCCTGCGGGCCTCTGTCGCTCTGGGTTATCTCGAACTCCACTCGCTGACCCTGTTCGAGGCTGCGGTAGCCGTCCATCTGGATCGCCGAGTAGTGAACGAACACATCCCGGTCGCCGTCGACCGCGATGAAGCCGTACCCCTTGTCGGCGTTGAACCACTTCACTGTGCCTTGAGCCATTCCGAAAACCTGCCGCTCGTCCGTGGCCCCCGGCCACGATTGACGCTCCGGGCCCCACCCCTTCTACCGCGGGGCTCGTCGACCAGCGTCCGTGTCTCCATGACCCTCAGGGCCGCGGCGGGGTTCGACCGGCGTGATCGGGGTCGACCTTATAGGCGACCTGATATCGGCGGCAGCCCTTACGACGGAAGTCCTGACGGCCGGTAATGGTCACCATCGGAAGCCCGTACGAGCGGCAGCACTTCCTCTTCCAGACGCCGCGACAAACGGAACCCGTAGCGCCTCTCCAGCCGGTCCCGCGCCCGCACGTACCGGGCCGCGGCCTCCTCAAGCGAACGGGGAACGGCCGCGATGCCGAGGGGCTCAAGGAGATGCCCGCTCATCTTGAGCAGTTCGCCCCGTACCCGGTCGGTCATGCCGCGGCGTCGCTTGCTGACGAGCCACAAGGACCAGTCCCAGAAATGCGCGTCGACGGCGGCGAGCGTGTCGGGGCCGACCCGCCACGGTGGGTTCCAGCTGCGCGGCACATCGGGAAAGATCAGGTCGACCTTGGCGGGCCCGGTGAAGATGAGCAGATAGCTCTCGTAGTCACCGAGCGGATCCCACTGTGCGGCGATCGGGTCGTACGGAGCGACAAGGTCCGGCAGGTCCGCGGCCACGTGACCGAAGTCCTCGGCCGCGACATGGAAGTCCCAGTCCGACAACTCGGTCGCGTGGCCGCGCGCCCGAGATCCGATCAGCTCCACCTCACGCACGCTGGGATGGGCCAGCACGACACCCGCAATGTCCTCCGCTATCCCCATGCGGGCCTCTTACCCGATCTATCAGCACAAAAGCGCTTCGGGTGTGGCCAGGACCGACCCTGGCCAACGGGGAATCCCGAACGCCCGGACGTTCCGGCGCCATGGCACCGGCCTGAGCCGCCAGGTCACCCGCACGACGGGTCACGCCGACGGCCGGTGGACCGTCAGCCGCCCGCCACGGCGGGGATGATGGAGATCTGGGCGCCCTCGGGAGTCGGGGTGTCCAGTCCCTCGGCGAAGCGCACGTCCTCGTCACCCACGTACACGTTGACGAAGCGGCGGATCTTGCCGTTGTCGTCGAGGATGCGGGCGGCGATCCCGGCGTAGGCGGCGTCCAGGTCGGCGACCACGGCACGGAGGGTCTCGCCTTCGGCCTTCACGTCCGCCTCGCCGCCGGTGTAGGTCCGCAGGATCGTCGGAATCCGCACAGAAACCGTGCTCATTCTCAGGAACTCCTCAACAGGTCGATCGGTATCGGGGTGGCTCGCGTCCCGGCGCGGCCCCCTGGGGCCGGAGCCCCGAGGCGGCGGCGCCGGGACGCCATGGCGTGCGGAGCCGTCAGGCGACGCCCGCGGCGCGGAAGGCCTCAAGGGACGGGGCGATGTTGGCGGTCGGCGCGACCACCGGCGCGACCGCGTCCAGGGTCTTCAGGCCGTCGCCGGAGTTGATGATGACGGTCTCCGCGGACGGGTCGAGCGCGCCGCTCTCGGTGAGCTTCTTGAGCGAGCCGACCGTGACGCCGCCCGCGGTCTCGCCGAAGATGCCCTCGGTGCGGGCCAGCAGCCGGATGCCCTCGACGACCTGCTCGTCGGTGACGTCCTCGATCGCGCCGCCGGTGCGCCGGACGATGTCGAGCACGTACGGGCCGTCGGCGGGGTTGCCGATGGCGAGCGACTTGGCGATGGTGTCCGGCTTGACCGGGCGGACGACGTCGTGCCCGGCCTTGAACGCGGCGGCCACCGGATCGCAGCCGGTGGCCTGCGCGCCGAAGACCTTGTACGGCTTGTCCTCGACGAGGCCGAGCGCGATGAACTCCTGGAACGCCTTGTCGATCTTGGTGAGCTGGGAGCCGGACGCGATGGGGACGACGATCTGGTCGGGCAGCCGCCAGCCGAGCTGCTCGGCGATCTCGTAGCCCAGCGTCTTGGAGCCCTCGGCGTAGTAGGGCCGCACGTTGACGTTGACGAACGCCCAGTCCTCCTGCTCGCCGGCGATCTCGGAGGCGAGTCGGTTGACGTCGTCGTAGTTGCCGTCGACCGTCACGAACGTGCCGCCGTAGACCGCGGTCGTGATGATCTTTTGCGACTCCAGGTTGGAGGGCACGAAGACGGCGCTGCGGATGCCCGCCCGCGCGGCGGCCGCGGCCACCGCGTTCGCCAGGTTGCCGGTGGACGGGCAGGCCAGCACCTTGAAGCCCAGCTCACGGGCGGCGGCGAGCGCCACCGCGACGACACGGTCCTTGAACGAGTGGGTGGGGTTGCCGCTGTCGTCCTTGACCCACAGCCGTTGCAGCCCGAGCGACTCGGCCAGCTGGTCGGCGCGCACCAGGCGGGTCAGGCCGGGCTCGGTGTTGGGCGTCTCCACGACGTTCTCCGGAACGGGCAGCAGCCCCCGGTAACGCCAGATGTTGCGCGGACCGGCCTCGATCGAGGCGCGGGTCACCGCACCGAACTCGTACTTGATCTCAAGAGGACCGAAACACTCTTCGCACGCGTAGTGCGGACCGAGATCCCGGGTGTTGCCGCATTCGCGGCACACGAGAGCGGTAGCGGGTCCGAGGTTGGTGGCAGGCGTAAGTGCCATGAGAGCGAGGCCTTTCTCCCCATCTTCCCTGTGCCGCCTTGGTCACAGGCCGGAGTTGGCACCATCTCCCGGCCGGCCTCGCAGGATCGCGAGCGCGCACAAGCCGAGTGGTTGCCGGGGCTTCGCAGGGCCGGTCCCTCCACCCCTCTGGATGAGCGTTATTCAGTTGTGGTTTCGAGCTTCGTGCGTGACTTTACCTGATTCGGCCGGATGCCAGACAGCCGGGTCTCACGGGATGAGACATTACCCGTGCATCATCCACCTCACCCTCCCCGGCAGGAGACGTCAACCTTTCCGGATCGGATCGGGCGCCTGCTCGACCGGGTCGGGACCCGGCGTGGGACGTCGCGGCCCTGACTCCTCCTGTGTGGGGTCGAGGAAGACGTGGCGGACGATCGGCAGCCGGTCCCGGAGACGCCCGTCGATCTCCCCGGCGATGTCCTCGGCCTCGTCGGCGCTGATGTCGTCCGAGAAGTGCACCTTGGCCGCCACCAGCAGGTCGTCCGGGCCGAAGTGCATGGTCAGCAGCTCGCTGATGCCGTCCACACCGGGCGTCGAGTTGATCTCGTCGCGGATGGCGCGCTGGTCGGCCGGGTCCGCGGCCTGGCCGATGAGCAGGGACCGGCTGTCGCGGCCCAGGGTGAACGCGACCACGACCAGCAGCAGCCCGATCAGGATCGAGGCGAGGCCGTCCCAGAACGACGAGCCGGTGAGCTCCCGCAGGGTCAGGCCGGCGGCGGCCAGCGCGAGCCCGACCATCGCCGCCGAGTCCTCGAACAGCGCCGCCTTGAAGGTGATGTCGGGCGTGTGCCGTACGTGCTCCATGAGATCCCGGTCGCTGTCGCGGACCTCCCGCCGCGCCTGCGTGTAGGCGCGGATCCAGGAGCCGCCTTCGAGCACCGCCGCCAGCCCGAGCACCGCGAACGCGAGCCAGACCTGCTCGCCGCCGTGCCCGCGGCCGGTGATCGTCAGAATCCCCTCGAAGATCGAGTAACCCGCCCCCGCCACGAAGATCCCGAACGCGGCGAGCAGCGACCAGAAATAGCGCTCGTTCCCGTATCCGAAGGGATGCCGCCGGTCCGGCGGACGCGCGCTGCGCCGCAGCGAGGTCAGCAGGAAGAGCTCGTTGAGGGTGTCGCCGACCGAGTGCGCCCCTTCCGCCAGCATCGCCGCCGAACCCGCGAGGGTCCCCGCGATCAGCTTGGTGACGGCCAGGATGAGGTTCGCCGCTCCCGCGACGAGCACCGTCTTCTTCGTCTCGGCCCTGCTCATTCGCACCGCTTACCCGCAAACGCCTCCAAGATGCCGCACAACGGGCCAGATGGCGTTCAGGTTCACCTGGGTCACTTTGATATGGCTGGGCACCAACTGAGACCCTTCCGGTATGAGCCAAGTGCTGGTGGCGTCAAACCGTGGGCCGGTCTCGTTCTCCCTATCCGACGACGGCACGCTGAGCATGCGCCGCGGCGGTGGCGGTCTCGTCTCCGGACTGGCCGCGGTGACCGGTGGCCCGGGACGGCCCGCGCGAGAGCCCGCGGCCGATGTGCTGTGGGTGTGCGCGGCGCTCGGCGAGGCCGACCGTAGGGCCGCGCGGCAGGCGCCGGACGGGCGTCTGGACGAGGCGGGGCACGACACGGGTGGCGCGGCCGTACGGATGCTCGACATCCCCGCGGCGACCTTCCATCGTGCTTACAACGCCGTGGCCAACTCGACACTGTGGTTCGTCCACCACCTGCTGTACGACACCCCGAGCGCACCGCACTTCGACGCTCGTTCGCGGCGGGACTGGCAGTCGTACGAGGCGTACAACGCCGCGTTCGCCGACGCGCTGGCCCGTGACGCCGCCCAGGGCGCGAAGGCCGCGATCCAGGACTACCACCTGTCGCTGGCCCCGCGGATGCTGCGTGACCGCCGTCCCGACCTGAAGATCGTGCACTTCTCGCACACGCCGTGGGCACCGCCGGAGTACTACCGGCTGCTGCCCGACGACATCGGCGCGCAGGTCCTGGACGGCATCCTCGGCGCCGATCACGCCGGCTTCCTGACCGAACGCTGGGCCCTGGCGTTCCTCGACTGCTGCGAGCGGTTCCTGCCCGGCGCACGCGTCGACCGCGCCGCCCGCACCGTCACCAGGGCCGGGCGTGTCACTCACATCGGCGTCCACGGCCTCGGCATCGACGGCGAATCGCTGCGCCGGCGGGCCGCCGAGCCCGACGTCACGGCGCGCGCCGAGGCACTGCGCGAGCAGGTCGGCGACCGGAGGCTCATCGTGCGGGTCGACCGGACCGAACTCTCCAAGAACATCGTCCGCGGCCTCGCCGCGTACCGCGAGATGCTCACCAACCATCCCGAGTGGCGCGGCCGCGTGGTGCACCTGGCCTTCGCCTACCCGTCCCGCCACGATCTGCCCGAGTACCGCGAGTACACGGCGGCGGTGCAGCGGATGGCGGGGCAGATCGTCGACGAGTTCGGAACGCCCGACTGGGATCCGCTGATCCTGCAGGTGAACGACGACTTCCCGCGCTCGCTCGCGGCCTACGGGCTGGCCGACGTGCTCGTGGTCAATCCGATCCGCGACGGCATGAACCTCGTCGCCAAGGAGGGCCCCGTGCTGTCGGAACGGGGCTCGGCGCTGGTGCTGTCCCGCGAGGCCGGCGCGGCCTCGGAGCTCGCCGAGCACGCCCTGATCGTCAATCCGTACGACGTGTCGCAGACCGCCGAGGCCCTGCACCAGGCGCTCCTGATGCCGCAGGACGAGCGTGCCGAACGTTGCTCCCGGCTCGCGGCCATCGCCACCTCGCTGACCCCGCAGCAGTGGTTCGCCGACCAGCTGGCCGCGCTCGACTGACTCAGGCCGGTGCGGGTGACCGGGTCGAGAGCCTGCACTCCACCGGGCCGGGTTCGTACCGCCGTTGCCAGCGGTCGCGCAGATCGCACTTCCGCTGCGCCACCCGCCGGTGCGCGGCCGTCTTGGCGAACCGCGCGAGCAGGGCCGGGCCGGGACGCGGCGCACCGCTGAGCTCGTAGCCGTACTCGGTCAGGCGTTCCCCCAGCACAGCCTCGGCCAGGCCGATCTCGGCCGGTTCAAGGCGCGTGGCCCACGAACCCACCCGGCCCGCCGTGACGGCGGTCTGTGTCAGGTTGTGCCATTTCTTCTGCGGTGGAACGGTCAGCCGGGCGATGTCCTGGGGCTGCGTCATGTCAGGATCGAAGTCCTCGCCCAGGAACGTGCAGAGGCGGGACAGTTCGTCGGCAGGGTCGGCCACAAGCCGCTCGTACTGCAGTTCGTAGTAGGAGTCGGGTCCCAGCTTCGCCGCGTACCGCCGCCCGTAGTCGATCGCCTCGCGCCAAGCGGAGATGGCGTGGTGGACGTCGAGCTTGTACCAGGGCATCTCCTTGAGCGAGGCGACGCAGTCCCGGCCGTCCCGTACGAGGTGCACGAACTGGGCGTCCGGCCACATCCGCATGAGCGTGGGCACATGCTTGAAGTAGCTGGGCCGCTTGTCACCCCAGCGCGGCTTGCCGAACTTCCTGGCGTACGCGCGGAACACGATGCCCAGCGCCGAGCCCATCGTCGGCGGACCCGCCACGATCTCCTCGACGACCTGCGCGGCGTCGAGCCCGAGATCCCGGAACTTGGTCTCCTTGCGGCCGGTGATCCACTCCGCCAGCGCGCGTCTGTTGTCGCTGTCGCGGAGGTCACCGAAGTCACACCGGGCCGTGTACGCGGGGAGCAGGAAACGCGTCTCGGCCGGGATCGCGATCCGCTGATGCGAGTGCAGCATCAACTGCAGCAGTGTCGTCCCGGACCGAGGGCATCCGATGACGAAGATGGGCCGGTCGGCTTGGAAGGCCATGTCTGAGGACATGCAGGGAATGCTCGCCGACCCGCCCAGACGACACCTCGCGCCTAGCTGCACGCTTGCCGAGGCATTACCAATGCTTGACGACCCCCGAACGCCCCCATACCAACCCATGTACGAGGGGCCGGATGCTCCCCGGTTAGGGGCGTCGCGTCAGGTGTAGGACTCGCCGAGCGTCTGGCGGACCTGCTTACGGGCCTCATGGATACGCGATTTGACCGTACCGAGGGGCAGCTTGAGCTGCTCGGCGATCTCCGCGTACTCCAGCTGTGACACGTCGCGCAGGACAAGGGCCTGGATGAGGTCCGGCTTGCGGGCCTCCAGGTCTTCCATCGCGTCGAGGATGTCGACCCGCGATCCGGCGATGACGCTGGTACGGCGCGGGTCGGGGCGCTGCTGGGGCAGCTCGCCCGCCTGCTCCACCGAACGCCGCTTCAGCGACCGGTAGGTCGAGCGCGCCGAGTTGGCCACCACCACATGGAGCCAGGTGCTGAACCTGGACCGCCCTTCGAACCGGTGGATGTTGCGAGCCACCTGCAGGAGCGCGTCCTGGCAGGCCTCCTCCGCGTCCTGCCGGCAGGGCAGAAAACGTGAGCTGTGTCTCAGTACATCCGGTTCGATCGAACGCAGAAGTTCGTTGAGGGCCGCCTGATCCCCCTGTGCCGCCTTGACGGCCAGCTCTTCGGTCCGCTCATCGAATGCCATCGCCGCGCCTCATGCTCGTTCGCACACACACCCCGTTTGTTGGGCATGATACGGGAGTGTCCTTCCCCCCTACTGTCGGCCGTTACCGAATCGATCGCGTCCTGGGATCCGGGGCGTTCGCCTCAGTGTGGCTGGGGCACGACGACGCACTGGATGCCCACGTCGCGATTAAGGTGCTGTCCGGAAGCCTCATCGACGACCTCGACGTGCGCAATCGTTTCCTGGAGGAGGCGCGCATCCTGCGCCGCGCCGACTCCGAACGGCTCGTTCGCGTCCACGACATCGGTGAGCTGCCGGACGGACGCCCCTACTTCGTGATGTCGTACGCCGACCGGGGCACGCTCGCCGACCGGATGAGGGAACGGCCACTTCCGGTCTTCGAGGCCGTTGTCCTCGCCGAGGAAATCGCGTACGGGGTCGAAGTGATCAACGCCCTCGGCGTGATCCACCGCGATCTCAAGCCCTCCAACGTGCTGTTCCAGTCCACCCGGGACGGCGGTGAGAAGCTCCTGATCGCCGACCTGGGCCTGGCCAAGGCCCTCGCCCACGCCTCCGGCGCGTTCACCCTGCCGGTGGGCACGCCCGGCTACATGTCGCCCGAGCAGGCGCGGTTCGGCGGCGGGCTGGACGTGCGGGCCGACGTCTACGGGCTCGGCGCGCTCACCTACCACATGCTCACGGGCCGCCCTCCGGGGCCCGCCCCGGTGAAGGTTCCGCCCAGCGCGCTCCGCGAGGGCATGCCGCCCGGTTTCGATCAGGTGATCTTGCGGGCGCTGGAGGTCGAACGCGAGAAGCGGTGGCCGACCGCCGAAGCCTTCGCCGAAGCCCTCTCGACTCTCCGGCCGACCATGCCGCCCGGAACGCAGGCCCCTATGTACGCGGCCGAAACCCCCGATCTGGACTCCACCGTTCAGGATCAGTACGTGGGTCCCCAGCAGCCCGCGGGGCCCGCCGAGTCCAAGCGCCAAGTGGCCGGACCTGGCCAGGCGCCTCAGCCCGGCCATACTCCCAGCGTTCCTCACCCCGGGCATGCGCCTGGCGGTCCACGGCCGGCCGCCGCCCAGCAGCCCGGGCAGTACGGCCCTCCCGGCGGCCACGGCCACCCGGCTGCGCATCAGCGCGGCGGCGGTTTCGCGGTGGAACCGGAGCCGCCCACGCGCGAGGACCGAACGGCGTCCGACGACATCCGGACGTCCGAAATGCAGCTCCCGAGCGACCGGCCCGGACCCCGCGAAGGCGCCGACGACGAGAAGACGATCGTGGACCAGCCCGGCCAGATGCGGCCTCCGGGTCCGCAGTATGGCCCTGGAGGGCTTCCTGGGTCGCCCGATGACGACCGCACAGTGGCGGTTCCGATACCTGCCGCCTACCAGGCACCACCTGGCCCGGGCCCGCAGCAGCAGCCTGCCGACGAGGACAAAACGACCGTCCTTCCGACTCAGCAGCCCCCGTACGGCGGCGGAGGCCCACAGCACGGTCAGGGCCCGTTGCCCACAGGTTTCCAGCCGCCCCAACCCGGCCCCGGCCAGCAGCCGCGAACGGAAGGCGGCGGCCCCCTGGGAAGGCTCAAGCGCGCAGGCCGAACCGGCGGCGCCCAGCCCGGAGGCGACGGCCGCAAAAACAAGCTCCTGACGCCGATGATCATCGCCGCCGTGGTCCTGTCCATCGCACTGATCGGCGGCCTTCTGCTGGGCACGCTCTTCAACGACGGCGGCGGGAAGAAGTCGCCCAAGCCGTCTCCCCTCCCACAGGACTTCGTGCAGGTCGCCGACTCCACCGGCAAGATCAAGCTGGCGGTGCCCAACGCCTGGCCGCTCCAGTCGGCCGAGAAGACCTGGAGCACCTCGATCGCCGCGCTGACCGACCCGAAGGCGCGGCCGGTCCTGCGCGCGACACCGAACGCCGCCGCGTTCAAGGGCGACGGCCAGAGCCCGGGCGTCTTCGTGGGCCTGACCACCGACCTGGCCGCCGGAAAGCTCCCGCCCCCGGGTCTCATCGGCCACGCGCAGTGCACGAAGGGGGCCCGGGAGGACTACGTCTCCCCCGACAAGGCGCTCACGGGCACGATCATCCGCTTCACCGCCTGCAAGATCGGCACTCCGTCCGTCACCGAGGTCGGTCTGCGGGACAAGAACGGCACGTTCGGCGCCTGGGTCCGCATCAAGGAAACGGACAACCGCAACCTCACCAGGACTATCCTGGACAGCCTCAAGCTGACCGCCCCCGAATGACCGGTCGCACATCGCCATGAAGAGGCTCGTTTGTACATCGGCGTCAAACCGCCGCGCGTCGCCGCGGTCCTGCTCCTGCCGCTGGCCTTGACCGCCTGCGGTGGAGAGACCGCGGCCGCGCCGTCCGTGCGCCCGACGACCTCCGCGACACCGCTCGACCAGTCGACATGCCCTGACACGGGCGTCGCGCTGTGGGTCGGTGAGGTCTCCGCGGCCATGGGCCTGAGGTCGATGAGCGTAGAGCTCTACAACTGCGGTGAACGTGACCACGTACTCAAGGGCTATCCGCAGATCCGGCTCCTCGGCGCCGACCGCGAACCGATCAAGGTGGCGGTCGGCCACGGGTCGTCGTCCGTGGCGACGGTCGACTCCTACGACCGCCCGCCGCGCAGGGTGACGTTGAAGCCGGGCCAGGTGGCCTCGGCCGGAATCCTGTGGCGCAACCTGGTGACCGAAGATCCACAGCGTGCCGTCACCGCCGAGTACCTGGAGATCGCGCCGCTGCCGGGCCGACCGGCCGACCGCCTCCCCGGCGTCGGAATCGACCTGGGCACCACCCGCAAGGTGGGCGTCGGGCCGTGGGAGAAGGTCCGCCAGGCGGGCACCAGCGGCCCCCGTCCTGGGACCGGCCAGGTCCCGGGCGAGCGCGTCCCCCTGAAGCCGGCCGAACGTCTCGTCGGCGAGCTGGCCGCCAGAAAGATCTACCCCGCCCTCGAACGTCTCCGCACCCAGGGCGGCTTCACCGCAGATTCGGTGCGAGCGGCACTCCTGGGCCTGGGCTTCTCAGCCGACACCACCAGTGCACAGTCCGTCGGATCGTCACAGGCCGTGACCTTCGCGGCATACCCGGGGCGAAACGCCTGCGTGTCTGGCATGCTCCAGACCACCCGCCTGACAACGAAGGTCGAGGGCGTACGAGCGGAAGGCGGATGCGCCAACACCTGAGGTAGCACCCGCATGCGCCCTAACCTCGCATGCGCGCCCGCACACACACCAATGCACGCCGCACACCTCGGATGCGCGTCCGCACACCAATGTGCGCCGCACATCTCGCCTGCGCCACAAAGAAATCCGGCGCCGCACCGACGTCGTCGGCATCTTCCCCGACCGTCCTGCCATCATGCGCCTCGTCGGCGCGGTACTGATGGAACAGACAGACGAATGGACCGAGGCCCGCCGCTACATGGGCCCAGAAATCCTCACCAAATCCCGCCTCCACATCGTTCCCGGCGAGTCGCAACACCAAAGCCAGCAA
Source organism: Actinomadura fulvescens (assembly GCF_039533225.1). Classification (NCBI taxonomy): domain Bacteria; kingdom Bacillati; phylum Actinomycetota; class Actinomycetes; order Streptosporangiales; family Thermomonosporaceae; genus Actinomadura; species Actinomadura fulvescens. Next base: position 425,631 of record NZ_BAAATD010000008.1, on the reverse strand, counting down.
CCAGCAGCACTGACCGCTTAACCTGCACAAACAGGATCACGCGGAGGCCGATTCATACACCACCCCGCTGGACGTGACCAAAGCCGCGCATCTCCCCTGCGCGCCGCACATCTTCCATGCACGCCCGCAGACACCTATACACGCGCACACCTCGCATGCACGCCACGCACTTCCGCTGCGCGCCCGCACACCCCGCACCCACATGCACGCCCTACATCCCGCCTGCACGCACACGCATGCAGGCCGCACATCTCGGATGCGCGCCCGCACACACCACTGCACGCCACACATCTCTCCTACGCGTCTGCACACCAATCCGCGTCGCACATCTGCCCTGCGCGCCTGCGCACCAATGCACGCCCCACATCTGCCCTACGCACCCGCACATCCGCACCCACATGCGCTCCGTACATCTCGCCTGCACCGCAAACACAATGCAGGCTGCATATCTCGGCCGCGCGCCCGCAACCAATGCGCACCACACACCTTGCATACGCGCCCGCACACACCGCATGCACGCCGCGCATCTCCCCTGCGTGCCGCACATCTTCGATGCACGCCCGCAGACACCCAATGCACGCACGCCTCGCATGTACGCCGCACACCGCATGTGGGCATGGCTACACGGATGTGAGCCTGTCTGCACCGCATGTAGTCGCCGCATATCCGCGTGCGGCGTTCTGGTTGTAGCTGTGCGCATCACCGGTTGAGGTCACCCACGCCAGGGCATGGCACGTTTAATTCAACGCATGATGTTATAAGTCTGGCCGACTAGTAGTTGCATCGCGACTGGTTTCCGATATATCGTTAATGCATCGCAACCGATCACTAACGAAGGAGACAGCGATGCATACCCGACACGGACGATTTACCAATCCCGATGAGCGCCCGCGGCGCGGCGATTCGTTCGGACCCTGGGGACAGGGCTTCGGCGGACCCGGATTCGGCCCTGGCCGGCACGGCGGCGGACGCGGACGTGGGCGGCGCACCCGGCGCGGCAACGTGCGGACGGCGCTGCTCGCCCTGCTGGCCGAGCGGCCGATGCACGGATACGAGATGATCCAGGAGCTGGACGGCCGAACCGGCGGGGTCTGGCGCCCCAGCCCCGGCTCGGTCTATCCGACGCTCCAGCTGCTGGAGGACGAGGGCCTGGTCACCAGCGAGGAGCAGGGCGGCAAGCGCCTGTTCTCGCTGACCGACACCGGGCGCGAGGAGGCCTCCCAGCAGACCGTCGCCCCATGGGACGAGGTCACCGAGGCCGCGGGCGAGAACGCGCTGCGCGGTCGCGAGGCCATCGGGCAGTTCATGGGCGCGCTGCACCAGGTCATGAACGTCGGCAGCGAGAGCCAGAAGGCACGGGCATTGGACGTCGTCAACGACGCCCGCCGCCGCCTCTACGGAATCCTCGCCGATGACCCCGCGGCCGAGTGACCGCGCCCAGGCCGCACCGTGATCCGATCACGGTGCGGCCTTCAGCCGGGGAACGGAGCCGGCTGGGCGTACTGTCCGGAGACGAAACGCTTCTGCCAGATGTAGAGCCGCAGATCGTTCCGCTTGAGGCGCTTGTCGACGGGCACCTCGACCATCGCGCGGACGAGGTAGGACGAGCGGGGCGGCATGTACTTGTCGCCGCCGTCACCCGCCTCCAGCTCGCCACCGGCGATGCGGCGCATGACCTCGCTCTGCGTCGGCGGAGTGCACATGCTCTCGGGCACGCCCGCCTGCCACATGCACCGGCCACGGGCCTGCCTGGCGATGAGGGCGCGCTTCACGAACACGTCGCCGGGAGGGTCGAACAGGACCTTCTGGTCCGACGGGTTGCTCAACACGTAGTCGATGTAGGCGACCGCCGACCCCGAGGGCAGCGGCGACGACTGCACGATCGGCTCGCCGCCGGCGCTGACTCCCCCGGTCACGGCCGCGACGCGGTACCGGGCGCCGTCGGCCGCGATGATGGTGACCGGCTTTCCGCTCCTCGGCGCGGGCCCCTGAGCCTCGGCCTGTGAGGCCGGCGGGGAGTCACCGGCTCCCTCTTGGTCCCCGGACCCGATCGCGACCAGCACCCCGCCCGTGACCATCGCCACCACCCCCGTGACGACCGAGGCCACGACGACGACCGTGCGCCGTCCCGCCCGCCTGCGCCGTTCCGCCCGCGCACGGCTCCGGGCGGTCCGCGTACCGAGCCGCACCTCGACGCCGCTCGGCTCGCGCACGCCGATCGGCCCGGTCGTGACGCCGTCCTGCTGGTGGAACGGCTCCTGGCCGCCCTCGCCGGGTCTTCGCGGTGTTCCTGGCTGCATGTCCAACGCTCCCCGTCCCCCTGTGTTCACCGAGATGCCGCCCATAGTTTGGCGCAGTTGGACGCGCCATCAACGCGTGACCCCCGAATAACACAAAAGACGCTAATCAGTCAGGCCCCTGTTGTCACTTATGGACACAGGCAAAACCCACCTGGGATCGTCAGCGCAGTCCCGCGACGAGGAGCCCGACCAGCCTGCGCGCGTCGTAGCGGGTGTCACTGTCCGCCCCGATGCAGAGGTTTCCGACGCCGCGCATGAGTTCGTAGGCGTCGATGTCAGAACGGATCTCACCGGCGGCCGCGGCGGCGTCGAGCAGCCGGGCGCACACGGGCACGAGGCGGTCGAGGAAGTAGGCGTGCAGCGTCTCGAAGCCGGCGCTGTCGGAGCGCAGTACGGCGGCGAGTCCGTGCTTGGTGACCAGGAAGTCGACGAAGCGGTCGATCCAGTGCCCGAGCGCGGCGTAGGGGGTCGGGCCGGCCTCCAGGAGGGCCGGACCTGCCTCGGCGCAGGCCTCCACCTGGTGCCGGTAGACGGCGATGATGAGATCCGCCCGGGTCGGGAAGTGGCGGTAGATCGTGGCCGTCCCGACGCCGGCCTTGGCCGCGATGTCGCGCACCGGCGCTTCGACGCCGGACGCGACGAAGATCGCGGCGGCCGCGTCGAGCAGGGTGTCCTCGTTGCGCCGGGCGTCCGCCCGCTTGGGCCGGGCTTCTTGCCCCGGGCGCCGGTCGTTGTCGTGCACCGCGTCGTTCCCTCCGCCGCCGAACTTGCTAAACGGGACAGTGTTCCGTATCGTTCAAACGGGACGCCGTTCCGCTTAATCATGATGTCAGAGCGGTGGGCGGACGGCCAAGTCACGCTTCACCCCTAACGGAGGAAAACGGTTATGCGATACCGCACGTTGGGCCGCACAGGTGTGCAGGTCAGCTCCCTGTCACTCGGCGCGATGAACTTCGGCAAGATCGGAGGCACCACGCAGGACGAGGTCACCGCCATCGTCGACGCCGCTCTGGAGGGCGGGATCAACGTCATCGACACCGCCGACATGTACAGCGGCGGCGAGTCGGAGGAGCTGGTCGGCAAGGCCATCGCCGGCCGCCGCGACGACCTCGTGCTGGCCACGAAGGCGAACATGCCGATGGGCGAGGAGCGCAATCATCAGGGCAGTTCGCGCCGCTGGCTGGTCACCGCGCTGGACGACAGCCTGCGTCGCCTCGGTGTCGACCACGTGGATCTCTACCAGATCCACCGGTGGGACCCGACCACCAGCGATGAGGAGACGCTGTCGGCCCTGACCGATCTGCAGCGCGCGGGGAAGATCCGGTACTTCGGCTCCTCGACCTTCCCCGCGTACCGCATCGTGCAGGCGCAGTGGGCCTCCCGCGAGCACCACCTGGGCCGTTACGTCACCGAACAGCCCAGCTACTCGATCTTGCAGCGCGGGATCGAGGCCCACGTGCTGCCCGTCACCGAGGAGTACGGGCTCGGTGTGCTGGTGTGGAGCCCGCTGGCCTCGGGCTGGCTGTCCGGCGCGGTCCGCGCGGGCCGGGAGATCGCCACCAACCGCGCGACGTTCATGCCGCAGCGCTTCGACCTCTCCCTTCCGGCCAACCGCGCCAGGCTCGACGCGGTCGAACGGCTGGCCGGGGTCGCCGACGAGGCGGGCCTGACGTTGATCCAGCTCGCCCTCGGATTCGTGACCGCGCACCCCGCGGTGACCAGCGCGATCATCGGTCCCCGGACGCTGGAGCACCTGCGCTCGCAACTCGCCGCCGCGGACACGGTCCTGTCCGCCGACGTCCTCGATGCGATCGACGAAATCGTGGCCCCGGGCGTCGACCTTGCCGCGGACGAGAAGTACGACACCCCTCCGGCGCTTCTCGACCCCGCACTGCGCCGCCGCTGACCGTTCGAGGGCGGTGGTCAGGGCAGGAGGGTTTCGAGGAACTCGACCACGCCCTGGGGGCCGTCCACGATCAGGTCGGCGCGTTCGGCCAAGGCGGTGACCTCGGTGGAGCCGCTGCACAGCTTGAGGCCCGGGACGCCGTCGGCGCGGAGGGCGTCGACGGTGTCGAAGGCGGTCAGGTCGCCCAGGTCGTCGCCCGCGAAGAGGACGGCGGACGGCGGGCCGTCGTCCAGGGAGTCGATGAAGCCCCGGAGGGCCAGGCCCTTGTCCATGCCGGGCGGGCGCAACTCCAGTACGAGACGGCCGGGCTCGACGACGAGGCCGGTGCGTTCGGCGAGGGCGTCCATGATGCCGCGCAGGCGTTCGAGGGCCACCTCGGGCTCGGCGGTGCGGCGGGTGTGCACGGCGAGCGCCTGGCCCTTGTCTTCCACGAACGTGCCGTCCGGGGCACCGGCGGCCGCGAGGACATCGGGCAGCTTGGCGCGTGCCTCGGCGACGCCGGGATGCGGCTCGGGCACCGTCACCGTGCCCGACTCCCAGCGCTCCAGGCCGTACTGCCCGAGCACCACGAGGCCGTCGATGCCCTCGAAGCCGCCGTACTCCACCGCGGTGGCCGCGGGACGGCCGGTGACGATCACCAGGCAGCCCACGAGCGGGGCCAGGCGGGCCAGGGTCGCTGCCGCCCGGGGGTGCGCTCGCGCCGCCTCGGGATCGTCCACGATCGGCGCCAGTGTGCCGTCGAAATCGAAGCCGAGCACGGCTCCGGCGGGTCGGTTGCGGATCGCGTCGAGGCCGTCCGTACCGACGGTGGTGAGAGGAAGGTTCACGTGACCAGTTTTGGTCACACTACGGCCGGATGCCGAGTCGGCGCGCGGCGCGTTGCCGTTGACGCTGTGAGCGCATCCGGCGGAGGCGCTTGACCAGCATCGGGTCGTGTGCGAGCGCCTCGGGTCGGTCGATGAGGATGTTGAGGAGCTGGTAGTACCGCGTCGCCGACATCTCGAACAGCTCGCGGATGGCCTGCTCCTTGGCTCCGGCGTACTTCCACCACCGTCGCTCGAAGGCGAGGATCTGGCGGTCGCGCTCGGAGAGGAGGTCGGCCGGGAAGGCTCCGTCGTCTTCCAGGCCGTCGGTCACGGTTGGGTGCAGGGCTGAGCCATCGTTCATGCTTCCGTCCTGATGGGGGCCGTCACCAGGGGCGTTGGCCTCGCGCATGAGGTCCCCTCTGTGGTCACTAATCCCGGGTCGTCCGGGTTCGGCCGGTGCCATGCTACGCGTCCCCGCCGACAACTTCCGGGTGTTCTGACGGAACGGCGCAACGTTACGCTCAGGCAACGGAGGTGGGTTCCGTTGAGTGACGATACGAGCGCCACGGCGCATCAGTGCATCACATTCCTGACCGACTACGGGCTCGAAGATGGTTTCGTCGCGTCATGTCACGGTGTGGCGGCCCGGATCGCCCCGGACGTCCGGATCATCGACATCACCCATCTCGTCCCGGCGGGTGACGTGCGGCGCGGTGCCGCGGTGCTGGCGCAGACCGTTCCGTACCTGCCGCCCGGCGTGCACGTCGCGGTCGTCGACCCCGGCGTGGGAACGAGCCGGCGAGGCATCGCGATCCAGACCGGCGACCGGATTTTCGTAGGTCCTGACAACGGGTTGTTGTCGTGGGCCGCACGCGGTCTGGCACCCGGTGGAACGTACCCGGTCGCACCGTGGCGCAGCCCGGGCGGCGAGACCACACCGACGCCGAACGAGCTCCGCGCGTTCGAACTCACCAATTCCGAGCTCTGGCTGCAGCCGGTCTCCCCCACGTTCCATGGCCGCGACATCTTCACGCCCGTCGCCGCTCAGCTGGCGAGCGGGCTCGACATCTCGGCCGTCGGCCGCCCCCTGGATCCCGAGGGCATTCTCACGCTCCCCGCTCCGACGCGGCGCGTCCAGAACGGCGGGGCGGAGGGCGAGGTGCTCACGGTCGACCGCTTCGGCAACATCCAGCTCTCGTTGACCAGAGCCGACCTGGACGAGCTCGGCGCGCGTACGGGCGAGTCCCTCACGGTCACCCTCGGGGTCACCGCACGCCTCCAGGGCCACGAGCCGCAGCATCGCCGCACCTTCAGCGTTCCCTACAGGGAGACCTTCGGTTCCGTTCCGCCCGGAGACCTGGTCGCCTACGCCGATTCGGTCGGGTGCCTGGCCCTGGCCGTCAATTCTGGCGACGCCGCCCAGCGCCTCGGCCTGCCGCCGGGCGCCCGCATCCGCATCTCCCCCACCCCCTGATCACCCCTGATCACCCCTGATCACCGCCTGGGAGGCGCGCCGATCACTCCCGGCACGCGTAAAGTATGTATCGTGCATCTGTACGGGATGACCCGGAGACGCCACGAGTGGAGCGGAGGCCCCCATGGGAACCGAGCACGCCTCCCTGGGCGAGCACGCCGGGAGCCCACCTGACCCGGCGCTGTCCGACATCGCCCTCGCGCTCTTCCATCTCCGCCGGGTCTGGGCCAAGCCCGACCTCATGAAGCGCATCCGGGCGCAGACGTCCAGCGGGCCCGGCGGCAGGCCCCTCCAGCTCTCGAATCTCATGGTCGTCCACGCCGTCGCCGCCCTGAGCTTCGAGCCGGAGGACGAACGCCAGCCCAAGCCGAGTGCCGAGGTCACGGTCGGGGCGGTCGCCGAACGACTGGAGATCGACCCGTCCACGGCGAGCAGGCTCGTCGGCCACGCGATCGACGCGGGCCTGGTCTCCCGCCGCCCCTCGCCCGTGGACGCGCGCCGCGCCAACCTGGGGCTGACCGACGCGGGGATGCGCGTCAAGCAGGTCGCCGACCGCTTCCGCCGCGCCTACCTGGACGAGCTCATGACGGACTGGTCCGAGACGGAACGCGCGGACTTCGCGCGCCTCCTCACCCGGTTCGCCGAGGCCGCCGCCCGGTGCCCCATGGACTTCGACGGCATCGACAAGATCTTTGAAGAGGCCCAGGCCGACTGACGTCCCGCCCAGGCCGACTGACGCCCCGCCCCGGCCGCCGCGCCTTTGTGATCCACGCGGGCACGGCGGTCGGGTTACGGACGTCAGGCACCGTGACGCAGCGTCGACAGGCGGGTGTGGTACTCGTCCTCGTCGATCTCGCCTCGGGCGAAGCGTTCCGCGAGCACCGACTGGGCGCGGGTCATCGGGTCGGCCTGCGCGGCACCGGCCGCGATACGGCGGCGCACCAGGTAGAACCCGGCTACCACCACGGCCACCCAGAACAGCCCGAACGTGATCGGGAACACCGGCCACCAGGCGGGCGCGTCCGTGGCGCCGTCCTCGTGCCAGGGGCCCGGGTGGAGCTGCGTCGCCATCGTCATCAACATGGTCATCGACCTCCTTGTTTCGGATGAGTCGATGCTCGGCGACAGGTCAGGGCCACGGCATCGTACGGCCGGAGGCTTCTCCGCTACGCCCGGTGGAGTAGCGCCCCAGGCCCACGGCGCGCAACGGAGCAGCCTGGTGGTCTACCGGTGCGGCGCCGCGTTCACCACCAGGGCGGGCGGTAGTCGTCGTCATCGGCCGGGCGCTGGCGCCTGATGCGGCCCTCTGGCTGGTCGTCCTGCGGCAAGCCGGGTTCGGAGAAGGGACCGCCGTAGGGGTCGTCGTCACCCAAGCCCGCGGGCGGCACCGCGGGCAAGGCCGCTGTGGGCCGTTCGTCGGCGAAGTCATCTTGGAGGGGTAGGACGGGCATCGTTCCCGTTGGGCTTTCCGCGTCGTCCTCCTGCCGGGGTACAGGGTCCTGCGCGGGAGGTCCGCTGAAGGCTCCTTCGTGGGAAGGCATAGCGTCGCCGTTCAGAGCGGAACGACCGTTGAGACCGTGGCCGAGGCCGAGGCCGAGGCCGTGGCCGTGGCCTTGTCCTTGGCTGTGGGGCGTGCCGAATCCGTTCAGGGCGCTGCCGTTCTGGCCTCGGCCATTGTCCGAGACCCCGGCTTCATCCGGCTGGTAAGGGCGAAGGTCGCCCAGACTGAACGGAGGCCGCTGTCGTCCTACCGGACCGAATCCACGCCCAAGGTCGTGGCCGTAGGCGCGCTCGTCGTTGTCGCCCTGGTCGCGCCCTTGGTGGCCATTGCCCAGGCCGTAAGGAGTCTCCTGGTCGTAGCCGCTTCCGCTTCCCGAGCCGTACTGGCTCGCCTGCGGGTGGGCGAGGCCTGAGCCGTACGCGGGCTCCTGGCCATGGCCTTGGCCGTTCCCCTCGGCGGTGGCGCCAGACGGCGGCCAGAGCGGACGATCCGTCTGGTGGGGTGACGGCGACGCCGCGGACGGCACGCCGCCGGGAAAGACCTCGCCGCTCTGCCACAACGGAACATGAACGGGCCCGGCGTCAGGACCGCCCGACGAGCCTCCGCCCGTCATGGCGCCGACGGGCTCACGCGGGCGCTCGCCGTTCGAGTGCCGCAGGTAGTCGTCGTCCTCGAAGTCGTCATCGGGTCGGCGCCGCTGCCGCCAGCCCAGCACCAGACCGACGATCACGAGGACGGCGCCGCCCGCGACGACGGCCGTCACCAGGGTGCCCGTGCCCTCGTCGGGCTGGACTCCGGCGGCCGGGGAGGACTGCACGGCGTTCCTCGGCGCGGCGCCGGGGCCGTGCGCGGCCTTGTTGATCTTGTTGGCGGCCAGGAGCGCGCGCGTCGCGTCGAGCATGCCCGGGCAGCTGGACGAGTCGCTGGTCTCCCGGCGCGGCACCGAGCCCTGGACGAGCGCCTGGCGGATCTCGCTCGGAGTCAGCTTCGGGTAGCGGGCCCGGACGAGCGCGGCCACTCCGGCGGCGATCGCCGAGGACGGGCTGGTGCCCGTACCGACCACGTAGCCGTTGCTGGCGTCCGCGCTGACGATCTCGACCCCGGGCGCGCAGACCGCCACGTACGAACGCCTGTTGCTGTCTTTCCAGATCCGCCCGCGGTTGTCGAGGGCGCCGACGGCGATCACTCCGCTGTAGGCGGCGGGATAGTTGCGGCGGTTGGCACCGGCTCCATCGTTGCCCGCCGAGGCGATGAGCACGACACCCTTGCTGAGCGCGTACCGGACCGCCTCTTCCTCGGTCTTGTCGCCGTCATAGAACAACCTGCCGCCGCCGAGCGACATGTTGATGACGTCGGCGCCGTGGTCGACGGCATAGCGGATGCCCTGCGCCACGGCGTCGCGGTTGCGTCCGCTCGTTCCGCCGTTGCCGCGGAGGGGGTCGTCGTTTTCCCAGGTCACGCGGACCGACAGGATGCGGCTCTGCGGCGCGACACCGATGACGCCGCGCTGGAAGCCCGGCCCGTTGCCGTGTCCGGCGATGATGCTCGCCATCGAGGTGCCGTGCAGGCCCCAGTACTTGCCGCCGGGACGCCGCATGCCGCCGGTGAGGTCAGGCCCGCTGGTGACCCGGCCGACCAGGTCGGGATGGCGCTTGTCGACACCGGTGTCGAGCACCGCGACGGTGACCCCGAGGCCCTTGGACCACTTCCACGCGCGGGGGATGTGCATCGCGTCGAGATGCCACTCGCGCTGGCGGATCTGGTCGGGCGCGGACTTCACGGCCCCGCGTGCGGCGACGCGCGCCTGGCGTGCCTGGTCGGCTCGGCCGGTCGTGCGCTCGCCCGAGCCGTCCGGGACGAGTGCCACCGGCACGGCGACCGCCGCGGCGAGGGTCAGCGCGGTCAGGCTCGCGGTCGTTCGTGCCCCAGGTCGGCCGACAGGTCGGGCACGTCCAGAGCGGCGTCGGCCGGCATGCGACACGCCCACCGAACCTCCTCCCGGCGTCGGCACAGCCCTTCATCCCGCCCCACCGAACCCTTGGGGCGCGAGGCCTCATTCTGCCATGACGCGGCAGTACGGCTCGGTCACTCGGCACATTCAGGCACGGTCCAGGACAGCCCGCTGCTCTTACGGATCTACCACTCTCCACGCCCGACCTGCCCTAACCCGGACGCCCTGGCGACTCGCGTCCCGGAGCCAGGCGCGGGCCGCGGATCAGGCGCCGGCGCGGGCCTGTGGACCAGGCGCTGCGCGGGCCGCGGATCAGGCGCCGGTGCGGCCGGGGCTCAGGCGCAGGTGCCGAAGGGGCGGTCACAGTGGAGCACCTGGCCGCCGAGGGCCGGCCGGACCTTGTCGATGAGCGCGTCCGGGCCGGTGACGAGCCAGTTCGGTCCGTGCAAGATCGCGAACGCGCCCTGCTCGCCGAGGGCGCTCTGCCCGACGCCGGTCTTCCAGCTCTCCAGGGCCGTGTCCATGGTCAGCCCCGAACCGCCGCCCGAACCACCGCCCGGGCCCAGTACCGTTCCGGCGACATAACGACCGGCGAACCTGCACTCGACCCGCGACCGGTCGACCCGGCAATCGGCGGCTCCTCGCTCCTGGAGGGCGGCCGCGATCTCCTTGGTGTCGCCGTAGGCGCGGGCGCTCGCGGTCGGACGGGCCGACGCCCCGCCGTCGTCGCCGGTCATGAGGAACGCGGCGACGCCCGCGGTGGCGAGCGCCGTACCGCCGACGGCTCCGGCGACGGCGAGCATGGACTTCGACTTCATGGTCACCAGGATGCCCTACTCGTGAGTAACCTGATCCTGACAGCCGCACGCCGGCTCCCGCGGTGGCGCGGAATTCAGGAGCGCTTCGGCTCGAAGTGCAGTCCGGTGATGCCGCAGTCGAAGCCGCGAGCCCCGACGAGCTGAAGCCGCTGGTAGGCACCCTTGGGGAAGACGGGCATCCCGGCGCCGATCGCGGTCGGGTTCACGAAGAGGTGAAGCTCGTCGAGCAGTCCCTCGGCGATCAGATTCGACACGAACGTGCCGCCGCCGTAAGCGATCATGTCCCCGCCCGGCTCGGCCTTGAGCCTGTTCACCGTCTCGGCAAGATCGCCGTTGGCGACGACGGCGTTCTCCCAGGGCGATTCGGTGAGCGTGTTGGAGACCACGACCTTGGGCGTGTTGTTCATCCAGTCGATCGACTCCTGCGTCTCGCCCTCCGGCCCCGACGCCCACGCCGGAATGAAGCCCTCGGCGAGCCTGCGCCCGAGCACGATGCAGTCGACGGGAGCGGTGAGCGCGCCGATGTGCGCGCTGATGTCGTCGGTCCAGGGGAACGTCATCCAGTCCATCTCACCGTTCGGGCCGGCCATGTAGCCGTCGACGGTGGTCTGAACCTGAAGCTTGAACTTGCGCATGAGCTGGAGTCCTTCCAAGTGGCCGTGCCGGGTTCGTGCGATACCCAGACTCTGCCAGCGGACAGCTCAACTTGTCAAGACAAACTTTTTTGTCGGCGGCCGCGCCGCTGTGGCGATGGGGAGATGATCGGAGTGATAGGCGTGGCCGTCGCGGGTTATGGCGGCGGACTCGTAGCCGGCCTCGGCGAGGCGGGCCAGCCAGAGAAGCCCCTTCGCCCCCATCGCCATGGCTGAGGTGGCGTACGCGTCGGCCAGGGAGAGGTCGGGGCCGGTAACGGTGACCGAACGAAGGGCCTGTACGGGTTCGCCGGAATGCGGGTCGAACACGTGGAGGCCGCGTTCGTAAGTCCCGGACGTGGCGACGGCCAGATCGGTGCCGCTCAGCACCCAGGCCACCTTGTCGGGCTCCCAGGGATGGCGAATCCCGAAACGCCACGGACGGCCGGGTTCGGGGTTGCCGCGGCTGCGGATGTCACCGCCCGCGTTAATGCAGTGGTTGTGAGAGCCCGCCTGCGTTAGGCGCGCCGACGCGACCTCTACCGACCAGCCCTTGACGTAGCCGGAAGGGTCGAGGCGCCCGGCGGCCCTGTCGTCGAAGTAGCCGTCGGTCTCGCGCCGAAGGGACGCGCAGGCGTCCAACACGGCGCGCATGTCGGCCGAGCACTGGCCGATGGTCAGTTCGCCTCGGTCGAGCCGGTTGACCTCGCTGTCGGCTTTGTAGGTGCTGAAGCGCCGGTCGACTTCGTGCAGCCAGGCGCACGTCTCGTCGATCAGCCGGGTGAGGGTGTGGCGCGGGAGAGCGTCGGCGATGTCGATGCTGACCGCCGTGCCCATGACCTCCTCGACGTGCCGCATGGTCAGGCCCTTGCCGCGGTGACCGCCGACTGCAGCGACGCGGCGAACGAACCGCTGGTGAACGTCGCGCCCGAGACCGCGTCGACGCGCGCGCTCTGAGCGCTCAGAGCCGCTTGCCGTAGCAACGGGATGGCACGCCCGTTGACCTGCGCCGTCATGGCCGGGGTCGTGGCGTGCTTGGCGGCGAGGTCCGTGATTCGCCCTCCGGCCACGCGGATGGTGACCTGGATGGGGCCGTACTGGTTGCGCACGGTGTTGCCACGGAACACGCCGTCCCTCAGGCCGTTGGCGGCTCGGGCTGGACCGTTGCCAGAGGAGCCGTTGCCGTTCTTGGGTGGGGCGCTGCCGCCGGCGTCCGGTCCGGGCGAGCTGGAGGCCGACGAGCCGGCGGGCGCGAGGTCCCCCGTCTCGCCGGCGGTCTGGCCGGTCGCCGCGGAACGGGCGTCCGCTCCGTACTTGGCGGCGAGGAGCAGGGCGGCGCCGCTCAGTGTGCCGGCGATGGCCGCGGTGGTTCGACGCATCACGTTCCTCGTTTCAGAACTCGAACGGGTCAAGGTGGATCTGGCGGCGGCGCACCCGGAGGCGGCGCAGGGTCGCGACCGCCGCTTCGACCATCCCGGGCGGGCCGCACACGTACACGTCCCGGTGACGAACGTCGGGGACCAGCTCCCGAAGCCCTCCGGGCGTGAAGAGGCTCTGCGGGCCGGGTTCGTGCCGAGAACCCAGCACGTAGCGCAGGTCGTGCCCGTGCCGCTGCGCCAGGCTGCGCAGTTCGTCGCGGAAGACGATGTCGTCGGCGTCCGAGGCCCGGTAGATGACCACGCTGCCGTTCGGCAGTTCCTCCAGCAGCGCGCGGATCGGGGCGATGCCGCTCCCGCCTGCGATCAGCAATGCGCGTTGACGCGTGCGGTGCCCGGCGGTGAACGTCCCGGACGGGCCGGAGGCGAGTACCCGGGTGCCCGGCCGCAGGTAGCGCATCTCTGTCGTGTGGCGGCCGACTGCGTTGACGGTTAGCCGCAGCCACTGGTCGTTAGGGCTGGCCGACAGTGAGAACGGATGGGACTGCCACCAACCCCCGCCGGCCAGGAACCGCCAGCGGAAGTACTGCCCGGCCTCTGCCTCAAGCCGGTCTAGGCGACGCCCGCCTATGTAGACCGAGAACATCGTCTCCGATTCGGGCACGACATCGATGACCTCGAAGCGGTGCCGCACGTTCAGCCACAGCGGCTCGACCACGCGGCCCCAGAAGAGACAAGCGATGACCAAGGCGTACAGGCTCATCCAGTACCAGCGCGCGAACCCTCCCTCGGCGAGCTCGGCCCCGGCGAACTGGTGCCCGTAACCCAGGATCAGCACCGCGTACGTGGTCAGGTGCAGCCAGTGCCACAGCTCGTACGGCATGCGACGGCGAACGGACCGGATCGCCAGCATGCTGACGGCCACCATGATTCCCGTGGCCGCGTACGCACCGACCATCCCGTCGACGGTGTTGAACAGCGTGACCGTCTGGTCGACGACCGTGACGCCGGCGCTCATCGCGTACCCGACCGTGATGTACGCGGCGTGCGCCAGCACCGACAGCAGCAGGTAGACGCCCACCTGGCGATGCCAGCGCATCAGGTCGTGGCCGCCGATCCAGTTCTCCAGCCAGGCGACGCGGCTCATCATCAGGACCTGCGCCAGGAGCAGGTACCCGCCGATCAGTCCGGTGACCCGCCCGCCGGCCGTGACGAGCTCGGGCGTGCCACTGAGTGTGCTGCGCGGCGTACCGAACATCCACAGCGCGACGCTGGTGGCCAGCGTCGCCCAGAACAGCAGCACCACCAGAAGCTTGTTGCCGGCGGTCTTCGTAGCCGGCGTTCCGAACCGTTGCTCCGGAACCGGCATCTCCGGAACCGGCATGCCCGGAACCGGCATGCCCGAGGCCCGGCCGGCGGACGCCTTGTCATCCCGGTCGCCATCCGGCGTGCCCATGGGCCATGGTGGTTCGGGGGCAGCACGTACGGCGGTCTGGCGCTGGTCCCAATTGGCGCCGTACGTCTCGGTGGCGGTGGTGGGGACCGTATTTCCTGCTTGCACACGATCCTCCGCGAGGTTCCGGGGGTATGCGCGGTCTTGGCTCAGCCCGAACCGGTCGGCTCGGTCCTAGCCGGTCGTCGGCCTGTCGTACGCACGACCCCGAACGTTTGGTTCACCCGACCGATCGCGAGCGAACGACATCCACCAGGGGCGCCATGGTGACGGCAGCTCGGCTCACCTCAGCGTCCGTCCGCGGTACGAGGTGAACGGTGGCTCTCGCGGGTGAAGCGCGTTCGACACCGCGATCCCTAGCGTCGTGGTTCCACGATCAAGGGAGTACACGTGATCGAGCACAAGCGTGCGCTGGGCGGCGCGCTGGCCGTGGCGGCGGGCGTCACGATGACGGGCGGGCTGCCGGGCAACGCGCACGCCACCACCGACCACCCCCGGCTGCGCGAACTCCTGCACCGGCTGACCACGGTCGACGGCGGGCCGGGAGCGCTGGTCGAAACGCGGAACAGGCACCGCACCCTGGCGCTGACCAGCGGGGTCGCGGATGTGAAGAGCCGAGCTCCGATACGTCCCGACAGCAGGTTCCGGATCGGCAGCATGACCAAGCCGTTCGTGGCGACGGTCGTGCTCCAGCTGGTGGGAGAGCGCCGTGTCGTCCTCGACGCCCCGGTGGAGCGCTATCTGCCCGGCGTCGTCCGCGGCCACAACGACGGACGCATGATCACCGTCCGCCAGCTGCTCCAGCACACCAGCGGCCTGCCCGACTTCCTCACCTACCTCAAGCCTCAGGACGTGCTCAAGGACGCGCTGGCCCACCACGACATCCGCGACCTGGTGAAGATCGCGCTCGCGCACCCTCCGACGTTCAAACCCGGCACCGGCTGGCGCTACTCCAACACCGGCTACCTGCTGGCGGGCATGCTCATCGAGAAGGTGACCGGCCACACCTACGGCGAGGAGATCCGCCGGCGCGTCATCAGGCCGCTCGGCCTGCGCGAGACCTCCATGCCAGGCGACTCCCCGGTGATCCCCGGACCGCATCCGCGCGGGTACGCACGACCGGGCAAGGACGCGCCGCTCATGGACATCACCGCGGTCAACCCCTCGGTCGCGGGCCCGGCGGGCGAGGTCATCTCCAGCGGCAGCGACCTCAACCGGTTCCTGGGCGCGCTCGTCCGCGGCAGGCTGCTGCGCCCGGCCCAGCTCCGGGAGATGATGAGGACCCACCCGACCGGCGACCGGGACGGCCGCGCGTACGGCCTGGGCCTGGAGAGCAGGCCACTCCCCTGCGGCGGCCTCTACTGGGGTCACACCGGCGACTTCATCGGATTCGAAACCATGGGCGGCGCCACAACCGACGGCAGGCAGGCGGCGGTCATGGTGAACCTCGGCCCAGGCGGACCGGACGCGCAGAGCAACGACATAAAGGCCACCGTCGAAACCGCCCTTTGCGCAGGCGACCGTAATCACAAATAACGCGCACGCTGGGCGCTTGCATATAGATTCTTCTTCGCATTCATCCATGGCTCACGGCGGGATCAGTGGCGCGCATGCGGAGATCCTTGGAAGAGCGAACCGGTGCGGTGCGCGCGGCGGCCGATCATCGTCCCTGGTGGCGGAGCGCCGTGTTCTACCAGGTGTACATCCGGAGTTTCGCCGACGGTGACGGGGACGGGCTCGGAGACCTGCGGGGACTGCGCAACCGGCTCGGATATCTGCGCGACCTCGGCGTGGACGCGTTGTGGATCAACCCCTGGTACGTCTCGCCGATGATCGACGGCGGCTATGACATCGCCGACTACCGCGACATCGATCCCTCGCTCGGCACGTTGCCCGAGGCCGAGGCCTTCATCGGGGAGGCGCATGCCGCGGGGCTGCGCGTGATCATCGACGTCGTTCCCAATCACTGCTCGTCGGCACATCCATGGTTCACGGCGGCCCTCGCCGCGGGGCCCGGCTCCCCGGAGCGGGAGCGCTTCTGGTTCCGGCCCGGACGCGGCCCCGGCGGGGCGGAGCCGCCGAACGATTGGCGAGCGACGTTCGGCGGCCCCGCGTGGACCAGAACGACCGAGCCCGACGGGACGCCCGGCGAGTGGTATCTGCACTTGTTCGATCCATCCCAGCCCGACTGGAACTGGAACCATCCGGACGTCAGAGCGGAGTTCGAGTCCATTCTGCGTTTCTGGCTCGACCGCGGGGTCGACGGCTTCCGCATCGATGTGGCGGATCTCCTCGTCAAGAATCCGGACTTGCCGGACCTGAGCGGCTGGCCCGACCCGGCACGGCCACCTGACCGCGATCAGCCGGGAGTCCATGAAATCTATCGCTCGTGGCGGGCGATCCTGGACTCCTATCCCGGCGAGCGGCTCTTCGTGGGCGAGGTCTGGGTCGCCGACCCTGACCGGTTCACCGACTATCTGCGGGCGGACGAGCTCCACACGGCGTTCAATTTCAATTTCCTGCGCTGTGGATGGGGCCCGGCCGAGATGCGTTCGGTCATCGACAGCACCTTGTCCACGCATTCGCTGGTGGGTGCTCCTCCCACGTGGGTTCTGTCCAACCATGACGTGATCCGCCATGTGACCCGCTATGGACGGGATGACACGCGATACGGCGAGCAGCGGCTCCTTGGCCTGCCCGTTGATTTGGAATTGGGAACGCGACGGGCACGTGCCGCGATTCTGCTGCTGTGCGCTCTTCCCGGTGGGGTCTACGTCTACCAGGGGGACGAGCTCGGGCTTTGGGAGGTAGAAGACATCCCACTTGCCCTGCGACAGGATCCGACCTTGCGCGGTACCAGCGGAGCCGACCCTGGGCGAGACGGTTCGCGGGTCCCCCTTCCCTGGGAGGGGTCAGTCCCCCCTTTTGGTTTCTCCGATTCCACGGCCTCCTGGCTTCCGCAGCCGGCGGAATGGCGGAGCCTCACCGTCGCCGAGCAGAACGCCGACCCCCGTTCCCACCTGAGCCTTTACCGGTCGCTGCTCAAACTCAGACGAACCCTCCCGGAGCTCAGCGAAAGCCCGGTCGAATGGCTCACGGCTCCCCAGGACGCATTGGTCTTCGCGCGTGGAACGGGTTTCGCATGTGCGGTCAACTTCTCCTCAGAACCGATGGCGTTGCCCGCGCACACGACCGTGCTGATCGCGAGCGGACCGCTGGCCGGGGGCATGCTGCCCGCGGACACGGCCGTGTGGCTCCGTACCTCGGACACCGATCCGTGATCGTGCTCTTTCCCGCCTTCACGACCGACTGGGGCAATGTACCCGCGTGGCTGTCGGCGGTGGGCACTCTTTTCGCCTTGCTGTTCGCCGCGGTCGCGGTTGTGGTCTCGCGCCGGACGTACCAGATCGAGTCCGACCGCGACCGTGTCAACGAGGAGGCCCGCCGGGCGGCGGCCGAGTTCGACCACCGCGCGCAAGCCGCGCTCGTCTCGGCGTGGTGGGGCGAGAACGATCGGGACGGAAGGCTCGGAGCCTTCGTCCGCAACGCCTCCAACGCCCCCGTCTACCAGGCCTATCTCACCGTCATGGAGCGCGATGGCGACTCCGAGGGCGTCAAGCTGCACGCCCACGTCCTGCCACCTGGGGAGCACCCTCGGTTCTTCCCCGTCGACCCTGCCATGATCAGCGGTGGACGGACGCCCGGCCATCAGAGCGCCTACCGCGTGCGGCTCTGCTTCACCGACGCCGCGGGCGTGCGCTGGATGCGCAACCAGTTCGGGCAGCTGACCAAGCTGGGCCCGAGCCTGCGCATCATGGCCGACCAGCTGCGCGCGGACACCTTCTCGCAATTCGATGAGGACTTCCAGGCCACCTATGGGGTCCACGTCGACTACGCCGTGACGCCGGCCGGGTACTCCCAGCAGGACTACACCAGGGAGGCGCAGGCATCGGGCGCCGCCGACGCGCTGATCGCTCCGAACGACTGGATCGGCGACCTGGCCCGCAGAGGCATCATCGAGCCGACCACCCTGTCCGCCGACCACCGCTCGGCCTTCCCCGACTGGACGTTGAAGGCGCTGACCATGCACGGTCGGCTCTACGGGCTTCCCATGACCGTCGACACGGTCGCGCTGATCCGCAACACCGACCTGGCACCGGCCGAGCCCGCGACCCTGGACGAACTGATCTCCGCCGGGGAAGCGCTCCGCGCCGGCGGACGCGCGACCCACGTGTGCTCCCTCCGCGTCGGCGAAGGTGGCGACCCCTTTCAGCTCTGGCCGCTCTTCGCCAGCGCCGGCGGACGGCTCTTCGGCCGTGACCAGGACGGCGAATGGGATCGCGGCGAGGTGGCCCTGGCCGACGAGGGATCGGTCGCCGCGTTCGAACGGCTGCGTGAGCTGGGCGAGGCGGGTGCCGGGATCCTGCGGCGGGCGACCGGACGCGAAGACTCGTTCAAACTGTTCACCTCCTGCCGGACCGCCTTTCTGATCACCACGACCGACGGGTTGCTGGCCGCCCGGCAGGCCGGTGTCCCGTTCGCGGTCAGCCCCGTACCGCCGTTCGCGGACGGGATCGACGCGACCACGTTCTCGCTCGTCCGCGGTCTCCTCATGACCAGAAGCGGCCCGAACAAGACCATCGCTCACGACCTCTTCGCCGACTACCTCACCCAGCCGCGCGTTCTGGATTCCCTCGCCAGGAATCTCGTGAGCCCTGTGGCCATCCGGACGAACGCGGCTCACGACGCCTGGATCGAGTACTACCGCCGACTGTGCGACACGGGCATGATCATGCCGACGTTCCCGGAGATGGAACGGGTCTGGCGGATCACGGGACGGGCGCAGGCCGCGGTCATCGCCGGCGCCCCCGCCCGCGCGACCGCGGAACAGGCGGCCGAAGCGGTGGCCTCCTTGTTCGTTCCGCGTCCATAAGGCGCCAGGTGGCGGCGCGATCCGGCCGTAAAGCGACTCTTGACAGGTGTCACTATCGGGGTACGGTCAGGTTGATCAGAAAGACACGCGGCTTGCTCTCCGGCGGGAAATGCGCTCGTGCGGGAAAATCGGGAACTGCCTCTTTCTCCGGCCCAGCAACGTCTCTGGTTTCTTGAGCAACTGGCTCCCGGAGGCACGCAGTACAACGTCTTCCAAGCCTACGAACTGTCCGGGCCGCTGGACGCCGACGCCCTTCGCAGAGCGCTCGGCGCGCTCGCCGACCGGCACGACGCGCTCCGCATGACCTTCCCCGCCGAGGCCGGGAGCCCCGCGGTCAGGCTCGATGAGCCGCCCATCACCTTCCACCTGGAACGTACGGACCTCACGAAGCCGCACACGCCGCAGGCGCAGGCGCAGGACGTGGCGGACACGCCGGAGACGCAGGACGCGGCGGACGGGGCCGACGCGGCGGAGCAGAGCGCGGACGCGGCGGAGCAGAGCCTTGCCGAGCTCGCCTCCCAGTGGTCGCAGCGGCCCTACGACCTCGCGCGGGACCGGCTCATGCGCGCTCACCTGGTGCGCCTCAGCCCGGACCGGCACATCCTGATGCTGGGCTTCCACCACATCATCATCGACGGATGGTCCGCACCGATCATCGACGAGGAGCTGAGCGTGCTCTACGCCGCGGAGGCCGCCGGCCACCGCGCCGAGCTGCCGCCGTTGAAGTCCGGCTACGCCGACTACGCGCGCTGGCAGAACGAGAAGCTCCGCTCACCAGAGGCGGAGCGTCACCTGGCCTATTGGCGAGAACGACTGTCGGGTGCCCCGCCACTGGCCACCCTGCCAGCCGATCGGCCCCGGCCTCCCGTTCAGCGGTTCCGGGGAGCGGATTTTTCCGTTCGGTTGCCCGACGACGTGGCCGCCTCGATAGGCGATCTGGCCCGCGCCAACCGCGCGACCCCGTTCATGGTCGCCCTGACCGCTTTCACCGTGCTGCTGGCCCGCTACGCGCGCGCCGATGACGTCGTCGTCGGCGTCGTCGAGGCCGGGCGGTCGCGACCGGAGTTCGCGTCCACGGTGGGGTTCTTCGTGCAGACGCTGCCCATCCGGCTGGACCTGTCGGGCGATCCGAGTTTCCTGGACGCGCTCGCCGGCACCCGCGAGGCGCTGTTCGGCGCGTACGAACACGACCTGCTCTCGTTCGACATGCTCGTCGATCACTTGCGGCTCGAACGCGACCTCTCCTACACCCCGCTCGTTCAGGTGATCTTCCAGCTCCTCTACCTGCCGCCGCTCGGGAGCACGACGCGCTGGCACGACCTCGACGTGACGCGCTGGGGAGAGGGCGTCACCCAGAAATCGACGCGCTTCGACCTTGAGCTGCACCTGATGGAGGACGGCAGCGAGGGCTTCGGCCTTGAGGTCTGCTACAACGTGGACCTGTTCGATCACGACACCGTCCGTGGTGTCGTGGACGACTACGTCTCGTTGCTGCGTGCCGTATGCGGAGCGCCCGGGCGTTCTGTTTCGGAGCTGACCGCTCGTGTGGCGGGGCCGCAGGGCCGGACGCGCGTGTCGATACGCGACGATGACGGCGTTCCGTTGCCCCGGGGCGCGCTCGGCCGGCTTTGGCTGGACGACGCCGGAATCGATACCGGTCATCTGGCCCGGATACGTCCGGACGGCACGGTGGAGCACCATGGGCCGTACGAGAGCGAACTACGAGTGCGCGGCTGCCGTGTCGCGGCTCGCGTCATCGAGGACGTGCTGAGCAGCGTTCCCGAAGTGGCCTCCGCCCGGGTGCGCAACGACCCGTCCGGCTCCGGTCTCGCCGCCAAGCTGGTCCCGGCGCCGAGGAGCCCGGAGCAGGCGTTGCCGAGTGACGCCGAGATGCGCCGGCGGCTCCGGAAGCTGCTGCCGGCCTTCCTGATCCCCACGTCGTACGAGTGGGAGCGCAACGACTTCGAGCAGGCGCGCGACCGGGCCGACGACTTCGGGCAGGCGCGCGAACGAGCCGACGACGGCCAGCAGGCGCCCGAGCCGGTCGTCATCGTCGTCACTCAGGACGAGTTCCGGGACGACTGCTCGTGACGGCTCGGGAATCGGAGTGGTTCTGGACGCCTCGGCGACGCCCCGGGGCCGCGCTGCGCGTGATGTGCTTTCCCCACGCCGGTGCGGACGCACCCGCCTTCCTCGCACTCGCCGACGGCCTCCCGGACGACATCGAGGTACGGGCACTGCGCATGCCGACGCGGGGCACCGTGCGCACAAGCCCGACTCTCGCCGGTCTCACGGCCGGGGCCGCCGCGGCGTTGGCGAACGTCGAGCCTCCGTACGCGGTACTCGGGCAGAGTCTCGGCGGACTGATCGCCTTTGAGACGGCGCGGATCACCGCGGCGCCACGGTCGCCGGTCGCGTTCGTGACGCTGTCGACGCAGCCTCCTCAGCGGTTCGCGTCGGTGCTTGAGGAGATGCTCGCGGCGGGACGGCCCTCGGCCGACGGCGCCGCACCGGGTCCTCTCCAGTTCCTGCTGTCCTATGTCGAAGACAGCGACCCGGAGATGAAGGCCGCCCTCGACGATCCGATGGTGCGGCGGATCGTGATCCGCGACATCTGGGCCGACGTCACGCTCTTCCGGGGCTACCGGCCGGCCGCCGTTCCCCGCCTGGAGTGTCCCGTGCACGCGCTGGTCGGCGCGGACGACCCGTCCGCCCAAGGTGTGGACATGGCGCTGTGGGAGCGCCATACGACCGGTCCGGTCACCGTGACCACTCTGGACACCGGTCATTTCATGCTCCAGACCGCGCTGCCGGAGGTCGTCCGTCAGATCGTCCGAGCCCTCGCGGCGTGGCGTGGCGCCACGAGCGTGCACACGGATCGTCCCCGGGAGGAACGATGACACCTGACTCGGAAATCGGCCGCATCCTCGTACGGCACGCCGACCTGGCGCCTGACCGGCCCGCGGTCATCTCGCCGGAGGGCACGTTGACCTACGGCGGCCTGTCCGCGCGTGCCGAGCGCTACCGGCAAGCGATGGACTCCGCCGGCCTGCGCCGCGGAGACGTCGTCGCCCTGACCCTCCCGGACGGACCCGACGCGATCGCCGCGCTGGTCGCCGCGTTCAGCGCGGGCCTGGCCTTCGTCTGGCTGGACGAGGACCAGCCCGAAGCCCGCCACCAGCTGATCCTGCGTGATTGCTGCCCGGTTGGCCTCATCACCCACGGCACCGGTCTGGCAATGGCGGGTTGCCCCGTCGCCGTAGCCGTGGCAGGAGACACCGCCGAGGTCAGGGCTGAGGTCGGCGCCGACCGTTCCCCGAC
The DNA here is from genome assembly GCF_039533225.1 of Actinomadura fulvescens. Lineage (NCBI taxonomy): Bacteria > Bacillati > Actinomycetota > Actinomycetes > Streptosporangiales > Thermomonosporaceae > Actinomadura > Actinomadura fulvescens. Next base: position 403,160 of record NZ_BAAATD010000008.1, on the reverse strand, counting down.
CGTCCCCCCGGACACCAGTTGCCTGATCTACACCTCCGGCTCCACGGGCAAGCCGAAGGGCATCGCCCAGCGCAGCGGCAACCTCATGCACTTCGCGCACTGGCTGGCCCGGCACACCGGGATCGGGCCCACATCCCGGATGCTGCAATGGGCAAGGCTCAGCTACGACGCCAGCTACCTGGAGATCCTGGGCGTCCTGGAAGCGGGAGCCGCCCTGGTCATCCCGCCCCCGAGGGACAAGCCGGACGGAACGCGGGTCCGCGAGTGGGTCACCGACCACGCGGTCAGCCACATCTTCACCGTTCCGACGCTGATCCGCCGCCTGCTGCTCGCGCGGGAAGAGGCCGCCGACAAGCCCGCCGAGCACGTAGAGGCCGTCAGCCTGTACGGGGAGCCTCTGCACAGTTCGCTGGTGTCCCGCGTACGTGCCCACTTTCCCGCCGCGCAGGTCTACAACCTGTACGGCCCCGCCGAGTCGGCGGTCGCGACGTTCCATCCCGTTCCTGGCGACTGCGACGGTGAAGTGCCCATCGGCGCCGACATCGAGGGCATCCAGACGCTGCTGCGAGACCGGGACGGCAGGCCGGTGCCGGACGGCCAGGAAGGCGAGGTCTGGCTGCGCAGCCGGTTCCTCGCACACGGCTATGTGGGACGGCCCGAGGAGACCCAAGCCGCGTTCCTTCCTCCGGAGGCGGCGCTCCCGGACGCGGGGGATCGCCCGGAACGGATCTACCGGACCGGCGACCTGGCCCGGCGGCTGCCCGACGGGACGCTGCTGTTCCTCGGCCGCCGCGACCACCAGGTGAAGATCCGCGGCGCGCGGGTGGAGCTCGCCGAGATCGAAGCGGCCCTGTTCGACGAGCCGAACGTGGCGCAGGCCTGCGTCGGCGTCTTCACCGACGAGTCCGGCACCACGCATCCGGTCGCCTACCTCGAACCCCGGCCCGGTGCCACCGTCGAGGTCGGGCCCTTGCACCGCAAGCTGACCACCACGTTGCCCGCGTACATGGTACCGGCCGCCTACATCCTCATCGACGGTCTGCCGACGACGACCACAGGAAAGGTCGACCGGAAACGCCTCCCCGACCCCAGGCCGTACCTGGGCGTCCCGGCCACGGATGCCAAGCGGACCGTGCCGCTCGACGGCCCGGACGCGTTCACCACCGAAACCGAACGAGGCCTGGCCGACATCTGGCGACGGGTCCTCAAAATCGACGAACTGGGCCCCGACGACGACTTCTTCGCCCTCAAGGGCCACTCGCTCCTCGCCGTACGCATCACGGCCGCCATCATCGAGGAGTTCGGCGTGGAGATCCCGGTGCGCGCGGTCTTCGAGTACCCCACCGTCTCCGAACTGGCCGCCCACATCGACGAGACCACCGAACCACCAAGACAACCCTGACCACGCACCGGGTCACTTGGGGACGTCTTCGCGGACGGGAACGACGGTGATCCGGCGGGGGCGTTCCGCACGAAGCAGTCGGCGGTAGAGGGCGTCCCGGACGCGGTGCGCGGACTCCCGGGTGGGGTCGTCCATTTCGAGTTCGAGGTCGAAGTACCCCTCGTCAGGCGCGTCCCGGCGCACGCTGATCGTGGCTCTCGCGACTCCGGGCTGGGCCGCCGCGAGCGACCTCACCGACTCCAGCGACACCTTGACTCCGTCGACGACGAGAGGGTCGGTCAGCCTGCCGGCGAAGTAGAGGTAACCGTCGGAGTCGATGCGGAACAGGTCGCCGGTCGCGATCGTTCCGGGTCCGGCGAAACAGTCGGCGGGCCGTCCCTGGGGCACTCCGACCTTGCGCACCAGCACCGTGTCGGAGCTGACGAGCAGTTCTCCGACCGCGTCGGGTTGGCCGCGCACCTTGCGCAACGCGACCTTCACCCCGTCCATTGGACGGCCGACGGAGGCGTAGCGGTGGGGCGGCTCCGCGTGCGCGGCGAGGGTGGCGACTCTCGGCCCCGCCTCCGTCAGCCCGTAGGTGATGTAGAGCTCGCGGCCGGGCCGCAGCTCCAGCAGGCGCGCGACGTCGGTCGCAGGCAGCGCGTCGCCTCCGATCGTCAGCATGCGCAGTGTCTCTGGCTCGTGTCCTCCGATCAGCCGTCGCATGAAGAAGGGTGTCAGCGACGTACTGGTCACCCGGTGGCGGCGAACCGCGTCGGCGAACCGTGCGCTCGTGTGCGGCGGACCACAGATGATCAAGCGGGCTCCGGTCACCAGCCCCGCCAGCGCCTGGGCCACGAGTGCGTACGAGAAATGCAGGGGCAGCATGACGAGGATCGTGTCCGCCTGGCCGAGCCCGACCGACGCGGCATGCATCGCCGCGTTGCCCAGCAGGGACGAGGAACGGTGCAGGCAGCCGCTGAAGATTCCCGACGTGCCCGAGGTCAGGATGATCACGCCGCCGGAGGGGTGATGGGCATGAGGCGCGCGCAGCGGCGTGATCTGGGCGCCGCCCACGATCCGCGAACCGGCATCCTGCCCCGCGCGCCTACGCGGCGTGACCAGCAGGCTCGCGCCGAAACGATGGGCGAGCCCGCGCACCCGAGCCGGAGGCGTCCCCACAGGAATGGGAACCGGCACCGCCCCGCCGTACACCGCGCCGAGCAGGTGCCGCAGCAGCATCGTTCCGCTCGGCAGAGCGAGCAGCACGACAGCGCCCGGCCGAGGCAGCACTTCGGTGAACAAGTCCGCGATCTCGGGAACGGTGGCCTGCGGCTCAGGCCATGGCTCCAGGTCGATGGCGCGTTCCGAAAAGTAGGCCTCCGCCTCCTCACTCTTGAACGGCAGGCCGGCTCCCTCCATCAGAAGCCGCCCGCCCCGGAAGCCCGACCCCCACGCCACTGGACGATCCACCCACGCACAGCATGAACGGCCCCGCCTACGTCCTCGGTCGCGGTGTGGACGTTCTTGGTCACGGTGTGCTCGGCCACGGCGACGTACTCGCATAGGCCGGTCGTCATCCAGTTCGACGCGATTGATAGGGCGACCGGTCGTGCCGTCTCGGGTGGCATGCAGAGAAGGAGACTCGGGCCGCGGAAACCGAGAACGATGCACGCGAGGCCGGCGAGCGAACCGGGACTCGCTCCGGCGAACCGCAGCGGCGACACCCTGCCACGTGGGACCTGCCGGGCGATCGTTCCCATTGTGTGCCGCGTGCCGTACGCGCTGACGGCCAGCACCCCTGTCTCGGCACAGGCCGCCTGGGCCCGTTTGTCCGCCTGCTCCAGTGCGCGTTCAAGCGCGTCCACCACAAGCCATGCAACCGGGTCGGCGTAGAAGGAGGTCCGGGCACGGCTTGCAGAGGCGAGGTCCGCTGTTTCGGCCAGTCCGTCGCCGAGCACCTGCATCTCCTTGGCGTCATCCCAGGTGATCATTGCGATTCCAGGCGGCCGGACCGAACGCGAGGCAGGTGATGAAGCCCCCGAAGCCGAGGCTCAGGCTGAGGCCTACGCCCCGTTCCACCGAGGCCGGACGGCCGGTCGGGATCGGCGGGGCGAATCCGTCCGGCCCGTGCCGCAGTCCGTTCACGGGCGGCGCGCAGCCGTCCCGGAGAGCGAGGATGACGGCGATGGCCTCGACCGCGCCCGTGGCGCCGAGGCTGTGACCGAAGGCCCCCTTTGTCGCGAAGACGACAGGACGGTCCTTCGCGGTGAAGAGCCGGGCCAGGCTCGCGGTCTCCACGGCGTCGTTGGCGGGCGTGCCCGTTGCGTGGGCGTTGACGACGGTCACATCGCCCAGGCCGAAGCCTGTGCCGGTCAGTGACCGCCGGACGGCGCGCACCACGCTGTCGCCTGACGGGTCCGGTGCGGTCATGCCCGCGCCGTCGTTGGCCGCTCCCGCTCCGAGCACGACGGCGTACGGAACGGCGCCGCGCAACCGCGCGGACTGTTCGGTCTCCAAGACCAGACAGCCGCCGCCCTCCCCCAGCACCGTCCCGTCGGCCCGCCGGTCGAAGGCGCGCAGCAGGGTAGGCGACATCGTTCCCAGAGCGCTGTGCCCTAGCCGTTTGGCCGGGGACAGCACGTCCACACCGGCACAGCAACAGACGTTCGCGGCGCCGGACCTGAGCAGCGCCGCCCCGACGGCGATGGCGTCCGAACCGGACGAGCACGCCGTGCTGACCACGACCGGCGGCCGGCTCATCCCCATGTCGCGGGCCACCTCTACGGCCCACCGGTCCAGGGGTGCATCCTCGTCGTCGAGATGAGCGCCGAAGCTCGTACCGACGACCACGTACGGCTCGTCGTCCAGGCGGTGACCGCCTAGGCGGTCACCGCGTCGGCGGTCACCGCGTCGGCGGTCATCGCCTGGGGGGACATCGGGGGTTTGGAATCCGGCGTCGGCCCAGGCTCGCGTCATCGTGTCGTACGCCAGCGCACGCTGCCGGGCGGATGGATTCGGAGTCTCGGTGGACACCGTCACCGGTGCCGCCAGGACGCTGCGCAGCCGGTGTTCCGACGGCACCTCGGTGATGCCGGTCTCTCCGTTCAGTAGACGGCGCCACACTTCCGTCATGCCGGTGCCCAAGGCGGTCGACCAAGCCATCCCGGTGACGCAGACGTTCACCACAGCTGCCGGCCCAACTGCTCGACGGTGACGCGGATGAGCGATCCACGGAACGCCGCGGCCGGCTTGTCCTCGACGGTGGCACGGCAGGAGAAGTGGAAGGTGTTGCCGATGATCCGGTCGCAGCGCACATCGAAGATCACCTGGTCGCCGACCACGACGATCTTGTGGAACTTGCAGTGCACGGAGCCGATGAGCGTCAGCTCGTCGTCCCGGAGAACCGACGTGCTCATCTGGTAGAGGATGATGCCCGACTGGGCGAACGCCTGGATCAGGTGGCTGCCGGGGTAGATCGCCCGCTCCGGGAAGTGACCGGCGATGCTGTCCATCGTCCCCGAAACCGCGAGCATGCTGCGCAGGTACTCGCCCGGCCGGTGGTCGAGCACCCGGTCGATGTAAATCATCGGATGGCGATGGCGGAGCCATCCCTTGATCTCGGTGAATCCGAGGGTGGTGTCGGTGTCGGCGGCCGCGGATGCGTCGCTGCTCGTCGCGGAGGTGGCGTCGCTCGCCGCGGAGGTGGTGTCGCTCGCCGCGGTTGCGTCGTTGCTCGCCGGGGCGGTGGCGTCGGTCATCGGGCGCTCTCCTCCATGTGGTCCCGCAGCTTCTCCCGGAAGGGGCCGGGCAGCCTGGCCGCCGCCCCGCCGGTGCCGTTGACGAGGCACCACGCGAGCGTCCCGGCGGCCAGCAACGTCCGGTCCTCGATGAACGGGCCGGGGGCGTCGTCGCCGCCGGTCCGGCTTTCGGCTCCGGCGATCAGTGGCTCGTCGCCGTGCCGTACCTCTCCCGCGAACCGGAACGACGCCCCGCCGACATGTGCGACTCGTACCCGCACCTCGATCCGGTCCATGAAGCGGGCGGAGCGTACGTACTTCATCGTTAGTTCCGTCACGGCCGGGACGAGGTCACGTTCGGCGAGCGGTGCGACTCCGAGGCCGAGGCCGAGGCCGTCGAGGTTCTCCAGGACCGCCGACTCGAACCACGACGCGTAACGGGTGAAGTGCACGACGCCGGCGGCGTCCGTGTCGACGTGCTCGACCCTGTACCGTGCGATCCGCAGCGAGCCCATCCTCACGTCACCTGTGGTCGCCCGCGTAGTGGTCCGACAGCGCGTTCTGGAACTTCGCCGAGCCCGCGCGGATGCCGGCCACCAGGCGCTCCAGGTCGTCCGGCCTCGTGACCAGCGGCGGCGCGACCCGCATGGTCGGGAACACGTACGGCAGCCCGTGCGACCGGCGTCCGGCCCCCGCCATGAACTCCACGTAGGTGCCCGCGCGGATCAGCGAGCGCCGCAGTTCGTCGAGGTGTTCGGCGGCGCGTTCCGTCAGCTCCAGCCCGTACAGCACACCGGTGCCCCGTAGGTCCCGATACAGATCGGGGAACTCGTCGAGCACCTCCCGCCGCAACAGCCTCTCCAGCGCGTCCCCGAGCGCGGCCGACCGCTCCAGCAATTGCCTGACCACGATGAAACGCAGGCCGTCGCGGATCACGGCGCAGGTCAGCGGCCGCAGATCGGACGTGGCGACCGCGCCCGAGGGGCGAACGGACAGCGCACGGCGCGCGATGACCATCGACGTCGACAGCACCCCCATGCCCAGGCTCTTGCCGATCACCGTGACGTCGGTCGGGATCGGCCCCAGTTCGTCGGCCATGGCGAAGAAGCGGCCCGTCTTGGCGAAGGTCAGCACCTCGTCGGCCACCAGCAGCGCCCCGTGTTCCCGCGCCAGGTCCGCCAGTTCCCGGAGGTAACCCGCCGGGGGAAGCAGCACTCCGGCGTCCCCCTGCACCGGCTCGACGACGACGGCGAGCACCCGGTGCCCGTTCTCGGCGAAGAAGGTACGTACGGCCTCCGCCAGGCCGAACGGCACGAACTGCACCCGCAGGCCGTACGGGCCGTCCACGGCCGGTGCCGGAAGCCCGACGCGGTAGTGCCGGCGGTTCAGCAGGGTCGTCAGCGTCCCCGTCCAGCCATGCCAGGCTCCCTCGAAAGCCAGAATCACGTCCCTGCCCATGCCTCGGCCAGGGCGCAGCGTCCGCCTGTCGAAACGGGTCTCCAGAACGAGTCGCAGCGCCAGTTCCATCCCTTCCGAACCGGAGTTACGGCCGCTCACGTGGTAGTCGCCGGGTGGGAAATGGTCGCGCCACAACCCACGAGCACCCAACGTCTCAGCGAGCAGCAGTGTCCGTTCCGATGCCGCGATCTCGTCGGTCGTGTACCCGAGATCGTCGGCCGCCCGGGTGAGAGCCCGGCGCACCACCGCGTGTCCGGCCCCCAGGCAGGCGCTGGCATAGCCGCCGCTCGCGTCGATCACCTCGAAGGGCGTGCCCGCTCGTTCCCCCGAGGTCTCGGCCAGGCGCATCCGCACACCACGGCCGCCCAGCTGCTCGAACGGCAGCCTCCGGCCGCCGTAATGATCAAGATGCAGCTCACAACCAGCTGCACCGCCCACGCCTGCCTCCCCGGAAGGCCCGCCCACGCCTGCTTCCGCGGACGGCCCACTCACGCCTGCCTGCCCAGACGGCCCGCTCATGCCTGCTCCGTCCGCAGTCGCCGGATCAGCGCGGCAAGGCTGGCCACCGTCCGGAAATGCTCGGGCGCGAAGTCCTCGTCCGAGATCTCGATCTGGAAGAGGTCCTCGCACTGGACGCGCAGCTCCGTGAAGCCGATCGAGTCGAGCCCGTAGATGTTGCGCAGGCTCTCCTGGTCGTCGATGTCGGTCAGCGGAGCGTCCACGAACAGGTCCGCCACGAGAACCTTCTTGATCGTTTCCTCGATGTCCATGTGCTCCCCCAGGGACGGGTCCGTCAGGCCGCCCGGTCTCGTCTCAGCCATAGAGGTAGTCCTCGGGCCCGGAGCCCTCGCGGACCGTGTCGAGCGTGAAGCAGTGAAGGCCGCCCCCGAACAGCCGGCGGTGCCGGTGGCGGAAGGGGACGACGGTGAAACGGTGCTTCTCCAGCGTCCGCATCAGCTCCGGGCACGCCGAGTTGACCATGACCGTCTCCGGGTCGATGGACAGCACGTTGAGGTCGATGTAGCGCGTGGTGAGGACGAGATCGTCCGCGTCGTAGGCCGGGAAGTTGTTCTCGTCCGGCTCCGGCGGGAAGATCATGTCCCAGCGGCGCAGCGGCTCGGGCAGTTTCCCCGCCAGATCGGGCGAGCGCACCAGCAGCAGTCCGGGACGCAGCGCCAGGACCGCGCTGTCGATATGGCTGTCCACCAGGCCGACGCGGTGTACGCGGACGCGGCCCTCCAGATGCCGTTCGAGCCAGTCGCAGGCCAGAGCATGGTTGGCGGTGGCGACGTTCGCGATGAGGTCCCGGCCGAGCCGCAGGCACTGCGCGCCGTCGAACATCATCTCGTGGCCGGTGTCGTACGGCGACGGCCACGGGTCGGCGATCGGTTCCACGACGGGCTCGCGGGTGGCGTAGGACAGGTCGAACGACATGTCGGTCATCATCGGCCGGGGCATCACCGTCCATCGCGCGCCCCTGCGGAAGTACTCGGCGAACACCGGCGTGAGGAACTGGGTCTCGAAGTAGCGGGCGCGGATCAGCGGCGGGGTCTCGATGATCTCGTCCCCGATGATCAGGGTGTTGTCCCGCAGGTTCAGCGGCGGGACCACGGCCGCCGACCAGGCCGGGGTCCGTACAGTGCAGGGATCGGCGAGCGGCAGCGGCCGGTGCACCACGATCGACATGGACGCCAGCAGCTCGGCGATGCCCTCGACGTCCTCGTTCAGCTCGTCCACGTACTGCTGCTTGATCTTTGAGGCGCCGGACGCACCCGGTCCCTGACCCCCGTCGTCGCGCGGTCCCTGACCCGCGTCGTCGCGCGGTCCCTGACCCGCGTCGTCGCGCGGCACATGGCGCGGGTAGTACATCTGGTCGAACGGCATGTGATCGTGGAAGAAGAGCTCGAAGGAGAGCTCGACCTCGTGCGAGGTGTAGTTGACCGCCGAGCCGAGGACGACTTCACGAAGCGGCGACCATTCATCGAAGCTGTTCAGCTTCATCGCGGGCGGTGTCAATCCGTCCTCCGGACCATTCCGTCGGACATTAGGCAAGCCGTTCCATTGACCGCTCCTCGATGGCAGGCAACGCGGCATACGCGGAATTACCAGAAAGGCATGCCGCCGTCCGGGCAGCACAAAGGGCGTTCCGCGTATGCTCCTCAGGAGATCAACTGACTGCTGTCGAGTATGCGATGCACTTTATATCGAGTCAATATGCTCTTTTCTTACTGTAAGACGTAATTGAAGTTTCACCCGGCCATAACTCGTCCCCGCTGACGGCGGCACGGTCCAGGCCTGACAGAACGAGTGACTGCCCGCGCCTGACACCCGAACGCATCCGAATCGATCGCGTTCACGTCACCGAAGCCACCCATCGGCAGGGTCAACCTCACAGGCCGCTAACCGCCCCGGTGCACGGTCTCACCCGCCACCGTCCATGCTCACCAGACGGACCTCCTGCACCCCGGAGAAGCCAAAACGAACCGTCCGACGCACATCAAACAACCGCCCCTCAGACACATCGGGACGGACGTCGCCATCGCGCTCTCACCGAGGGCTTGTCGTCGTGATGCGTCAGCGGGGGTACATGCCGGCCTGGTGGGCGAGGAGACCGGCCTGGGTGCGGTTGGTGCACTGGAGCTTGTCCAGTACTCGCGAGATGTGGTTTTTCACGGTGCCCTCGGTCAGGCAAAGGCGTCTGGCGATTTGCGCGTTGGTCAGTCCTTCGCCCAGACAGGCCAGCACTTCGGCCTCTCGGCCGGTCAGCTTGTCGATCAGAGTCTGCGCACCGTCCCGCATGGTCCGGTGCCGGCCCGTGGCGGCCAGCAGCCGGCTGGTGGCCGGAGTGGAGAGCACCGTGTGCCCCTTGGCGGCCACCCGCATGAGGTCGATCAGGTCCTTCGGCGGGATGGACTTGAGCAGGAATCCGGCCGCTCCCGCATGCAGCGCACGCAGCACATAGTGGTCGGCGTCGAATGTGGTGAGCGCGACCACCGTCGGGGGCCTGCGCATCGCGGTGATGTGCTCGATCGCCGTGAATCCGTCCACCCCGGGCATCCGCAGATCCATGAGCACGATGTCCGGCCGGTGGCGGACGGCAGATTCGACCGCGGCGGCGCCGTCGTGCACGGTGTCGACGACCTCCAGGTCGTCCGCTGTGTTGAGGATCGTGCCCAGGTAGACGCACACCATGGGTTCGTCGTCGACGATCAGGATTCGGGTCGCCTTATCCACGCTCGGGTCCTTCCCGGGTCGGGACATGGGACGGAAGAGTCGCGTCGACGCTGAACCCGCCGTCCGGGGCCGAGCCGGCTTGCAGGCTGCCTCCGACCAGCTCGACTCGTCGCCGTAGCGCCGGCAGCCCAGTGCCAGATCCGGTCGCGGCGAGCGTGGCGTGCTCGCCATCTGGTGGCGGGCTGTTGTGGACGGTCAGCCGAACGGTCTGGGCGCCGTACCGTACCTGCGCACGAACGCGAGCACCGGGCGCGTGCTTGTGAACGTTCGTCAGTGCTTCCTCGACGATCCGGTAGGCGGTTCGGGCGATCACCGGGGCGGCCAGCGATGGATCGCCCTCCTCGATCAGCTCCACCGATGTGCCGATCGACCGCGACGCGACGATCAGCGGTTCGAGCCGAGGGACAGGCGCCCGTTGCGTCTCCGTTCCGCCGAAATCGGGGACCTCCGGGCCGCGGAGGACCCCTAAGAGATCGCGCAACTCCTCAAGAGCGTGACAGCCGAGAGCGCGCAGTTGCTCGGCGTTCGCCCGCGTGGTCTCGTCCTCCGAGCACAGGCTCATCGTGCCGGCCTGCAGCACCATGAGACTCACCCGGTGAGTGACCACGTCATGCATCTCGGCGGCCAGCCGTGCCCGTTCGTCGGCCAGCGCCTCCTTGATGCGGCCTTGGAGCAGCCGTCTGCGCGCGGCGGTGTGGGCCCCGACAAGCGCCGGCCCCGCGACGAGCAGGACGGCGCTGGTGATCCGGGCACCGTCGGGATCCCACGGCTGGGTCGCGATGACCGTCAGGACGACCACCGGCACCCACGCGACCCGATTGCGGCCGAACGCCAGAGAGGCATAGGCGGCGAACGGAGCAGCCGCCGGCACCCACAGAGCCGGGTCGGCACCCACGATCGCGCGAACCAGTGTTCCCGGGGCGGTGACCTCCACGATCGCCACGGCGGCCGTACCGGCCATCACGGCCCAGGCGACCGCCAGCGGAGCCTGCCGCCGCCACAGCAGGGCCAGGACGAGAGCGACCTCGCCTAAGGCGGCCACCCCGCTGTAGTCCAGTTCCGCTACCGGAGGCGGACCCAGCAGTGAAGCGCCTACGAACGTCCCCGCAGTGCAAACCACCACAACGTCGAAGGCCACATCGCGCGTAGACCCGGAAAAGACATGCCTCATTGTGATGAACCGTAAGGCCGTGGCGCCTAACACGTACGCCGAGCCAGTGAAGTCATGACGAAAGTCATGACGCGTATGACCTATAGGACTACCTCCGCCCCAGCATCAGGAACTGCAATGGACCTCATGACCAGATCCCTTCGGTTTCTTAGAACCGCGGCGGTGTGCCTCGTTCTGACCACACCCGGCGGCAACGCGATCGCCGAGACCACGGTGGCGCCCAGCGGCTACCTGGCGGTCCCCGGCGCACGGCTGTACTACGAGGTCGCAGGCACCGGGCCGACGCTCCTGATGATCCACGCCGGGACCGGCGAGGCCGACGACTGGCACCGCCTCCGGGCCCATCTCACCCGCTCCTTCCGCGTCGTCACCTACGACCGCCGCGGCAGCTCCCGCAGCAGGCTCACCAAGCCCGCCGGATGGATCACCATCCGCCGGCACGCCGAAGACGCCGCCGCACTGCTCAAGCACGTAGGGGGCGGCCCCGCACACGCACTCGGCAGCAGCGGCGGCGGCACCGTACTGCTGGAGCTGACCGCCCGCCATCCCGAACTGCTCAAGACGGTCGTCCCCCATGAACCCGCCGTCTGCGAGATGGGCGGCGCCAAGGAATGCGCGAGAGTACGCAAAGTCGGGAAAGCGGCAAACGCCGTGTACCGCATCACCCGCAACAGCGACCTGGCCATGCTCACCTTCATCGCCGGGACCAACGACGATGACGAGGTGGAGCCCGGCGCCCCGCCCGCACCCCCACTCACTCCCGAACGAGCGGCCCGGCTCAAGAAGAACGACGGATTCTTCCTAGGCCATGAGATCCGCGAGATCCTCGGATACCACATCCCGCTGGCCAAACTGCGGGCCGTCAACTCGAAAATCGTCCCCATCCACGGAAAGTACGCGGGCAAGGGCATGAAGCGCGAAGTCCACGCACTGACCCAAGCCCTAGGCACCAAACCACCACTGACCTTCCCAGGCGGCCACACCGGCTACATCATCCACCCCGAAAAGTTCGCCACCGAACTACACAAAACCCTCCACTAAAAACACCTGCAACCAGCAAGCCCTGCAACGCAAATCCACAGCACCACATAAATCACTCAAGCACCACCCCAAATACCAGAAGGACAAATAGGCTCAGCGACGACTCCCACTACCTGAGATGCCCAGAAGTGGATTGCCCAAGAACGACGAAGGGCCGACTCCCCACAAGGAGCCGGCCCTTCGGGTGATGCACGCATCATCGCGAAAGCTAGCTGCCTGACCACCGAGGCATCCATGAACGACTGGGCGCCACAAAGCCGCAGTGGGATCGAACCTCAGCAAAGAGGGCAGCCCGTATCGCCAGTCGCCACGTTCACCACCCGTCGGGACGCCCTATCAACCCCCACCAGGTCAACCGCGCGTTTGAGACGCGGCAGCCCCGCGACATCCGGCACACCATCCAGAGCTCTTGGTAGCACCCGCCTTGGCACGTCCCCGCACCCTCGCCCCCGATGGGGAGTAGCACGAACGCCGAGATCGTTCCGCGTGAAGGAGCGCTCCGCGACGAGGGAGTCCAAAGGGCCGCGAAGCCCTCTGGCTTGAACTCGTTCACCCGGTTGGCAATGAATTCGTCGGGAACCCGCGAGGTGACGACGCCCCAAGATCGATCGACCCTGTGAAGCGCTGACCGTTTCGTTCGCCAAAGTCGCCGAATACCAACGACGCGGCGTCGTGCACTTCCACGCTGTCATCCGCTTTGACGGCCCGACCGGATCCGCCACGTCACCACCAACCTGGGCCACCTTGGACCTGCTGGAGGACGCCGGACATGCGGCGGGCGCGGTGTCGGTGACCTCCCCCGCAGCTCCCTGCCTGCCCGCGCGGCTCTGGCGCGTCCGTTCATAGAGGACTGCGCGGGACTCTTGCAGACGGCGAGACCCGAGCGTGTTTTGAGGTCCCGGACTGGGCCGAGCGGGGTCCTAGGGCCCTAGGGACGGTGATCGGGCTTTTCTATTTTCTTCGTCAGGTAGGGAAGGCGACTGGAAGGGGCTTACAAGGTGAGACGAAAGATGATGGCGGTCAGCGCCTCGGGGGCGGCCTGCACGGCGATAGCGGCGGGGGTCCTGGCCACTTCCGCGATCAGCGGGGACGGCGGCCAGCGCAACCATGTCGCGGGGACCTCGGTCGCGGCGACGACGCAAACGCTGGAACAGAACGCGACGCTCTCCGCGGCAGCCGCGAAGAAGTCGTGCACGCTCCGTACCTGGCGGCCTGCGCTCTCCGGAAAGGGAAAGAAGGCAAAGGTCGTCGGTTATGGAAGCATCAGCTGCAAGAAACGTCAGTACATCTTCTTCGAAGTGATGCTCTGCAAGCACAAGGCCCTCGGCGCCTGGTCCTGCACGCGGCACAGCAAGCAGAGCAAGTACGTCGCCAAGAAGAAGGGTACTCATTTCCAGTTCAAGGTGTCCATTCCGTGCTCGAAGGCGCCTGGCTGGGAGACCTATCGAACCGAGGCAGTCCACAATTACCAGCTGGGGGATATGCGGCGGTCGCAGAGTGAAGCGGCACGGCTGTACTGCCCGAGCTGACGCTTCGGTACCCTCGCCAGGGTGCCGGTAGCGATCACCGACGATGCAACCCAGCTGGGGTCGTCAGGACCGGCATCCCGGCGGCCCCGTTCAGGGGGTCTGTGCCTCGATGTTCGGTCAACGCCTTGGGTCGCGGTAGCGCTGGCGGCGTTTCCACTCCGCAAACGCGCCTTCTACGGCGCGCAGACTCGCTATGAGGTCGCCCGTCTGGTCCCGCGACACCGCGTTTGGATGTCTTGGGCGCTCGGAGCGCGGGAGGCATGTTCGATCTTATGACCTTGGTGCGAGCATGACCGGCCGCCGCAAGGGCGCGACCGGTCAGGCCCGCGTCAAGACGCAGTTCGCGAAGCCGATCGGCCAGCGATTGCCGCGCCGCCGTCCAACCAGTACGCGTCACCTCGGTGGTCAGCCCGCTAGGCGCTCGCCGGGGAGCTGGAGGCGGTTGCAAGGTCCAGAAGGGGTCGGGGCGGAGTCCAACCCCGATGAGGCTGTCCGAGCGCCAGCGAGGGCCTTGCTGTTTGCGAGGGCGCTAACAAGAGGCCCCTTCCGGTGATAGGAAGGGGCCTTTGAGCTGGGAGCCGGCGAGGGGACTTGAACCCCTAACCTTCTGTTTACAAGACAGATGCTCTGCCAATTGAGCTACGCCGGCTTGCTCGTCCCGCATCGTAGTCGACTCTGCGGGTCGGGCGCTTGCTGGTATCAGGTGCGGAGGCGGGAGACCTCGTAGAGGGCGATGCCTGCGGCCACTCCGGCGTTGAGGGACTCCGCCCTGCCTGGCATCGGGATGGTGACCAGCATGTCGCAGGTGTCGGCCACCAGGCGGCCGAGGCCCTTGCCTTCTGAGCCGACCACCAGGACGAAGGGGTTGGTGGCGACTTCCAGGTTCGAGATGGGGGTGCTGCCTCGGGCGTCGAGGCCCGCTACGAAGCAGCCTGCCTGCTGGTAGGCCTTCAGCTGGCGGGTGAGGTTGGTGACCTGGGCCACGGGGACGGACGCCAGGGTGCCCGCTGAGGTCTTCCAGGCGCCCGCGGTGACGCCGGCGGCGCGGCGTTCGGGGACCACTACGCCTGTGGCGCCGAAGGCGGCGGCGGAACGGACGATCGCCCCCAGGTTGCGGGGGTCGGTGATGCCGTCCAGGGCGACGATCAGGGGTGCGGTGCCCTTGAGGAGGTCGTCGGGGTGGGCGTAGCGGTAGGGGCGGACCTGCAGGGCTATGCCCTGGTGGACGGCGTTGTCGGTGAGGCGGTCCAGCTCGTTCTTGCCGGACTCCAGGAGGGGGATGCGGCGGTCGGCCGCGATCTGGATCGACTCGCGGATGCGTTCGTCGGTGCCCGACATCACGTAGAGGGCGGTGCCGGGGACGCCGGCGCGGAGGGCCTCGACCACTGGGTTGCGGCCGGTGACGAGCTCGGGGCTGTCAGCTTCGGGCCGGCGCCCGGTGGGGCGGGTCGTGGGACGGGTCTCGCGGCTGCCCTGGCCCATGGTCGGGGTGCCGGTGCGCTTGGCGTTCTTGGCGGCCCTGGCCTTCTGCCGCCTGCCGTGCCAGTGCCGGTCCTCGGCTTTGGGGGTAGGTCCCTTCCCCTTGCGCTTCGCCATCGTTCGCCCCTTGCTCTCCCCGCGGGGCCGGACGCCCCCCAAATATCCGATTTTACCTGGGATTAGTCGCGCTTCAGTTCCCAGCGAGGGCCGTGGGGCGTGTCCTCCACGACGATGCCCGCCTCGGTGAGGCTGTCGCGGATGGTGTCGGCGGCGGCGTAGTCCTTGCGGGCACGGGCGGCCTGGCGCTGCTCCAGGGCCACCTTGATCAAGGCGTCGACCACCGGGCGCAGGTCGTCGTCGCTCTTGCGGGACCATGTCTCCGAGAACGGGTCCAGACCCAGGACGTCGGTCATCGCCCGGACGGCCGCCAGGTGGCGGCGGGCCCCCGCCTCGTCGTTGGCGGCGAGGGCGTTGTTGCCTTCGCGGACGGTCTCGTGGACGACCGCGAGGGCCTGCGGGACGCCCAGGTCGTCGTTCATGGCCGCGACGAACGGGGCGGGCAGGTCGGCGGGCGCGGCCTTGCCCACCAGCTCGGCGGCGCGTATCGCGAAGCCCTCGATGCGCTGGTACGCGGTGACGGCCTCGGTGAGAGCCGCGTCGGTGTAGTCCATCAGCGACCGGTAGTGCGCGGCGGTGAGGTAGTAGCGGATCTCGGCGGGGCGGGCCTTGGCCAGGAGGTCGGGGAGGAGGACCACGTTGCCGATCGACTTGCTCATCTTTTCGCCGTTGACGGTGAGCAGGCCGTTGTGCATCCAGTAGCGGGCGAAGCCGTCACCGGCGGCCTGGGACTGCGCGATCTCGTTCTCGTGGTGCGGGAAGATCAGGTCGACGCCGCCGCCGTGGATGTCGAACGTGGCGCCGAGGTACTTGGTCGCCATGGCCGAGCACTCCAGGTGCCAGCCGGGACGGCCGTCGCCCCACGGAGTCTCCCAGTACGGCTCGCCCGGCTTGACGCCCTTCCAGAGCGCGAAGTCCCGCGGGTCGCGCTTGCAGTCCGGGGTGTCGGTGTCGTTCGGGACGAGCATGTGGTCCAGCTTCTGGTTGGACAGCGCGCCGTAGCGGTCGGCCCAGGACTCCACGTCGAAGTAGACGTCGCCGCCCGAGGCGTACGCGTGGCCCTTCTCGATCAGGCGGCGCATCAGCACGATCATCTCGGGCACGTGACCGGTCGCCCGCGGCTCGATCGTGGGCGGCAGGCAGCCGAGCAGGTCGTAGCCCTTGCCGAAGACGCGCTGGTTGCCCTCGGCCACCGCGAACCATGGCACGCCCGTCCTCGCGGCGACGTCGAGGATCTTGTCGTCGATGTCGGTGACGTTGCGGGCGAAGGTCACCTCGTAGCCCGAACGGAGCAGCCAGCGCAGCAGCACGTCGTAGATGACGCCCGAACGGAGGTGGCCGATATGCGGAGCGGCCTGCGGCGTGGCACCACACACGTACATCCCCACGCGGCCCTCTTCGAGGGGCTCGAACGTGCGGATGGTACGGGTACCGGTGTCGTAAAGGCGCAAGCTCACACGGTCAGGTTATTGGATAGGCACCCGCCCGCGCGGCTGTCGCCGGTGTTTCAACGGGTGTAGACGTGATCCGGTGCCACGCGGATGATCACGCGGTCGACCGGGCCGTGCTCCTGCCAAGGCTGGCCGGTGTAGCGCCGTGACAGTTCCTGGATGAGCGTGCCGCTCGGGTCGTCCTCGACGGTCGCGGTGCCCCTGACCTCGGCGTACACGTACGGATCGGCCAGGTCGTAGGTGGTCAGGTTGACCCGCGGGTCCCGCAGGATGTTGGCGTGCTTGCGGCGGCCCTTGGCGGTCGAGACGAGGATGTGGTCCCCGTCGACCTTGGCCCAGACGATGCTGGCCTGCGGCGCCCCGTCCGGATTGATGGTGGCGATCGTGACGAAGTTGGTCGTGTCGAAGAGCGCGCGCGCCTTCTCGTTCAGCGTCATGATCCGCCCCCGGTCGTCTGGTCTCGGTTCTGTCGAACTCGATCTTCGCATGGAGGAGATCAGCGCCGGCTCGGCGGGACACGGTTGTCCGGCGGTCCGCCGGAGGCGCCGACGTCTTCCGCCGCCTGGAGTGCCTGGAGATGGTGGCAGAGCTCGACGAACGCGACGGCGTTGGGCGTATGGGCTGCCACAGATGCCAATTGGACGAGCCCGTCGAGCGTACGGACGAAGACGATCCCGTTGTCGATGCCCACGTCCCGTACGGCCGGCCATGCGAGACGTTCGCCCTCCTTCTCGATCCCTTCGGCGCTGACGGCGAACGGCCCGAGCCGTACGGTGTCACCCGCCTGGACCACGCTGAGTGCCTGTGGCACGATCCGTGCGGTGATCTCGGCGGCCACGGTCTCGCCGAGTTCGCGTACACCGGGCAGGTCCTCTCCCAGGACGATCCGGCGGCCGTCCGTGGCGATGACGGTGAACTGCCAATGCGTAGGCCCGCGCGCGACTCGCTGTACACCCGACGTGGTGACGGTTGCGAGATCGTCCCAGCGGTACGCGACGTACGTACCGGCTCTGCCCCCGCTTGCCACCACTAGGCCGTACGAGAAGAGATGGACGCTCGCTAGCCGGTCACCGCGCAGCGCTCCGCGCGAGACCGCTCGCCACAGAATCCATGCCACCCCTCCCCAGTAGCCCAACGCCAGAACGGCCGCCGGGACGCCGAGCCAGAGCTCGCCGTCGGCGAGGTATATGAGCGCCGCCGGTACGAGGCCCAGTCCGGCGAGGCCGAGCAGGGCAATCCATGCCAGGGCACGACGCCGTCCGGTACGGGCGTCGAAGGCCCGGACCGGGTCGCCGAGCCGCCGTGCCTCCGCCTGGTCGAGTACGTCCCGGGGGAAGGACATAAATAAGCGACTACCCCGCTATCGAGGGAGAAAATCACTGTTTTCGGCCACGGTCTCCGAGCCCCGCGGCCCGCCCTACGCACTTGTCACGTCCCGCGTGGGCTCCTTCGCCGCCCATAACGACCGGCCCTCCGCGTGTCGCACGCGCGCCACGATGATCAACGTGAAGATTAGGGGTGACCACCTCCCGAGCTGGTTGATCTCCCGTGAAAGAGCCCGCACCGACCGCGAACCCCCTGCCCGACACCCGCGCGACTCCCCGTACGGCCCGATGGCACGCCCATCCGCTCTCCCCCGAGACGAGTTGAGAAGATGCCCTCCGATCGTTCCACCACCGCACAGCGCCGGCTTCTCACCGTGTCCGCCGGGCTCGGCGTCGCCGTGCTCCTGGCCGGCGCGTTCGTCCTGACGTACGACGTCCTGCGGGAGCTCGCCCTAGCGGGCCGGGCCAGCAGGCGCTGGGCGCCCATCTACCCGGTCATGGCGGACGCGCTGATGGTGATGACGATCCTCTCCTTGGTGGTCGCGCGGCAGGCCAGGTGGTGGTTTCGATGGCTCCGGTGGGCGCTCCTGCTCGTCCTGGTCGGCGGCGCCGCCGCGATCGGGGTACAACACTCGCTCTGGGGTTATGAGTCTCTGCCTGACAAGCCGGTCAAGGCGGGCATCGCCGTGGCGCCCCACGTCATGCTCGTGATCGCAGTGTGGCTGTGGCTGACGATGTTCAAGCAGGTTCGTACGGCCTCGTCCGAAGAACGCCCGGGGCCTTCGGAACGCCCGGAGCGACCTGCGAACGAGCCCACCGGACCCGAGACCGCGCACACCAGCCCAGACCTGATTCCGTTCCTGGAGACCGCCTCACCAGCAGGGCCGGAGCGCAAGTCCGAGTCCGAAGAGGCCGGAGCCCACGACCGTCCCCCCGCCCCCACGCCCGACGCTGCACCCGAACGCGACGCTGCACCCGAACGCGACGTTGAATCCGATGCGCACAGCGACGACGACGAGCCGGAGGAGACCTCTCCTCGTCCGCCCGTGCCTGCGCTCCTGGCCACGGACGTCGAACTCGTACGAACGCGACCACACGCGGAGACCAACCACGTTCAGCTGACGAAGACCACACGTCCCGACATCGTCCTGCCCGCCACCCTCGACGACGCCGAGGCGAAGACCAAGAACGAGACCGAGGACGACACCGAGCTGCCCGCAGTCGACCGTGCCGAGGACCCCGACGCGGATGACGAGCGGATCTGGGATTGGCACCCGCCGTCGAGCAGGTTCCGCAGCTCGCCCACCCCACCCGCCGACTGACGCACGCCACCGCCGCCGCATGCGGCCGCCGCCGCACGCCGCCGCCGCACGCCGCCGCCGCACGCCGCCGCCGCACGCCGCCGCCCACCGCGAGTCATCACAAGGCCTTCGGGTAGACACCGGGCATGCGCCTCTTCACCCGGTTCGTCGACGCCGCCGCGCTGTTCCCACCCGCGTGTGCGCCCATGGAGGAAGCGCTCCCGGCCTACCGCGCCGCGGCGACCACCACCGACCCGGTCGTGGGCCGGTTCCTGTGCCCGGCGTCCCGGATCGCCGAGTTGCGCACGCATCTGATCCCCGAGGATCTGCTGGACCTCGGCCTGATCGCCGACACCGGCGTGGCCGAGCTGCCCAAGGCCCTTGACGCCGCGCGTTCCGAACCCCGAGTACGCCTCGGGTCGGTGGAGATCACGCTTCCCGAGGAGGCCGACCAGGCCCGGGCCGCCGCCGTGACGATCGCCCGGCTGCCTTCGGACGTCCCCACGTACATCGAGGTACGGCGCGCGCCGGGCTGGCGGGACATCCTCGACCGCCTGGCCGCCGCCCGCGCACGCGGCGCACCGCTCGGTGCCAAGCTGCGCACGGGCGGGCTGGCCGCTGAGGCGTTCCCCTCCACCGCCGAGCTCGCGGCCTTCATCGCCGCCTGTGCCGAACGGGACATGCCGTTCAAGTGCGCCGCCGGGCTCCATCACGCCGTACGCCACACCGATCCGGCCACCGGCCTGACCCACCACGGCTTCCTCAACGTCCTTCTGGCCGTGTCACGTGCCGCGACCCCCGCGTACGACCACTTCATGACGCCCCTCGAACACACGCTCCAGCAAATCCTCGACCGCACCGACACCGCCGCCATAGCCTCCGACGCCGCCGCCGTAGCAGCCGCCGTGGCCGGTACCGCCCCGCCACCCGAGGCCGTTCGCCGTCTCCTGACCTCCATCAGCTCGTGTGACATCGACTCGCCGCGTACGGAGCTCACCGGGCTGGGCCTGGTCCAATCGGGCGATACGGGGAACATTGATCCCCATGACGACGGTTTCGTGGGTTGAGGACAGCGCGGACAGCGGCTTCGGCGTCGATCATCTGCCGTACGGAGTCTTCTCCAGACCCGGCGAGCTGCCCCGGGTGGGCGTCGCCATCGGGGCGTACGTGCTGGACCTCGCCGCCCTGTCCGCCGCGGGGCTGATCGAGGACCGCCACTGGTTCGCCTCCGGCTCGCTCAACGGCTTCATGGTCGCGGGACGCACCGCCTGGCAGGCCAACCGGGCTCGCCTCACCGAGCTCCTCACCGACGAGGGCCACCGCGCCGCCGTCGAGCCGCGGCTGATCCCGGTCGCGGACGTCGATCTCCTGCGCCCGATCGACGTGGCCGACTACGTCGACTTCTACTCGTCGCTCGACCACGCCACCACCACAGGAAAGATCTTCCGTCCCTCCGGCGACCCGCTGCCGCCCAACTGGAAGCACCTGCCGGTCGCCTATCACGGCCGTTCCGGCACCGTCTTCCCCTCCGGCACGCCGATCGTCCGGCCCTGCGGCCAACGCCGTACGGACCCTGACCGGCGGCCCGCCTACGGCCCCTGCCTCAAGCTCGACTTCGAGGCCGAGGTGGGCTTCGTGGCCGGAGTGCCCTCGGCCCCCGGCACCCGCGTCCCCACCGGCGCCTTCGCCGACCACGTCTTCGGCTTCGTCCTGGTGAACGACTGGAGCGCGCGGGACATCCAGTTCTGGGAATCACAGCCGCTGGGCCCGTTCCTCGGCAAGTCGTTCGCGACGTCCGTCTCCCACTGGGTGACACCGCTCGCCGCGCTGGAGGCCGCACGCGTGCCCCAGCCCGCCCAGGATCCGGCTCCGCTCCCCTATCTCCGGGTGGACGAGCCGTGGGGGCTGGACCTCGACCTCGAAGTTCTGATCAACGAGCAGGTGATCTCCCGGCCGCCGTTCGCCACCATGTACTGGAGCTCACCGCAGCAGCTCGCGCACGCGACGGTGAACGGCGCGCCTCTGCGCACGGGAGACCTGTTCGCCTCCGGGACGGTCTCGGGCCCCGAACGCGACCAGCGCGGCTGTCTCCTGGAGCTGACCTGGAACGGCAGGGACCACCTTGAGCTGCCCGACGGCTCCGAGCGCTTGTTCCTCGAAGACGGCGACACCGTCACCATGCGCGCCACGGCCCCCGGCGCCTCCGGTTCACGGATCAGCCTCGGCGAGGTCTCGGGAACGATCTACCCGGCCACTCCCTAACGCGGCAAGAAGAGGTCAGAGCCGCGGGAAGACGATGGCGGTGGCTATCGCGGCGATGCCTTCACCTCGGCCGGTGAGACCCAGGCCGTCTGTCGTGGTGCCGGAGATGGAGACGAGGGCGCCGTCCAGGGCCTCGCTGAGGGTCTTTTCGGCCTCGGCCCGGCGCTTGCCGATGCGCGGGCGGTTGCCGATGACCTGGATGGCGACGTTGCCGATGACGAATCCGGCCTCGCGAACGCGGCGGGCCACCTCGCGCAGGAGCGTGACGCCGGAGGCGCCGGCCCAGCGCGGATCGTCGGTGCCGAAGACGGCGCCGAGATCTCCCAGGCCGGTGGCCGACAGGAGCGCGTCGCAGGCGGCGTGGGCGGCCACGTCGCCGTCGGAGTGACCGGCGAGGCCCTGGCCGGGCCATTCGAGACCGGCCACCCACAGGGGACGGGGCTCGGCGTCGGCGGAAGCGAACGGGTGGACGTCGGTACCGACGCCCACCCGTGGAATCCGTGTGCTCACGCTCAGGTCGCGAGAACCTCGTCGAGGAGGGCCTCGGCCTTGTCCTCGTTGGTCTTCTCGGCGAGCGCGAGCTCGCTGACCAGGATCTGGCGCGCCTTGGCGAGCATGCGCTTCTCGCCCGCGGACAGGCCGCGCTCCTTGTCGCGCCGCCAGAGGTCGCGAACGACCTCGGCGACCTTGTTGACGTCGCCGGAGGCCAGCTTCTCAAGATTGGCCTTGTAGCGACGCGACCAGTTGGTCGGCTCCTCGGTGTAGGGTGCGCGAAGCACCTCGAACACCTTTTCCAGACCCTCCTGGCCGACAACGTCGCGGACGCCCACGTCCTCCACGTTCTCGACAGGAACCTGGACTGTCAGGTCGCCCTTGTCGACCTTCAGGACCAGATAGGTCCTTTCCTCACCCTTGATGGTGCGAGTCTCGATGGCCTCGATCCGAGCAGCCCCATGGTGGGGGTAGACGACGGTGTCGCCGACCTGGAAAGTCATGTGACAAGTACCCCTTCCGCTACAACCAGGGTAGCACGGACCCGGCGATGGCTGTACCGACCTTAAAGACAAATCCGCAGGTCAACCCCCTAATTGGGGTCTTGACAAAGCCCTTGAACGGTGCATTCCGCCCAGATTTCGCAGCGGAAACGGGTGCGCCCAGGCCGCCGTGGCGGCGCCGAGAACACCTCCGAACATCCTCCTCCCAGTATGCGGGAAGCGGCCCATACTGGGAGGTGCACACGGCGGGCCGCGCGGGTACGAAGCGCCCGTAAAGGGCGAAAGGGGTACGCGACAAGGTCCGCGGGACCAGAGGACGGCTCCGCAGAGCTCAGGACAGCGAGGTGCGGCGTGAGGCCAGACGGCGACCCCGAGCCAGACGACTACGGCCTGCCACGCGTCGACGTGGTGGTGCCGGATGACGCACGAGAGCTCGAACGCGACGTCGTCGCCTATCGCCGCGAGGAACGCCAGCGCCGCCGCCGGGCACGCGCGAGCCGCCTGCTGCGCCCCCTCACCCGTTTCGGCATCGCCGTACCGATCATCGTCGGTGCCCTGCTGGTGGCCCTCCTCAGCGGGACCCTGATGACGGCGTTCGGCCCACGGCCCGCGCCCCGTCCCACCACCTCGATGGTCACGCCGCACCCCACCGCGCCCGTCGGCCAGGTCGGCGGCACCCTGCCCGACGTCGAGGTGACCGTGGTGACCGCCCAGCGCAGGCGCCAGCGCCTCCAGGCACTGGGGCCGGGCGTCTTCGCGGTCGTGCCGCCGTCGTGCGCCTGCACCGGCCTGGTCGAGGAGCTTTCGAGCATGACCGGCGAAAACCGGCTCCGGTTCTGGCTCATGTTCGACCGCAGAGGCGACACCACCTCAAGCGACGACTCCATCAAGAAGTTGCGCGCCTTGAAGGGCAAGGTCCACGACGGACAGGTCGGCCTCATCGAAGACGATCAGGCGCACATGGCCAGGACGTACGTGCGGGCCGGGGGCAAGCCCGCCGCCGTCCTCGTAGGCTCGGACGGGCTGGTGAGCGACATCGTGGACGATCCGCAGCCTGGCAAGGAGCTGACCGAGAAGGTCAAGCGGCTCCAGTGACCCGCGGCTCGGCCGCTGCCGCTACCCGCGGCTCAGCCGCTGCCGCTACCCGGCGGCTCGCCTTGCGAAACCCACCCCCGATACCGGATCGGCGGCCCACCCTCGCTAGGCTTCACCTGGCGCTGCGCGCCGCCCCTTTCTTCCTTCTTCGACTACACCTTTTTCGCGAGGAGATCGACGCCGTGATCCGTAACAGCCGTCGAGTGGTCGCGTTCGCCGTCGCGGGCGCCGTCGCCATCGCGCCGGTGATCACCGGCTGCGGCGCCGGCGAGACCCCGCAGTCGGCCGCCCCGACCCAGCTGACCGAGGCCGTCAACGCCTCGGTGCCCCAGGGCGACAAGGTGTCGAAGATCGACATCCGCAACATGTTCCTGCTGGGCCCGGAGCCCGACAAGGTGCTGCCCCAGGGGAGCTCGCTGCCGCTCTACGGGATTCTGGTCAACCAGGTCAAGGCGCAGGACCGGCTGGTCTCGGTCACCGCGCCCGACTTCGCCCAGGCGAAGGTCTCCGGCGGCGCCGTGACGCTGGCGCCCGCGCAGCCGAACGGCATCGGCACCGCCGTGTCGCTGTTCGGCCCGGCCTCCGCCGCGGCGTCCCCGAGCACCAAGCCGTCCGGCAAGCCGAGCGGCAAGCCCTCGGGCGACGCCACCAAGCCGGCGTCCACGCCCAGCGGCGAGACCAGCGCCTCGCCGGGCGCGACCGCCAGCCAGGCACCCTCGGGCGCTCCCGGCGCCACCGGCGGCCAGGGGGCCTCCAGCAGCCCGAGCCAGGCGTCCTCCAACACGCCCTCCGCGCCGGCAAGCGGCACGCCGTCCGCCCCGGCCTCGGGCGCCGCCACCTCGCCGACCGGCAAGGCCCCGCTGGTCGTCCTGTCCGGCCTCACCCGCGAAGTGCGCGGCGGCGAGACCATCAAGGTGAAGCTCCAGTTCGAGAACGCCGGTTCCGTCGAGATCCCGGTGCCGGTGGTCCCGCAGCAGGGCGAATTCGCCACGTACGCCCCGATCTCCACCGGCGTCCCGGTGCCCGGAGCCGCCAGCACCCCGGCGACCACGCCCAGCGGCGGAACCGAGCACGGCGGTTCCGAGCACGGCACCCCGACCCAGGGCGGCGGCCACGGCACGACCAGCCCGTCCGGCTCGGTGCCGCCGACCGCCAGCGAAAGCCCGGCCACGCACGGCTGACCCAGTCCCGACCCGACCGAGCTGGCCTTAGCCCCGGCCCGAACCCGACCGGCCGGCCTGCCTCATCCCGAGGCAGGCCGTTCGCCGTTCAAGGGGCCACCCGGAACGCCGAACGGCCCGCGCGGCGGATGCCGGGCGGGCCGTTCGGGAAGCTCAGGTGGGGGTTTACGGCTCGAACTTGTAGCCCAGGCCGCGGACGGTGACGATGTAGCGGGGGGTGGAGGGTGCCGCCTCGATCTTGGCGCGAAGCCGTTTGATGTGGACGTCGAGGGTCTTGGTGTCGCCCACGTAGTCGGCGCCCCACACGCGGTCGATGAGCTGCATGCGGGTGAGCACGCGCCCTGCGTTGCGGAGCAGCACTTCGAGGAGCTCGAACTCCTTGAGCGGCAGCTGGACGGCGTCACCGTTGACGCTGACCACGTGGCGTTCGACGTCCATGCGGACCGGGCCGGCCTCCAGGGTGGCGGGGGCCAGCTCCTCGACCTCGCCCTGGCGCCGCAGCACGGCGCGCATGCGGGCGATCAGCTCGCGGGTGGAGAACGGCTTGGTCACGTAGTCGTCGGCGCCCAGTTCGAGGCCCACGACCTTGTCGACCTCGCTGTCCTTGGCGGTCAGCATGATCACGGGGACGTTCGACTTGGCGCGCAGCTCGCGGCACACCTCGGTGCCGGGCAGGCCGGGCAGCATCAGGTCGAGCAGCACGAGGTCGGCACCGTTGCGGTCGAAGATGTCCAGCGCGTCGGGGCCCGTGGCCGCCACGGCGACCTCGAAGCCCTCCTTGCGCAGGTTGTACGAAAGTGCGTCGCTGAACGACTCTTCGTCCTCGACGACGAGCACACGGGTCACGGTGTTGCCTCCCGGGCGGTTTCCAATTCGGTCCCATCGACGGGTCAGTTGCGGGCCGACCGTCATCAGCTGGCGCGGCCCGTTCAGGGGCTGGGTGGGGTCGGGTAAACGATCGACGCGTCGCCGCCGGGGTGCCGGGCGCGCGCGGCGGACTCCTCGCCGGTGCCCGCCTCCGCCCGCGCCTCGCGGGCGGACGGGTTGAGCAGCGGCAGGCGGATGGTGAAGGTCGAGCCGGAGCCCTCCTTGCTCCAGACCACGACCTCGCCGCCGTGCTTGGTGGTGACGTGCTTGACGATGGCCAGACCGAGGCCGGTGCCGCCGGTCTGGCGGGAACGGGCCGGATCGACCCGGTAGAAGCGTTCGAAGATGCGTTCCAGGTCGACCTCGGGGATGCCGATGCCCTGGTCGGTCACGTTGATCTCGACGTGGTGCTCGTCGCACTGCCGGATGGCGACCACCACGCGGGTGTTGTCGGGGCTGTAGGCGACGGCGTTGTCGATCAGGTTGCGGATGGCGGTGGTCAGCAGCTCCTCGTCGCCGCGGACCTTCAGGCCGTCCTGGCCTCCGCCGGTCAGCTCGATGTTCTTGGCGCCCGCCTTGATCTGGCAGCGGTCCAGCGCCTCGACGATCACCTCGTCGAGCGCGACCGGGTGCAGTTCGGGCAGGGGCTCGTCGCCCTGGATGCGCGACAGCGTCATCAGGTCCTGGACGAGATTGGTCAGCCGGACGGACTCGTGCTGCATGCGGCCGGCGAACCGGCGCACGGCCTCGGGGTCGTCGGCGGCGCTCTCCACCGTCTCGGCCAGCAGCGACAGCGCGCCCACCGGGGTCTTGAGCTCATGGCTGACGTTGGCGACGAAGTCGCGGCGGATGGCCTCGACCCGGCGCATCTCGGTGAGGTCCTCGGCCAGCACGAGCACCTGCCCGTGGGAGCCGAGCGGCGCCACCCGGACGGCGAACCAGCGCCCTTCGGCCCGCTTGCGGCCCTTGGACGGGGCCACCTGGATCTCGGTCTCGCGGATCTCTCCGTCCCGGCGGGCCAGCCGGGCCATCGCGAGCAACTCGTCGACCACCAGCCGGTCGCCGCTGACCAGTCCGAACGCCCGCGCGGCCGAGCTGGCACGCAGGACCCGGTCCTCACCGTCGACCACGACGGCCGAGGACCGCAGGACGCTCAGCACCGACGCGACGCCCGGCGGCAGCCCACTCTGGGGCGCGGCCGGGGCCGTGACCTGCTGGGCTCGCTCGCTCACGCGCACCGCCAATCCCGTAGCGAGCCCGATCGCGAGCCCGGCAAGCCCGGTCAGGCCTGCGACTATCTCGACCTCCACACATCGGATCGTAAGTGCCATTCGGGCCGTTCCTGCACCAACAGGCCATCCGACACGGTGTCGTTAGCGTAAAGTTCACCTCTTCATGTGAGTTCGTTCATGCAGGTCAGGCAGGCTGTGGCGTGGACCGGTACGTCCGGCGGCGAGGCCTGGAGCCGTCCCCCGACCCCATACGCACCAAGGATGTTCAATTGCGCGACGCCTACCACGAGGAACTCGACGCCCTCTCCGACAAACTGGTGGAGATGACCCGGCTGGTCCGGTCCGCCATGGCCCGCGCGGTAACCGCCCTCCTGGACGCCGACCTGCGGCTCTCCGAGGAGGTCATCAGCGCGGACGAGCACGTCAACAAGATCGACACTGAGATCGAGGAGACGGTCTTCGACCTGATGGCGCGCCAGCAGCCGGTGGCGGGCGATCTGCGCACGCTGATCACCGCGCTGCGGATGAGCGGCGACCTGGAGCGCATGGGCGACCTGGCTGTGCACATCGCCAAGACCGCGCGACGCCGGCATCCCGAGTCGGCCGTGCCGCCGGTGCTGCAGGCCACCGTCCTGGAGATGGGCCAGATCGCGGAACGCATGATCGCCAAGACGGGCAGCGTCATCGCCTCCCAGGACGTCGAGATGGGCCTGGAGCTGGACGCCGACGACGACCGCATGGACCGGCTCCACCGCAAGCTCTTCGACATCCTGCTGTCGCCGAAGTGGAAGTACGGCGTCGAGCCCGCCGTCGACATCACCCTGGCGGGCCGCTACTTCGAACGTTTCGCCGACCACGCGGTGCACGTCGCCGAGGACGTGGTCTACATGGTCACCGGCCAGCGCCCTGAGGAGATCATCGACTCCTCCGAGGCCCAGACCGGACCCGGCCAGGGCCCGTCCTGACGAAGCCATAGCGCGCTGGCGAAGCCATGACGCGTCCTGACGAAGCCAGACGGGCACCGCACGACTGAAAGGGGCGCCTTCCTCACCGGAAGGCGCCCCTCGTGTTGTCCGTGAGGCCTACTTCTTCCGCTTGCCCCTGCGACCGCCGGACGGGGCGGGCGGAGCGGGCGGGACCGGCGGAACCGGCTGCGCGGGCGGAACGGGCGGGACGGGTGCCTTGGGCGCGGCGGCCTTGGCCCCTGCCCCGGCGCCCTGGTTCTTGACGGCCTCGATGGCGGCCTTGGCGGCCTCCGGGTCGAGGTACTCGCCGCCGCGCTTGAGCGGCGCGAAGTCGTCGTCCAGCTCGTACACCAGGGGGATGCCGGTGGGGATGTTGAGCTCGGTGATGGCCTCGTCGGAGACGTCGTCCAGGTGCTTGACCATGGCGCGCAGGGAGTTTCCGTGCGCGGCGACCAGCACGGTGCGGCCGGCGGCCAGGTCGGGCACGATCGCGTCGTACCAGTACGGCAGGAGCCGGTCGACCACGTCGGCGAGGCACTCGGTACGCGGGATCAGCTCGGACGGCAGGCCCGCGTAGCGCAGATCGTTGACCTGCGACAGCGGGTCATTGTCCTTGATCGGCGGCGGCGGGGTGTCGTACGAGCGGCGCCAGATCTTGAACTGCTCCTCGCCGAACTCCTCGCGCGTCTGCGCCTTGTTCTTGCCCTGCAGCGCGCCGTAGTGCCGCTCGTTGAGGCGCCACGAGCGGCACACCGGAATCCACAGCAGGTCGGCGACGTCCAGCGCGATGTTGGCGGTGCGGATCGCGCGCTTCAGCAGCGAGGTGTGGACCACATCGGGGGTGAGGTCGTTGTCGAGGAGCAGGTCGCCACCCTTGGTGGCCTCGCCCTCTCCCTTCGCGGACAGGTCCACGTCCACCCAGCCGGTGAAGAGGCCCTCCGCGTTCCACACACTTTCGCCATGCCGGAGCAATACCAGGGTCGCCATGGCACCAGAGCTTATCGGGGGTGGGTGAAGGCGGCGTCAGCGACGGTCAGGGTCGGCGAACGAGGCGAACGCCCGCAGATTGGCCAGGCTCTCGCCGCGCTTGACCCGCCAGTCCCACTCCCGCTGGATCGACGTTTTGAAGCCGCGTTCGAGCGCCTTGTCGAAGTTCTCGTCGGAGTAGGTGAGCACGCAGCCGAGAATCCGGTCGATCTCGTCGGTGCTGACCGACTGCAACGGGAGCTTGCCCACGATGTAGACGTCGCCGATCTCGTCGAGTGCGAATCCCATCCCGTACATCCGCCCGTTCTTCTCCAGCAGGAACCGGTAGAACTCGGCGTGGTTCTCGTCGGGGCGGCGGCAGAAGAACGCCTCGACGTGCAGGCTGTGGTCACCGACGATCAGCCAGGTCATGGTCGCCAGCTTGTGCTGGCCGGGGAGCTTGACGAAGAACGCGCCGGGCCGCGGCACCTCGTACTCCAGCTCGGCCGCCCGCAGCGTCTTCTCGATGACGGCGACGGGATCGGTCGTGGTCATGCGGACACCTCGGCGGAAGCGGTCGGAAGGGCGGCGGCGGGCGACGGAGCGGGCGAAGCGGCGGACAAGACCGGCACCTCCGGAGCGAGGCGGTGGCGACCGGCCGGGAACATGGTCAGGGCGCCTGTATACACCTCAAGGAGCCGGTCGACCGTGGTGTCCCAGCCGAAGGACTGGGCGTGTCGCACGGCGCCGCGGGCGAGCCGGGCGTGCAGCCCGGGCTCGGCGTACAAGCGCCGCAGGACGCGGGCGTAGTCGTCCGGCCGGTGCCCGCTGATCAGGATGCCGGACTCGCCGTCGTTGACGGCGGTGCACAGGCCGCCCACGGCGGCGGCGACCACGGGAGTGCCGCAGGCCTGCGACTCGACGGCGACGAGCCCGAACGACTCGTTGTGGGAGGGGACGACGGTGACGTCGGAGGCCCGGTACCAGTCGGCGAGCTCGCCCTGCGGACAGGGCGGCTCGAACCGCACGACGTCGGAGATGCCGAGCTCGGCTGCCAGCGCCTGCAGGCCCTCGGGTCGCGAACGCCCGCTGCCGCTGGGGCCGCCGACGACGGCCACGACGAGTTTCGAACGCAGCGACGGGTCGTCGTCGAGCATCCGGGCCGCGGCGCGCAGCAGTACGTCGGGCGCCTTGAGCGGCTGGATGCGGCCGACGAAGAGCAGCACGTACGCGTCGCGCGGGAGGCCGAGGCGGCGCCGGGCGGGGCCGGTGCGATGGGGCAGCAGCCCGGTGCTGCGGGAGAGCAGCGCGGACTCGGGCCGGAACAGCGAGAGGTCGACGCCGGGGTTGACGGTCGCGACGCGTTCGGGGTCGGCGCCGTACAGGTCGATCAGTTCCCGGGCTTCCTTGGCGGTGTTGGCGACGAGCTGGTCGGCGGATTCGACGACCTGCTGCTCCCCGAGCACGCGCGCCTGCGGCTCGGGGGTGTCGCCCGCGGCGAGCGCGGCGTTCTTGACCTTGGCCATGGTGTGCATCGAGTGGACGAGCGGCACGCCCCAGCGTCGCTTGGCGGCCCAGCCCGCCTGGCCGGAAAGCCAGTAATGGGTGTGCAGGAGGTCATAGTGACCGGGCTCGTAGGAGGCCTCGGCGCGCAGCACCCCGGACGTGAAGCCGCACAGCTCCGCCGGCAGCTCGGACTTGTCGAGCTCCTCGAAGGGACCGGCGACGATGTTGCGCACCAGTACGCCGGGGGCCAGCTCGACGATCGGCGGCAGCGCCCGGCAGGTGGCGCGGGTGAAGATGTCGACCTCGATCCCCTTGGCGGCCAGCCGTTTGGCCACCTCGACGACGTAGACGTTCATCCCGCCCGCGTCGCCGGTGCCCGGCTGGTCGAGGGGCGAGGTGTGAACAGTGATCGTCGCGACCCGGTTGATACGACGAGACGACACGGACACCACCTCCGGTTGTGCAACCTACCGGTCGGGACATGTGTTCCCGCCGGGTGCCGTCCATGCGAGACGAAAGTGACCAAAATGAACAATGTGGCAGTAGTCACAACATTTCCTACCGCCAGTCAGTAAGTTCTTTGTTTTGATCACCCGGTTTCCGCTCCCGCCCGATCGCCTGGGACGCTAGGCGCATGCGCAAGACGGCGGTTGTCACCGGAGCAAGCAGTGGAATCGGCGCGGCCACGGCCAGAAGGCTCGCGGCGGAGGGATTCAACGTCGTGCTGGCGGCGCGACGGCGTGACCGGCTGGAAGACCTGGCCAAGGAGATCACCGACGGGGTGCCCGGCGCCGGCAAGGTCGCGGTGGTGCCCCTGGACGTGACCGACCAGGAGTCGGTGGACTCCCTCGCCGCCGGGCTCGCCGAGTGCCACGTCCTGGTCAACAACGCCGGCGGCGCGCTCGGCCTGGAGCCGGTCGCCGCCGCCGACCCCGCCGACTGGCAGGCGATGTACGACACCAACGTGCTCGGCCTCCTGCGGGTCACCAAGGCCCTGCTGCCCAAGCTGATCTCCGGCGGCGCGGGCCACATCGTGAACATCACCTCGCTCGCCGCCCACGTCAACTACGAGGGCGGCGCCGGCTACAACGCGGCCAAGCACGCCGCGTACGCGGTGAACGAGGTCCTGCGGCTGGAACTGGTGGCCGAGCCCGTCCGCGTCACCGAGATCGCGCCGGGGCTCGTCAAGACGGAGGAGTTCGGCCTGGTGCGGTTCCGCGGCGACGCGGCCAAGGCCGGGAAGCCCTACGAAGGCGTGCCCGAGCCGCTGGTGGCCGACGACGTCGCCGACTGCGTCGCCTGGGCGGTCACCCGTCCCGCACACGTCAACATCGACCGGATCGACGTGCAGCCGCGCGTCCAGGCGGCCCCGTACAAACTCCACCGCGTCTGACGCCCGCCGGAACGGCTCGTTCGATGGTCACCGGCGCGGCGCCACGGCCGACCAGGGAAGCGTCACCTCGCCCAGCCGCCAGCGTGCCCGGCCACCGTACGGCGGACGCGTGAGCACCGGATGGGTGCGCGCCAGCAGCGAGACCGCCTCGATCCAGCGGGCGCGGGGGCCGAACGCCGAATGCGGGGCCGCGACCGCCCAGCAGCGGTCGAGGTCTTTGAGCAGCGCGTGAATCCGTTCGCCGGGGACGTTCCGGTGGATCAGTGTCTTCGGCAGCCGCTCGGCCAGTTCCGACGGCCGCCCCAGCGAGCCGAGATGCGCCGCGAACGTGATCGTCTCTGGTCCCGAGCGCGTCAGCGTCACCCAGACCGCACGCCGGCCG
The DNA here is from genome assembly GCF_039533225.1 of Actinomadura fulvescens. Taxonomy (NCBI): domain Bacteria; kingdom Bacillati; phylum Actinomycetota; class Actinomycetes; order Streptosporangiales; family Thermomonosporaceae; genus Actinomadura; species Actinomadura fulvescens. The sequence goes on along the minus strand of NZ_BAAATD010000008.1, from coordinate 371,089 downwards.
ATCTCGTTGCACGTGCCCTCGACGAGAACGCCGTGCGGGGCAAGCTTCGCCCGCAGCCCGTCCCAGGCCCGCCAGGCGGCGTCCTCGTCGTACTGCCGGAGGACGTTGAGCGCGCGGACCAGCACGGGCGGGCGGTCGACGGGCAGTTCGAAACCGCCGCGCCGGAACGACAGCCCCGGCAGCGGGCGTTCGGCCAGGTACGCCAGACCGGCGGCCACCCGATCGGGTTCGATCTCGATCCCCACGACGTCGAGCCGGGGCGACACCGCGCGCAGCCGCGTGTAGAGCTCGACCGTCGTCACCGGCGAGGCGCCGTAGCCGAGGTCGACCGCCAGGGGAGACTCGGCCGAACGGAGCGCGCCGGCCTGGGTCGCGGCGATCCAGCGGTCGACGCGCCGCAGCCGGTTCGGCGCGGTGGTGCCGCGAGTGATCTCCCCCTCGGGCTTGTGCGTTCGGGCCACGCTGAGATTCTCCATGGAGGCGTCCACTGAATGTGATTCGGTAAGTATTCGTTTACGGTGATCCCACGATGCCGATCCGAGGGAGAGTGCCGATGCCCCTGCTCGACCTGGCCACCCTGCACGAGGCCGTCGCGTCCGCCGTCCCCGACCGCGAGTGCGTGGTCTGGCCCGGCGGCAGGTCGACCTGGCGCGAGGTCGGCGAACGGAGCGGGCGGCTGGCGCGTGTCCTGTTCGAGCACGGCCTGGGCCGGCACGGGCGAGCCACCGAGCCGTGGGAGTCTCCGCACGACCACCTGGCGCTCTACCTCCACAACGGGCCCGAATACCTGGAGGGCCTGCTCGGCGCCCACAAGGCCCGGGTGGCGCCGTTCAACGTCAACTACCGGTACGTGGACGACGAGCTGGCCCAGCTCTTCACCGACGCCCGCCCGGCCGCGATCCTGTTCCACGCGCGCTTCGCCGCCGTCATCGGCCGCGTGGTCAAGCGCCTGGACGCCGCTCCGCTCCTGCTCCAGGTCGCCGACGACTCCGGCGAAGAGCTGCTGCCCGGCGCCCTCGGCTACGAGGCCGCGCTGGCGGCGGCCTCCCCCGATCCGCTGGACGTACGGCCGGACGCGGGCGACCTGCACATCCTCTACACCGGCGGGACGACCGGGCTCCCCAAGGGCGTGCTGTGGCGCATCGGCGACCTCATGGCCGGGCCGCTCGGGCTGGCCCACCGCGACGGCAGCCCCATCACCGACCTGGACGAGGCCGTCGAACGCGCCGCCCGCGGCCGGCACCGCGTGCTGATCGGCCCGCCGCTCATGCACGGGGCGGGCACGTGGTCGGCGCTCGGCGGCTGGTGCGGCGGCGCCTGCGTGGTCTTTCCCGGCCGGACGGACGGGCTGGACGCCGCCGACCTGCTCGCCACCGCGGAACGCGAACGGGTGACGCGCATGCCCATCGTCGGCGACGCGTTCGCCCGCCCGATCGTCGAGGAGCTCGACCGCGGCTCGTACGACCTGTCCGCGCTGCGCACGCTGCTCAACTCGGCCGCCGGCATCAGCCCGGAGGTCAAGCGCCGCCTTCTCGGCCACCTGCCGGACGTGCGCGTCCATGACGTGCTGGGCTCCTCCGAGAGCGGCTTCGCGGTGACGCGGCGCGGCGCGGCGGACCGCACGTTCGTCCCGGCGCCGGGTACGGCCGTGCTGAGCGCCGACCGCCGGCGCAGGCTCGCGCCCGGTGAGGAGGAGCTGGGCTGGCTGGCCAAGGGCGGCGACCGGCTGCCGCTCGGCTACCTGAACGATCCCGCCAAGACCGCCGCGACGTTCATCGCCGTCGACGGCGAGCGGCTCGTGGTGGCGGGCGACCGGGCGCGGCTCCGCGCGGACGGCACGGTCGAGGTGCACGGCCGCGAGGCGACCACGATCAACACCGGCGGCGAGAAGGTCTTCGCCGAGGAGGTCGAGACCGTGCTGCGCGATCTTCCCGGGATCGCGGACGCGCTGGTCGTCGGCCGGCCGAGCGAGCGCTGGGGCACCGAGATCGTCGCGGTCGTGCGCACCGCCCCGGGTGCGGCGCCGACGGACGACGATCTCCGCGGCGGTTGTGCCGCGCGGCTCGCCCGGTACAAGATCCCCAAGGCGTTCCTGCGGACCGGGCGCGGCCTGCGGCTGCCCAACGGCAAGGCCGACTACGCCGCCGCACGCGCCGTCGTCGCCGCCGACACCACAGACGTCGCCACCGTCACAGAATGAGATTCGGTCCGGCTCTGTACGCGACGGGGTGCGAGGGTGAATCCTGGCGGGATGCCGGATCTCACCTCACTTCTCGCGGACCTCACCGCCGAGGGCGACGCGCTCGACGCGCTGGTGGCGCCGCTGCCCGCCTCGGCCTGGGCCACACCGACACCCGCCGAAGGCTGGACGATCGCGCACCAGATCGCCCATCTCGCCTGGACCGACGACCAGTCGATCGCGGCGGCCACGGACGAGGAGGCGTTCAACGGGATCATCGCCGAGGCGCTGGCGGATCCGGACGGGTTCGTGGAGGCGGGGGCGGCGAAGGGCGCCACGGACGATCCTGACCGCCTTCTCGAACGGTGGCGGGCGGGCAGGCGCCGGATCGTGGAGGCCCTGGCGGCGGTGCCCGCGGGCACGCGGCTGCCGTGGTTCGGGCCGCCGATGGGCGCGGCCTCGATGGCCACGGCGCGCCTGATGGAAACCTGGGCGCACGGCCAGGACGTCGCCGACGCGCTGGGACTACGGCGCGAGCCGACCGGCAGGCTCCGCCACGTCGCCCACATCGGCGTGCGGACGCGGAACTTCGCGTTCAACGTCCGTGGGCTCACGCCACCTGACGCCGAGTTCCGGGTCACCCTCACGTCACCGGACGGCGAGGAGTGGACGTGGGGTCCGGAGGACGCCGCGCAGTCGGTGACCGGCCCGGCGCTGGACTTCTGCCTGCTGGTAACGCAGCGGCGCAACCGCGCCGACCTCGCCGTGACCGCCGACGGCCCGGACGCCGACCGGTGGCTGGACGTGGCGCAGGCGTTCGCCGGGCCGCCCGGACCCGGCCGTCCGGCCGCCTCGGGCTGAAGGTTCGCCACTCCCTGGCGCGGTTCGGGGTGTTCGATTCGCCTGATCGGGACATGACGTCATCATGACCATCCTCATCGCCTACGACGGGTCGGACGACGCCAAGGCCGCGATCGGCTTCGCGGGCCGGCACCTGAGCCGGGCACCGGCCGTGGTGCTCGTCGTCTGGGAGCCGCTGCTCGTCCAGCTCGCCAGATCCTCGATCGCCACGCCCGGCGCGTTCGTCCGCGACGACACCGAGGCCGAACGGCAGCAGCGCGAGGAGGCCGAGCGGTTCGCCGCCGACGGCGCCGAGCTCGCCCGGCAGGCGGGGCTGACCGAGGTCACCCCGCGGGCCGAGGCGAGCACCGGGCCGATCTGGGCGACCATCGTGGACGTCGCCGACGAGCTCGACGCCTCGCTCGTCGTCACCGGTTCGCGCGGGCTGGCGCGGGCCAGGTCCGTGCTGCTCGGGAGCGTGTCGGACCGCGTCCTGCACCACGTCAAGCGCCCGGTGCTGATCGTGCCGCACGTGACCGCCGAGGCCGGGGACACCGGGGACACCGGCGGCTGACCGGGGCGCGGGCCGGTCAGGACGCCAGCGCCCGCTCGAACGCCTCGTACGCGTCCTCGGTGAACAACACGAACCGCACGTCCGTGACCTTGGTGACCGTCGCGCGCACCGTGCCGACCGCGATGCGCGCCGCGTCGTCGACCGGCCACCCGTAGGTCCCGGCCGACACGGCGGGGAACGCGACCGACCGCACGCCCAGGTCGTCGGCCACCCGCAGCGACTCCCGGTAGCACGAGGCCAGCAGGTCGGAACGGTCCTCCGACGTGGAGTAGACCGGGCCGACCGTATGGATCACCCAGCGGGCGGGCAGCCGCCCCGCCGTGGTCGCCACCGCCTGACCGGTGGGCAGCCCTCCCCCGTACTGGGAGGCCCGCAGCTTGCGGCACTCGTCCAGGATCGCCGGACCGCCCCGGCGGTGGATGGCCCCGTCCACGCCACCGCCGCCGAGCAGGGAGGAGTTCGCCGCGTTCACGACGGCGTCCACCTCCTGCTCGGTGATGTCGCCCCGCACTGACACGATCCGCATCGAGCTCACCTCCCCGGTAACCCTTTCACCCTCCTTTCAGTGAGTCGACGCCTCCAGGACCCTGCCGCCGCGGAGCTCCAGGGCGCTGCCCGTGAAACGCCGCCGCAGGAGCCGGTCGTGGGTGACCAGGACGAGGGTGCCCGCGTAGGCCGCCAGTGCCTCGTCGAGCTCCTCCACCAGCATCGGGGACAGGTGGTTGGTCGGCTCGTCGAGCAGGAGCAGGTCGACCGGGCGGCTCACGAGCCGGGCCAGCTCCACCCGGCGCCGCTGCCCGACCGACAGGGCTCCCAGCGGCAGCCGCAGGTCATCCGGACGGAAGAGTCCCAGGCCGAGCAGCTCGTCGGCGTACTCCTCCGGCCTGCCGGGGCGGCCCGCCGCGTACGCCGCCAGAACGCTCCGCATCGGCGGCCCGGCGACGCCCTGTTGCCGCAGATATCCGACCCGTTCGGGGCGCCGTACCGAACCCGTGTCCGGCGAGAGCTCGCCCGCCAGTACGCGCAGCAAGGTCGTCTTTCCGGCCCCGTTCGGACCGGTGACCAGCAGCCGCTCGCCCGCGTCGAGGCTCAGCCCGGCCACCGCGAGCCGGTCGCCCACCGTGATCTCCGAGAGCTCGACCGCCCGTCCCTCCGGCGTCCCGCCCGGGATCCGCGCCGCGAACCGGAGCGGCTCGGGCGGCGCGGGGACGGCGTTCTCCCGCAGCACGGCCAGGCGTTCGTTGGCGATGCGCACCCGGTTGGCCGTGCCGTGCGACGACGACCTGGCGCGGTGCGCGCCGTTGCCGGTGTTGGCGAGCAGGGCCTTGCGCCCGATGGACGCGAGCCAGGCACCACCGGTCTCCACCAGCCGGGCCTGCCGCTCGACCTCGGCCTTCCACTCCTCGTGCTCGCGCTCCCAGCGGGCACGCGCCGCGGCCTTCGCCCGGAGATAGCCGGCGTAGCCGTCGCCGTAACGCCGCACACCGCGGTCGTCCACGTCGAGAATCGTGGTGGTGATCCTTTCCAGGAGGACACGGTCGTGCGTGACGGCGACGACGGTGCCGTGGTGGGTCCGGATGTAGTCCTCAAGCCAGGCCATCGCCGCGTCGTCGAGGTCGTTGCTCGGCTCGTCGAGCAGCAGGAGTTCCGGCGCCGCCGCGAGCGTCGCCGCCAGGACGAGCCTGGAGAGCTGCCCGCCCGACAACGTCGCGATCGGCCGCGCCCGGTCGAGACCGGGAAGCCCGAGGCCGTGCAGGGCGATGTCCACCCTGGCGTCGGCGTCGTACCCGCCGCGCCGCTCGAACTCCGCGAGCAGGTCGCCGTAGGCGGCGAGCCGCTGCTCGTCGGCCGAGCCCAGCACGGCCTCGGCGGCCCTGAGGTCCGCTTCCATGCGCCTCAGCTCGGCGAGCGCCAAGTCGATGACGTCGGCGACGTCACCGGCGTCCTGGAGCAGGCCCTCCAAGTTCTGCGGGAGGTAGGCGACGCCGCCGGGGGCAAGGACGGTGAGATCTCCGTTGTCGGCTTCCTCCCGCCCCGCCATGAGCTTCAGCAACGTCGACTTGCCCGAGCCGTTCTCACCGATGATCCCGATCTTCTCGCCGGGCTTGACGGTGAAGGAGACCCGGTCGAGGACGACCCGGTCGCCATAGCGCTTCGTCACCTCGCGCAGGGTGAGCTGGGCGGCGGAATCAGCGGATGGGGTACGCAAGAGAACGCTCCTGTTCCCGGCCCGCCGGAGAAGGCGGGGCCGCATCGAGCCGATGGGAAGGCCGTGGATCGCGGCGCGGCGGTGGGCGCCGGGGCGCGATCAGAGGAACAGGAACATCATGGACGTAAACTAGACGAACCGTCTCGTCTCGTCAAGCCCTCGCCGCAGACGTGATTCGATGCGGTCGACGTCTCCACGCTCGGCCCGCGGCAACGGCACCCCTACCGACTCCCGGAGCCGGGCGGCCTCGGCCAGCGACGACGCCGCACGCTCGTGCTCCCCAGCGAGTGACAGCGCCCCCGCCATGCCCTCCAGCGCCAGAGCGGTCGCCCGCGGATCACCCGCGTGCCGCGCCGTCTCGGCCGCCTCGCGCTGCCACTTCAGCGCCCGCTCGGCGTCTCCGCGCATTTCGGCGACGAAGCCCAGCTCGGCCAGGATCAGCACGAGCCCCGAGTGTTTCCCCAGCCGACGGCTCCAGTCGAGCCACGGGAGCAGATGGCCTTCGGCCTCGTCGAGCCGTCCCGAGCGGCGCGCCACCAGCGCGAGCCCGACGTCGGCGTACAGCCGCCCGTACGTGTGGGACTGCTCCTCCGCGAGGCGCAGTGCCCGCTCATGGAGCTCCCGGGCCCGCTCGAAGTCACCCTGCAGCATGACGATCCGGCCAAGGCCTGCCAGACGGTACGAGACCTCCGGCCACAACCGGAGCTCCTCGGCGAGGCGCACGCCCTCCTCGTTCAGCCGCACGGCCCGTTCGTAGTCACCGACGATCTCGGCGTACGCGCCGAGGTTCTCGATCGCCAGGAGCCGGCCCCAATGATCACCGAGCTCGGCGAAGATCTCGGCGCTCTCGGTGCCGGCGCGGTGGAGCGTCTCCAGATCACCCTGGAACGTCGCGTGGCCGGCCTTGACCCCCAGCGCGGCCGCCAGCCCCCAGCGGTCGCCCGCGGCCCGGAAGTCCGCCAGCGCGCTCGCCACGAGCCGTTCGCTGGTGGCCACGTCGCCGTAGTTCAGATGCGCCAGCCCGAGGAACCAGACGGCGCGGGCGCGGTCGCCCTCGGGCCAGGTGCCGGACGTTCCGCCTTCCTCAAGCCCGAGAGCCGCCAGAGCCCTTCCCGTGCGGATGCGGTCGGCGTGCCCATCGACGATCATCATCGCCAGCCCGGCCCGCCACGCGGCGGCCCGGCGCACGCCCGGATGGTCACGCCCCCGGTGCGCCGCGAGCACCACCGTCAGCGAACGGTGGGCCTCGCGGTACCGGCCGCGCAGGAACCAGTACCAGGTCAGCGCGTTGGCCAGCAGCAGGGCGTCCTCCGCCGCGCCGTACTCGGCCGCGCTTTCGAGGGCGGCCCGCAGGTTGCCGGTCTCGGCGTCGAGCCGGTCCAGCCAGGTGCGCTGGTCGGAGCCGTACAGCCGCGGTTCGGCCTGGCGCGCGAGCGCGAGGTAGTAGGCGAGATGGCGGCGCCGCACGCGCTCGGTCTCGCCCGCCGCGTCGAGCTGCTCCAGGCTGTAGGCCGCGACCGATTCGAGCAGGCGATAGCGCGGCCCGCCGGGTCCGTCCACGGCGACGACCAGCGACCGGTCCACGAGCCGGGCCAGCACGTCGAGGACGTCCGCGGCGTCGATCCCCGCGCCCGAACAGACCGTCTCCACCGCCTCCAGCGTGCAGCCGTCGACCTGCACGGCCAGCCGCCGCAGCACGATCCGCGCGGGCTCGGGAAGCAGCTCCCAGCTCCAGTCGATCATCGCCCGGAGCGTGCGCTGGCGCGCGGGGGCGTCCCGCCGCCCGGCCGCCAGGAGCCGGAACCTGTCGTCCAGCCGGTCCGCGAGCCCGCGTACGCCCAGCGTCCGCACGCGCGTGGCCGCCAGCTCCAGGGCCAGCGGGATCCCGTCCAGCCGCCGGCAGATCGTCGCGATCACCTCGGCCGCGCCGGACCCGTCCAGATCGGCTCCCGGCGCCGCCGCGGAGGCACGCTCGACGAACAGCCGCGCCGCGCTGGGCTCGGGAAGCGGCGGCACGGCCCGCACCACTTCGCCGGCGATGGCCAGCGGCTCCTGGCTCGTCGTCAGGACGCGCAGGCCGGAGCCGTCCCGGAGCAGTGTCTCCACCAGCTTGGCGACCGGCTCGACGAGATGCTCGCAGTTGTCGAGGACGAGGAGCAGCCGGCGGTCGCGCAGAGCCCCGACGAGCCGGTCGGCCGGGCCCGCCGAGGCGTCGTCGCGGATGCCCAACGCCCTGCCGACGGCCTCGGCCACCTCGTCGGGGAGCCGGCGACCGGCGAGTTCGACGAACCAGACACCGTCGGGGAAGCCGCCGGCGTCGGCCAGCCGCCTCGCGACCTCCAGGGCCACGCGGGTCTTGCCGACTCCGCCGGGGCCAGTGAGCGTCACCAGCCGCGCGGTACCGAGCGCTTCGCACGTTCCGGCCACCTCGTCCTCACGCCCGACGAGACCGGTCGCCGGAACAGGGAGACGTGACTCCGGCAAGCTGGTCGGCGCGGGCACACGCACGGGTGGCGCGTCCAGCACCGGGGCCTGTTCGAGGATCGCCTGGTGGAGTGCGGCCAGCTCGGGGCCGGGATCCAGGCCCAGCTCGTCCGCGAGGCGCCTGCGCAGGTCGGCATAGCCGTCCAGCGCCTCGCCCTGCCTGCCCGCGCGGTACAGGGCCCGCAGCTGAACGGCACGCAGCCGTTCGCGGAAGGGGTGCCTGGCGACCAGGTCGCCCAGCTCGTCCGCCAGCGAACCGTGCTCCCCCAGCCCGAGCCGGGCCTCGGCCCGCTCCTCCAGCGCCGTCAGCCGCTGCTCGTCGAGCCGGGTGATCGCGGCCGTGGCGAACGGGGCGTCGGTGAAGTCGGCGAACGCGGGGCCACGCCAGAGCTCAAGCGCCGCCGCGAACAGTCCTGCCCTCGCGCGGAGATCGTCTGTCCGGCGGGCCTCGTCGAGCAGCGCGGCGAAACGCCCGGAATCGACGTCGCCGGGCTCGATCCGCAGCCGGTAACCGGCCGGGCTGAAGGCGACCAGGGAACGTGCACCGGCCTCCGCCTTCTCCAGGGCGCGCCGCAACTGCGAGACCTTGTTCTGAAGGGAGTTGGCCGGATTGGCCGGGAGGTCGTCGCCCCAGAGGTCGTGGGCCAGCCGGTCCACCGGGACGGGACGGCCCGGATCGACGAGCAGATCGGCCAGGAGCGCGCGGACCTTCGCCTCGGGTACCTGGACCGGATCGCCGTCGGCCGTCCACACGGCGAGCGGCCCAAGAACGCCGAAACGCATGCCGATCACCGTAACCGACCGTCGGCGGACCATCAGCCGGCCATCACCGCACCGAGAGCGGTCACTCCGATCATCACCGCATGGCCATTGACGAGACGAACGCGCATGACCCCCGGCCGCGCGCCGGGCTCAAGGAGTGGACCGGGCTGGCCGTGCTGGCCCTGCCCACCCTGCTGCTCGCCCTGGACGTCACCGTGCTCCACCTCGCGGTGCCCGAACTGAGCGCGGACCTGGATCCGAGCGGTACCCAGACGCTATGGATCATCGACATCTACGGCTTCATGATCGCCGGGTTCCTGGTCACGATGGGCACGCTCGGCGACCGGATCGGGCGCCGGCGGCTCCTGATGACGGGCGCCGCCGCGTTCGGCGCCGCCTCGGCCGCCGCCGCGTACGCCACGTCCACCGAGATGCTGATCGCCGCACGGACGCTCCTCGGCATCGCCGGCGCGACGCTGATGCCCTCCACGTTGTCCCTCATCAGCAACCTGTTCCGCGACCCGCGACAGCGCGGGCTGGCCATCGGGTTGTGGGCGACGATGTTCTCGGTGGGCATCGCCCTCGGCCCTGTGGTGGGCGGGCTGATGCTGGAGCACTTCTGGTGGGGCTCGGTGTTCCTGATCGGCACGCCGATCATGGCGTTGCTGCTGGTGACCGCCCCGTTCCTGCTGCCGGAGTTCCGGGACGTGCGGGCGGGCCGTCCCGACCTGGTCAGCGTTCTGTTGTCACTCGCGACGATGCTGCCGGTCACCTACGGCCTCAAGGAGCTGCCCAAGCACGGTGTCGAGCCCGTACCCGCCCTCGCCGCCGTGGTCGGCGTCGTGGCGGGTGTGTTGTTCGTCCGCCGGCAGCGGCGCCTCGCCGATCCGCTGCTGGACCTGCGGCTGTTCCGCGACCGGGCCTTCTCCGGTGCGCTGCTGAGCCTCATGATCAGCATCGGCGCGGTCGGCGGCGTCTACCTGTTCGTCACGCAGTACCTGCAGCTGGTCCAGGGCATGTCACCGCTGAAGGCGGGGTTGTGGCTGCTTCCCGCCGCGCTCGCGCTGGTGGTCTCGTCCCTGCTGGCGCCGATCGCCGCGCGCCACGTGCGTCCCGCGTACGTGATCGGCGGCTCGCTGGCGGCCGCGACGGCCGGCTACCTGCTGCTCGCGCAGGTCGACGCCCGGTCCGGACTGCCGCTGCTGGTCGCCGGGTTCATCCTGGTGTACGCGGGCGGCGGCCCGACCATGGCGCTCGGCACCGAACTGGTCGTCGGCGCCGCGCCGCCGGAGAAGGCGGGCGCCGCCTCGGCGCTGGGCGAGACGAGCACCGAGCTGGGCGTGGCGCTGGGCGTCGCGGGCCTCGGCAGCGTCGGCACCGCCGTCTACCGCGAGGAGATCGCGTCGGGACTCCCGGCGGACGCTCCGGACGGGGTCCGCGACACCCTCGCCGGAGCGGTCGCCGCCGGGGCCGGCGGCGACCTGCTCGACTCCGCCCGCGAGGCGTTCACGGCCGGGCTGAACACCACCGCCGCCGTCGGCGCGGCACTCGTCGCCGCCGTCACGGTCATCGCGGTGGTCACGCTCCGGCGGGTGGACGCCACCGGCGAGGGCGATCCGGCCGGCGCCGCCGAGCCGGAACGCATCACCGCCTGAGGCGTCAGTCGTCGGCGCCGTCATCGTCGGCGTCGTCGTCGGCGCCATCGGTGTCCTGGTCGGCCACCGCGTTCGACAGGACCTTGCCCGTGGCGGTGTCGACCGTCAGCTCGCGCTCCGTGCCGTCCTTGCCGATCACCTCGACCTCCCAGACGGCCGAGCCCTTCTCCTGGTCGAGGTCCACCGAGGCCACGTGGCCCGGCACGGTCCGCAGCGCGGTGGCCACGGCGTCGGTGGCGCTGACCTTGGCCGTCTGCACCGCCTTGGCCTCGGCCGCCTGCTCGGCGGGGTCGTCGTCACCGCCACCCGCTGCGAAGGCGGTCGCGGTGCCACCGGCGGCGATCAGGCCCCCGGCGAGGACGGTCACCAGCAGCCTGCGGCCCGTCATCAGGCGGCGTACGTCAAGGTTCATCGGATTCCTCCTGGTTGGTTTCTCATGTGGACACCACCGTGGCCGACGGACCTGAGGCGCGGCTGAAGCAACCTGAAGCCCGCTTCAGGTGCGTCTGGCAGCCTGGAGGCATGCGCCTGCTGATCGTGGAGGACGAACGACGCCTGGCCGCGTCCCTGGCCAAGGGGCTGACGGCCGAGGGCTTCGTGGTGGACGTCGTCCACGACGGCGCGGTGGGACTGCGGCGCGCGGCCGACCACGACTACGACCTGGTCGTGCTGGACATCATGCTGCCCGGCATGAACGGCTACCGGGTCTGCTCGGCCCTGCGCGCGGCCGGCGACGAGACGCCCATCCTCATGCTCACCGCTAAGGACGGCGAGTACGACGAGGCGGAGGGCCTGGACACCGGCGCCGACGACTACCTCACCAAGCCGTTCTCCTACGTGGTGCTGCTCGCCCGCATCCGCGCCCTGCTGCGCCGCCGGACGCGGGGCGGCTCGCCCACGATCGTCCTCGGTGACCTGACCGTCGACCCGGCGGCCAAGGTGGTGCTGCGCGGCGACACCGAGGTGGAGGTCACGGCCAAGGAGTTCGCCGTCCTGGAGCACCTCGCCGTCAACGCGGGCCTCGTCGTGTCCAAGGGCCAGATCCTCGAACACGTCTGGGGCTTCGCCTACGACGGCGATCCCAACATCGTCGAGGTGTACGTGAGCGCGCTGCGCCGCAAGCTCGATGCCCCCTTCGGCCGCAAGTCGATCGTCACGGTGCGCGGAGCCGGCTACCGGCTCGCCACCGACGGGGGCTGACATGCCCGCGATGTACAGGCCGTTCGCCTCGGTGCGGGCGCGCACGACCGCCACCGCCACCGTCGTCGTCGCCGTCGCGCTGGTGGTCGCGGGGCTCGCCGTCGTGCTGCTCCTGCGGACCAGCCTGGACCGGCAGAGCGGCCTCCAGTCCGAGGTGTCCGCGCGCGAGGTCGCCTCGCAGCTGGCCGCGGGCGTCGAGCGCGCGCGGCTCGACCTGCCCGAAGGCGACGAGCGTCCCGTCCAGGTCGTGGACTCGTCCGGCCGGGTGGTGGCGGCGAGCGAGGACCTGGACGCGATTAGCGGCACCGACCCCCCGGCCGTGCGGCCCGCCGCCTCGCCCGTCCCTGAGCGGGACGAGGACGACGACCGGGACGAGGACGCACCGCGGCCCGGCGAGGTCTCCGGCGACGTCCGCCACAGCACCGGCAGCGCCACCGTGGACGGCGAGACCGCCGGCTACAGGTTCGCGTCGGTCAGCGTCACCGCGCCCGGCGGCGAGACGTACACCGTGCACGCCGGCACCGACCTGGCCACCGCGCGCGAGGCCGTGGGCACGGTCACCAAGGCCATGCTCGCCGGACTGCCGCTGCTGCTGGCCGTCGTGGCGGGCGTGACCTGGCTGGTCACCCGGCGGGCGCTGCGGCCGGTGGCGGCGATCCGGCACGAGCTCGCCGAGATCACGGCCTCCAGCGACCTGACGCGCCGCGTACCGGTGCCCGCCTCGCGGGACGAGGTCGCGGGGCTGGCCACGGCCACGAACGAGACGCTCACCGCGCTCGAACGGTCCGTGGAACGGCAGCGCGGCTTCGTCGCGGACGCCTCACACGAACTGCGCAACCCGATCGCCTCGCTCCGGACCGAGCTGGAGGTCGCCGCGGCGCATCCCGAACTGCTGGACCTGGACGGGCTCACCGAGGAGGTCGTCCGGCTCCAGCGCCTGGCCGCCGACCTGCTGCTGCTCGCCCGGCTCGACGCGGGCGAGCGGGCCGTCGCGCCGCGGCCGGTCGCGCTCGCCGACCTGCTCCGGGAGGAGGTCGCGCGCCGCGGCCCGGCCGGCGGGCCGCCCATCGGGCTCGACCTCCAGGCCGCTCCGCGGGTCCTGGGTTCCCGCGACCGGCTCGCGCGGGTGCTGACCAACCTGTTGGACAACGCGCAACGGCACGCTTCCTCCGAGGTGAACGTCACATTGCGGGTAGAGGACGACCGCTGGGCAGTGATGGAAATCACCGACGACGGTCCCGGGGTGCCGCCGGCCGACCGGGAGCGGATCTTCGAGCGCTTCGTCCGTCTCGACGACGCCCGCAGCCGCGACGACGGCGGCGCGGGGCTCGGCCTGGCGATAGCCCGTGACCTGGTGCGGGTCCAGGGCGGTACGCTCACCGTGGAAGCCGCACCAGGGGGAGGAGCGCTCTTCCGGATCCGGTTGCCCCTCCGGGACGCGAGGCAGCACGACGATGGCCGAGCGTAGCCGGGTGGAATACCACGGGTGAGCGGTGTTTCGCCGTGCCGGGCGTGACCTGGAAGGAGTCTCTGCCTATCCTGCCTGGGAGGCGGCCACAAAGGCGTGCAGTCGTGGAGGTACCCCCCTTGAAGATTCTCGTCGCCGGCGCGACCGGTGTCGTCGGCAGTCGGCTGGTCCCCCTGCTCGTGCAGGCGGGCCACGAGGTGACCGGGACGACCCGGTCCGCCGAACGTGCCGACGCCATCGCCGCGCAGCAGGCCAAGCCCCTCGTCCTGGACGCGTTCGACTCCCCGGCCGTGCACGACGCGGTCCTCGCGGTGCGGCCGGACGTCATCGTCCACCAGCTCACCGATCTCAGCGGGGAGGATTTCGAGGCCAACTCACGGCTGCGGATCGAAGGCACCCGCAACCTGGTGTCGGCCGCGAAGGCGGCCAACGTCGAGGTGATGATCGCGCAGAGCATCGGCTGGCTGTACGTGCCGGGCGACGCGCCCGCGGTCGAGGACGACGCCCTCGACCCGACGCTGCCGCCCTACGAGGGCGTCGCCGCGCTTGAGGAGGCCGTCGCGGAGCTGCCGCGCGGCGTCATCCTGCGGTACGGCGCGCTCTACGGGCCGGGCACCTGGTACGCGCCGGACGGGGCGATCGCCGACCGGGTCCGGGCGGGAAGCCTGCGGCCGTCACCGGCGTGGACCTCGTTCGTGCACGCCGACGACGCCGCCGCGGCCGCGCTGACGGCGCTCGACTGGCCCGCCGGGCCGGTCAACATCGTCGACGACGAGCCCGCGACCACCGCCGACTGGCTGCCGGTCTACAGCGCGGCGCTGGGCGTTCCGCTCCCGGGCACCGCGCGGCACGCCGCCGCGACGGGCCGCCCCGTGTCCAACCGCAAGGCGCTCGACCTCGGCTGGAAGCCGCAGATCCCGTCCTGGCGCCTCGGATTCGCCGCGATGGAGTCGGCCGATCAGACCTGACCGGTGTCGAAGCGGCTGATCTTGCCGCCCCGCACCGTGAAGTCCCAGCGGGTGCTCATCGTGCCCCAGGTGTCGTTGCGGTAGGTCACGATCATGCCCAGGCCGCCGGGATCCTCACGGCACACGTCGAAGTGCCCGTTCGCGTTGAAGATCTCCCGGTCGGCCCAGGCCGCCGGGTCGTGGGGATTTCCGTCGTCGGTCATGACGGCGTCCCTGGCGAGCAGTTCCCGGAAGGACGCCCGGTCTCCGGTGTTGATGGCCTCGGCGAACTTTCGCACGACCGGATGGATCGGCAGGCGAGTGGTCTTCGCGGTCATGGCACCAGTGAACGTCGCGCCAGGTCACAGGCGCTTCTCCGGCCGGTCAAGAAACCACCGGCTTCATCGTGAACGCCGCCCTCAGACGAACTCCACCTCGCGGGACCCGGCCTCGGGGTACGCGGCGGCGAGGAGCCGTTCCGCCTCGTCTACGAGGGCCGTGCGGTCGTTCTCGGACACGGGCTCGAACAGCTCGACGCGGACGGTGGCGACGCCGCGCTTCTTCTCGTGTTTCCACATGCCGTGGACGAAGCCGTCGACGAGGACGGCGGCACGGATGATGCCGTTGACGGTGAAGAGGCGTTTGCGATGCTCCTCGGAGACGATCCTCGTCCGGTCGGCGTGCGACAGCGTGAGGTTGTCGAAGTCCGGCACCAGGCGGACCGGAGCCGGGGTCCCGGGATCGGGACGCGGCGCGTCCGGGAGGTCATAGAGCACCCTGCCGTTCTCGTCGGCGAACGTGACGAGCCGCGGCGCGAGCCGTTCGACGACCTGGCCGAGGCCGGTCAGGCCCGACCAGTGCTGCACGTCCTGGACGGTGGCCGGGCCGAACGCGGCGAGATAGCGCAGCACCAGGCGTTCCAGGGACGGTTCGGTGTCCAGCGCGCGGCCCAGCCAGGTTTCGAGGGTGGTGTGGGTGGCCAGGCCGCTCTTGCCCCAGATGCCGCGCGGCGGGATTTGGGCGAGCGGGATCACGGTGCGGGCGGCCCAGTTGAGCAGCTCGGGTTCGCCGCCGGGGAATCGTGCGGCCAGGAGCGCCCGCATCTCCTTGTCGGTGCGGGGCTCTGTGAAGAGCTCGCGCGCGGCGGCCTCGACGGCGGGCAGATCGAGCCCGCTCAGGTCACGCCCGTTCGCCGTTCTGAGGTTGCGGTCCATGATGACCTGGGTGAGGGGCCGCAGGGCCAGCGCGTCGCGCGCGCTGACCAGGTGGAGGGTGCCGCGCATGAGGACCGTGCGCACGACCTCGCGTTCGGTGAGCAGCCTGGCGAGCTCGCCGAACTCGAAGCCCGCCAGCCGGCTCCACAGGCCGATGTACGGCGGCGTGGGGGCCTGCGCCTGCATCCCGGTCAGGTGCTCGATGGCGTCGAGGACGGGCAGCTCGTGCCGGTCGAGCAGCAGCTGACGGGCCAGGAGGGCGCGGTTCAGCGACCGCCGGTCGAGCACCGGACCGGCGGTCGCGGGGGTGGTCGTCATCGATCCGGCCGCCTCAGTCGTCATACCGTCCTCTCAGCTCCTGCCAGTTCGGAGGGGGGCCGGGCAGCTCCTCCGCGTCCGCCATGCGGAGCGCGTCCAGATACAGCTCCAGATAGCGGTGTTGCAGGCGGTTCATCCGTTCGTCGTCCCCGATGCGTATGGTGTGCAGGTGTTCCAGGAGCACGGAGATGTCACCGACCTCGATGTCGCGCCGCAGGGCACCGGCCTCCTTGGTGCGATCGAGCAGGCGCTGGGTCGCCATATGGATGTCCCGCCCCTTCTGCGCCATCTCGTCGGTGACGGGGAAGCTGCCGGCCAGCCGCATGGTCAGCGAGCCGGCGCCGATGTCCAGGCAGCTGCGCATGAAGTCGGCGAACGCGGTCCAGGCGTCGCGATCGTCGTCCAGCGCCGTCTGGACCTGCGCGAGATAACGGTCCATCCCGTCGTCGGCCAGCCGCTGGAGCAGCTCTTCCTTGCTCTTGTAGCGGCGGTAGAGGGCGCTGATGCCGACACCGGCGTATTCGGCCACCGCCGAGATGGGAGCCCCCGGGTCGGCGGTGAACACCGCTCGCGCGGCGTCCCGGATCAGCTCGTCGTTCCTGGCCGCCTGGGCCTTCCGGCCGCTCATGGGGGCTTGCGTCTTGGTCTCCATGTTCCTCATAGTATGGGAACGAACCATTCCGTTCTATATTGCTGCCGGGAGATTTTCTCTGTACGCTGTACGGATATTACTGCCTCCCAGCGGAAAGGTCGAACTCGATGAACGACGCAGGGCACCGGCATCCCGCGGACAGCCACGATGTGATCAAGGTGCGCGGCGCCCGCGAGAACAACCTCGCCGACGTGTCGCTCGACATCCCCAAGCGCCGGCTCACGGTCTTCACGGGGGTGTCCGGCTCGGGCAAGTCCTCGCTCGTGTTCGGCACCATAGCGGCCGAGTCGCAGCGTCTGATCAACGAGACGTACTCGGCGTTCCTCCAGTCGTTCATGCCGAGCCTGGGCCGGCCGGACGTCGACGCGCTGCACAACCTGAGCGCCGCGATCGTCGTCGACCAGGAGCGGATGGGCGCGAACGCGCGCTCCACGCTCGGCACCGCGACCGACGCGTTCACGCTGCTGCGGATCATCTTCAGCCGGCTCGGCGAGCCCCACGTCGGCCCCGCCTTCGCGTTCAGCTTCAACAACGCGGCGGGCATGTGCCCCGAGTGCGAGGGCCTCGGCCGCAAGTCCGACATCGACGTCGACGAGCTGGTGGACCGGGAGCTGTCGCTGAACGAGGGCGCGATCACCGTGCCCAACTTCGCGGTGGGCTCGTGGTACTGGAAGGCCCTGGCCGACTCGGGGTTCGTCGACCCCGACGCCAAGCTGAAGGACTACACCGAGCAGCAGTGGGAGGACTTCCTGTACAAGCCCGCCACCAAGATGAAGCTCGGCGGGATGAACACCAACTACGAGGGCCTCGTGGTCAAGGTGCAGCGGCTCTACCTGTCCAAGGACAAGGAGGCGATGCAGCCGCACATCCGCGCGTTCGTCGACCGGGCCGTGACGTTCACGACCTGCCGCGCGTGCGGCGGCGCCCGGCTCAACCCGGCCGCCCTCGCCTCCAAGATCAATGGCCGTTCCATCGCCGACTGCGCGGCGATGGAGATCAGCGACCTGGCCGCGTTCGTCCGGGACATCGACGCCCCGTCGGCCGCGCCGGTGCTCAGCGCCCTGGGCGAGACGCTGGACTCGCTGGTCGAGATCGGGCTCGGCTACCTGAGCCTGGACCGTGAGTCCGGCACGCTGTCCGGCGGTGAGGCCCAGCGGGTCAAGATGGTCCGCCACCTCGGCTCCCCGCTGACCGACATCACCTACGTCTTCGACGAGCCGACGGTCGGCCTGCACCCCCACGACATCCAGCGGATGAACGGCCTGCTGCGCCGCCTGCGCGACAAGGGCAACACCGTGCTGGTCGTCGAGCACAAGCCGGAGACGATCGCGATCGCCGACCACGTCGTCGACCTCGGTCCTGGAGCGGGCACCGGCGGCGGTCAGATCTGCTTCACCGGCGACGTGGCCGGGCTCCGCGCGTCCGGCACCCTCACCGGCCGCCATCTGGACCATCGGGCCCGGCTGCGCGACGAGGTCCGGCAGCCGACCGGCCACATCCCGATCGAGGGCGCCACGCTGCACAACCTGCGGGACGTGAGCGTCGACGTCCCGACCGGCGTGCTGACCGTGGTCACCGGCGTCGCCGGGTCCGGCAAGAGCTCGCTGATCCACGGCTCGCTCTCCACCCGGGACGGCGTCAATGTGGTCGACCAGTCGGCGATCCGCGGTTCCCGGCGCAGCAACCCGGCCACCTACACCGGGCTGCTCGACGCGATCCGCACGGCGTTCGCCAAGGCCAACGGCGTCAAGGCCGCGCTCTTCAGCGCCAACTCCGAGGGCGCCTGCCCCAACTGCAAGGGCATCGGGCTGGTCTACACCGACCTGGCGATGATGGCCGGCGTGGCGTCGGTCTGCGAGGAGTGCGAGGGCAAGCGCTTCACCCCGGAGGTGCTCACGTACGAGCTGCGCGGCAAGAACATCGCCGACGTCCTCGCCATGCCGGTGACCGAGGCCCGCGACTTCTTCACCGAACGCCAGGCCCGCGCGATCCTCGACCGGCTCGTCGACGTCGGCCTCGGCTACCTCAGCCTCGGCCAGCCGCTCAACACCCTGTCCGGTGGCGAACGCCAGCGGCTCAAGCTGGCGATCCGCATGGCCGAGAAGGCGGCGACCTACATCCTGGACGAGCCGACCACCGGTCTGCACCTGGCCGACGTCGACCAGCTCCTGGCGCTGCTCGACCGGCTCGTCGACGACGGCAACACGGTCGTCGTGATCGAGCACCACCAGGCCGTGATGGCGCACGCCGACTGGATCATCGACCTCGGTCCCGGCGCGGGCCACGACGGCGGCCAGATCGTCTTCACCGGCACGCCCGCCGACCTGGTCGCCAAGGCGGACACGCTCACCGCCCGGCACCTGCGCGAGTACGTCGGCGCCGACGGCTCCTGACGGCAGCTCACCGGTCGTACGGCCCCTCGGCGGTCCTGCCGCGAGGGGCCGTACGACGCACGGAGTAAGCCGGCTGCCTTCCATCGGTGGACGCGTCGGCACGAACCCGCCGGAGACGGTTCTCGCATCCATCGATGCGAAGGGGAGATGTGCTGATGCGATCGTTGACGTTCCTGACGTTCACCCTGCCGGTCGTCGCCGTGGTCTGCCTTGCCGGCACGACCCAGGCGGTCACTTCGGAAGGAGATCCGCCGCCTCCGGCCACCGCCGGGGACGGCACATGCGACGACGTGCGATCCGTGCTCCTGGAGCAGCTGGCGGCGTTCCGCCCGGTCGTCTCTGAAGGCGGCGAGCAAACCAGGTGGTGACGCCCGGCTGCCGGAGGCGCCGTACCGCGCACGGCGTAATCGACGAGCCGCCCGCTGGGGGACGCGTCGGCACAGACCCGCCAGAGACGGTTCTCGCATCCATCGATACGAGGGAGATGTGCTGATGCGATCGTCAAAACTTCTGGCGTTCACGCTGTCGGCCGCGGCCGTGGCCGGCTTCACCGGCACGGCGCGGGCGGCCACGGCCGGGCCGCCGGAGCCGGTCACCGCCTGGATCGAGCGGAACGCGACGCGGCTCACCACCGTCGATCCGCGGGCTCCGCTGGGCGACCTCGCTCCGCTGCGCCGTACGGTCGGCGGCGCCACGATCGTGGGGCTCGGCGAATCCACCCACGGGGCGAGCGAACAGGCCAAGCTCAAGCACCGGGTGGTGCGCCTGCTCGTCGAGCAAATGGGATTCCGGTCCATCGCCTGGGAGGACGACTGGACGCTGGGTCTCCAGCTGAACGACTACATCCTCACAGGCAAGGGCGACCCCGAGGCGATCCTGCGGGAGACGGGCTGGCAGTCACGCGAGATGCTCGACCTCCTGAAGTGGCTGCGCGCCTACAACGCCTCCCACCACGACAAGGTGCGGTTCTTCGGTGTCGAGTACTTCGCTACGCGGCCCGTCGCCTACGACGCGATAGCCGCTTACACCGCGAAGGTCGCGCCCGAACGGCTCCCGGCGATCCGTAAGCACCTGAGAGCGCTCCGCCCGTTCACCTCCGACATGGGACGGTACGTCCAGTGGTACTGGAAGGAGGTCGACGACAAGCGGCCCTACATCCGCCGCGCCCGCCGACTCCGCTCGCTGGTCGAACGGCTCCCCCACCGGCCCGGCGACCGTGCCCACGAGGTGACGCTCCACCACGCCCGGCAGATCGTGTCGTTCCATGAACACTTCAGCCTGCCGGACAACGACGGCTACAACTACCGCGAAGTCCGGGCCGCGGAGAACCTCCGCTGGTGGCGCACCTTCAGCCGGGACAAGGTGGTCTACTGGGCCGCGAGCCCGCACACCGTCAACGCCCCGAAACTCCGGATCACCCTTCCCCCTGGCCCGGACATGACGTTCGCCAGCACCGGTTCGTACCTCCGCCGCTGGTACGGGCAGCGCTACCGGTCGATCGGCTTCACCTTCGACCATGGTGCGATCAGCGGCGAACCGGGCGGTCCACCCCTCCAGGCCCCGCCTGCGCGGCGCCACTGGTTCGAGTACCCGTTCGGCCGCGTCGGGTCCGACCAGTTCATGCTGGACCTGCGCACCGACGCCCCGTCCGCCGTGCGGAGGTGGCTGACGGCGCCCGCCACCACGCGCGGTCTCGTCTGGCAGGAGTCGTCCACGATGACCGGTGGCTCGCCGGCGCAGTGGTTCGACGCGATCGTCCACCGCCAGACGATCTCTCCGCAGCGACCGCTCTGATCGATCCCCCATTGACATCCGGACTGCCGGGCAACATTATGAACTAGTGTTCATGAACATGTGTTCATAATGAGGAGGAACGATGGCCGAGATCGTCAACACCGAGCAAGCCGAGGCCTGGAACGGGTACGAGGGGCGCCACTGGGCGGACAACCACGAGCGTTACGACGCCATGAACAGCACGTTCAACGACCACCTCATGGAGGCCGCCCGGATCGGCGAACGGGACCGGGTGCTCGACCTCGGCTGCGGCAACGGGCAGACCACCAGGCGGGCCGCGCGGCAGGCCCGGCTCGGGTCGGCCGTCGGCGTGGACCTCTCGCTGCCGATGCTCACCCGGGCACGCGCGACGGCCGCCGCGGAGGGCGTCGCGAACGTGCGGTTCGAGCAGGGCGACGTACAGGTGCATCCGTTCCCGGGCGGCGGCTTCGACGTGGCGATCAGCCGGTTCGCGGTCATGTTCTTCGCCGATCCGGTCGCCGCGTTCGCCAACGTCGCGCGCGCCCTCCGTCCCGGCGGGAGGCTGGCCTTCCTGAGCATGTCCGATCTTGACGGCACCGATCTGGGAACGGTCGTCGGAGCCCTCGCCGAGCACCTGCCGGGCTGGCCGCCCGAGCCGGGCGGAGCGGGTCCGTTGTCCCTGGCCGATCCCGCGCACGTGCGCGACGTCCTCACCGCCGCGGGCTTCCACGACGTCGGTACGACCCTGATCGGCGGCGAGTCGAGGTGGGGCCGGGACGCCGCCGACGCCGCCCGGTTCCTGGCCGGCTGGGGGCCGGTCAGGTTCCACCTGGCGGACGACGACCCGGTCCCGGTCCGCGCCGCGCTCGAAGCCGCGTTCCTCCCCTTCGAGCGCGCCGACGGCGTGTGCCTGCGATCGAACGCCCTGCTGGTCGAAGCGGCCCGATGAGACGGATCGTGATCGTCGGCGGCTACGGCGCGGTCGGGCGCGAGGCGGCCGCGCCGCTGGCGGAGTGGTACCCGGGAGCGGTGGTCGTCGCCGGTCGCGATCCCGGCCGGGCACGCCCCGTCCCGGGGACGACACCGCTGCGCGCGGACCTGCGGGTACCCGCTGATCTGGAGCGGGCGATCGAGGGCGCCGACGCCGTGCTCATGTGCGTCGACCAGGACAACGAGCGGGTCGCACGCGCCTGCCTGGAACGCGGTGTCCATTACGTCGACGTGTCGGCCTCGCATGAGCTGCTCTCGGGCGTCGAACGCCTGGACGGCCTCGGCACCGAGCGCGGGGCGACCGCCGTGCTCAGCGTCGGGCTGGCACCCGGCATCACGAACCTGCTGGCCCGGATGACCGGCGGGCCCGACGTGCGGATCGGCGTGCTGATCGGCTCAGGCGAGGCGCACGGCCCGGCGGCGCTCGGCTGGACGCTCGACGGGCTCCGCGTGATGGGCTCGTCCTGGCGGATGCCCTTTCCGGCGCCGTACGGGACGCGCACGGTGTACGGATTCCCGTTCTCCGACCAGCACACGCTGCCCAGGACGGCCGGGGTGACACGGGCGGAGACCGGTCTCTGCCTCGACTCCCGGGCCATGACCGCCGTCCTGGCCGCCGCGCGCCTGCCGGGTGCCGCACGGCTGCTCGCCGTGCCGCGGGTCAGGGCGTGGCTGGGCAAGGTGCACATCGGCAAGGACGGCTTCGCGGTCACCGCCGTGTCGGGAGAACGCGTCGCGTCGTTCACCGGGCGGCGGCAGAGTCGCGCCACGGGCGTCGTCGCGGCCCTCGTCGTCCGGCGGCTGGCGAGTTTCCGGCGGGTGTGCGGCATCTGGACGAACTCGTGGAGCCCGCCGCGTTCCTGGCCGAGGTCGCGGAGCTGGGAGCGGGTACCGCTCACTACGATGCGGGGTGATGTCACCCAGGAAAGCGGCCGTGCTGCGGGACGCCGGCGACGGGCGGAGTCTGCGCGACCACCTGATCGCCACCGCCGCGCGTCTCATCGCCGAACGCGGCACCGTCGGGCTCACCGTGCGGGCGATCGCCCGCGAGGCCGGGGTCGCCGACGGCGTGCTCTACAACCACTTCGCCGACAAGGAGGAGCTGCTCGCCTACGCGCTGCGCGCCTACGTGCGTTCGGTGGAGCGGACGTTGAGCGGCCTGCCGGTCGCGGGGGACGGGACGGTCGCCGCCAACCTGCGGGCGTACGTCGCGTACGGCCTGGCCATGCACAAGTCGGTGCTCCCCGCGTTCACCGGGTTCTTCTCGCAGCCGAAGGTCCTCGCCCGGTTCGCCGAGATCAGCGAGCCCGGGGCGGACTGGCGCGACCGCCTGCTCGGCTATCTGCGGGCGGAACGTGACCTGGGACGGCTGCCCGCCGCGGCCCGGGTGGACGCGGCGGCCACGCTGATCGTCGGTTTCTGCCACGAAACGGTGATCTCGGCGCTGTTCGGCGGTCCGGCGACCGTGCCCGGACCGTCTCCGGAGGCGGTGGACGACCTCCTGCACGTCATCCTGCACGGGATCGTTGTTACGTAGATAATCCAGTAAGAAATCATCTTGTTACACTGGCTGCATGACTGCCATGGCCCCCGCCCGCACCGTGCCTGACCTGTCGTTCCTGCTGGACCACACCAGCCATGTGCTGCGGACGAAGATGGCGGCGGCGCTCGCCGAGATCGGCCTGACCGCGCGCATGCACTGCGTCCTGGTGCACGCCCTCGAAGAGGAGCGCACCCAGATCCAGCTCGCCGAGATCGGCGACATGGACAAGACCACGATGGTCGTGACGGTCGACGCGCTGGAGAAGGCCGGTCTCGCCGAACGGCGGCCGTCCAGCACCGACCGCCGGGCGCGGATCATCGCGGTGACCGAGAAGGGCGCCGAGGTCGCCGCCCAGAGCCAGCGGATCGTCGACGGCGTGCACGAGGCCGCGCTCGCCTCGCTGCCGGACGGCGACCGCAAGGCGCTGCTCAAGGCCCTGAACCTGCTGGTCACCGGGCATCTGGCCACGCCCGCCGAGACGACCGGCCAGGCCCGCCGGGCCCGGGAGCGTCACAAATAAGTCCCTGAGGGATTGTCTGCAACGGAACTATCTATTACGGTCTCTCTTGTCGGCGTCCGCCGGCGCTGAAGGGAGAGACCATGTCGACCGACTCACGCGGCCTGGCGCTCGGTGTGCTGTCCGCCGCCGGGCTGATGACGATCCTCGACGGCAGCATCGTGACCGTGGCGATGCCGGCCATCCAGCACGACCTCGGTTTCTCGCCCGCCGGGCTGAGCTGGACCGTCAACGCCTACCTGATCGCGTTCGGCGGGCTGCTGCTCCTGGCCGGACGGCTGGGCGACATGATCGGCCGCAGGACGATGTTCCTGGCCGGGAACGTGGTGTTCACCGCCGCCTCGGTGCTGGCCGGAGCCGCCACCACCCCCGAAGTGCTGATCGCGGCCCGGTTCCTGCAGGGCGTCGGCAGCGCCATGGCCTCGGCGGTGGTGCTCGGCATCCTGGTGACGCTGTTCACCGAGCCGAGGGAACGCGCGAAGGCGATCGGCGTCTTCAGCTTCACCGGTGCCGCGGGCGCCTCGATCGGCCAGGTACTGGGCGGCGTGCTCACCGACCTCCTCAACTGGCACTGGATCTTCCTGATCAACCTGCCGATCGGCCTCGTCACCGTCGGCCTGGCGGTCCGGGCACTGCCCCGCGACCGCGGCATCGGCCTGGCCGCCGGGGCCGACGTCGCCGGTGCCCTGCTCGTCACGGCCGGGCTCATGCTCGGGATCTACACGGTCGTCAAGGTCGAGGAGCACGGCTGGCTGGCCGGCCACACCCTGGGGCTCGGCGCGGTGTCGCTCGCCCTGCTCGCCGCGTTCGCCGTCCGGCAGGCCCGGGCCACGACCCCGCTGATGCCGCTGCGCGTCTTCCGTTCACGCAACGTCTCGGGCGCCAACGTGGTGCAGATGCTGGCGCTGTCCGCGATGTTCGCCTTCCAGATCATCGTCGCGCTCTACATGCAGAAGGTCCTCGGCTACAGCGCCCTGGAGACGGGCCTGGCCATGCTGCCCGCCGCCGTCGCCATCGGCGGGATCTCGCTCTTCGTCTCGGCGCGGCTCATCGCCCGCTTCGGCACCCGCGCCGTCCTCGTCACCGGACTGGTGCTGCTGTTCGCCGCGATGGCCTGGCTGACCCGCATCCCGGTGAACGCCGGCTACGTCACCGACCTGCTTCCGGTCATGCTGCTCATCGCGGGCGGCGGCCTCGTCCTCCCGGCCCTGGCCAACCTGGGCATGTCGGCCGCGAGGGCCGACGACGCCGGGCTGGCCTCCGGCCTCTTCAACACCACCCAGCAGATCGGCATGGCCCTCGGCGTCGCGGTCCTGTCGACCCTGGCGGCGGCCAAGACCGAGCGGCTGCTCAGCGAGGGCAAGAGCCAGGCCGAGGCACTGACCGGCGGCTACCACCTCGCCTTCACCACCTCGGCGGGCCTCCTGGTCGCGGCCCTCGTCGTGGCCCTGATCGTGCTGCGCCAGCCCAAGGCGACCGATTCCGCCGGGACTCCGGCCCAGGCCCAGCCCGTCGTGACCGCCTGAAATCTCCGCACACAACTCCGAAAGGCAGACAGAGATGAACGAGAACGAGAACACCGGCCCCGCCCCGCGCACCCTCACCGACCAGGAGTTGTCGCGCATCCTCGGCGAGCAGCGGTTCGGGGCCCTGGCGGCGGTCAAGCGCAGCGGCCATCCGCACCTGTCGACCGTCCTCTACGCCTGGGACCCCGAGGAGCGCGTCATCCGGATCTCCTCGACGGAGGACCGGTTGAAGGTGCGGCAACTGCGCAACGACCCCCGGACCGCCCTGCACGTGAACGGGGAGAACGTGTGGTCGTTCGCGGTGGCCGAGGGAGACGCCGAGATCATCTCGGCGCCCGAGGACGGCCCGGGGCGCGTGGTGATCAGCATCAAGGTGTCGCGGCTGTACGGGACGGCCCTGGACATCCCAGCTGAGGACTGACCAGGGCGGCGGCTCAGTGCGGCAGCGCGTACAGCAGGATGGGGACACCGGCGATGATCGGCACCGCCACCATCGCCGCCACCCGGGTGGACCGGCGCGGGGCCTCCGGCTCCAGCAGCCGGTTCACCCGCGCCATGACCGGGATGCCGTCGGTGGTCGCGGCGCCCAGGGTGCCCGACGGCGCCGCCGGGGGGCGGGCCGCGGCGAATCGGAGCAGGGCGGTGGCCAGCTCGCGCGGGGCCCGGTGGAGTTTGGCCCGGTCGTCGGCGGCCATCTCGATCAGCAGCTCCACCGCGTCGAGACATCGCCCGACCAGCCGGATCTGCGGGAACACCTGGCGGAGCGAGGCGAACGGCAGCAGCACCAGGTCGTGGCGCTCGCGGGCGTGGGCGCGCTCGTGCGCGAGCACGGCGGCCAGCTCGGCCGGGTCGAGCAGCTCAAGGGTGCCGGCGCTCACGACCACCTTGGAGGAACGCACGCCGGGCACGCAGTAGGCGGCGGCCTCGGGGTGGTCGAGGACGAGGGTGCCGGGAACGGCGGAGTCGCGGCGCGAGACCAGCGCCAGCAGCGCGCGGTGCCGCCGCCGGGCCCGGACCACGCGGAACACCGCGTACATCAGCATGGCCAGCAGCACCGCGGTGAGGCTCACCGCCGCGAACAGCGCGGTCGCGTGGGCCGCGTCCAGGCTGCCGGCCTGGTCGGCGAACAGCGCGGGCAGGCCGCCCGCGATGCCCTTCTCGTAGGGCAGCAGCGCCATGCCGAGCAGGGTGCCGATCGTGGCGATGCCCCAGCTCAGGCCGAGGGCCTGCCAGAGGACGATCGCGGTACGGGGAGCGCGCCAGGTCCAGCGCGCCTTGGACAACAGGTGCGCCCCGCCGACGGTCCCCATTGACGTCAGTGCGAGCAGGGCGGTGCCGGTCATGCCGGTGGCTCCCTGCGCGTGAGGCCGAGCAGGGCCTCGCGGATCACGGCGGCCTCGTCGTCGGAGACCGAACGGACGAAGTGGGCCAGGGCGGCGTCGCGGTCACCGGTCTCGTTGAGGGCCCCCAGCATCAGCTCGGCTACATAGACCTCACGGCTCTCGGACGGGCTGTAGCGCCAGGCGCGGCCGTCGCGCTCGCGCTCCAGGAACCCCTTCTTGGCGAGCCTGTCGAGGACCGTCATGACCGTGGTGTGCGCGAGGTCGCGGTCGCCCGCCAGGGCACGGCTCACGTCGCGTGCGGTGGCGGCCCCGTGACCGGTGTCCTCCCGCGCCCAGAGAATCTCCATGACCGTGCGTTCAAGCTCTCCCAGACCCTTCACGGCATTCAGGTTAACCGACTGAGAGGCATCTCACCACGGTAGGTAGTACTACGGACTTAAGTACTACAGCTTGTAGTACTACATTCGGTCGTATGAGCTCCGTAGCGCTCCTCGCCGCCTCCGCCGTGGACACGGCCGTGCCCTTGGCCGACCCGGCGCACGGCGCCGCGACGCCGGCCGACTTCATGGCCGCCCGCCAGCAGATGGCCTTCACCCTGGGCTTCCACATCATCCTGGCCAGCATCGGGATCGGCCTCCCGGCGCTGACCCTCCTCGCTGAATGGCGGTCGCTGCGTACGGGCGACGCCGTCTACGCCGAGCTGGCGCGGCGCTGGATGAAGGCCGCGGGCGTGCTCTTCGCGGTCGGCGCGGTGTCCGGGACCGTGTTGTCGTTCGAGATGGGCACGCTGTGGCCGGGCTTCATGGACAAGTACGGCCAGGTGTTCGGCGCGGCCTTCGCCCTGGAGGGCATCGCGTTCTTCATCGAGGCGATCTTCATGGGCGTCTACCTGTACGGCTGGGACCGGCTCTCGCCGCGCGCCCACTTCATCACCGGCATCCCCGTCGTGATCGCGGGCCTGCTCTCCGCCTCGTTCGTGGTCACCGTCAACTCCTGGATGAACCAGCCGCGCGGCTTCAAGCTGGTCAACGGCGAGGTCACGGACGTGGACCCGCTGGCGGCGATGTTCAATCCGGCGACGCCCGTCCAGGCCGTCCACCTGATCCTGGCCTCGCTCATGGTCTGCGGCTTCATCGTCGCCTCCGTCTACGCCGTCGCCCTGCTCCGCGACCACCGGGCGGGCCGCGTCGACCGTTACCACCGGCTCGGCTTCGCGATCCCGTTCACGCTCGGCGCGGTCTGCGCGCCGCTGCAGGTCGCGGTCGGCGACTGGGCGTCCCGCTTCGTCGCCGACAACCAGCCGATCAAGTTCGCGGCGATGGAGGGCATCGAGCACACCCAGGACGGGGTGCCGTTCAAGTTCGCGTTCATCGAGATCCCGAACGCGCTCTCGCTCATGCTGAAGTTCGACTCCAAGGCCACCCTGCGCGGGCTCGACACGTTCCCCGAGGACGTGCACCCGCCCGCCGAGGTCGTGAAGACCTCGTTCGAGATCATGATCGCGATCGGCATGGCCCTGCTGGCGCTCGCCGCCTGGTGGGGGTTCGCCTGGTGGCTGCGGCGCCGCGCCGCGGCCCGGCCGGGAGCGCTCGCCAAGCACCGTGACCTGCCCTGGCAGCCCTGGTTCCTGCGCGCCGCGACCCTCGCCGGGGTCGGCGCGGCGATCGCGATGGAGGCGGGCTGGACGACCACCGAGGTCGGCCGGCAGCCGTGGATCGTGTACGGGGTGATGCGCACCGAAGAGGCCGTCAATCCCAACCCCGGACTGCGCTTCGGCCTCTACATCGTGCTCGTCGTCTACGCCGTCCTCGCGATCGCCACCATCAGCGTCCTGCGGCGCATGCGCCGCCGCCCACCCGAGACCGAGACCGCCGCGGACGCTCCCGCACCGCGCGACGACGACCGTGAGGAGGCCGGAGTCCGATGAGCCATCCGGACATCGCCCTGGGCCTGATCCTGCTGGGCCTCTCCGCCTATCTGCTGTTCGGCGGCGCCGACTTCGGCGCCGGCCTGTGGCATCTGATCTCCCCGCGGCGTTCCGACAAGGACGTCATCGAGCACGCCATGGGTCCGCTGTGGGAGGCCAACCACGTCTGGCTCATCTTCGTCATGGTGATGACCTGGACCGCGTTCCCGCCCGTCTTCGCCGACATCATGGCCGTGCACTGGGTGCCGCTGTCGCTCGCCGTCCTCGGCATCGTCGCCCGCGGCAGCACGTTCGTCTTCAGCAAGGCGGTGCCCGACCAGCCCGCCTACGCCTGGCTCTTCGGCGTCTCATCGATCGTGACCCCGTTCTGCCTGGGCGCCGTCGCGACCACGGTCGCCACCGGCGAATCCACCTGGCTCAGCCCGCCGGGTCTTTACGGAGGCGTCCTCACGACCGCGCTCTGCGCGTACCTGGCCGCCGTGTACCTGATCTGGGACGCCCGGCGCCTGGCCGACGCGGACGCGACGCTGCGCTTCCGCGGCTACGCCGTCCTCGCCGGGGTCGTCGTCGGCCTCCTCGCCCTGCCCGGCGCCGCCGCGCTGGGCGTGCGCTCCCCGCTCATCCTGGTCTCCGCCGCGGCGGGCATCGTCTCCCTGGCCCTCGTGCTGCGCCGTAACTACCTGGCCGTACGGGTCACGGGCGCGCTCGCCGTCGTCACCGTCCTCTGGGGCGCAGCCGAGATGGCCGACCTCGATCTGGACTCGGCCGCCGCCCACGACGCCGCGCTCCAGGTCGTCTTCGTGGCGCTGGCCGTGGGCGCCCTCATCCTCGTGCCCTCCATGACGTGGCTCTACATCCTCTTCCAGCGCGCCGAAACCCGAGCCCGCTGACCCGAGCCCGCTGACCCGCGACGAGAACTGAGCGTCAGCCGTTCAGGTAGTGGAAGCCCGGCTTGGGGTGCATCAGGAAGTCGTGGTGCGAGATGTTCCAGGCGTACGCGCCCGCCATGGCGAACGCCACCACGTCGCCCACTGCGATCCGTCCGGCCGGGGCCGTCCGCGCGAACACGTCCTTGGGCGTGCACAGCTGCCCGACCAGTGTCACGGGCTCGTCGGTCGCGGGCCCCGGCCCGCCCTGCGGGATCACGACGAACGGCTGGTCATGGCCCTTGGTGACCGGTGTGCGCAGGTGCATCGTCCCGCCGCGCAGGATCGCGTACCAGGCGCCGTGGGCCCGTTTCACATCGAGCACGTCGGTCACGTACCAGCCGCAGTAGACGCTGACCGCGCGGCCCGGCTCGATCCGGAGCGTCTCGCCCGGCAGTCCCAGCTCCGCGACGCCCTTCGCGTACGCGTCCCAGTCGAAGAGGCGTCCGGGATCGGCGTAGTCCACGGCCATCCCGCCGCCGAGGTTGATCTCTGGAGCCGTCAGGCCGAACCGGCCGCGCGCCCAGGTCACGATCTCCTCGGACTGCCGGAGCATGCCGGGGGCCTCCAGCCCCGACGCCAGGTGCGCGTGGAAACCCTTCAGGCGGACCCAGGGCGCGGCGGCCAGGGTCGCGCGGCAGTCCTCGATCGCCTCGGGGTCCATGCCGAACGGGCCGGACATCGCCAGCGCCACGCCGTCACGCCGTCTCGCCAGATTGACCCGCAGCAGGACGTCGACCTCGCGTCCGGTCTCGCGGGCGAGCGTCGCGAGGCGGGCCAGCTCGTAGGGGCTCTCCACGTGGACACGGTCGACGCCCAGCCGCAGGATCGAGGCCAGCTCGGGGTCGGTCTTGCCCGGGCCGCCGAAGGCCAGCCTCGCGTCCGGCAGCACTCGGCGCACGTGCTCCAGCTCGCCGCCCGAGGCGACCTCGATGCCGTCGACGTACGGCGCCAGCGTCCGCAGGACGGGCGCTTCGGCGTTCGCCTTGGCCGCGTAGTAGAGCTCCGGCGCGCCGGGCACCGACAGCGCCTCCCGGATCGCCGCCGCGTGCGACCGCAGCGTCCGCAGGTCGTAGACGAACGCGGGCAGCCCCTCGTCCTCGATGAGCGCGACCGCCCGTTCCCGGACGTCATCAGTGATCAACATGCCTCCCCGCGCGCCGACGAGCCGAGCGTACTGCCGACCGGGCTCAGGCATCCGCCAGGCCGGCCGGGGTCGCGCCGTCGGCCGCGGCGCGGCCCGCCGCGAACCCCGCGTCGAACGCCGCGTCGCCCAGAGCCGTGCGGAGCGCCGCCGTGACGCGGTCGACGTCGCCGCGTTCGGCGGGCGGGAGCGGCGCGCCGACGCCGTCCCGGAGCGCTGCCGCGGTGCCCAGGTGCCGCGCGCCGAGGGAAGCGTCGCCCGCGATGGCGGCGGCGCCGGCCAGTCCCTCGTACGCGAGCGCCACCGAACGGGGATCACCGGCGTCGCGGGCCGACTCCAGGCTCTGCTCGTGCAGGGAGCGGGCGGCCTCCGCGTCGCCGCGCAGCTCGGCGACGAAGCCGAGCTCGGCGAGGATCAGCGCCTGCGCGAGCGGGGAGCCGAGCTCGCGGTTCCAGTCCAGCCAGTGCCGCAGGAGGGAGCCGGCCTCGTCGAGCCGTCCCTGCCGCCGGTAGCTCAGTGCCAGCCCGAGGTCGGCGAACTCCCGGCCGACCGTGTAGCCCTGTTCGGCGGCGCGGTCACGGGCCTGTTCGTGCAGTTCGTCGGCTCGGGCATGGTCGCCGGTGAGCAGCGCGATCCGGCCCAGCAGCGACAGCCGGTCGCTGACCTCGGTCCAGACGCCGAGTTCCTCGGCCATCCGCAGCCCGTCCCGGTGCAGGCGCCCCGCCTCGGCGTAGTCGCCCGTGATCTCCGCATGGAAGCCGAGCGCGAACGTGGCGTGCAGCCGTCCCCACTGGTCGCCCAGCTCGGTGAAGAGTTCCATGCTGCGCCGGCCGTGCTCGGCGAGCGCCGTCAGGTCGCCGCGTACCAGTGCCTGCCTGGCCAGCGAGCTGAGGGCGGCGGCCGTTCCCCACCTGTCACCGATGGCCCGCGTCACCTCCAGCAGCTCGATGGCCAGCCGTTCCTCGGCCGCCCGTTCACCGATGGCGAGGTGGGCGACGGTCCGGAACACCTCGGCACGGACCCGGCGGGTGAGCGCCTCCAGGCCGTCCGGCCGCGACGGCGGCACGGCCGGTTGAGCGGGGTCCTGGCTCTGGCCCATGCGCAGGTTGAACGCGGCGCGCCAGACCCGAGCCGTTCCCGCCTCGTCGTCATCGGTGCCGTCAGCCGCCGCCAGCGCGGCGGTAAGGGCACGCAGGCCCTCACCGAGCCGGCCGCGCAGCACCCAGTACCAGGCCAGCGAGTTGACCAGCGGAAGGCCGCCGCCGCGTTCCTGCGCGAGCCGCAGGTTGGCCGTCTCGGCGTCCAGCCGGCGCAGCCATTCGAGTTGCGTGGGGCCGCGCAGGTAGGAGTCGGCGAGCGCCGCCAGCTCGGTGTAGTACCGCCGGTGCCGGCGCTCGATCTCCTCGACCTCGCCGGTCTCCCGCAACCGCTCGTAGCAGTACGCGGCGACCGACTCCAGCAGGCGGTACCGCGTCCCGTCCGGACCGGCGGAGACCACGACCAGGGAACGGTCGACCAGCCCGGCCAGCAGGTCCAGCACGTCGAGCCCGTCCTCGCCGCTGACCCGTTCGGCCGCGTCGAGCGTGCAGCCGTCCGCGTGCACGGCCAGCCGCCGCAACACGGTGCGCTCGTCCTCGGCGAGCGGCTCCCAGCTCCAGTCGATCATCGCGCGCAGCGTGCGCTGCCGCGCGGGCGCGTCGCCGTAGCCACGGCCCAGCACCCGGAACCGGTCGCCGAGCCGGGCCGCGAGCTCGTGAACGCCGAGGACGCGGACGCGGGTGGCCGCCAGTTCGAGGGCGAGCGGGAGGCCGTCGAGCCGCCGGCAGATCGCGGCGACGGCGGCCTCGTTCTCGGGAGTCACGCGGAAGCCGGGACTGCCCGCCGCGGCCCGGGAGGCGAAGAGCTCCACGGCGCCGGGCTCGGTGAGGGGCGGCACGTTCCACAGCAGCTCGCCCGTGGTGCCGAGGGGACGCTGGCTCGTGGCGAGGACGTGCAGGCCGGGAGCGGTACGCAGCAGTGCCGCGGTCAGCTCGGCGGCCTCGGTGACGACCTGCTCGCAGTTGTCCAGGATGAGAAGCGTCCGCTTGTCCCGCAACGCCGCGGCGAGCCGCGCCGGGAGGCCGTCGGCGCTCTCGTCCCGGATCTCCAGGGCCGCCGCGACCAGCTCCGCGACGTCGTCCCCGCACGTCGCGGAGGCCAGCTCGACGACCCACACCCCGTCGGGGAAACCGCCGGTGACGTGGCGGGCCGTCTCCAGCGCGAGGCTGGTCTTGCCGACGCCGCCCGGACCGGTCAGCGTCACCAGCCGGCCGGTGCGCAGGAGCGAGCCGATCTCCCGCACCGCCTCGGCGCGTCCGACCAGGTCGGTGAGGGCAACGGGCAGGTTGGTACGCGGCGCGGGCGCGGGCGGCGAGCCCAGGGACGCGTCCTGTTCGAGGATCGACTGGTAGAGCGCGGCGATCTCGCGGCCCGGGTCCACGCCCAGCTCGTCGGCCAGGCGTTCGCGGAGCTCGCGGTAGCCGTCCAGCGCCTCGCTCTGGCGTCCGGCCCGGTAGAGGGCCCGCAGGTGGGCCGCGCGCAGCCGTTCCCGCAGCGGATGGCGGGCCACCAGATCACCGAGCTCGTCCGCGAGCATGCCGTGCTCGCCGAGGTCGAGCCTGGCCTCGGCGAGCTCCTCCCACGCGGTCAGGCGAAGCTCGTCCAGCCGGGTGCGTTCGGCCCGGGCGAACTCCTCGTCGGCGAAGTCGAGCAGTGCCGGTCCGCGCCACAGCGCAAGCGCCTCGCCGAGCAGGTCGGCGCGTGCCTGGGGATCGTCGGTGGCGCGCGCCCTCTCCACGAGGAGCCGGAACCGGCCGCTGTCCACGGCGTCCGGCGCCACGTCCAGCAGGTAGCCGGGCGGCTGTGACACCAGCGCCTTGCGCCCGCCCGGATCGGCGGCGTCGAGGACACGCCGCAGCTGGGACGCCCGCGTCTGCAGCGAGGCCGCGGGGTTGGCGGGCAGGTTGCCGCCCCACAGCACGTCGATCAACCGGTCGGCGGGCACGACCCGGCCCGGGTCCACGAGCAGCTGGATCAGCAGAGAACGCACCTTGACCTCGGGGATCCGCACCTGACCGCCCTCGGCGGTCCACACGGCGAGCGGACCGAGCACCCCGAAACGCATGGACGGAATCTATCCGAGAGTCGCCCTGAGCCGGTCCTGAGTCCGCCCTGAGTCCTTCTGGAGCGCGTTCGCGCACTGTGCTTCTCGAAGGGAGGGACCGATGACACGGATCGCGATCATCATCGCCGGCGCCGACGACCACGCGGACCGGGCGGTGGCCGAATGGCTCACCGGCCGGATCCACGCCCGGGGCGACGACACCGAGGTGGACCTGCTCGACCTCGGCGCCGCGTGCCTGCCGGACCCGCCGTCCGGCCGGCTGCCGACGCCGCCGGCGGTGCACGACCTGCTTCCGTGGCTCGGCGCCGCGAACGGCTTCCTGCTCGTGCTGCACGGCAGGCCGCCGGACCGGCTGCGGCGCGCCGTCTCCTGGTGCGCCCGCTGCTGGAAGGCCAAGCCCGTGGGCCTCGTCCGGTACGGCGGGTCGCCGCCGGCCGAGGCCGAGGTCCGCTCCCTGCTCGGCGCGGTCGAGGCGGTGACGGTCGGTGAAGCCGTGCGCTTCACCGGCCGTGACCGGACCGGCCGAACCGATCTGCTGCTCGACGAGCTCATCTCCCGGGCACGCGAAATTCCCGACACCCCCTGGAGTTAAAGACCATGTCTGCTTCCACCATCACCCCCGGCGCGCGCGCCGGGGCGAAGGAGTGGCTCGGCCTGTCCGTGCTGCTTCTTCCGACCGTCCTGTTGTTCCTGGCGATGACGGTGTTGTTCCTCGCCACTCCGCAGATCGCCGCCGATCTCGGGCCCAGCAGCGGCCAGCTGCTGTGGATCAATGACATCTACGGGCTCGTCATGGCGGGTCTCCTCGTCGCGATGGGCACGCTGGGCGACCGGCTGGGGCGCCGCCGAATCCTGATGTTCGGCGCCGTCGCGTTCGGGCTCGCCTCGATGGCGGCGGCCTTCGCGCCGGACGCCGGCTGGCTGATCGCGGCGCGGGCCGTGATGGGCGTCGGGGCCGCCGCGGTCATGCCGTCCACGCTGTCACTGATCAGCAACATGTTCCGCGACGAACGCCAGCGCGGTACCGCCATCGGCCTGTGGGCGGCCTCGATCTCGGTCGGCGTCGCGATCGGACCGCTGGTCGGCGGGCTGTTGCTGGAGTCGTTCTGGTGGGGCGCCGCGCTGCTGATCGGCGTGCCCGTCATGGCGCTGGTCGTGATCGCCGCACCGCTGCTCGTTCCCGAGTACCGGGCGCCGCAGGCGGGTTCGCCGGACGTGCCGAGCGTGCTGCTGTCGATGGCCTCGCTGCTGCCGATCGTGTACGGGATCAAGGAGTTCGCCAAGCACGGCCTCAACACGACCGCGATCGCGACGGCCGCCCTCGGGCTGCTGTTGTCGGTGGTGTTCGTCCGCCGTCAGCTCAAGCTGGCCAACCCGCTGCTGGACGTGCGGCTGTTCGCGAACCGGACGTTCAGCGGAGGGCTCGCGGTCTTCCTCTTCTCGGCCATCGCGCTCGGCGGCGTCTACCTGCTCTTCACCCAGTACCTGCAGCTGGTGGCGGGCCAGTCGCCGCTGAAGTCCGGGCTGTGGATCCTGCCCGCGGCATTGGCCCTGGTGGCGGTGTCGATGCTGGCACCGAAGCTCACCCGCCGGGTGCGTCCCGCCTACGTGGTGGCCGGCGGCGCGCTCTTCTCGGTGGCCGGCTACCTCGTGCTGACCCAGGTCGAGGCGGTCGGGCTGCCGATGCTGATCATCGGCTTCTACCTGCTCTACCCGGGCATCGCCCCGACCATGGCGCTCACCACCAACCTGGTGATCGGGTCCGCCCCGCCGGAGAAGGCGGGCGCCGCCTCCGCCGTCAACAGCACCGCGAGCGACCTCGGCGTCTCGCTCGGCATCGCCGTCCTGGGCAGCCTCGGCGCCGCGATCTACCGGTCCGAGATGCCCGACGACGTGCCCGCGGCGGCGGCCGACACCCTGCCGGGCGCCCTGGCGGCCGCGGAGGCACTGCCCGCAGACCAGGCCGCCGCTCTGGTCGACCAGGCCCGCGACGCGTTCGCCGAGGGTCTCAACATCGCCGCGGGCGGGGCCGCGGCCCTGGCCGCGCTGGCCGCGATCCTGGCCATCGCCCTGCTGCGCCGGGTGCCCGCGACCGGCACCCCGGCGCCCGCCGACGAGGCGCGGGAGGAGGAGCTGGCCAAGGTCTGACGACCGCGCGGCGCTGACCGGTCAGGGCGGGCTCCGGCCCGCCCTGACCGTCGGCATGCTGCGGTACGACCGGATGCTCAGCCGATGAGTTCGAGCTCCAGTTGTTCGGCGGTCGGCTCATGGCCCTCGGCTGCGGCGGACGGGGCGGGACGGCTGCGGCCGGGCCACCACCAGTTGGCATGGCCGAGCAGGCTCATCAGCGCGGGGACCAGGACCAGCCGGACGATCGTCGCGTCCACCGCGACCGCCACCGCGAGCCCGAGCGCCATCATCTTCACCGTCGGATCGGGCTGCGGCACGAAGCTCGCGAAGACGAAGATCATGATCAGCGCGGCGGAGGTGATGAGCCGGGCGGTGGCGCCGATGCCGATCACCACGCTCTCGTGCGGATCGCCCGACCGCTCGTACTCCTCCTTGATCCGCGATAGCAGGAAGACCTCGTAGTCCATGGAGAGCCCGAAGATCAGGGCGAACATGAAGAGCGGGACGAACGACATGATCGGGATCGCCTGGTCCACGCCGAACAGCTGGATGCCCCAGCCCCACTGGAAGACGGCGGTCACGACCCCGAACGAGGCGCCGATGGACAGCAGGTTCATCAGCGCGGCCTTGATCGGCACGATGATCGAGCGGAACGCGATGACCAGCAGGGCCAGGGCGACGCCGACCACGGCGACGACCACGGTCAGCATGCGGTCCCCGACCGTGTCGGCCAGATCGATGATCGCGGGGTTCTCGCCGCCGAGGTGGACGGTGGCGCCGGGATGCCCGGCGAGCACGCCCGGGATCTCGGTGCCGCGCAGCCGGTGGACCAGGTCGGTGGTCTCCTCCACATGCGGCGCGGTCGCGGGGATGACCTGGATCATCGCGGTGGTGCCGATGATGACGGGCTCGGCCGTGAACGCCACCCCCGGTACCTCGGAGACCCGCTGCTTGAGCGCCTGGCCGAGCACCACGGCGCGCTTGTCGGGCTTCTTGGTCAGGTCCGGCGCGCCCTTGGGCAGCGGGATCGACGGCTTCCGCGCGGTGGGAGAGGGCGCCACCGTGCCCTGCGGCCCGGTGAGTCCCGTGAGCCCGTCCGGTCCCTTGAGGGTCGGCACCTCGCGCTTGGCCGGTTTCGCGGGCGCCTCCTTGCCCGGCACCTTGGCGACGATGACGAACGGGCTGTAGTGGCCGGCGCCGAACTCCTTGGCGACGATGTCGTACGCCTGCCGCGAGTCCATCTTGGGCGAGGAGATGCTGTCGGCCATCACCCCGAACCGCAGGCTGAGCGTCGGGATGGAGAGCGCGAGGAGCACGAGCGTCGCGACGATCGCGTACGGCCAGGCGTTGCGGTCGACGTGGCGTCCCCACGACATCCACCGCGTCGAGCTGCGGTCGGGGCGTACGCGAGGCAGCTTGTAGCGGTCGATGCGCGTACCCAGCGCGCCCAGGATGGCGGGCAGGAGCGTGAGCGCGGCGAGCACCATGAGGCCGACCGCCAGCGCGGAGGCGAGTCCGATCCGGCCGATGAACGAGATGCCGGACAGGAAGAGGCCGCAGATCGCGAAGACGACCGTTCCCCCGGCGAACACCACCGCGTGCCCGGAGTGCGCCATGGCGCGGCCGACGGCCGTCTCCACGTCGTCGCCGTCGGCCAGCTGCTGCCGGTAGCGCGTCACGATGAACAGCGCGTAGTCGATGCCGGCGCCGATGCCGAGCATGGCGGCGACCATCGGCGCGGTCGGGTGCACCTCCACCGCCGACGCCGCGAAATGGATCAGCGAGTACGCGACGGCCATCCCGCACAGCGACACCAGGATCGGGATGCCGGCGGCCAGGAACGAGCCGAACGCCAGCAGCAGCACCAGCATGGCGAGCATGATCCCCACGCCCTCCTGCGGGCCGCCCTTCGGCTGGTTGAGGATCATCGCGACGATGCCGCCGAACTCGACGTCCAGCCCCGCCATCCGGGCCGGTTCCACCGCCTCGTCGAACCTCTCCAGGTCGGCGGCGCTGACGTCGCCCATCGTGCCCTTGAGGTTCACCCGGATCACGACGGCGTCGTGGCTCTTCATCCCGCCCATGCCCTGGATGTAGGGGTTCTCGGCGAACGCGACGCGGTCGAGCGCGGTCAGCCTCTCGATGGCCTTGCCCACGGTGAGGGCGACCCGCCAGTCCCCCGGGCTCGCCTCGGCCGTGGCATGGAAGACGACGGTGGCGGTGGGACCGGTCATCGCCGGGAAGTCCTGGCGCAGGGTGTCGACGGCGCGCTGGGTCTCGGTGCCGGGGAGGGAGCTCTGCTGGACGAACATGCCGCCCTGGACGAACCCCAGGATTCCCGCCCCGAGCATCACCAGGACCCAGAGTTCGAAGACGGCGCGGCGTCGCCGTACACAGAGACGTCCCAGTCTCTCCAGTGTTCGCGCCATGATCCGCAGAAAAACACGCGCGGTGCATTTTTGCAATAGCTGCAAGTTTGCATTCGTGTTAGTGTGCGTGACATGGGTCACGTCGAAGGCCTGCGGCAGCGGAAGAAGCAGCGCACCCGCCGGACGATCGCCTCCGAGGCGCTCCGCCTCTTCGCCGAACGCGGGTACGAGGAGACCACGATCGCCGACATCGCCGCGGCCGCCGACGTCTCTCCCCGCACGTTCTTCAGCTACTTCCCGAGTAAGGAGGACGTGGTCTTCGCCGAGGTCGACGACCGGCTCGCCGAGGTGGCCGACCGCCTCACCCAAAGGCCCCCCGGCGAGCCCCCCATGGAGACCATCCGGCGCAGCATCGTCGACATCATGGAGGCGCTGGTCACCGAGCACGGCGCGTACGGCGCCGTCCAGGTGCAGCTCATCCTCGAACGGCCGGGCCTGCGGGCGTGCGCCCTCCAGCGCATGACCGACACCCAGCAGGAACTACAGCAGCGGCTGCACGACCTGTGTCCGGGCATCAGCGAGATCGACGCCGTCGCCGTCTCGGGCATCGCGATCGGCGGCATGCAGTCGGTCATCGTCCACTGCCGGCGCCACGGCTACTCGCCCGAGGCCATGCGCCACGCCCTCGACCGCACCTTCGCCCTGGTCGAGCAGGGGGTGTCCATGGCTTTCGCGGCCTCGATGTCCTCGCCCAGCGGCTCGGACCCCGAACCGCAAAAGGCGGCCGGGCGGGGGGTGTAGCGGGCGGGCGAGGGTCAGTCGTTGATCTTGATGCGGAGGCGGCGGAAGCCGCGGCCCTTGTTCTCGACCTTGGCGACCTGGACGCGCCCGATCTGCTTGGTGGACGCGACGTGCGTGCCGCCGTCCGCCTGGGTGTCGAGCCCGACGATGTCCACGATCCGTACCTCCTGGACCTCGGGCGGGACCAGGTTGGTGGCGGTCCGGATGATGTCGGGGATCTCGAACGCCTCGTCGCGCGGCAGTTCCTTGACGTCGATGCGCCGGTCGGCCTCCACCTCGGCGTTGCAGGCGTCCTCCACGGCCTGCTTGAAGCCCGGCGGCACCTCGCGCAGATCGAAGTCCATGCGAGCGGTCAGCGGCTCCATGTTGCCGCCGGTCACGAGGCAACCGTAGTCGCGGAACACGACCCCGCAGAGCAGGTGCAGGCCCGAGTGGGTGCGCATCAGCGCCGTACGCCGCGCGTCCTCGACGGCTCCCGTCACGGTGGTGCCGGCGGGTGGGACCGGGTCGCCCTCCACCGGGATCAGCTCAAGGTCATCGCCCTTGCGGACCCCGGCGATCCGGGTCTGCACGCCCTGCCAGAGCAGCACGCCCTCGTCCGGCGGCTGCCCGCCGCCGCCCGGGTAGAAGGCCGACCGGTCGAGGACGATGCCCTCGGGTCCCGAGGAGAGTACGAGCGCGTCCCATTCGCGCAGCGACTGGTCGTCAAGCTCCAGACGAGCCGTACGCCCGTGGTGATGTGTCCCCATGCCGACACCCTAGCCACACTCCGGCCGGGTTCATGGCGAAGCGGGACGCCGGTCACCAGGGGCCGTACGGGCCTGAGCTGGAGTTGCCGCCGCCCTTCTTGTTCTTGTACGGCTTGACGGCGGGCTTCACGTCGGCGAGGTAGATCGCGGCGACGATGAAGGCGGCGATCGGCAGGAACGACAGCAGCGGCAGGAAGCCGACGGCGCCGCCGAGGCCGACCACGTTGGCCACCACCAGGAGGATCAGCCACAGCTTCTTGGTCTGCTTGTCGGCGGCCGGGAAGGCGCCCTCGGGCACCTGGAGCACGTCGATCAGCGCGATGACCTCGAAGACGAAAGCGACGATCGCGAGAAACCAAAAGAAGTAGGAGAGCCCTGCCGTCATCGTGCGTTCACCACTCTCGTCGCGGTCCTGGACCTCGTTACCCTCAGACTAGTCAACGACGAGGCCCGGCCGGGTGATCCCGGCCGGGCCTCGCACCTGTCCGTCTCGGAGCTCGCGCATGTCGACCTCGGAGAGCGACGGCTCAGGCGTCGGTCTTCTTGGTCGCGGCGGCCTTGGTCTGGGTCTGCGCGGCCTTCTTCTGCTGCGCGGCCCTCGTCCTGGGCGCCGGCTTCGCCTCGGTGATCTCGGCGACCTCCTCGGCCTCGCGGTGCACGACCTTCTTGCCGCGCTCGGCGAGCTCGTCGATGAACTCGACGGTGCGGGTGCCGAAGTGGGTCACGTACGCGACCGCGGCGCCCGGCAGGTCCTTGACCTCGACCCGGTCCTGCAGCTTGGTGGCGGCCTCACGGGCCTCGTCGCGGTACTTGTCGACGGTCCCGCGCAGATCGCCCTGGTACTTCCCGACCGCCTCGCGGACCTGGCCGCGATACTTGCCGACGGTCTCACGCAGCTCGCCCTGGTACTTGGTCACCTGCTCGGGCAGCTCCCGCACCTTCTCGGCCGCGAAGTCGCCGCCGCCGATGAACGTGTAGACGGCCTTGTTCTCGCGGAGGTTGCTGGCAAGCGTCATCCGACCTCATCCTTTCCTTCTGGTTGGTGCCCGGTCAGCACGTCGGCAGCTTCGTTCTCCTTGCGGAAGGACACGTAGATGTCCAGCAGCACTTGCTTCTGCCGTTCCGTCAGGAGCAGGTCGGCCCGCAGGGCGGCCTCCACGTCGGTGTCGGCCTCGCGGTCCTCGAGAATGCCGGCCTGGATGTACAGCGCCTCGGCGGAGATCCGCAGACCCTTGGCGATCTGCTGGAGTATCTCGGCGCTCGGCTTGCGCAGGCCGCGCTCGATCTGGCTCAGGTAGGGGTTGGAGATGCCCGAGACCTCGGCGAGCTGGCGGAGTGAGATCTTCGCCCGCGTGCGCTGCTCCCGGATGTACTCCCCAATGGAGCCGACCTTCGAACTTGCCATGTCTCCACCCTGCGTCAGGATGCTTGCAATTGCAAGCACGTTTGCTAGCACTTGACCTGTGAGTCCCGTCACACACCGCGAACCGGCATGTCGGCGGCGTTACGGATCCGGGCCGAACGGTGGTCAGTCGACCGACGAGGCCGGCGCGGTCCACGTGTTGCACACCGCGAGCTGCCGGCCCCGGAAGCCCTTGGCCACCCAGCCGGCGTAGTTGTGGCCGGAACCGTGGTCGCGCCGGTCCACCGGCTGCCGCTCGTCGCCGCGCCCCTGCACGTCGACGATCATCGCGACGTACTGCTCGCGGGTCATCCCGATCGTGAGCCGTTCGGCCCCGAGGAACGCCCCGGCGAAGCACTGCGCCTGGAGTTCGATACGGCGGCTCGCCGCGTTCCGTCCCGCGATGCCGGACCGCTCCATCTCCTGATGCCCGTAGAGCAAGATCCCCGAACGATCCTGCACGTGGTGGCCGTACTCGTGCGCGATCACCCGGGCGAAGACGGCGAAGTGTGACAGGGGCTCGCCGCCGGACGTCTCGACGATGTGCCGCAGGCCCACGTACATCGTGTTGTTGGCCGGACAGTAGAACGCCGACGCGCCGGGGCTCGGATAGGTACCGCACGGGCTCCGGCCCGAACCGGACCAGAAGACCCGTTTGGGAGGCGTGAACGGCAGCTCGGCCTTCGCGAACTGGCGGCTCCACGAGGCGTCCAGGCACGAGCTCAGCGCGTTCATGAACCGGTCCATCGAGGCGACGCCCGGGAGGATCCGCGGCACCTGGCACCGGACCGGCGTCAGCGCGCCCGTTCGGTAGAGCCTGTTGTCGGTGGCCGTCGCGCGGGTCACCGGCTCGCCGCCCCGCGTGCCCGGGCGCCCGAACCCGTCTCCGTCCCCGCCGGCGAGCGACGAGACGACCGAGAAACCGACGATCGCCAGAACGCCGAGCGCGGCGATCACACCGAGCAGGCCCACGACGAGCCCGCCGGCGGTGCGCCGCTCCGGATGGCGCGGCGGCTGGTAGTGATACGGCGGCGGTACGCCCTGAGCAGGCAGGCGGTAAGGCGGTGCCGGCGCGGGCGCCGGAGGGGGGTGGTGGCCTGCCATAGCAAAAAATCATCCCATAGTGACCGCGCCTGACCCGCATACCCGCCGTACCGCTACGATTTGCGGCCATGTTGGGTCGTCTGCGGCCATTGGTCGCCTCGCTGGCCGTCGCCGCGCTCGTCCCCATGATCACCGGCGCCGCGGCCACCACCGCGGCGGCCGAACGGGTGATCAAGGACGAGGTCACGCTCAAGGTCGGGCCGGGCGGTGTCACGCACGCCCGCGAGACGATCGTCTACGAGTTCGGCGGCACCCGGGAGCTCAAGCGGACCTTCGTCACGCGTACCCACGACAGCGTGACCCGCGACCGCGTCTACAAGGTCGAGAACCTCAGGGCCACCAGCCCCGACGGCGGCCCGACGACCGTGTCCACCTCGACCTCCGGCACCCGTACGACCGTCAAGGTGTCAGCCCCCGGCAAGCTGACCGGCCGCAAGACCGTCGTCCTCGAATACGACGTCCGCGGCATCACCACCCCTCTCGGCAACGCCGAGGAGCTGCGCTGGACCGCGCTCGGCGGCTGGAAGGTGCCGATGGACGCCGCCCGGGTGACCGTGGACGGCGGGACGATGATCCGCAACATCAACTGCTTCGCCGGCCCCCTCGAAGGCGCGATCGGCTGCACCCAGTTCTTCACCGACCACTCCCGCACCCGCGGCGAGTTCCGGCAGGACCAGATGCTGGCGGACGAGTACGTCACGGTCGTGGTCGGCCTCCCCGCCGGAACCACCAAAGGCCGACCCATCTACGAACGCCGCCACACCGTGGCCACCGCGTTCTCCGTCAACGGCATCACCGGCAGCGCCCTGGCAGGCCTCCTCCTGCTCCTTCTGGGCGGCGTCATCGCCCTCTACCTCCTCCGCGGCCGGGACGCCCGCGTCGTCGCCCAGAAGGCGGCCGAAGGCGACCACGCACCCCTCGCGGGCTCCGAATTCGAACCACCGGACGGCGTCCGCCCGGGCCAGATCGGCACCTTGATCGACGAGCAGGCCGACGTCATCGACGTCACCGCCACGATCGTCGACCTGGCCGTCCGCGGCTACCTGCTCATCGAGGAAGAGGACCGCGAGGTCACCGGCCGCCTCGACTGGGAGC
This sequence comes from Actinomadura fulvescens, assembly GCF_039533225.1. NCBI lineage: Bacteria > Bacillati > Actinomycetota > Actinomycetes > Streptosporangiales > Thermomonosporaceae > Actinomadura > Actinomadura fulvescens. Next base: position 327,710 of record NZ_BAAATD010000008.1, on the reverse strand, counting down.
TGCAGCGCCTGGAACGCCCGTCCGACGACCTGCTCCCCTACGAGCGGCTGCTCCTGGACTCCCTCTTCTCCGCATCCGACGGCACGCCCCGCGCAGCCGTGAAGCTGTCCGCCCTCGGCGGCACCTTCGCGAACGACCTGGCCAAAGTCCGCTCCGCGATGTACGACGACGTGGTCACGCAGGGCTGGTTCGCCCGCCGTCCGGACACCGTGCGTTCCCGCTGGACGATCGCCGGCTTCGTGCTGACCGGCCTCGGCGTCCTCGGCACGATCGCGCTGGCCCTCTTCACCGACCTCGCCCTGGTCGGCCTGGCCGTGATCATCGCGGGCGCCGCCCTCGCCTACGGCGGCCAGTACATGCCGGCCAAGACGGCCCGCGGCGCGACCGTCCTGGCGCACACCATCGGCTTCCGCGCGTTCCTCGAACGCGGCGAGATCCCGCAGGACGAGCTGGCCGCCCGCCAGCGCATCGCGCTCTTCTCCCGCTTCCTGCCCTACGCGGTGGTCTTCGACCTGGTCCCCAAGTGGGCCAAGACCGTCGAGAACGCGGGCGAGCGGGCCAAGGGCGCCGACAACCTCTACTGGTACGAGGGCCCCGCCGAATGGGACCTCGCCAAGTTCGCCGAGTCGATGCGAACCTTCACCCTCACCACCTCGGGCTCGATCTCCCAGTCCAGAGGCCTCTGACCCTCAAGGGTTGACCTCCTCCTCACGGGTAAGGGCCCGGTACAGGAGGTGAACGGCATGCTGGCAGAAGCATCCCCGACCGGCGCGAACATTCTTCTGATCGTCGGGCCCATCATCATCGCCCTGGCGCTCATCACGTGGCTGGGCCTGACCCTGTACGCCAAACGAAAGCGCCTCCGCCACCCGGAACGCGTCCACGGCAAGGCGACCAAACGAGGCCCCGTAGCAGGCGGCATCATCGAAGGCGACCCAGGCCAACGCAAACCCTAAACCCGCCGCGCTCAGGCGAGGTTCACAGGAGGGCGTACATGCGGATGGCGACGGCGTGCTCGTCTTCGCCGGCGGGCCGGGCGAGACCGACGAAGACGGTCTGGGCGAGCCATCGGTGGGCTGGGGCGTCGGTACGGAAGGTGGGAGACGTGCGGTAGTAGATTCCCGCCCGGGACACCTCCAGGTCACCGTCGTACTGGTCGGGGCTGGTGGGCTCTTCCTCGTGGTAGTAGCCCCGGTTCACGATGTCGATGACCGCGCCGTCGTCGGCCTCCAGCAGGTAACGGGCGTCGAGCTGGCAGATCCGGCCGCGGGTGCTGGACCAGTCGCCGCCTCTGGGCAGGACCTTCCCGCGCAGCATGGGTCCCTCGACCGTGCCTCCGATGATGGGGGTGAAGTCGGTGCTCTCCCCATCACCGTGCCCGACGTGCAGGGTGGGGGAAAGGTCGGCGTGGATCTCGAACGCGAAGGTCAGCGCGGGAGTGAACGTATCGGCCATGGTCGGCTCCTTTAGGGGTGAACGGTGGGACGGGTGTCGCGGAGTTGGTCGGGTTGCCGTCCGCCGATCCGCAGGCAGGCGGCACTGCCACCGCCGACGGTCAGTTCCCGCGGGCTCGGGAAGGCCGGCGTGGTCGTCCACGGGTCGGTGCCCGCGGGAGCTTCGGCGATGTAGTCGGGGAACTCGCTGCTCATGAGGTCGAGGGCGAGGCGGTGCCCCGCGCGGAGCCGGTAGGCGACGTCGAGAAGGTCCAGTACGGTCGCTCCGGGCCCCGGCTCCTCGGGCAGGCGTACCTGCGCCTTGGTGATCAGGTAGGCCGCTCCGCCGGCGTCCACGTCCAGCAGCCGCGCGTGGACATGGGCCGCGGCCGGTGCGTTCAGGCTCAGCCGCAGCGTCACGGTGCCGAGGAGATCGAGTGGCTCGTCCAGCGCGGGGCCCAGGAAACGGACCACGTCCTCGCGCTGTCCGACCGGGCCCAGATCCGACCGGTCGAAGACGGCCGCGAACGGGTTCGCCCCCGCCGAAGGCACGAGGTCGCCGGGATCGTGGATCCACCGCAGCGACGCTTCGCGCACCGGCGCCTCAGCGGTCAGGCTCGGCGACGGTCCCGCGGAGAGATGGAGAGTGAGCTCGGACGACTCCGGAGGAGGCCACCTGTCGCTCGTCCGCCACTCGCCATGGCACAGCTCGTACCGGACCCGGGGGTGATCAGCCAGGTCGCCGCCGCCACGTTCCAGCACGGCGTCGAAGAACTCCAAGGCCGGGTCCAGGTAGCGCGGCAGCAGACGGTCCAACGCCTCGGGATCCTCGGCGTGGTCGTTCCACGGGTCGATCGGCGCGTCGCTCAGCCGGTAGTTCTCGTGGTCGATCGCCTCCAAGCGCAGATAGAGGTGCTCGGACCAGCCAGGGTGCCGCGACAGCGCGCGCACGTCGTGCCAGGACCAGATCGCGCAGTTGTCGAACCACCCGATCGTGTACAGCGCCGGTACGGGCGGGCTGGCCAGCAGTGCCGTCAGGGGTCGCGGGACGAACGGGGACCGGCCCGCGAACTCGGCGTCGAAGTTGACCGACCGTTCGCCGATCTCCGTGAAGAAGTCCTCGAACGCCGCCCGCAGCGGCCGTCTGCTCCAGTCGGGTTCCCATTCGTACCGGTCGGCGTCCACGTAGTGGGAGGCGAAGTACATCTTGCGGGAGATCTGCTCGACATCACGCGACCCGTCGCCGTACTCCAGGACCATCGACAGCTGCGAGCCGGTCAGCCGCGGCGAGATCGCCCGCAGGGCGGGATGCCCGCTGATCGCGGCCGCGATGGCGGTGTGGCCGTAGTACGAGTCGCCCCACATCACGACGTCGCCGTCGCACCAGGGCTGCTCGGTGAGCCACTGGATCGTGTCGTGTCCGTCGTCCACCTCGTGCACGGCGAACTCGGTCGCTCCCTCGGACCGGTATTTGCCGCGGACGTCCTGGACGACCACGTGGTACCCGCGGGCCAGGAAGTACCGGCTGATCTGCGGCATGAAGCAGTACACGCCGTCCTTGTCGTAGGGCAGCCGGACCAGGATGACGGCCCCCGGCCGCCCGGAGGAGGCGAGGTACAGATCGGCCGCAAGCCGGACCCCGTCCCGCATGGGGATGGTGAGTTCCGTGGCATCGGCGGGCACGGAGGCAGGTCCGACCTTTTTGACTATGGGCATGCGATGTCTCCGCGTTGAGGTGGGGGGCGGTCAGGAGAGGTCGAGCGCACGGCGGTCCTGGGCCACGCGGTCGAGGTCCCAGCCGGGTGAGGGGATCGAGTCGAGCAGGAGCCGGGTGTAGGGGTGTTGCGGACTGCGCAGGATCTGCTCGGTCTCGCCGCGTTCGACGATGCGGCCGTGCCGCATCACGATGGCCGTTTCGGTGACGTAGCGGACCACCGCCAGGTCATGGCTGACGAAGACGTAGGAGATGCCCGACTCCCTGCGCAGCCGGTCGAGCAGGGTGAGGATCTGTGCCTGGATCGAGACGTCGAGTGCCGCGACCGCCTCGTCCAGGACCAGGACCCGCGGGGCGATGCCGAGCGCGCGGGCGATGGCCGCGCGCTGCCGCTGGCCGCCGGACAGGTCGCGGGGCAGCGCGCCGGCGACGCGGCTGCTGAGCCCGACCTGGTCCAGCAGCTCCTCCACGCGGGCGCGGTGCTGCTTGGCCGGGCCGGGGGCATGCAGCCTGAGCGGCTCGGCGATCGACTGCGCGATGGTCTGGCGGGGATCGAACGAGCCGTACGGATCCTGGAAGATCAGCTGGAGTCGCCCGGCCTGCCGGCGCCGGGCACGGCGGGAACTCCACTCGACGGGCCGGCCGTCGAGGAGCACGGCCCCGGACGTCGGGCGCTCCAGCCCGGCCAGGATGCGCGCGGTCGTCGTCTTGCCCGATCCGGACTCGCCGACGATCCCGAGCGCCCCGCCCGGCATGAGCTCGAAGCCGACGTCGTCGACCGCGGTGACGTTTCCGAAGGTCTTCGTCAGCGAGGAGACGCTGAGAACGGGACCGCTCATGGGGCGCCGTCTCCTTCCGGATGATGGCATGCGGCCAGCGACTTGCCGTACGGGCGCGGGGCGGGGACCTCGGCGGCGCAGACGTCGTCGGCGAGCGGGCAGCGATCGCGGAACGAGCACCCCGAGGGCGTCTCGGCCAGCGCCCTGGGAGTGCCCTTGATGGCCTTGATCGCGGCACGGTCGCCGTGAACGGAGGGGCTGGCTTCGAGCAGTGCCCTGGTGTACGGGTGGGCGGGCGCCTGGAACAACGATGTCCCGGCCGACTCCTCGACGATGCGGCCCGCGTACATCACGTAGACGCGGTCGCAGATGGCCGCGGCGAGGTCCAGGTCGTGGGTCACGAAGAGCATGCCGGTGCCGTGGACCCGTTGCAGGTCCTTCAACACGGCGATGACCTCGGCCTGGGTGGTCACGTCCAGCGCCGTGGTGGGCTCGTCGGCCAGCAGCAGCGCCGGCTCGGCCGACAGCGCTCCAGCGATCATGACCCGCTGGAGCATGCCGCCGGAGAACTCGTGCGGGTACTGCCGCAGCGCGCGCCGCGGGTCCCGGATGCCGACCTGGCCGAGCAGCTCCTGGGCGCGTGCGGTGGCCGCCTTGGCGCGAACGCCGCGCGCCCGCATGCCCTCGGTGAGGTAGTCGCCGATCCGGCGCACCGGGTTGATCGACACCCGCGGGTCCTGGAAGATCATGGCGGCCCGGGTCCGGCGCAGCTCGCGCAGTTCCCGGCGCCCGGCGGCGAGCACATCGAGGCCCCCGACCACGACCGTGCCGGTCGCCCGCGACCCGCGCGGCACCATGCCCAGCGCCGCCCGCGCCGTGAGCGACTTGCCGGAGCCGGACTCGCCGACCAGACCCACCGTCTCGCCGCGCGCCACCGTGACGGTGACGTCGGCCAGCAGCGGGACGGCGCCCTCGCCGGTTCCGATGGCCAGGCTCAGCCCCTCGATGCCGAGGGCATCGTCGCCGATCGCGGTCTGTTCGTTCATGAGCATCGTCATCTCTGCTTCCTGCCGACCGAGGCGCCGACGTGCTCGCCGACGAGGTTGACGCAGACGACGGTCACCAGCACCGCCAGCCCGGGCAGCAGGCCGCTCCAGACCTCGCCCTGCAGGATGGCGCCGCGTTCCTGGCTGATCATCGAGCCCCAGTCCGCCTCGGGCGGCCGGACGCCGAGCCCCAGAAAGGAGAGCGAGGCCAGATCCATCAGCGCGTAGCCGAACGAGAGCGCGCCTTGGGCGAGGAGTACGGGAAGGACGTTGGGCAGCAGATGGCGCAGCGTCACCCACCACTCGCCGAAGCCCATCACGCGGTAGCTCTCCACGTACGGACGCGCGCCCTCCTGCAAGGCCACGCTGCGGACGACCCGGCCGATGAACGGCGTGTAGCTGACGGCCAGGGCGCAGATGGGCGCGAGCAGGCCCGGCCCGGACACCGCCACCACGAGCATCGCCAGCAGCAGGCTGGGAAACGAGAAGACGATGTCCATGGCGCGGGACAGGACGGCATCGACCCATCCACCCGCGCGGGCCGCGAGCAGCCCGATCGCGGTGCCGAGCAGCCCCGACAGCAGCACGACCGCCAGCGGCGCCAGCAACGACAGCCGCGCCCCGTACATCAGCCGCGACAGCAGGTCGCGCCCGACGGAGTCGGTGCCCAGCCAGTGCCCTTCGGTGCCCGGCGGCGCCAGGGAGTCCAGCAGGCTGGTGGCCTCTGGCGAGTGCGGTGCCAGGACCGGGGCCAGGACCGCCGTACCGGCGATCACGGACAAGGTCACGACCGCGATCCAGAGGCTGAGCGGACGGCGCCGCCGCTGCTTGGCACCCCTTGCCCGCAGCGCGGGGATCGTCAGGGTCATCGGCCCAACCTCCCGATCCTCACGCACGGGTCGACCAGCGGCATCGCCAGGTCGACCAGCGTGTTGAGCAGCACGAACAGCGCCACGGCGAACAGGGCGATGCCCTGCACGACCGGGAAGTCCCGCCGGGACACCGAGCTGACCAGCAGGGCGCCGATGCCGTCCAGGCCGAACGCGGTCTCCACGACGGCGGTGCCCACGAACAGGCTGGCCACCAGCACCGCCATGATGGTGAGCAGCGGTGCCAGCGCGTTGCGGACCACATGCCGGCGGATCACCGCCGCACCGTTCACCCCGCGGCTGCGCGCGGCCTCCACGTGCTCGCGGCCCAGCTCGTCGGTGAACGCGGCGTGACCGACCCGGGCCAGCACCCCGAAGGCGGCGATGGCCATCGCGGTCGCGGGCAGCGTCAGGTGCCACAGGCGGTCGGCGAGACCGCTGCCGGCGCCCGTGGCGGGGAACCAGCCCAGCCCGACCGCGAAGACGCTCAGCAGGCAGATGGCCGCCACGAACGGCGGCGTCGCCGTGGCCACGCCCGCCGCGACGCCCGCCAGCCGGTTGGCCAGGCCCCCCTTGACGGCGGAGATCAGCGCCACCATCAGCCCGAATCCGATCGCCAGGGTCGCCGAGTAGAGGATCAGCAGCCCGGACACCGCGAGCCGGCTCGTCAGGAGCGCGGTGACGCTGGTCTGGTAGTTCATCGACGTGCCGAGGTCGAGCCGGAGCACATCGCCGAACCAGCGGAGGTAGCCCTCGACGAAGCCCTGGTCGAGCCCGTGCTCGTGCCGGAGGGCCTCGATCTGATCGGGGGTGAGCCGCCGCCCGGCGCTCAGGGCCAGGACCGGATCCCCGGGAACCAGGCGGAGGGCGCCGTAGATGACGACGGAGGCGAAAAGAACGGTGAGTGTCGCGCCGATGGCGCGCCTGCCCAGCCGGCCGGCCAGTGTCCGGGACATGATCACGCCCCGCCCAGCGTGGCCGCCCAAGGCGTGTTCACGTAGCTCTGCCGCGGGACGAGGCCGGTCAGACGGGAGGCGTGGTAGACGTTGACGTACTGCGTCACGATGGGGATGTTGACCAGGTCCTTGGCCATGATGCCCTGAGCCTTGGCCACCAGCCGGGCCCGCGCCGCAGGGTCCTCCTGAGCCATGGCGGCGAAGATGGCCTGGTCGTACTCCTTGTTGGCGTAACCGCCGAAGTTGTAGAAGCTGCCGACGGTGAAGAACTGGTAGTACGACAACGGCTCGGGGAAGTCGAGGTAGCCCCCGGCCAGCAACAGGTCGATGCCGGTCCGGGCGGCCGGTGAGCTGAAGACCGCGCCGAACTGCTCGGCGGTCATCGGCTTGAGCTCGATGTTCAGGCCCACCTGCTTGGCGGTGTCGGCGATCGCCGTGGCGGTCCGGGCGTTCTCCTCGATCGCGCTCGTGTATCCGAGAACGATCTTGCCCTTGGCCTTGGCGGAGCCCTTGACCAGCCCACGGGCCTTGTCGAGGTCCTGGACCGGCTCGGGCAGCTTGTCGTACTCGGCGCGGTAGACGTCCTGCCCGTACCCCCACGCCGTCGGCGGTACGAGCGCGCGCAGCGGCTGCGCGGTGCCCCGGTAGACCGACTTCAGGATCCCCTTGTAATCGATCAGCGACTGCAGCGCCTGCCGGACGGCGGGATCGCCCAGGGCGCCGTTCTTGTTGAGCACCGACAGGAAAGTGGGGCCCATGCTCTGCCCGTACAGCAGGCGGCCCTTGCCCGAAAGCTGGGCTGTCGCGCTCAGCGGAACGTTGAACTGACCGTCCACGTCGCCGCTGGCCAGCGCCGCGGTCTGCGCGGAGGGGTCGCTGATGAACGTGAAGCGCAGGTTCTTGACCTTGGGCTTGGCCGCGGTGTTCCACCAGGAGTCGTTGCGGGTGAGCGTGATGTTCTGGCCTTGCGACCAGGCTTGGGTCTTGTACGGGCCGGTGCACACGACACCGGCCCTGGCGGTGCCGAAAGCCTTGCCCGCCGCCTCGGCGGACGCCTTCTCCACGACGAAGAACGCGGGCATGGCGAAGAAGTTCGGGACCAGGGCGTCGGGCTTCTTCAGCTTGACGGTGATCGTGTTACGACCGGTGGACTCGATGCCGCGCAGGTTGACGGCCCAGCCGATCCACGACGAGCCCAGCTTGGGGTCGAGGATGCGCTTGACGCTGTAGACGACGTCCTCGGGGGTGACCGGCTTGCCGTTCCAGAACGTGACGCCGTCGCGCAGGTGGATCACGAAGGTGAGCGGGTCCGGATGGTCGACCTTGGTGGCCAGTGCGGGCCGGGGGCGGTAGTCCGGACCGAGGGTGAACAGGCCCTCGCACAGGTTCGCGGCGATGGTGCTGACCGACTCGATGGAGGACTGGGCGGGGTCGAGCGTCGGCGGTTCGCCGGCGGGGACGTTCCAGGTGACGGTGTCGACGTCCTTGGTCGGGGCTGCGACGGCGGTGGTGATAACCTTGGGTCTCGACTGATCGTCGGCCGTTCCGCCGCCGTTGGAGCACGCCGCGAGCGTGCAACAACCGATGAGCGTCAGTGCGGTGCGCAGGGGACGTGACATGGCAGAGACCCTTCGTGGTGCTGGGGTACGGGCCGAGTAGGACGGCGTCGCAGGCTGACGCGACGCGAGTGGCTCTTGAAGCGCCCGGCCTGGCACTTGCGGGCACGGCGCGTCCGGGCAGCCCGGTTCTGGGCACGGCTCATCAGCGCGATCGGTCGAACGACGTGGTCGGATGCGCGCTCGATGCAGGTGAAGGCGGGAAAGCCGGTCAGTGCGGCGGAGACCGGAGACGTGTGGAACGGCCAGATCTCAAGGGTCGGCCGTGCGTGCCGACCGGCGGTCCACGTGCCCGTGCCGGGTGGCGGTCCGGCGCCACATCGAGCGTTGACATGGTGGTTACCTCGACGAGCCGGTGGTCAGAAGGCGTACGAGCCGGTCGATGAGCGGCGTGACACTTTCGCTGTTCCAGCGTTCGGGGTCCTCCAGGCTGGATACGTAGAAACCGCGCAGTACCAGATGCATGATGTCGGCGGCGAACTCGGCGTCGGCCGCGCCCGCGAGGGCGGCGACCTCCACCAGTTGCGCCCGCCCCCGCCGTGCGTCCGTGGCGAGGACCTGCAGCGCCTCCGACTCCCGGCCGCTGCGACCGAGGATCTCCATGAAGAGGCGGCGCAACACCTCGTCGTTGCCGGTGGTCGTGCAGGCCCAGCGAGCCGTCGCGGCCAGCCGCTCCTTCTCCGGGAGCTCGTCGGCGACCTGTTCCATCTCCCCTCCCCACCCCTGGATCGCGTGCTCGACCGCATTGCGCAGGAGCGCCTCCCTGGTCGGCAGGTAGTTGGTGATGAGGGTCGTGGACCCGCCGACTCGCTTCGCCACGGCGCGGAGGCTCACTCCGTCGATCCCGCTGGTCGCCACGATGTCCAGGGTGGCGTCGGCGATGGCGGCCAGGCGTTGCGTGATATCGACCTCGATCGGCATGGACGGCAGCGTAACCCTGCCGATATAGAAAAACAACACCGTTGTACATCCCTGTTGCATCACGTACGCTCCTCGCCATGCGATCTGGCTCACAGCCTGGTGGCGGGGCCGTTAAACGAGGAGTGACATGGAGCTGTGGCACTTGCCGGCGACCGAGCTCGCGGCGGGAATCCGGGATCGGCGGATCTCGGCGGTCCAGGCCGTCCAGTCGTGTCTGGACCGGATCGAGGCCGTGAACCCCGGGCTGAACGCACTGCTCGACGTACGTCCCGAGGAGGCGCTCGCCGACGCGCGCCGGGCCGACGAAGCCGTCTCCGCGGGAACGGCGCTCGGCCCACTGCACGGCGTGCCCGTCTCCACCAAAATCAACACCGCGCAGCGGGGAAGCCTGACCACTCACGGCTTGGCGCCGCTGGCCGGCGTGCGAGCCGCGGACGACGACGCCGTCATCGCCGCGCTGCGTTCCGCCGGGGCGGTCTTCGTCGGCCGCAGCAACACGCCCGCCTTCTCCATGCGCTGGTTCACCTCGAACGATCCACACGGCAGGACGCTCAACCCGTGGAGCGCCGAACACACCCCGGGCGGCTCCAGCGGAGGCGCGGCCAGCGCGGTGGCCGCAGGCATGACCCCCATCTCCCAGGGCAACGACATCGCCGGCTCGGTGCGCTACCCCGCCGCCTGCTGCGGAGTGGTCGGCATCCGCCCGACGGTCGGATTGGTCTCCAACTGGGTCGCGCCGACACCGGTGGACCTCGAAGGCCCGCTCACCTTCCAGCTCTGGGCCGTACAGGGCCCGCTGGCCGGCACCGTGGCCGACGCGCGCCTCGCCATGAGAGCGATGGCGTCCCCGGACCTGCGTGACCCGTTCGGCATTCCGGCGCTGCCCGCACACCCGTCGGCCGGTGGACCGCTGCATGTCAAGGTCGTACGCGACGTGGGCCTGGCCAAGCCGCACCCGTCAGTGAGCGCCGCCCTGGACACCGCGGCCGGATGGCTGGCCGAGGCGGGCCACGTCGTGGAGGAGATCGAGCTGCCCCTGCTCGGCGAGGCCGCGCGACTGTGGCTGCTGCTCCTTTCAGAGGACGTACGGCCGCTGCTGCCCGGCATGCGCGACATGGGCGACGAGGCGACCCGCCTCAACATGACCTACTTGTACGAGGCGGCCGCGGAGCTCTGGGGCGACAAGCCCGACACCACGGCGTACATCCAGGGCTGGGCCCGCCGTGCCACGCTGATCACCAGGCTGCAGGAGCTGCTCGGCACCGACACGGTCCTGCTGACCCCGGTCTCGGCCGAGCCGCCGTTCGAGAACGACGCCGACATCCTGGACCCGGCCCGCGGCCGCGGCCTGTTCGCGGCGCAGTGGCCGATGACCTCCGTACCCGTCCTCGGTTTCCCCGCCGTCTCCGTACCCACCGCCGTCACCGACGGACTCCCGGTCAGCGTCCAGATCATCGGCGGCAGGTTCACCGAAGAACTCGTCCTCGACGTCGCCCAGACCATCGAGTCCCGAGCCCCCCGCATCACCCCACCCCTGGACTGAGCACCAGCGACTCCCTGGCCACCACGAGAGCACCCCGCCCCCGGGGCGCGGGAGAGCCCAAACTCCCCGCAACCATGGGGGCGGACTGGCTAGAGGGCCAGCTCGTCTCCTTGGTCTGGGGCAACTGGCTAACGGGCAAGACTTACTTCGTGAGCCTCAGCCTCATAGGCATTGAGCAACCGTGCCACTGAACCCTGTGCCCGACTGTCCAATGACCTATGGCGGGAACTGGTGGGGTGAACCATTGAAGGGATGGGGGTCTGAGGGCGGAGCCCCCAGCTTGGCCCGCGTTCAATGGGTTGTCGCAACACCTGAGGTGTAGGGGTGTGCGATGGGGGCGCGCCCCCAGACGCCGCCCTTCAGTGGTGCATCCCCTCCGTCCCGTTCCCGAGCGGCAACGGGGCGGCCTCTGGATGGGACTTGGGCTTGCCGACCTTAGGCGCTTGACCGAGCTTCAATCGCCTCGAAGATGTCGGCATCAGTCTCCCTCTGCCATTGCGGAAGCGCATCCCAATCGGCCACATACGACGGCTTTGGCTCGGGGATGTGCTTGTAGATCTGAGCGATCCAGCAGAGGGCGACGAAGCGTCCTTTCTGCTCCCTGGTGAGCCTGGCCGTCGCTCCGCCCGACACCGAAATGAAGTCGCTCACCTGCCGATGGACCGCCCCCGCGGCCTGCCGCTCCCAGTCGGGCATGTCATCCCACGGCGAGACGTAACCAGGCTTGGGCTCACCGGGAAAATGCTCGCGCACCCCGGCGATCCACGCCTCACGAAAGGCCTGGCCACCCAGGTCACTATTCATTTCGTCCTCACAGTTCTGCGATCCGCTCTGGATTGATCATGACACGGACGAGTTTCCCGCCTTCCGCGAGGCTTTCGACTGTCCATTCGTCCACCAATTGATCCACGATGAAGATTCCACGTCCGCCCGATGAGGTGAGATCAGCGGACTTCATGACGACCGGCTCCGCCGATTGGTCCCACACTTCGATGACCGCGCATCCTCCAGCTCCTCGATAGCAGCGGAGAACGACAAGCTGATCATGGCTCGATGCCCGCACGGCATTGGTGATCAGTTCCGAAGTGACCAGCCGCACGATGTAGTCGTCCCCGAGCTTCCAGTAGGACCACGCGAACGCGGCGATGTCACGAGCTTCCTTGATCGCGCTATTCACCGGCTTCAGCACCGCAGTGAAGATAAATGGATCTTCATTGCGTTCGAGTGGCCACGTGATGCTCATCGATGGTCCTTCGCTTTTGGTGGATCTGCTGACAAGCGTGCCCCCACGGGGCTAACTTGTCGCGTGTCGATTACACATCCGACACACCGGAGCGTGAGCAGTGGCCACCATCGAGTCACTCAACCCGGACGCGTCCTTCAAGCATTGGATAGCATCTGACCTGCGTTTTTGGCGGGAACGCGAAGGACATTCTCTTGCCCAGCTCGGCCTGGTCATGGGCGCCAGTCGGCACACTGTGTCGAACGTCGAGCATGCCCGCGACGGCTGGAATATGAACGAAGACCACGCCGGTCGACTGGACGATCACTTCCGCCTCAACGGCCACTTTGCGCGCCTTGTGCGCTATGCACGGACCGCCCACGATCCAGACTGGTTCGTCGAGTACACAAAGTATGAGCTCAAGGCACTGGAGATCCGCTTCTACCGGCTCTCGCTCGTTCCAGGCCTCTTCCAGACACCCGAGTACGCTCGCGCTCTGCTTACAGGCGCTCGCATAGTCGAAGATGTCGAAGCAGCCGTCGAGGAGCGCATGAAGCGGCGCGATGTCTTGACCCGGAAGAACGCTCCGCTGGTCTGGGTGCTCCTCGACGAAAGCGTTCTCGACCGACCAATCGGCGGGCCGCACGTGATGCGGCAGCAACTCACACTGCTGCGGGACGCTGGCGAGATGCGAAACGTCACGCTACAGATCGTGCCACAGTCCACGGGCTTCTACCGAGGGCTCGATGGTTCCTTCAACGGACTCACCATGGAGAAAGGAGACCTCGCGTTCGTTGAGGCACCAGGTGGGGGCCGACTGATCCAGGGCGACACAGAGATCCGGCGTTTCGGGGTACGTTGGGCTCAAATCGGAGCGAGCGCCCTACCCCGGGGCGCCTCGCAGGACCTCATAGAGCAAGCATTGGAGCGGCTCGAATGACTAAGTGGCGCAAGTCCAGCTACAGCGGCGGCGGAGGCGACGGTGGTCAAGACTGCATCGAGGTCGCGGCCTTGAACGGACTCGTTGGAGTACGGGACAGCAAGGCTCCCGATGCTGGACACCTGAACCTGTCGGCCGGTGGCTTCGCCGAGCTTATTGCCCGCGTGAAGCGGGACGAACTAGACCTCTGAAGGGATGTACCGCTGAAAGGGCTGGGGCTTGCTTCCAGCCTGGCCGTTGGGACGAGAGCCAATGAGATCGTTCGAGCGGTAGCGCGGGCCCTGGCCGGAGCGGTCGTGGACAAGCATGTGTCGACGTCGCGGACTTGAACGGGCTCGTTGGCCTCGTCGTCCATGTGAAGCGAGACGACCGAACTTGTCCAATAGAAGTTTCGGCACGGCCGTCGGGATCGGTCGTTCAGTGGCAGGACTGCTCAGTGCCGACGAGGCTGAGGCTCACGTAGTAGGTTCCGCCCGTCAGCCAGTTACCCCAGACGACATCTTGGCCCAGGCGTAGTTCGTAGAGAGCCCGCCCAAGCCGGGTTTCGTCATCGACGGTGTCGCCCAGGGTTACCTGTGCTCTGATCGCACGCCACTGCTCGGACAGCCATGCGGCGCCCTCGTCGGGCGTCTCGGCAATATGCCGTATGAGTCGTGCCGGCTTCTTGAGCCAGTCGCGGAGCACGAGCGGAGCCAGATCAGTATTGACGTCTCGGCGTGCGCCGTCATCTCGGTACTGGTTGCCTGTGGCTCGCCAGTGGTGGCAGTGCCAATGCAAACCGAGCTGCCTCCAGTGGTCTGGTGTTGAACTCTTCCAACTGTCGTAGTCGAAGCCCGAGCCCACGTGGGTGTCCTCTCAGCGGGCAGGTCCCGCCCGAGTGGCGGGGCCTGCCTATGGTGTGGGTTTGTCCTTAGCTCGCGGTCGTAAGTGCGGGTGACTCAGCGGGAAGGTCGAACTCACCCGCTTTGGCCCCGCCAATGAAGTCGGCCCACTCCTGGTGGCTGAACCGCGAGATGTTTCCCTGCTCGTCGGCTACGACGACTGCTTCGCGGACGATGGCGACATTCACACAGCCTTCGCTGCACGGACCGCCGCACTTACTGGATTTGATGAACACCCGGCCTCCTCGCGCCGATGCCGCCTATATCGAACGCTAAGGAAGCGGCATTTTGAAGGCCAGACGTTTTCACTATTTTTCAGCGATGCGTCTTCGCGCCAGTTCGATCTGACGCCGGGCATCCTGGCCGAACACGGCTGAGCGGCGCAGCAGTTCAAAGAGGCGGACGTACTCGGCGACCTCGTCGGGGCGGTCGGTCTGGTACTCGACGGTCCACAGTTCGCTGCGGACGAGCTTGTCGTCGAACACGTAGAAGCCCTCTCCTGCCCAGATGGCCCGAGGGGCACCGGCCGGGATGATGCCGAGCGAGACGTGGGGATACCGCGTGACCTCGGCGAGAAAGTCGAGTTGGGAGCTCATGATCTCGTCGGGAACGATCGCGAGATGGAGGGCGGAGACCTCGAGGACGAAGACGTAGTTGTTCAAGCCTGTCGGCTGGGTCAGGAGGCGTTGTCGATAGAGACGGGCTTCCGCGGCCCCGTGGGCGTCGTCACCGCCGGGCAGGCCGTGGACGTTCGAGACGAGATCCATCAAGGGTTCGACGTAGCCCGGCCGTTGCAGGATGCCGGGCAGCCTGCAGGACTCGTATGCCCGCACCAGCCGAGTCCGTTCGTAGAGGTCGCCTTCGGCTTGGACGTGCCTCAGCCCGGCTTTGAGCGCCTGGCGGTGCTCCTGCCACATCTGGAGCACCTCGCGACGGATCGCGATCATCTCCGGGATGTGACGGGCCACCCCGCAGGCCGTCATCCACCTGCGGATCTCGTCCTCGCTCGGGTCCAGGTGCCCATGTTCGATGCGGGAGATCTTGGTGTTGTGAATACCCGTGAGCGCAGCGAACTCGACGCCGGAGTGACCGGCGTCCAAGCGGTAGTCGCGCAGCCGGAGGCCGAAAGACTTGCATGCGTTCTTGGCGTCGTTGGTCAAAGGAACGCTCTACGGAGTCGGGCGGTACTCGCGGTGGCGGATGGAGACCGACCATGCGGCTTCGAAGGCGTCGCGGCACGACTTGACCATGGCCGGGTCGTCGCTGAACTGAATCTCGGCTCGTTGATTGTCGCCACCGAGGACATTGAAGACCAAGCAGTCTCCATCGAGGACGAACATGTCGTTGCCGGGAAGCAGGAGTGACGATGTCAAGCGTCGGGGAAGCCACCGTATGTCCTCACCCGCTTCGACTGCCGGCGTCTGGACGTCGAAAAGGTAGCGCTGGTATTCCGAGAGGGGTTCGGATACCACTCGGATCCTGCGGGTGCGCTGACCCCGCTCAAAGTCCTCCCGAACACCGTCGGCCCAGCTTTCCACGAACGACGACACGACGCCCTGAGGATCTCCAGCCCGCCACGCGTCGAGAAGCACGGCGTCGACGGCGTAGGCGTCCCGGAGCTCGAGTTTCAGGATGAGGCTCGCCGAGTCGATCAGCTCGTTACGCCGCTCCGTCGAGATCAACTCCATGGTTCTCCTTGACGTACTGGCGCACCATGCTCTCCATCAAGCGCCCAGGGACCTCGACGTACGTTTCGTGCTCGGCCAGGCCGATGAGCTGGGTCTCGGTCTCCGGGCCGAGTCGATCACCTTGCACCACCCATGTTCCGTGGTTGGTCCGGTAGAAGGTCGCGCAATCCTGCTTGGTGGTCGAGTCGGGATCCTTGCAGTAGAACGAGAGCCGCAGCTCATCACTTGTAGCGAATCTTTTCATGATTTTGCCCTCCCGACGCACTCACCCATTAGCGTCGAACCGGTGTTCTGTGCCCGAGACGGGGTGTCCAGGATGACCCCCACATTTCCCTGACCTATTTCCACAGGCTTCTATCCCGAGGGGATGCACCACTGAAGGGGTGGGGGTCTGGGGGCTTGCCCCCAGCCTGGGGTTCGGGGCGGGAGCCCCGATGGGGCTGTCCGAGCGGAGCGAGGGCCTTGTTGCACCAAGGTGGCGATCTTCTGATAGGTAAGATGTCTGACATCTTACGTCTAGGGAGGGCTTGTAGTGCTTCGGCGGGTGCCGGGTGGGTCGGCTGTGGAGGCTGTGTTGGAGCAGCTTCAGGGGGAGGTCTCGGCGGGGGCCTGGCGGGTTGGTGATCGGATTCCCGGGGAGTTGGAGCTGGCCTCGCGGTTGGGGGTGAGCCGGCCTGCGGTGCGGGAGGCGATTCGGGCGTTGTCGCATGTCGGCGTGCTGGAGGTGCGCCGGGGCGACGGGACTTATGTGCTGAGCGGGGCTGATCCTCGGCCGATGTTGCGGCGGGTTGAGCGGGCCAGTTTGCGGGACGTCTTCGAGGTGCAGCTGGCGTATGACGTTCAGGCCGCTCGGCTGGCCGCGCGGCGGAGGACGGAGGGGGATCTCGTTCGGTTGCGGGAGCTGCTTGCGGCGCGGGCGGCTGCTAGTGGGGCGGAGGAGTTCGGGGCCGCGGACGCGCGGTTCCATTTGGGGGTCGTGGAGGCCACGGGGAACGCGGTGCTGATCGAGGCTTGTCGCTTCTTTCTGCGGCGGCTGAGTGAGGCCATGGGCACGCTGCGGCTCGACCAGGAGGTTCCGGAGGCCAGCCAGGAGGCGCATCAGGCCGTGGTGGACGCCATCGCGCGGCAGGACGAGGACGCCGCGGGGCGGGCGGCTGCGGCGATCATCGAGCCGAGTCTGGCGGCTCTGGAGACGCTGGTGGAGCGTCCGTGACGCGGCGGGTGCTCGTCGGGCAGCTGGTGCTGATCGTTCTGGTGGCGGTCAATCTGCGGCCGGCGGTCGTGGCGGTCGGGCCGGTGCTGAACGAGATCAGGGGCGAGTTCCAGCTGTCAGGAACGGCGGCGGGGGCTCTGACCACGCTGCCGCTGGTCTTCTTCGGCGTGTACGGGCTGCTGGCGGCTTTCTTGCGGAGAGCGCCGCGCAACGAGTCGTTGCTGATCGGGGCCATGGTCCTGCTGGTGGCGGGGCTGGTGTTGCGGCTGGCGGGTGCTCCGGTCGCCTTGTTCGCCGGGTCCTTGGTGGCGGGGATCGCCATCAGCATCGGCAACATCGTGATGCCCGCCATCATCAAGCGCGACCATCCGGACTCGATCACCACGGTGACGGCGGTCTACACGGTGGCCGTGACGGTCGGCGCGGCTGTCTCGTCGGGGTTGGCGGTGCCGGTCGAGCATGCTCTGGACAGTTCGTGGCGGGTTCCGCTGGGGTTGCTGGTCATTCCGGCGGGGTTGGCGGCGGTGGCGTGGCTGCCGAGGGCCCGGCGGGCGGCCCGTTCGGCGCCGGTCGCGTCGCGTGCGCTGGCCGTGCACGTCTGGCGTTCTCCGCTGGCGTGGCAGGTGACCGCCTTCATGGGCATCCAGTCGTTGCTGGCGTACGTGGTGGTCGGCTGGCTGCCCACCATCTGCCAGGACCGGGGCATGGCCGAGGCTCCGGCCGGGTACGTGCTGGCGCTGTCGAGCCTGATGCAGGCCGTGGGGTCGCTGTGCGTGCCGTTGCTCGAACGGAGGATGCGGGATCAGCGGCCTCTCGTCGGCGCCGTCGTGGTGGCGAGCCTGCTCGGGTTCGCCGGGATCGCGTGGGCTCCGATCGGGTCGGTGTGGGTGTGGTCGGTGGTGCTCGGTCTTGGACAGGGGCTGGGGTTCGCGACCGCTCTGTCGTTCATTGGGCTGCGGGCGCAGAACGCTCAGGTGGCGGCGCAACTGTCGGGGATGGCTCAGGGCGTGGGCTATGTGATCGCGGCGACAGGGCCGCTGGCCATCGGGGCGTTGCACGACGCCACGCATGGTTGGACCGTTCCCATCCTGGTGACGCTCGCGGTCGTTGCCGGGCTGGCGATTCCTGGCCTGGCCGCCGGCCGCGACCGTGCCGTCACCGTACCGACGGCAAAGGAGGCACCCTCAACGTCAAAATTGCCCTAAATGGCGTTATTGACCGCAGCCGGATACATATCGGCTCTGTAGCCTTGAAAGGGTCATCTACCAACGGGGGCTGGTCACATGGGGCCGGAGCTCACGATCGTCGCCGCGAACAGGATCGGCGACGGACCCTTGCTCATCATCGGGCCGCTCGTCGTCGCGCTGGCCCTGGTCACCTTTGTCGGCATGACCTCGCTCGGGCTCAGGAAGACCAACGCCGCCTGGCGGGCGTCGAGGACGGGCCTGACCCCGATCAACGTGCCGGAGCAGCATCACGGGGCGGAGCACGAGGTCGGTGGCGGCTTCTACCGTTACACGCCGGGAATGTACTCCCACAGCTATTCGCCCGAAGAGAACGCTCGCCGACCCCGACGGGACATGGGACTCATGCGCCTCTAGCGCCGAAAAGCCCTTCGGCCGGACGGATGGCGCCGACCGTCGCGTCGCCCCCGTGCAGCGGGACCGTGGCGAGCTCTTCCAGAACGGCGGTGTCCACGTCCGGCGCGGTATCGATGCCGAGTGCCCGTACGAGAGCGACCGTCACCGGCGTCCGCGCACGCATCGAGCCGTCGTCGACCTTCACCACCCCGGCCCGTCCGTCCGCGTAGGCGAACGCGTCCACGCCCTCCGCACCGCACTTGACCAGCAGTCCCGGGACGGCGTCCATCAGCCGTCGTTCCTCGCGCCGCGTGCCCGACGTCCACGCCGGATGGTCACGCATCGCGTCGGCCACCCGGCGTTCCGGCGTACCGGGAGCGGCCAGCACCAGGGCCCGGAACGCCCGGGCCACCCCGGTCGCCGAGATCGCGAAGAGCGGCGCGCCGCACCCGTCCACGCCGACCGTCACGGGCTTCTCACCGGACAGCTCTTCCACGACGGCCCGTACGGCCAGTTGGAGGGGATGCTCGGGATTCAGATAGGAATCGGTAGGCCACCCGGCCACCACGCAGGCGGCGAGCATCCCGGCGTGCTTGCCCGAGCAGTTCATCCGCAGCCGTGACCTGCCGCCTCCGCCGCGGGCCACGTCCAAGCCGACCTCGGGCTCCAGCGGCCATTGCGCCGGGCACTGCAGAAGGTCGGCGGACAGCCCGGCCCCGGCGAGGATCTTCTCCGCGCCCTCGACATGGAAGCCCTCCCCGGAGTGGCTGCCCGCCGCCAGGGCCAGCAGCTCCCCCGCGAGATCGAGGCCGGACCGGAGCATCGCGACCGCCTGCATCGGCTTGTTGGCCGAACGCGGGAAGATCGGTGCGTCGGGCGTTCCCGTGCGGACGGCCGCCGATCCGCCGGCGTCGAGCCCGATCGCCGACCCGCGGTGCCACGACTCCACGAAACCGGAGCGCTCCACCTCGACCAGAACCGGATTGACCTGCATGTTCACCTCTAAAAGCCCGGACGTTCCTTACAGGATATTGGTAAGGAAACACTCCAGACCACGCGCACCGCAGGTCAGCGGGGTTTGACGCCGAGGAACCGGCGCGCCTCGTCGACGTCCATCGGCGGCCGCTGGGCGAAGCGCGCGACGGCCGCCGCCCGTTCGACGAGCTGGGCGTTCGAGACCACCGGCTCTCCCCTGGCGTAGGTCAGCGTGTCCTCCATGCCGACCCGCAGGTGACCGCCCGCCGACAGCGCCGCGTACATCACGGGCAGCGACGTCCGGCCCACGCCCGTCGCCGACCAGGTGGCCCCTTCGGGCAGCGCGCCGGCCGCCGCGACGAGCGTGCGCGTGTCGCCCGGCATGCCGCCGGGCACGCCCATGACCAGGTCGCAGTGGACGCGGCCGCCGTACGGCGCGCCGTGCTTGTCCAGCAGCCGGTGCAGTGCCGCGATCTGGCCGAGGTCGAAGAGCTCGAACTCCGGAACGATCTCCAGCTCCTGCGTCCGCCGGTAGAGCTCCACCATGAACGGCCACGGGTTCATGAAGACCTCGTCGCCGAAGTTGACCGTGCCGCAGGTCAGCGAGCACCCGTCGGGACCCGCCTCCAGCACCCGCAGGCGATCCTCGTACGGGTCGGTGACCGCCCCGCCGGTCGACAGCTGGACGATGAGGCCGGTCGACTCCCGCAACGCCTGGACCGTGTCGCGCAGCCGCGCGAGGTCGAGCGTGGGCCGTGCCGCGTCGTCGCGGATATGGACATGGACGACCGCGGCGCCCGCGGCCTCGCAGTTCTTCGCGGTCTCCACCAGCTCGTCGAGCGTCACCGGCAGCGCCGGGACGTCCGCCTTCGCCGACTCGGCGCCCGTGGGCGCCACCGTGATGAGCGTCATTGCTCCCATGCCCGAATGATCTGTCCTGCCAAGCCCCTCCCGCAAGTGAGGCGTACGGGACATCATGGGCGGCGATGAGGTTTCAGGTGCTGGGCCCGCTGGCGGCGAGAGACCCCGACAGGGGCGCCGTCGAGCTGGGCCCGCGCCGCCAGCGGATGGTGCTGGCCCGCCTGCTGGTCGCGGACGGCGGGGTCGTCCCGGCCGAACGCATCATCGAGGAGCTGTGGCCGGGCGACCAGCCGGTCCGCGCGCTCGGCACCCTCCAGTCGTACGTGTCGCACCTGCGCCGCGCGCTGGAGCCCGACCGGCCGCCGCGGGCGCCCGCCACCCTCCTGGTGAGCGCGCCGCCCGGGTACGCGCTGCGCGCCGAGGTCGTCGACGCGCGGCTCTTCGAGGAGGAGGTGCGCGCCGCCGACCGGAGCCCGGACCCGGACGAGGCGCTGCACCTGCTCGACCAGGCACTGGGCCGCTGGCTCGGGCCCGCGTACGCCGACGTCGCCGACCAGGAGTGGGCGCGGCCGGAGATCCTGCGGCTGGGCGAGCTGCGCGCGCACGCGGTCGAACGGCGCGCCGGCCGTCTCCTGGAGACGGGCCAGCCCGCCGTCGCCGCCGGGGACCTGGAGGCCTTCCTCGCCGCCGAACCTCTGCGCGAGGAGTCCTGGCGGCTGCTGGCCATCGCGCTCTACCGGACGGGCCGCCAGGGCGAGGCCCTCGGCGCGCTGCGGCGGGCTCGCACGATGCTCGCCGACGAGCTGGGCGTCGATCCCGGGCCGGGCCTGCGGGACGTGGAGACGGCGATCCTCGCGCAGGACCCGGTGCTGGACGCCGTCCCGCAGATGCCGCCGCTGGAGCTCGTCGAACCGCCGAGACCGCCGGCGGCGGCCCGGCCTGAGACCGCCCAGCCGCCGGGGCGCGTGCCCGAGACCGGCCTGTTCGGCCGCGCGACCGAGCTGGAACGGCTGACGCGGACGGCGCAGGCCGCCGAAGCGGGCCGGCGCCTGCGCACGGCGCTCGTCCACGGCGAGCCCGGCATCGGCAAGACCGCGCTGCTCGAAGTCCTCGCGGTCGGGCTCGCCACCGCCGGCTGGCGGGTGGCGTGGGGCCGCTGCCCGGAGGCGGGCGGCGCCCCGCCGATGTGGCCCTGGCATCAGGTCATCACGACCCTGGTCGGCGAGCCGCCGGGCGCCGCCGACCGGTTCCAGACCTCGCGGGCGATCAGCGACCGGTTCGCCCGCACCTCCGACGACCGGCCGGTGGCCGTCCTGCTCGACGACCTGCACAGCGCGGACGAGGGCACGCTCGCGGTCCTGCGGGACGTGCTGGGCGGCCCGCCGCCGGCCCTGCCTGTCGTGGTCATCGGCACCTACAGGTCGGCCGAGGTGAGCGGCGCTCTCGCCGACACGCTCGCGGTGTTCTCTCGTCAGGGGGCGCTGCGGCTTCCGCTCGGGCCGCTGCCCGACGCCGACGCCGCCGCTCTCGTACGGGCGGTCCAGACCCAGGAGGGCACTGCGGACCGGGTCGATCCGGGGGCGGTCGCGAGCATCGTCGAACGTGCCGGCGGCAACCCGTTCTACCTGCGTGAGCTCGCCCGGCTCCCCGTCGGCGCCCCGGACGACGCGTTCACCCCGCCGCCGGCGGCCCCCGTCCCCACCCCCGCGCCCGCTCCGGCGGGCGGCACCGAACCGGACACCGAAGAGGTCCCCGCGGGCATCGCCGAAGTCATCAGGCTGCGCATCGCCCGCCTGCCCGCGCTCACCCGCAACGTGCTGCGCGTGGTGGCCGTGATCGGCCGCGAGGCGGACGTCCGGCTGGTCGTGGCGGCACAGCGGCAGGACCCCGACGACGTCTACGACGCGCTGGAGGCGGCCGTCGTCGGCGGCCTGCTGGAGGAGCCCGCGGCTGGACGGGTGCGCTTCGCCCACGTGCTGGTGCGCGACACGGTGTACGGCGATCTGCTGCGGCTGAGGCGGGCCCGCCTGCACGCGGACGTGGGCGCCGCGGCCGAACGGATCATCCCGGGCGCGCTGGCCGAGCTGGCCCACCACTTCTCCGAGGCGTCGGTGCTCGGGGAGGCGGACAAGGCCGTGCACTACTGCCGGGCCGCCGCCGAGGCCGCTGAGCAGGCCTTCGCCTACGCTTCGGCCCTCGATCTGTGGGAACGGGCCCTGACCGCGTTCGACCGGGACGGCACGACGGGCGACCCGCGGATCCGCACCGAGCTGCTCATCGGCCGGGCCCGCGCGGCGCAGCTCGCTGGACGGCCTCGCTGGGCCCACGACCTGCGCGGTGAGGCGATCCACGCGGCCGCGGCGATCGGTGATCCCGAGCTCACCGCCCGCGCGATCGTCGCGATCGACACCCCGACGCTCTGGTACAGCCGGCCGCGGGGGCAGATCGACATCGAGCTGATCAAGCTGATCCGGCGCACGCTGCCGGCGGTGCCGGACGCGCTCAAGGCGGGGCTGCGGACGACGTACGCGCTGGAGGCGGGCCTCCACCACGATCCGGACGGGGCGGTCGAGGCCGCCACCGCCGCGGTCGAATGGGCGCGCCGCGCCGGTGACACGGCGGTGCTGGCCGCCGCGCTCAACGCCCTCTACTTCGCCGAACGCCGGCCCGGCCGGTACACGGAGGTCACCCGGGTGGCGCTGGAGCTCGAACGGCTCGGCCGGGACGAACGCATGCCCGGGGTCGAGGCCCTGGGGCTCCTGGCCCGCTGCGTCGAGCTGGGCGTGCGCGGCGAACACGACCAGATCGCCTCTCTCACCGCCGCCGTCGCCGAGCTCGCCGACCGGTACGAGCTGCCGGTGTTCCGGATGCAGGTACAGCTGGCCGACGCGGCCCGCGAGCTCGTCCAGGGCGATCTGGACTCGGCCGCGCAGGCCTTCACCACCCTCGCCGAGACCGCGGCGAGCCGGGAGATGTGGGACGTCACCGGCGCGGGCGTGATCGGACGGATCTGCGCGCGGCAGGCGGCCGGCGAGCTCGCCTCCGCCGAGCAGGACGCGCGGCTCATCGCCTCGTTCGACGTGGCGGTGGGCGCCCCGTTGCACGCCTGCGCACTCGCGGCAAGCGGCGACGGTGAGGCCGCGCTCACGCTGCTGACGAAGGTCGGTGAGCCGCCCAAGGACCAGCTGTGGCTGCTCCTTGAGGGTTTCCACGCCGACGCGCTGGCCTTGGCCGGGGCTGCGGCCTCGGCCGGCGCGTCGGACGTGGAGGGACCCAACGGCCCGGCCAGCCCCCGCGAACTGGCCGGGCCGCTGTATGAGCGGCTGCTGCCCTACGAGGCGTTCGTCTGTGGCGGCGAGACGATGGGACTGCACATCGGACCCGTGGCCGCGCGGCTGGCCCGCCTCGCCGAGCTTCTCGGCCTCCCCGCGGCCGTGACCGCCCGCCACTGGGACGCCGCGCTCGACCTGGCCCGCCATGCCCGTGCCCCGCGCTGGGAACACGAGGCCACCACGGCCCTCGGACGCCTGCGCCGCCGAGACCCGTGAACCTCAACCGAAGAGCGTCCCGTGCAGACGCTCGTACCTCCCTCTGCACAGCCGCAGTGCCAATCGGAACGACACCGGGGTCTTCGACCAGGCCACCGTGTCGTCCTCCGGAGTGACCGCCGCCCACCACGACGCGGTGAACCACAGGCGCCGCTTGGGGTAGGCCTTCGTGACGGCCCGTTCCCAGCGGTCGAAGTCCTCCACCGACACGTACCGGGAGATGGCCGGGAAGATGTCGCGCTCCTCCTCGGTGATGTGCTCGTCGAGCAGGTCGCGCAGCCGCACGGACTCGACCGCCAGCGCCTTGCGGGCCAGCGTGTCGGTCGGCTCGGTCCGCAGGCCCGCGGTCGCGGCGCACAGTGCGGCGAGGATCGGGTCGAGCCGGTCGTGGTCGACGGTCAGCGGTTCGAGGTCCACCGCCCCGAGCGCCGACGCGCGGACGACCGGAAACCCGATCTCGTCCTCGTACCGGTGGTGGTGCCGGATGTCGGAGACGAACAGCTCGACGAACCTGTCCAGCGCCTTGGCGCGACGCTCGGTCAGCACCGTCTCCTCGGCCCGCAACCGCCCGGCGAGCTCGGCGAGGTCGTGGGCGCCGCGCTGGATCGCCCGGTGGGCGATCGTGTAGAGCCGCAGATCCACCTGCGGGTCGGTCGGCCGGCGAGGCCGCACCGTCAGCACCCTGTTCTCTCGCATGCCCCCACCCTGGACCCGCCCACTTGGAGACCACTTTCAGAACGCTTGAAGGCACCCGGCACAATCAGGAGGCATGCGCGCTGTGGTGCAGAGGGTGAGTCAGGCGGACGTGACCGTGGACGGCCGCGTCGTGGGGGCGATCGAAGGGCCGGGCCTCATGGTCCTGGTCGGGGTGACGCACGACGACACCCCCGCCAAGGCGCGCAAGCTGGCGGCCAAGCTGTGGGGGCTGCGCATCCTGGAGAACGAGCGTTCCGCCTCGGACCTGAACGCCCCGCTGCTGGTGATCAGCCAGTTCACGCTGTACGGGGACACCCGCAAGGGCAGGCGCCCCGGGTGGAGCGACGCCGCGCCGGGTCCGGTGGCCGAGCCGCTGGTGGCGGCGGTGGTGACCGAGCTGCGGGCGCTCGGCGCCAAGGTGGAGACCGGGGTCTTCGGTGCCGACATGAAGGTCGGGCTGGTCAACGACGGACCGATCACCCTGATCGTCGAGGTGTGAGCGCGACCCGCGTTCAGAAGCCGTAGACCATGCCGGCGACCGTCACGACGGTGCCGAGCGCGGCCAGGACGATCAGGCTCCGGTCGGCCTGCGCGAGGCGGCCCCGGACCTCCGGCGAGACGACCAGCACACCGGTCTCGCGCGGGGCGTCGACGGCGGGACGCCTGCGGAACGGGTCGCGGAGGCCGACCAAGCGCCACACGGCGTCGTTCTTGACCTCCTGGTGCGCCGCACCGCACGCGAACAGCCGCCCGCGAGCGGGCTCCCGGCACGGGAGGCCCTGCCGCGTCATGACCCGGCAGATCGTCGGCACGAGCACGAACTGGTAGAGGCACCACAACAGGAGCGCGAGCAGCGCCAGCCGCCAGGAGCCCGCCCACCAGGCGGCGACGAGCAGCGCGCCGAACCCGCACCACCAGACCAGCGCCGACTCCCGGCGGCGCCTGCGGCGCAGGCCCCGCGTGCCTTTCTTGGGGGGCGGCGGCCGCTCGTCCCGGCGACCGATCGGGGCATCGTCCACGACAGACGATTTCCCCGTCCGGTAGGCGCTTTACGCCCGTTTTGCTGCGGTCCTCCGCAAGTCGATGTTCGCGTTGGCACCGGTGTCCGGGGAAACCACGACCTCCTGGCTCGCGGCGACCCCGCCCGCCAGGAGATCGGCGTCCACCGGAACGTTCCGCTTGACCAGCGCGAGCGCGATCGGGCCGAGCTCGTGGTGCCGGACCGCCGAGCCCACGAAGCCCACCGTACGGCCCCCAGGAATCTCCACCGCGTCACCGTGCACCGGAAGGGTGTCGACGCTGCCGTCCAGATGCAGGAAGACCAGGCGGCGCGGCGGCCGTCCCAGGTTGTGCACCCGGGCGACCGTCTCCTGGCCGCGGTAGCACCCCTTGGTGAGGTGGACGGCGGAGTCGATCCAGCCCATCTCGTGCGGGATCGTCTTGTGGTCGGTGTCGAGGCCCATGCGCGGCTTGTGGTCGGCGATGCGCATGGCCTCGTACGCCCAGATGCCGGCGGGCCGCAGTTCGCCATCGGCGAACGCCGCCAGCGAGAGCCCGGCAAGATCCGGACCGTCGGAGTCCGCGTCGGCGTCGGCCTCGGCGTTGGCCTCCGCTTCGGCGTCGCGGGACACGATCCGCGTCTCGGTCCCGGCGGCGTCCGGCCAGACCAGAGTCCCGCCCAACCCGCTCGGCCCGGTGACGACGGCGTACCGGTCGCCCACGTCCGTCACCTCGACCCGCATCATGAAGCGCATCTTGTCGAGGAACTCCACCAGCGACGGCGCCGCGCCCGGCTCGACGTGCGCCCAGACGGCCGTGCCGTCGTCGATCAGGTGGAGATGGTGCTCGATGTGCCCGTTCGGGCTGAGCAGCAGCGCCTCGGTCGGCTCACCGGGCCGCAGGCCCTCCAGATGCTGGCTCAGCAGGCTGTGCAGCCAGCGCAGCCGGTCGGCGCCCTCGATCCGGACGACGCCGCGGTTGCTCCGGTCGACGAAGGCCCGGCCCGCCTCCAGGGCGCGCTGTTCGTGCGCGGGCTCGCCGTAGTGCGCGGCGACCTCCTGGTCGGGCGAATCGGCGGCGACGGCTCCGGGCAGCTTCAGCAGCGGGCTCTCCATGGCCTCCAGACTATTTGGTCCGGCACTCCTTGCAGCGGCCGAAGACCGTGAGGTGATGCACGTCGGTCTCGAACCCGAAGTCGCGTTCGAGCACCCCGGCCAGCCCGGCGGCGACCGCGGGATCGACGTCGGTGACCGTCTCGCAGCCGCGGCAGACCAGATGGATGTGCTCGGCGTGCTCGGCCAGGTGGTAGTTGGGCGGGCCGTGTCCCAGGTGGGCGTGCTTGACCAGCCCGAGCTCCTCCAGGAGCTCCAGGGTGCGGTAGATCGTGGAGATGTTGACCCCGCGAGCCGTGCGCTGCACCTCGGCGCAGATCTCCTCGGGCGTGCCGTGCTCCAGCGCGGTCACCGCCTCAAGGACGAGCTGCCGCTGCGGGGTGACGCGGTAGCCCCTCGCCCTCAGCTCCTCCTGCCACGTCTCGGACATGCCCAGAGTCTATGTGCCGCCGGTGTGCCCGAGGTCACCATCGAAGATCGCGGAAAATTCGCTTGCCTGACCTCGGCCGGGTCGCATAACTTGCCAGGTACGCGCGAAAGGAGGTGGTCCAGAGAATGCATAGTTCCAGGACTCGCGAGGTGGCTGTCCGTTAGTCGCCGTTCCGCCTCGGAGCCGCCGTCTCGGCGGCGGCACGCACGGTCGCGACGGTGACCGGCGAATACCAGGCAGTTACCCGATCCCCGGACCGGTGGACCCGTCCTGTCCACCCCCCGCCTCCCGGTGGGAAGGTCCGGGGATCGTTCAATGTCCGGGCCTTGTCAGGCGGCCTCAGGCGACCTTCTTGAGCTGAGCGGACAGGTGGGACTGCAGGGGCTGTCCCATGGCGGCCATCTCGTACACCCAGCCGAGGTCCCGCTTGCCGTCCTTCTCGGGCATCAGGCCGTACAGGCGCTTGCCGCCGGTGACCTCCTTGGCCGTCGTGGTCCGCGCCACCACGTCGGTGAGCAGTTCCACCCGGTTGAACGCGACGTTGCCGACGTAGATCTCGACGATCCCCGTGGGATGCGCCAGCGTCACCTCGACCTGGTTGCCCGGCTGCGGCCGCCAGTAGCCGGTCTCGGTCCCGAGCGGCCGGCCCAGCGAACCGTCGTCCTCGATGAGCCAGCTGCGGCTGGAGTAGATCAGGAACGGCTTCCCGATATGGCTGAACGAGATCTCCTGCCCGAAACGGAACTCCTTGATCGTGGGGTAGTCGCCGACACCGGCGCCCTCCCACCTGCCGAGCAGGAACGCCAGAGGTTCGATGTCGGGATGCGGCTCAAACTCCATGTGCACCGAGCGTAGTGCTAGCGGAGCCTCGACAGCCGCACGACCAGCACGATGGCGCCGACCGCCATCACCCCGAGCACCAGGAGCAGGATTCCCGCGTTCACCATGCCGCCCACAAGGGGGACCCTATCCCCTGCGGGGGTTAGGGTGCCGGTATGGCGAGATCTCTGGTGATCAAGGCGACGGCGGGGGCCGACGGCGCCGAGCGGTGCAATCAGGCCTTCACGGTCGCGGCGGCCGGCGTGGCCGCCGGTGTGCCGGTGTCCCTCTGGCTGACCGGCGAGTCCGCGTGGTACGCGCTGCCCGGCCGGGCCAAGGAGTTCGAGCTGCCGCACGCCACGCCGCTCGCCGACCTGCTCCAGGTGGTGCTGAAGGGCGGCCGGGTGACGATCTGCACGCAGTGCGCGGCCCGGCGCGACATCGGCCAGGACGACGTCATCGAGGGCATCCGCATCGCCGGTGCGCCGACGTTCGTGGAAGAGGCCACCACGGAAGGCGCCCAGGCGCTCGTCTACTGATCACCTCCTGATCGTCGCGCGGACGGCCGGGGCCACGGCCGGGCCCACGGCCGGGTAGGGGCGTCGGCGACACCGATTGATCCTCCGCAGAACGGACATAAGCGGCTCGACGACCCCGTTCCGAGGGAGGCCGCGTGATCGAGATCCCGGTGTGGCTCTGGGGCGCGACGATCGGCCTGATCGTGGCGCTCTTCGTGTTCGATCTGCTGGTCGCCGTACGCAAGCCGCATGCGGTCGGGCTGCGCGAGGCCACGTTCTGGTCGGTCTTCTACGTCGCGATCGCACTGCTGTTCGGGCTCGCGCTCGTCCCGCTGGCCGGTTCGGCCGCCGGCACCGAGTACTTCGCCGGCTGGGTGGTGGAGAAGAGCCTCTCGGTCGACAACCTCTTCGTGTTCGTGATCATCCTGGCGCGGTTCAGCGTGCCCGAGGAGTACCAGCAGAAGGTGCTGCTGTTCGGCATCGGCGCCGCGCTGGTCCTGCGGGCGATCTTCATCGCGATCGGCGCCGCGGCGATCAGCATGTTCTCGTTCACGTTCCTGATCTTCGGCCTGGTCCTGCTGTGGACGGCCGTCCAGCTGATCCGGCACCGGAACGAGGACCCCGACGTCGACGACAACTTCCTCGTCCGCCGGGCCCGCAAGATCATGCCATTGACCACCGACTTCCACGGCGGCCGGATGTTCGCGCGCGAGGACGGGCACCGGGTGATGACGCCGCTCCTGCTGGTCTTCGTCGCGATCGGCAGCACCGACGTGCTGTTCGCGCTGGACTCGATCCCGGCGGTCTACGGCGTCACCAAGGAACCGTTCATCGTGTTCGCCGCCAACGCCTTCGCCCTGCTGGGTCTGCGGGCGCTGTTCTTCCTGGTGGAAGGGCTGCTCCTACGGCTGGTCTACCTGTCGATCGGGCTGTCGCTGATCCTGGCGCTCATCGGCGTCAAGCTGGTCCTCGCGTTCGCGCACGAGGACGTCAGCAAGTCCGTGCCCGAGATCCCGACCCCGGTCTCGCTGGCGGTGATCCTGCTGATCCTGGTGGTCACCACCGTCGCCAGCCTGCTGCGGTCCAGGGCTCATCCGGAGGAACGCGCGCGCGCCGCCACCCTGCGCAAGCGCAAGCGCAAGGAAGAGGAATCCGCCCGCGCCTAGGGCCCGCCCCCTCAGCCGGAGGTGAGGACGGCGTTGAGCCGTTCCTCGCGCAGCCGTCCCGCCCAGGAGTCGTCGATGGGCTGGAGCTCGGCGCCCACGGCCCAGCGGAGCAGCAGGTCGGCCAGGCCCGGATTGCGCACCAGCGCCGGACCGTGCATGTACGTGCCGAGGATCCGCCCCGCGTAGGCCCCCTCCGTGCCGTCGCCGCCGCCGTTGCCGATTCCGGCGACGACGCGGGCGAGCGGCCGGGCGTTCGGACCGATCTGGGTGGCGCCCTGGTGGTTCTCGAAGCCGGTGATGCGCGGCACGTTCAACTCGGTGGCGACGTCGCCGACGACCTCGCCGACGGCGCGCTGCTCGCCGCGGAAGCTGCGGATGTCCAGCAGGCCGAGCCCGGGCACCAGCTGCCCCTCCTCGCCGCCGAACTCGTGGCCGAGGATCTGGAAACCGGCGCAGACCCCGAAGATGACGGCCCCGCCCTCGGCGGCGACCCGCAGGCCTCCGTCGTTGCGCAACCGCTGCGCCGCCAGGATCTGCGGCCGGTCCTCGCCGCCGCCGAGCAGGTAGATGTCGCCGTCGGTCGGCACCGGCTCGTCCGAGCGCATGTGCACGGTCTCGGTCGGGATGCCGCGCAGCGCGGCCCGGCGCTCCAGGACGATCGTGTTGCCCTGGTCGCCGTACGTGGACAGCAGGTCCGGGTAGATCCAGACGAGCTTCAGTGGACGGTTAGACGACACGGCCGTACCTCGTTCGGATGTTCTGGAAGGCGGTGTAGTTGGCGATCACGTCGAGCCGGCCCGGCGGTACCGCCATGACGGCCTGCTCGATGTCGTCGACGATGGTGAACGGGACCTCGGCGGCCTCCAGGCGCGCGGCGAGGTCGACGCGGCGTTCTCCGGTCACCCAGACCGGGCGGCCGCGCAGGATGCGGTAGTCGACGTCCCACAACCACGACGTGTCACGGCCGTCGGGACCCTGCGCGTTGATCGAGAGCGCGACCGGGCCGGGCGCGGGCTCCAGCACGTCGAACGCCTCCAGCCAGCCCGCCGGGTTCTTGGAGAGCAGCAGGCGGATGTGGCGGTCCTCGTGCTCGACGGTGGTGTAGCGGCCGGCCACGGACCGGACCTCGCCGAGGAGCGGCAGCGCCTGCTCCGGCGGCACGCCGAACTGCGCGACCACCGCGAGCGCGACCACCGCGTTCGACCGGTTGGCCCGGCCGGGCAGCGACAGCTGCGACAGCGGGAACATCCGGCCGTCGGGCGCGGTGACCTGGTCGCCCTTCAACACCCAGTCGGGCCGGGGGCGGGCGAAGTGGCACTCGCGGCAGCGCCAGTCGCTGTCCTCGTCGGTGTCCTGGCGGTCCAGCGGGCCACCGCACTCGGGGCAGCACCAGGAGTCCTCGCGCCAGTGCTGCCCGGCGGCGACCCACGTCACGCTCCTGGCGGTGGAGGCGCCCCAGGTGACGAGCGGGTCGTCGCAGTTGGCGATGACGTGGCTCTGCGGCGCCGCCTCCAGGGCCTTGCGCCACTTGCCGGCGAGCAGCCAGATCTCGGCGGCGCGGTCCATCTGGTCGCGGCTGAGGTTCATCAGGGCGACGACGTTGGCCCCGGTCTCCTTCAGCACCATGGGCACGTACTTCTCGTCGCACTCAAGGACGCCGTAGCGCGCGCCGGGCGCGGAGGCGAGCGCCGACACGTGCCCGGTGGGCATGTTGGCCCCGAACGCGTTGGTCGCGACCTCGCCCAGGGGGGTCATCGCCGACGTGATCAGCCGGGTCGTGGTGGTCTTGCCGTTGGTCGCGCTGACGAGCACGAGCTTGCGGTCCTTGGCGAGCCGGGTGAGCAGCTCCGGGTCGAGCTTGAGGCCGACCTTGCCGCCGATCACCGACCCGTCCCCCTTGCCGGCGAGCCGGGACATCTTGGCGGCCGTACGACCGAGCGCGACGGCCAGCTGCGAACGCAGTGGAAGATCGCTCATGGACTCCGTCTTCTCTGGTGAGCGGGGGCATCTGGGGCGCCTCGGAAGGTCGCCCCGAGCCTAGCCGGAACCAGCGGCGATCTCGCCACAACGTGAGGAGAACGCCGTTCCGCCCTCCCCGGCGCGCGGGCGAAATGCGACGAGGGTCACATGATCTCAGGTAAACCACCTGGCTCGATCTTGACCGTTGTCGCCGGGCCGTGGTTCGGTGCCAACCCCGGATGGCGGCGACAAATCGGATGAACGAGTCGCAAAATCGCCATCGGCGCGCCCGAGAGCGATGCCACCCAGTACTTTGTCGGGGGCCCTGCTGTTTCGTGGGGAAAGCGGCGACAAGGCGAGGATCTGAGCGATGCAGTGTCCGACGTGCGGTACTAACACGCCCGCCACGCTCGGCAGGTGTTCCAACTGCGACGCGCGCCTGCCCGCAGGACCGCTGGAGACTCCCCTGAGCGCCCCGGTGTCCGCGGACGTCGAAGCGATCGGCGACAAGACGATGATGGTGCCGCCGCCGACCCCGGCCTGGGCACCGCCCCCGGCGGCGCCCGGCGGTCTGCCGCCCGCTCCGCCCAGCAGCCTGCCGCCGCCGCCCGCACCGTCCGACGGTCCGTCTCCGGCGTCCTCGGGCGGCTTCCCGGCCGCGTCCGGCGCGCTTCCGCCCGCCGACCCCGAATCGACGGCCGCGTGGACGTTCGACCCCGATGAGGACGACGACGGTCCCGTCCCCGGCGCCGGTGGCGCGCCGGCCGGTTTCGGCGCGGCCTCGTCTCCCTCGCCGCCCCCGCCTCCGCCGCCCTCGTGGGCCGGTAACGGCGCCGGGCCGTCGCCCTACGGCACCGAGCCGCCCGCCGAGTCGATCGTGCCCGACTCCTGGTTCGCCCCGGCGCGCACGCCGGACGAGCAGCAGATCGACGCGAACGCGACGATGGTGGTCCAGGGGCAGCCCCAGGACCAGACGCGGTTCGATGGCAACGCCACCATGCTCGACCAGGGCATGCCGCATCCGAACGCCCCGTTCCCATCCGGCATGGATCCCAACGGGATGCAACCCGGCTCCATGCACGGAGGCATGCAGCCCGGAGGCATGCAGCCCGGAGGCATGCAGCCCGGCGGGTTTCCGGCGAACGGCGGTTTCCAGGGCCCCGGCGGACCGATGGGCCCCAGCGGCATGCCGGTCGATCCCGCCTACGGCGGCCAGGCACCGCCGCGGTCCTCGGGCGGCGTGAGCAAGCCGCTCATCATCACCGTGGCCGTCCTCGTCGTGGTCGCGCTGGTCACCGTCGGCCTGGTGGTGTGGCCGGACGGTGAGAAGAAGAACCCGCCGGCCGCCAAGCCGCCCGCCACCAACGCGCCCAACAAGAAGGTGTCCGACGACAAGCCGCTCCCGGTGGCCACCAAACAGCAGGCCGCGACCGTGCACGCGTTGCTGAACGCCAGCGCCGACACCCGCCGGGTCCTCACGGTGGCGATCGGCAAGACCCGCAAGTGCGAGGACCTGCCCGCCGCCATGGAGGGTTTCCAGCGGGTGGCCCAGCGCCGGCAAAACCAGCTGCGCCGCACGGCCGGCCTCAAGCTCGACCGGCTGAAGCGCGGGGAGCAACTGCGCGCGGCCCTTCGCCAGTCGTTCCAGGGCTCGCTGGAGGCCGACCAGGCCCTGATGGCGTGGGCGCAGCAGGCCCAGCAAGGCTGCGACGGCACGCCCAAGCCGGACGCCGCGCAGGCCCCCGGCCGCGCGGCCGCGGAACGCAAGGCGACGCTGGCCAAGAAGCAGCTCGTCCGGCTCTGGAACCCGATCGCCAAGCAGGCGGGGCATTCACAGCGACGCTGGAACGGCGTGTAGGTATCTTGTGACCGAAGGTCCCCCCTACGTAAGGGCTTGGTATGCGGTGCCCGCGATGCGGTAGCGACGCCGATCCGGCGCTCTCGACATGCCCACGGTGCGATGCGCCTCTCGGCGACAACGCGACCGCCCCTGACCCGGGCGGGCCGCGGTACGGCTCCGGGCACGGCTCCGACCGGCCCCCGCCCACGCCCTGGTCGCCGGGTCCTCAGGAGCCGGTGCCGTGGTCGCCGCCTCCGCCCTACGAACCCCCGCCGGGCGAGACTCAGATCTCGCTGTCACGCGAGCCCTGGGACGAACCGGAGATCTGGCAGCCGCCGCCCAGCAGGCGGCGGAAGCGGCCGCTTCCCCTCATCCTCGCCGCCGCGGGCGTGGTGCTGCTCGTCGCGGTGGCGTCCGCGATCGTGTTCTGGCCGAACGGCTCGTCCGACGATGCCGGGCCGCCCGTGCCGCAGCAGAGCGGGAACGTCCAGCAGACCCAGGCCGGTGGCGAACAGACGCCGACGGCCGCGACGTCGGGTCCCGAGCTGACCGAACAGGCCGGCAAGATCGACGCCCTGCTCACCGAGATGGTCGCGACCCGTTCCGAGCTGGGCTCGGTCACCGGGGACGGCGAGTGCGAGAGCTCGGGCCTGCGGCGGATCCGCACCCAGCGCCAGGACCAGCTGGAGAAGGCCCGCGCCCTCGACGTCGGCGCGCTGGAGGGCGGCACCGAGATGAAGGACGCGCTCGTCCGCGCGCTCCAGGCGTCGGTCGAGTCCAATCAGCACTACCTGAACATGGCGCCCGACTGCCCGTCGCAGGCGACCGACGCCGACAGCCGCGCCTCGAAGGCCAAGGCCGAATTCGTCCGCCACTGGACACCGATCGCCGAGCAGGCGGGCCTCCCGGCCCGCTCCGCCGACGCCATCTGACCCGCGCGCCTCACTCGGCCGGGAAGGGCAGCCCGGCGGCCGGGTCCTCGAACGGCGCGATGAACCGTTCCGGCCAGCTCAGCACCGGATCGAGCCACGAGCCCACCCGCATCGTCTCGGCGACGTGGGTGAGCTGCTCCTCGTCCGACAGCCCGATCCCGACCACCGCGAGGTCGCGGACGAAGCTCTCGTGGTGGTCGTCACCGGCCAGCGCGGTGATCGCGATGGGCCGGTTGCGTTCCAGCTCCATCGACAGCGGATGGCGGCGCAGCGCGCGCAGCCGGTGGCCGAGCTTGGGTTCGGCGGGCTGCTTCAGCCCCGGCAGCTGGTAGTCCAGCGGCGGCGCGGGCGCGTGCTTGTCCGGGGCGCCGGAGCCGAGCGGGAAGAGCCGGTCCATCTCGTGCAGCCAGCGCAGCTGCGGGATCACCCAGTTGGGCCCGGGCAACGCCCCCGCCGGCCCGTACGCGCCGCTCAGGAGCTGCTGGGCGGACGTCGCCGCGGTCGCGGTGAGGTCGGCCGGCGCGAACGCGGTGCGCAGCGCCCACGCCCGCCGCGTGACCGCGCGTTCGACCAGCGTCGCCAGGGTGCACTCGCGCAGCCGCGGCACGAGCCGCGACCAGGCGCGCCCGAGCTCCGGCGGCACGGCGGGCAGCGGCCGGTTGGTGACGTGGGCGAGGACGAGGGTGTCGGTCCAGAGCCGCAGCCATGCCCATTCCGCGTTGCCCGCCAGCAGGTCGGCCTCGCGCAGCTCGTAGAGCGAGCACGCGCGGCCCGAGCGGCACTCCGCGCCGCACGCGGCCGAGCGCCGGCCGTCCACCGGAGGAGGCGGGCCGGGCTGGACGGCCTCCCGGCCCTCGCCGAGCGGCACCCGCACCCGCAGCGGCCGGTCCATGCCGTCCGCGAACACGGCCGCGACGCCCGGCCGCAGCGACACCACCTCGCGGGACTGCTCGGTGTCGAGGTTCATCGCGGAGCCGACCTGGTGCCGGTCGTCGTAGGCGGGGAGCCGGTGCACGACCTTGAGCGCGGTGTTCTTGATGACGTCGGGCACGAGCTTGGTGGGGATCTGCTCGGCGACGATGATGCCCTCGCCGTACGCGCGGATCTCGGCGAGCATGCCCGCGAACAGCTCGACCGCGTGCGAGCTGGTGCGCTCGGGACCGCGGTTGCGCAGCAGCCGGTGCGCCTCCTCGATCACGATCACGTGCCGCAGCCCCGGCGACGATCCGGCCCCGGCCGACCGTGCCCGCATCCGCAGGTGCTCGACCACCCGGATGATGAGCGTGCCCATGAGGAACGCCTTGTCCTCGTCGTTGGCGACGTCCTCGATGGCGAGCACGATGTTCTCGCGCAGCATGCCGCCGATGTCGGCCGGATGGCCGCCCTCGAAGAACCGCCCGGCCGAGCCGATGCGCAGCGACCGCAGCCGTACGTCCACGAACCCCTGGACGTCGGCCATCAGCTCGCGGCCGTACCCGACGTCGCCGATGACCTGCAGCGCCGCGTTCTGGAGCTGTTCGAGCGTCGGCACGGCGGGCTCGATGAGCGAGCCCGGCACCCCGGCGCCCGTCACCACGTCCCAGCCGTTCGACTCGTACACCCGCTGCAACGCCTGCGCCATGATCTGCGGGAACGGCTCCTCGGCGTCGAACGCGGCCTGGAACAGCGCGCGCACCATGTCGATGTGGGCCTGCACCGGATAGCCGGGCTCGGGTGCCAGCGGGTTGACCGACAGCGGCACCGACGCCGGATCGGACGGGTTGACGACGGTCACCGGGCCGCCGAGATCCTCGATGCGCCCGGACATCGCCGCGTACTCCGACTTGGCGGGCTCGATCGCCAGCCAGGGGATGCCCGCGCGCGTCAGCTGTTCGAGCAGGTGCCGCACGGTCTGCGACTTGCCCGCGCCGGTGGAGCCGGTCACGAACACGTGCCGGTTGATGGTCGAGCGCGGCACGGTGAACCGCCCGACCTGCCGGTCCTGGCCGTCGAGGATCGCGCCCAGCTCGATCCGCGGCTCGCCGGCGTGCGCGGGCGCGTCGTCGTCGGTCTCGGACGTCACGTCGAAGTAGCCGGCGTCCAGCACGCGCAGCCCCGGCACCTCGCGGCGGGGCAGCCCGGCCAGTGCCGCCAGCGCGCCCGCCGTCGCCGTGAACGGGTAGCGCTGCTCCGACTCCACCGTCTGGCGGGCGAGCGCGGGAGCCGACGCCGGAGGCCGCAGGATCTCGCTGAACGTGCCGCTGCCGTGCCCGGAGCGCAGCCGGTAGGGGTGGTGGCCGAGCTCCATCGACCCGACCAGCACGGGCGCGATCTGGCTCAGCTCGGTCTCGGACGCCGCGCCCGCGAGCACCCGGACCCGCCAGAGCCCCGCCTCCCGGAACGCGTCGAGCTCCGCCAGGCGCTGGTCGGCACGCGCGACCGCGAGCCGCGCCTGCTCGTCCTCCCCGCGCCGCAGCATGCGCAGCTCGTGGTGCAGGTCCCGCATCTCGGTGTCGAGCAGCCGTTCGTCGCAGGGGTCGGCGACCACGAACCAGCCGAACGGGCGTTCCATCAACGTCATGAGCGTCGCCTCGAAGAGGCTGCCGCCGCTGTCGGCCGTCTTCACCTGCGGCGCGAGTCGGCCGGGGCACCGCGTCCACACCATCCGCTCGGCACGCCGCAGCCAGCCGTCGCCGATCGGCACGCCGCGCCCTCCGCTTGGGAACAGCAGGCCCTGTGCCCCGCCTTCCCGGCCACGCCCAGCGGCTCCCGGGCCGGGGCTCACGGGACCCGCGTTCGTGATGAGCTCCAGCGGCGCGCCGCCGCCCGGCGAGATCCACCCCACGACGAACGGGCGCTGCCGCCGCGCCGCCGACAGCGCGGCGGGGAGCACGCTCACGAAGTCCCACTCCGCCGAGGCGTTCCGCTCGGGAGCGGGGATCGCCTGAATCCGGTACCAGGGTCCGGACAGGACGGGGCCGTCCGCCCCACCCTGGTTGCCCGCCGCTTGATGACCGGCATGGTGGTGCTGTGCGCCATGGGGCTGACGCATACTCGGGGGTGGGGTCACTGCAGCATCCTTACCCCCGGCCGCATCTTCGCGCCACCTACTCGGAAGGTGGTTTTGGCGGGGTGTCGGCGGCGTGCCGTCCGTTCGGCTTCAGCGGCGGCACGATGCGCTGTGGCCGCGGGCCGGTGCCTCTGGGCAGTGCGTGCCGGGCTCGCGAGCCAGACGGCGTACGTGGTGGAGGCAGAGGCAGAGGCGGTACGGCGCGTTCTCTCCCGCCGGGCCGCTCCGAATCGGCCACGGTCTCGGACGTCACGTCCGGGGACGCCGTCTCGGTCATGGTCTCCGCGCTGTCGCGTTCCAGCTCCGTCTGCCGCAGCCGTTCCTGCTCGCGCAGGTGTTCCTCGAACTCCACCGAGTGCGTTGTCGGCAGCGTGATGATGCCGGGATTGGCGTCCACCAGCAGAATCCTGCGGCCCGTCGCGCCCGCGTGGGTGAACACCATCGCGGTCGGAGGGAGCTCCTGGAGCTGCGGCGGCTCGATCAGCAGCTCGCGGAAGCGCTGGCGCGTCTCGGTGGCCGGGATGCTGCGTCCCCAGGCCGTGGACGAGCTGATGCCCTCGACCAGCGCGGTGTCGTCGGCGACCGGCGCCGGCAGCGCCGACCACACCGGGTCGGTGAGCTCGTCGCCGCGCCGCCGCGCGAACGCGACCGTGCTGGCGTAGGTCTCCCCCACGACGTCGGACAGGGTCTCCCCGGCCGAATCGGTGATCTCGGCGACCAGCAGGCGATGGTCGGCGCCGATGTGCTCGGCGGCGATCCGGGCGTCCTCGGGGTTGCCGAGCCGCATGAAGCCCACCGCCGCGTGCCCGCGCCGCCCGAGCCGTTCGCGGACGTGCCGCGGGATCGACCGGTACATCAGCACGAGCCCGGTGCCCGTGGCCTCGCACGCGTCGATCAGCCGGTCCAGAACGTCGCCACGCAGCTTCTCCGCGCCGCACAGGAACAGGGTGTGGTCCCACTTGCCGCCGGGCGGCGCCTCCCGGATGCGGTGCGTGAGGGCCGTCGTGACGTACGTGCCGAGCACGCGGTTGGTCAGGACGCCGGCCCGCCGGTCCATGGACACCACGTGCAGCCGTGACGGCGGCAGCCGCACCGGCTCGGTCGCGAGGCGCTCCAGCTTGCGCAACTGCGCCTCCAGCGCCCACGCCCGGCGCACCACGATGCGGTCGGTGGCGTCGCGCCCGAACAGCGTGGCGATGCGTTCGAGCTGCTCGTCGGTCAGCAGGCCGCGCCGCAGATCGTCCCGCGGGTCCCCGACCTGCGCGAGCACCCGCAGCGCCGCCGTGATCCGCGGGATCGTCACGTCGTCGCCGAGCAGCTCGATGAGCCGTTCCAGGATCGAGTTGTCGAACGACAGGTCGCGCGTGCTGCTCTGCTCCTCGCCCGCGCTGACCACCAGCGACAGCACGTCGGCGAGCGCCTCGGGCCCGAGCCCGCGCGTGGCGTCCAGCCGCGACAGGTCGGCCGGCAGCACCCAGACCAGCGGGTCGTCGCCGCGGTCGGCCGCGAGCCGCAGCAGGTCGTGCGCGACCGCGCCCTCGGAGAGGTCGATGACCGTCACCCGGGCGCCCACCGCGAGCCGTGCCGCGCCCATCGTCGTCACGGACGCCGACCAGCCGGCGAGGGTGCCGCCGACGACGTCGACCCGGTCGACGCCGGGCGGGACGGCCACCGGGTACCACTCGCGCTGGTCGTCGTAGGCCCGCTGACGGCGCTCCCAGTCGGCCAGCGCGGCCGCGTACTCCTTCTCGGCCGCGTCCCGCGCCCGCCGCCACGCCTCACGTTCGCGGTCATCGAGGGCCCGTGCCTGCGCGATGCGCTCACGGACGGCGCGCTCGTCGCGCCACAGCGCCGAGCCGGTGATGCCGAGCACGACCCCGCACGCCAGCAGCGCCACCACCGCGAACGCCCATGGCAGCACGCCGGCGAGACCGCACAACAGGAAGAGCGTCATGCCGACCCCGGCGCCGACGCTGGTGATGCGCAGCGGCCGCCCGGCGAGGTGCTCGGCGGGCATGCGCCCGGCCACGCCGCCCGGCGCCGGCTCGGGACCGGCGGACTCGGGTGGGGTGGGAGGCGGTCCGGGGTCCGGATGCACCTGCGCGTAACGCCAGCCGACGTAGACGCGATCGGCCTGCGTCAGCCGCGCCATCGCGGATCCGCTCGCCATGTCCGTCACGTGGTCAAACCCCTGGGTGTCGCGGGACGGGGAGAAACGCCTGGGGGCTGGTTGGTCGGATTCCTACCCGCACAGAGTAAAGACGTTCCGGGCACAACGCGCCACATTCCACCGAACACGAGGGCCTATGACCGACTTGAGTCGCCAATTCGGTCACCCGGTTCACCTGCACCAAAGATCGGACACCGCGCACAGGGATCGGTGGCCGGATCCGGCCACCGACCCTCGCTGCGTTACGGCTTGAGCTCCGTCCGCCAGATCTGCGGCGCCTGACCGTTGCAGGTCCACTGCTGGATCTTCGTCCCGTTGTCGCCCAAGCCCCTGTCCAGATCGAGGCAGAGCCCGCTGTGCTTCGCCTTGATCGTGTAGTAGTCGTGTCCCACGTTGACGAACTTCCACAGGTTCGCGTTGGTGTTCCCGCAGGAGCCCTGTTGGACGACGGCCCCCTGCTGGGTGGCACCGCCCGCGACTTCAAGACACTTGCCGCTCGCGACGTTGTGGAACTCGAAGTACTCGCCGACCTTCTCGACCTTCCAATCCTGCCGGGGCAGCCTGTTGCAGGCCCACTGCTGCACGTTGGGGACGCTCACATCCGATCCGAGGCCGACCTCGACGCACTTGTCATCGCCGGGAAGGCTCCGCACCTTGTACGTCGCGTTGTGGGTGATCTTGTCGTCTCCGCCGGTGCCCTGGGCCGACGCCGACCCGAAGACCGCCGTACAGCGACCGGTGTTCGGATCACCGATCCGCTTGGTGGCGATCTGCAGCAGACCGGTCCCGTCCGCCGACGGCAGCAAGGCGGAACTGTAGTTGTTGCAGACCAGTTCTTCCGTGCCGGGCGCCGCCGTGAAGGACACCTGGACGGGCGCCTCGATCTCGTACCAGTTACCGGCCCCCTTCTCGGTGTTGACGAAGATCCTCTTGCCGCTCTCAGGGAGAATGGCCCCGTTCTGGTCCTTCACCAGCCCGCCGACCATGAAGACCCGCCCATGGGCACTGGCGCTCGGCCCCCACGCCACCGTCGGCGCGTGGTACTGCACCTTCGTGGGGCCGCCGCCGATGTCCGGCGTCGTGGCGACCTCACCGGGCGACTTGGGGTCACCCCAGTCAATCCCGTTGGTGGACTTCCGGAAGTGGACCTTGCAGGCCGCCGCTCCCTGGTTCTTCCCGCAGACTTCGTACGACATCACGTAGGAGTCGTCCTTGAGCTTGCGCACGACCGGCATCCCGGGCCGATGATCCGCGCCGAGATTCACGACGTCGGGCCTTTCCGTCCAGGTCCGGCCGGCGTCCTTCGACGTCACCACCGAGATCACCTGCGTGCTCTCCCCGGACTCGTAGCGAGTGTCGTAGGAGAAGAAGCAGTTCAGATACCCCTGAGCGTCCACCGAGAACTCCGGCTCCCAGAGACCCTCCCAAGGATTGGTCCCGCTCCCGGCAGTGGCACAGCTGGACAGATAGGACCAGTTGCGTCCGCCGTCGGTACTCCTCCACACACGGATGGCAGGCCTGCGCACTCCGGAGACCTCCATGCCCACCGTCGTTCCCCAGAGCAGCGTGCCCGTGCCGTCCGGCATTTCGAAGAGGCTTCCGCAGCACGCTCCGTTGCCGTTCGCCGCCTCCGGATCACGTACCTCGCCCACCGGCTGGAACGTCTGGCCGTTGTCAGTGCTCTCGTAGAACCGGCTCATGTCCGTCAGGCCACCGGTCGAGCTGGTGTTGAGACTGGCGAGGATCTTGTTGTTGGACAGCCTGATCGCCCGCGGGTACATCGCGAGGCCGGGTGTGACATCGATCGAGTCGACCTCGACGTGACACGTGTCATGGGCGAGCCGCACCGTGTTGGTCCCGGCCTTGAGCCAGACCTCCGCCGCCTTGATCTCCCACTGGTCCCAGTTGATCGATGGATACGAGAGCCGCTGCCCGGCCCCTCCGTTGACCGTCAACTGAAGCGAGCATGTGGATCCGCTCCCGTTCGCTCCCCTGGTGTAGATCCGATAAGGCCCGGCGGTGGGCGCGGTGACCGTGAGATCGACCTGGCTGCCCGGCGCGTCGAAGTGGCCGACCTTCTTCTGCCCGGAAGCGTTGATCGTGTCCACGACCTTGGTCAGGCCGCCGAGCACGCCCGACTCGGCCTCCCAGCGGCTCATCGGCGCCGACGTCATCGCCGCGTGCCAGCGAGCCGCCATCTTCGAGTAACCGCCCGTCGTGGGGTGGAGCCCGTCGTGAAAATCGCCGACCGGCACCGCGGAATTCATGTCAACCAGCCGGACGTTGCCGCCCCTGGCCTGCACGATCGCTGGTATCCGCGCGTTGTAGGCCCGGGCCTGAGCGTTCCAGTCGTTGTTCGGCGGCCGCGGGACGCCCGGTGGCGGACCGGGATGCGTGGCGTTGTTGATCGGCACGATGGTGGCCACGTACACCACCGCCTTCGGAGCGGCCTGGCTGATGTGGCCGATCAGCTCTCCCAGCCGATCGGCCAAGGCGGCCGAACCGCTGCCGAGGTTGCACTGCAGGTTGATGTCGTTGGTACCGATGTGCAGCAACACCACGTCCGGCTGGGCCAGGGTCA
Organism: Actinomadura fulvescens; assembly: GCF_039533225.1. Taxonomy (NCBI): domain Bacteria; kingdom Bacillati; phylum Actinomycetota; class Actinomycetes; order Streptosporangiales; family Thermomonosporaceae; genus Actinomadura; species Actinomadura fulvescens. The sequence continues at coordinate 285,654 of NZ_BAAATD010000008.1, read as the reverse complement.
CCCACTTCCTGACGTTCTCGCCCTTGTTCATGTCCCCGCAAGGCCTGTCCAAGCCGCCCGAGATCTGGTCGATCCGGAAGCCGCCGTGGCCCTGATGGTCCTTGTCCCCGAGCCGCTCCGGACCGACCGGATCAGCATTGCCTACGAAGTCCACCGCACGTCCGTCGGCGCGGAACAGCTGCCACAGATCTGTGCGATACCCGCCGTTCGTGCCGGGCGGCACACCATCGGCAGTGTCGACGGGGGCGTAGCCCTGGGTGATCGAGTCGCCTAGAGGCATCACCCGGAGCGGCGGCGGGGCCGCCGCGACGGCGGGCGATGCGGTGCCGGCGGTAGCCGGGGACCACGCTCCCGGTACGACGAGCCCCAAGAGCAGCAGCAGGACGAATCCCGCCGACGGCCATGGACGTTTCATGGTGGAGTTGATCACGAACTAGGGACGCGTGACGCCTGTCGGCGGTTGTCCAGAACGTCCAGAATTAGGGCGCAGGGTCGGCTTTGACGGGCAGGAAGGACTCCAGCTCCATCGTGGGGTGCGGGTACTTCCAGTCGACGTCCGAGAGGCGGATGTACATGCCTTCGGGCTGGCCAGGGAGGAAGTAGTTCCCGCCCCACTGGTCAGGGCTCGTCACCGGGTCGCCGGGGAGGAACCTGGCTCCGAGCGCCTCGTACTTCACGTCCACACCGAACATCGCGTACACCGCGGCGTCCACGAAGTTGAAGTACTTGATGTCGCCGCGCAGGTGCGTGTCCTGCAACGCGATGGCGTGCACCTGCTCGCGGGCGAAGTACACCGAGCTCAGGTCCTTGACGACCTGGCCGAAGTCGTGGGCCCCGTCGTGGTGGACGAGAGCGTGGGTCTGCGGCTCGTTCAGCAGGACGTTCTTCACGTACGTCGGCAGGTCTCCGTAGAACATCCGGACCCGCGAGATGGCGCGCGGGAAGATCCGCCGCAGCCGCTCGTAGGTGAACTGGAGATAGGCGTGGTTGGCGTCGACGAGGTCGAGTTCGAGGCCCATCGGCTCGACACACCCGGCCAGCACGGCCGAGGAGCCGCCCATGAAGACGCCCACGTCGACCATCCTGGAGAGCTCCTGGTGACTGCGCTCCACGCGGTTGAAGACGTCGAAGTAGTGATGGGCGCTGCACTGGTCCTCGTACGGCGGGCTCGCGTTCTCGATCCGGGCCGTGATGCGGTCGAAGATCGTGTTACGGCCGGCGAAGAACTTCAGGTCGGCGTGGTGGCCGCTCAGGATCGGGATGTCGAGGACCTCATGAGGGTTCTCCACATCGGCCAGCGTGGCGTCCGGTTCGAGAAATTTCCCCCACGCGTCGTGATGCATGGCCACGGTGGTGATGTAGTCGCTCATTTCCAGGTACCTCTCCTCGGAATGCCGTGGACGATCAAGGTGCTGGCAGTGCCGCCGACGTGTCGGGACGACGTATGGCCGCTGGGACCTTCGGCGCGAGTGGACTCCGTGAGACGAGCCAGACCAGGCCCCCGAGCGCGACCAGCCCCAGGGTCGTCACGAGCAGCGCCGTCCCCGATCCCATCGATGGCCGCCAGATGCCGCTGAACGGATTCAGCACCGGGTCCTGGGCGTTCAGCCCGTGCTGGTACCGCACCATCGTGTACCCCAGGGCGATCAGATGCAGGGGCAACGTGAGAACGGCCAGCCAGCGCGTCGACGAACGAACGAGCGCCGGAGTGAGAACGACCCGTTCGTCGATGATGTAGGCCGCCAGCAGGGCGGCCCCGACCGCCGAGGGCAGGATGTACCGGCCCTGGGCCATCATCCCGTTCTCCTCGGCCCCGAAGATGTCCATCTGGAACGGCAGGCCGAAGGCGACCAGCACGGTCAGCGCGAGCCGCCACCGGTCCGCCCTGCCGCCCGCCGCGAACGCGGCGATGGCGAGGAAGCCGACGGCCGCGAACCAGACGGCGTAGAAGCCGCCGGGCATCTCGACGTCCACCCAGCCGAAGAGGCCGACCATCGACTTCAGATAGAACGGGATCCGCTCGATCAGCACGACCCGCAGCGCGTCGCCAGGCCCGAGCCCGGCTCCGCCCGGGACCGGAACGAGTTCCGTGGCCTTCATGGCCAGCGTCCAGATCCCGGACGCCAGACCCGCCAGGGCCACCTCGGCCGTCGTGATCCAGACCCTCTTGTCGCGGGCCAGCCGGATGAGACGCTCCCGCCCCGCGGTGGCCAGCAGCACCCCGCCCGCCAGCGCGACGAACATGGGTCCCGCGGGCCGCACGCACGCGACCACCGAGGCGGAGACCGCGAGCAGGACGAGCAGCCGCCGATCGGGCGGCCCGGCCCCGAGGACGAGCGGTATGAGCGCCGTCCACATGGCGATCGCCGCCGCGATCTCCAGGCCGTTCGGGTTGACGGCCCCGGCCAGGTGCATCGTCATGGGAGTCGTCGCGACGAGGAGGCCTGCCAGGAGGAACGGCCGCCGTGACCAGATGAGGATGCTCCGGACGGCGGCGGTGAGGAATCCCGCCGCCAGCGCGACGCTCACCAGCCTGGCGAGCACCAGCCCGGTCTCGTTGGGCCACCACTTGAGCGGCCATCCGACCACGGCACCGTACGTGGGCTGATACCGGCCCGTGGCGGAGAATCGCTGCACGGGCCTTTCCGGATTCGCGGGAGACGGCTTCAGGCAGTTCGCGGGCTGCCGGGGCTTGAACGCGAAGCACGGCGGCGAGGTCCGGAACGCCCCGGCCGGGACGGTCTGCCAGACACCGGACAGCGGACGCGGCTGGCCGTCGACGACGACGTTCGCCGGCGGTGCCGTGAGACCGCCGCCGACCACGCCGACCGCCCTGGTGATGTGAGCCTGCTCGTCGGGAGCGCCGTCCCACGGCATGGCGACGGCCCAGCCGGCGCCGACCCCGAAGAAGCCCAGGAAGGCCAGGATGGTGATCAGGCGGGCTCGGCGCGGCGCGACCATGGAGACCTCGGCCACGGGGGCTAACCCGGGGACTTCCGGATCCGGGCGTTGATGGCCCGGCCCAGCTGCGACAGCGCCGCGCCGAGCTCCCGCTCCTCACCCGTCGTCTGGACGGCCGTGGCCCGCGTGAGCTCGTCACGCAGCCGCTGCTGCGCGTCGCGTCGTGCCGCGATCTCAGCGTTGGCCCGCTGCAGTTCGGTCCGCAGCCGCTCGATCTCCTGACGCTGGGAGGCGATGGTGTCGGCCAGCCTGTCCGCGTCGTCGGTGACCGCCTCCGCCTCGTACTGGAGCTGGAGTACGTGCGTGTACAGCGCGAGCCGGTTGTTCTCCATGGCCGCGAGAAGCTTCGAACCGGAGTAGGGACGGAGCGCCTCGAAGATCTCCGTGGCGCCCGGCGTGCTCTCGCGCATCAGCAGCCCGAAGCCGAAGACGGCGGGCACGATCTCCAGCCGCCAGTCGTCACCGGCCGCGGCCATCGCGTCCTCGACCGCGGTGAGCACGCCGTTGCGCTCACCGCCGGCCTGGACCGCGAACGTGAACGCCTCGCCGCCGACGAAACCGGCCGGGGAGACCTCGTCGTGCCACACCGTGGGCCCGTCGGCCGTGGTCGGGTGGACGGCCCCCGGCGGCAGCGGCGACGGCTGGTAGTAGGAGTCGCGGCGGCCACAGGGCCACAGGACGTCATGGAGGGCCACCACGGCGTCCGGAGCGTTCTCCATGATCCAGTCGAGCTCCGCCCGGACGACCGCGTAGTTGTGGTCGCCGTCGAGCACGTAGAGATCGGCCACCGGCAGCTTCCCCAGCACATCGGGGGAGCGGCCCTCCACCAGGGTGAGCCTCGGATCCGCTTCGACGAAGGCCCGCAGGTCGTTGCTGGGAGCGGGCTCCACGCAGTGCACCGCCGCTCCCAGGTCGGCGTAGACGGAGCTGACCTGGCCCGACTCCACCCCGACCTCCACGACCGTGGCGATCTCCCGGGCGGCGAAGACCCGTTCGAACAGCTCGTGGAAGAGCGACATCGAGTGCAGGAGCAGCGGGAGTTCACGGGCCGCTCGGCTCTGGCCGTGGGGATCCTCCCGCGACCCGGTCATCTCGCCGCCGACACTCACGAACCGCCGCCGAGCTTGCGCCTGGCCATCTGGCCGGCGGTGGTCGCGACTCCCTTGACACCGGCCGCCCGGTACTGGTCTCTGAGCCGGTCCGACAGCAGCACGGCACGGGCCACCCGGCGGGACCGGGCGTCCACGGGCAGGTGCGGGGCCATGCCGGTCATCGTCTGGGGCAGCACGGCGAACGCGATGCTGACCTGGCCCGAGGAGACGACCGGTGCTCCGGCGCGACGGGCGATGGGAAGCCAGACCGCCGCGTGCGGCGAGTCGAACTCCATCAGATTGCCGCCGAGGTAACGGCACTCGGCGTAGTGCAGGCCGATGAAGTCCTCCGGCTTGTCCCAGCGCAGCACGCGCTCCTGGCGTCGGCCGCCGGCGATGACCTTGGCCTCGATCCAGTCGACCCGCACGATCGCCGGGCGGCCGGGGATGGCCAGCGAGAGGTCGACCGTGTCGTGGTGTTCGAAGCGGAGCCGGGCGAACGACAGGCCGTTGTGGTTGATCCTGACCCGCTGGCGGACGGTCTTGTGCCAGCGGTCGTCTGCGGTCCGGTAGCGCAGCCGGGTCTCGAACGCCTCGCCGGAGGGTTCGAACGCGTCCTTGTCGATCTCCCCTTGGGCGACGGCACGGGCCAGCGCGCCGAGGCCGGGGTCGGAGGCGGCGATCAACGCCGGCCAGAAGGAGTCCCGCATGTGCAGGTCGTCGAGGTCGTTGAGGGACAGGTAGGGGATGGCCTGCTTCAGGTCCTGCGGCAGGAGGGTGGTGACCATGGTGGAGCCGAAGTTGTCCTCGTGGGCCCAGTTGCCGAAGACCGCGGCCTCGTCGGGGGTCGGCGACTCCAGCGCGGAGACCAGGATCCTGGACAACCGTTCCCGGGCGGCCGGCGACCCGACGAGATCCGGCCACGTGCCGCCCGCGTTGACGACGTAGCGGTTCCAGTTGGCCTGGAACGCCAGGATGCCGTCCTGGACCGTCCGCCGCTCGGCGTCTTGCGACGGCGAGTCGACGGTCGCCCCCAGGACCGGTTCGCCGTCGTCGGTGAACCCGATGAGCGAACCGCACAGCGCGTTGATCGACTGCTCGACGATCTCCGGGCTGCGGGTGACGGTGGCGGCGAGGCGCGCCGGATGGCCTGCCTGCGCGAGATAGCCCTCGGCCCGCAGGCCGGCCAGATACACCCGTTCGGACCGGCCGTCGGTGGCCAGGTAGAGGCCGGCCGGGGCGAGGTCGATCTTGGCGATCTTCAGGGCGCGGGCGAGCTGGAGCTGGATCGTGCCGCCCCAGCCGAGGTCGACCAGCGTGAGGTCGGGGCCGTCGAGCGCGCCGGCGGCCCGCAGGGACCTGATCAGGCGCTCCCGGGCGGCGGTGACCGTCACCGTGAGGCGGTTGCGCAGGTGCGGGGTCTCGGTGAGGGCACGGCTGACCTTGTCGGCGATCTCACCGTTGTCGATGACCGTGTCGAGCTCGGCGGCGAGGCCCGGGACCTCACCGGCCCTGAGGTCGAGAACGGCGAGCGTCTGCCGTACCGTCAGCTGGTAGCCGCTGCGGACGAACGCGTGCACGGCGTCGGTGTCGAGGGAGTCCAGACCGGCCAGCGAGGTCACGAACCGCGACAGCCAGACGGGCTTGGCCTCGACGTCCACGCCACGGGCCCGGGCCGCGTTGTTGATCAGCTGGGCCAGCAGCTCGCCCTCGCGCATCGGGCACCAGAGCTTCGTGGTGCCGGCCTCGACCGCCTTGGCGACCACCCACTCCGCGAAGCCGGTCATCACCGGGCCGAGCACTCCGGACCCGTAGCGCCACGCGACCTCCAGCGCCGACGTCGCGTGCGCCGAGGCAGAGTGGACGGTCTTCGCCCGCAGGCTTGTCAGGCCGAAGTCACCGTGGCGTTCGTCGAGGTCCGGCGCGTGGTCCCCGGCCGGCTCGACGGGCTCGCGCTCCCGCTTCAGGATGGCCTCGTAGTCGTCGTCGAGCCTGCGGTAGAGCACGGTGCGCACGCCCAGCTCGGCCGGTACCTCGTCGTCGGCGACCTCGTTGTCGCCGATGTGCACGACCTGCTGCGGGCTGCACCCCAGGTCGCGCAGGACGATCTCCCATAGGCCCGAGGCCTTGTCCGTGCCGTGCTGGTTGGAACGGAAGATCCGGGCGTCCTGCATGGCGCCCAGTTCGGGGCGGTCGAGCAGGTAGGACAGGTGATCTTCGGTGAAGTAGGTGTCCGAGACCAGGACGATCTGGATGTCCTGCTTGCGGGCGGCGTTCACGACCTCGGCGATGTCCAGATCCACGACCGTGAACTCACGTTCGGCCTGCACCTCGGCCTCGACCAGCTGCTCCAGCAGGGCGCCGCCGAACACCTCGCTCGGCATGGCGCGCCAGATGTCGAAGAGGGAGACCTCGGTGCCGAGGGTGTCGCGGCTGCGCCGTGCCCGGTCCTCGGCGCCGATCCGCATCCTCCGGAAGGTCGCGTCGCTCACCCATGGCGGGCAGAGACCCGCGTCGCGCAGCCTGGCGCCGAGGAGCCCGAACACGTCCGTGGGCCGCGGCACGCGGCGCCAGAGCACGGTGTCGAAGATGTCGAGGGAAAGGACGGTGCACGCCCGGTCGGCGACTATGCGGTGAACGTTGTCGAGCAACGGACAAACGCTTTCCTGCTGGGCCAACGCCGCACCTCTCCCCGGTTTCGAATGGGCGCCGCGCAGCACTCGGACGCGGCTCGGAACACTTTATCCAAGCTCAGGAGCAGGTAGGGCGTTTCCACATTAACGGGATCAAGAGGACCAACGCCCGACATCTCACCCTGTGTGATCAGGCTCCCCGGACCGCGCCGTTCGCCGCGCGCTTCGCCTGGCGGTCCCGCCGAACGAGCTGGCCGGCCTCGGCCGCCGGGCCGTCGAAGATGACCTTTCCCTGACGCATGGTGATGCCGCGATCACAGAGTCCGGTCAGCATCTTGATGTCGTGCGCCACGATGACCATCGTGCGCCCCTCGCCCCGGAGCTCGCGAATGCGGTCGAGGCACTTCTCGCGGAAGGGCGGGTCGCCGACGGCCAGCACCTCGTCGATCAGGAAGACGTCGGGCTCGGTGTGCGCCGCGATCGAGAAACCGAGCCGCATGAACATGCCGGACGAGTAGAACTTCACCTGGTCGTCCAGGAAGCGCTCGACCCCGGAGAAGTCCACGATCGCGTCGAACTTCCGCTCGATCTCCGCCCTGGACATGCCGAGGATCGCGCCGTTCAGATGGACGTTCTCCCGGCCGGTCAGCTCGGGGTGCAGCCCCGCGCCCACGTCGATCAGCCCGGCAATGCGCCCGCGGACGAGCACCGAGCCCGCGTCCGGCTGCATCACCCCGGAGATGAGCTTGAGCAGGGTGCTCTTGCCCGAGCCGTTGAGCCCCATCAGCGCCACGGTCTCGCCCTGGTGGATGGTGAGGCTCACGTCGTCGAGCGCCCTGAACTTCTCGGACAGCGTCTGCCCGCGGAGCGCCCGGACGCTCATCTCCTTGATGGAGCGGGCGTGCCGCAAGGTGAAGTGCTTGGTCACCGAGTCGATGACGATGGAAGAAGTCAACGGCTACAGCTCCTGCGCGAAACGCTTCTGCATCCTGGCGAACGCCGCCCGCCCGGCGACGAAGACCAGGATGGCGAAGGCCAGGGACGCGGTGGCGTGGAGATACATGTGCGGGGGAAAGGTGAACGTCTCACCCGTCCCCGGGAACCAGAAGGCCTTCTGGAAGAGGGAGACGGCGGAGACCAGCGGGTTGGCCAGATAGAGGTCCTCCACCCACCCCGGCGCATGGGTGCGCACATGGGTCCACGGGTAGATCATCGGCACCGACCACGTCACGACGATCATCGAGATGTCCACGACCTGTTCCAGGTCGCGGAAGAAGACGTTGATCGCCGCGCACAGCAGGCCGAGGCCGAGGCCGAGCACGACGATGATGGCGAAGCCGAACACGGCCGCGCCCAGGGCTTCGGGCGTGGGCCGCCAGCCCTTCACGACCGAGGCGCCGAGCAGGATCAGCATGCTCGGCAGGAAATGCACCAGCGACACCAGCAGCGAGGCGATCGGGAAGAGCTCGCGCGGCAGGAAGACCTTGCGGACCAGCGGAGCGTTGCCCGTTACCGAGCGCGTCGTCGAGTGCAGCGTCTCGGTGAAGAGGTTGACCAGCACCATCCCGGAGAACAGGTAGACCGCGAAGTTCTCGACCTGGCGCTCCATGCCCAGGAAGACGCCGATCACATAGAAGTAGACCGAAAAGTACACCGCCGGCCGCACGTACGACCAGCCCAGTCCGAGCAACGACCCCTTGTAGCGGGCCCTGAGTTCCCGGCGGACCAAGAGGCGCAGCAGGTATCGCCGTCGGGCGGCCTGCCGCAGCCCGCCGTCCGCCCCCGGCGGCCGGAGCAGGTCGTCGGAGGAGATCAGAGTGGTGGTCATCCCCGCTGCGACCCCGTGGAGTCGAACGTGCGACGCCAGGCCTCGGGCGAGACGAGCTCGTCCATGGCCGCCCGATACCTGTCGCTCAGTTCCGGCCACTCGCGGCTCAGCCTGGCGTGCAGCAGCGCAGTACGCTTCATGATCTTCTTGTAGCGGGCGGGGTCGCGCTGGTACCAGGCGACCTTGGTGCCGTCGGCCGAGGACACCAGGGCACTGTCGAACTTCGACAGCAGCCCCCAGTGCCGATCGATGTGCGGAACCACGATCTGGGGATTGCTCCGCGCGTCGGCGTCGACCGGACGCAGCTGCTTGAGCGAGCCGAGCACCGCGGTCGTCAGCATGCCCACCCGGTCGCTCGGAGGCTTGGGGTTGCGACCGCGCTTGGGCGGCTTGCGCCGGCGGACCTGGGGGAACTCCTCGTGGCTCGCCCGGTTCTGCGCGTCCACGAAGTCGGCGCGGAACGTGCGGATCTCCGCGAGCTTCGCGGCGATCCCGGCATGCATGTGCTCCGGGCCGCTCAGCACGTCCTCGATCGCCGAGAGCATCAGCTCGGCGGTGGAGTACTGCATGGCGAGGGCGTGCTTCACCGAGATGATGAAGCTCTCCTTGACCAAGTTGCCGCCGCGGTCGTACGGCGAATGCACCAGCGCGGTGACGAGCCGGTTGCGCTCGTGGAAGTACGCCTGCCAGTCGATGCCGTCGTCCTTGTCCTGCCACGGGACGTGCCATGCGGCCACTCCGGGCAGCGAGACGGTCGGAAAGCCGGCCTCACCGGCGCGGACACAATATTCGGCGTCGTCCCACTTGATGAACATCGGCATGGACAGGCCGATCTTCCGCATGACGTCGGTGGGGATCAGGCACATCCACCAGCCGTTGTAGTCCACGTCCACGCGGCGGTGCAGCCAGCTGGTCTTGCGCAGGCTGCCCGTGCTGGGCAGCTGCCCGGACTTGGCCTGGGCCGCCACCGCGGGAGCCGCCGGAGCCGGCAGGGCGAAGTCGTGCTCGCGGCGGGTGCTCGGCGCCTCCTCCCACCACCAGCGGTAGCGCTGGATGATCTCACCGTAGGCGTGCAGCTGTGAACGGACGAAGAGGTTGAACATGTGCCCGCCCACGATCGTGGGCGTGCGGGCGTGGTCAGCGAAGGCGACGGCGCGCAGGATCCCCTCGGTCTCGGTGACCACGTCGTCGTCGAGAAGCAGCACGTAGTCGCTGGTACCGGCCCGGAGCGTCTCGTCCATCGCCCGGGAGAACCCGCCGGAGCCGCCGAGGTTCGCCTGGTCGATGAGCTTCAGCCGGGACCCCAGCGACTCGGCCGCGCGCGGGAAGTTCGGGTCGTCGCTCACCCGTTCGGTGCCCTGGTCGACGACGTAGATCGCGTCGACCACCTCCAGCACCTCCGGTGCCTGGCCGAGCGCGACGAGCTGGTCGACGCAGAACGACGGCCGGTTGAACGTGGTGATGCCGAGGCTCACCCGGCCCTGCGGCACCTGACTCGCCGCCGCGCACCACTCCGCCCGTTCCAGCAGGGCGTTGGTCTCCCCCGCCAGGATGTCCATCCAGTACCAGCCGCCGTCGATGAACGGCTGGAGCGACAGCCGGAAGGTCTCCTCCTGGGCCTCGTCGGAGTCGATCCGGACGGAGGCGACGCGCTGGATGTGCCCCTTGGCACTGGACCTGTAGACGATCACGTTGGCCTGGCCGCGCACCCGGACCCGGAGGATCACCTCGTCGACCGAGGTCCAGCGCCGCCAGTAGCTTGCCGGGAACGCGTTGAAGTAGGTGGCGAAGGAGACTCGCTCCCCGATCGGCACGAGCACGCTGCGCCGGCCGATGTCCTCCGGCCGGCCGATGTCCTCCGGCTGGCCGGCCTCGCCCGCGCCGTCCGCGTCCCCCGCACGCGCGGCCGCGACACCGGCCTCGGCCGCCGCCTCGACGGCCGCCTCCGCCGCGACCGCCTCCGCGCCGCGGCCGATCTCTCCCTCGACGTACAGCTTCAGTACGTCGAGGTCGCGGTCCACCGGCATCACGACGCGCTGCAGGACCCGCAGCCCGGACGGCTCGATGCTCTCGACGTTCACTCGTCCACCCCTCCGCTGATCAGACGCTCGCCCTCGACGAAATGGGGACGCAGCCTGTTGTCGACCATGCTGAGCGCGCTGGCGATCGCCATGTGCATGTCGAGGTACTTGTACGTGCCGAGACGGCCGCCGAACAGCACGCCGTCCTCGCGGCGGGCCATCTCCCGGTAGGCCAGCAGCCGGGAGCGGTCCTGGGCCGTGTTGATCGGATAGTACGGTTCGTCGCCCCGCGCCGCGAACCGCGAGTACTCCCGCATGATCACGGTCTTGTCCGACGGGTAGGCGCGCTCCGGGTGGAAGTGCCGGAACTCGTGAATGCGCGTATAGGGAACGTCTATATCGGCGTAGTTCATCACCGGAGTGCCCTGGAAGTCGCCCGTCCGCTTGACCTCCATCTCGAAGTCGAGGGTGCGCCAGCCCAGCTCACCCTCGGCATAGTCGAAATAGCGGTCCAGCGCTCCGGTGTAGACGACGGGCACGTTGCCTGCCACGTCGTCGCGGACGTCGAAGAAGTCGGTGCCGAGCCGCACCTCGATACCGGAGTGGTCGGCCATCCGTTCCAGCCACGCCGTGTAGCCGTCGACGGGAAGGCCCTCGTGGGTGTCGTTGAAATAGCGGTTGTCGAACGTGTAGCGGACCGGGAGCCGGGTGATGATCTCGGCGGGCAGGTCCTTGGGCTCGGTCTGCCACTGCTTGGCGGTGTAGCCCCGGATGAACGCCTCGTACAGCGGGCGCCCGATCAGCGAGATGGCCTTCTCTTCCAGGTTGCCGGGATCCGACACCTCGGCCGCCTGCTCGGCGATCAGCGCGCGCGCCTCGTCCGGGCTCATCGCGCGGCCGAAGTACTCGCAGATGGTGCCGAGGTTGATCGGCAGGGAGTAGACCCGCCCCTTGAAGGTCGAGAACACCCGGTGCTGGTAGCCGGTGAAGGAGGTGAACCTGTTGGCGTACTCCCACACCCGCTCGTTGGAGGTGTGGAACAGGTGCGCGCCGTAACGGTGGACTTCGATGCCTGTCTCCGGCTCCGGCTCGCTGTAGGCGTTGCCACCGATGTGGTCGCGACGATCCAGCACCAGCACGCGCAGGCCGAGCTCGGCCGCGCAGCGTTCGGCCACCGTCAGCCCGAAGAACCCGGCCCCGACGACCACTAGGTCAAAATTCACAGGACAACATCCGTCTCGTTGAACCCCAGAGGAGAAAGTGCCCCATTGCCACAAATGGAGCAGGAGGTGCTCTGGAGGGGCATATGCTCGTAAGATATCCGATGATCGACTGTCGCGATGCCGATCCACCGATGATGATCTAAGTTCGAGAACGAGGTTCCCGTTGGCGCCGATCCCGGACCCCGCGAGGTCTGTGGTCTACCTCCACGTGGGCTCGCCCAAGAGTGGTACGACCTTCCTCCAGCAGATCCTGTGGCGTAACCGTGCTGAGCTCGGCAGGGCCGGTGTGCTCCTGCCCGCTCGTTCGTTCCAGGGCCAACAGCGTGCCGTCTGGGACCTGCGCGACCTGGAGCAGCACCCCGCCGACCCCGCCCCGCCCTGGACGGGGCTGTGGGACCGCCTCGCCCAGCAGGTCCTCAAGTCGCCGCAGCCGACGGCGATCGTCTCGCACGAGACCCTCGCGTCGCTCGACGAGCGGCAGATCAAGCGCGCCGTCGAGGCGTTCCACCCCGCCGAGGTGCACGTCGTCTACACGATGCGCGACCTGGCCGGGCTGCTGCCCTCCGAATGGCAGGAGTACGTCAAGCACCGGTGCCTGCTCGACTACGAGGCGTGGATCTCCGAGGTCATCGACGGCGGGCCGGAGGTCGGGGTCGGCCAGTGGTTCTGGCGTGTCCACGACGCGCCGGAGGTGCTGCGCCGCTGGTCCACCGCGGTGCCGGCCGAGCGCATCCACCTGATCACCGTGCCGCCGCCGGGGGCCCCGCGTGACCTGTTGTGGCGGCGGTTCGCCGACCTCGTCGGCGTCAGTCCTGACGAGGTGGACCTCGACCAGGCATTCTCCAACTCCTCGCTGGGATTCGTGGAGGCCGAGCTGCTCCGCCGGGTCAACGCGGCCGTCGATCCGGAGACCCCGCAGTGGCTGTACTCCATCGCGGTCAAGGGCGCCTACGCCCACGAAGTGCTGTCCCTGCGCAAGGGGCGGAAGGTCTACTTCCCCTCCGACAGGAGGGACTGGGTCGACCGGCGCCAGCTCGAGATGATCGAGTCCCTGCGCGCCGGCGGCTACGACATGATCGGTGACCTGGACGAGCTCGTCGGACGGGCCCCCCACGGGCACGCCAAGGACATGGCCACGCACGACGAACTGCTCGACGCCGCTGCGGGCAGCACGCTGGCCCTGCTCGACGAGATCTACCGGCTGCGGGGCGAGGTCGCGCAGTTGCGCGGCGAGATCGCCAAGGATCGGACCAAGCCTCTCTACAAGACCGTGGTCGAGCACTTCAGTGAGACCAATCCCACCGTGATGAAGGCCCGGGTGGCCTACTGGCACGCGGTCGAACGGGTCCGCGGGACGAACGGCACGTCCGCGTCCGAAGCGCACAAGCCCCGCCCCTCGCTGTGGTCCGGCGCGAAGTGGCCGAAGGGTTCGGGTCCGGCGTGAGCCCGCGTGTGCTGGCGGTCGTCGTCACCTTCAACCGGCGTGATCTGCTGACCGAGTCCCTGACGGCCCTGCGCGCGCAGACCCGTCGACCCGACAAGATCATCGTCGTCGACAACGACTCCGGCGACGGTACCGCCGGCCTCGTCCGGACGGCATTCCCCGACACCGACCTCGTGTGCCTGCGCCGCAATGTGGGCGGAGCGGGGGGATTCGCCGCCGGGATCGCCCGCGCGCTCGCCGACGGAGCCGATCTGGTCTGGCTTCTGGACGACGACACCGTCCCTGAGAAGGGCGCCCTGGCCGCCCTCCTGAGCGCGCGCGAGAAGGCCGGGAGCGCGCCGGGGGGCGAGACTCCCGCGCTGATCGCCAGCCGGGTCGTGTGGACGGACGGCCGTGACCATCCAATGAACACGCCCCGCGCCAAGCCGGGTGCCTCGAAGGCCGAGCGGGACGCCGCCCGGGCCGCAGGCGGCGTCCCCATACGTTCGGCGTCGTTCGTCTCGGTGCTGGTGGAGGCCGCGGTGATCCGCGAGCGAGGCCTTCCGGTGGCCGACTACTTCCTTTGGAACGACGACTTCGAGTTCACCACGCGGATGCTGCGCGGCCGCCGGGGCCTCCTCTGCGACCACAGCGTCGTCGTCCACAAGACCAAGGTCTTCGGATCGACGGACGTGGACCCGGGAGAACGCTTCTACTTCGAGGTGCGCAACAAGATCTGGTTGTTCACGCGCAGCAGCGGCCTCTCGCTGCCCGAGCGCGCGCTTTATGCCGGGTCGACGCTCCGGCGCTGGGGGCGGACCGTCGCGAAGTCGGAAGACCGCCGGACGCTGCGCCGCGCGGCGGGGCGCGGCCTGTGGGCCGGGGTACGGAGGGGGCCGCGCAGCACCGAGGACGTGCTGGGCGAAGTCACTCCGCCCGGGGCTAGCCCTGGGCTTCGAGCACTTCCAGGTAGTCCACCTCGCCCATCCCGCTGACCCTGCGGAGGGACAGGATGTTCCAACCCGCCTTCAGCGGGATGCTCACCGTGGTGGTGCGCCACTGCGAACGGCTGGTCCGGGCCAACGTCACCGCGGTCGGGGTGAGGGAGTTGGCGGTGAGCTCCTGATAGCCGTCGATGCCGGAGCGGTTGGCATACCTGACGCGAACGTCGTAGGTGGCGGTGACCGGCACGAACACGTCCAGATCCAGTCGGCACCCATCGCCCTCGACCGCCGCGAGCGCCTTGCCCCCCGAGGCCTTTCGCCGGCTCAGGGCGGTCCCGCAGTTGCTCGTCCGCCCGTTCTCCGCCTCAAGCCGCACGGGAGAACCGTGCACGACCGGACGGGCGCCGTCCCACCCCAGCGAGGCCGCGAACATGCCGCGGGTGACGTCCTTGCCGCCACCGGACTTCAGGATCCCGTGGAAGATCAGATAGTCGGCGCCGCCCTCACTGAACACGTCCCCCCCGCCGGGTCCCCGCACACGCTCGCCGTAGCGCTCGGTCGACAGGAGAGGGCCGGACATCTTGGTATAGGGCCCGTTGACGGACGAGGCGACCGCGTACCAGGTCTCGTACTCGCTCTTGTAGTAAGAGCCGGCGGAGTAGAACAGGACGTATTTGCCGCCCCGCTGGACCAGCGCCGGCGCCTCGATCAGGGACGGCTCGCGCTTGTCGCGGGTGAGGAGCGAGCGCGGCGGGCCCAGCCTCGCGAGGCCGTCGGGAGTCAGCCGCTGGATGAAGATCGTCGCCGGTTTGCGGGCGTCATACCCGCGGCACTTGTAGAGCAGGTAGCGGGCGCCGTCGGAGTCGGTGAACGCCGCGGCGTCGATCGCCCCGCCCAGGTTGAGCGGACAGATCAGCGGCGCGTCGCCCACCGGCTTGAACGGCCCTCCGGGCGAGACCGACGTGGCCACTCCGATGCACTGCTTGTCCGTGCCGCTCCGTCGCGCAGTGTAGTAGAGCGCGTACGTGCCGTCCTGCCGTGCGACGACCTCCGGGGCCCACGTACGGCCGTCCGACGCCCACGACGGCAGGTCGGGCAGGCCGTCGCCACTCTGCTTCGTCCACGGCCCAGTCAGTGCGGGGGCGGTCGCGATCGGCAGTTCCTTGCCGCCGCTGTTGGTCGAGTAGGCGTAGTAGACGTCGCCCACCTTGAGGATGTCGGGATCGGGAAAGTCCGAACCGATCACCGGCTTGGTCGGGGCCGGAACCGTCGCCGGGCTGGTGAGCGGGGCGCTGTTGGGCGACGGTATCGGCGGCGGAACGCTCGTCGTCGCGACGGGTGGCACGGCCCGGCCCGGCGGACCCGCGGGCCCGGCGTCCCCCTCGACGAAAATGACCATCAGGGCCACCAGAGTGCTGAGCCCGGCGCCTATCAGCACGCTGGCGAGCTGCCGCGACAGCACCCGATCCCTCCACCCCTGGTCCCCGTTGCGGACCAACAGTACCCATGCCGGTCGGCTCGTGGACATGCGGTATGAACGAGACTGCTGCGACCGATATGACGCGATAATCCAATGAGAGGTACTTCGAGTGCAACTGACCAGCGATGCACTACTGGGGGCGCTGGCCGTTACCGCGGTACTGGGACTCGCGGTCACCGTTTGGCTGCTCCCGCGTTTCTCGGGGCGCAGCGTGCAGGCCGTGATCGCCAGGCTCACGTTGCTGCTCGCCTGCCAGCTCGCGATCCTGCTCGCCCTGCTCAGCGCGGTGAACTCATACTTTTCGTTCTACGTGACCTGGAGTGACCTCCTCGGCACCCAGAAGGGCACGGGGAAGATCCGAGAGGGACAGAGCCCCGCGGGAAGCGCCGCCGGCCGTCCCCTCGCCAGAACGGTGTCCCGGTTGAACGCGGACGTCGATCTCCGCGTGCCCGCGAAGGACGGGCAGCTGGAGGAGGTGAAGATCCAGGGGCCGCGCACCGGGCTGGAGGTCAAGGCCTTCGCCTACCTGCCGCCCGAGTACTTCCGGCCGGAGTTCGCCAAGCGGCGGTTCCCTGTCGTGGTCTTCCTGACCGGCTACCCCGGGGACGCGAAGGGGCTGATCGTACGGCAGAACCTGGTGCGCACCGCCGCGGAGGAGATGAAGGCGGGACGCGTCCAGCCGACCATCTACATCATCACCCGCTCGACGGTCGTTCCTCCGCGTGACACCGAATGCACCGACATCCCGTCCGGACCGCAGGTGAAGACGTTCTTCTCGCAGGACGTGCCCGAGTCGCTCAAGGTGACCTACCGGCTCTCCGACAAGAAGGAGGGCTGGGCCGTCGCCGGGCAGTCCACCGGCGGTTACTGCGCGGCGAAGCTCGCGCTGCTGCACTCGGACAGGTTCGGCGCGGCCGCGACGCAGGCGGGCTACTTCACCGCCATCAAGGACTCTTCGACGCGCGACCTCTACGGCGGCAGCCAGGCCGTCCGCAACGACAACGACCTCATCTGGCGGCTCCAGCACCTCCCGCCACCACCCGTCTCCATCCTCGTCGCCTCCTCCAGGGTGGGCGAGATCAACTTCCCGCAGGCGGAACGGTTCTCCTCGCTCGCCAGGCCCCCGCTGAGAGTCGACCGCCTCACCCTCGACGAGGGCGGCCACAATTTCACGACGTTCCGGCGGATGATGCCGGAGACGATGCGGTGGCTGAGCGCGCGGCAACGCGCGGACGGCTGATGCTCCGGACACCGCGGGGCATGAGCGCTGACGAGGGATTTTCACCTCGAAGGCATCGATATGATCCAAGGCGACCACGAGGCGACCACAGGAGACGGGCGTGACTCCACCCAGGACCCCCGACGACGAAGCGGGCGACGACCGGACCCGGGCCGAGCACCCCGATCCGCCGGTCGGCCCGCCGCCACCGCAGTGGCTGGAGGGCGCGGAGGCGTCTCCGGGCCAGTTGCTTCCGGAACCGCCGACCGAGGTCGAAGGCGATGACGAGGCCGACGATGCGACGCGCACCCAGGTCGTCCCGCAGAAATCTCAGAGCCGCTCGGCCGATGCGGAACGCACGGCGTTCGTTCCGGCTCCGGGCGCACCCGACGATGACACGTCAGACACGCCCGGCCCCTCTCCGGCACCACCAGCGGACGTCACTCTGACCGACGCGACCATGTTCGTTCAGCAGCCTCCTGCGCCACAGCCGTCCGCGCCCACCCCCTTCCCCTACGCCCAAGACATCCCCCCGGCCCAGCCGCAGGCTCCCGCGCAGCGGCCGGCCCTCGAGCCCTTCCCCTACGCACAGGAGATCCCGGGGCAGACCAAACCTCAGCCTTCCGAGCCGTTCCCCTACGCGCAGGAGATCCCCGGATCGCAGGCGGGCCCGGCACCCGGCGCTCCTCCTCCGTTCCCGTACGCCCAGGAGATCCCCGGCGTTCCCAGCCCGGCAATACCGGCCGCCGCCCCGCCTGTCATCGATGAGCCGTGGCGCACGCCCGCGGCGAAGCGGCGGAAGATCGGCAAGCCGGTCATCATCACCGCGGGAGCACTGGCAGCGGCCGCCGTGGTCGCCGTCGGCGGTTTCATGGTGCTGGGCGGTGACGACGGCTCCGAGGGCGGCCAGGACGGGGCCGTCCTCGCGCGGACGGTGTTCCCGGTGGATCCGGCCGCACGGACCGACGGACGCGACCAGAAGATCACCGCGGTCTCCTCCCAGGGCGCCACCACGGTCGCGGTGGGCGGCGAGACCGACGCGCAGAGCTCCCGCGTGCTCTTCCTCGTGTCCGGCGACGGTGGCCGCACGTTCAAGCCGGCCGAGGTGAATCAGGGCGACGGCGGCGCGGTGCCCGTCGCCGTGACTGGTTCGTCCCACGGCTGGGTGGCGATCGGCACCCGCCCCGGCGGCGGCGCCGTCTGGACCAGCGGCGACGGGCAGAGCTGGCAACGGCTGCCGGACCAGGCGGCCGGCGCCTTCGGGTCGAACACCAAGGTGTCCCGGGTCGTCGGCACCAACGGCGGCTTCCTGGCGATCGGCACCAGTGACGCCGAGCCCGCCGTCTGGCTCTCGAAGGACGGCCGGTCCTGGGAGACCCGCGTCGGCGACAAGATCGGCCTGGACGTCAAGAAGGGCAAACTCACCCTCCTGACGGTCGCGGCCAGCGGGGATTCGATCCTCCTGGAGGGCGTGCACACCCCCGACCCCAAGAAGCCCGCCGCCCGCCGGGTGGCGTGGACGTCCGGAGACGGTGGCCGCGCCTGGTCGCCCTCCAAGATCCCGGTGCCTAAGAACAACCGCGGGCTCATGATCGGAGGCGGCCCCGCCGGCTTCGTGGCGGTACGCGAGATCGCCGACGGCGGCAAGCTGTCCGGCCAGGTGTACACGTCGAAGGACGGCAAGTCCTGGACACAGGCGGGCAAGCTCGAAGCGTCCGACTACCGCCGGACGTCCCGCCTCCTCGCGGACGACAAGGGTTACGCCGCCATCATCGCCCGCGGCCAGGACCTGCTCATCTCCCGCAGTGCCGATGGGCAGTCCTGGCAGGACGCGGGCTCCCTCCCGTTCCAGGCGGGGCGCGCGCTCAACGACGCCGCCCTCGCCGGCGACCTGACGGTCCTGGTGGGTCAGGAGCCCGGCGGCGGAGACGTGGACCCACTGCTCAACGTCTGGGACGGACGCGGCGCGCAGATTCCCATCGACCTGTCGAAGGGGCCCGGCGCGATCCGGAACGACCACATGGTCGTCGCCGTCGGCGCGACCGGTTCCCAGGCGGTGGCCGTGGGCAGCGCGGCGGGAGAGGCCGCGGCGTGGACGTCCCAGGACGGCCGGACGTGGAAGCCCGGCCGCGTCAGCGGCACCGGGCTCACCGGCCCGGGACCGCAACGGCTGATCGACGTGACCAGCGGCAAGTCCGGATGGCTCGCGGTCGGCTACGACCAGGCCTCGCCGCGCCGCCCGCTCGTCGCCACGTCCCCCGACGGCAGCGCCTGGCAGGCCGCCGGCTCACAGCAGTTCGGATCGGCCGCACTCAGCGCGGTCGGATCCGGTGCCGGATACGTCGTCGCCGGTGCCGAAGGAGACTCGGCCGCCGTCTGGTTCTCGCCGGATCTCAAGAACTGGGAACGCGGCAAGAGCGCCGGCTCGGACGGCCTGGAGGGCAAGCCCGGCAACACCCGCTGGATCGGCGGCATCACCGGCGCGGCCTCCGGCTATGTCGCCGTAGGCGGCGTACGCGACAAGTCCGGCAACGTGCCCGCCGTCTGGACATCAGCCGACGGCAAGAGCTGGTCGCTTCAGAAGCTGCCCAAGAGCGGCGGAGTGACCGAGGGCCACCTGACCCGTGTCGCCGCCAACGGCGGCTCCCTAGTGGCGACCGGCCTCGCGGCGACGAACCAGGGCCTTCGCTACCTGGGCTACACCTCCTCCGACGGCGGCAAGACCTGGCGCGAGAGCCCAGCTCCAACCAGCGCTCCAGACGTCACCGTGACGTCGCTGGCCGCGACCCCGAAGGGATTCGTCGCCACCGGCGCGAAGGGAAACCAAGGCGCGACCGAGGTCGTCTCCTGGACGTCCACCGACGGCTCGTCCTGGGTAGCCACCTCTCCAAGCGGCGAAGCCCTGACAGGTCCAGGCGACCAGCAGATCACCGGCCAGGCCACCCTCAAGAACACCCTTGTGGCCGTAGGCCGTAGCACCACCCCGCAAGCCGACCAGCCCATCCTCTGGACCCGCCCAGTCCCATGAGATCTACCGCCGTCGTGAATCACGTGACCCACGACGGCGGTCACTCATACCACCCAAAGCAAACCACCCACGACAGACCGCACCCAGCCGTAAACGCCCCGCGCGGCCGTAGACAGCCACCGCACACCGCAAGCAGCCATCACGCGAACTAGGCAGCCGTCGCAGACCGCACGTGCCCGTCGCAGACCGTACGCGGCTGTAGCCAGCCGTCACCCGGGCATAGGCGACCGTCGCGAGCGTAGGCAACCATCGTGGGCGGGCGCGGGTGTAGGCAGCCGTACGTGAGCACGGCCGTCGTGGGCACGGCCGTCGTGGGCCGTGCGCAGCCGTTACCAGGGTAGGGAACCGTCGCGGGCCGTGCGTGGGCGTCGCAGACTGTACGCCGCTGTGGCGGGCCGTACGCGGCTGTTGCCAGCCGTCGGGAGCGGCGGCCGTCGCGGGGTGTGGGAGAGCGTCAGGTCAGCGGTCGCGAGCGTGGCGGGGGATGTATGTCGGTGCTTCGGTGCGCTGGGGAGCGGCGGCGTGGTTGACCGCGGTCGTCGTCTCTCGGGAGCGGTTACGGCGGGCGCCGTATGGGGCCACCAGCAGGCGGTAGACGGGGCGGCGGATTGCGGTTGGGACGAGCCGGTAGCCGCCTCGGATCACTACGTTCCGCCAGTACTGCGTCCGGGTGAGGAAGCCCTCCCGGCGCATTTCACGCTGCAGGCGGAGCTCGGAGCGGAGCAAGTCACGGCCCCCGCGACGCTCGTAGGCTCCGGCGCCGACCCGGTAGTAGACGAGAGGTTCGGCGACGTTGACGACACGGGCGCCGTTCGCGATCATTCGCACGAACAGCCAGTAATCCTCCATCAGCGGAAGATCTCCGTAGCCGCCGACAGCCAGTACCGCGCTGCGACGGTAGACGACGGTGGGGTGGTTGAACGGGTCGTGCAGCCGCGAGTAGCGGGCGATGTCGAGCGGGTCGCTGGGCGGGGTGCGCTGGCCGACCACGTCGTCGATGTCGGCGCCGAACTCCAGCAGGCCGGCGCCGACCAGGTCCGCCCCGGCCTGGACCAGCGGCACCTGAAGCCGGAACCGGTGCGGCATCGCCACATCGTCGGCGTCCATGCGGGCCACGATGTCGTACCGGCTGGCCTGGAGTCCGGCGTCGAGCGCGGGGCCGAGCCCCCGGTTGGCCTCCAGGTGCAGGAAGGTCACCTCGACCGGGCTGGTCGCCACGAGCTCCTTGAGGCAGACGGCGAGGTCGGGCGAGACCGGGCCGTCCTGGACCAGCACCACCTGGCCGGGGCGGAGCTCCTGCGCATCCACCGCGCTTCGGAACGCCGCCCGGACGTACTCCTCGCGATCACCGCCGTACACGGTCATCAGCAGGGCGAAGGGTTCGGGCTGCATGCGGTCCATTTCCGGGAGGGGCCGTCTGCGGGGGTCACGGGCCGGGGGGCGGCACCGTGGGGGACGACGCGAGGGGGAGCTGGCAAGCCAGTGGTACTTGTCCTACATATGACGCTTTGGTGGCCTTATCGGTTTGCGTGCCGCCAAGATACCCGTGGGCCGATTGTGGCGATGCCGGATCCACCTTCCTCGCGGGCTATCTTCATCTGCTCTTCATCTGGTCGGGCGGGCCTCGGCCGCACCCGGCCAGCCGTGTCCTCAGGTCTGGGCGCAGACGTCACGGTCGGCCCGGACCTCTCCGTTGATCTTGGGAAGCGGTTTGCCCTCACCGGGCATCACGGCGCCGTCCTTGCCGATGACCAGATAGACCAGCCCCGGCTTGCCGCCCGCCCAAGGCTTGGGCGGATGGCCTGGAAGGGCGGCGGCGAGGGCGGCCGCCTGACGCTCGGCGCCCGTGCCGTACAGGATCTGGGTCCGGAAGCCGGCGGACGCCTTCTTCGTCCCCACCTTGGCGATCTTGAAGCCCTTCTCCTCCAGCTGGTCGGCGGTGCGCTGGCCGAGCCCGTCGGTCTTGGTCGCGTTGTAGATCGCGACCTGGACCTTGCTGGGCTGGACGGGGCGCGCCGGCACCTTCGCCCCCGGCCGCTGCGCCGGGATGGGCGGCGGCGCGGGCTCGGGCAGGGTGTTGTCCTGCTTGACCGCCTCGAAGAGCGGCTTGGCCAGCGCCATGTTGAACTGCACGCGGTTCTTGTCCTGCGGGTACGCCTGCACGGGGACGGTGACGAACCTCACCTTGCCCGCGCTCATGCCCTTGAGGCTGCCCGCGAGCTTCTGCATGACCGACAGCGTCAGCCGGTCGTCGGCCTTGATCGACTTGGTGGCGGCGGAGAGGAACCCGTACGCCTTGCCCGGGTCGGTGAGCATGCCCCTGGCGGTCGCCTTCTGGACCACCGACGCCATGAACGTCTGCTGCCGCTGGATGCGCGACAGGTCCGAGCCGTCGCCCAGCCCGCCGGTGCGGGTCCGCACGTAGCCGAGCGCCTGGTCGCCGCGCACGGTCTGGCGCCCCTTCTTGAGGACGAGCTCGGCCTTCGGGTCGTTGATCGCCTTGGGCACGCAGATCTCGACGCCGTCGAGGGCGTCCACCACGCGCTTGAAGCCCGAGAAGTCCACCTCGACGTAGTGGTCGATGCGGATGTCGGTGGTCGCCTCGATCGTCTTCCAGGTGCAGGCCGGGCCGCCGATGGAGTACGCGGCGTTCATCATGGTGAGCTGCGGGACCGACTTGCCGCCGTCCCGCTTGGTGCACGAGGGGATCTGCACCATCGTGTCGCGGGGGAAGCTGATGCCGATGGCGCGCTCGCCGCCCGGCGAGATGTGCAGAAGGATCGTGGTATCGGAACGTTCCCCGCCCTCGGCGCCGTAGCGGGCGTTCTCACCGGCCCGCGTGTCCGACCCCATCAGCAGGATGTTCATCGAGTTGTTGAGCTTGGCGGGACGCTTGTCGCCGAGCTTGTCGTCCACGTTCTCGCGGTCGATCTGCCCGTCGAGGCTGCGCCAGGTCATGTACGCGCCGATGCTGCCGATGACCATGAGCGCCGACATCACGATCGACAACCATCCGAGCACGCGCCAGCCCCGGCCCCGTGTCGGCGGACGCGGCTGGTGCCGCGGCGACTGCGGAGCCGGGTCTTCGTCCCAGAACGCATTGTCTGGCGCGGCCAATCGCTGCATCGGTTACATTTCAGCACACTTGGGACACCTGTCACGGCCATCACGGCAAAAGTCGATCCCCACTAGACTCGCTCGCAGGATGAGCACCGTCGACGCGATGACCGATCAGGCCATGGTCGTACTGCAGGACCGGCCTGTGGTCGCGCTGCACCCATGGCTGGCCGACGCCATCGACGACAGCGCCGGATCAGGCCGCGTCCTGCAGGTGGTCACGCCCCTCGACTCGCGCCTGTCGCTGCCCCTCCGCACGGCCGCCACCGGCACCGGGGTGCAGTGGGTCGTCCGCGACGGCGACGGCTACTACGAGGGCCTGACGGGACGGCCCCTGCGATGGGACGGCCGCGCGTTCACCCCGGTGCCCGAGGCGCGCGACTATGCGCCAGGCTTCACCAGCCGGCCCGCGGCGCCGATCGGCGCGCAGCTCACCCTCGTCTACCGCATGCGGCACGGCGGCGAAGGCAACATCGGCGGCCCGGTCGAGCGGCTTCTGCAGCTTCTCACCGGTAAGACCCCGGCGGGCTGGGGCCCGGCGGAGCCGCTTGAGCACCGCTGGCAGAACGACCGGTTCACCGAGTACGTGCGGGGCCGTTCGAGCGCCCGTCTCATCGTCGGCGGCGACGGCCCGCGGGCCGCCCAGGCGGTCTGCGAGTTCTCCGCGAGCGGAGCGGGCGGCTTCGCCGAAGTGAGCACCGTCACGGTCGGCTACGCGCCCGAGGACCCGCCGCCGCTCCAGCACCTGCCGTCCCTGGTCGGCGGGATGGCGGCCGATCAGCCCGTGGCCTCGCTCTTCGTCCAGCTCACCCCCGGCCGCGCCGACCTCACCACCGAGCCGCGCTGGACCGGCGCCCCCGCTCCGGTCGCCCTCGCGGTCAGCGGCAACGTGACCGGCCCGGCCGGGATCGCGGGCCAGCAGGTCGGTCCCCCGCGCACGCCGCTGACGCTCTTCCCGCTCGGCGACGGTCGTTCACCGGACGGATGGCAGCGCCACCGCCACCTGATGCAGCACCTGCAGGCAGGCAGCCAGGCATAAGCGGGCAACCAGGCGTAGGCGGGCGCCCCGGCGTAGGCGGGCAACCAGGCGTAGGCGCGCCGCCGAGACCGACGGTCCCGCGTGAATGGGAACCGGCACTCCGGCACCGTCCACTATCTGGGACCTGGCCCCGTACGACACATCAAGATCAGCAGTAACAGAGAGCCAAAGGCGTCGTTCCACGCGCTCCCCGCCGCCAGGCGAATACGAAGCCTTTCCGAGGCGCCTGCCCAACCTGGCCTGGGCGTAAGTTGAAGGTTTCCCCTGAGTGCGCGGCCCGGAATGACCATCCCTGGCGGCAAGGTGAACGATCTCTAGTGTGTCCTAGGCTGGGTCCTCGGTAGTCTTGCCCGACCTTTACTCTTATTTCATGACTACCGGCCTGGAGCTGTGATGAACCCTCCTGAATGGCCTGGCCAGAATCCCCCGCCCGGCCAGCCGGGATTTCCTCCGCAAGGCCCCATGCAGGGCCCGCCGCCCTACGGGCAACCGCCGCCCTACGGCCCCGCGCCGGGCGGCTATCCGCCCCCGCCCATGCCGCCGCGCCCGCCGAGCGGCGGCGGCCCGCTGATCCCGCTGCTGATCATCGGCGCGGTCCTCGTCGTGATCGTCGTCGCGGTGGGGGCCTTCGTCGTGCTCGACGGCGACGACAAGGACTACAAGCCCGTCACGCTGTCGCCGACGACCGCGACGCCGATCACGCCGTCGGCCTCGCAGTCGACCACCACCGAGGACCTGAGCACCATCCTCAAGTCCACGGTCACCACCTCCGCCGGGACCACCTTCACCCGGGCCGGCGGCATCCGCTCGGGCAGCTGCGTCAGCCGCGCGGGCGCGGAGCTGCAGAAGGCGCTGCGCACCAACTCCTGCACCCAGGACATGCAGTCCGCGCTCTACACCAACCCGTCGCGCACGGTCGTCACCGTGGTGTCGGTCCTGCGCTTCGCCGACTCGTCGGCCGCCGCCGCGGTCAACGACGACACCAGCGAGGGCGCCGACCCGACGCTGCTCCTGCCGCCCTCGGGCAGCGGCCTGCCGACCCTGACCCGCAACCCCAGTTCCTGGACCCGCAGCTGGACGCGCGGCCAGTTCGTCGTCTACTCGCAGGGCTACTGGGCGAGCGGCAGCGACGCGGGCGAGCGCAACGGCACCGTCTACAACACCTCCGGCGAGCTCGGCATCGAGATCGCCAACGTGATCAGCTGGTCCAACTAGCTCGTCCAGACCGGCCGGTCAAAGGTCGACCGAGGCGGCGCCCGCCGATCCGGCGGGCGCCGTTTCGCGTTCCCGGGCCGAGATCGTGGGCGCCACCAACAAGCCCACTAGACTGCCGCGCATGACTGACGAGACGCCCTCGCGGTTGATGGGGCTGCCGACCTGGCTGATCAGCCAGACGTCCATGCAGGCCCACCGGCTGCTCTCGGAGGCGTTCGCCGCCACCGACTCCCGTGGCTACCACTACCGGTTGCTGGCGGCGCTGGAGGAGTTCGGCCCCGCCAGCCAGGCGACGCTCGGCCGCCGCACGGGAATCGACCGCAGTGACGTGGTGGCGGCGCTCAACGACCTCGCCGACCGCGGGCTGATCGAACGTTCACCCGACCCGTCGGACCGCCGCCGCAACATCGTCACGGTCACGCCGGCCGGGCGGGAGCAGTTCCACCGGCTCGACAAGGTGCTGGCGGGCGTCCAGGACGACCTGCTCGCGCCGCTGTCGGCCACCGAACGCGACCAGCTCGTCCGGCTGCTGACGCGCGTCCTCGCCCACCACGGCCAAAGGTGACCGGGGGCGTCTCCGACAGCCAGGCCGCAGACCGATCCCGGGACTCACCCCAGGGCGTGCCCTAACTCTGGATCACTCCGCCGGAGTAGGACGCGGCGCCGCCGGCGGGCTGGTCGGTGGCCTTCCAGCTGCGCACCTGGGCCTCGGGGGCGCCGTCCGGATAGACGGTGCCGCCGACCCAGTGCACGAGGGCCTCGGCGAACTTGCGGGCCACCCTCTGTGCGTCCGGCAGGTCGGCGACGACACGTACGTCCACCCACCACACCGGCGCGGGAGCGCGGGCACCGAACTCGGGGCCGAGCAGGCGCCCGACCTCGCCCGGCACCGCGACGAGCACCGGGTCCTCGATCGAGACCAGCAGCCGCCGGTCGGCGTCGAACAACAGGGTCGGCTTGGGGTCGCCGCCACGGATGTGCACGGCCTCACCCAAGGCCACCATGCCGTCGATGACGGCGTGGACGTCGGGTTGCCGGCGGGCCAGCACGACCAGGTCGCAGCTCACCGGGCCACCCCCGGCATGCCGAGCGCACGGCCGAACGCCTCGTACGCCACCCGGTCGACGGCCGCACGCGTCGCCTCGCCGATCCTGGTCAGGTCGAGCGCCGCGCCCGCCGCCACATGCCGGTCGTACGGCACCCGGACGACCGGCACCCCCCAGGCGCCGAGCATCTGCGCCGCGCGTTCGAGATCGGCGCCGACCTGGGGAGCATGCATGACCATCGCGATCACCGTACGGGACATGAGCGCCTGCTGACCGCTGTTCGCGAACCACTCCAGCGCGCCGCGGGCGCTCAGCGCCCCGTCGACCGTGCCGGGCGTGACGAGCACCAGGCCGTGCGTGGTGGACAGGATGCCCCGGTGCAGCTCGGTCAGGATGCCCGCGCCGCAGTCGACCACCGCGGTGGAGATGTAGCGGGCGAGCGAGGAGAGCGCGGTCTGGAAGGTCTCCAGGTTGAACTCGCCGGCGATCCGGCCGCCGCGCGTCGACGACAACACCCACAGGCCGTCGTTCGTGCGCATCAGATAGCGCGCGGCCTCCTCGAACGTGCGCGGCTGCTGCGCCGCCAGGTCGAACAACGAGAGCTCCGAACGGACCCCGAGGCGCAGCGGCAACGAGCCGAGCTCCGCGTCGGCGTCCATGGCGAGCACCCGGTCGGCGCGGTGGCGCGCCAGCTGGGTCGCCAGCAGCGCGGCCATGGTGGTCTTGCCCGCCCCGCCGCGGACGCTGGCCACGGCGAGCTGGCGGTAGCTCGACACCGGGCGCTGCAACAGCTCGACGATCTCCGCCTGGGTCTTCACGCCCGCCGAGCCGGAGGCACCGACGGCCTTGCGCACGCCACGGCCGACACGGCGCATCAGCGGGTCGCCGTGGACGTTCTTGCGGACGAACTCGTCCGCCATCGGCACGCCACCGGCGGCGTGCTGTGGATTTGGGGCGGGGGCATGCGGTGTGGCGGGGCCTTGCACGGCGGCGGGCTGGTCGTACGAACCGCCCGGGTGCCCCTGGTCGTCGTGCTCGTCCTCGGACACGACACCCGGCGCCTGACCGGTCGGGACCGGAGAGATGGCCGCGTCCCAGCTGTACTCCTCGTTGACGAGCGGCGCCGCCAAGGCCTCCCCGGCGGCCTCGACCTCAGGCTCGGGTTCGGGCTCGTAGGTCTGCTGCTCGTAGGTCTGCTGCTCGTACGTCGGCGGAACGGGAGCGGACGGCGGAACCGGAGGCGCCGGCGGCGGCCCGGGCAGGACCGGACCGGTCCCCTGGATCGCCGGCTCGCTGTCCGGCAGCACCGGACCGGTGCCCCCGATCACGTCGGCCGGTCCTGTGCCCTGGATGACGGCGGGCTGTCCGGTCCCCTGGATCACGTCAGGTTGCCCGGTGCCCTGGATCACGTCGGGTTGCCCGGTGCCCTGGATGACGGCGGGTCCGGTGCCCTGGATGACCTCGGGCCCGGTGCCCGGGATCACGGCGGGCGCGGCCAGCGGCGCGGCGGGTTCGGGAACGGGCCGCGGCGCGGCGTCGGCTCCCCAGGCGCCCTCCGCGGTGCCCTCTGACGTGGGCTCGAGCGTCGCGAGCCCCCGCTGGGACGCGCCAAGATCACGCAGTACGGCGTGCTGCCAGCTCGAGTCGGACACCTGCCTCCCTTTCGTCTCTCGCAAGCCTACGAGACGCCGGGTACCCCCGTATCCCCTCTGTGCCGCCCGGTATCCGCGACCCATGATGATGACAGGAGCGGCACCCCGCGCCATACCCGTGTCCGCGGGATCTCGTTATCCTCCCTACAGGCAATATTCATGATCATGAAAGGACCGGGGGCGTGGCGGACTTCTCTGGCGCCGAGCTGGATCGCATGCTGACGGACGCGCGCAAGACCCTGGAGTCGATGCGCAAGGGCGGCGAGGCCGACCGGCCCGCCGCGGCGGCGGGGGCCGCCGGCTCGGGCACCGCCGGGCGCGGCGGGACGCCGGTCGAGGGTGCGGGGCAGGCCGCCGACGGCCGGGTGCGGGCCACGGTCGTGGCGGGCGGGCGGCTCAAGAGCGTCGACCTGGACCCCCGCGCCATGCGGCTCGCGTCGGCGGAGCTGGGCGAGCAGATCGTGGTCGCGGTGAACGCGGCGCTGGACGACCTGCGCACCAAGGCCGCCGGCGCCGCGACCGGCGAGAGCGTCGACACCGATGCCCTCGGCAAGCAGGTGGAGGAGATCCAGAACCAGGGCCTCCGCCAGATGGAGCTCATCACCCAGGCGCTCAACGACACCATCGCCAAGATCGGCAACCCCCGCCGCTGACGCCGTCCCCGCCGTCCCCGCCGTCCCCGCCGGGGCGTCAGTTGGACCAGACGTAGACGTTCGACAGTTCGGCCTGGAAGCGGCGGATGAGGACGTCCCCGAGGACCTGCGCCGGGCCGCTGCGCGGACCGGGATACCGGGCCTCGTTGTTGAACGACTGCCGGATGAGGACGTACTCGCCCACCGACGAGCTCGACCACCAGTGGCCGGGCTCGTTCCCGTACGCGACCCGGATGACCGGCGCGGTCGAGGCGTTGACGCGCCGCGACACCGACCTGGCGGTCGACGAGTCGGGGAAACGGATGAGCGTCATCTGGACGTAGGTGCGCTTGTTCGGCCCCTGGTACATGGCTCCGTACAGCGGGCCCCTGCAGTCCTCCTGCCGCAGCAGCGAGGCCAGCCGCGGCTTGAGCTTGGTCCCCGCCGTGCAGCTCCGCTGCCACGAGCTGGACTGGAGGTACGTGCCGCTGCTCGTCGAGAGCGACCTCGCGAAGAAGGACGGCCCGACCTCGGCCTTCCTGGGGGTGGTCGGCGTGCTCGGCCGGAACGACGGCGCCGAGAACGTCGGCGTGGGCACCGAGGTCGGGAACAACGGCCTCGACCCCGCAGTCGTGTTGCTCCCCGGGTCGTCATCGTCGTCCGACAGCAGGATGAATCCGCCGACACCGCAGCCGCCGAGGACCAGCAGCCCCAGCATCAGGACGATCAGGAACGCGGCCGGGTTCGCCTTGGGCGGCCGCGGGCCGCCCGGCATGCCGGGGGGCGGCGGCGGGAAGGGCGGCGGCGCCTGCCCACCGGGCGGGAAGGGCGGGTAGACGGGGGGCGGGCCTCCGGGCACACCGGGCGGTGGCGGCGGGTAGGGCCCTCCAGGCGGTGGTGGTGTGCTCAACTCGGCTTCCTCGTCAGAAGGCGGGGGGACGTTGCGCGCACAATATCGTTCTTTTTTACGCCGTTCCGCCCCGATCTGCTCTTTACGCACCAAATGATCAAGGACACCGGGCCCGCCGCTCTCCATCGGCCGGGCCTGTGTTCTGTGACCGAGAGGCCTGCTGATCGTGGGCGCGGCTCGCGCGCTCCTCCTGCGAAACGGGCGGATTGGTATCGTACTGAGCCATCTGCGCCATTTGATCAACGGGGAGTGCGCGTGGGCGATTCATCGAGCGACGATCCATACGAGCGGCTACGGGTGGCACGGGAGCGGCTCGCCTCCCTGCGAACGGGCGACGGCCGCACCGGACGCGACACCGGACGCGGAGCCGACCGGGCCGACGCCGATGCGCCGCGGACGGCGATGCGCGGCACCGGCACCGCGGACGACGAGCGGGTCCGGGCCACGGCGGCGGGCGGCCGTCTGGTCGGCCTCCAACTCGACCCCCGTACGCTGCGGCAGCCGCCGGACCAGCTGGGCGCGCACATCGCGGCGGCGGCCAACGCCGCGCTCGACGATCTGCGTGCCCGCGCGGAGACCGCCGACACCGAGCAGCCGCCGGACCCGGCGGCGCTCGCCCAGACCCTGCGCGACGTACAGGAGCAGGGCCTCAGGCAACTGGAGCTCATCAGCCAGTCGCTAAGCGAGGCGACCGCCCGCATCCAGGGGAGCAGGCGATGAGCCACGAATCCGCCACCGAGGACCTCGACCGGCTGCTGAGCAGCACGATCAGCGCCGCGGCCGAGGCCGGCGGTCCCCGGGACGAGACCGGCGACCGGGCGACCGAGCTCCGGGGCGAGGGCCACGACCCCGATCGGCTGATCCGGGCGTCCGTCGCCGCCGGCGGCCGGATCGAGACCGTCGAGATCGGCCCGCGCGCCCACCGGCTCGCCTCCCACGAGCTCGCGGAACGCGCGATGGCCGCGATCAACGCAGCTCTGGAGGATCTCGAACGGGCGACGGCGGCCCGTTCCGCCGGGGCCGTGGCGGGCGCCGAGCTGACGGAACGACTTCGCGAGGCGCAGGATCTCAGCATGCGGCAGCTGCGCACCTACACCCGGTCGCTGCAGGACCTGATGAACGGCTTCGAAAGTCGCTGAACACGTGAACAAGGGGGTGGTCCCATGGGCATGCCGGGATATGAGGTCGACCCGGAGCAGATTCGCGGTGCGGGCCGCGGCATCCAGTCCTCCGCACAGCAGCTGAAGGCCGACTGGGAGGCGTTCCAGGGCGAGCTCGCCGGTTTCGGCGAGCCCTGGGGCACCGACGACATCGGCTCGCTGATCGGCGGCTGCTATCTGGCGATCTACGAGGTCGCCGTGGAGTGCTACAACGACAACGTCCAGAGCCTGGACGAGCACGCCGAGAAGGTCCAGGCGGTGGGCACCAACTACGTGAAGGCGGAGGAGCACAACGTCGTGGAGGTCAACCGGGTCAGGGACGTGCTGGGCTGATGGGACTCCAGCTACCCGGCGAACTCCGCTCGCTGCTGTCGATGCTGGGCTACACCTGGCCCGAGGCCGACGAGATGAAGCTCATGGAGATGGGCAACGCCTGGCTGGGCTTCGCCGCGAAGCAGAGTGGGCCGCTCGGCGACCTCGACGCGCACGCCGGGCGCGTGTGGCAGGTCAACAAGGGCGCCGACATCGACGCGTTCCGTACCACCTGGACCGCGGACGACTCGGCCAAGTCCAGCCTCCAGGACTTCACCACGGCCGCCAACATCATCGGCGCCGGCCTGATGGTCTGCGGCGGCATCGTGCTCGCACTGAAGATCAACGTGATCGTGCAGCTGGTCATCCTGGCCATCCAGATCGCGCAGGCCATCGCGACCGCCCCCGTCACCTTCGGCGCCTCGCTCGCCGAGATCCCCATCTTCAAGGAGATCGCCGGTGCCGTCATCGACATCCTCATCGACATGGCCCTCCAGGCGATCCTCAATGGATGACGCCGTCCGGAGCGCCTCCATGGATGACGCCGTCCGGAGTGACCGAAGCCGTTTCGGGGCCGTGCTCTCGCTGCTGCTGCTCTTCCTCGTCCTCAGGCGCTACCAGGCGCCCCGCGCGGCGGGCCAGAACAACGCGCGCGGCGTCTTCAAGGCGGCGGCGAGCTTCATCCGGTGGTCGCGCAGGCATGGCCCGCAGCGACCGGTGACGATCGACCTGCGGCACGAGCCCGGCATGCCCAAGGCGGAGTTCCTCCGCAAGGCCAGGGCACTGCAGCGGCTGGGCGACGACGGTAACCTGTTCAAGGCCATCAACCCGGTCCGGCCGCGCGACGGTACACGCCGGGTGGCCCACCAGCAGGATCTGATCCGCAGAATTCACCAGCAGTACGGCACTCGGAATCCCGCGCTTTCGAGACGCCTGATCGACCGGATCACCGATCCGACACGGATGCAACTCGACCACGTCAATGAGCTTCAGACGGCGGGTGCGGACCTGAGAAACAACCTCAGATATCTGGATTCCTTCACCAACGGCCGGGTCGGAACCCAGATCCGGCAGCAGATCCGCAACCTTCCCGACGGCACTCCATTGAGGATCAACATCATCGTATGAGACAGGAAACGCGAGAGAAGTTCGACAACGTCCGGCGCGCCGTCGAGGACGCACCGGACTCCTACATGTTCGCCAAGCTCCCGCCCGGCGGCCGCCAGGGCTCCGCCGAACGCTGGTCCGGGCTACCGGCGGACCTGCGTGACCTCTACGAGCTTTCGAACGGCCTGCGCGTCGGGCAGGTCGGCCTGTTCACCGACCGCGAGCTCGACCGCAACCAGTACTACCTCGACGACCCCGAAGCGATCGAGAAGCTGGGAGGCGACCGCGGCGACTGGCTCTGCTTCGGCGTGCACGTCGACTTCCCTCTCGTGATCGAGCAGTCGACCGCGGCGGTCTGGTGGTTTCCCGAACTGGACCGGGAGACCTACCTCGACAGCCGTTTCGAGCGGCTCACTCCGGACGTCGACGAGTTCGTGACGGACTATCTTCTCGGCGGCGGCTATCTCCGGCTGTCCGGCGCCGAGGACTGGTGGTACGAGTTCCTCCGCGACCAAGGCTTCCTGGGAGACTAGCGTGCTGTCATATCAGGAAATGCTCACGCTCTGGGGCGAGAACGGGCTGCTCTACCTTCCGCAGGACCGTGTCGAGCATCTGCAGTTCGACCTGCGGGCGCTGTCTCCCGAGGCCGCGATTCCCGCCGAGGTCGCGCCGGTCTTCACCGCCTACGTCGAGGGCGATTTCGAGCTCTTCAACGTGCTGGACATCCAGGCGGGCAGCGAGCCGGCACGCGCCCTGATCGTGATCGGCGCCGTGCCGGACGAGAAGATGTACTACTGCCTCGACGGCGACAACGGGAAGGTCGTTCTTCTCGACCTCGGGCCGACGGTCGGCCTCGAAACCGTCAACTCCAGCCTCGCCGCCTTCGTCGAGTTCCTGTACAGGCTCGACCTGTTCATCCGCGCCGACCAGGGCAAGGCCACGCGCACGATCCCAGCTGCCCAGCTACGGGCGGAGCTGACCACGCTTGACCTTGAGGCCTTCACCGACCCCGAGTCATGGTGGAACGTCGCGTTCGCCCAGCTCGAAGGGCGAGCCTGACCCGAGCCTACGAAGGCGGCTGTCCCGGAGACTGAGGCGGCTGCTGCGGACCTGAGTGCTGCTGCTGCCCCGGATGCTGAGCCTGCTGCTGCGGACCTGAGTGCTGGGGCGGCTGCTGCTGCGGGCCTGACTGCTGCGGCTGGTACGGATAACCGGGCTGCACGGGGGGCGCCGCCTGAGCCTGCGTGCCCGGCCACGGCCCGCCGGCGGCGGCCGTGTGCATCGCCACCGGAGCGGGCGCGGCCTGACCGGCACGCTGGATGCTCGGGCCGAGCGAGATGACCGAACCGGCCACGAGGACGCCGGTGCCCGCGATCGTGGTCGACAGGGCGAAGTTCCGGGAGGCCTCGCGCTTGAGCGGGCATGATGTGTCGGTCGTCGAGCACTTCTTCGCCGATGCCAGGGCGATGACCAGACCCACGGCGAGCGTGAAACCGCCGACGACCATCAACAGGATCGCTCCCACGCTTCTCATGGGGAGAACACTAGTAACGCCCGAGCGAAACCGGCATCACAAGGTGATTGCGTTCGCCCGGGCGTTATGTCGAGCTGGTTCAGCCTCCCGCGTTCGCCTGCTTGACGCAGTCAGCGGAGTCCTTGTTGGCCTTGTCGGCGTCCGTGACGTTCTTGGGAGTCACGCCGAAGTCACCCGGCTTCGGGTCGTCGACCGTGTAGCCCTTGGCGCGCATGCACGCGGCGACCTTGACCAGCTTGGCGTGCGACTTCTTCTGCGCCGGCGAGAGGTTGCCGGTGCCGCCGCCGCTTCCGTTGCCGGCGCCCGCTCCGCTTCCGGGTGCCGGGTTGTTGCTCGGCGTGATGACCGCCGGAGCGCTCGGCGCCGTGGAACCCGCACCGCTCGACGGGCTGCCCGACGCCGCGCTCTTCGGGTCCTTGTCGTCGGAACCGCACGCGCTCACGCTCAGCGCGAGCGCCAGCACGGCTGCGGGCATGACCAACAGCTTCTTCAACGCATTGCCTCTCTGGGGAGCCTGTCGTCTGACAGAACCTGCATGCTAGCCAACCTCAGCCCCGGTATCCGGGCGGCGGGCCCTGCTGTCCGGGCGGCCCCTGGGGCGGCATGGGATATCCACCGCTCTGCCCGGGAGCTCCGGCTCCCCAGCCAGGCGGCGGACCACCGGCCTGCTGCCCCGGCCCCGCACCGGGACCGCCGCCGAAGCCACCGGAGGGCGGGCCGCCCTTACCGCCGCGCCTGGCGAACACGAAGATCACAACTGCCAGCAGCAGCACCCCGAGGATCGCACCGACGGCGATGACGAGCGTGATGATGCTGTTGCGGTCGTCGTTGTTCTTCGGCTCGGTGATACCCGGCGTCTGGGTGCCCGTCTGTCCACCCTGTCCCTGCGGCTGGGTCTTGGCCCACTGGTCGTATCTCGCGAAGACCGGGTTGGGCGCGCTCTTGGGCACGTTGGCGGTCAGCGCCCGCTCCGGGATGATGACACCGGTGCCGGTCATGTTGTCCTTGCCAGGCGGTCCGGCGTCCACCGTCGACGCGAGAATCCGCTGTACGACTTCACGGTTCGACAGCTGCGGATGCTTCGAACGCACCAGGGCGACGACCGCCGACGTGAGCGCGGCGGCCTGGCTCGTCCCGATCACATCTCCGACAAGCCTGCCGTCCCTGCCGACCGAGGTGACCGGCGCTCCCGGCGCCGCCGCGACCACGTACGGCTGCCGTTGCGTACCGATCCACGCCTTCTT
Source organism: Actinomadura fulvescens (assembly GCF_039533225.1). NCBI lineage: Bacteria > Bacillati > Actinomycetota > Actinomycetes > Streptosporangiales > Thermomonosporaceae > Actinomadura > Actinomadura fulvescens. The sequence continues at coordinate 250,835 of NZ_BAAATD010000008.1, read as the reverse complement.
CTTGTTGTCGACGGCACCGACCGAAAGAACACCCGCACAGTTGGCGGGAGCGTTGGAGGGGTTGCCCTTGTTGCCCTCATTGCCGGCGGACACGACGACCACGGCGTCCTTCTGCAGTGCGTAGCCCACCGCCTTCTGGGTGTCCGGGTCACAACCGCGGTTCGCGACACGTCCCTGCGAGATGCTGATCACTTTTGCACCGTGATCCACGGCGTATCGAATGCCCTTGGGCATTTCCACGAAGCCCTTGGCCACGATCGGCATGATCTTCGCCTGCGGGGCCACGCCGACGAAGCCCGTACGCCCGCCCTGACTGGCGATCAGCGCGGCCATACCCGTTCCGTGGCCGCCCTTCTCGTTGTCGGTATCGGTGCGCCCGTCGCCTGATCCGTGATCCAGATCGACGCCCGGGACGACGACACCGCCGCCGAACTCGGGCAGCTGAGCGTTCACACCAGTGTCGATGACCGCGACGGTGACACCCGCACCCTGGCTGACCGGCCAGACCTTCTTCTGGATCTCCCAGGCGGAGAACCACCACTGTTCGCTTCGCGGGCCCGGGACCGCCCCGGCCGGGGTCGCGACCGACAGCGCGAGCAGTGAGCTCGCACCGGCGGCGGCCAGGAACCTAGTCATCCGTCGCACAACTACCTCACTAATGCGAAAGCGGTGTGAACGGCCCGGAGCATACCGGGCCGTTCACACCGCCTTGTCCATCTTCACGGAAACCGTGCTGTTACGGCTCAGCCGATTACCGGAGGCGCGGCGTCGCCGTCGCTGCCGCCCCAGATGTCCTCGTCCTCGGTCAGCCAGGTGGAACGCTCGTTCTCTTCCTCGCTGCCGCCGCCGCGGCCACCGGCACCGCCCATCGGTCCCGCGGCCATGCCACCTGCCCGCATGCCGCCCTTGCCGAGTCCGCGGCCGCCGCCGGCACCGGCACCGCGACCGGCGCCGCCCATGCCCGCGCCGGGCATGGCACCGGCCATACCGCCACCGGGGACACCGCCGCCGGCGCCACCGCCGGGGATACCGCCGCCACCGGCGCCGCCGCCACCACGGCCGAACGGGTCGCCGCCAAGGCCGCCGCCACCGCCGCCGTTGTTCTTGGGCAGGCCGGCGAGGTCGCTACCGCCGCCACCGCCACCGGGGATACCGCCACCCCCACCCGGGATGCCGCCACCTCCGCCGGGGATGCCGCCACCGCCGCCGCCACCGCCACCGGGGATACCGCCGCCACCGCCACCGGGAATGCCGCCTCCCCCACCGGGGATGCCGCCGCCACCGGGAACGCCGCCACCACCGGGGATGCTTCCACCGCCACCGGGGATGCCCTGAGTACCGCCCGTACCGGGTGGCTTGCCGTAGTTGCCCGTCTCCGTCGGCGGCCTTTCCCACTTGTCGTTGCCGCCGCCGTAGGGAAGGTCGGTGGTGACCTCCTTGGGCATCCAGTTGTTGTTGGTGTTGATAGTGGTGTCCTGGAGCTTCTTCATGTGCTCCTTGGCGAGGGCCTTCTCCTCGCTGTCCCACCAGCCGGTGAGGTCACCGACGACATCGGCGACCTTCTTGCCACCGACGGCCAGAACGCCACCCGCGGGACCCGCGATGGTGGCGCCGACCGCGAACACCGTGGCGTCGGTGTAGGTGAAGTTGGGAATGACGCCGCCGCCGGGAGCGGTCTTCTGGAACTCGATCTGCTGGTTGGCGTGGTGGTCGAGCGCCGTGCCGGCCTGACCGAGCCGCGCGTCCATCTCCTTGGCCGTGGCGTTCAGACGCTGCATCTGCTTCTGCGCGGCAGCGGCGTCCTCGCCCTTCCAGACCTTGGACAGCGCGTCGGCGCGGGAGCGGAGCAGTCCGGCGGTCGTCTCGAACTTGGCGGCAGCGGCGGTGTACGCGGCGCCTGCCTCCTTGACCTTGCCGGGCTGCAAGTTCTCGAGGATCTGCTTCATCTCATCGAGGCCACCGTCCCACTCGCCCGGCGGGGAGGCCTCGACACGCAGCGGGGTAGTCTGCGGCCTGCTTTCGGTCATCGTTCTGGTCTCACTTCCTGGTGTTACGAAGGCTCGCTGCGAGGGGCGCGCTACGTGGTGCCTAGGCGTACGACTGCGTGTTGCCGGTCGTGGGCTTGGAGCTGGAGTTGCCGGTGGTCACACCATTGGCCGAAGCCGTGTTGTTGGTCTCCATGTCCTTGTAGCCCTTCACCGCGTTCTCGAGGGCCGTGATGATCGCTTCGTAGCTGTTCAGGAAGTTGTTGTACTGAGCGGTGAACTGGTTGTACGTGGCCTGGGTGCTCGCCTGCAGGCTCTGAGCCGCGGGGTAGTTGCCCAGGTGCGCGGTGTTGATGTTGCCCTTGGACTGGAGGTCGTTGACGGTGCCGCTCCCGCTGGAGTAGCCCTCGTAGTCGGCCCGCAGTTCCTTCAGGATTCGCTCGACCTCGTCCTTGTCGATGTCGACGTCTTTGGTCGCCTCGAGTCCTGGCCAAGACGAGTCCAGGTAGAAGCCCCCGTAGCCGCCTCCGCCGCCGTCCAAAACCATGTCAGCCTCCTGCGGGCTGAACCGCGCCCGCTTCTATTTACTTGCCTGCTCTGCCTGGGAACCGTCCGCTGACCCCGGGACGATCCCCGAATCGGCCGCCCGCCCCGTGAACGGGCGGGCGGCCGGGATGCCGACCGCGGTCAGCCGCCGATCATCTGGGTGTTGGCCCGCATGGTGGACTGGCCGGTCTCCGACGAGGAGTTGATGACCGTGCCGAGCGCGTTCATGACACGGCCGATGTCCGCCGCCGAGGCCTCCCACTGACGCTTGGCGTCCATGTAGGCGTTCTTGGCGTCGTCTTCCCACTGCGCCAGCTTGGACTCGACCGACTTCTCAAGGTCGTCGAGCTCCGCCTGCATGGCGCTGTACTTCTGCTGGAACGCGGCGTATGCCTGCTGCATAGCGCCGAAGTTCATCGAGCTGTAGCTCATCGAGGGTTCCTCCGTAGCCTCAGGTCTGTGTACTCAGGCCGGCGCGTCAGCCGTTGAGCAGGGAGTTGAGCCGGTTGACGTCCTCGGTCTGCTGCTGCTCGCTGGCCTCGTAGTTGATCTTGGCCTGCGTCATCTTCTCGTGCAGCGTCTCGAGGGCCTGAATGACCTTGTTCAGCTCGCTGTCGAACTCGGTGTAGACCTTGGTGAAGGCGCTGGAGGCCTCACCGACCCACTGCCCCTGCAGCTGCTGCTGCTCCGAGCTCAGGTCGCCCTTGATCTTGTGAAGGTCCTGCGCCGCAGACTCGACCCGCTGGGCCGCCTGAGCCATTTCTGCTCTGTCGACCGCTGACTTCTGACTCATCAGTCACCCTTCCCAGTGTCTCTAGGTTCTTTGATGCGGCGCGGGCCCCGTCGGTTGCCGAGCTGATCAAAAAAATCGGGAGCCACACCTTGCCCGGCGTGCCCGGCAGACAAAGCCGCCAGGGCTTTACCAGATTACGGCAACGTCCGCATCACTGTCGATCTACCCCAAGAGGGGCTCTGCCACCAAACCACACACAGTGACAGCTTGGTGCGATATGGGGCGAATGCCTTACGCCCACATGCCGGTGTTGGAGTTCTCGGCCTTCTTGTAGTTGTCGTGCGCCGTCCGGATCGCTTGCGAAAACTCGTCCACGGCCTTCGCCGCGTCCCGGGCCGCCTTGTCCCACTTGGCCTGCTGCTCGAAGTAGGCGTCGCGCGCGTCGTCCTCCCACCGGGCCAGCCCGCTCTGCAGGTCGGCCTCCAGGGAGTCCAGCAGCGTGGTCATCTCCTTGTGCTTGTTCTTGAAGAGAGCCTCTGCCTGCTGCATGGTCGAGTACGTCGTGCTGAACGCCTGACCCACGCTCTACACCTCCGTCATGTCAAGCCCGGTGGAACACGGCTGGCCAACCTACCAAGCCGACCCGGGACGATGTGATCTTTTTGGCTACATTCGGACTAACGTCCGGCTAGCTGCTGGTTTCCGTCCAAGTCGTACGGCGACGCGACGGACCGTCCATCGGCGCAAGCCGGCACACCGGGTGATGCCGCATCCGGCCACGCCCGCTACCGGACACGCGGCCTTGGCACCTTCGGGGCCGGTTACTGGCCCATGTTTCCCTGCGTGTTGAGTTGTGGCGGGTTGTTGGGGTCGAGGAGAGCCAGCGCCGGACCCTCCGGTAGCAGCCGCAGGAGAGCCGCGGGGACAGGTTCCACATCGCTGCTGCTGTCGCTTGAGATGGTGTAGCCGAGTGCCTTGGCGGCGTCGGCGTTCTTCACCGCGTACTTACGGCCGGTGTCGGAGACGAAGTAGTAGCTGCTGATCGCCTGCTCGTTGGTGGTGAGGGCGCCCGCCAGCACCGCGCTGCCCGGCGGCAGCACGACGTTGTCGACGCCGCCGTTGCCCTGCGTCGTGGGCAGCGGCAGGTTGGCGCCACCGCCGACGGTGAGCTGCGGCGTGGCGATGCCGTTGCCCAGGTTCTTGTAGACCACGCAGAGCGCTTCCTTGGCGTCGTACCGGACGGGCTGGAGCTGCTTGTCCGGCAGACCACGCGAAGAGAACACCTGCCGCGAGGGGTTCGAGGTGACCTGGGCCGGCTGGACGGGCGCCTCGGGCGGCATGGTCCGGTATTCGGGCATCGCCTGGATCAGCTGGGCCTGAATCCTGGAGATCGAGGCATAGCCGTCCGGCATCAGCACGTAGTAGCGGTCGTTGGTCTTGTCGTGGAAGACCTGGCCCTGCTTGCCGGCCGCGCCGCCCGATGTGTTGATCTGGCGGCCGAAGCCGTTGCGGACCTCGTCCGGCGGGCCGAACGCGGGGCCCTCGGGCATCGCGTTGATGAAGACCGGAGAGACCGGCACCGGCTGGGTGTTGCCGAGGACGGTACGGCCGCCGTCACTGACCTTCAGCCGCTGGTTGTTGTAGACGAGCCAGTCCGATCCGGCGGAGGTGACCACCACCGCGGCGTTGGCGTCGAGCGCGCGGCCGCCCACGTTCTGGCCGCCGACCAGTGAGACGACCGGCCGCAGCTGGCCGCTCTGGCCGGTGGTCGTGCGCACGCACACCGACCACGGGCCGCCCACCAGGCGCTTGCGGTCGGGAATGCTGTCGGGCGCGCCGGCGATGCCGATCACCGGTCCGCGGCGGAACTTCGACAGCGACTTGGACGACACCGACTTCTGCTTGCCCTGGCCGCCGACCGCCAGCTTGGCGGAGGCGTAGTTGGCCACCGGGCACAGGGCCTTCTCCTTCTGTCCCTGCGGCAGGCACCACACGTACCGGGTGCCGGTCTGCTTCTCGATCAGGAGCATCTGCGGGTCGTCGAGGCCCTTGCCGCCACTGCCCATGAGCAGCCCGGCGATGCCGAACCCGGCCGCGACCAGGACGGCCGCCATGATTCCGGAGAACGTGCCGACGTTGAGCCGCTTGAGGGGCTGCTCCGGGTTGTCCGGCTCACCCAGGATCAGTGCCTGGGCGGCGCGCTGGGTCATCAGCTGGTGCGCCTGCAGCAGATCGCGTTTGGTCTGCATCTACCTGCCCCCTCAGCCCGCGAGGCCGCGGACCCACTCGAAGACGCCGCTGACGCCCAGCGCGAGCGGGATCAGCGCGACGACCAGCAGGATCTCGATGATGTCACCGGCCCGGCCCCAGAACGGGGTGAGCCGGTTCTTGGGCAGCCAGATGCCGACGCCGACCGCGATGCCCGACACGACGAGCGCCGGGGCCAGCACGCCCGCCAGCAGGAACGTCTCGGACTCGGTCGTGAACGCCGTGCCGACGGCGAGCACGGCCAGCACGATGACGCCGGGGACGAGCATCCAGAGCTTCTGCGCCCGGCCGCGGAACATCCGGGCCCGCAGCAACATCGCCAGCGCCACCACCACGGCCATCGTCGGGGCGACCCATCCGTTCTCCAGCGCCAGCGGGATCGAGCCGCCGAGGGCGATCAGGCCCATGCCCGAGACGCCGCCGGTGACGAAGCGGTCGGCGGCGGCCGACCGGGCCAGGACCTGCTGGCCGTCCACCATCAGGGTGTCGCGGCGCAGGTCCTCGGCGCTGCTCGGGACCGGCGGGAGCGTCACCCGGGCGAGCTTGAACGAGACGCCCGGCAGCAACGGGGTCAGGGCCAGCGAGACCGCGATGGTGATCGCGGCGACTCCGGCCGCGTCGTAGTCGAAGACCAGCGCCAGCCCCGTGGTGATCGCGCCCAGCAGGGTCGCCGCGGCGGCGCCGTAGAAGACCGGCATGCCGTCGGAGATCGCGAAGGCGCAGATCGTGGCCGCCAGCACGGCGGCGCCGAAGCCCGCCGTCAGGTGCAGCGCCCCCAGCTCCGACAGCGCGTCGTCACGTGCGGGCGCCAGCACTCCGGCGAGGAAGGCGTAGGGGATCGCCCCGTAGCCGAGCATCGCCCCGGCCCCGGCGTCGCCGAGCGCCCGCGACAGGGCGATCGCGCCGATCAGCAGGAGCAGGGCGATGCCGCCGGCGGCCGCGGCCGGCACGATCCAGCTGGGGCCGGTGAGCAGGAGTGTTACCGCACCGACGCCCAGGCCCGTCGCCCCCCAGCCCAGGGCGAACGTGCGGGCGTTCTCGGGCCGCCACCGGCCCGGCCGGTCGTTGACCGCCGTGGCGACCACGTCGGGAACGTCGTCGAAGGCGAGGTCGGGCAGCTGCGACATCCGCGGCCGCAGGTAGATCAAATCGCCGTCCCGCAACCCCGCCTGGCCAGGTGTGGCCGACGGGTCGAACGGCGCCTGGTCGAGCTTCTGCAGGATCCAGCCGCCGTGCGCCAGACCGGCGTCGGCCAGGTCCTGGCCCGCGTAACGCAGCATCGTGGGGTAGAGCTCGGCGAACGTGGCGTCCGCAGGAACGGCGATGTCGACTCGCCGTTTCGGTCCGACGACCGTGATCCTGCAGATGTCGGCTCCAGGGGGCGCGCTCACGACTTCCTCGCAGTTGTCCGGGACGGGTGGACAGGGACCACCGATGGGCGGGGGACGACCACTCTGCATGGTGGCATGCGGGTGGCGCCAGCGGCCGTGAGATGCCGCTGATCACATCGCGTGGCCGCTGATCACATCCGGGGATGTGATCGCGCCAAGATTACGCAATGAACGGTCTCGGGACACAAAACCGCCCCGATCCGCCCATCCCACTGGCGAATCGCTCATGATCAGCCACGAAGGTGACGAATCGGGCTCTCACCGGTGAGTCCGGACCACTACCATTTGCTTGATTTGGTTGATGCGTGCGCAAGCAGGTGACCTGGAGACGCCGGCGTCGCGACCGTCCGGTCCCTGCCGGGCGGGAGGCGGGCAGGGCTCCCACTCCGGGTCCCCGGTGGAAGGAAACGAAGCGTGAGCACGGTTCTCGTCCGCCGTCGTGACCGGCGGAAACCCCCTGCGATGCCGCGGGGCGAGATTCTGCTGGAGTCTCCGCCCGAGCTCCCCGAGGTGGTCCCCCAGGGATTCTCGGCGGTCATGACGTACCTGCCCATGCTCGCGGGTTCGGGCGCCATGGTCTTCATGATGGTCGGCCGTGGCGGCGGCCCGCTGCAGTACGCGGCGGGCGGCATGTTCGCGATCTCCATGTTCGGCATGATGCTCGGGCAGGTCGGCCGGACCGGCGGCGAGCGGAAGGTCAAGCTCAACAACGAGCGCCGCGACTACCTGCGCTACCTGGGTCAGGTGCGGCGCAAGGTCCGGAACGCGGCGAAGCAGCAGCGCGAGGCCCTGGAGTGGGGCAGCCCCGACCCAGCGGGCCTGTGGTCGCTGGTGATGAGCGCCCGGCTCTGGGAGCGCCGCCCCTCCGACGACGACTTCGGGCAGGTCCGCCTCGGCACCGGCGCCCAGAAGCTGGCCGTGGAGCTGATCGCCCCCGAGACCAAGCCGGTCGAGGACCTGGAGCCGATGAGCGCCGGTGCGCTCCGCCGGTTCATGCGCACGCACGCCAACGTGCCCAACCTGCCGATCGCGGCCAACATCCGGTCGTTCGCGCGGATCATCCCGCAGGGCGACCCCGAGGCGGTCTACGGCATGGTCCGCGCCATGCTCATGCAGGTCGCGGCCTTCCACTCCCCCGACGACGTGCACATCTCGGTGTGCGCCTCGCGCGAGCGCATGCCCTGGTGGCAGTGGGTCAAGTGGCTTCCGCACACCCAGCACCCCACCGAGCACGACGCCGCCGGCCAGGTCCGGCTCATGAGCGAGACCATGACGACGCTGGAGGCGATGTTCGGCCAGTCGGTCAAGGACCGGCCGCGGTTCCAGCCCGGCCTCTCCGCCGACGACCTGCCCTACCACATCATCATCATGGACGGCGGCCAGGCCTCCTACGACTCCCAGCTCGCCGCCGACGCCATCGAGGGCGTCTGCATCATCGACCTGACCGGGTCCGCCGCCCAGGTGCACGAGTCGATCACCCTGCGGCTGGCCGTGCAGAAGGAGCGCATCGCCCGCCTCACCAAGGACCGCACCGGCAAGGACGTCGGCACCCGCCTCGGCAAGCCCGACTCGATGACGCTGCAGCAGGCCGAGGCGCTCGCCCGCCAGCTCGCCCCGCTGCGGGCCAGCGCCGCCCAGGGCGGCCTGGACGAGGACGCGCTGGCGTCCGCGACGACGATGACCTCGCTGCTCGGCATCGACAACCCGTTCACCGTCGACGTTCGGGAGGTCTGGCGTCCGCGCGCCCCGCGCAACCGGCTGCGCGTGCCCATCGGCATCGACCCCGACGGCCGGCCGATCTCCCTCGACATCAAGGAGTCGGCGCAGGGCGGCATGGGCCCGCACGGCCTGTGCATCGGGGCCACCGGTTCCGGTAAGTCCGAGCTGCTGCGCACGCTGGTGCTGGGGCTCGCCGTCACGCACTCCTCCGAAGAGCTCAACTTCGTGCTCGTCGACTTCAAGGGTGGCGCGACGTTCCTCGGCATGGACAACCTCAACCATGTCTCGGCCGTCATCACCAACCTCGAAGACGAGCTCCCTCTGGTCGACCGTATGTACGCGGCGCTGGAGGGCGAGATGGTGCGCCGCCAGGAATACCTGCGCGCCTCCGGCAACTACGCCTCGCTGCGTGACTACAACAAGGCGCGCGAGCAGGGCGCGGAGCTGCCGCCGATGCCGACGCTGTTCCTGGTGCTGGACGAGTTCTCCGAGCTCCTGAGCGCCAAGCCCGAGTTCGCCGACCTGTTCGTGATGATCGGCCGGTTGGGCCGGTCGCTCGGCGTGCACATCCTGCTGGCCTCGCAGCGCCTCGAAGAGGGCAAGCTGCGCGGCCTGGACACCCACCTGTCGTACCGCATCGGCCTGCGCACCTTCTCCGCGCAGGAGTCGCGCGTCGTCCTGGGCTCCCCGGACGCGTACGAGCTGCCCTCCGCACCCGGCCACGGCTACATGAAGTTCGGCACCGAGTCGATGACCCGGTTCCGCGCCGCGTACGTCTCCGGCCCGGCCACCGAAGACCTCGCTCCCGCCGCCAAGAAGGGGAACAAGCGCGTCGTCCGGCAGATCGTGCCGTACATCCCCGACTACATCCGGCCGCAGATCATCGAAGAGCCGGAGGAGGAGCAGCAGAGCAACGACAACGAGCCGACGGCCTCGCTGTTCGACGTGGTCGTCAAGCAGCTGGAGGGGCACGGCCCGCCCGCGCACGAGATCTGGCTGCCGCCGCTCGACGCGCCGCCGACGCTCGACGAGCTGCTGCCGACGCTGGCGGTGGTCCCGGGCCTCGGCCTGACCACGCAGAACGACGCGTGGCGCAACAAGCTGCACGCGATCGTCGGCATCATCGACCGGCCGTTCCACCAGCGCCGCGACCCGATGTACGTCGACCTGTCCGGCGCGTCGGGCAACGTCGGTATCGCCGGTGCCCCGCAGAGCGGAAAGTCGACCATGCTGCGCACGCTCATCGCCTCGCTGGCGATGTTGCACACGCCGCAGCAGATGCAGTTCTACTGCCTCGACTTCGGTGGTGGGACGCTCGCCGCGTTCGAGGACCTGCCGCACGTCGGCGGTGTCGCCAACCGGCTGGACACCGACCGGGTCCGCCGGACCGTCGCCGAGGTGACCTCGCTGCTCGAACGCCGCGAGCGCGAGTTCGCCGAGCGCGGCATCGACGGCATCGCCAGCTACCGCCGGATGCGCGACGCGGGCGAGATCCCGGGCGACGGCTACGGCGACGTGTTCCTCGTGGTGGACGGCTGGATGACGCTCCGCCAGGACTACGAGAACCTCGAACCCGTCATCACCGACCTGACCGCGCGCGGTCTCGGCTACGGCATCCACGTGGTCGCCACGGTCAACAAGTGGTCGGAGTTCCGCACCACGATCCGTGACCTGTTCGGCAGCAAGCTCGAACTGCGGATGGGCGACCCCTACGAGTCCGAGGTCGACCGCAAGCTCGCGGCCAACGTGCCGGAGGGGCGGCCGGGCCGCGGTCTGACGCGCGACAAGCTGCACTTCCTGTCGGCGCTGCCGCGGCTGGACGGCGAGCCGAACGGCGACAACATCGCCGACGGCGTCCGCAAGTTCGTCGGCGCCGTCGCCGGCAACTGGCAGGGCCCCGGAGCGCCGAAGGTCCGGATGCTGCCGGCCGTGCTGCCCGTCAGCCAGCTGCCCGCGGCGGCCGAGAGCGGCAACCGCATCCCGTTCGCCATCGACGAGGACTCGCTGTCGCCGGTCTACCTGGACTTCTCGCAGGAGTCGCACTTCCTCGTCATCGGCGACACCGAGAGCGGCAAGTCCAACATGCTCAAGACGATCGTCCAGGGCATCGTCGACCGGTACACGCCGGAGCAGGCCCGGATGATCTTCCTGGACTACCGCCGGTCGTTGCTGGACCACGCCAACACCGAGCACCGCATCGGGTACGCCGCGTCCTCGACCGCCGCGGCGTCGCTGGTCAAGGACATCGTCGGCGCCCTCAAGAACCGGCTCCCACCGGCCGACCTCACCCCCGACCAGCTCCGGGACCGGTCGTGGTGGAGCGGCCCGGACCTCTACCTGGTCATCGACGACTACGACCTGGTGGCCACGTCCAACAACCCGGTCACCCAGCTCGCCGAGCTGCTCCCGCAGGCGCGCGACATCGGCCTGCATGTGATCGTGTCCCGCGCGTTCGGCGGTGCCGGCCGTGGCATGTACGACCCGATCATGCAGCGCATCAAGGAGATGGGCTCGCCGGGCCTGCTCATGTCCGGCAACAAGGACGAGGGCGTGGTCCTCGGCAACATCAAGGCCCACGCGCTGCCGCCGGGCCGCGGCTACTTCATCGACCGCCGCGGCGGCACCCGCCTCGTGCAGACCGTCCACCAAGAGTGATCCGACATCTTCCGCACGCTCCCCTAGAAAGGTTTGGTCAGATGGCCGATTTCAGCCTCGGCAACGGCTTCGAGCAGTTCCAGCGCGACATGGAACAGAACATGGGCGACTTCACCAAGATGAAGGAGCGCATCGACGCGGCCGTGGGCAAGGGCGAGGCGGCCGACGGCCGGATCCAGGCGGAGTTCACGGCCAAGGGCGGTCTCACCCGCCTGGACATCGACCCGCGCGCGATGCGGCTGCCGTCGTTCGAGCTGACCGAGCAGATCAAGGCCGCCGTCAACGCCGCCTCCGCCGACTTCCAGACCAAGGTCCGGGAGGCCAGCGAGTCGATGTTCACGATGTCGGACGACCCGCAGAAGGCCATGGACCCCTCCGCGGCCCTCGCCTCCCTCGACAAGATCGCCAACGGTTTCGCCGGCCAGATGAAGGATCTGGCCCGCGAGCTCGGCCTCCAGCAGCAGCGCGCCAAGGAGGCCATGGACAACTACCGGGGTCCCGGCCACCCCGGCAACTACAGCTGACCCACGCGACGAAGGCCCCGGAACGCGCGTTCCGGGGCCTTTCGGTTTGTCAGGGTTCAGTTGCCGTCGCTGTCCCAGGGCGGCGTCTCGTCCTTCTTGCCGCCCTGCCACTTGCCCTGGCCGCCCCAGGTCGTCCCTTCGCCCTTGCCCTTCCAGTCACCGTCGTCGTTGATCTGGCCTTCCACGTTTCCCTTGCTCCCCGTGGGCGCGTGCTCGGCGCCGGCCTTGCCGCCGGCGTAGAAGTCCCCGCCGCTGCCGTCCTCGTCCCGCTCCCAGCCGATCTTTCCGCCGAACGTGCCCTGTCCTCCGGCGGCCCCCGCCGCACCCGGCAGGTTGCGTTTCTGGTTGTACTCGCCCTCGATCCCCTGGAAGCCCTGGTCTCCGTACTTGCCACGGATGCCGACCTCGTGCTCGGGAGTGGCGGGCCCCGTCTGGAACTTCGCCCCGGCACCGACGTTCCAGGTGTTGTCGATCCCCCGGTCGGCGTCCAGGTCGATCTCCTTCAGCGGGCTGCCCTTGTGCCCAGTCGGGAGGTAACCCGAGGGGTCGAACCGGTTGATCCAGGCGAGACCCGCGTTCGCCGCGTTCTGGGTCAGGTTGGCCGCCGCGCCCGCCGCGCCGGTGGCCTGCGCCTTCATGAAGTCGCCCAGCGCCTTCTCGTTGCCGCGTGACCTCTCCGCGAGGGCGCTGACGAGGGTGCCCCCGCCGATGACCGCTGCCGCGATGCTGCCACCGGCGGCGAGGATGCCGGTCGCGACATGGGTCACGGTGGCGGCGGTCCCGGCGGTGGCCAGCATGCCCGCATAGGCCGGTGCGGAGACCACCCCGGCGAGTGCGGCCGCCGCCGCGATCGCGAGGCCGTCCAGAAAGACCGCCATGCCCATGGCGAAGACCGCGTACACCATGAGCGCGTAGGCGAGCGCCGTCAAGGTGATGCCCGCCGCCTGGCAGTACGTCTCGAGAACGTCGATCTGCGAGGCCCATTCCTGGACCTTCTTCTCGTAGGCGGGTCGGTCGGTGGACGACCACGCCTGCTTCGGCACTCCCGCGGCGAGCTGCTTGATCTTGGTGCTGGCCTCCTGCAGTTCCTGTGCCGCCTTGCGCCACGTCTGGCCGGCCGAGTCCAGGTTGGCGGGCTTGCCGGAGCTCAGCTTGAACTCAAAGGAGATGATCAGGGCCGGGGGGAGCACCAGACCCGCCACCGCGGCCATGGGAACGGCCGCGGTCATCAGGCTCTCCGCGGCGCCCAGCGCGCTGAACTCGCCCATCAGATCTTGTTGTTCTGCTCGGCCGCGGCATACCTCTTGGCCGTGGCGTTCACGTTCGTGACGAAGTCCTCAAGCATGCCCAGGTGGGTCTTCAGGTCCTCGAAGGCGAACTGGATCCCGCCCGGGTAGGCCATGGCGGCCATCGTGCACGTGATGCTGAAGTCACCGCCTTCGAGGTTGAAGACGCCGTCCTTGCCGAGTTCGTCCCCGGCCTTCTTGACGTGCGTCTTGACGTCGGTCTCCAGGTCCTTGGCGTGATCGGCGATCACTTTCGTGTTGATCTCAAGGGTCATGAAGAGGGTCCTTCCGGAGCTTCATCAGCACAGGTCGGCAGGGAGCGACAGGGCCGGAGATGCCTGCTTTGGAACTGTGGTCCGGAAGCATAGGGGCAAGGCGTCTCCAAGTCGTCCCTTCCGCCTCGTTGGTGCCGTCTCTGGTGTGCCGGCCCGGCGCGTCACCTCGGTATGACGATCTCCAGGCCGAGCATCGAGGCGAGGGTCAAGGTCCGGGCCGGCTCGGCGAGTGGCCTGGTCAGGCTTATCGAGTGACGGCGCCGGCGATCGCCGTGCGGGGACCGGTCCGTACGGAAGCGCCCGATCTCGTCGCCCTCGGCGCCGGTCAGCGTGCCTTCGCCGAACGGCTGCTCCATCGGTGGAGGCCTCATGACCACGATCGTCGCCCCGCCCTCGTCCCGCAGCAGATAACGGAACTGCTGACGACCGGAGCGCAACCTGAACATGCCCTTCAGGCCTCCTTCACTCTTGGCGACGATCGAGCCCAGCCGCTGGCCGTTCGCAGCCACGACGGACGGATCGTTGTAGCTCGCCGTGCTGCGCCAATGCTCGACATAGAAATAGGGAGCGCCATCAGGCCCGGCCACGCACAGAAGCGTTCGCGGAGAGTCCGGTTGAGCCGCGTGCGGATTCGCATAGGGCAGTCCCGCTGAATCGTTAGGGCGGGGCGCCACCGGAGCAGCCTTGGCGAGGACTTCGCCGTCGTTATGGAAGACGAACTCCAACGGGCGGTCGGGTTCGTCGATGGTCCAGGTGAGGGCCTCGTAGAGGTGCGCCATGCTCAGCTCCTCGTCAGGTCGTAGGCGAGCGGGGCGGCGATGACGAGCGTGCGGAGGGGCTCGTCGAGCTGGAACATCACTTGGAGGTCGTAGCGGTCCTTGAACGTGGCGGCGTGGACGTCGACATGGGCGACGCGCCGGCCTCCGAGGTCGGTGAAGTCGCAGGCGACCGGCGCCCACGCCTGGTATTCACCGCCGCCGAGTCTCAATGTCCAGGCGATCTCGCACACCGGGCGGTCATGCGCGTCGACGAGACGGTGGGTCATGGTGGGCACCTGGCCGGTCAGGCGCGCGGCGGCGATCTGGTGCGCCTCGGCGGCCGGTTGGTGATCGTATCGGCCGATGAGGGTTCCGTCGGGAGCGACGATGGCGACCGGCGCACCGGTCTGGTGGTCGACGTAGAAGAGCGGCGCTCCACCCGCTCCGCTGACCTGGACGACGACGCGGGCGTTCCCGAGGCCCGAGCCGAGCAGCGCACGCAGGCCCTTGCGCGGTTTGGGGCCGGACACCTGCCCGGCCACGGCGACGACCTGGTCGTTCGCGTCGGCGATCTGGTACTCCAGCTGCGACGACCGCTGCTCGATCTTCAGGACGGGGGAACCGTACAGATCGGTCATGACACGTCACCCTACGGGCGGTCAGGCGTGGACGAGGGTCAGATCAGCATGCCGATCAGGGCGGCGACGCCGATGAGCAGGAGGATGCCGAAGAAGACGCCCAGGAGGACGAATTTCTGCCTGAGCTTGCCCTGGGCGTGGGCGGTGTGTCCTGGCAGGTCGCCGCGCACCAGATCCATCGGTGTGACGCGCTGGACGGGCCGGCCTGCCTGAGCCGCGGCCTGCTGCTCGCGTCGCTGAACCTGTTGGTCGTACTGGGCGTGGACGTTGTCGGTGAAGCCGGGGTAGGGCTCCTGGGGCGGGGTGCCGGGTGGGGTGCCCATGGTCACTCCGAGCTGCGCAGCAGGTCGAGCGCGATCGGGGCCGCGAGGATCAGGGTCCGCAGCGGCTCGGGAAGCCGGTAGTTGATCTGCAGGTCGTACCGGTCCTTGTTCGACCACGTCGGCGTGTGGCTGTCGAGCCGGGCCAGCGCCGTCCTGTCCCGGTCGTAGAACGTGCAGAACCGGCCGCCCATGGGCCGTTCGAGATCTTCGTAGATGAAGCGGGTCTGGACGGCGCCGTACGTGGTCTCCTCCCAGACCACGTCACAGATCAGCTGCCCGTTCGCGTCGAAGATCCGGTGCGCGTCGGTGTAGGTGCCGCCACCGCCCGGCAGGCCGCTGCGTCCCTCCTGGAGGCTGCTCGCCATGACCTGGAGGTTGAACTCGAACCGGCCGACCAGCGTGCCGTCCGGTGCGACGACGGCGCACGGCGGGCCCTGGAAGTCCGTCGGGTCGTTCGACTCCGCCGCCCGGTCGGCGAAGAAGAGCGGCGCGCCGTCCGGGCCCTCGACCCGTACGACCGCGCGGGCCAGGGCCTGCGGGCCCTCGAAGTTGCGTCGCAGCCAGCTCTTCTTGGGTTGCTCGCCCATCACCCGGGTGCCGCGGCCGAGCAGTCCGCCCTCCGGGTCGGTGATGACGTAGCCGTTCTCGTCCTCCGGCTGCTCGACCCGCAGGGCGGGCGAGTTGTAGAGGTCTGTCATTGCACTTCCCAAGGCGGCTGGAAGTCGCCCTTGGTGTCGTTCACGTTCCAGCCCTGACCGGACACCTCACCGGAACCCTGGGCGACCTGGGCCCCACCGGGAGCGTACTGGCCGTTGGCCTTGCCGCCCCACTCTCCGGTGTCGGCGTTGACGTTGCCCTCGACGCCGCCCTTGACGCTGCCCGTGGGATCTTCGACGCTCACGCCGCCCTTGACCTTGTCGTGGCCCTTGTCGTCGTGCTCGTATCCGGCGCTGCCGCCGACGCCCACCTTGTTCTGGCCCTGGCCTTCGACTTTCCAGGTCGGCTTGCCTTCCTTGTCCTGCTCGTAGCCGCCCTTGACCTCGCCGGAGTTGCCGAGCGGCCCCTCGTACTTGTACTCGCCGCCGACGCCCCAGGCCTGGCCGTCGCCCTTCTTGCCGTTGACGCCGACCTCATGCGTGCCGCCGGCGCCGGTCTCGATGGTCGCGCCCGCGCCGACGTTCCAGGTCTTGTCGAAGCTGCGGTCGGCGTCGAAGTCGACCTCCTGCAGCGGTGTGCCCTTCATGCCCGCCGGAAGCTTCTTGCCCTTCGGCACGAGCGCGTCCTGGTAGCGGTTGACGAACGACAGGCCCGCGTTCGCGGCGTTCTGGGCGAGGTTGGCCGCGGCGCCCGCCGCGCCGGTCGCCTGCGCCTGGAAGAAGTCGCCGAGGGCCTGGTCGTTGCCGCGGCCCTTCTCGGTGAGGGCGGTGAGCAGCGCGCCGCCGGCCAGGACGGCGGCGACGATCTGCCCGCACATCGCGAGGATGGCGGTGGCGACGTGGGTGACGGTGAGGCAGGTGGCGGCCATGGCCTGCATGCCGGCGATGGCCGGGGAGCCGACGACCGACGCGGCCGCCGCGATCACCGCGACCGCGAGGCCCGCCAGGAACGTTCCCATGGCGATCGCGAAGATGGCGTAGGTGAAGAGCGCGTAGGCCACCGTCGTCAGCGCGATGCCGACGGCCTGGCAGTAGGCCTCCAGTGCCTCCAGCTGGGAGCAGAACTCCTGGATCTTCGCCTCGTACTGCGGCCGGGCGGTGTCGGTCCAGGCGTCCGCCGCGATGGCCTGCACGCTCTGCGGCAGCTCGGAGATCAGCTTCTGGATCGCCGCCGAGGCGTCGCGCCAGGCCTGGCCCGCGACGTCCAGCGCGGGCGCGTCCCCGGTGGAGATCTTGAACTCGAACGTGATCAGCGCGGCCGGCGGGAGCACGAACGCCGCCGTCCCCGCCTCGGTGGTGGCCGTGTCCATCATGGTCTCGACGGCTCCGAGCGCTCTCCCGGCTCCCATGGCTTCAGTCTCCTCCGTGCTGTGGTCCGGGTCAGACGACCTTGCTGCCGTCTTCGGCGCCCTGGTAGTTCTTCGCCGTCGTCTCGATGTTGGCGGCGTAGCCGCCCAGCATCTCGATGTGGGTCTTGAGGTCCTCGAAGAGGAACTGGATGGCGCCCGGGTAGGTCACCGACGCCATCGTGCACGTGACGCTGAACGCGCCGCCTTCGAGATTGAAGACGCCGTCCTTGCTCATGTCCTCGCCGATCTTCTCCAGCGCGGGGACGAACGTCTCCTTCAGATCCTTGCCGTGCTGCGCGATCCGCTGCGAGTCGATCTGTAGTTCGCCGCCCACCCCGTACCCCTCACTGCGTCCGTGCGCCGACCGCGTCCCCGGGCCGCGGAAGATCACTTCCAATGCACCAGGCAGGATATGGCATGGCGTGCCGATCCTTCACGAGAGTGATCAAATGTTCACGCGCCTGCCGAATACGTCTCTTCCGGGGCCTACACCGCGATTCACGGCCCCGATCCCTTAGAGTCTTCTGGGATCGACAGGGTTCTGATGCGGAGGCTGGACATGAGGTGGACGGCGGTCCCGGCCGTGGCCGTGTGTCTTATGTCACAACTGGCCATGCCGGCGGCGGCGCAGGCGGCGCCCGAACGGTGCGAGCCCGAACGCGGCAACCTGCCGAAGAACCAGATCACTCAGGAGCCCTGGCCGCAGGACCGGATGCCCATCGCGCAGGCGCATGAGCACGCCACCGGCCGCGGCGTCCGGGTGGCCGTGATCGACAGCGGCGCCGACGCCAGGAACCCCCAGCTCAAGTTCGCCCCGACCATCGATGTCACCAAGACCGGCAAGGCCGACTGCGTGGGGCACGGCACCGAGGTCGCCGCCATCATCGGCGCCAAGAAGGGCCACAGCCTCTTCGTCGGCGTCGCGCCCGACGCCACGATCATCCCGATCAAGTACGCGGCGAGCGCGACCAAGAACGAGGACGGCCTCCTCATCAAGGGCGTCCGGGCGGCGATCAACGCCCGCGCCGACATCATCAACATCTCGTCCGAGACCCACGGCAACAATCCGCAGTTGCGGGCCGTCATCAACGAGGCGCTGTCGCGCGACATCGTGGTCGTCGCCGCGGCGGGCAACATCGACCCCGAGCGCAAGGGCCGCCCGACGCCCGCGTTCCCGGCCCAGTACCCCGGCGTCATCTCCGTCGGCGCGTTCGGCCAGGACGGCCAGGTCACCCAGTTCTCCAACGCGCAGACCCGCGTCTCGGTCATCGCCCCCGGCAAGGACATCATCACCATCGCGCCCGACGGCGGCTACATCGTCAAAGGCGAGGGGACGAGCTTCGCCGCGCCGTTCGTCGCCGGGGTCGCGGCCCTGGTCAAGCAGGCCCATCCGAAGCTGACCGCCGCGCAGATCAAGAGGCGCATCGAGGAGACCGCCCTGGGCAACAAGGGCCCGGGCAGCGGCGCGGGGCAGATCAATCCGCTGGCGGCCGTCACCGATGTCGTCGATGTGAACGCGCCCGCCGCCCCGCTCCAGGAGCCGGGCTCGCTGACCCTGCCGAGGCGCGAGAAGGTCGACCCGGTCACCCGCAACGTCGCGCTCGGCATCGGCGGCGGCGCCCTCGCGCTGGCGGGACTGGTCGTGGCCGCCGGCATGGTGATCCCCGCGGGCCGCCGCCGCGGCTGGAAGCCGGGCCGCGCCGACTTCTCCGGCGAGGCTCCCACCCCCACGCGCCGCGTCCGCTGACCCGCTCACCGTGGCACCGGTGTCGCCGGCAGGCGTTACCATCTGGCGGCATGCAGCCCTCTCCTCCGGTTGCGCCGCTCCCCCCGGCTTCCGAACAGGCTGCCGACGAACCCGCGCGGCGGCGCTTCGTGGTGCCCGCGGCCGTGGCCGGGGCGGTCTCCCTGCTGCTTCCCGCGTTGTGGCTGACCGGCGGGCTCGACCGCACGCCGCAGCAGCCGGAGCGGGCGGCGGGTGAGGCGGTGAACGCGGGCAAGTTCACCGTCACGGTGCGGGAGGCACGCGTCGAGACGGCGAAGACCATCTTCGACACGAAGCCGGAACGGTACGTCGTGGTGCGCGTCCGCGTGGCCAACAACGACAAGTCGACCGCCTCGCTGGGAGCGGGCGGTCTCAAGGAGGGTCTCGCGGCCCGGACCAAGACCGGCAAGTGGCTTCCTCCGGACGACGTCGACGGGACCGCGTCCGGCGGCAAGATTGGCGCCATCGAGCCGGGGCTGCCCGTCGAGGCGTCGGCCAAGTGGCGGATGGGGCCGGCCGACTCGCCCACGCGGTTCACCGTGGGAGTGCTCAACTGGGAGTACGGCACCGGCTTCACCGACAACGAGTACAAGTGGCGCGTGGTCGACAAGGCGGAAGACCGGCTCGCGGGCCTCGTGACGCTCCCGGTGGCGGGGCCATGAGGGCGCAGGCCGTGCTCGTCCGGGGCGGCGCCGGAGTGGTCGGCTGCGCGTTGCTCGCGGCGGCCATGTGGTTCCACTCGCTGAAGCCCAGGCTGGAGGCGGACGTGCTCGATCCGATCCGCGCCTCCGGCAAGGTCGGGAAGGTGATCTCCAACCCCGACTTCAAGCTCCAGATCGAACGGGTGGTCGTGGCCCGTTCGCTCAAGCAGGGCATCTCCAGCAGCACCCAGGCACCGGTCGGCACCGAGGGCGTCTTCGTCGTGGTGTCGGGCCGCGCGATGAGCCAGAAGGAACCGCTGAGCCTCAACACGGCGATCCTGGAGACCCGCGACGGCTATACGTACAAGAAGGCACAGCGTCCCGGCGTCTACGGCGGTCTCGGCCCGTCGGACTTCCCGCCGCTGCTCTGGAACAAGCTCGACTTCTACTTCGAGATACCGAAGGACCGCCTGGCCGGGGCCCGCGTCGTGGTCGGCCGGAGCGGCCTGTTCCTCGCCCCGGACGCCGCGACCGAGGTCGACCTCGGCATCAGCGGGGCACGGGCGGAGGAGATGATCCGCGGCGCCGCCCAGAACTATGACCTCTCGGGGAGACGCTCATGACCTCGCAGCCTCCCTGGCCGTCTGAGCCACCGCCGCCCGGCAGGCATCGCCAGCCGGGGAATGCCCCACCCCAAGGCGGGCACTACGGAGCACGGACCGGCGCGCACAGGGCGCCACAGCCGCAGGACTGGCGAACGGAGCGAGATCCGTACGAGGAGACCAGGCCCGATCCTCGGCAGGACGAGGGCGACCAGGGTGAGCAGACCTCGCCACGGCGGGAGTGGCTGCGCGGCGGCGAGCGGCGGTTCATCGAGGTGATCGTGCTGGTCTGCCTGGCCTCGCTGCTGCTCAGCCTCCGGTGGGTGGAGTCGCAGGACACCGTCCGCAAGGCGTTCGAGCCCCCCGACAAGGTGACCTCTGTGGCCGGCGGGGGCTCGGGGGTGCTGGCCGACATCGAGTGGCGCGTGACGAACCGGACGGTGGGGCAGGCGCTCGGCGGGAAGGACCCCGAGGTCGCCGAGCTGCGGCTGACGCTGATAGCACGGCCGCTGGGCCCCGCCGGAATGAAGACGATCAAGGGTTTCGGGATCGGCTACCGGCTCCGTGACCCCGACGACCGCGTGTGGGACGCGGCGGGCATGGCGCGGCCGAACGCGCCGTACCAGATCACCGTCCGGGCGACGGTGCCCCGCTCCAAGGCGGGCTCGCTGTCACTTGAGGTACAGGCTCCGCGAGATCTGAAGCAGCGGGGGGCGCCCCGGCCTTTGCTGCGGTTTGCACCATGACCCTGGTCACGACGAGGTTGAACGCGGCGGCCAGCAGGCAGATCCGCAGCACCTCGAAGACGAGGCCGGCACCGAATCCGACGAACGGAAGGGTCACCGCCCACCAGGCCGCGTCGTGGGGTCCCAGCAGCTCATAGATCGCCCGCCGGGTCATGACCTCCACCACGTTCAGGCCCGTGAACATCGCGGCGAACGTCGCGAACGGGACCAGGCCGGACCGCCTGACCAGCCGGAGCCCGTACCACGCGGGCAGCCACATCTCGCGGAAACCGCGGGTGACCAGCTCGCGGAAACTGTTGGTGCGCTCCAGGCCGCTGGCCCGCGCCAGCCGCCGGGCGGCCCGGCTGCGGCCGAGCACGACCTGCTCGTCGGACGCGTCCAGGCCGAGGATCACACCGGCGATCACGAGCCAGATCAGGCCGCCCAGCACCGCGTGCTTGAACGACGGCCACAACGCCAGGACGTCGCCGGCGACCTCGTTGATCCATCGCCAGACCTCGCGCTGGGTGATCCAGTCGCCGACCTTGCCGCGCAGGTGCTCGATCGTGAACAGCGCCGCCAGCGCGAAGTTGATCTCGATGAACGCCAGGAGCACACCCGACACCCGCCGCAGCCGGTCCCGTAGCAGCCACTCACCAAGGATCTTGAGCACGATGAAGCCGACCGTGAGCCCGATCGCCAGCTCCATGTGCTCGCCCACCTCGATGGCGAGCCCGAGGCCCTTGGTGGCACCCTGGACGCCGCCCTCGGCGAAGCCGCGGCTCACCGCCGCCTCGGCGAAGTCGAGGGCGTCGTCGCGCATCATCCCCCACGCGAGATAGAAGATCACGAACGGCAGGACGGCGCGGTTGAGGGCGTCGATCGCCGACTCGTCGTTGCCGACCGCCCAGGAGGTCAGGTCGCCGCCGGCCTCGCGGGCGTGCACCACGTCCAGGCCCTCGCGCACGCAGTGCACCATCGCCACGGTGATGGCGAGGCTGAGCATCACCAGCACGCCGATGGTGAGCAGGGGCGTGACCGTCGCGACGACGCCCTTCATCTGCCCGGCCTTGTATCCGCCGTACATCGCCCCGTACCGCAGCAGCTCGCCGACGGTGAACCACATGGCGAGCGGCAGCGCGAAGCGTGCCGCGAGCTTGAGCGTGGCCCACGGCAGGACGAGCGGAGAGCGCGCCGACAGTTCGAACATTCCGGAGATGGTACCGAGCAGCCGCGACAAGGGGACGAACAACCATGAACACGACGAACCCCGCCGCCCGCGGGACGCGGGGAACGGGGTTCGGCGATGGACCTGACGACCCGCCGGACGGGCCGGCCGGATCGGCTCAGATGGCGACCTCAAGCGCGGCGACCTCGCCGACCTTGGCGGTGACGGTGTTGTCCACGCTCACGCCGCCGGCGGCGAGCACGCGGACGGTCCAGTCGCCGTCGGCGGCGAAGAACCGGAACACGCCCTCGTCGCCGGTGACGACCTCGGCGGTGAACTCACCGGTCGAGTCGAGCAGCCGGGCGTAGGCGCTGGACACCGGGGCACCGTCGCGGGTGACCGTGCCCTGGATGACGGCTTCGTTGTTGAGGTCGACGGTCGCCGGAAGGTGCGCCGTCTGCGCGGGCGCTGCGCAGCCCTGGGTCATTTCTCCTCCTTCTCCGCCGCGAGGCGGGGTGATCGACTCCGCTGGGAGACGGACTGCCTTACCGGGCCTCGCCGAGCTCGATCGGGACGCCGACCAGCGAGCCGTACTCGGTCCACGAGCCGTCGTAGTTCTTCACGTCCTCAAGCCCGAGGAGCTCACGCAGCGCGAACCACGTGTGCGACGACCGCTCGCCGATGCGGCAGTAGGCGATGGTCGACTTGCTCAGGTCGACGCCGGCCTCGCCGTAGATCTGGCGCAGCTCGTCGTCGGACTTGAACGTGCCGTCGTCGTTGGCCGCCTTGGACCACGGGATGCTGCGCGCGGTCGGCACGTGGCCGGCCCGCTGCGCCTGCTCCTGCGGCAGGTGGGCGGGGGCGAGCAGCTTGCCGCTGAACTCGTCGGGGGAACGCACGTCGATGAGGTTCTTGGTGCCGATGGCGTCGACGACCTCGTCGCGGAAGGCCCGGATGGACAGGTCCTGGTCCTTGGCCTTGTAGTCGGTGGCCGGCCGGCTCGGCACGTCGGTGACCAGCTCGCGGGAGTCGAGCTCCCACTTCTTGCGGCCGCCGTCGAGCAGCTTGACCTGGTCGTGGCCGTAGAGCTTGAAGTACCAGTACGCGTAGGCCGCGAACCAGTTGTTGTTACCGCCGTAGAGGATCACCAGGTCGTCGTTGGCGATGCCCTTGGCCGACAGCAGCTGCTCGAACCCGGTCTTGTCGACGAAGTCGCGGCGGACCGGGTCCTGCAGCTCGGTCTTCCAGTCGATCTTCACGGCGCCACGGATGTGGCCCTTGTCGTACGCGGAGACGTCCTCGTCGACCTCGACGAGGACAAGGCCGGGGGCGTCCAGGTTGGACTCGACCCATTCGGCGTCCACCAGGACATCGGAGCGGCTCATGCGGGAACCTCCCAGTCGGAATGCTTCTTCGGAGAAATGCGGCGGATCAGCAGATACATCTCGCAGCCGAGGCAGAACCCGAACGCCGCGTTCAGGAACGCCGCCCCCAGCGCGAAGGCGGTGGCACCGATGCCGAGCCATTCGATCCCCAAGGCGTAACCGACCGTTCCCACCAGGGCGAAGACCAGCCCGACCCCCTGGGCGAACCGGGGCGGGGCGGCGTCTTCGGTGTCCTTGGGCGGGGCGAGGCGGGGCCGGATCAGCAGTTTGAAGATCATCCCGTACGGGGCGTACCGCAGGCCGAAGAAGGTGCCGAGTGCGAACACCAGCGCCTGGCAGGCCAGCATCACCCAGCTCCCCTGCACCAGGACACCGATCAGGACGACGGTCGTGACGGCCGCGGCGAAGCGCTGCCCTCTCGGGTCAACCTGCATCGGGATGCTCCTGTGCGGAGGAAAGTGCGTACGAGCAAGATCAGAAATGCTCAGGGGCTAAAACGGGCTCGATGCCTCAGGCCATGCGACAGAGCGAAGCGGCCAGGCGGCAGAAATCGACCGCGCGGCGCTTCGTGAGCATCTGCTCTGTCCAGTAACGCACGGGTCGATGGTAAGCCGACTACCGCGGGGCTGTCACATCTGTCTCGGCTTTCGAGACACCGGTGCCGCTTTTCGCGCAGGTCACCGGGCCGCCGTTCACTGGCCGATCGCCTCGCCCAGAGCCGCGATCACATCGGCCTTCCGCGGCTGTCCAGCGGCTCTGCGCACGACCCGCCCCGCGCCGTCCAGCACGAGGACGGTCGGGGTACGGATCACATTCAGGCGGCGGACGAGGTCGAGATGCCGCTCGGCGTCGATCTCGACATGTGAGACACCGTCCACCAGCTCGGCCACCTCGCCGAGGACGCGCCGGGTCGCACGGCAGGGCGCGCAGAACGCGCTGGAGAACTGCACGAGGGTGGCGCGCTCCCCGAGTTCCCCGCCACCGAGATCGGCGGCGCTCAGCCGCTCGTCCGCTCCGTTCACGCCACGCGCTCCAGCCGCCCGTTCCCGGCGCAGCACGCCGTCACGGCGCCGCCGGACGACCCCGAAGACCGTGGCCGCCGCCAGTACCGCGATCGCGACGAGTGCACCCTCCATCGTTCAATGAAAGTACCCCGGCCGGCGAAAGATTCCCCGCCGCCCTGACCCACTCGGCTCGGGCGGCAGGACGCGGCATGACGCGGTCAGGCGGGGATCGTGAGGAGCGGCTGGCCGTCCACGGTGACGACCTCGAACGAGTACAGCTGGTCCCGCTGGAACATCGTGGAGCCGTGGTAGGCGCCATAACCCCGGCGGTACGCGACGTGCCAGCTGCCGAGCGCGTCACGGCGGCCGTCCTTGGCGACGGCGACCAGGCGGCAGCTCGCCCCGTACGGCGCCCCGCGCAGGTAGAGCTCCACGCTGGTGCCCCATCGCTTCTTGATCAGCATCACGTGCGCGCTGAGCTTTCGGTCCGGCGAGCTGGCGGTGATCTCCTCCGCCTTCGGGGGCTTGGTCGGCGGTGGGGGCGGTGGCGTGACCGTCCGTTCCGCCGTGGGCCGCCGCGACCCGCCGTCCGGCCCGCCGGCCAGCTGTACGCCGATCAGCGTCCCGGCCGCCAGCAGCACCGCGGCGGCGGCAGCGAGCGGCACCCAGCGCGTCACTCCCCCGCCGAACAGCCGGCCCCACGTGCCTTTCCGCTCCGCCGCCGCCCGCGCGAGCAGGCCGTCGAGGAGCTCTTCCGGAGGACCCGCGACCTGGGCGATCTGCGCCTCGTTCACCCGGCCGAGCAGCGCAGGCAGCCCGGCCAGCCCGGCCAGCTCGTCCCGGCACGACGGGCACGACTCCAGATGGGCCTCCAGCCGGCCGCGTTCGGCGGGATCGATCGCGCCGATGACGTACACCCCGAGCGCCGCCCGCAGCTCACCGCACCCCGTCATGGCGCCAACCCCCGCTCCTCCAATGCGAGTTTCAGCGCCCGCAGCGCGTAGTAGGTCCGCGACTTGACCGTGCCGGGCGGGATGCCGAGCGCCTTGGCCGTCTCCGCCACCGAACGGCCCCGGTAGTAGGTCTCCACCAGCACCGCCCGATGCGGCGCGCTGAGATCGGCCAGCGCCTCGGCGACCGTCCACGACTCCAGCGCCCGGTCGATGTCGTCCACCCCGGCGGTCTGCGTGATCTGGTCGTCGATGCCGGTCTCGGGCGGCCGTGCCCGCCGTGCCCGGTGCGCGTCGACCACGAGGTTGCGGGCCACCGTGAACAACCACGGCCGCACCGGGCGCCCGGACAGGGCCTCGGGATGTCGCCAGGCGCGCAGCAGCGTCTCCTGGACGACGTCCTCGGCCTGCGGCTTGTCGCCCCCGGTCAACCTCAGGACGTAACCGAGGAGAGGACCGCCGTGCTCGCTGTACAGGGCGCGCAGCAACCCTTCATCCGCGGTTGGACCCACACCACAGACACGTACGCCGATCGCGCCGGGTTCACAAGCGCTCGGTCTTTTTCCCTGTTGTGCGGCGAATTTCCCCGTGGCGCCGCGAAACGCCGATCACGCGTTCGGAAGATCGTTCAATCGCACGTCGTTGGCGGTCGCGGAGACCCGCAGGCCGTCGGGGGTCGGCTGGATCTCGCTGATCCGGGAGCCGACCGGCAGGTTGGCGACCGGGACGGTCCAGCTCACGAGCTGGCCCACGGCGGGCACCTGCGGCAGCCCGGCGAGTCCTCCGGAGACCGGCGTGATCACGATGCCCCGGACGCTCGGCTTCACCGAGACCACGGCGCTGCCGTCGACCGGGAAGCCCGCGATGGTGCCGCTCAGGTCCAGCTGGAGGTTGTCGCCCTTGGCGGCGATGCCCTTGACCTCCTTCGGCGCCCGCTCCTTGATCACGCTGTACGGGATGACCGCGGAGGCGGTCGCCGTCCGGGCGGTGACGTTGTTGGCGTTCCCTCCCGCGACGTCCGCCAGCGGCGCGTTCACTCCGCGCATCTCGATCGTGACGTCGCCGACCGTGACGCCGCGGTCGGTCCACCGGCCGAGCTTCACATCGATCTGGTCGTACTCGCCGCCGACCGCCTGGGTGAGGAACGGGAAGCCGTGGATCTTCACCTCCGGCTGCTCCTGGAGGTTGTACTGCGCCGCCACCTGCTTGCCGATCTCGTTCTGTGCGACCCGCACGCCGATGCGGTCGGCGGCGATCACGCCTCCGATCAGCAGGATGAGCAGTGCCAGCAGTACTTTCCGCATGTCTCTCCTCTAGGCGGCAACGGCGATCGCCACACGATAGTGGGCACGAAACCGCCGCCGAGTCGCCTCAGGGACTGAGATTTCGTGACGGGCCCGTCGGTTCGCGGGACTACCCGGGAACTGTGATGTCAACCACCCGCGAAAGGCGGCAGGACCTCGACGACACCGCCCTCGGGAAGCGTGATCGAGTCGTGTGCGCGGGTGCCGACCGGATCACCGTCGACCAGGAACGAGCTGCGCTCGACCACGCGCCGGAAATCGCCGGCGCGCCCGTCCCGCGCGGCGGCACCGGCGATCGCCTCGGCGAGCGTGTCCGCCTCGTAGGGCTCCTCGGCGACCCCGGCCGCGGCCTTCGCTGCGGCCCAGTATCTGATCGTTCCCTTGGCCATGGCCCCAGGATCTCATCCCCGCGACCCCGGCAACCTGTCGTCCACGTCCCATTGCCCGGACGGACCGCTCGGATATGCTCGTGGAAGAGGGATCCGGGCGACGAGGCCATGGAGTTCATCCGACAGCCCCTTCATGGTCACCTCTCCTCGAGCCGGCGACCTGTTGCCGGCCGACGGACGAACCGCCTGGGTCCTCGACGTTTTTAGGGCGAGGAGGCGGCACTTGAGCAGCTTGCTCCTGCTGACCAACGCGTTGGAACCTTCCGACGAGGTCCTGCCCGCGCTGGGGCTTCTCCTGCACTCGGTACGCGTCGCGCCCGCCGAGGCGGCCGCGCTGATCGACGCGCCCCCCGCGGACGTGGTCCTGGTCGACGCCCGCCGTGACCTGGTCCAGGCCAAGAGCCTGTGCCGGCTGCTGCGGACCACCGGGCTCGACTGTCCGCTGCTGGCCGTCGTCACCGAGGGCGGCCTGGCCGCCCTCAGCCCCGAATGGGGCCTCGACGACGTGCTGCTCCAGTCGGCGGGCCCGGCCGAGGTCGAGGCACGCCTCCGCCTGTCGGTGGGCCGGGTGTCGGTCGCCGAGGCCGACGAGGTGCCCGGCGAGATCCGCAGCGGCGAGCTGACCATCGACGAGGCCACCTACACCGCGCGCCTGCGCGGGCGCGTGCTCGACCTCACGTTCAAGGAGTTCGAGCTGCTCAAGTACCTCGCCCAGCACCCGGGCCGGGTCTTCACCCGCGCCCAGCTCCTCCAGGAGGTCTGGGGCTACGACTACTTCGGCGGCACCCGCACCGTGGACGTGCACGTGCGCCGCCTCCGGGCCAAGCTCGGCGCCGAGTACGAGTCGCTGATCGGAACGGTCAGGAACGTCGGCTACCGCTTCGTCCCGGACCACCGCCCAGGCGAAACCGAGGAGACCACGCCCGTCGCCACCTGAGGATCGGC
Organism: Actinomadura fulvescens; assembly: GCF_039533225.1. Lineage (NCBI taxonomy): Bacteria > Bacillati > Actinomycetota > Actinomycetes > Streptosporangiales > Thermomonosporaceae > Actinomadura > Actinomadura fulvescens. The sequence continues at coordinate 222,851 of NZ_BAAATD010000008.1, read as the reverse complement.
TAGTCGCCCCGGTCGTGGGCGTGGGTGTTGTCCATCGACTTGTGGAGCTCTTCGAGGTTGACCTTGATCTCGTGACCCACCCGCTGGATGACGCCCCGGCCCTGGAGCCAGCTGAGCGCCCGGCCCGCCGCGCCGCGCGACGTACCCGCCCAGTTGGCGAACTCCTCGCTCGTGACGCCCGGGTTGACGGCCACCTCGGCCGCGTGGCCGTGGTTCTCCCGGTGCGCGATCTGGTGCAGCAGCTCGATGACCCGGTCGCGCGCGCTGCGCGCACCGCGGATCTCGTTGGCCGCGCGCAGCCGCCCGCTCATCACCCGCAGCAGCGCCGCGGAGATCTCCGGCGACGCCAGCGCGAGCCCGCGGAACTGCTCGCCCGGCAGCTCCAAGACCTTGATCATGCCCTTGGCCACGGCGCTGGCCAGTCTCGGCCGGTGGTCGACCGTCTCCAGCTCGCCGACGATGTCGCCCGGTCCCAGCACGTCGAGCACGGTCTCCTTGCCGCGATCGGTGACCATGCAGACCTTGACCCGGCCCTCCATGACCACGTACACCCGTTCCGGCGCGTCGCCCTGCAGCATGAGCGAGTGCGTGTCGGGGACGATCCGGTAACGCCCGAGCTCGCTGAGCGCGTTCTGCGCCGTGGCGTCCAGCATCTGCCAGAACGTGCTCGTGACCGCCACGCCGCCGCCTTCCGTCCCGCCCGCTCCATCCAGTGGAGACGCGGTCCCGCGTCCGGTCAATGGCGTGTGACGCGAAACACGGCGCGATTTCATCAGCCGGCTCCGGCCATCGTGTTGAGCACCGTCCAGAGCACCAGCGTCCCGGCGCAGGCGAAGGCCCAGCGCAGCGCGGCGTGCGCGTGGTAGTGACGGTCATGCGCTTCGGCGATGAGCAGCTGGACGTGCTCGTACATGGCGCGGCCGCTCGGAGCCCGCGGCGGAACCCGCAGGTACGGCCGCCACCCGGACCGGGCGGGCGCGTCGGTCGCCCGCCGGATCACGCTGAGCGGGTGCAGGACGGACCCGTGGGTGAGCGCCAGCAGCGCGGCGCAGCGGAGCGCTCCGGCGGCCAGCGCGGCCAGGACGAGCAGCCGCGCCCCGGCCAGTGGACGGTGCAGGTCGTGGACGGCCCCGGACTGCGCCAGCAGCCCGGCCACGACCAGGGCCAGCGCACCTCCCGCCAGCAGGATCTCCTGCCCGGAACGGCGGAGCATCACCACGAACTCGGCGAGGAGTGCCAGCGCTTCCTCGGAGGACGGCTCGTGTCGCCGTCCGGCGCCCGGCTCCGGCGGACGCGGCGTCGTGGGGGTCATCGGACCCTCCTCCCGTGAGGTCGGAGGTCCAGGAGACGCCCGCGCCCCCACCCCGCGAAAGGCGCTTTGAAGCGCCCCGCGAGGTCATTCCGGTCCGCCTGGCCCGCTCAAGAACGACCCGCGCGGCGTTCCATCCGGCACCGTGACGCGTCTCATTCTGACCACCTCTGGAGCGCAAAGCACCACGGGCCCAGCTACCAGCCCCACTTGGGCACCTGGACCCACTTCTTGACGCAGTGGTTCTTGCTGCCGCACAGACCGAACTCGGCCCGGTAGGCGTACCACCCCTTGTTGTGCCGCGCCGGGTTCCACGCCGGGCCCCTGCTCACGAAATTGGTCCTGCGCGTGCCGTGCGCGACTCCCACCTTCCATACGCCCGTCTTAGGCTGGACCCACCAGGTCTTAACCCAGTGCCAGCACTTACCCTTGTCGAGCTGCGAATAGGCGGTTGCCGCAGCGGGGAACACATTGTGGATCCTGGCCCGGCTCTTGCATTTGCCGTCCTTCAGGTACACCAGCTGACCGTTCTTGACCTTCTGCCAGCCGGCGGCCTTTGCCGGTCCATCCACCGTGGTCACGGCCGGCGCCGACGTCTGCGGAGCCGCAACGCTCGCGGCCTGAGCGTGCGCGGGCGCCATCACCGAGAGGCCGACCGCGGCGGAGCCGGCCACGAAGGCGATTTTGACCAGTCGCGAAGAAGACATTTCCTTCTCCAATCATGCTCGGCTTTCACTTTCACGATCAGTCAAAATTGAACGCGTCTCCGTGGCGTCTCCACCGCGTCTCCGTGGCACCCCCGGGCGCGTTTCCACTAGCCGGGTGCCGAGCTCTTAACCTTCTTCACCGCAGTTCAACGGCCGGAAGTTAATTGCCGGTGAAATCGCGGGGAACGACAAAGCCCCGCCATCCGCGGTGGACGGCGGGGCCTGCGCTCTCCCGATCAGCCGAAGCGGCCGGTGATGTAGTCCTCGGTGGCCTTCTGCTCGGGGTTGGTGAAGATCTTGCTGGTCTCGTCGATCTCGATCAGCTTGCCGGGCTTGCCCGTGCCGGCGATGTTGAAGAACGCCGTGCGGTCGCTGACGCGGGCGGCCTGCTGCATGTTGTGGGTCACGATGACGATCGTGTAGAGGCTCTTGAGCTTGGCGATGAGGTCCTCGATCGCGAGCGTGGAGATCGGGTCCAGCGCCGAGCAGGGCTCGTCCATCAGGAGCACCTGCGGCTTGACCGCGATCGCGCGGGCGATGCACAAACGCTGCTGCTGACCGCCCGACAGGCCCGCGCCGGGCTTGCCCAGCCGGTCCTTGACCTCATTCCACAGGTTGGCGCTCTGGAGCGACTCCTCGACGATCTCGTCGAGCTGGCCCTTGCGCCGCACGCCGTTCAGCTTGAGCCCGGCCGCCACGTTGTCGTAGATCGACATCGTGGGGAACGGGTTCGGCCGCTGGAACACCATGCCGACGACGCGGCGCACCGCGACCGGGTCCACGTCCTTGGCGTACAGGTCCTCGTCGTCGAGGAGCACCTTCCCCTGCACGCGGGCGTTCGGGATCACCTCGTGCATGCGGTTGAGGGTCCGCAGGAAGGTGGACTTGCCGCAGCCCGAGGGCCCGATGAACGCGGTCACCGAGCGCGGCTCGACCGTCATCGAGATGTCCTCGATGGCGTGGACCCCGCCGTAGTAGGCATGGAGTCCGGAGACTTCGATGCGCTTGGCCATGTGGGTGGTGCTCCTCTTGGGTCTTCCCGGTGGACGGGGCGGTGGTCAGCGAGATCCGGGCCGGTGCCTGCGGGCGACGAGGCGGGCCGCGATGTTGAGCAGCATGATGATCAGGATCAGCGTGAGCGCGGCGGTCCAGGCGCGGTCGATCGCGGTCTGGTTGGAGTCGCCGGCCTGGTCCCAGATGAAGGTCGGCAGCGAGCCCTGCGGTCCTTCGAACGGGCTGGTGTTGATCGCCTTGGTGAAGCCGATCACCAGCAGCAGCGGCGCGGTCTCGCCCATGACACGGGCGACGGCCAGCATGACGCCGGTGAGGATGCCGGTGAGGGCGGTCGGCAGCACCACGAAGCAGATGGTCCGCCAGCGCGGCACGCCCAGCGCGTACGAGGCCTCACGCAGGTCGTTCGGCACGAGCTTGAGCATCTCCTCGGTCGCCCGCACCACCGTCGGGATCATGAGGATCGCGAGCGCGAGGGAGCCGGCGAAGCCCGCGCCCTCCTTCATGATGCCGAGGGTGAGGAGCCACATGGCCAGGATGAACAGGCCCGCGACGATGGACGGGATGCCCGTCATGACGTCCACGAAGAAGCTGATCACTCGGGCCAGCCGCCCGTTCGCCCCGTACTCGACCAGGTAAACGGCCGTGAGGACGGCGATCGGTACGGCGATCAAGCTCGTGATCAGCACCTGTTCCAGCGTGCCGATGATGGCGTGATAGGCGCCGCCGCCGGCGTCCGCGCTGGTCACCCCGTTCATCGAGAACTGGAAGAACGTGGCGTCCAGCCGCTTGATCCCGTTGGTGACGACCGTCCACAGGACCGACACCAGCGGGATCAGGGCCAGCAGGAAGGCGAGGTAGACCAGGGCCTGCGCCAGCCGGTCCTTGACCTTGCGGCCACTGGAGACCGAGCCGAGCGCGGAGGTTCGCTTGGCGGGGCTGGACACGGCACTCACACGAACTCCTTACGGCGCGCGACGACCGCCCGGGCCGCCATGTTGACGACAAGGGTGATCACGAAGAGCACGAGGCCTGAGGCGATCAGCGCGCCGCGGCCCGTCACGGTGGCCTCGGCGAAGCTGTTGGCGATGTTGGAGGCGAACGTGGCGCCGCCGTCCTCCAGCAGATGGATGTTGATCCCCGGCACGAACGTCAGCACCATGGCGACGGCGATGGTCTCGCCCATCGCCCGGCCGAGGCCCAGCATCGAGGCGCCGATCATGCCGGAGCGGCCGTACGGGAGCACCGCCATCCGGATCGTCTCCCAGCGGGTCGCGCCGAGCGCCTGCGCGGCCTCCACGTTGGCCCGCGGTACCTGGAGGAAGACCTCGCGGGAGATCGAGGAGATGATCGGCAGGATCATGATGGCCAGCACGACCGAGGCCGTGAAGATCGAGGCCTTGCCCGGGCTGCCGCCGAACAAGGGGATCCAGCCGAGCACCGCGTTGAGGAACTTGCTGATGCCCTCCATGTGCTTCACCAGGAAGTACGCCCCCCAGAGGCCGTAGACGATGCTCGGCACGGCGGCGAGCAGGTCGACGACGTACCCGAGGAGGCCGCTCAGCCTGCGGGGTGCGTAGAAGGAGATGAACAGCGCGATCCCGATCGCCACCGGCGCCGCGATCAGCAGGGCGAGGAACGACGAGACGACGGTGCCGAACGCCAGCTGCGCGATGCCGAACTCCGGCCGTGTCGCGTTGGGGTTCCAGACCTCGTCGGTGAGGAAGCTCGCCTCGTTCTTCTGCAGGGCCGGGATGGCCTTCCAGATCAGGAAGACCGCGATCGCCGCCATGAGGGCGAGCACGAAGATGCCCGAGCCCCGGGCGGCGGCGCTGAAGATCTTGTCGCCGGCCCGGCCGGTGCTCATCGGCCGGCCGGTGGCCCGGTGTTTCGCGCCGGCGGTCGCCTCGACGCCGGTGTCACTCGTCACGGGGGGTCCTCCTGGAGTGGCTTGCGTGGAACCCAGGCGTGCCCCGCCACCGAGGTCATCGGTGGCGGGGCTGCCGTCGTGTTCTTCTCTGGTCAGGACAGGGCCTTCACCGACGCCTGGACCTTGGTCAGCACCGACTCGGGGAGCGGCGCGTAGCCGAGGTCGGTCAGGATCTTCTGACCGTCGGCGCTGGAGGTGTAGGTGAGGAAGGACTTGATGAACGTGCCCTGCTCGGCGGGCAGGCCCTTCTCACAGACGATCTCGTAGGTCACCAGGACGATCGGGTAGGCACCCGGCTCCTTGGTGCCATAGTCGATCTTGAGCGCGACGTCGTTGCCGGTGCCCTCGACCTTCGCGCCCGCGACGCCCTTGGAGGCGCTCTCGGGGGTCAGCTGGGTGTACTCGCCGGCGCCGTTCTTGACGTGCGCGGTCTGCAGGCTGTTGTTCTTGGCGTACGAGTACTCGACGTAGGAGATCGTGCCCGCGGTGTTCTTCACCTGGCCGGTGACGCCGTCGGACTTGGGCGCGCCCTGGCCGGTGCCGTTCGGCCACTTCTTGGCCGGCTCCCAGGTCCACAGCTTGGGCGCGGTCTTGCTCAGGTACTTGGTGAAGTTGTCGGTCGTGCCCGACTCGTCGGAACGGTAGACCGGCTTGATCGGGGTGCTGGGCAGCTTGGCGCCCGCGTTCTCCCTGGCGATCTCAGGAGCGTTCCAGGTCTTGATCTTGCCGGAGAAGATGCCGGCCAGCGTCTCCGCGGAGATCTTGAGGCCGTCCACGCCCTGCAGGTTGTAGATCACCGCGACCGGGCCGACGACCATCGGCAGGTTGAGCGGGGTGTTGCCCTGGCACCGCTGCTTGGCCGGGCCGACCTCGTCGGGCTTGAGCGCCGAGTCGGAGCCGGCGAAGGACGCCTGGCCCGAGCTGAAGGCCTGGATGCCCGCGCCCGAGCCGCTCGCGGTGTAGTTCAGGTTCGCACCCGCGCACTTGGAGGCGTAGAGCTTGGTCCACTCCTCGATCGCGTTCTTCTGCGCGCTGGAACCGGCCGCGTTCACGGTCGCCTTGGCACAGTCGATATTGCCGGCCGGGGCGGCGGAGCTCCCGCTCCCGCCCGCGTTGTCGTCGCTCCCGCACGCGGAGAGGGCGAGAGCGCCCGCGACGACCACTCCGCCCAGGGCGGCCAGCCGAGATCCGTTCTTCACCGGAGGGTCTCCTCGATAGTCGTTGGGCGGTGCCCAGACCAGATGTCCCGTCGTCCCCCGACCGTGTCTCTGGATTCATTTGTCCAGGTAAGGGGGGCACCGTCGAAAACGACGTTAAGCAGGGGAGATGACCAGTCACCCTGAACCAGGTGAACGGAGAGTGAACTGGGACGGGCAGAGCCGGGAAGAGTGCCTCGACTCGACGTGGCCACGCGGTTAACAGTCCAGGTCAGGTGCCACGAAACGTCCGACATACTGGGCATTTCGGTCGCCCAGCGGGAGGCGGCGGCTCAGGCGCTCTGGAACATCACGTCCACGGCACACCGGGCGAAGCCCAGCGACTCGTACAGCCGGACGGCCGCCCCGTTCGACTCGTCCACATACAGAAGGATCACCGGGACACCGCGTTCGCGCAGGTGGTGGAGGCCCTTGAGGGTGAGGGTGCGGCCCAGGCCGAGGCCCTGCGCGTCGGGGTCGACGCCGACGACGTAGACCTCACCGAGCCCGTCGGGGTGGATCTTGGTCCAGTGGAAGCCGAGCAGCTCTCCGTCGCGTTCGGCGAGGAACAGGCCCTCGGCGTCGAACCACGGCTCCCGTTCACGCAGCCGGACGTCGTCGAGCGTCCAGGCGCCCTGCTCGGGGTGGTGGGCGAAGGCCCGGCCGTTGACCCGGAGCCAGGCATCCTCGTCCGCGCCGACCTCGAACGTGCGGAGCCGGACGCCGTCGGCGACGCCGAACTCGGGGAGCGGGTCGTCAGCGGAACGCCGCATCTGCAAGAGGACGCGCACCCGCTCAAGGCCCTCCGACGCGGCCAGAGCGCGGGCGGCCGGGAGATCTCCGTGCGCCCACACGCGCAGCGGCCCGTCCGCTTCCCTCCGCAGTCCCCGCAACAGCGCCAGCCCATGGCCGCGACGCCGTGCTTCAGGGGCGACGACCAGCTCTCCGGCCGCGGTCTCCTCGTCGGTGGCCGCGTCCAGGTGCGCGTAGCCGACCAGTTCGCCGGCGTCGTTCAACCGTAGGAGGCCGCGCGCGTCGCCGCCCTCGCCGTTCCCGCCGCCGCGCAGCCAGAGCAGCGAACGTTCGGACAGCGGCCCGACGCCGTCGTGCTCGGCGGCGGACGCGACGAGACCGACGACCTTCTCGATCTCGTCTTCCGACAACGTCGTGCGGACCCGCAGCTCAGACATGATCACAGCCTAAGCGGTACGCGCCGGTGGAACAGGGCCGCTCCCGGCCGAGAGAGCGGCCCTATCCTTTCCGTCCGACATGCTCAGCCGTCACGCGAACGCGCTACCTGAGCGGAGCGAGCCGCAGGCGAAGCTTCGCGCGAAGATCGCGAAGCGATGTCGCGGTCGCCGCTTTTGCGGTTCGAGTCCGAGCCGCCAGGCGAGGACTCGAGGCCGTGAAAGCCATAGATAACGCCGGGAAAGCTAAGCACCAAAGAGGTGCACCAACCAGTAGACGACGGCGGCCACGAGGGCGGCCATCGGCATGGTGAGGATCCAGGCGACGATGATGTTGCCGGCGACTCCCCAGCGGACCGCGGACAGCCGCTTGGTCGCGCCCACGCCCATGATCGCCGAGGTGATCGTGTGGGTGGTCGAGATTGGAGCGTGCCAGATGTAGGCCGCCGCGTAGAGCACCATCGACGCCGTGGCCTCGGCGGCGAAGCCCCGGGGCGGGTCGAGTTCGATCACTCGGCGGCCGAGCGTGCGCATGATGCGCCAGCCGCCCGCGTACGTGCCCAGCGACAGTGCGCCCGCGCAGGCGATGATGACCCACAGCGGGACCGAGTCGCCGGTCTCGTGACCTGTGGTGACGAGGGCGAGGACGATGATGCCCATCGTCTTCTGGGCGTCCTGGAGGCCGTGTCCGAGCGCCATGGCGGCGGCCGAGAGCGACTGCGCGATGCGGAACCGGCGGCCGACCCGGCCGGGATGCGCCCGGCGGAAGATCCACAGCAGGGCCACCATCAGGAAGTAGGCCAGGAAGAAGCCGACCACCGGTGAGATCACCATCGGGATGGCGACCTTGTCGACCACCTTGCTCCAGCTGACCGACGAGGCCGACGCCAGCCCGGCGCCGACGATGCCGCCGATCAGAGCGTGCGAGGAGGACGACGGGAGGCCGAAGTACCAGGTGATGAGGTTCCAGGTGATCGCCCCGAGCACGCCCGCCGCGACCACGGTGAGGCCGTGCAGTCCGCTCGGCGGGGTGATGACCTCGCTGACGGTCTTGGCGACCTCGACGCCGAGCAGGGCGCCGACGAGGTTCATCACGGCGGCCATCAGCAGCGCCGCGCGAGGCGTCAGCGCCCGGGTGGAGACCGACGTGGCGATCGCGTTGGCGGCGTCGTGGAAGCCGTTGGTGTAGTCGAAGATCAGCGCGACGACCACGACCAGGACCAGCACCGCGGCCTGCGCGTCGGACCGCAGCCCGACCGCGCCCATCAGCATGACGAGCACCACGCCGCCGAGCAGGACCCACCAGAACTTGGCCGGTCCGCGCCGCGCCTGTTCGGCGAGCGACGGATCCGCCCCGGGCACCGACTCCTTGGTGAGGGTCGCGCCCGTGTCGGAGGGCTCGCTCATGATTCCTTGACCGCGATCGTCTCGACCGTGTTGGCCACGTGCTCGAAGGCGTCGGCCGCGTCCTCCAGGCGGTCGATGACCTCCTTGAGCTTGAGCACGGTCAGCGTGTCGTACTCACCGCTGAACAGCGCGGCCAGCAGCTTGCGGTAGATCTGGTCGCCCTGGTTCTCCAGCCGGTTGATCTCGATCCAGTACTCGTTGAGCTCCTTCATGGAACGCAGCCGCGGCATGGCCTCGGCGGTCAGTTCGGCCGCGCGCTCCAGCACCTCCACCATGTGGACGATGCCCTTGGGGAACTCTTCGATCTTGTAGAGAACGACGAGATCCGCGGCCTCCTCCATCTCGTCCATGACGTCGTCGATCGTGGAGGCCAGTCGATAGATGTCCTCACGGTCGAAGGGCGTGATGAACGTTTCGTTCAGCCGGCGCATGATCGCGTGAGTGCACTCGTCGCCCGCGTGTTCGCAGGCGCGCAGCTTCTCCGCGATCGCTTCCCGGTCAGCGCCGTCACTGATGAGCTCCACGAGCAGCCTGGCACCAGTGACCAGGTTGTTCGCCGAGTCGGCGAACATGTCGTAAAAGCTGTCCTCACGCGGCGTGAGACGCAAGCGCACGTCGTACTCCTGAAGTGCCGGAACAGTCCGCAGAGGATCGTAGGCGCAACCAGCCGTAAAAAGAACCTTTGCCCCACCTTCGGTTGGTGTCCGCCATCCTCTCACCTACAAGGTTGCCCTAGATCAAGAGGTGCACACCCCCGACACACATCCCTAACTGGGCGGATGCACCGTATGCTCGTCCCCGGCGGAACGGTTACCGAGAGTGGCGACGAACATGAGTGAGATTCATTACAGCGTGCCCGGAATGAGCTGTGGCCACTGCGTGAACGCCATCAGCGGGGAGGTCGGCCAGGTCGCCGGCGTCGAGAACGTGTCCGTGGACCTCGACGCCAAGGTCGTCACGATTCGTGGTGAGCGGCTGGACGAGGCGGCCCTGCGCGCGGCGATCGACGAGGCCGGCTACGAGATCGCGGGGTGAGCGCGGGCCGGGCGGGAGCGGGAGCCGCGGCCGGACGGGGCCAGATCGCGGCGAGCCAGGTCAGGGATCGCGCCGGGTCAAGGCACGGATCGCGCCGGGCCAGGTCACGGATCGCGCCGGGGCGGCCTCTCGGACATCCCCGGCGCTCGGCGGGACTACTGCTCCTGTGACGTCAGTTCGCGACGACCGGCTTCGTCGGGACGTACCCCGAGCACCATGTCGATCTCAGCCAGCGTCAGCGGCCGCTCGGCCGCCGCCACCGCGCTGAGGATCTCGGCATAGAGTTCGATCTCGTCCAGCGCAACACGGTCGTGGACGCGCAGATCGACATACTGCTGGCGCACCGCGTCCACCTCCGTTCGTTCCCCACACCCACTGTCGAGGCTACGCGCCGGCCGCCCGGCGGCACATGACCCAAGAGGGCCATTCGAGGGCCACTCCCAAGGGTCCGTCCGACCGTGTCCGACGCGTACCTGTATCGACCGTTCCCGCATACGCGCACTTCATGCGGCGCGGCCGAGACGCCGGTCTAGCGGCGCTGGTAGAAGCCGGTCTAACGGCCCTGGTGGAAGTCGCCCAGCATCTGTTCGAGGGCGCTCTCGGGCAGGTCGCGCGCCGTGAGCCGGGCGACCGTGGCCGCGTTGACGTCCGCTCCGGCGAGCCGGGCCGCCTGGCGGGCGACGGTCTGGTCGAACAGCGCCCGGACGGTACGGGCGTAGCCGAACGCCGGGTCCTCGCGCATGCGGGCGAAGCGCGACAGCAGCTCGACCCGCAGTTCCTCGTCGAGCATGTAGAGATCGCGCTCGGCGTAACTCTGGAAGAGGTTGACCAGGTCGCGGTCGCCGATGCCCTCGAACTCCATGATCCGGTCGAACTCGCCGCGGAACGCCGGATTGCCCGCCAGGAAACCCTCCATCTCGGCCGCCGGGCTCGAACAGACGACCATGAACGCGTCGCCCCGGCCCCGCAGATGGCGCAGCAGCTCGTTCACCACCGCCGGGTTGCGGTCCAGCCGGTAGGCCTCCTGGATCAGCAGCACGCCGCCGAGCGCCTGGTCGATCATGCTCGCCACCCGGCCCTCGGTGTCGATCGGGTCGCGGCCCGCCAGGTGCACCGGCCGGCACGCCACCACATGGCCCGAGCCGAGCAGGCCCAGCGCCGCGTAGATCCCGCCGAGCAGCCCCGCGACCGTGGTCTTGCCGGTCCCGGGCGGTCCCGTGAAGATCAGGTGCCGGGACGTGTCGGACGTCACCCCGTACCGCGCCCGGTCGGCGGCCAGCCCCGCCTCCTCGACGAGCTCCCGGACGGCCGCCTTGACGTCCGTCAGCCCGATCAGCTCGTCCAGCCGCCGCAGGTAGCCGTCGATGTCGCCGGGCGGCCGGAGCGCGGGCTCGATGCCCTCCGCGACGCCGGCGAGATCGTCCGGCGTGAGCACGAGCCGGTCGCGCGAGGCCCCGGCCCGTTCGAGATGCCGCTGGCAGGCCTGGTCGAGGTAGGCCTCCACCAGGCGCGCGTTGACCAGGTCGCCCGGTCCGCGGAGCCGGCCGAGGTCCTCGCCCGCGACCTCCAGCGCCGGGTTGCCCAGCGTGACGCGGCGTTCGTCGGCCAGCAGGTGCAGCAGCGTCAGCCGGTTGTCGAGCCGGGTGAGATCGGGCATCCGGTAGACCCGGAACACCTCGATCAGCCGCGGGTGCTCCTTGAGCAGCCGCTTGTACGCCTGCGGCTCACAGGTGGCGATCAGCACCGTCCCGGTGGCCGGATGCCGCCGGGCCCGCCGTACGGCCGCCGCGACCGCCACCGGATCGGACGCCGAGGTGATCGCCAGATCGAGCCGCTCGAAGAGCACGGCCGCCGCGCCCTCCTGCTCCAGGATGCGCGTCATGCCCTCGACCGGCGCGTCCCGCACGTCCTCGGCGTCGGCGGCGCGGATCGCCCCGTCGCCGAGGCCGGCGTCCGCGGCCGTCAGCGCGATCATCCGCGCCAGCTTGCGCTGTCCGGTGTGCGGATTGCCCACCAGCATCACGCTCGGCACGGCGACGATCTCGCTCGGCTGCCCGTCGACACGGGTGGCCTCGATGCCCTCCCCGGCGGGCGCGCTCCACTCCTGGACGCGCTGGCGCACGGTGTCCAGCAGCTCACCGGCGTCCTGCGCTCCGGACACGAAGCTGAGCCCGAATCGTTCGAGCGTCCGGCGGTCACCGCGGTCGGCCGGTGGCGGAATCTCGTGAACGGGCCGTTCGGGAGACGGCGTGTCGTCCAGGAAGTCGAAGTTGCCGACCATGGTCTCGGACATGATCCGCGTGCCCGCTCCCGCTCCCGCGCTCGGGCTCGGGCCGACAGGCCGGTGTCCGGCCTGTGGCGCGGCTGGCGCCGGGGCGTCGGCCGCGATGTCGCCCTGCTCCAGGAACCGCGTGCGGGGCGGCGCGCTCGGCACCGGGGGGCCGGCGGCCTTTGCAGGACCGCCCTCGTCGAACCGCGTCGCGTGGGGATCGACAGGCGGAGGCGGAGTCGCCGGTTGCTCGACCTGCGTGACCGGCGGCTGCTGCAACTGCTGCTGGTGGTGGTGTTGTTGCTGTTGCTGCTGTTGAACGGGCTGCTGCGGGGCCGGAGGCGTACCAGGGCGTTGGAATCCGAGCTCGGTGTACGGAGGTGCGATGTTTTCCGCAGAGCTCTTCTCTTCGGCCGGGCTAGACGGCGGTATGGGCGGGCCAGGTGAGTTAGGCGGCGCAGGCGGGCCGGGCTGGCCTTGCGGGCCGGGTGGCGCCTGCTGAGGGGCCTGCTGGGGGCTCCGGTAGCCGAGCTCGGTGTACGGAGGCACGAAGTTGCCGGCCTCCTGCCCCTCCGCCGGGGAAACCCCGCCCATCTGCGGATCGGGCGACGCGAACGCCGCCTGCTGACCCGGCTGCTGTACGGGCGGCGGCACGTGAGGCGGCACGTGAGGCGGCGGCACGTGAGCAGGAGGATGAACGTTGGCCGGCGGCTGGACGAAGGGCTCGTCAGGGCCGCCGGGCATGCCCATGGCCTGCTGCGGGGTGCCGGGCTTGAGACCGGGTTGGCTCTGCGAGCTCAGCGGCGAAGGAGGCTGGGCGAACGGCGGCACCGGCTGCGGCGTGCTCGTCGTACCGGTCGCGACGGCCCGTGCCCGGTCCGGCCCGACGATCTCGGCGACGATCGCGGTCGGCACGGGAAAGCCGCGCGGCCTGGCGGGCATCCCGGCCAGCCGGCACCAGGCCAGATCCACCTCGTACATCGACGCGAGCAGGCGGGAGGCGGCGTCGCCCCGCGCCACCGAACCGCGCAACGGCTCCGGCAGGCGCATGTCGGCCGGCCACAGCCGGCGCAGCGGGTGGCCGGGCTGGCTGCGCACGGCCTGCACGGTGTAGCGGATCTCCGGGTCGAGCCACGGGACGATGCCGTCCGCGACGTCCTTGCGGACCACGTCCAGGTCGGCGGCGACCAGTGCGGCCGCCACCAGCCGGGGCTCGACGTAGACGGGGTCGGCCGGGTCTCCGACCAGCGACGCGACCACGTCGGCAAGGCTGTAGTAGGCGTGCCGGAAGTTGTCCCCCGGCGACGTCTCGTTCCGCAGGGCGGGCACCAGGTGCGGTGGGCAGCGCGTCAGCCACTGCTGGACGATCGCCTGGTCTCCGTACGGCAGCGCGTCGTAGTCCACGGTCGGGTTACTGAGGGTGGAGCCGAGGATCTCCAGCAGCGCGTCGGCGCGTACCTGGAACCGTGAGTCCTCACGCAGGACGCTCGCCACGGCCCACATCGTGCGAAGGACGACCACGGCCGCGTCCACCCGGCTGGCGCGCAGCCGTTCGGCGTAGAGCCCGACCAGTGCCTCCAGCGGCGGCGGCGTAAGCCAGCGCGGGCCGTCCACATCTGGCAATTGCTTGGCGCGGTACGGCTTCCAGAGGTCGAGCATCTGCCCGTCCAGCCGGGAGTCGAAGACCGGCGCGGCGCCGCACCACAACATCACGCCCCAGGACGCGACCACCGTGGACGGCGTCTCGGCGGTGAAGAGCGACCACCAGTGCGGGTATTCCGCGGCGGGCAGGTTGGAGGCGGAGTCGACGGTCGACCGGACGCGCGCGGTCAGTTCGAGCGCGAACCCCTGGTCGACGAACGGCAGGGCGTCGGGCGGCGCGAAGGAGAAGTCCGGGCCGGCCGGTACGACGTGCGGCGGCAGCGCCGGGACCTGTCCCCCACCGTGCTGGGCGGGCCGAGCGGCCATCCGGACGCCGGGCGAACGCGGCGGGGGGCACAGGTACCACTGGCCGTCGGAGGGGTGCAGCCGATACCAGCGCGCCCACGCCCCGAACAGCCACCACGTCCCGTCGGGGAGCATGAGCATGCGTCCCCCGATGGCGTGCTGGCGCTGTTGCGGAGGCGCCGACGCCCACCATCCGGCGGCCACCATCGCCTTCGTGTCGCGCTCTGCCGCCGAGAACGGATCTTGCCCCGTCGGGGGGCTGGGCGGCGGAGCACTGCCATAGCCCGGTCCCCACACCACATGGTCATCGTAGTCAGCATCCGGACGGAGGCACTATTGGACGGGAAGCACGCGGCCTCTCGCGGGCGAACTCGCCGGCGAATCGCGAGCGACTACCTCCAGTCGGCGTTGCGGTGGAGCTGTGCCTTCTTCACGTACACCTCGGGGGTGTACTCCAGGACGAGCCGGTCATCGTCGTTGAGCTCACGCACGACCTTGCCCGGCATGCCGGCCACCAGCACGCCGGAGGGGATCTGTTTGCCGGGCGGTACGAGCGCGCCCGCCGCGACCAGCGTTCCCGCGCCGATGCGTGCGCCGTTCAGCACGATCGCGCCGATGCCGATGAGCGAGCCGGTCTCCACGTGCGCGCCGTGGACCATGGCCTTGTGCCCCAGGCTGACCCGGTCCTCCAGAACGGCCGGCAGGCCCGGGTCGGCGTGCAGGCAGCTCAGGTCCTGGATGTTGCAGGCGTCGCCGACGACGATCTCCTCGTCCTCGCCGCGCAGCACCGAGCCGTACCAGACGCTGGACTCGCGGCCGAGGGTCACCTTCCCGACCACGACGGCGCCGGGCGCGACCCACGCCTCCGGATGGATGCGCGGCTCGTCCGCGCCGAGGGACCCGATATAGCTGCTCATGCCGCGATGTTATAAGGGACGGCGGGGAGGGCCCGGGCAGGTCGCACCCCGTGCGGACATTGACGCGAAATTTCCTAAGATTGGACAACTTGCCCGGCCACCCCGGGTTAAGAAATGGCTGCGACAACAGCCGTTCCGGTTGCGCGAATGGGGTGGACCGGACAAGAGTCAATCCTGACGTTTCCCGCGTTGTCCGCCCGTGCCGTCGCCAACCCTGACGGGGTGATCACCCCCGCCAACGACCCCCAAGGCATCATGAACAACGAAGCAGAAATTTTGCCGAACCTCCTTCGCGAGGAATCCTTCGAGATCGTCATGCGCGGCTACAACCGCCGCCAGGTCGACGAGTTCATCGCCCGCAGCCAGAACCAGATCCGCGAGCTGGAGGCCCGGCTCGCCCGCGCGCTCGACGACGTCGAACGGACCCGCCGCGAGATGGCCGAGGTCCGCGAGGCGCGCAAGCCCACCGGTGACGACCTGAGCGACCGGCTCCGGCAGATCATCAACCTGGCCGAGGACGAGGCCAAGGACAAGCTCGCCGAGGCCGAGGCCAAGGGCGCGCAGATCCGCAAGGAGGCCGAGCACGAGTCCAAGCGGATCGTCGAGGACGCCCGGGGGCACGCCGAGGACGACCTCGCGCAGGCCAGGCAGAAGGCCGACCACGTGCTCGCCTCGGCCAAGAAGGAGGCCGACAGCGTCCTGACGGCCGCCAAGCAGGAGGCGGAGCAGACCGTGACCAGCGCCCGGCTGGAGGCCGAGCGCACGCTGACCGCGTCCGAACGCCGGGCGAGTGTCATCAACGAGGGCGCGACCACGCGCCTGACCCAGCTCACCAAGAACCACACCCAGGCGCTGCAGCGGCTCACCGAGATCAGCGAGACTCTCAACCGCCTGCTCAAGTCCGAGAACGACGCCGGCCCGCTGGAGAAGATGGTCGCCGACGCGGTCAAGCAGCCGACGTCGCCCGCGCCGCAGCGCAAGCAGCCGGTCGCCGCGCCGGCGACCCCGGCCGCGCAGCCGTCCGCCGCCAAGCCGGCGCACGCCGCTCCGGTTTCGCCGGTGTCGGCTGGAGCACCAGGGTCGCCCGGATCGCCTGGGTCGCCCGGATCGCCCGGATCGCCGGGTCCCGTCGCGACCCCGACTCCGATCAAGAAGCCGGAGGCCGAGGCGACCGTGACGGACCCGCCCGCGCCGCACGTCCCGCAGCAGGCCAAGGCGTCCGCTCCGGCGATCGACCAGGACGGGCCGCCCGCGTCCGGCGGGCTCCCGCCGCAGCCCGGGCACAAGCCCGACGCCGGCTGAGGCGCCGCGCATCACGGGGGTCGGGGAATCAGGTCACGGCATGACGGTGCCCCCGCCATGGGAGCGATCCATGGTGGGGGCACCGTCGTCGTTTGAATAGGATCTTCGCATGGCGAGGGCACCTCAGGGACGGGACGGCAGGCGCGGCGACCGGCAGGCGGGCGGACCGGGCGGGCCTGGCGGACCGGGCACGGTGCGACAGATCCGGCGGCTGGGCGACCCTGTGCTGCGCACCGAATGCGACCCGGTGCGGACGTTCGACACGGCACTCGAACGGCTCGTGGACGACATGTTCGCGACGATGTACGAGGCGGACGGCGCGGGGCTGGCCGCCAACCAGATCGGCGTCTCCCAGCAGATCTTCGTCTACGACTGCGCCGACGACGAGGGCCGCCGTCACATCGGCCACGTGGTCAATCCCGTGCTCGTGGCCGCGGACGGGGAGCTGCTCGTCGAGCAGGAGGGGTGCCTGTCGGTTCCCGGCCTGAACTTCCCCACTCCCCGCCACGCCCGCGCGATCGTCGAGGGTGTGGACGTGGAGGGCAAGCCGGTGCGTATCGAGGGCACGGGTTACTTCGCGCGCTGTCTCCAGCACGAGTGCGGCCACCTGCGCGGCGGCGTCTACATCGACGTGCTGTCGGGTGAGGCGCGCCGTGAGGCCATGCGCGCCATCCGGGCCGCCCAGCCCTGACATCCTTTTCTAGTCCCAGCGGCGGGTGCGGGCGCGCTTCACGTTCGAACGGCGCTTCTTGTTCTCCAGACGGCGTTCGTTGACGCCGCGCGGGACCTTCTTCGGGATGCGCTTCTTGGGCGGCGGGGCGATGGCCTCGGCCAGGACCGCCGCCAGCCTCTCGCGTGCCGCGTCCCGGTTGCGGGCCTGCGAACGGTACTCCTCGGCGCGGATCGTCAGGACACCGCGGACGAGCCGTCCCGACAGCCGCTCCAGCGCCCGCCGTTTGAGCGGATCGGGCAGGGACGGCGACTCGGCGACGTCGAACGACAGCTCCACGGCCGTCGAGGTCTTGTTCACGTTCTGCCCGCCCGGCCCGGACGATCTGGAGAAACGCCAGCCGAGCTCGGTCTCCGGGATGGAGACCGAGCCGCGGACGTGGAGCTCGGCGGGCATGTCCTGATTATCCCCACCGGCCGCGGATCATGTCGCCCGGTTTTTCAGCCCAGCATGCCGGTGAAGTGCGCGGCCGCGGCGTCGGCGGCCGTGGTCACGTTGGGCTCCTGGTCATAGAAGTCGAACTGGCTGCCCGTCGTCCAGACGAAGTCCTTCGGCCCGGCCAGCCCGTCGTGGAAGCGGCGTGCTCCGTCCGGGATGGCCGCGTCCTCGCTGTGCACCAGGAGGACCGGCTGGGTGAGCCGGGGCGCCAGCGAGATCGAGTCGAAGGTGAGCCATCCCGGCCAGGCCATCACGGCGAACCGGTTGGGCCACTGCGGGATGCCGCCGCGGTCGGGGTTGAGGTAGAAGTCGACGTCCATCGGCATGGCGGCCCGGGGGTCGGTGCCGCTGACCACGGGCACGTAGTCGACCTCGCCCGTCTCCTCGTACTTCCTCCGCGCCGCCTCGGCCGCCGCGACGCGTTCGGCCACGCCCTCAGCGCCGCCGTACGCGCCCCGGCAGATCTCCGGGTCGTGCAGCCACGGCGCGACCAGCGCCACCGATCTGACGCGCGGATCGTCGACGGCGTTCGCGCTCATGTACATCGCCGCCGCGCACACCCCCAGCGCACCCAGCCGTTCACCGTCCACCGCCTCGTGCGCCCCCAGGAACGTCACGGCGTTGTGGATGTCGCGGATCTTCTGCTCGGGCACCTCGAAGTCACGCGGCTCACCGCCCGACTCGCCGTAGCCGGTGAAGTCGAACGAGAGCGCCGCGAACCCCCGGTCGGCCAGCCGCTCGGCGTACCGGTCGGCCATCTGCTCCTTCACGCTCGTCCACGTTCCCGCGACGACGATGCCGGGCGCGGGCCCGTCACCGTCCGGGAGGAAAAGGTTGCCGGTCAAGGTGGCGTCGTCGCTCGCGAACGTGACCTTGTGCCTCGTTGTCATCGTGCTCCTCAAGGAAATGAATCGTCAGTTGGCGTAGGTGAGCTCGGCCTTGGTGATGGCCGATCCGGTGACCGTGAAGGCGTAGTGGGCCTCGAACCCGCCCGTGCCGCCGGGGGCGAAGCGCACCAGGAGACGCTGGTGGCCGGGCCGGTCCTCCACGACCCTGACGACGGTCAGCGTCCCGCCGATGACCTCGGCCCGCGCCCAGTCGCGGATGGCGGCCCGGCCGTTGAAGCGGCGGCCGACATCGATGAGCTCGGCGTCGTCGGCGAACGCGCCGGCCAGCGCGTCCAGGTCCTTGTTCTTGACGGCGTTGACGTAGGCGTCGATGGGCGGCAGCAGCTTCGCGGCCGACGTGCTCGGCGCGGTGGGCGTCGCCTGCGCGGCCGATGTCGCCGGTGTAGCCGTTGTGGCGCTTGCGGCGGGCTTGTCGGCGTCGTCGGAGCAGCCCGCCGCCAGTGCGAGAGCGCATGCGGCGGCGGAGGACGCGGCGAGAAGTCGCAATCTCTGAGTCATGGGGTGCCTTGTCGGGAGGGCGGAGGATCAGCGGGCGGAGGATCAGCGGGCAGAGGGGTCAGCGGAAGTCGCCGGCGTGCTCGTTCGCCCACTCGGCGAACGTGCGGGGGTCGCGTCCGGTGACCTCCCGCACGGTCGGGCGGACGGTCGACTCGTCCAGCGATCCGGTCACGTAGAAGTCGAAGAAGGCGTCCACGTACTCGACCGGCATGGCGGCGGTCATCTCGGCGCGGGCCTCCTCGTTGGTCAGTTCCACGGCGCGCAGGTCGCGTCCGAGCGCCCCGGCCAGCACGGCGACCTGCTCGGCGGGCAACATCGCTTCGGGACCGGTCGGCCAGAGGATCTCGCCGTCGTACTCGTCGCCGAGGAGCGCGCGTGCGGCGACGGCACCGAGGTCGAACGGGTCCAGGCTCGCCGTCCGGACGGTCGGGAACGAGACACGGACCTCGTCCCCCGCCTGGAGCTGCGGCAGCCAGCGCAGCGCGTTCGACATGAACGCGCTCGGCCTCAGGAACGTCCACGACAACCCGGACGCCCGCACCGCCGCCTCGGAGGCGGCCATGTAGCGGGTCACCGCGTTGCTCAGGTCACCGAGTCCGGCCGAACCCCCGGACAGCAACACGACCTTCTCGGCGCCCGCCTTCCTCACCTCGCCCAGCAGTCCGGGCATGTCCTCGTATCCCGGAAGCAGGAAGACCGCGCGCACCCCGGTCAGCGCCTGCACCAGGCTGCCCGGCTTGTTGAGGTCACCGCCGACCGCCTCCACGCCCTCGGGCAGGGCGACGGCCTCCGGCCTGCGCACCAGCGCGCGGGTCGGCTCGCCGTCGGCGGCCAGGGCCTTGACGACCTCCGAGCCGACATTGCCGGTGGCTCCGGTTACCAAAATCATTGAACTGGTCCGTTCTTGTCGGTTCTCTACCAGGGGAGGGGACGGCCGTCGCGGAAGAAACCGCCGGTCGGGCCGCCGTCGCGCAGCGTCGCGGCCCAGACGATCCCGGCCGCGCCGTCGGTGACCGGACGGCCGCCGGGGCCGCCCATGTCGGTCGCCACCCAGCCGGGACAGATCGCGTTCACGAGGATGCCGTTGCCGCGCAGCTCGGCCGCCAGCATCCGGGTCAGGGCGTTCAGGCCCACCTTGGAGGCGTTGTAGGCGGGGGTGCCGCCGCCCATGTTGGTGAGCGAGGCGGCCTCGCTGGAGACGTTGACGATCCGCGGGTGCTCGCTGCGGCGCAGCAACGGCAGCAGCGTCTGGGTCAGCCGCCACGGGCCGTAGAGGTTGGTCTCGGCCGCCTCGCGGACGGCGTCCAGGTCGGCGTCGACGGCCCGCTGCCAGGTGTCGTAGGTGATGGCGGCGTTGTTGACCAGGACGTCCAGCCGTCCGTAGCGCCGGTCGATCTCGGCGGCCACCCCGGTCAGGTCGGCGGCGGTGACATCGAGCCGCAGCGGAACGGCCGCCTCCCCCAGCTCGCGCGCCGTCTCGTCCGCCGCCGCGGCCGAACGGGCGGTCACGATAACCGTATGACCGTCGGCGGCGAGCCGGCGGCTCACCTCCCGGCCGATGCCCCGGTTGGCCCCGGTGACGAGCGCTATCACCGTGGGCCCTCCGCCGCGAGTGAGAGCAGGTCCTTGTTGCCGTCCGCCCACGTCGCGGTCATGACGACGCCGCTGATCTTCCAACCGGAGCCGCCGCGGACGAGGTCGAAGCGGTAGGTGCCGCCCAGCGTCCACAGCGGCGCGCCGTGCGGGTTGGCCAGCCGGTGCGTCGCCTGGAACGAGGCGGTGCACACGGCGGTGTCGCCGTCGATGTCGACCAGGTGGTTGGTGACCAGGTGCTGGGTGGCGTCGAACGAGCCGAGCGTCGCCGACCAGGCCGCCACGATCTGCTCGGGGGTGAGCTCGGCGGGCTCGCCCCCGTTCAGGCTCGTGTAGTCCAGGGTGACCGAGTCGGCGAAGACGCCCGCCAGCAGGTCCCATTCACGCTGGTCGGCGTGCCACGCCATCCGGGTGCAGGTCTCGATGACAGCAAAACGATCTTCAAGGGTGCTCATGCCGACATCGTGGGAGTGTCGCGCTTGGCAGGTCCAATACATGCTGTGATAGCTATCGGCTATGGATGCCCATCTGCGTGATATGCGCTATTTCGTGGCCGTCGCCGAGGAGCTCAACTTCACCCGCGCGGCCGAGCGGCTGTTCGTCTCGCAGCCGGCGCTCAGCAAGCAGATCAGGCAGCTCGAAGACCTGCTCCGGGTGAAGTTGTTCGACCGGGACAAGCGGGCGGTGACACTGACCGCGCCGGGCCGGGTGCTGCTGCCCGCGGCCCGCGAGATCCTGCTGAAGTGGGACGAGGCGCAGCGCGCGGTGAGCGACGCCGCGGCGACCGAGGCCGCCCGTCTCACGGTCGGCATGTCGACCGGTGTCGGCCGCGGCCTGTTGTCGACGATGCGGGCTCGGTTCACCGAACGGCGGCCCACCTGGCAGCTCCAGATGCGGCAGGTGAACTGGGACGACGCGTCCGCGGGGCTCGCGGAGGGAGACGTGGACGTCGCGTTCATCTGGCTCCCGATCCCCAACCAGGAGACGTTCAAGGTGTGCGTGGTCGCGTGCGAGCCGCGCTGGGTCGCGTTCCCGGAGGACCACTGGCTCGCCGGCCGCGAGGAGGTCGATTTCACCGAGCTTCTGGACGAGCCGTTCCTGGCGCTGCCCGAGAGTGCCGGACCGCTGCGCGACTACTGGCTCGCCCTTGACGAACGCGGCGGCAAGGAGGCGCGGATCGGCGCCGTCGTCACCAACGCGGAGGAGACGTTCGCCGCCATCGAAGGGGGCACGGGCATCGTCCTGCTCGCCTCGGGCAACGCGGCCCTCTACCGGCGCCCGGGCGTCCGGGCCATCCCGGTCTCGGGCCTGTCGCCGAGCGAACTGGCCCTCGCGTGGCGTCCCGACGACCATCGCAGCGTGATCCGTGACCTGGTGGAGGCGCTGCTGCACGAGCCCCGCCCCGAGCCGGCCGGGGGCGAGCCGGCGAGGCGCGAGCCGACCGGGGGCGTGCCGGCGGGGGGCCAGCTGGCGCGGTAGCAAGTACTTACTTACAATGGTCCGCCATGACCGACGGACTGTTCCGGGACGACGATCTCATCCGGGTCGTGACGCGCGAGGGCGTGCTCATCGCGGCGGGCGGGGTCGCCTCGCTCCTCCAGACCGCGCACCCCAAGGTCGCGCAGGGCGTGTACGACCACAGCTACACCGCCGACAACCCGCTGCGGCGCCTCCAGAACACCATGGGCTGGCTCTACGTCGTGCAGTTCGGCACGCGCGACGAGGCCGAGCGGTTCAGCGCGCTGGTGCGCAAGGGACACGAGGAGGTCACCGGTCCGGACTACGAGGCCAACGACCCCGAACTGCAGGTCTGGGTCGCAGCGACGCTGTTCGCGGTGGGCGCGCAGTTCTACCAGGCGATCTTCCGGCGGCGGTTCGGCGACCGGGAACTGGCCGAACTCTACGAGCAGACCAAGGTGTACGCGACGATCCTGGGCTGCCCCGAGGAACGGATGCCCGCCACGTACGCCGACTTCCGCGTCTACTACGCGGACATGGTCCAGAACCTGCGGATCACCGACGCCTCGCGGCGGATCGCCGAACAGGTGCTCAACCCGCGGCTGCCGGCCGGACCGCTCGGCGCGCCCGGCCTGGCGATGATCCGGCTGATCACGGCGGGCATGATGCCCGCGCCGATCCGCGAGCAGTACGGGTGGACGTGGAACGCGCGCCGCGAGCTGCGCTTCCGGCTGCTCATGGGCGCGCTCGCCACCGTCTATCCGCGGCTGCCGTCGCGCGTCCGCACCCTGCCCCGCGAGTACTACCTCATGACCACCCGCCGGACGCTGGCCAAGCTCGCCAAGCAGCGGAACCCCGTCCTGACCGTCAAGTCCGGAAACACGGAAACGGCTGCGTGACCGAACCCCCCTCGGCGTGGTCACGCAGCCGCGTCCGTCCATCAGAGGCCGCCGCCGGCCGCCCGCTCCCCCCAGAGCCGTGTCCGCGCGGCGGCCTCCGATGAGCCCTGTCAGAGCGACGAACTCTTGATGATCTTGTCGGCGACCTTCTTCGCGTCGGCGACCGGGATCGCGAAGCCGACGCCGATGTTGCCCGAACCGTTGCCGGACGTCGCGATCGCGGTGTTGACGCCGACCAGCTGCCCGTCGCCGTTGACCAGCGCGCCGCCCGAGTTGCCCGGGTTGATCGCCGCGTCGGTCTGGATCGCGTTCTTGATCACCGCGCTCTCCTGCCGGCTCAGCTGACCGCGCAGGCCCGGCGGCAGCCGCTCCTCGTCCGAGCTTTCCTTGATCTCCCGGCCCAGCGCGCTGACGATGCCGGACGTCACCGACCCGTCGAGGCCGAGCGGGCTGCCGATCGCCAGCACCGGATCGCCGACCGCGAGCGCGCCGCTGTCGCCGAGCGTGGCGGGCTTCAGCCCGGACACGCCCTGAGCCTTGACCACCGCGATGTCGCTGGACGCGTCGCGGCCGAGCACCCGCGCCGGCGCGGTCCTCCCGTCGCTGAACTTCACCGTCACCTGCTCGGCGCCCTGCACCACGTGCGCGTTCGTCATGATGACGCCGTCCGAACGCAGCACGACCCCCGACCCGGTGCCGCTGCCCATGCCCGACTGCGCGGTGATGGACACGACGCTCGGCTGCACCGCGGCCGCCACCTGGGCCGTCGAACCGAGCTTTGTGGACGCCCCCGACACCGCCGTAGGGCTGCTGTAGACGGTCTCCTTACCCGTGACCGCCATCGCCCCGACCGCGCCCATTCCACCGGCACCGAACGCCAGCGCGACCACCGCCCCGGCCACCATCATCTTGCGGCGCAACGTCCACCAACTCGCCGCTCCAAACCGCTGCCCCGGAGAAAGGTAAGGAACCTCCCCCGGACCCACTTCCTGCCCGGGCGCCCCAATCTGCCCGTAGGCCGCGTGCGACTCCGGCCCCGCCGCCGTGTAAGCCGCGGCCGGCCCAAACTGACCCGCGCGCATGCCTGGCTGGTCGTATGTCGCTGGTTGGACGAATGCTGCGCTTTGGGTTTCAGGGGCGTGGCCGGAGCCGGTGTCTTGTGGCTCGTGCCGCCCGTCGTGCTCGCCCTTCGGCGTTTCGGTGCTCATCGGACCCCCTGTCGTTCCGTCACAACGACAATGGCCAACGGGCCTGCAGCCACCCTGGACCGAACCTGAAAGTCCGCTGAACGCCGTGCGGGCAAGCGAAAGGCCGTGACCGATCTTCCGGTCACGGCCTTTCGGACGTTGGCCAGGGCGCGCGCCCCGGTCCCCGTCGCGGTCTTCCGGGGGCGCCCTGTGCCTCACAGATAACCGCACCTACCTGAACGCACCCTTAAGGAAACCCCAAGGTTGTCCAAGGAAGTCTCAGTCAGGGGCCAAGGGCAGCAGGACCCGGAAGACGGCGCCCTCACCGGGAGCCGACTCGACGTCCACCTTCCCGTCGTGCGCGGCCACGAGCGCGGCGACGATGGCCAGGCCGAGCCCGGTGCCGCCGTCCTTGCCGGTACGGCCGATCGCGGCGCGGGCCGGGTCGGCGCGGTAGAAGCGCTCGAAGACCCGTTCGGCGTGCTCCGGCGACAGGCCGGGCCCCTCGTCGGCGACCTCGCACACCACCGCGGGCCGCCCGTGCAGGCTGCCCGAAAGCAGCCGCACCTCGACCGGGACGTCGTCCGGGGTGTGGGTGAGCGCGTTGGCCAGCAGGTTGCCGAGCACCTGGCGCAGCCGCGGCTCGTCCCCGAGCACCTGGTAGGCGATGCCGTCCCGGACGGACAGCTCGATCGGGCGGTCCGGGGCGACCACCTTGGCCTCCTGGACCGCGTCCGCCGCGACGGCGAGCATGTCCACCGGGCGCCGCTCGATCGGACGCTGCTGGTCCAGCCTGGCGAGCAGCAGCAGATCCTCCACCAGCAGGCCCATCCGGGCTGCGGCGTCCTCGATGCGGCCGATCAGCCGGTCGAGTTCCTCGGGCGAACGTGCCGCACCCTGCCGGTAGAACTCGGCGAACCCGCGGATCGCGGTCAGCGGCGTTCGCAGCTCGTGGCTCGCGTCCGCGACGAACCGGCGCATCCGTTCCTCGGAACGCCGCGCGCTCTCCTCCGACCAGCGCGCCGCCGCCTCGGACTCCGCGCGTGCCCCGAACGCGGCCTCGATCTGGGCGAGCATGCTGTTGAGCGAACGGCCGAGCCGGCCCACCTCGGTGACGGGATCCGCCTCGGGCACCCGCCGGGACAGGTCTCCGGCGGCGATGGCCCCGGCCGTCTCCTCGATCGTCTTCAGGGGGCGCAGGCTGACGCGTACGACCCAGACGCCCAGCACGGTCAGCCCGGCCACCACGGCCAAGCCCACGATCACGTCGATGGTGATCAGCCTGCCGACCGTCCGCTCCATCTCGTCCAGGCTGAGCCCGAGGACGAGGCTGGCGCCGCCCGGCAACGGCAGGACCAGAACGCGCCACTGGGCACGTGACTTCGAGGTGCCGCCTACGGTGAACGGGGCGTCGGTACGAGCCGTCACATCGGCGGGCAGCTTCGGTACGCCGGGCCGGTCGAACGCGGGATACGGCTTGAGGGCCTGCCCGCTCGGGGTGTAGACCTGCGCGTACATCTCGCTCGGTACCCGGAAGGCGAACCCTGGCGTCGGAGCGCTCAGCTGCTCGACGGCGTTCTCCGACACGCGGCTCGCCGTCGTCCGCAACTGCTCGTCCGCCCGGTCGAGCAGGTAGCCGCGCAGCACCCAGACGCCCGCCACGCCCATCACCGTCAGCCCGACGATGACCAGCACGAGTGTCCCGGCGATGAGCTTGACGCTCATCGGCGTGCGGCTTGGAATCGACCGCAGTCCGGCCATTGGTCCAGGCCGCGGCGAGGGCGCGTCGTTCTCCTGTGTTGGCGGCTGCGGTGCTTCAGGCGTGCCCGGCTCCGGCCTTGGCGCGTCCGCCCATCTGGGCTCCGGGCTCGGCGCGTTCGTTTTCCTGGGTTCCTGGCTCGGCTCGCTCGGTTTCCTGGGCTCCGGATCTGGCGCGTTCGTTTCCCCCGTGCGCGCCATCAGGTTGGATTCGGCGGCAGGCGGAGGACGTAGCCGACCCCACGCAAGGTGTGGATGAGCCGAGGCTCCACGTTGTCGACCTTACGGCGCAGCGCCGACACGTAGGACTCGACGATCCCGGCGTCGCCGCGGAAGTCGTAGTTCCAGACGTGGTCGAGAATCTGGGCCTTGGACAACACCCGGCCCGCGTTCCCCATGAAGTAGCGCAGCAGCTTGAACTCGGTGGGCGAGAGCTGGATCGGCCGTCCGTTCCGCCAGACCTCGTGGCTGTCCTCGTCGAGCTCGATGTCGGCGAAGACCATGCGTGGCGACGGCTCGGCCGCGCCGCCCCCGACGCGGCGCAGCACGGCGCGGATGCGGGCGACGACCTCTTCCAGGCTGAACGGCTTGGTGACGTAGTCGTCGCCGCCGATCGTGAGGCCCTTGATCCGGTCCTGGACGGCGTCGCGGGCGGTGAGGAAGAGCACCGGCGTGTGCGTGCCGCCCGAACGGAGCCGCCGGACGACGTCGAAGCCGTCGATGTCGGGCAGCATCACGTCCAGCACGATCAGGTCGGGACGGTGGCGCTGGGCGGCCCGGACCGCGTCCGCGCCGTTGGTGGCCGTGACCACCGCGAAGCCGGTGAAACGCAGGCTCCCGGCCAGAAGCTCCAGGATGTTGGGCTCGTCCTCGACGACGAGCAGCAGCGCCTCCGGCGCCTTGCCGCCCCTCTCGCCGTTCAGCCCCGCGTTCAGCGACCGCTCAGCCAATGCCACGTTCCCCCTCCGCCATCATCTCAGAGGCTTTCAAAGGAACCTGAAAGAAGCCTGAACGTTCGCCGGGAGTTTCCTGGGACGATCCCGCCGTCCGTCGGATGCCGGAAGGCGTCTCTGGTCAGCCGAAGTGCTCGATGGTCAGCCGAAGTACTCGATGAACGGGCTGTTCTTGCCCTGCGCGGACGAGACACCGACGCCGACGATCCCGCGGGTGCCGGGCCGGTGGTCGAGATCGCCGCCCTGGACCTTGCCGTTCTTGCGGACCGGGCCGTACAGGGTGCGCCACGCCGAGCCGTTGTAGTGCAGGTACCGGCTCCTGTCGCCGTTGGTCACCGGGATGAGGACCACTCCGGACCGGCCGTCCGACGACATGGCGAGCCCGGCGGCGTTCCAGGGGGTGTTGACGGTCTTCCAGGTCTTGCCGTTCCAGCGCAGCAGCGCGTTGGGCATCTGCGCGTTCTGGCTGACCCGGTCGAGATAGACGTTGGTGGGAGACAGCACGACCATCCGGTGGATGACGCCGCGGTAGGCGGGGGTGCCCATCGGGCCGGGGACGTTGGTCCGCTTCCAGGACCTGCCGTTCCACCGCTGGACGAAGGCGGTCACCTTGATGCCGTCGGTGGTGGTCCCCGCGAGCCAGACGTCGTTCCTGCCGCGCACCTCCACCGCCGTGACGCTGCTGCTCGGCGGGAGCGGCACGTTCGCCTTGATCCATGCCTTGCCGTTCCAGCGCAGCACCGAGCTCAGGCCACCGGCCGAGGAGTCGATCCCGGCGAGGGAGTACGCCGTGCCGTCGCGGGAGGCGGAGACCTGGAACGGCATCCCGACCAGCGGGTAGGAGACCTTGCTCCACCTGGTGCCGTTCCAGTAGAGCCCGACCGTGCGATCGCGCAGGCTGAAGCCGACGATCCAGGCACGCTTGGCGCCGGCGGCCGCCACGTCGGTGGGCACGAAGCCGACCGGGCTGGCCTGCCTGACCCAGGCCCTGCCGTTCCATCGAACGATCATGGTCGTGGGGTTGAACATCGAGCCCTGCGCGCCGACCGCCCAGCCGGCGCCCTTGTCCGCGAAGTCGACCCGGTCGAGGCTGCCGTTGTAGGCCAGCGCCTTGGTGCCGACGTTCCGCCAGGCGGCGGCCTCCGCCGGCGTCGCGACCGCGATCGTCCCCGTACCGCAGACGACCGCCGTGGCCGTGGCGAGCATCGCTTTCCTACGCATGTGTCCACTCCAAGATCGGGTCGAGGCGGTACAAAAGAGTACGGGAACGCTTACCTACGGGTAAGTCCCCTTGCACGACGAAGACGCCCGGGCCTCGCGGCTCCGGGCGTCGCTCGTCGTTCAGGTGCTGCCTGGCGGGCTACTCGCCCTTCCAGACAGGCTTGCGCTTCTCGGCGAAGGCGGCCGGGCCCTCCTGGGCGTCCTTGGAGACGAACACCGGGATGGTGATCTCGCCCTGCTTCTTGAAGGCCTCGTCGGCCGACCAGTCGGCCGACTCGACGATGACCTTCTTGGTGGCGGCGAGCGCCAGCGGGGCGTTCTCGGCGACCTTCAGCGCCAGTTCCTTGGCCGCGGCCAGCGCCTGCCCCGGCTCGGCGAGCCGGTTGACGAAGCCGAGCTCGGCCATCCGCTCCGCCGGGTACTTGTCGCCGGTGAGAGCGACCTCCATGGCGATGTGGTACGGGATGCGCTGCGGCAGCCGCAGCAGGCCGCCGCCCGCCGCGACCAGGCCGCGCTTGGGCTCGGGCAGCCCGAACTGGGCCTCCCTGGACGCCACGATCATGTCGCAGGACAGCGCGATCTCGCAGCCGCCGGCCAGCGCGTAGCCCTCGACGGCGGCGATGAGCGGCTTGGCCGGCGGGTTCTCGACGATGCCCGCGAACCCGCGGCCCTCCACGATCGGGTTGTCACCCGTCAGGAAGCCCTTGAGGTCCATGCCCGCGCAGAACGTGCCGCCCGCGCCCGTGAGGACGCCGATCGACAGGTCCTTGCGGCTGTCGAGCTCGTCGAGCGCGGCCGCGATGCCCTGGGCCACGGCGCCGTTGACGGCGTTCCTGGCCTCGGGACGGTTGATCGTGATGATGAGGACGGCGCCGTCTTCCTCGGTGAGAACAGCTTCTGACATTCAGTGCCTCACTTCGGCTGGAAACGGATGCCGCCGTCGAAACGGATGGTCTCGCCGTTCATGTAGTCGTTCTCGATGAGGGACTTCACCAGGTGGGCGAACTCCGAGGCCTTGCCCATGCGCTTGGGGAAGGGCACCGGCGCGGCGAGCTTGGCCTTGAACGCGTCCGCGGCCTCGCCCTCGCCGTAGATCGGGGTGTCGATGATGCCCGGGCAGACGGTGTTGACCCGGACGCCGATCGCGGCGAGGTCGCGCGCGGCCGGCAGGGTCATGCCGACGATGCCGCCCTTGGAGGCGGAGTAGGCGACCTGGCCGGTCTGGCCCTCCAGGGCCGCGATCGACGCGGTGTTGATGACCACGCCGCGCAGGCCGTCGGCGTCGGCGGGCTCGGTCTTGGAGATCGCCGCGGCGCCGATGCGCATCAGGTTGAAGGTGCCGATCAGGTTGACCTGGATGACCTTCTCGAAGGTCGCCAGGTCGTGCGGGCTGCCGTCGCGGCCGACCGTCCGGGAGGCCCAGCCGATGCCGGCGCTGTTGACGATCACCCGCAGCGGGGCGCCGGTGTCGACGGCGGCCTGGACGGCGGCCTGCACCGAGGCCTCGTCCGACACGTCCGTCTTGACGAACACGCCGCCGATCTCGTCGGCGAGGGCCTTGCCCTTCTCCTCGTTGAGGTCGGCGACGACTACCTTGGCGCCGTTGGCGGCGAGCTCGCGGACGGTGGCCTCACCGAGACCGCTCGCACCACCGGAAACAACGGCGGAAACTCCGTTCAGGTCCATAAGCAGCACCTTACGTGAGGGACCGAATGTGGTTCGGGTGATGTTACCCACAAGTCACAATACGGGGAATGCCCGACCCCTGCCTTGACCGGTACCCCACATTCACAGGTGCCTTTATAGGACCGGCGGATAGATCTCAGGTGCGCCTCCGAATCACCGCGCTGCCCCGTTCGAGGTCCACTTCACTGCGCGGCGGCGCCCCGTCGTTCTCCCCGTCCCTGCTCGTCCCGCCGCCACGGCACCCGCCACCGCCGGTGAGCCCACAACCCCATCCGATCGACCGCGGCGACCGCCACCAAGCCGATCACCACCCCGGGAATGGTGAGCAGGAACACCAAACCCAAAACCATCTCCGCCACACCCCGGCCAACGTCCACCGCCACCCTCCGGTTTCCGGTTTCCGCACGCTGGCGGGGCCTGCGCGGTTTATGGGCGGCGCAGGCCCCGCCGGGCCGGATCAGCAGTCGACGAGGTCCGGTGACTGGTTCAGGAGTTGCGCGCGGGGTGAGGTGAACGCGGCGTAGCGGTCGGCGGCGGCGGGCGCGAACGCGGCCACCCTGTGACAGTTCTGGAAGGCCAGGCGGACGCCGAAGTGGCGTTCCAAGGCTCCGCGCATCGCGTCGCTGGCCAGGGCGCGCAGCAACTGGCCGCGCGCCTCCTCGTCCGGCGGCGGCGTCTGGTTGTCGGCGAAGCCGTCCCGCATCCGGGCGACGACGTCGCTGATCACCTCCCAGGCGTACGGCAAGGACGTCCGTACGCACGCGAGGAACGCCGCCTCGTCGACCTCTCCCCTACGAGCCTGTTCGAGCAGCCGGTCATCGACGGTCAGGGACATGACCGTTCTCCCTTCTCTGGTGCCAAGCCCTCAGACTTACATGGAAACGATTATCATTCCAGAGCTCGGAGTCGGGAGATTCCGCCATGAACGGAACGGCTCTAGGGCGGGTCGCGGTACGGGGCGGGCGGCGTCGGGATCTTGCCGAAGCAGGTGGCGATGGGATCCTCGATCGAGCACCAGCCCGGCTTGCGCTTGGGCACGTATCCGGACGGCACGCCCAGGCCGGCGATGATCGAACGGTACGCGGGAACGGCGTCCGTGGCCCGGCGGGCAAGCGTCGGATCGGTCAGGGCGTCCACGGTGTAGAGGCCGAACCGCGGACGGTAACTGCCCCATTCGTAGTTGTCGGTGAGGCTCCAGTAGTTGTAGCCCATTACCTTGACGCCGTCGGCCAGCGCACGCTGCACCCAGTAGAGGTGGTCACGCAGATGGTCGGTACGCGTATAGCCGTCACTACGTGGACGGCCGTTGTCGGTGGGCATGCCGTTCTCGACGACGTAGACGGGGAGCTTCGGTAGGCGCCGCTGGTAGTCCTTGAGGACGTAGTAGAGGCCCTCCGGCTCGGGATCGATCCGCCAGAACTCCCCGGTCAGCGCGTGGACGGCCGTGGTGTTCCGCAGGTTCGCGCCGTAGTAGTAGTCGACGCCGATGAAGTCGAGCTTGTCAGTGACCTGGTTGAAGAGCGCCGCGTCGAAGAGCGGGTTGAGGATGGTCCCGTAGGCGACGTTGGTCGACACGGGCGCGCCGGGATCGACCTTGTGGATCATGTCGTACGCGGCGCGGTGGGTCCTGGTGAGAGCGTCCCGCATCGTCGACAGCTGGGCGAGGTTCATCGGGCGGGACAGCAGCTCGTGGTAGAGGTACTGGCTGGCCTCGTTGAAAGTGATCCAGATGACGCCCATGCCCCGGTAGCGCTGGGCGACGAACGCCGCGTTCCGCAGCCAGTCCCGGCTCGTCCGGGGGTTGTCCCAGGCGCCCTGGTCGGCCACCCAGCCGGGATACACCCAGTGGTCGAGCGTGATCATCGGGCGCATCCCGGCGGCACGTATCCGGCGGATCAGATCGTCGTAGTACGCCAGCTCGCGGGCGTCCCGAACACCCCGACGCGGTTCGACGCGCGCCCAGTCGACCGAGGTCCGGAAGACCTTCACGCCCAGTCGCCGAGCACGCTCGATGTCCTCGGCATAGCGGCGGCGGAAGTCGGCCGCCCTGACATACGGATCCTTGACGCCGTACGCCTTCCTCTCCACGTACCGCGTCCAGTTGCTGTCGGGGAACGAGCCCTCCGACTGGAACCCGGACGTCGACACCCCGAAGAGGAAGCTCTTGGGGAACCTCACGACCGGCCGCACCCCGTCCGCCTGGGCGACATCGACCAGGACGACTCCGGCGCAAAGGACCATGGCGGAGAGTACGTGTGCGATGCGCGACCGGCCCAGCACTGGATCTCTCCCTCCAGAAGAGGAGATGGATCTGCTTCGGATGACAGGTCGGCACGGAGCCCATGTCAATGCCAGCAAAGTGACCAGATCCGGCAAACCAACGCGAACGGCGCGGGCTGGGCGCGGCGCGGGTGGGTGGGGGTGCGGTACTTAAGGGGATGTGGGTGGGGTGAGTAGGGATTCCCGTGTTCGTACTCAGGCGCGGCGGAGCGGGGTGGCGCACAGTTGCCTCATGAACGCTCTACTGCAGCTCAAGGGGACGACCGCGTTCTTCATCCAGGCGATCATCTCGTTCGCCGTCGCGGTCACCGCGATGGCGCTCGGCGTCGTCTACCTGCCCGCCCCGGTCTGGATCCGCGCGTTCCTGGCACTGGGCGGGCTCTACCTGATCACTTCGACCTTCACTCTGGCCAAGGTCATCCGGGATCGGCAGGAGGCGGGCTCGGCCATGGCCGGGCGGCCGGACGGCCCGCCTCAGATGCTGCCGCCGAACGCGCCGTACGTCGATCCTTCGTCGGCGGCCTGGAGCTGACCGGATCCGGTCTTGGTGAGGCCGCCCGCCTCGAACCACACAATGGTGTTCTGGCCATATGGGGCCACTGGACATGCCGTCAGGAGACGGAAAGGCACCGGCGCCCGCCGCTCGGCGGGCGCCTTTCTCATGCGGCAACCCCTGAATTCGCCGCGGTACGCACCGTGAATACGGACATACGCCCCTTATTGCAGAGGAGGGGCACGGGTCGGCATGCCGGGGAACGTTTGTGGCCCGCATCACAGGGCCATAAACGGGCTGATGCGTTGTGCAGCGTTGATCACCATCCGTAATCGGCGTTTTCTTGATCTGAAAGACTTTGGTGGCGTCCAGGATATTGCTGGCCCGAGCCGCCGTGGTTAACGTACCGGCGAGCGGCAAAGGGGTCGCCAACAACCGAACAATGGGCCGGTCGCGACCATGTGACACGTTCACATGGCCTTCGTTCCGCACGCACCAAGCGGCCTGCGAGCGGTCGGCCAGCCGAATCCATGCAGACCAGAGGCATGGAACCGGGCCTCCACGGCTCGCCCGGAAGCCATCCCGGGCAGCCGTCGAAAAGCAGAGCCCAAATCTTTCCACCCCCGCTTTTTCGGGCTGCCCGGTAGGCAAGAACCGCGAGGTAAGGAGCAATCCTGTATACCTTCGGAATCCCCTTTATGACCCGCGCCTCCACACTGCTTCGACGCGGCTGCGCCATGGGCACGTCCGCTATCGCAGTCGCCACTCCGGTCACGGCGGTCACCGCGGACAGGATGTGGACATCCGCGACGGCCGTGCACGTCCACGTTCCGGCCGCCGCGCACTCGACCCCCTCGATGACCTCGAGTGCGCACTCGGCTTTCGCGGCGAAATCACAAAAGTCCAGGCAGAAGCGCCGGGCGGCCACCGCGGTGGCCTACGCCTACCAGCAGATCGGTGATCGTTACCGCTATGGCGGCAGCGGCCCGCGCGCCTGGGACTGCTCCGGTCTGGCCGGCGGGGCATGGCGCAAGGCCGGAGTCAGGCTGCCACGGACGACGTACGCGATCTACCGGACCGTGAAGCGCAAGGTCTCGTGGAAGGGAGCGGCCAAGGGTGACCTGCTGTTCTTCTACTCCGGCAAGAGCCATGTGGGCATCTACGTGGGCAGGGGCTACATGATCCACGCGCCCAGCTCCGGCAAGCGGGTGAAGAAGGTCAGGCTGGCGGGCCACTACAAGCGTCACTTCAGTGGGGCGGTCCGGCCCGGCTACTGAGCGTGAGCCCGATCGGGCGCCTTTTCTGAGCGATAAAAGACCACTGCCACGTAACGCTGTGCGCCCGGTACGGACCGTGCCGGGCGTTCAGTGGCCTGGCTCACGAAAACCACGCCTGAGGCCCTCGCTGATCAAACTGTGACTCACATCACAACGCCGCAAAACTGTTCGAAGACCCGCAGGCCGCGACCTGAATACCCGGTATGCCCGGACGACCTGCCGTCCTGAATCACGGTCTCGTGATTTGCCGGATATCGCGGTCCTGGCTACGTTCTTGCCGTTCCGTACGGCGATGACGCCAAAGCAGATAACAGAACATTCACGCCGACGAGCGGCAGCGGCGCCCCCAGCCTCCCGCCGCCCAAGAGACCGCCGTCGACAGCCGCGTCCACGCAGACCTGAAGCGTGGAGCCGGAAGCGTCCACGTTCCGCGTGCCCTCCCATGGCACCGGCGGAACCGAACACGCGCAGCGATCCGAACCCTTCGGTGGCCGAAACGCCACCTGCGGTACGGGCTGCCCGGTAGGCACCACCAGCTAGGTCAGGAGTCGTCCTGCATACCCCCCGAATCCCCCTCAAGCTGTTCGCCGGTGGCATCACGTTGAGCACTGCGGTCGCACTCGGAGCATCGCTCCTGACGGCCGGTCCGGTGAACGCGTCCGCACCACAGGCAGCCCAGCCGACGGCGGCCGAGGCGAGTGTGACGGCCAAGCTTTCCAAGGCGCGCCTCAAGAGGCAGAAGAAGCGCGCCGCGTACGCGGTCAAGTACGCGTACAAGCAGATCGGTGACCGCTACCGCTACGGCGGCACCGGCCCCAGCTCCTGGGACTGCTCCGGCCTCGCCGGAGGATCGTGGCGCAAGGCGGGCGTGAAGCTCCCGCGGACCACCCAGCAGATCTACCGCGCGGTGAAGTGGAAGGTCTCGTGGAGGGGCGCCGTCAAGGGTGACCTCCTCTTCTTCTACTCCGGCAAGACCCACATGGGCATCTACGTCGGCAAGGGCTACATGATCCACGCCCCGAGCTCCGGCAAGCGGATCAAGAAGGTCAAGCTCAACAGCTACTACAAGCGCAACTTCAGCGGCGCCGTACGCCCTGGCTACTGAGCCTTGTAGACGGCTAGGCCTCCACCTTCAAGGGTTTTAGGAGACCTGAGTTGAACGGGTACGCCCCGACGGTGTCCGCACCGTCGGGGCGTCCGCATGTCCACCCGAATCCCTTCGTCCAGCCCAAGGGAGCTGTCTCGGGCCTCTTTAGGCGAGTTGGCATCCAGAGCACAGACCGTCTGTCTCGGGCTTCCTAGGCGAGTTGGCCTTCGGGGACGCGACCGTCCGTCTCGTCCTCACCGTGGTGTTGCAGGGTCGGGTAGTCGGTGTAGCCGCGGTGGTCGCCGCCGTAGAAGCTGTCCTTGTCCGCCTCGTTGTACGGCCCGCCGGCCTTGATGCGCGCGGGCAGGTCCGGATTGGCCAGCCACAGCTGGGCGAACGAGACGGCGTCGGCGACGCCTTCACGCAACGCCTCCACGCCGTACTCGGGCCGCGAGGGGAACGAGTCGGGCGTCGGGTGCGCGTTCAGGATCAGGGTGCCCGGCCACTCCGCCCGGATCAGCTTCGTGATGTCCCGCGTTACCAGCTCCATCACGTGCACGTAGGCCAGCCCAAGCGGCGCCAGTGCCCGGGTAAGCGCCACGTACAGCTCCGCGGTGTCGCTCTCGGAGATGCCGTTGGCGGAGTTGCCCGGAGACACCCGGATACCCGTCCGCTCCGGGCCGATGGCATCGCTGACCGCGCGTGCGACCTCGACCGCGAATCGGATGCGGTTCTCGATGGAGCCGCCGTACACGTCGGTGCGCCGGTTGCTCCCGTCGGCCAGGAACTGGTGGATCAGGTAGCCGTTCGCGCCGTGCAGCTCGACCCCGTCGAAGCCGGCCTCGATCGCGTTGCGCGCCGCGGCCACGAAGTCGTCGACCGTCCGCGCGATGTCCTCGATCGACATCTCGCGGGGCGTGGGGTGCTCCAGCATGCCCTCGTCGGGGGTGTAGAGCTGTTCACCGGACGGGATCGCCGACGGGCCGTGCGGCAACGCGTCGTCGGAGTAGAGGTAGGGGTGCCCCACCCGCCCGCTGTGCATGATCTGCGCGAAGATGTGGCCGCCCTTGGCGTGCACCGCGTCGGTCACCCGCCGCCAAGCCGCCACCTGCTCGTCGTGGTGCAGTCCCGGCGTGTCGATGTAGCCCTGGCCGATCTCGCTCGGCTGGGTGCCCTCGGTAATGATCAATCCGGCCTCGGCGCGCTGTGCGTAGTACTCGGCGGTCAGCTCGGTCACCTTGCCCCCGTCGGACGCGCGGCTCCGCGTCATGGGGGCCATCACCAGCCGGTTTCGCAGGGTCAGCGCGCCGAGGCTCACGGGTTCGAACAAGTCCTTCATCACAGTCTCCAGCCATCTACAGGGGTGTTCTCGCTGGTGATGAAGGTACGAATCACGGGATATGGACCGAATCCGTAAAGCTTCGGTAGTTGGCCCCGTAGTTTTGATGGCGTGCTCTACGGACGTGAGGCCGAGCAAGGACAGCTCGCCGAGATGATGAGCGAGGCACGGGCCAGCCGCCGCAGTGGCGCTCTGGTTCTGCGCGGCGAGGCGGGCATCGGCAAGTCCGCGCTCCTCGAATGGGTAGCCGCGGAGGCCGCGCGTACCCCCGGCCATGAGGTGACCGTGCTTCGTGCGACGGGTTTCGAGAGCGAGAGCCGCCTGGCGTCTGCCGGACTCCACCAATTGCTGTGGCCCGTCCGACAGCGGATCAACGACCTTCCGGCAGCGCAGGCTATGGCGCTGCGCCGTTCGCTAGGCATGTCTGGCTCGTTCAGTCCCTACGGCCAGGACTACAGCGAGGGCCCCCCGCGCCCCGCCGAGTCCACGTCCGCGCCAGCCGAGTCCACGTCCGCCCCAGCCGAGTCCTCGTCCGCGCCAGCAGAATCCACGGTGTCGCCGAGCGACAGTGCCCAGGATCGTTTCCTCGGAGGCCTGGCCGTCCTGACCCTGCTGTCCTGCATGGCCGACGAAGGGCCGGTGCTCTGTCTCATCGATGACGCGCAGTGGCTCGACACCACCTCCGCCGAAACGTTGCTCTTCGCCGCACGGCGGCTCGCGGCCGAGGGCGTGGTGATGTTGTTCGCGACGCGTGAGGACGGCTTCACCGGCGTCGGCCTCCCCGAGCTCCAGTTGTCCCGGCTGAGCCGCGAGGAGGCCGAGCGGCTCCTGAACGGACGGCACCTCGACGGCCTCACCCCGACGGCCCGCGATCGCGTCCTCAACCAGGCCCACGGCAATCCGCTGGCCTTGATCGAGTTCGGCTCGGCTCCGCACGCGGGCACCAACCTCCCCTCGCCGCTTCCCGTCGCCGAACGGGTGACCGCCGCGTTCCGGGCGCGGATCGCGGCGCTGCCGGAGAAGACCCGCCTCATGCTGCTGATCGCCGCCGCCGAGGGACGCGGCTATCTGCCCGCCACGATCGCCGCGGGCGCGCTGTTGGGGGCCGGCCTCGCCGATCTGGAAGAGGCCGAGCGGGCCCGGCTGGTGCAGATCACCGGTAGCTCGGTGGCGTTCCGCCATCCGTTGATCAGTTCCGCGACCTACCAGGGCGCGTCCGCCGCCCGCCGCCTTGAGGTCCACCGCGCGCTCGGTGAGAGCGCCACCGACCCCGATTGCCGGGCCCGCCACCGCGCCGCCGCGGCGATGGCTCCGGACGAGGACGTCGCGGCCGAGTTGGAGAGGGCCGCCGACCGTGCTCTCGGACGAACGGGCTACAGCACGGCGGCAGAGCTCTACCAGCAGGCGGCCGAACTGACGCCGGACATCGACGCGCGCGCACGGCGCCTGGGCTTGGCGGCCAACGCCTACCTCCGCGCCGGACGGCTCGCCGCCGCCGACGAACTGGCCGCGGCGGCCGGGAAGTACGCCGAGGCCCCCGAAGAGCATGCCCGGCTAGCGCGGATCCGCGCGGCCGTCGAGTTCGAACGCGGCGAGCAGAGCGGGGCCGCCCGGCTACTGATCGACAACGTCCGGCACGCCGCCGCCGAGGACGTTCCCGGCATGCTCCGTACCGGCGCCACGTACGCCTGGAGCTGCGGCGACGTGGCGACGATCAAACGCAGCGCCGAGCTGCTCCGAGCCGGCGGCCACGACGACAAGGCCGTCCGGGGCCTCGCGCACGTGGTCGACGGCGACTACGCCCGCGGGCTCCCCCTGCTCGCGGAGCTGATCGCGACCGCCCGCTCCGCCCCGTTCGAGACCGCGGAGGAACGTCTCCACGTCATCACCTGCGGGCTGATCCTCGGCGACGACGCGGCCACCCTCGACCTGGCCCTCACCGAGGCCCGCCGCCTGCGCCGCGAGGGTCTGATCGGGTCGCTTCCGGACGCCCTCCAGGCGCTCGCCCAGGTCCAGACCACCGCCGGGCGCCACCGCGACGCCGAGGCCACGGCCGCCGAAGCGATCACCATCGCCCGCGACACCGGCATGGCCGTCCGCAAGAGCCGGATCAACGTCGTCCTCGCCCGCATCGCCGCCATCGAGGGCGACGAGAATCGCCTGCGGATCCTCACCGCGAACGCGGCGGCCGTGCCCGGCTGCGGCCTCGCCGACGTCGCGGTGAGCCTGCTCGATCTCGGCCTCGGCCGGTACGAGACGGCCCTCCGCCGCCTGGACGAGATCGCGGGCGATCCCCGCCGCCACACCTCGGCCAACCTCCTGGCCGCCGCCGACCAGGTCGAGGCGGCCGTACGGACCGGGCAGCCCGCCCGTGCCCGCGAACCCCTCGGACGCGTCCGGTCATGGGCCGACGCCGGCGGCCTCGCCTGGGCCCGCGCGGTGGCCTTCCGGTGCGAGGCTTTGGTCTCCGACTCGGGCGAGGCGTACGAGACGGCCCTCCGGCTGCACGAGGAGGACGGCGGCCGCCCGTTCGAGCGAGCCCGCACCGAACTCCTCTACGGCGAGTGGCTGCGCCGCGCCCGCCGCCGCGCCGACGCCCGTGTCCCGCTCCGTTCCGCCCTGGAGATCTTCGAACGGCTGAAGGCCGCGCCGTGGAGCGAGCGCGCCCGCTCCGAGCTGCGCGCCACCGGGGAGCCCGGCGCGCCGTCCACCTCGTACGGGCACGCCGACCTCCTCGACCGGCTCACACCGCAGGAGCTCCAGGTCGTACGGCTCGCGGCCGACGGCATCAGCAGCCGCGAGATCGCCGCGCAGCTCTTCCTGAGCCCGCGCACAGTCGAGTACCACCTCTACAAGGCCTATCCGAAGCTGGGCGTGGCCTCCCGCAAGGAGCTGCACAAACTCCACCTGTAGGAAGGCTCAGCCTGTAGGAGGCTCAGCCTGTAGGAAGGCTCAGCCTGTAGGAAGGCTCAGCCCATGATCGCGTAGACGGTGGTGGCGTGGGCCGCAAGCTCCGCGTCGCCGTCCCCGGTCATGGTGATGTCGGCGAACGCCAGCGTCCGGCCGAGCTTGGTGAGCCGGGCCGTCACCAGGAGATCCTTGGCCAGGATCGGCCGCTGGAACGTCGTCGACTGCTGCACCGTGGTCATCGGCACGAACCCGTCCCGCGCCACCGAGACCGCGATCACCGTGGCGGTGTCGGCCGCCGCCATCATGGCCTGGCCGCTCAGCGCGCCGCCCTCCCGCGCCAGCCGTTCCGACCAGGGCAGCCGTAGCGTGGCCTGGCGTTCCCCGAGCGCCTCGACGCTCAGCCCAAGGTCGAGCACCCAGGGCGCGAAGTTGTCCTTCAGGATCTTGTCGCCGTCCGCAGGCTTCATCGTCACCCCATCATGATGCACGCTGGGAGAATGCTTGAGGAGATCTTCCTGCCCGGCACCTACGCCACGGACGTTCCCTACGACACGTTCCGCCGCCTGCGAGCGGAGTCCCCAGTGTGCTGGATCCCCGAGCCCGCCGTCGGCGCGTGGCCCGCCGGTCCCGGCTACTGGGCGGTGTTCCGGCACGCCGACGTGAAGCATGTCCTGCGTTCGCCGGGCCTCTTCTCCTCCCACCTTGGCGCCACCCAGATCCGCGATCCCGACACGCCCGCCGACCTGGAGTTCGTGCGGTCGATGATGCTCAACCAGGACCCGCCTGACCATTCCCGTCTGCGCCGCATCGTCGCTGCGGCGTTCACACCGCGCGCCGTACGAGCACTGGAAGCCACGATCAACGAACGAGCCCGCACCCTCGTCGAGTCCGCCCTCGGCGCCGACATCGACTTCGTCGAGGTAGCGGCCGATCTCCCCGTCTGGACGCTCGCCCACGTCATGGGCGTCCCGGACACCGACCGCCGTCTCCTCTACGACTGGGCGTCCCGCGTGATCGGTTACCAGGACGCCGAGTACGCCGGCCTCTCGACCGACGCCTCGGCCCTCTCGCCCATGGCCCGCGAGGCCGTCGCCCACCGGCCCGACCTGACACGGCCGGACGGGCGCCCGATGAATCCCCGTTCCCGCGCGGCCCTGGCCGACATGTTCGCCTACGCGCACGCCTTGGCCGAGACCGAACAGTCGAACACCGTCATGTCGCAGATGCTCACGGGCGGCCTGACGCGCGACGAGTTCGAGAACATGTTCTTCCTCTTCGCCGTGGCCGGGAACGAGACGCTGCGCAACGGCATCCCCGGAGGCCTTCTCACCCTCCTCGAACACCCCGCCCAACTGGACGCGCTCCGCGATGACCCCGCCCTCCTCCCCTCGGCCATCGAAGAGATGCTGCGCTTCTGGCCCCCGGTCATGGACTTCCGCCGTACCGCCACCCAGGACCTGGAGCTCTCCGGCCAACGGATCAAGGCCGGTGACAAGGTGGTCGTCTACCACGCCTCCGCGAACCGCGACGAGACGGTCTTCGCGTCGCCCGACACGTTCGACATCACCCGTACGCCGAACGACCACGTGAGCTTCGGTTTCGGCCCGCACTTCTGCCTGGGCGCCCATCTGGCCCGTACCCAGATGCACGCGATCTTCAAGAACCTGCTCCCCCTGGACATCCGCCGGACCGGCCCCGCCACCCGTCTCGCGTCCAATTTCCAGAACGGCCTCAAACACCTCCCGCTCCGCATCGACGCAGGTCAGACCACCCCGCAACAGGCCATAACCTCCACCGCGTGGGAGCGCGATGGGTAGGCCCGCAGGGCTGGGACGTGGAGCACATCGTGCTCCAAGGCCGCCCCTGCCTACGCGCCCGCCGGCACGGCTATCTGCAGGGCTACTGCTATTCGGTCGACGAACTGACTCGCCTGCTCGGCCAGTCCGGCCTCACGCTCGACTACCTGGTCGAGGTGCTCCCCTTCCGGCGGGCCGGCTGAACGGAGCGCCCCCGCCCAGCGCCCTCCGCAGCCCCTCAGGAACCCACTTCTCGACCTCCTCGGGATCCGCGCCCGCGTCAATGAGCAGCTCAGCAGCGATCAGACGCTGTTCACGATCAGCCCCGACCGCCCCGCCACGCAGAATCCCGGCCACCTCCGCCATGAGATCGAAACGGACGACGCTCTTCGGCGGATGCGGAGAACCCCGGCGCGACCGCTCGGTGACCGTGGCGACACCCTGCAGCTCGGCGACGGCGTCCTCCCGTTCCCGCCCCTCGGGACGCCTCCACCCCGCACGCCGCTTGGCGACCGCGAGCAGCCGAGCGGCAATGATCGTGTCCATCCGAGGAGCATAGAACAAACGTTCGACTGACCAGCCAAAACATCAGCCCGCCCTCCCTCAGGGAGGACGGGCTGCAGGGATCGTCAAGCTTGGCCACCGCCGCTGCCGAAGAGCGCGCCGAAGAGGCCACCGCTGCCGTTCTGCTGCTGCTGTTGCCCGTTGTGGTCGTGATTGAAGTAGAGGCCCCCAAGGAAGCCGCTACCGCCGTTCCCATTGAAATCGAAGCCGCCGAGGAAGCCCCCACCGGAGTCCGGTGGATCAGCCGGCATGGCGGCGGAGAACACTGCTGCGGCCAGCGCACTCGTAGCGAGCAGCCGGAGGGAGGTACGCATGGTGAGTCCTTCCATGGTGGCCGCGGCCCGATGTCGCGGCCGTGACCCGCTGCATACCCTCCCATCAGCTAACTTCACCCAAAGTAGTGAAGAACTTACTATAAGTGTCAACTTCCAACTGCCTAAGCCACAGCGGCTCCGCCCCGGGGATTACTGAGGTGCAGGGAGCCAGCGTGGCCCCTTAGACTCGGTCCAGGCCCACCCGGGCCAGAATCCTAAGCCGCACCACCCATGTACGATCGTGCACGCTTGAACAACCGAAGACCCAGGGTCGCTAGCTCAATTGGCAGAGCTCCGGACTTTTAATCCGTAGGTTGTGGGTTCGAGTCCCACGCGACCCACGCGGCTTGACCAGGGCAAACGCGAAAATGCCGCGTTTGCCCACCGCTGTCTTTGGGGGGATTCGCCCCGTGCCTGCTCGCTGACACCCCCGGGCAAACGATCACGGATCCGCCTGCGCGAATCCAGAGGTTGATCATGGTGGGCTGCTGGGTCTTGCCAGCCGCGTAGGTCAGCGGGCAACCACGCGCACCGGCTGACCATGAAAGGGGTCGCGGTTGCCTCTATTGCTGAAGGCTGGCGTTTTACAGTGAATCCGCCGCCGCTCCCGTACATTGCTCTATGTACGAAAGTGAACACGAGAAGTGAATCTCTGTGGTTCGTTCCAGAACCGCATCCGCGATCTTTCGTGTCGTCCAGACCCTGCGCCACGTCAGAACCCATCTCTGGCAGCCGCCGCCCCGACCCGCGCCCCATCGCGCGGATCCAGGAGCGCCAACGGCGGCCGGTGACCTGACCGACTAGCGCACGGGACCGGACCTGAAATATGGACGTCGCATTGAATCTGGCGACCCATCACACCGACGGCATCCTCACCATCACCGTGACCGGTGAACTGGACATCGCCACCACGCAGCAACTGCTGGCCTGCCTGGACAGCGTGTTCGCCCAACTCAGCCACCACCGCAGCGAACACAACGGCGACCAAGGGGTGAACCGGCTGGCGATCGACACCAGCAACGTGTCGTTCATCGACGCCCACGGACTGGGCGTGCTGATCGCCCTGCACGGCCGGGCCCGCCGCCACCACATCCCGCTGCACCTGACCGCGCCCTCACCCGCCGTGGACCGGCTGCTGGCCATCACCGGCACGCACCACCACTTCGCCCCCCTTCCGGCGCAGCCCTGATTACTCCCGGACGACACCGACGCGGCCGGGCGGTGCCTGAGGAGGACAGGCACCGCACGCGTCTGGCTTGGGCGGGGCAGAACCGACGCTGGCCTTCTAAGGTGGAGGTTGTGGACAGGCACGAGCGGGCGTGGCAGCGGGTGCAGGAGCACGCCGCCGGCCGCCAGGTGTCGGTGGACGTGGTGTACGCGGCGGCGGCACAAACGGTGGGCGCCGACGGCTATGCGGTGGCGCTGGTGAGCGGCCCGGGGATGCGGACGCTGGTAGCCGCGTCCGATCGGATCGCCGAGTTGATCGAGGATGTGCAGCTCAGCAGCGGCGAGGGCCCCTGCACCGACGCCTACACCGGGCTGGCGCCAGTGATCGTTCCCGATGTGCAGGCCGCCGCGGACCGGTGGCCGGGTTTTGTGCCGGCGGTCGCCCCAGTGGGGGTACGGGCGCTGTTCGCCTTCCCCATGCAGCTGGGCGGCGTGCGGGTGGGAGCCGCCGATCTCTATCGGCGACGGCCAGGACCGTTGACGCCCGCCCAGCTGGCCGATGCCCGGGCGTTCGCCGACATCGCCGCTCAGGTCGCCTTCCGCCAGCACCCCGACCCGAAGACCCTGGCCGCTCTGGCCGCCGACCGACCACCGCACGGATACCCTCCCGTGGTGCACCAGGCCGCCGGAATGCTGGCAGCCCAGCTCGACCTGAACATCGCCGAAGCCATCTCCCGGCTGCGCGCCTACTCCTATCTGCACGACAACCCCTCTCCCGGCTGGCCCGCCAGGTCGTGGACCGCGTCTCCGCGCTGGACCTCGACGACGGCGACGATTCCCGCCATGACCAGGGCGATTCACGAGCCTGACCCCTTCCCTCGATGCGGGGCACGGGCTGGGTGTGTGACCGGTTCGGGTTGCCTTTTTCCCCTTGGCGCGTGCGACGGATACGCCGCGGTGGTACAGGAAAACTTAGGGACAGCCGACAGTGGTCCAGAGTGCATGGGGAGGACGCTCTGATGAACACCGAGCCCGAGAGCCAGTTCGAGGCCGACCCTGAAGCCGGCGCTGAGTCCGGTTTCGAGCAGGCCCTGCTGCCGGCACAGATCCACCAGGCCGCGGGAATGGTCGCCGTCCATCTCGACACCACCATCCAGGACGCCTACCACCGGTTGGA
The DNA here is from genome assembly GCF_039533225.1 of Actinomadura fulvescens. Taxonomy (NCBI): domain Bacteria; kingdom Bacillati; phylum Actinomycetota; class Actinomycetes; order Streptosporangiales; family Thermomonosporaceae; genus Actinomadura; species Actinomadura fulvescens. Next base: position 178,901 of record NZ_BAAATD010000008.1, on the reverse strand, counting down.
GAGCTACGCTCGCTCATCGGGACGCGACCTCGACGACATCGCATCAGACGTCGTCGGCCGCCGCCTGCGCATCGAGTCCCCGTAGCGACCTCCACGGCGTCCGCCGCCCGCTCACGTGGTCACCGTCCCGGATAGATCGACGCCTGGCCCTGAGCTGACCGGCTCGCCCGCGCAGCAGCGGCTCCCTGCCTTGCACACCACACGGGTGCACGGGCGGTGCCGGTCTCCCGTCATCGCCCACGCGGTCGCTGTCAGCGTTTCGCGATCGTCAGTGGCCATGCGGTGAAGCCGTACTTGCGGACGAGGTCGCCACCGATTCGACGGTGAGCCCCGGAAACGCCTCCCAACCGCGGCCTCCGTGCTGATGAAGTCGAGCGCTGCGGGTGGTGGGTTTTGCTGTGGATGCACCGGGCTCTTCGGTACATTGCAGTCTGTACGAGAGTGGACACGAAAAGTGAATACCTGTGGGTGTTCGCCGCAGAAACCACATCGATCTTTCGTGCCGTCCAGACCCTGCGCCACGTCAGAGACACTGCCGGCGGTCCCGTGCGTCAGCCTGCGCTCCTGGTGCGGGCCGGGCTGCGAGGGGCGGTCGGTGACCTGACTGTTGACGAGCGTACGGGATCTTCGATATGGACGTCGCCCTGACCATCGCGACCCACTACGCCGACGGCACGCTTACCATCGCCGTGACCGGAGGTCTGGACATCTCCACCTCACAGCAACTGGTCGCGTGTCTGGACAGCGTGTTCGAGCAGCTGATCCGCCAGCGACGCGGGGCCGTTGACCGGCTCGTGATCGACACCAGCAGTGTGTCGTTCATCGACGCCCACGGCCTGGGAACGCTGGTGGCGTTGTGCAACCGGGCCCGCCACCACCGCATCTCGTTGCGTCTGGCCGCTCCCTCTGCCGCCGTGCAACGGGTACTCGCCGTCACCGGCATGCGACACCACTTCCTGCCGCATCCCGGTATCTGAGTCGGCACACAGGTTACGGTGCGGGTATGGACCGGCAAGAGTGGGCGTGGCGGCGTGCGACCGAACGCGCCGCGATGGATGGCGGGCCTGTGTCGCTGGAGACGGTGTGTGCGGCGGCCACGGCGGCCACGGGTGTAGACGGGTACGGGGTGACGCTGGTGTCGGCGCCGGGGATGCGGATGCTGGCGTGCGCCTCGGATCCGGTGGGCGTGATGCTGGAAGAGGTACAGCTGACCTGCGGGCAAGGTCCGTGTACCGAGGCCTACGCGGAGCTGGCCGCTGTGCGGGTGCCGGACCTGGACACCGCGGCGGACCGTTGGCCCGGGTTTGTGCCGCCGGTGGTACGCCGGGGGGTGCGGGCGGTGTTCGCCTTCCCGTTGCAGGTGGCCGGGGTCCGGATCGGCGCGGTGGATCTGTATCGCTGTAAGGCCGGTGACCTGACCGCTGACCAGGCGGCCGATGCGCAGGCGTTCGCGACGGTGGCCGCCGGGCTGGCGTTTCGCTCGCATCCGGCGCCGGCGGTGCTGGAGGCCGTCGTGGCTGATGAGCCGCCGCACGGTTTTCCGGCGGTGGTGCACCAGGCCACTGGGATGCTCGCCGCGCAGCTGGACGTGAGCGCGGACGAGGCGCTCGTGCGTCTGCGCGCCTACGCGTTCTTGCACGAGCAGCCGCTCACCGGACTGGCCCGGCGGGTGCTGGAACGCCGTTTGATCCTGGATGACGACCACGAGACCGATTCTGGCCGGTGACCGTGCTCAGCCTGGAGGGTCGCCGGTCAAGCGGGTGGCCAGCAGATCCAGCTCGGCCGGGTCCAGGGAGCGGGACACCAAGGCGCGGGCGAGGTCGGTCAGCCGCAGGTTGTGGTCGCGGGCGTGGCCGCGCAGTGCGGTGAAGGCTTGTTGCATCGAGCAGTCGTGTCGTTCGGCCAGGACCCCCTTGGCCTGCTCGATCACCACCCTGCTGTTGAGCGCGCCCTGAAGCTGTTCCGACAGGATCTGGTTCTGGCGGATCGCGCGTTCCTGCAGAAGCCCGATCGTGGCGATGTCGGCCATCGCCTGCCCCAACTCGACCTGCTCGGAGGCCATGGCACCGGGCCGGGCGCGGAACAGGTTCATCGCGCCGATCACCTCGGTGCGCAGCCGCATCGGCAACGCCGACACCGCGGCGAACCCGCTGTGGCGGGCCTCGGGGGCGAACCGCGGCCACCGCCGCACCGCATCCTGGTGCCCCAGGTCCGCGCAGTGCACCGCGGCGCCGTCATGGAAACAGTCCAGGCACGGCCCCTGCTCGTCCTGCAGCTGAAACAGCTCCAGCAGCCGGGTCTGCTCGCTGGAGGCCGCCATGAACCGCAGATGACCGCGCTGATCGGTGACAAGGATCCCGGCCGCGTCCACCTCCAGCAGCTCCACGCACCGTTCCGACAAATGCTGCAGGAAATCGATGACATCAAACCCCGACACCAGAGTGTCGGCCAGCGCGACGAACGCCCGCGCCACCTCCTGCGGCGCGGCAGGCACCGGATTCGTTTTCACAATCGCAGCCTACGCCCGCTGCCGCTCCCAGGCGGATACACAGCGCACCCAGTCAGATCGGTGGTAGATCGACATCGGCGTCCCACGGGGAAATCACTCCTGTGGAGAGACATCGGGGGTGAACCGCAGCCTGCGTTCCACCACCCGCCGGGCCACCTCGGTCAACGCGACGTCATGGGCGAAGGCGTGGGCGCGCAGCCGGACGAGGGCCGCCTCGATCCCGCAGTCCAGTTGCACCGACACCATCCCGGCGGCTTGATGGATCTCCGGGCCCAGCGCCAGCTCCTCGGGCGGCAGCGGCTGCCCGTGCAGCCCGGCCTGTTCGTTGAGCAGCAACGCCAGGATCGCGTCAGCGAAGATCAGCGCATCGGTGTGCTCACCGGCCTCCAGCCCGCCGGGGCGGTCCCGGCACAGCACCAGCACTCCCAGTCTGGCGACCCCGCTGACCAGGGGAAACGCGAACACCGCTCGTACCGCGGCGGTCTGTGAGGTCGCGGTGAAGATCGGCCATCGTCGCCCGGACGGCGCATCGGCGAGGTCGGCCACCAGTACCGGCCGGCCGGTGACCACCGCCTCCACACATGGCCCGTCACCACTGGTCAGCTCCGCTTCGAGCAGCTCCCGGCCCAGCGCCCCGGCCACGTGCACCGGCTCCAACCGGCCACCGGAGACCAGCGAGACCCCCACCCCGCCCGACGCCAGCGCCCGCGCACACGCCACGCACGCCTCCTGAGCCGAGATCACAGCGGACCGCTGGCGGGCGGACGCGGCGATCAGCGCCCACACCCGCTTCTCATCACCACCGATCACCATGCCACCGACCGCCTGCCTGCATCGAGGAACCTCACCTCCAACCTACGCTTGCAGCCGCCATAAGAACGCCCGTCGTGGCGGCTGGTGGGCATGAAACGCCCATGACAGCGATCGGCCGCCGACATCCGCCCCCGGCGCCCGGCCAGCGGGGGAGATGACGAACGCGTTATTTTCGGCGGATTTTTCACGTGACCCGGTGAACAGGTACATAGCCGGAGCGCGCCAGGCGGCGTAACGTCGGGAGCAAGGCAGTATCACGCGTGCCCTCCCGCCGGCGGCACCGATCGGCCGGCGGACGTGACACTGTGGTGGGTGTCTCCCCAGACCCCGGTGGCTACCCGCGCCCCTCCACCGGGCAGTTCGTAATGCGACGCCGACACCGCCCCACGATTCCCAGCGCTCCCGACCCGTCCGCCGACGAGGACGAGGACGAACTGGCAGCCGCTGCCTCGATCACGGTGCCCAGGTCGCACCTTGTGCTGTTGGCCCAAGCCGCGGCGTTGCGCGGGATGAGCGTGCAAACCTATATACAGCGGACGATCGAGGCACGCTCTCATCGCGACTTCCAGGCCGCATCTGACCAGAGAAAGCTTCAGGAGACGGCGCCGCAGGACACAGCGGGGGATTCGCCAGAACGAGGGCTGGCCGACGTGGCGTCCGCCGTGCCAGCGGCACTGGCCGATGCGGCGTCCGCCGTGCCAGCAGCACTGGCCGACGCGGCGACCGCCGTCCCGGCGGCACTGGCCGCCGGCCAGGCGGCGGCGTCCTGGCGATGGGAGCTGCCCCAACACCCGCCTGCCCACCCACCACAGCAGGTGCCCTCCCGTGCGCGTGCACTGATCCGCGCGGCGCTGAACGGCCGGGGCCTGGACGGCCACGGCGACGTCTGCCTGATTCTGATCAGCGAACTGGTCACGAACGCCGTCCGTCACGCAGGCCCCGGCCTGATCACTGTGCAGCTGGTACTGGACCATCGGCAACTGGTCTGCGGAGTGAGCGACACCAGCCCCGAGCCGCCGGTGCCCAGCAGCCCCGGTCTGGACGACGAAGGCGGCCGCGGCCTGACCCTATTGGCCGAACTGTCCAGCAACTGCGGCTGGTACCAGACCACCACCGGAAAGACACTTTGGTTCGCCCAGCACCTGCACGCCGCAGCCGACAACCCCAGCGGTCATGACACGTTCCCCACCACCGCCGGCCCCGCACACCCCCTGCTCGTCACCCAGCCGTGACCAGCCGCCCCGCTCCCTTGCATTGAGGGCATTCCGCAGGCTGGAGAAATGGCGAGTTCCCCGCCGTGGGTGCACGGCGGGGAACTGCGCTTTGGGGTTACGAGATGACGATGTTCCTGTAGTAGGACTTCAGGATTCGGACGTAGCCCCAGCCTGCTCGGGCCTTATCGCGGGAACCGGTCTGGGACATCCAGTTACCGGGGACCCAGGCGCCGCACGCCGTGGTGTTCGCGCAGTACTGGGCCTGGAAGATCTTGCCGCCGCGGGTCATCCGCTTGCCCCACGTCGCGTCGACCGCGGCGCTCGTCGAGGCCTTCGCGGAGCCGGGCCTGTACACCTGGCTGTTGGTGTTGTCGTAGACGTCGAAGCACTGGCCCCATCGGGTCTTGCGGTTCGAGTGCAGCGCCCAGTACCAGCCGTAGCTCTTGACGGCCATTGCTCCGGCCCGCAGGGACTCCCTCGGCCAGCTCGTGATCCACTCGTTGGGGAGGACGTTCTTGACGTAGTACTTGAACGACACCCGCTCCACGCGCTTGAGGCCCACCCGGTACACGAGGATGGACGTGGGCAGCTTGGTGTTCGTGCCGTCGGTCTTGCACTTGTTCGGCGGCGGGGAGCCGATCCTGTGCGAGGCGTTCTGGTTCTTCAGGCCGGGCTTGAGGTTGGCCTTGGCGCCTGCCTTGATGTCCTGGTAGGTGCCGCGGTAGTTGCTGTTGTAGTAGACCCGGACGGTCTTCTTGCTGCGGTTCCAGACCGAGGCGGCGTGGTTCTTCACGCACTTGCCCTTGCCGGCGCCGCGGCTCTTGAACTCGAAGCACTTGGGCTGCTTGGCTCCGTAGTCGGCGACCGAGCCGGTGAAGTCCGAGAGCGAGCCCTTGGTGTTGCTGTTGAAGTAGAGGCAGAACTCGCCGCTCTCACACTTGCCGTTGCGGCCCGCCGCCGAGGCGGGCGGCGCCGGGAGGATGACCGCCCCTCCGATCGCCATCGCGGCGGTCGCCGCGGTAAGCCGAGAGATCAGCCGTACAGTTCGTGTCGACACAGTTGTCCTTCTCTTTTCCGCTATCGGACGTTGTAGCCCTGGGAGTTCCAGAACGGGGTGGGGTTCGGGTTCTCCAGGCGCCAGTCGTTGACGCTCTTGGCGGCACGGGCCTGCCGTCCAAGGCGCATTTCGACGTGAGCGTGCGCGCCTCTCCTGGACGACACTCCGCGCCACGACTCATCGGCGATGATCTGGCCGCGGCTGACCGTCTGGCCCACGCGCAGGGTGCCTCGCGGAGCGGCGTGCAGGTAGCTCACCGTCTTGTTCAGCGAGGCGCTGTAAATGGAGATCGTGGACAGCCCGCCGCGGGGGAGGTCGATGCCCTCATGCCGGCCGGGGGTGCTGGTGTAGCCGTCGTAGCCGCAGGTGATCCGGCCGCTGCTAGGCGTGTGCAGGCCGTACGACATGTTCGTGCGCGATGACGGCGAGAACTGGTGCGAGGCGTTCTGGTTCTTCTGGCCGGGCTTGAGGTTGCTGCGGTTCCAGACCGAGGCCGCGTTGTTCTTGACGCACTTGCCCTTGCGGCTCGCCGCCGAGACGGGTGACGCGGTGGCGAGCATCACTCCGCCGACCGCCATCGCGGCGGTCGCCGCGATGGGCATCCGGCTGACCGTATTCACTGGTGTCTCCGTTCCCTTCGGAACTTGGATTCGGGTGCTTCGGCGTGCGATCGGGCCTCACGCAGACCAGCAGAAATCACGGCGCTCAGTTGAGCGAGGAAAGACAGTCGCAGAGCGGGGACGAGCTCACGCCAAGCCGTCGAGTCACCCTTGGAGAGGGCGACCCACGTCTACCGCGGTCGTCAAAGATGGTGATAGGCACATTTGGACCGCGATTCCTTCCGGGCTTGGGTGAAACTGCGCGATGCTAACGCACGGGGCCCGAGCGGGAACGGAGGGGGGCCCTGAGCGGGTGGAGCGGCCGACTGGCTGCTGCGCGGCAAACATTGGCACGCGGCGTGTTCCCTCGCCAAGAGAAACTTCGTCCAGGAGATGTACAGCTCTCGCTGGACAAAAGAACCCGCAGGTCAGATACATACGGGCTTGGACGTCCAAGGGACGGGGCGCTCGGGCGGGAGCTGCCCGGCCTCTCCGAAGACCCCGGGCGGAAAGCGGCGGGCGCCGACTCCGCCATCACGACGCGGTCGGCCCATCCGGCCTCGGCCGCGCCACCCGGATCGGGAGTCGAGATCCAACATACGTGCCACGGAAGGCTTCTGACACCCCGCGAGGTAATCGAACTTAACCATGGGCAGCCGCGCGAGTTCCTTTCTGTCATTTGGCACAACAGCTCGTTGCTGACCGTCGGACGTTCTCCTAACTGTCTTCGGCCACTTGTCATCAACGATCTCGACGCGCAGCCGGGTTCTCTGGTTTATGACTTCCTTTTCAGGACCGCCCTGAACGTCGCCCAGGTCGTTCTTTGGCGGGTGGGGCCCCAGCCGGGAGCTCGCACCTCAACGACGTAGTCGGCGACCGGCTTGAGGCCGCTCGCCATGCCGGCGAGAGACCCCGTACGCCATCCTCATGGCCCAGCACCCGAACCAGGTCGCGGCCACGCTCTTCCAGATGCGCGCGGACCGCAAGGAGGAGGCCGACAAGCTCGTCGAGAGGGTGGCCCAGATCGCCGACGGGCACGAACGGATGGACCTGCTGGAGTTCGCCCTGGCCACCGACAGCGCGCTCAGCAAGACCTACGAACTCCTCGGCATCGCTCAGCCGGACAGCGGCGCCGCGTCCCTGTTCTCGAAGCCGGATGAGCAGGGCGGTTCCTGATGAGAAAGATTTCGCAGGGCCCCACGGCGACCCTCACGGCGGCGCTCGTGACGACGCTGCTCGGTGGTTGCAGCGCCGACGCGCTGATGGGCTCGAACGCTCCTGAGGCGAGTAAGTCGACGCCGCCGAAGGAACGATGCGCGCAGGTGTTCGCCCCGCCGACCGGGGAGCGGCCACCGAAGTCCGTCACGGTCCTGCTCGCCGACTGCTCGGCCTCGTCGTACGTCAGGAACGACCCGTCCCAGCGCCAGGACTGGGCGTCCAAGCTGGGGTCCGGATTCCCCACGCCCGGCAGTTGACCCAGGGCCTGCCACACGTTCCCAAGCAGCCCTTGGCCCTTCCTCCAGGCAGTCCCACCACCTGATGCGGGGGCGGCCCGCACCTGCCGAGCAGGTGCGGGCCATTAAAAGCCCCTACCGACAGTGGACTTGCTGGGGCTCGCGAGCTCTCAGCGGGCGGGGACGTCGAGGGGTTGCTGCACCTGGTCAGCTGGTTCGGGGGCGCTGGCGATGGGCGATGCGGCTTCTCGGGTGCGTGTTCGGTGCAGGTAGACGGCCGTACCGATGAGGAAGGCCAGGCCTGCCAGAACGTAATAGTTGCCCCCGATGAGCTGGAGGCCTTGCCAGTCGTACTCCTTGCCTCCGTCGTGGTCCACGTGGCGCAGCCAGCCGCGAGGTGACAGCGCCACGGTGAGGGACGAGGGGATGCCGCGGAACTCCGCCATCCATGACGGCCACATCACGAACAGGGCGGCCACCGCGGTCGCGGCCGTCCATCGCAAGGCCCGTGACCCTGTGAAGGACAGGGCCAGAGCCAGGGCCGGAACGGTGTAGACCCAGTGGTGGCTCCACGAGATCGGCGAAACCAGGAGGCTGGTGACGCCGCAGGCCAAGAACGCCACCAGTCCGAGCCCACGACGACCGGCGGTGACCGCGACCGCGAGGCCGAGCAGGCCGACCGGCAGCGCCGCGGCCAGCCACCACGCGGTGGCGTCCTCGCCTGCGAGGCGGGACACGACGCCGTTGAGCGACTGGTTGACCAGGCGTTCTGGCCCGTCGCCGGGACGCATCATCCGCCCGCCCCAGAAGTCGGCCGACGCCGCCGGCAGGAAGGCGAAGCCGACGATGACGGTGGTGACGACGGTGACGACGGCGGTCACGGCGGCGCGGCGGAATCCGGCGAACCACAGATAGACGATGAAGATCAACGGAGTGAGCTTGATGCCGGCGGCGAGGCCGATCCCGATCCCCTTGAAGCGCGACCTCTCCGGAAGTGCGAGGTCCACCGCGATGAGGGCCAGCAGGATGAGGTTGATCTGGCCGAAGAACGTGGTCATGTAGACGGGTTCGAGCCAGAGGGCCACGGCCGCGACCAGGAAGGTCCCGGTCAGCTTCGGGCGGCGGGCAAGGCCCGCCAGGCTGAGGCACGCGTAGGCGATCACCGGCAGCAGGACCACGTTCACCGCGACCACCGCGTACTCCCAGACCGCGAACGGCAGCGGGCTCGGGAGCGCGAACAGCAGGGCCGCGAACGGCGGATAGGTGAACGGCAGCCTCGGCGCACCCAGCTTGTCGGTGTAGAGGGCACCGGGGCGGTGCATCACCAGGTCGCCCGCCGCACGGTAGACGCTCGCGTCGGTGTGCTTCCACACGCCCGGCCATTGGGACGTGAGCACCGCGTAGGCGGCCACCGACAGCGCGAAGACCACAAAACCGACCAACCACGGCTTCCGCGACGCCGCCCCGATTCCTGCCACGGGGACAATCTAGGGGGACTCTCTGGAGACGCGGTCCATGCGGCACAATCTGTGGAGAAGGACCGTCTCGTCGCAGGAATGGTCACACGTTTGACCATCACAAGTCAGGGCACGGAGGGGTGGGATGTCGAGTTCGGATCGAAGGGCGGCCGACGGGCCCGCCCATGGAGCGGCCGCCACGCCGCCGGTACGGATACCCCGGCACGTCCACCGTCCCGTCCTGATCTGCTCGCCCACGCCCGGACGGGTGGGACTGCGCATGGAGGGGGAGATCAGCGTGGTCACGCGGGACACGCTGGAGTCACAGCTGACGTCACTGGTCCGCCGTGGCACCGACGTTCATCTCGATCTCTCGAAGGTCGTCTTCAGCGACTCCGGTGGGGTCGCCGTCCTGGTCAACGCGGCGCGACGCCTCCCCGCGGGCAAGAACGTCCACCTCGAACACCCGCCCGCCTCGATGCGTCGCATCATGGACGTGCTGTACTCGCGAGTGCCCAACATCAAGGTCCAGTCATGAGCGCAACCCTCGACGCCGCCGAGCCCTTCTCCCATCCGGCGCTGTTCTACCGCGGCGCGGAGGAGTACCTCGCCGGGACGGTGCCGTTCGTCGAAGAAGGCCTCCGGGCAGGTCAGCCCGTCGCCGTGGCCGTGCCGGGGCCTCGCCTTGAGCTGCTGCGGGCGGAGCTCGGGGCGTCCGCCGGCTCCGTACGGCTGATCGACATGACGGTGGCGGGCCGCAACCCCGGCCGCATCATCCCCGGCGTGCTGCGCGCCTTCGCCGACTCCCACCGCGACGCCGACCACGTACGGATCATCGGGGAGCCGATCTGGGCCGGCCGTTCGGCCACCGAGTACCCGGCGTGCGCCCAGCACGAAGCCCTGATCAACCTGGCCTTCACCGGCCGGCCGGTCACCATCCTGTGCCCGTACGACGCGATCGAGCTCGACCCGCGCGTGCTTGAGGACGCCGCGCTGACGCACCCGACCGTCATCGACAACGCCAAGTCCACCGTGAGCACGGCGTACGACCCGGGCAGCGTGATCCAGGCCTACAACGTGCCGCTCCCCCGCCCCGGCCCGGACGCCCGGCACCACGTGATCCTCGACTTCGACGTCGACAACCTCGTCCAGGCGCGCCAGGTGGCCGCCGACATCGCCGTCCGCGCCGGGCTGGGCACCGCGGCGGTCGGCGACCTGGAGATCGCCGTCAACGAGCTGGCCGCCAACTCGGTCCGGCACGGCGGCGGCCGGGGAACGCTGGAGGTCTGGGTCGACACCGCCCTGGTATGCCAGATCAGCGACGCGGGCCGGCTCACCGACCCGCTGGCCGGCCGCGAGCCGGTAGGGCTCAGCGGCAACGGCGGCCGCGGCCTGCTCATGGTCAACCACATCGCCGACCTGCTGCGCACCCACACGGGCCCGGATGGCACCACCATCCAGGCCCGTTTCTCGCTCTGATCACCGGATCAGCCGAGCCCGAGCCCCTTGAAGAACTCCCGCACGTCTGCGGCGAAGAGCTCGGGGACCTCCATGGCGGCGAAGTGCCCTCCGTCGCCGAACTCGCTCCAGTGCCTGATGTCGCGGCTCTGTTCGGCGAACGGTCGGATCGACCGGGTGATGTCGTGGGCGAAGACTGCGACCCCGAACGGCACGGTGCAGTCCAGCCGTCCGCCGATGCCGCTCTCCCGGGTGAGACGGGCCGACGAGCCCGCGGTGCCCGTCAGCCAGTACAGCGCCACGTTCGTCAGGACGCGGTCGAGCGCGATGTCCGAGCCCGGATCGGTCCACTCGTCGAACCTCTCGACGATCCAGGCCAGCTGCGCCACGGGTGAGTCGGTCAGGGCGTAGGAGATGGTCTGCGGTCTGGTCGCCTGGAGCACCTGGTAGCCGGGACGCTGGGCGACGAGTTGCTTGATCTTGGCAAGGCGCGCCCTGTCGTCGCCGGACAGCGCGTCCTCGGCACCTGGCCCCGGCGGAGGCGTGGGCAGGTAGTTGACGTGAACGCCGACCACGCGATCGGGAGCGTCAGCGCCCAGGGCCTGGGCGATGGCCGAACCCCAGTCGCCGCCTTGAGCGCCGTACCGGTCGTACCCGAGCCGGTCCATCAGCTCGGCGAAGGCGCGGGCGACGCGGCGGACGTCCCAGCCGCGTTCGCGGGTGGGGCCGGAGAAGCCGAAGCCCGGAATGGACGGGATCACCAGGTGGAAGTCCTGCGACAGCGGCTCGATCACGTCCAGGAACTCAAGGTAGGAGCCCGGCCAGCCGTGGACGAGGATGAGGGCGAGCGCGTCCGGCCTGGCCGACCGGACGTGCACGAAGTGGATGTTCTGCCCGTCGATCTCGGTCGTGAACTGGGGCAGCTCGTTCAGCTCGGCCTCGTGCCGGCGCCAGTCGTAGCCGGTGCGCCAGTATTCGGCGAGGTCCCGGACACGTGCGAGGGGGATGCCGTAGTCGTGGCCCGCGTCCGGCAGTTCGTCGGGCCAGCGGGTCCGGGCGAGCCGATCGGCCAGGTCGTCGAGATCGGCCTGCGGGACGTCGATACGGAACGGCTTGATCATGGTCGTGGCCCTTCACGTCGAGCACTTAGTTGGCATTGCCAACGTTGGAGATGCCAACGATACACCATTTCGTTGGCATCACCAACAAGTCAGGCTCGACCGGCTGCGGCTAGACGACCTCGCCTCCCACACCGGAACGACCCGGCGGGACACCGACCAGCAGCACGCTCACACCCGCCCGCGCGGCCTCCCCGACGACCTCGCCGACCGCGTTCGTGATCGACGCGATCAGGCGCGCGGGGGCATCGGGAATCCGCGATCCGTCGAGGGCCCCCTCGCGCATGTTGAGCGTGACGACGTACGGGTCCTGCTCGGGCGTCGCGGGCGTCGCGCCGCCCACGCCCCAGCGCTCCCGGGGAACGCCGAACAGTTCCACGACCACGAGTTCGCGCGCCCACTCGCCGGCGACCTCGACCACGGCCTCGGTGAGCGCCCGGATGAGGCGACCTTCGATCTTGCCGTCCACGGTCTCCTCGACCAGTCGCACGGTGAAGTGCGGCATCATGGCCTCCTTCTCGTTTAGCTTTGCAAGTCAAATAGCTTTGATTGCAAAGCTATATGGCCGCACGAGGCCCGTCAAACCTTGGCGTGAAGAGCCGAGACCTCTCTCGGCTGGTCACGTCGAAGAGAGGTCTCGGTTGGAAAGGCGGTGGCAAGCCTGGCCCTGGCCCTGTGCAACTGGGCTCGGCTGGGCTCGGCTGGGTTGGGCTCGGCTGGGCTCGGCTCGGCTCGGCTCGGCTGGGCTCGGCTCGCGTCAGGTGTACGGGTTCTCCATCGCGGCGATCCGCACCGCCGTCGCCTTCAGCTTGCCCAGCGCCAGGCGGTAGGGCCCCGGGCCGAACGAGACGCGCGCGACGCCGAGCTCGGCCAGCCGACGAAGATCGGGACCGTCGGGAAGGCAGACGCAGTTGACGGGGCCCGGCAGACCCTCGACCAGGGCCGCGATCGTCTTCTCGGAGGAGACCAGGATGGGATACACGCAGTCGGCGCCCGCCTCGAAGTAGCGGCGCCCGCGCTCGATCGCCTCCCGCGTCACCTCCGGCCCGTCCGCGCCGCCGAGGAACACGTCCACCCGTGCGTTGATCACCAGATCGACCCCGGCGGCGTCGGCGGCGGCGCGTACGGCGGCGATGAACCTGGCCTGCTCGTCGACGGGCGTCAGCGCGCCCTTCGCGTGGTCGGTGTCCTCCAGGTTGCAGCCGACCGCGCCGATGCCGGCCAGCCGGTCCACGAGGTCGCGGGGCGCCAGGCCGTAGCCCGCCTCGGCGTCCACGGTGACCGGGACCTCGACGGCCCGGACGACCCGGCCCGCGGCGGCGAACATCTCCTCCGGCGGCGCGCCCTGGTGGTCGTCGTATCCGAGCATCTCAGCGATCGCGGCCGAGGCCGTGGCGAGCGCGGGATACCCGGCCCTCGCCACGACCTTGGCCGAACCCGCGTCCCACACGTTCGGCAGCAGCAGCGGGTCACCCGGCCGATGCAGCTCGCGCAGCCGCGCGGCCCGCTCCTTCAACGCCTCACGCTCGTTCATCCAGATCACTCCCCGGTAGACGGCACTCATCAGAACGACTGATCAGCCGGCCGCGGTGTGACATTCAGAGCGGAACGGTCGGTCGGGCCGTGGTGCTGACGGTCAGTGCCGCACCAGCACCCGGTGGATCTTGACGGGGTGCTTGGGCGCTCCGTCCTGCGGGTTGGTCGGCCCGGGGATGATCCCGCCCGCGACGATCCTGTCGAGCACGCGCAGGCCCTTGGTGACCCGGCCGAACACGGTGTAGGCGGGCGGAATGTTGGCGTGCGAGTGCACCATGAAGAACTGGCTGCTGTTGGTGTCCGGGCCCCAGTTGCCCATGGCCACGGTGCCGCGCGGGTAGGTCTCCTTGCCGGTGAGCTCGTCGTCGAACTTGTAGCCCGGCCCGCCCTCCTCGGCGCGGTAGATGTCACCGCACTGCAGCACGCCCAGCCGCGCGGAGTTGGTCAGCCGCCAGCACCGCGTCCGGTCGTAGAAGCGCTGCCGCGCGAGGCTGACGAAGTTGTGGACCGTGCAGGGCGTCGCCCGGCGATCCATCCTGATCTTGATGTCGCCGAAGTTCGTCCTGAGCGTCACCTCGGCGGCGCCGCGCTTCTTCGCCCACGGACGGGGCGGCCGGACGGGCTTGGCGGCGGGGTTCTCCGGAGTCGGGATGAACTCGCAGCGCACCTTGCCGTGATGACCGTGCTTGCCAGGTGCGGGCTTGCCAGGTGCGGGCTTGCCGGGTTTGCCGGGCTTCCCGTGATGACCGGGCTTGCCGGGTGCGGGCTTGCCTGCCGCGGCGTTCGGGGCGGCCGCGTTGGCGACGCCCGAGGGCAGCGTGGCGGCAAGGGCGATGGCTAGGGCGGGGACCATCCAGCGCGTTCTCATGTGGCCCCAAGGTAGCGATTGATCGAAAAGGGCGATACTGGCAAAACCCGACGAAACAAGGAGAACGCATGCTCCCATGGTCTGCCGAGTTGGCCGGACGCCTCGACGAACACGTGTTCAGCAGCGACCTGCTGCGCGACAACCCGTTGGGCGACCCTTACGAACGTCCGCTCTGGGTGTACGTGCCACCCGGATACGACGACGAGCCCGAACGCCGCTACCCCGTGGTGTATGTGATCCAGGGTTTCACCGGGCACCTGGAGATGTGGCGTAACCGCACGGCGTTCCGCCAGCCGTTCCCGGAGCTCGCGGACGCCGTGTTCGCGCGCGGCGAGGCGCCTCCCGCGATCGTCGTGTACGTCGACGCGTGGACCTCGTACGGCGGCAGCCAGTTCCTGGACTCCCCGGGCACCGGCCGCTACCACTCGTACATCTGCGACGAGCTCGTGCCGTGGGTGGACGCGCACTACCGTACGCTCGCCGACCGCGACCACCGGGCGATCAGCGGCAAGTCCAGCGGCGGCTACGGAGCGATGATCACGCCGATGCTCCGGCCCGACCTGTTCGGGGCGCTGGCGACGCACGCGGGCGACGCGCTGTTCGAGTACTGCTACATGAGCGACTTCGGCGACGCCGTGCGCCATCTGCGCGCCTACGAGGGCGACCTCATGAAGTGGTGGAGCGACTTCGGCTCGCGGGTGGCGTTCACCAAGGCCGAGGACGGGAAGCTGCTCGAACTGCTCGGCTACACCGCCTCCTACACGGCCCGGGAGGACGGGTCGCTGGAGTTGCCGTTCGACACGGTCACCGGGGTGCTCCGGCCGGAGGTCTGGCAGCGCTGGCTCGACCTGGACCCCGTCCGGATGGTGCCGCGCCACGCCGACGCGATGCTCTCGCAGCGGGCGATCTGGATCGACGGCGGCACCCGCGACGAGTGGTACCTCGACGTGGGCGCGCAGGCGTTCCGGCAGGCGCTGCTGGACGCCGGGGTCAAGGAGGACGTGATCCACTTCGAGCTGTTCGACGCGGCGCACGGCGGCATCGAATACCGCTATCCCCTGGCACTCGCCTGGCTCTGCCGTCGAATCGCACCCGGCGAGACCCGCGCGATCCCTGACAGATCGTCCTGACAAGCCGGCGGGAACGATCTCGCCGTTCACAAATACGCGGAGCGACCGCGCCGTCACCGCTTTCCGGCCGTGGCGGCGCGGTCGTTTGCGCTGGTCCGGGTCGGTCTTCAGGACATTCAGGGCAGTTTTCACAAAAGTTGAAAATCCAGTCCTTCGTGGATGCGTTGACGGGAAGCGGCACAGAGGGTGCACTTCTCGACAGCTCATCCGGATGAACCGCCCGTTATCCCTATCCCCTCCCCCGTGTGGTGCGGGTTTCCGATCCCCGCGCCAGGTACCCGCGTTCCCCGCCGCGGGTGCTCGCGGATGCGGCCGTCCCCCGCCTGGCCGCATCCGCGCGACACACCCCCTGCGGGAATCTCCTCCAGCCCTTGCCGGGTGCTCGGGGCCTCGCGGAGCAATCCCACAAGGACCTCCCGAGGGCCGCGTCCTGCCCGGCCCGTAGAAGGAGCACCCTGTGAGACGTTTGACCGCGCTCTGGCCGGCGGCCATCACCGCCGCCGGCCTCGCCGTGGCGATGTCCGCGCCCGTCCATGCTTCACCCGGCACGGCCACCACCCTCACCCTCGCGGCCAAGCCCGACCCCAAGCAGGTCGCGGCCGCCTCCGCCGACCGGCTCGTCGTCGCCAAACCGACGGCGTTCCGCAAGGCCCCCAAGGACAAGATCGTCCGTAGGAACGTCGTCTCGGGCCTCGGCGGCCTGCAGTACGTCGCGTACGAGCGCACCTACAACGGCCTGCCGGTGTACGGCGGGGACTTCGTCGTGACGACGAACTCCACCGGCTCGGTGCTGAGCACCTCGGTCGCCCAGAGCCAGAGACTCGACGTCGGCACCAAGGCCACGGTGACGGCCGCGCAGGCGGCCAGGACGTCGCGAACCCAGATCACCAAGGTGACCTCGGCGAGCACGCCGCGGCTCACCGTGATCGCCGAAGGCTCGGGCCGGCTGGCCTACGAGACGGTCGTCGAGGGCTTCCAGAAGAAGGCGCCGACCAAGCTGCACGTCTTCGTGGACGCGAAGACCGGCAAGGTCGCCAAGACCTGGGACGAGGTGGCCGACGTCGCCGACGACGTGAGCTACTACCACGGCACCGTCGACATCACCACCGCGGCCACGGAGATGTCGGACCCGACGCGTCCCGGCATCCGCTGCGGCGGCCAGAACGGCGCCACGTTCACCGGTCCCGACAGCGCGTGGGGCAACGGGAGCGGCACCAACCTGGAGACCGCGTGCGTCGACGCGCTCTACGGCGTGCAGAAGCAGTGGGACATGCTGGGCGCCTGGCTGGGGCGCAACGGCATCAACGGCAACGGCGGCGGCTTCCCGGCGCGCGTCGGACTGGCCCAGGCCAACGCGTTCTGGAACGGCAGCTACACCAACTTCGGCCGCAACTCGGCCGGCACCCGGCAGGTCACCCCGACCGACGTCGTCGCGCACGAGTACGGCCACGCCATCTTCCAGACCACCCCCGGCGGCTCCAGCGGCGGCAACGGGAACGAGAAGGGCGGCATGAACGAGTCGGCCGGCGACATCTTCGGTGCGCTGACCGAGTTCTACCTGAACGAGCCCGCCAACCTCGACCCGCCCGACTACCTGGTCGGCGAGGAGGTCGACCTGGTCGGCAGCGGCGAGATCCGCAACATGTACAACCCGGCCGCCGAGGGTCACCCCAACTGCTACTCCTCCTCGATCCCCAGCACCCAGGTGCACGCGGCCGCCGGTCCGCAGAACCACTGGTTCTACCTGCTGGCCGAGGGCTCGAACCCGGGCGGCGGCAAGCCGACCAGCCCGACCTGCAACGGCTCGACCGTCACCGGCATCGGCGTGCAGAAGGCCGGCGCCATCTTCATGGGCGGCCTGAACCGCAAGGTCACGGCGTGGAGCCACGCACGGGCGCGGGTCGAGACGATCAACGCCGCGCTGCAGCTCTACCCGGGCTCGGCGACCGAGTGCAACGCGGTCAAGGCGGCGTGGGCGGCGGTCAGCGTTCCCGCGCAGACCGGTGAGGCCGCGTGCGGCACACAGCAGAACGACTTCTCGCTCTCGCTCAACCCGAGCTCCGGCAGCACACAGGCCGGAGGATCGACGACCGCGACGGTCACCACGACCACGACCGCGGGCAGCGCCCAGACCGTGGCGCTGTCGGGCACCAGCAGCCCCGGCGGCCCGACCGTGTCGTTCTCGCCCGCCTCGGTGACCTCCGGGCAGACGTCCACGATGACGGTCAACGTGCCTGCCGGCACCGCTGACGGCAGGTACACCATCACGGTCCTCGGTGACGGCGCCACCGTCGACCGTACGGCCACGTACACGCTCACCGTCGGCACGGGCGGACCGGGCACGGTCTACTCCGACGACTTCGAGGGCAACACCGGCTGGACGGTCAACCCGTCCGGGTCGGACACCGCCACCGCCGGCCAGTGGGCGCGCGGCACCACGCAGGCCACGACCTACTCGGGCACGAACCTGCAGCTCGCCCCCGCGGGCGGCAGCAACGCCCTGGCCACCGGCCTCCAGGCCGGAACGGACGCGGGCACCCACGACCTCGACGGCGGCGTCTCCAGCATCCAGTCGGCCGAGATCACGTTGCCGGCCGGGACGCTGAGCCTGTCGTTCTCGTGGTACCTGGGGCACCTCAACAACGCCTCCAGCGCCGACTACGTACGCGTACGGGTCGTCGGCAGCAGCACGACCACCGTTCTCAACACCACCGGCGCGGCCAGCAACCGTGCCGCCACCTGGGCGACGGCCACCGCCGACATCTCCGCCCACGCGGGCCAGACGGTCCGCCTCATCGTCGACGCCGCGGACGCCGACACGGCCAGCCTCGTCGAGGCGGGCATCGACAACGTGAGGATCACCAGTTCCTGATCGCCCCGGATCGCCGGCTCGTGGCGGGTCGTAACGCCCAAGGCCCCCCTCCTGGCGCACCACCTCCTCAGGTGGCTCCCGCCACGAGCCGGCACACCCTTGCACCTCTCGCAATTTCGCACTTCTCGAACCTCTTGGGATCATCGGAGGAACCATGAGATCGCGCGTACTAGCGACTGCGGGGGCGGTCACGCTGACCCTCGCCACGCTCTTCAGCGGCGGCGGCGCGGCGACCGCGTCCGCCCCGGCGGCCCCGGCCGCCCAGGCCAGGACGGCGGCACCGCCGGACATCTCGCTCGCCAACCTCAAGGCTCACCTGAGCCAGTTCCAGACCATCGCGAACAACAACGGCGGCACCCGGGCGCACGGGCGCCCCGGCTACCGGGCCTCGCTCGACTACGTCAAGGGCAGGCTGGACGCCGTCGGCTACACGACCACCATCCAGTCGTTCACCTACAACGGCGCCACCGGATACAACCTCATCGCCGACTGGCCCGGCGGCGACCCCAACCAGGTGCTCATGTCCGGATCACACCTGGACAGCGTCACCGCCGGACCCGGGATCAACGACAACGGCTCCGGCTCGGCCGCCGTACTCGAAGTCGCCCTGGCCGTCGCCCGCGAGAACCTCCAGCCCTCCAAGCACCTGCGTTTCGGCTGGTGGGGTGCCGAGGAACTCGGTCTCATCGGCTCCAATTACTACACCAGCAACCTGGGCGCCACGGAGCGCGCCAAGATCAAGGGGTATCTGAACTACGACATGGTCGGGTCGCCCAACCCCGGCTACTTCACCTATGACGGCGACGGCTCCAGCGGCAGCGGCGGCCCGGCCGGCTCCGCGGAGATCGAGAACACCTTCCGCGCGTACTTCACCTCGATCAACGTGCCGGTGCGCGACACCGCGTTCGACGGTCGTTCGGACTACGGCGGATTCATCCGGTACGGGATCGCGGCCGGCGGCATGTTCACCGGAGCCGAAGGGATCAAGAGCTCGGCCCAGGCACAGCTGTGGGGCGGCACCGCCGGACAGGCGTTCGACCGCTGCTACCACCGGTCCTGCGACACCACCGCCAACATCAACGACCCCGCCCTCGACCGCCACGGCGACGCGCTCGCCTACACGGTGTGGACCCTGGCCGGAGCGGGCCAGCCGCCCGGCGAGACCGTCTACACCGATGACCTCGAGACCGACAAGGGCTGGACGGCGAACCCGGCGAGTTCGGACACCGCCACCGCCGGCCGGTTCGAACGCGGCACGTCGCAGGCGACCACCAGCTCCGGCACGAGCCTCCAGCTCGCCGCCGCCGGTGGCAGCAACTCCCTGGTCACCGGCGCCTCCGCCGGTGCCGCGGTCGGTGACAACGACCTCGACGGCGGCGTCACCAGCATCCAGTCGGGTGAGATCACGCTGCCGGCCGGGACGCTGAGCCTGTCGTTCTCGTGGTACCTGGGGCACCTCAACAACGCCTCCAGCACCGACTACGTACGCGTACGGGTCGTCGGTTCCGGCGGTTCCACGACCGTGCTCAACACCGCGGGCGCGGCGTCCAACCGTTCCGCCTCCTGGCAGACGGCCACCGCCGACATCTCCGCCTACGCGGGCCAGTCGGTCCGCATCCTCGTCGACGCCGCCGACGCCGGCACGGCCAGCCTCGTCGAGGCGGGCATCGACAACATCAAGATCACCAAGTCCGGCTGACGCCCTGACGTCCTGACGCCGAGAACGGCCCGCCTCCCGCGCCGGGGACGGGCCGTTCTCCTTGGGCCCCGGCCCGAACGATCAGACATCGTCCGCTACACGGCCGCTCAAGGGCGACAATGGGGGCATGTGCCGCAGCATCAAGACGCTTCGCCCGCCGTTCACCGAGGACGTCACCGAGGAGGACATGCGGGCCGCCGCCCTCCAGTACGTCCGCAAGATCTCCGGCTTCCGCGCCCCGGCCGCCCACAACGCCGAGGCGTTCGAACGCGCCGTTCAGGAGATCGCCGAAAGCACCGCCCGCCTCCTGGACACCCTCCAGGTCCGAGGCACCCGCTCAACCTGACCAAACCCCCACGAGGCAGTGACCACCCCGGCGCAGCCGGTGGCCAGCCCGGCGCAGCCAGTGGCCGCCCCGGCGCAGCCGCTAGCCAGCCCGGCGCAGCCGGTGGCCACCCGGCACAAGCAGCGGCCGGCCCGGCACAAGCGGCGGGCGGCCCGGCACAAGCGATGGGCGGCCCGGCGCAGGCGATGCCAGTTCAGCTCACGCAGTGGCCAGCCCGGCTCAGGCAGCGTCCAGCCCGGCGCAGCCGGTGGCCGCCCCGGCGCAAGCAGTGGCCAGCCCGGCGCAAACCGGTGGCCGCCTCGGCGCAAGCAGTGGCCGGCCCGGCGCAAACCGGCGGGCGGCCCGGCACAAGCGATGGCCGGCCCGGCGCAGGCGATGCCAGTTCAGCTCACGCAGTGGCCAGCCCGGCTCAGGCAGCGTCCAGCCCGGCGCGGCCGGTGGCCGCCCCGGCGCAAGCGGTGGCCAGCCCGGCGCGGCCGGTGGTCGCCCCGGCGCAAGCAGTGGCCGCCCCGGCGCAAACCGGTGGCCGGCCCGGCACAAGCCATGGCCAGCCCGGCGCAGGCGATGCCAGTTCAGCTCACGCAGTGGCCAGCTCGGCTCACGCAGTGGCCGCCTCGGCTCAGGCGGTGGCCAGCTCGGCGGCGACGAGTTCGGCGATCTGGACGGCGTTGAGGGCCGCGCCCTTGCGCAGGTTGTCGCCGGAGCAGAAGAGCGCGAGGCCGTTCTCGACCGTTTCGTCCCGACGGATGCGGCCCACGAACGTGGGGTCCTGACCGGCGGCCTGGAGCGGCGTCGGGATGTCGGACAACACCACGCCGGGCGCGGCCGAGAGCAGTTCGGCGGCGCGTTCGGGGCTGATCGGCCGGTCGAAGCGCGCGTTGATCTGGAGCGAGTGGCCGCTGAAGACGGGCACGCGGACGCACGTTCCCGACACCTTGAGGCGGGGAATGCCGAGGATTTTACGACTCTCGTTGCGAAGCTTCTGCTCCTCGTCCGTCTCGTTCAGCCCGTCGTCCACGATCGAGCCCGCCATCGGCAGGACGTTGAACGCGATCGGGCGCGCGTACACCCGCGGCTCCGGGAAGTCCACGACGGCGCCGTCGTGGGTCAGCCTGTCGGCGCCCTCCACGACCTTGCGCGCCTGCTCGTGCAGCTCGGCGACGCCGCTCAGGCCGCTACCGGAAACCGCCTGGTAGGTGGCGACCACGAGCGCCTCAAGCCCGGCCTCCTCGTGCAGCGGCCGCAACACCGGCATGGCCGCCATGGTGGTGCAGTTGGGGTTGGCGATGATGCCCTTGGGCCGTACGGCGGCGGCCTGCGGGTTGACCTCGGAGACGACCAGCGGGACCTCGGGGTCCATCCGCCAGCCGGAGGAGTTGTCGATCACGACGGCGCCGGCCGTGGCGACCTTGGGCGCCAGTTCCTTGGAGCTGGTCTTGCCCGCGGAGAACAGAACGATGTCCAGACCGGCGTAGTCGGCGGTCGCCGCGTCCTCGACCGTCACCTCGCCGTCCTGCCACGGGATGGTCCTTCCGGCCGAACGGGCCGAAGCGAAGAGCCGCAACTCGTCCACCGGGAACTCGCGCTCGGCCAGGATCCTGAGCATGACGCCACCCACCTGGCCGGTGGCCCCGACGATCCCGATTCTCATGCCGCTCCCTCACTGATTCGCGTGACCTGCGGCAATGAGTCTGCCCAGGCCCGCGCCGGGCGTCCAATCAATACTCCTACCGAGGATACTTAAGCAACGCTTCAAACCGAGCCGCGCCGGCCGCTAAAGGATCTTCTGGGCGCGGGCTGCCAACTTCGCGGTGGAACGGCGCGTCTCCTCTATGTCGATCTTTCTTCGATCCCTTGGAGCTTCAGTGCAGCGTCTCCTGATCGCCGCCCTCGCCCCGGCCACGGCCGCGGGTCTGGTCCTGGTCGCCCCGACGACCTCCCACGCCGCCGACGCGCCCAGCATTACGGCGATCACCGTCAAGCCGTCGCTGGCCGTGCAGACCGGCCACAACCGGCAGAAGATCACCGTGCAGATCCAGACCAACGCCGCCGACGTCGACGCGTCGGCGATCCCGGTGCGCGGCTCGGGCGGTCTGGTCTTCAGCCCGAAGAAGATCCGTGACGGTCTCTGGGAGGCGACCGACTACCTGTACAACTACGAGGCGGCGGGCACCTGGACGGTGGACGTCACCGCCTGGGACGCCGACTACAACGACACGAAGAAGAGCAAGACCTTCCAGGTCCGGCGGGGCACGTACTTCGCGGGCTTCGGCGCCTCCCCGTCCAAGGTGCGGCGCGGCAAGGCGATCAGCGTGGCGGGCCAGCTCCGCGGCCTCAACTCCTACGGCGAGTACGTCCCGTTCCGGGGCCAGAAGGTCACGATCTACTTCAAGAAGAAGGGCACCCAGAAGTGGGTGCGCTACGCGGTGGTCACCACGGCCCGGAACGGCAAGTTCACCAAGCGCTTCAAGGCCAAGGCCAGCGGCTGGTGGATCGCCGGCTACGCAGGCAACGCCACCTGGTACAAGTCGCTCTCCAAGAGCAAGGGCGTCGTCGTCCGCTAGCCAACACCCCCTGGCCCTGCCCCGCATCCGGGGCAGGGCCGGTCTCAGGGTGGAATCAGGGCGAATCCCGATGTGGCGGAGGCCGTCTGGCGGGAATGATCGAAGCATGGACATGGAGAAGAACACCGTCAGCTCGAAACAGCTACGCCGCACCCGCGACGGCCGAATGATCGCCGGAGTCTGCTCCGGGGCGGGCCGGTACCTGGGCGTGGACCCCAACATCATCCGCCTGGTCCTGGCCACGTTCAGCATCTTCGGCGGCGCCGGCGTCCTGCTCTACGCGGCCGCGTGGGTCCTGATCCCCGAGGAGGGCGCCCCCTCCTCTATCGCCGAGGACCTGGTGCAGAAGGGCAAGGAGAACCCGAAGGTCCAGGAGGTCGTCCAGGACGTGACACAGAAGACCAAGGACGCCATGCACAAGACCCGGGTCTCAAGGTAAGCCTGACCGCCGCACCAGGCTGCCGCAACGAAGCGGCAGCCCGCTCCAAAGCGCCTTCGTAAGCCCTAAGGGGCCGGGGCCGAGGGGCGGACTCCTGTGGAGCGGCCGTTCGATCCGTTCAGGGAATGGCCGTTGACGTGTGAACGGTTGGGCTGCTCAGTCGGGTCACGGGGGGCGACGATGAGGTCGGACGAGGTGCTGTCAGCGGGGGTGGAGGTCTCGGAATCGGCAGCCGCGTCAGGCTCGGCGTCCGAACCAGAGACGGCGGCGTCCGGCACGGAGACGGCCTCCGAACCGGAGACGGCGTCCGGCACGGAGATGGCGGCGTCCAGACCGGAGGCAGCAGCCGAGCCGGAGACGGCGGCGTCCGGGCCAGAGACGGGAGCCGGGTCGGAGGCAGGAGCCGAGCCCGAGGCAGCAGCAGCCGGGTCGGAGACGGCAGGAGCAGCGCCCGAGGTGGCAGGAGCCGGGTCTGGGGAGGCCGGAGCCGGGTCGGGGGCGCGTTGGCCGGGGCGGTTGTGCATTTCGGCGATCACGTTGCCGCGGACCTTGTTCCAGGTCAGGGAGAGCATGGCGGCGACGGACAGGCCCAGGGCGCCGGCCAGGGCGACCACGGCCTCGACGCCGAGCACCTGGGCGCCCGCGCCGGCGATCAGGATGCCGACGCCCTGCCCGGCGAGGATCCCGGACTGGGCGAGGCCGAACGCCTGGCCGCGGCCGGAGGGCGGCACCGCGGCCACGAACGCCGCGTTCGCCGCGAGCTGGTAGGCGCTGCCAACGCCCGACACCGCCCACAGCAGCATCACGGCCCACAACGGCGGGTGCGCCGCGGCGCCGATGAGCGGGGCGCACGCGAGCATCGCCATCCAGCCCATGACGCGGATGCGGTTGGTCGGCCGGACGAAGCGGCTGAACAGGAACGCGCCGATCACCATTCCGGTCGGCATGGCCGACATCAGCAGCCCGACGGTCAGCGCGCCGCCCCCGAAGGTGGCCGCGTAAGGGGCGGCGAGCCCCTCGGGGATCACATAGAACCCGCAGAGCCAGGCGAACAGGACCAGCAAGCGCAGCCTCGGGTCGCCGAAGACCAGCCGGGCGCCGTCGCGCGTCCCGCGCCAGAGCCCCAGCGACTCCTTCTCCCGTTCCTTGGTCGCCGGACGCCGCCGCAGCCCGATCACCAGCACCAGCGCGGAGGCCCCGAAGGTCACCGAGTCGATCGCGAGCGCCTCGTACGTGCCCACGACGGCCACGATCGCGCCGCCCGCCAGGAAACCGAGCATCTGCGTCGCTTGGTGGGTGATGTTGTTGATCGCCGAGCCCGCCACGTACTTGTCACCGTCGAGTACGTCCGGCAGCAACGCGGCGCGCGCCGCCGAGAACGGCGCACCGAGCAGCACGGTCAGGAAGACCGCCACGCACAAGGTCCAGAACGGCATCGCCTGGAGCGCCATGAGGCCGACCAGCCCCATACGCAGCAGGTCGCAGACGACCATGACGGTACGCCGCGGGAACAGATCGGCCAGTCCCGACAACACGGGACCGCCCACGATCGGCGGAATGTAGGTCAGCGCATACGTCAGCGCCGTCAGCATGGCCGAATCGGTGGCCTGGTAGACGAGGACCGCCAAGGCGACCTGGGCCAGCTGGTCGCCCACGAACGACAGCACCTGGGCGAGCCAGAGCGCGCGGAACTCACCTACCGCGAAGACCTCGCGGTACGTGGCCTGTGCCTCCGGGGGACGCCGATGCCGGCCCATCTGCCTCGCGCTCCAGTTCGTCCACCCGCCACTGGGTGGTCTCCCCTATTAACTCACGCTGCGTGGCAGTTGTGTAACCTACCGTGCCCAATTGGCGGAACGCTTTGCCCGGCCTACCCCTGAGGTCAGTAACCGTGCTGATGAAGCCACTCGTCGTCGATCCCGAAATGATGGGCGATCTCGTGGACGACTGTGATCCTCACCTCATCCACCACGTCCGCCTCGGTCTCGCAGATTCGCAGGATCTCGTTGCGGTAGATCGAAATGTGATCGGGGAGTACGCCGCCGTACCAGTCACCTCGCTCGGTGAGGGGTACGCCCTGGTAAAGGCCGAGCAGACCGGGCTCGGGGGCGTCGTCCTCGACCACGATGACGACGTTGCGCATGTGCCGGGTCAGCTCGGGGGGCACGGTGTCGAGGGCCTCAGAGACCAGGTCTTCGAAGCTCTCACGCGAAATCTCGATCACGTAAGTCATTCTGCTCGACAGAAGGAGGCACCGTGCCCCGCATCCGGGCCACGTTCCGCCGCCTAACGGCGCCCCTTGCCAAGTTCCTGCGCGGCCGCCCCGGCCGGGTCCTCCTAGTGATCGCCGTAGGCCTCCTGGGAGGCCTCCTAGGCCTCACCCTCGGCGGTCACGTGGTCACCCCGGTAGGCCCTACCGATGTCTCCCTGGCCCTACGTCCGTCCTGGACGGGCGGCACCACGATCCAGATCCCGCCCCTCGGCGCCCTCCGCCTGGACACGCACTGGGGCCCGATCGCCCTGGAGGCCAGCGTCACCGACCTCCGCCCAGACGAGGCCCGAGCACTGATCGAGTCCGACAACGAAGTGGACCGGCTCACTAACCAGGTAGGCACAGAACTACGGCACGGCGTTGTCATCCTCCTCCTACGCGCCCTAGCCCTAGGCCTAGGCTTCTCCTTCCTGGCAGCCCTTATCGTCTTCCGCTCACTCCGCAAAGCCGTCCTAGCCCTGACTACGACCTTCGCAACTGTCATCGCCATCACGGTCCTGACGTGGGCCACGTTCAATCCCCAAGCCCTGGCCGAACCCCGCTACACCGGCCTACTGGCCAACGCACCCCAGGTAGTGGGCGACGCACGCAGCATCGTCGAACGCTTCTCCGCCTACCGAGCTCAACTGGCCCGCCTAGTCGGGAACGTCTCCCGCCTCTATGCGGCCACCTCGACCCTCCCCACCTACGAACCAGACCCCTCGACCCTCCGCGTGCTCCACGTCTCCGACATCCACCTCAACCCCGCCGCCTGGTCGGTCATCCGCTCGGTCAGCACCCAGTTCCAGATCGACCTGATCATCGACAGCGGCGATCTGACCGACCACGGCAGCGGCCCCGAAGACCGCTTCGCCTCCGACATCGCAAGCCTCAAGGTCCCCTACGTCTTCGTACGCGGAAACCACGACTCCAAATCGACCCAGAAAGCCGTAGCCGCCCAGAAGAACGCCGTCGTCCTGGACGGAAAGCTCCAAGAAGTCGAAGGTCTCCGCATCTACGGCGTAGGCGACCCGCGCTTCACCCCGGACAAGTCCACCCGCGACGACAACGTGGGCGCCGACCAGCTCCACGCCCTCGGCACCGCCCAAGCCCAGAAGCTCCGAGCCACCGGTACAACCCCGGACATCGCCGTCATCCACGACCCCAACCAGGCCGAGGGCTTCTCAGGCCTGACACCCCTGGCCCTCTCCGGCCACTCCCACGAACGTTCCACCAAACTGCTCCCCACCGGCACCCGCCTCTTCGTCCAAGGCTCCACAGGCGGCGCCGGCCTCCGCGGCCTGGAGCACGAGAAGCCCACCCCCATCGAGCTCTCCGTCCTCTACTTCAGCCGTGCCACCCACCGCCTCCAAGGCTGGGACGACCTCCGCCTAGGCGGCCTGGGCCTGACCTCCGCCCAGATCGAACGCCACCTGGAACCCAAGCCCGACCGTCCCATCACCCCACCCACCACACCCCCGACCCCTCCACCCACCAGCCCGACCTTCCCCTCCCAATGGCCCACCTCGACACCCCCACGCACCCCAACCCCCTAACCATTTATGCGTCCAGGCTGGTTGTCCCCTATGCTGGTCATGGTCAAGTGGGCGACCACCCACCACACCAGGGCCCCCTTCGTCTAGCGGCCTAGGACGCCGCCCTTTCAAGGCGGTAGCGCCGGTTCGAATCCGGTAGGGGGTACAGATCCGAAGATCCGCCGGAACTCCATGACGTCGTACACGTCGGCGACCATGCTCTTCACAAGGTCACCCACCTTGGCGCGATCTGCGGAACATCCGGAAGGCTCCGAGAAGCTTCCGCAGCAGCCGAGGATCGTCGGCTCCAGCCTTCCGACTCGCGCGGTGATCTCGCTGTGGAAAGCGTCTACCACTCCCGCAGTGACCGTGGAACTACTTGATCACGGACCCCGGCCCGGCGGGCTCATCTGGGTCGAGTGCGGCATGTCGACGCCGCGATCCTGCTCGACAAGCCCATTCGAGGGCGGGGCCGTAGGCCTCCCAGCGGCGGATCGTACGGCCAATCCAGTCCGGCTCAGCGGCCATGCCGTCGCGGGGTCGGCGGCGACATCGCGGACGGTCGCTCGGCGGCTGAGGCGGTGGTATGGACAAGTCATTGCTGCGCGGTCTTAAGCCGAAGAATCTTCGTGCATTCGGTGGCGGATTCGGCGATTCCCACGAGCAGCGGTGCGGGGGCTGTGGACAGCGCGGCGTGCAGGGGCGAGGTGAGCGCGGCAGGGACCAGCGTTGCCGTGAATGTGACCCCTCGGTGTTGCTTGGCGAGGCCGCTGAGGGCGTGCCCATCGACTTCCAAGCAGGTGCTGCGCAATCCGGTCAGGTCTTCGGCAAGCGGCCGGTCGGGAGGAAACAGATGCCAGCCCAGGTCCTCTACGGGCTCATCGCGATGAGCGACGGCGCCCCAGGTGCTTGCGGCCCGTTGCAAGGCGCCGGGCACCCAGTGAAACAGCTCCCCTGGCTGGTCGCGCCAGGCAGCGGGGATCGCCCACGCGGCAATGATCGAGTCCGGACGCGCGCCGTCGGGTTCCGCCCAACAGGCTGCATTGACCGTCAGGGGCTGCGCCCCCATCAGGGTGATTTGATGGCGGGCGCAGCCGTCGATGACGTAGCCGAAGACGTTCAGGGTCTCACCATCCGGTGCCGGTAACGGGGCAGAGCTTGGTGCTGTCGGCCTCGATGCAGGTATCCCACATCCGGGCCTTGAGACCAGGATCGCCGTCGTCGCCCTTGGGTTGCGATCCGTCTTCCCAGGTGGCGATCAGATGCACCATGGGGAACTTCTTGATCGGCCGCCAGGAGCCGAAGCCGCGGTTGATGAACACGGGGTAGTACACCCCTGTGGGCATGCTCCCGGCCTCGCCGCGGATGTCGGCTCCGTCGTCGCGATAGTCCTCGCAGTACTCGTCCCTTGCGCTGGGGATGTTGACAGCACACGCATACCAGGTGTCCACGGAGAAGTCCATGCCCCTGTCGTGGCCAGCGGATACCTCCATTTCCCACCGGTCGGAACCGCCACCGAAGATCGTCTGCTTGATCTGCACCCACCCGAGGTCGGTGATCTGGCAGTCGAATCCATTGCAGCCGCCCTTAACGACCGGCTGCCGATTGGTGACAAACACGTAGTCACTTTGTTTGCGGTTTCCTCGCAGCCTGAAGCCGGGAGCGGTCTCCTCCATGGTTCTTACGGTGGCCTGGCGCTCGGTTTTGTCCAGTTCGGCCCGTGAGATCTTGTGCGGGACGGGCTTGTCGCTCGGCCAGAAGAACGTGAAGGACTTCGGCGCTGGGGGTTCGACAGCGTGCACTGGGGCCGTGACCAGTGTGATCGCCACGACCGCTGCCGTGGTGAAACCAAGTGCGCGCAAACGCATGGCACCTCCAGGTGATCGGGTAAAGGGGCGATCGGCCGATCACAACAATTTCTCGCACAGGCACCGGAAGGTTCTCAAGGTGGAGAGAGTAATGCCCTGAGTCATGTCCGGAAAGAGTCCTGGTCATAGCAGTGCCGCTGTCCATTAGCGGACAGCCCCGTGGCCATGTGTATTCATCTGGACGCATGGTGTGCGCAGGCGGTGCCAGGTGCTGCCAACGTGATGGCTGGACCGGTATGACCGCGCAGATCAAGGCCGCGCCGGTGACCCCTCTCGGCATGCGGTGAAGTGAGGTAGGCGGAGCCGTCGGCGGACGAGCGGAGGTGCCAGGAAGTGCCCACCGGTACGTGGGAACTCTGATTCCAGAAGCGGCGATGCAGGTGGCGCAGCGGGCCGGCCGTACGATTTGGGGCAGGGCGAGCAAATTGCTCTCGTGCGGACGCGAACTCGTTGCCGCATGGGCTAGGTGGTGGGCGCCGGCTCATCGACGGCCTCCGTTGGTACGGGTTTCTTCTGATCCGGCACCGTCGTCCTCTGCATCACGGCCCATCGCCACACCAGTTCGCGGGAAACAGACCTTATCCGCGCCCCTTTGGAACGGTCGGCCGACCGGAGTCGTTCGCGATGGTTCTTGGCCTTCGGTGGCCAGGCAGTAGACCGTTGGTCCAAGGAATTCCACGTACAGTTCATGCGACGTGAAATGGTCTGCATGCACACGCTCCGCTGCGCGCACCAGCCGCCTGCCGCTGAGCCCGTCGAGCTCTTCAGCACCAAGGACCTCACGTTCCGGATACAGGTAGACCGACACCTCCTCGGAGAGGATCCCTGCCAACTGGCCCAGCGGTATCCGTTGCCACTCGCCGGCTGTGGGGGGAGATCCCGCGCCGAGGTCACTGCGAGAACCGCGGCCCGGTCGTCCAGGCCAAGCACCAGCGGCAGGTCGTTCTGATGAACAGGGATCCATACCTCGCCTGTATCCAGGTCCTCCCGGGTTGCTGATCGGTCGTGGCGAATCATTATTCGTCCGGTTCGGCCGTTTGAAGAAGCGACAGGGAGGGTCGCAGGTGACCTTTTACCTGCAAGCTCCTGCCCGGAAGGCAGACCCACTCGTACGCCGTCGAGGAAGCGGGCACCGAATGTGGCGAGCGCCTTGGGAGCCGGCAGGCACTTCGGTGCTGCGCTCGTTTGTCGGTGTCGGTCCTTATGCTCCAGGCTCGACTCACGATTGACGGGACGGAGGATCTCCTTGGTGGGTACGTCCGACTGGACTGGCATCGTCCATGGTGACTTCAGCGATTTGAACAAGATCCGTGCCCGGCTGCAGGCCGGTGCCGACCCGCTTGGATCGCTGTGGACCTACGGCAGCGCGCTTCACGAGGCGGCCAAGGAAGGCTCACCGGAATTGGTGGCGCTGCTGGTCGCCCATGTCCGCGATGGTGAGCTCGACGGACTCAACGACGGGCGCAGCGCCCTGTGGGAAGCGGTGTTCCGTGACCGCTCCGAGATCGCCCGGGTGCTGGTGGAAGCCGGCGCCGATCCTTGGCTGGACATGATGGACGGCTGGTCGCCGGGACGGCTGGCCCTGGCGGGACCGCACCTCGACCTGTTCGGCACGCCGCCCGAGGGGATCCGGCTCAGTGCCGGCGAACAGGCGATGGCCGATGCCGGACCGCAGCTGGCGGAGGTGTTCTCCGGCATCCACTACGACGGGTACAGCCTGCTCTGCGTTGCGGGTGTCGGGCTGAACGAGGCTTTTCGTCGCCTCGACGGAGCGATCCAGGTCGACGCCCCTGCGGAACCCGAGAATTGGGAGGACCTGGACCTTTCAGTGGTAGGGCTAACGAGCGTGCCGGGCGGATGCGTGATCACCCAGCCATGGGCTTACGCAGCGGACAACGATGCCGTGGCCGGTCCGGTCACCATTGGGACGTTCGGCTACGGAATGTACGCCAACCCCAAGAGCGGCAACCAAGGGAGCATCTGGCGGAACGGCCAGGCCGAGGCCTGGGACCTACACCCCGGATACGACCCGCGTGAGAACTCCACCGCGCGCGAAGTCCTCGCCAGCTACGTCTGCGAATTCAGCGCCATCGCCCACTGCATGGTGTACGCCGGCCTGAGCCCAAACACGAGTGACTGCCTGGAATCACCACAGGTATGGGTCAGAATGCCCAACATCGAAGGCTGAGGCCTCCGGCATGAGCCTGCTTCGAACGCAGGCTCGTGAGCGACACGTCTTCGTCGGTCTGCGGACGACTGAACCCACCCGCCATTCCGGACTGCTTGGCGATGCGTCCCCACCTTGACTCCGGCCGCGTACGCGGCCGCGATCTCGCGCCTGGGCGGCGGCGAGAGAGGCCTGGCTGCCCTGCGGCGACAAGGGGCCAACCGAGCCAGCCGCCTCGGTCGCCGGCTGGGGTGGCAAGGAGAACTGACATCGAGGGCGCGACGATGATGCAGTCCTCGGAGCTGGGAATGAGGACTGCGGCCCATGGGGCCTCACGGTGAGCTAGGGCGCGTTCGTGCATGGGGCGATGCGAGACCACGGCGGCGACGGGGGGCAACGAGCACCACAGAGGTTGTTGTGGTTGCTCGGACTAGGCGATTGCTGCGGGCTGTCATTTGGGGCTTCTGTTTTGTCGCCCTGTTTCTCGTGAAGACGACCTGGGGTGGGGTGGCAGCTGTGATGACGAGTTTTCCCACGTCAGTTTTGGCGTGGGGGTGGGAGTTTGGTGGCCGTGAAGGCCCCCGGTGGGTGCATGATCTTGGGCAGCGGGCTTGTTCACGTCTGGTTTTCTTGCGCCGATCGCCTTGGCCGGCTTTGGGTGTCGGGGGCTATGGACTCGTTGGACTGTTGTGTGGACACTTGTCTTGGTCAGAAGATCACAAGGGCGAGGGCGGGCGGGCCTGATGGCGGACCTGGAGTTCAGTCCTTACGACTTCTACGGCGTCGACTCTGATCCGTACCCCGTGTATGCGCGGTTGCGGGCGGAGGCGCCGGTTTATCGGAATGAGGAGCTCGACTTCTGGGCGTTGTCCCGGCATGGGGACGTCGTCGCGGCTCTGCGGGACTCTCGTCGTTTCTCCAGTGCGAACGGGCCGTTGCTGGAGGCCTCGGTGTGGGGGCCGGCGGCGAGGCGGGCGTTGTCGTTCATCGCTATGGATCCACCGGATCACACGCGGATGCGGGGGCTGGTCTCGCGCGGTTTCACTCCGCGGCGGGTCGCTGAGCTCGAATCGCATATTCGCGAGGTCGCCCGGCGGCATGTCGACACGGCGTTGGCGAAGGGCGAGGTCGACTTCGTCGGCGACATCGCCGCGAGGATTCCCACGGACGTGATCTCGGAGCTGGTCGGCGTTCCGGAGGCGGAACGGGGGGAACTGCGCCGGCTGGCCGACCTCGCCATGCACCGGGAGCCGGGCGGGCGCGAGATGACGGCGGAGGGGCTGGCGGCGCTCATGGAGCTCATCGGGCACTTCGCCGACCTGGTGTCGGACCGGCGGCTGCGGCGGCAGGACGATCTGGTGTCCGCTCTCCTCGAGGCGGAGGTGGAGGGGGACCGGCTCAGGGACGAGGAGGTCGTCGCGTTCTTGCATCTGCTGGTCGGTGCCGGAAACGAGACCACGACCAATTTGCTCGGCAACGCCGTGTATTGGGCTTGGCGGCATCCGGACCAGAAGGCCTTGGCTTTTGAAGGGCGTGCCAGGGAGTGGGTTGAGGAGACGTTGCGCTATGACACGGTCGCGCCAACGCTGCTGCGTACGCTCACGTGTGATGCCGAGTTGCACGGGGTGAAGCTCCCCAGCGGATCACGGATCGTGCTGCTTCCCGGCGCGGCCAACCGAGATCCGGCGGTCTTCGCGGAGCCTGACCGCTATGCCCTGGAACGAGAGTTCGGCCCGGTGATCAGTTTTGGTAGCGGGCCCCACTTCTGCCTGGGGGCCTCGCTCGCCCGGTTGGAGGCCAGGGTGACGCTAGAGGAGTTCACGGCCCGGGTAACGGACTTCGATCTCGACATGTCGCGCGCTAGCCGTCGCCAGTCGCCGTACGTTCGTGGCTTCGCGACACTTCCCGTGGCTGTCATGTGAGGGTCATGGCTTACGTCCGGCTGCTCCGATCCAGACGTCTCGTAGCTTCAATCTGATTTCGGGTGGCGTGTCCAGGCCCCACTCGGTCAGGCAGGCCAGCCCGGGTTCGATGAGCTCGACCCCTTCGAGGAAGGTCTCGATCTCCGCACGGCTCCTCAGATTGAGCGGCGCGTTGCTCCGTGCGAACACCGCCAGGCCGGCCTGCGCGTCTTCGGGTCTGCTGGTGCGTACGGTGTCGTCGGTGAGATGGGTGATCACGAGATGGCTTCCCGAGGGCACCGCGTCCTTGAGCACCTTCAGCGCGCGGACCGGGTCATCGTGGTCGGGGATGAAGTGGAGTATGCCCGTCGCCAGCAGCCCGACGGGCCGGGTGAAGTCGATCATGCGACGGGTCTCCGGATGCGCCAGGATGGCCGTCGGGCGGCGGAGGTCCTCCTGGATGACGGTGACCGTCTCCGGGTCGGGCGCCAGCAGGGCCCGGGCGTGCGCGCAGACGGCCGGGTCGTTGTCGACGTAGACCACGCGCGTCTCGGGCGCCAGCCGGTGGGCGATCTGGTGGACGTTGTCCATCGTGGGCAGGCCGGTCCCGATGTCGATGAACTGCCGGACTCCCGCCTCGATGAGACGGCCGACGATCAGTGCGAGGAACTTCCGGTTCTCCTGGGCGAACCTGGCGGCGTAGGGCTCGATCTCCAGCAGCCTCTCCACGGCGGCCCGATCGACGGCGTAGTTGTCCTTGCCGCCGAGCATGGCGTCCCAGATCCGGGCCACGGTGGGCGTCTGTACGTCGACCCCGAGGCCCTGCGCCTGCCGTCGTTCCCGCTCCAGCCGTCCGCGTTCCTGCCAGTGGCCGAGGTCGGTGAGCGGGATCAGGACCTCGCGACCGTACCGGGTCAGGCGGTAGCGCACGGTCGTGTCATCGACGCCGGGTTGCTCCTGTTCGACCACTCCGGCGTCGGTCAGCTGCTGGAGAGCGCTGATGGGCTCCACGTCCGTGGACCGTAGGAGTTCGTCGTGGCTCTTGGGGCCGGCTGTCAGTTCACGGATGACCGTCAGCACCTGCGGGGCGGAAATGAGGTCGACGGCCGGCCGCACATCCCGCCATGCGATCTCGTACGCGTCGGACTCTTTCCAGCGCGGCCCGCGTGCCGCCGATCCCTCGTCGCTTTCTGCCATCTCGCCGCTCCTGATTACCTGTCACCGAGCTTTGCGGGGGCCATCACTGAGATGCGAGAGCGTGATGCTCACCCAATTCGATGGGCACATCTTGCAGTAAACAGAACGCCGCCGCAGCTCGCCGACTTAATCGGGCCGCACCTTATTTTCAAACGGCCTGACGGTAATCCCGGACGCGGTCAGGTCAGTGCAGGGCGTTCACGTGCCGGGGCCAGGAGATCGAGGTCGGCCCGGGTGACGCCGGCGCGGCCTGCCAGCTGATCGCGGTCGACGCCGGTGTCGGCGATGAGTTCCACGGCCCGGGTGAGCATGGTCGGACGTTCGAGCGGTTTGGCGGGGCCCGGCTCGCGGCGCCGCCAGCCGCGGGCGCTCATGCCGCTCATCGCGTTGCGGTACGTGGTCTCGGGCATGATCCCCAACGTCCGGGCGCGGTAGAGCAACGCGGCCATGCTGACGCCCCAGGCGGCTCTCAGCTCCGCGAGGCGGGACCAGTCCGCGGTACGGGGAAGGTGGTCGGCGATGTCGGCCTCGGGCATGAGGAACTCGGCGGCGAAGCGGTGCGCCTGATCCTCCACGATCTTGCTGCCGGGTTCGGCGTCGGAGTGCATGACCAGGTGGCCGAGTTCGTGGGCGCCGTCGAAACGGTTGCGCCAGTAGTCGCCCTTGGCGGGATTGAACAACACCATCGGGCGAGGGTGCGCGCCGATGCTGAACGCGTCGACGCGTTCGGTGTGCGAGGGCAGGACCAGCACGATGATCCCGTGCTTCTCCAGCAGACGCACCAGGTGGGTGATCGCGCCGGGCCGGTCGGTCATGGCCTTGCGGGCCTGCCTGGCGGCCTCGACGGGTCCCGGTCCGGCGATCTCGTCCGGCGGTACGGGGTATTCGGGCAGCTCCGCGACGGGAAACTCCACCAGTTCCTCGACGGCGGTCACGATGTCGGCGGCGATCCTGCCGTACGCCAGCGCCTGGTCACGTTCGATCTGCGTGGTGGAACGCAGCGACCTGAAGTGGGCGGTGTCCATCCGGACGGGACCGCGACCTGCGTGGAAGAACTCCACCGGAACGCCCAGAGCGATCGCCAGCTTGGACAGCGTCCGCTCCGAGGGACGGTGCACCCCGGCCTCGTACTGGCCGACGGCGGTCGGAGTCGTGCCGATGGCCTGGGCGAGCTGGTTCTTGCGCAATCCGCGCAGGCGCCGGGCCAGGGTCAGCCGTTCACAGTCGAACAGCAGCCGGGCCTCGATGAGTCGCCTGGCCGTCTGTTCCGCGCGGTCATCGAAGGTGTTCACTAGGCCTTTTCGACGATGGTGTTGGTGCGAGCCGAGCGGCGGTGCAGCGTGACGGGCACATCGGCCTCGGTATCGCTCCACAGCGGCAGGGTGGGCTCCACGAGCCTACGGCGCGGATCAGGCCCGAGCGTGTCATCGTCCAAAGGGTGCAGCCAGTGCCACGCCGAGCCACCGTCGGCGTTCAGCCTGGGAAGGCCCAGGAAAAGCTCCATCTCCAGCGGCTCCTCGGTGGCGCTGTGCGCCAGCACCAGCGTGACCGCCCCGGGCGTGTCGTGCGACTCGTCCAGCCCGATGTCCAAGGTCAGCTGGGGGTCGCCGCTGAACTGCTGCCGAGCGACCGCCTGCTTGGTCGGGCTCTCCCGATCCCAGCGGATCGACCGCACCGCGCCGAACTCGTGTCGCTTGAGCAACACCCGGTAACGCCCCAGCCGCCAGCCCGGCGACCCGTTGAGGTCATCGCGAACGACCGTCCCCGCGAACGGCTCCCCACCGAACGCCCCACCAGACGCCCCGCCAGCGGACGGCTCCCCGCCGGACGGGCCACCCGCCTCGCCCACTCCGAAGACCCGGTCAAGGTGGGACTCCAGAACGTCGAACGCGGTGAAGCCGAAGGACCGTTCCTTGAAGCCCGCCGCTCGGTCCAGCGCACCCGCGACGACGAGCGTCGCCTCGGTGTGCGCCTCCCGCAAGCCATGCAGGAACCCGGTAGGCAGAAGCGTCCCCCACACGTCCTGGAGCTCAACACCACGATCCTCGATCACGAACCGAACTATAGAGGTTCGCAAGCCACCACGTCCGAAAATGAAGTGCGCGTCGCGGGGTGGCGTCTGGGACGAAAAGCTGCGGGCGGACCCCCTGGGGGTCCGCCCGTGTGCGTTTGTCGGGTTGGTCGTTTACGGGGTTGTGGGCTGTGCGGCGGTGGCGAGGATGTCCAGGTAGTGCTGGTTGTACATGATGCCCAGGATGTTGCCGAACGGGTCGGTCACGGAGGCGGTGATGAAGCCCGGGCCGTGCTCGGTGATGGGCAGGTACTCGGTGGCGCCCATGGAGATGAGCTTGGCGAGGGTGGCTTCGAGGTCGTCCACGTGCCAGTGCATGACGCTGCCGCCGGGGCCCTTGGCGTCGGGCGGGCCGAAGCGGCTGTCGATGAGGCCGAGTTCGGCCTGGTAGTCGCCGATGCGGAACTCGAGGTAGGCCGGGCGGCCGTCGGGTCCGGGGCGGTTGAAGTACGGCTTGATGCCGAGGAACTCGGTGTACCAGTCGGCCGCGGCCTCGATGTCGTCGACCCAGAAGTTGATGGTGGCGAATCCTCGCAACATTTTCGTGCTCCCCTCGTTCCTGCTGGTACTCCGTACATTACGGAGCCTTGCGGAACGTGCGGTTCCTCAAGGGGAAGTTGTTGTTCGGGTTTGTGCGCGACGGCTGGAGACCGCGCAGTACTGGAGGTCTTGGACGCGAGGAGTCTGGGTGACCTTGAAGGGGGATGTGACGGCCGTGGTCGTCTTGCCTGCCCGGATGACCGAGGCGCTGTTGGTGCCGAAGCGGAGCGGGAAGAGCCTGGACTGGACGCCGCGGGCGGCCTGGTAGGCCTGGCCTTGGCCACCGATCGACGCCTTGACGGCGGCCGGCGCGGTGAGGAAGGAGAGGACCTCCACACGGTCGCGCGGTGTGCTGGTGCCGGGGCGGGGGGACATGAATTTCGTTTGACCTGCGGCGGTCGGCCTAGCGCTGACCCGGTGGGTGCGGTGGATCAGGTAGAGGGTGTCCCGGACGATGGCCGGCCACTTACCGGTCTTGAGGCGGGTCAGGTAGTACGAGGTCAGGTCCAGGTAGACGCTGCCGTTGTGGGTGGACGGGGAGATCTGGGTGCCCTCGGAGAAGTCGTTCCAGGTCGTGAGCTGGATCCAGTCCGCCTTGGCGGAGATGGCGTTCTGCCAGGTGGTACGGAGGTTCTCGGTGTTGTTCGCCTCGTCGTAGACGCGCTGGTTGGGGCGTTCGTCCTGCGGGGCGACGGGCTGCATCCAGATCTTCTTGAGCGCGTGCGACTTGGAGACGTTGCCGGCGATGCCGCCCTGCTGGTTCGGGCTGCGGTTGCCCCAGTTCGAGAAGCCATGGCTGATCGGAACGTACGACTTGTAGTGCGCGCTGAAGTTGAGGAAGACCGGGACCAGGGCGGTGTTGTAGCCCTTCTGGCGCAGAGCTGCGATGAGGGACGAAAACCAGGACGCGGCACGGTTCTCGGCCTTGAACGGGGACACCAGTAGGCGGTTGCCGCTGAGCTTGTAGACCGAGGGTGACGCGGCCAGTTTGGCCAGGGCGGTCGCGAGGCCGGCAGGGCTGAGCGACTTGATCTGCGTCGCCGTCATGTCGGGCATCAGCACGATCTTGAAGCCGGGATCGACGCGCTGGGCGGCCTTGATGAGGAGGTCGACGCGCTTGCGGTGCTGGCTGGACGGGTCGAGGTTGAGCAGGTCGACGGTGAAGCCGTCGAGACCCGCGGCCTTGGCCGTACGGACCTCGGTCTCCATGTCCTTGAGTTGCCAGTCGCCCGCCAGGGGTGCGCGGGGGCGGGGGCGGTCGCGCAGTAGGCCGCCGTAGGCCTTGTGCTTGCCGCCTTCACCGGCGGGGTTGAGGTAGTTGCGGGTGTAGTAGTCGCTGGCCGCCGGCTTGTTGTCGAGCGAGACGGGATACGGCGTGAAGTAGTGCGCGAAGACCTTGCGTGACGACTTGCGCAGGGTGGCAGTCGCGGGGAGGTCGAACGGGAGCGGCTTCACGGCGGCTGTGGCGGCTGGCTTGGCCCCCGACGTGCCCTTGGCCGACACCTCGTCTGACGGCTGTAGGACTACCGCGACAGGTGCCCCTGCCGCGACCGTGAGCGCCGCCAGAAGGGCGACCGTCTTTCCAGAACGCAGCCGCACGAGCCCTCCCAGAAGTTGATCTTTGCGCGGGACTATAACGGGCGAGGGTGGATCTTTCGGGAGCTTTGGGTCGGTTGGTGCCTAGGGGGTCGTGTACGAGGGCCAAGGCGTTCCGTTCCGGTGGCCCGGACGTTGTCGTCCAGTCCCTGCCAGCACAACCCCGACCGCCCCGTTCCGTCCGGGCGGTCGTCCCGTCCGTCTGGGCCGGCTGTCCGCGCAGGTCAGCGCGGACGGCCGTGGCCGGGACTGTCCGGGCCGAGCGTCCGGGTTCCGGGCCGGGGTCCACGCTCGCTGCACTGGTCGCCGTCGGGCCGTCGCGCCGCAAGAGCATGCGACGGCACATCCCTCGAAAGGAGCCTCGATGAGGCCTGCAATGAAGGCGCTGGTGCCGCTGGCGGTGGCCGGGGTCACGCTCGTGTCGGGTACGGCGGCATCCGCCTCGGTATCAGCGGCGGACGTACGTGGGGCGGCGCCGAGCCGGCTGGTGAAGGTCGCGTTGGTCGAGGTCGACTCGGTCGAGCAGGCCGAGGCCGGCGTGGTGACCCCGATGAACGTCGTCCGCGGCAACTGCGGGAAGGCGTGGCTGTGGCTGAGCGACGTGGGCCGGCGCAAGTACAAGGTCAGGACCGGCTTCGAGCTGGCCGGAGCGCGCCGGGCCGTCTCCTACAGCTGGCGGGTCCAGGTCAACGGTCCCCGGCGCTGGAGCAAGCGGCACTCGTGGAACGGCGGCTTGTGGTGGCGTAAGTCGTGGGAGGGCTCGCGGGAGAGCACCGTGCCCCGTGGCGGCATCCACAGCGGCACCGTGGTGGCCGGAGCGGTCGTCCTGTCCAACGGACGCGCGTGCGCCGCCCTGCCCGCCAGCGACCCCGCCCGCATCACCTGACCGACAACCGGCATTCCCAAGGGCAGACCGCGCGGCACACCACCGCGCGGTCTGCCGCCCGTACGGTTACGACCGCACTCGGTTACTACCGCAGTCGGCGAACGGTAGGCCGCGAGTTAGTGGTGGGTTAGGGAGCGGCGGGTTACTGGGAAGTCGAAGTAGGTGTTGGGGAAGAGCTCTGGCTTGTAGGTGAAGTGCCACCACTCTTCGGGAAGGTTGACGTAGCCCAGGCCTTCGAGGGTGCTCTTTAGGAGGAGTCGGTTGGCGCGTTGGCGGCCTTTGATGCGCGGGTCGAGGGTGTGTGACAGGGTGTCGAAGCAGTCGTAGCCGGTGCCCATGTCGATTGAGTTGTCTGGGAAGCGCTTGTGCTTCGGGAAGTAGCACGGGACCAGTCGCTCGCCGGGGCGGTACGGGCGTGTGTGGCGGGCTGGCAGCTTCACGATGGTCAGGTCGACCGTGCTGCCGCGGCTGTGGCCGGACTTCTCGGCGATGTAGCCGTCGATGAAGAGGCGCGACTTGTCGACCCGTGGGTAGAACTCCCGCTTCATGGCCTGGTCGTTCAGATCCTTGGCCCACCGTACGAAATGGTCGACGGCGCGCTGCGGCCGGTAGCAGTCGTACACCTTGAGCGTGTAGCCCTTGCGCAGCAGCTGGCGCTGGGCTTTGCGCAGGGCCAGCGCGGCGGGCCGGGTGAGAATGCAGATCGGCTGGCGATAGCCGTCGATGCGTTCACCGACGAAGTTGTGCCTGGTCTTGTAGCGCATCTCCTGGATGATCGTCGGGTCGATGTCGCGCAACGCGACGAATTCTTTGGGCGCCTTGGGTTCTGGCTTCGCCGCGGAAGCCGCGGAAGCCGCGGCGGCCGGGGCAGCCGAGGCGGCCGGGGCAGCCGAGGCGGCCGGGGCTGCGGTGCCCAGGGCCAGCACTGCCACTACGGACGCGGAGAGACCACGGAGCTTCGGCATGGCACCTGGATCTATCACGCGGCCACGCCAGGCGACCAGGCCCACGACAGTCCTGATCTCGAAACTTGATCCACACGCGGCGGAGGGCGTTCGCCCCTCCCCGAAGAAGGTCTCCCCGGGGGCGCGCTCGGCGGCTCCCCATGGGTTTCGACCCCTCCGCGGCACCCTCCGCCGCTGGGCTCCCGCGACCGGGGGCATCGCGCGAGCCCTGGCCCATGGATACGAGTGGCGGGCGGCGGTGGCAAGCGGAAGGATTCGCCCTGGGGACAACCCGTTCGCAGGGCGGACAACTGGACGACCGCCCCGGCGACCGGTCAATCTACGGGTGTGAGTCAACGCCGGATCGGGAGGTGGCGCGCGTGGCCGCGACTTCGACAATTCCGATGGTGCATACAGAGTTCACTACCGCCGACGTGGACATGGCACACGACTATCTGCGCTCGGCCTACGCCGACCACGCGCCGCGTCTGTCCGGTGACCGCGACCATTTCCGCTTCCGGGCCACTTCCACGCGCGAGGACCGGTTCGGCGTCGAGTTCGTCGCGCACTCGATGGAACTGCGGACGGTGGTCGAACCTCTCGGCGACCTGCTGATCCCGCATGTGCTCAACGGCGGCCTGGTCATGGCCGGGTTGAACGACGACGTGCGGGCGGGCGCGGGCGAGGAACTCCTCGTCTCGCCGGACTCCCGGCTCGCTCTGCGGTGGGAGGGCTCGGAGCTGGGCGTTCTCCGGCTCGACACCGCCGCGGTGATCCGGGTCGCGAGCGAGCTCACCGACGGCCGCGTCCGCTTCCCGCTCTCCCGCCCGGTGTCGGCCACGCGGGCGCGCTACTGGCGGTCCGTGGTCAGGCACGTCACGCGGGATTTCCTGAGCGACCAGGCGGCGCTGGCCAGTCCGCTCATCCGCGCGCAGATCTTCCGGCTGCTCGCGACCACGCTTCTCGAAACGTTCCCGATCGCCATGGAGCAGGCGCCGTCGCGAGGAACGGTCAGGCCGGCCGCGTTGCGTCGCGCCATCGCGTTCATCGACGCCCACGCGGACACCGACATCGGCGTCGCCGAGGTGGCCGCCGCCGCCCGGGTCGGTCCGCGCGCCCTCCAGTCCGCGTTCCAACGCCATCTGGGCCTCACGCCCACCACGTACCTCCGCCAGGTCCGGCTCGACCGTGCCCACCTCGACCTGCAGATGGCCGATCCCACCAAAGGCGACACCGTCGCCGCCATCGCCAACACCTGGGGCTTCGCCCACCACGGCCGCTTTGCCAACGCCTACCGAAAGCGCTACGGCCGCTCACCCCGCGACACCCTCCTCTCCTGAACGAGCCGCGCACCCCACCCTTAGTCGTCGCTTGAGGTCGACCAGATGTTGATGCCTGACTCGACCGCGTCCTTGTCGATGGCCTGGAGTTCTTCGTCGCTGAAGGCGAGGTTGTCGACGCTGGCGAGGCTGTCTTCCAGCTGGGCGACGCTGCTGGCGCCGATCAGGACCGAGGTGACGCGCCGGTCTCGAAGAGCCCAGGCCAGGGCCATCTGCGCCAACGACTGCCCGCGCGAGGCGGCCAGGTCGTTCAGTCTGCGGATGTGCCCGAGCGCCTCGTCGGTGAGCATGTCGGGGCTCAGCGACCTGTCGAGGCTGGCCCGCGATCCGGCGGGGATGCCGTTCAGGTACTTGTCGGTGAGCATGCCCTGGGCGAGCGGCGAGAACGCGATGCAGCCGGCGCCCTCGGCCTCCAGCGTGTCCAGCAGGCCGTCCTCGATCCAGCGGTTGAGCATGGAGTACGACGGCTGGTGGATGAGCAGCGGTGTGCCCAGGTTTCGCAGGATGGCCGCCGCCTCGGCCGTCCGGTCCGGCGGGTACGAGGAGATGCCCGCGTACAACGCCTTGCCCGAGCGTACGGCCTGGTCGAGCGCGCCCATCGTCTCTTCGAGCGGCGTCTCCGGGTCGAAACGGTGGCTGTAGAAGATGTCGACGTAGTCCACGCCCATCCGCTTAAGCGACTGGTCAAGGCTGCTTAGCAGGTACTTGCGCGAACCCCATTCGCCGTACGGGCCGGGCCACATGTCGTAGCCGGCCTTCGTCGAGATGACGAGTTCGTCTCGGTAGGGAGCGAAGTCCTCACGGAAGAGGCGGCCGAAGTTGAGTTCGGCGGAGCCGTACGGCGGGCCGTAGTTGTTGGCCAGGTCGAAGTGCGTGACACCGAGATCGAACGCCCTGCGCAGGATGGCCCGCTGAGTGTCGATCGGCCGGTCGTCGCCGAAGTTGTGCCACAGCCCGAGCGACACGGCCGGCAGCTTGAGCCCGCTGCGTCCGGTGCGGCGGTACGGAATCCGGTCGTAACGATCGTCTGCGGCGGCGTAGGTCATGGTCACGAGTCTGCCACGCACGAGATCGCGCGGTTCTAGACTGCCGCGCATGGGCGGGCGGGCGCGGGAGATCGTCGTGGATTCGCTGCTGTCCCAGTGCGCGGCGACGCTGCTGGCGCGGGCGGACGAGCTGGCGGACGAGATCTTCGAAGCGATCACGAGCGAGGACGAGCTGTACGCGCAGATGGGGCCGGAGCGCCGCGCGGACGTTCGGGACTTCAACGAGCGCAATCTGCGCGAGCAGCTCACCTGCATGGCCGAGGGCCGCCCGGTCAGCACCGAGATGTCGCGGGCCAACGCGCGCCTCCGTGCCGCCCAGGGCGTGCCGATCGCGTCGCTGCTCCACGCGTTCCGCATCGGCTACCGGGTGATGTGGAAGGCCTTGATGGACGAGGCCAGGACCTGGCCCGACTCCTCGACGCGCGAGGTCGCGCACGCCGCCATGACCGTCTGGGCGCTCTTCGACGCGTGTTCGGAGACGGTGAACGAGGTCTACCGGGAGACGCTCGTCGGGCTCGCCCGCGACGACGAACGCCGCCGCCTCGTTCTGCTGGACGCGCTGTTCGAGGGACGCGTGGCCGACTGGAGCACACTGGGCGGCTCCGCCGAGGCGCTCGGCCTTCCCGGGCGCGGGCCGTACCTCAGCGTCGCGGCGGGACGCGACGAGGCCACCACGTTGGAACGCGCGCTGGCACGGCTCGGACTGCGGTCGGCATGGCGTCCGCGCACCGACGACCTCGCCGGGATCGTCGCGGTGCCGGGCGCGCGGGACGCGGAACGTACGTTCGCCGCCATCGACCAGGCCGTGGCGGGCCGCGCCGGGGTGAGCCCGCCGTACGAGGCGCTCGGCGACACCGCCGGTGCGCTGCGGCTGGCCTCCGTCGCCCGCGCGTCCCTACCGCACGACGTCCGGGGCGCCACGACACTGGACCGCGATCCCGTCGCGGCCCTCGTCGCGGCCGGTTCCGACCTGTCGGCGCGGCTGGTCACGTCGGTGCTCGGCCCCGTGCTGGACCACCCCGAGCACAAGGCGCTGCTCGAAGCGCTGTCGGCGTGGCTGGAGACGGGCTCGACCAGCGAGGTCGCCGCCAGGCTCTACTGCCATCGCAACACGGTCCGCAACCGCCTCGACCGGGTCGAGCAGCTCACCGGCCGTTACCTGGCGCAGCCCACCGACACCGCCGCGTTCTACGCCGCCGTACGGGCATTGCGGCTCGCCCAGCGTCCGGCCGACGGCTGAACGGAGCGGACTCACGGGTTTGTGCACTTGCACAAGGGCCAGGCGGGTCCCTGGTAGCCGTGCCCATGTAAGGCACCGAACGCGTCGTCCACCATCGGTGCTCACCCCACCTCAGGAGCACGCGTTGCGCGAGGGTCAGGCGGACTTCTCCCTGCCCTCGTCGTCGGTGTGACCGCCGGGGGTTCCGCGGGGTACGAGGGTCGGGTTGACGTTGTGCAGGACGGTCTCCCGGGTGATCACGACCCGTGCGACGTCGTTCCGGCTCGGTACCTCGTACATCACCTGGAGCAGGACCTCTTCGAGGATCGCACGCGTGGCGCGGGCGCCGGTGCGGCGGAGCAGGGCCTGTTCGGCGATCGCCTCGACCGCGCCTGAGGTGACCTCCAGTTCGACGCCGTCCAGTGCCAGGAGCTTCTGGTACTGCTTGACCAGTGCGTTCCGGGGTTCGGTGAGGATGCGCGCCAGCGCCGCGCGGTCCAGCGGCCGGAAGGTCGTCACCACCGGAAGCCGGCCGATCAGCTCGGGGATCAGGCCGAACGTCCGCAGGTCCGCGGGCATGACCGCGGCCAGCGCGTCCTCGGCGCGGGCGGCGGCGGGCAGGACCGCGCCGAAGCCGGCACCGCGCCGGTCGGTCCGCTCCTCGATGATCCGCTCCAGCCCGCCGAACGCGCCGCCGGCGATGAAGAGGATGTTGGCCGTGTCGACCTGGACGAACTCCTGGCCGGGATGTTTGCGCCCGCCCTGCGGCGGCACGTTCGCGACGGTGCCTTCGAGGATCTTCAGCAACGCCTGCTGGACGCCCTCGCCGGAGACGTCGCGGGTGATCGACGTGTTCTCGCCCTTGCGGCCGAGCTTGTCGATCTCGTCGAGGTAGACGATGCCGTGCTCGGCT
Organism: Actinomadura fulvescens; assembly: GCF_039533225.1. Lineage (NCBI taxonomy): Bacteria > Bacillati > Actinomycetota > Actinomycetes > Streptosporangiales > Thermomonosporaceae > Actinomadura > Actinomadura fulvescens. Next base: position 134,294 of record NZ_BAAATD010000008.1, on the reverse strand, counting down.
CTCGCCACGTCGTACTCGGCGGCCTGGAGCAGCTTGAGCAGCACGTTCTCGACGTCCTCGCCCACGTAACCGGCCTCGGTGAGCGCGGTCGCGTCGACGATGGCGAACGGGACGTCGAGCACCCGGGCGAGCGTCTGGACGAGGTGGGTCTTTCCGGAACCGGTCGGCCCGATGAGCAGGATGTTGGACTTGCCCAGTTCGACGTCTCCCCCGGCTCCTCCCGGGCTCGCGGCGCGGAGGCGCTTGTAGTGGTTGTAGACGGCGACCGAGAGTGTCTGCTTGGCATGGTCCTGGCCGACGACGTACTGGTCGAGGTGGGCGCGGATCTCTTTCGGCTTGGGGAGGTCGCGCGAGTGGTCGTCCAGCGCGGAGTCGTTCTGCTCCTCCTCCAGGAGCTCCTTGCAGAGCCCTACGCACTCGTCACAGATGAAGAGGTGACCGGGGCCCGCGATGAGGCGCCTCACCTGTTCCTGGGTCTTACCGCAGAACGTGCACCTCAGCGGGCTGCTCATACCGAATGGTCCAATCAGATGGTCACAACATCTGGATGATGACGTTATCTTCGTTCCGATGATGCGGCAATTCGGAGCGGGGCGATGGGTCGGCTGACGCGGGCGGAGACGCAGGAGCGCAACCGCGCCAGGGTGCTGGCGGCGGCCCGCGAGGAGTTCGCCGAGCGCGGCTTCCGCGACGCCAAGATCGACAACATCGCCGAACGCGCGGGGCTGACCCGTGGCGCGGTCTACTCCAACTTCCCGGGCAAGCGGGCCCTCTACTTCGCGGTCCTGGCCGACCTCGCCCATGAGGCCGGATCGCCGTCCTCCGCACCTGACCCGGGCCGCACGCCTCGCGAGGCGTTGGGCGCGTTCGCTCGCGCCTGGGTCGCGCGGCTGCCGCTCGCCACCGGCGATCCGGAGGGGACGGCCCGGCTCGGCGTGGACCTCGTACCGGAGATCGCCGCCGAGGAGCGCCTCCGGCTGCCGTTCGCGCAGCTCATGAAGCTGAACGCGATCCTGCTCGGGCTCTCCCTGGAGGCGCTCGCCCGGACGGATCGCCGCATGGTCAAGGTCGCCGAGGCCGTGCTGACGACCTTGCACGGAGTGAGCCGGCTGGCCGCCGCCGCACCCGGGTTCGTCGAACCGTTCGACGCGATCGGCGTGTGCGAGCGGCTGGCGGAGCTGGAGCCGGGCGGCGGATGGCCACCCCCGCACCTGTCCTGGATCGCGCCGGCGCGGCCCGCGGACCGGCCACGGCCGTGGACACCGCCGCCCGCGACGGACGCCGTCCGAGCCGAGCCCGCGCGTCTCGCGGGCGACCGCGTGGTGGCGGTGCTCGGACCGCACCGTCTGGAGGCGATCGAGGAGGCGGTACGCGCCGTGCCGCCCGGCGTCGAGGTCACGGCCGTCCTGGTGACGGGAGACCCCGACGAACTAGGTGCCCTCGCTCGTCTGACCGTCGCCGACCTGCGCGCCTGCCTGGTGCGGTCGTTCCCGCCCTCGACATGGCCGCGACTGCGGATCGTGCACGACCCGGCCGGTGCTCTGGCCGCCGCGGCCGGCGTGGCCGCCGTCAGCGACGCGACCGAGGCCGCCGTCCGCGTCGAATCCGGCCGCATCACCGCGTACGCCGAGGGACGGGGAGCCTGTCACGCCGCCGCCTCGTTCACCGAGGGAGCCCCCGGTCCGGCGCCCCGCCTTCAGGCTCCACCGACGTGGCGGTGACAGGACCGTGTAGGCGCCCCTGGCGCTGGCGCGCGCACCGGCTAGATAGGCGCGCCTGGCCGTGTAGCCGAGGAAGGCAAGCCCTGCCACCAGGTAGCAGTTGGCGACCAGCGTCATCAGCCCGTGGAAGCCGTACTCCCGCGGCCCTCCGTCATGCGGCGTCCACCAGAACGGCGCGAGAACGAAGATGACGTAGGCGACGCCAGCGGCGACCCGGGCCTTGCGTCCACTACGTACGAGTAGCACGAGTGCTGGCATCACCCACACCCAGTGATGCGCCCAGGAGATCGGCGAGACCAGGAGCGCGGTCGTGCCGGTCACCGCCACGGCGCCCAGCCAGTCGTCGTGCCGCGCCAGCACCGCCGCAGCGGCCAGCCCGATGACCGCGAGCGTGACCTGGAGAACGGGATACCAGGCGCCGACGTTGTCAGGTCCGCCAAGGAGCCGAGCGAACATGCCGTTGGGAGACTGGTTGGAAATATAGGGAACGCCAACACGGCTGGTGTCGTAAAAGGTCTCCGTCCAATAGAGCCAGGACGCCTTAGGGGCAACAGCAAAACCCATAGCCGTGCAGCAGGCGAACGTAATGCCCGCCGTCACAGCCGCCTTGCCACGACCGGCCAACAAAAGGAAAACAATAAAGATCGCGGGAGTCAATTTCATGGCGGCGGCTATTCCGATGCCGACGCCGACCGTACGTCCGCCACTCCTCCGCGAGGCCCGCGCGACATCAGTGAGCACGAGCGCGAGCAGAATCAGGTTGACCTGACCCTGAAAGAACGTTTGGTACATCGGCTGGATCACCAGCCCGGCCGCCACGACAGCGCCGACAGAGGTTCGGGAAGCCCGCCAGCCCGCGAGTCTCATGGCCACGACGCAGGCGACGGCGAACGCCGCGACCGAGGTCAGCTGCCACAGCACCCGCGCGACGACCAACGGCAGCGTGGCCAACGGCGCGAACGTGACGGCCGCGAAAGGCGTATTCGTGAACCAGTGCGCGAGTCCCTGCTCCTCGTAAAGACGTTCGTCGTCGAGTACGGCCTCTCCGCCCCACATATAGATATGGAAATCAAGCGAGTCGTACATCACGGCGAAGCACACGATCGCCACCAGTTCGACCGCGAGCACGGCAAAGACTAGCCACCCGCACCTCTTTGTTCCGATCACGTGACAACGGTGCTGTGAAAGGCCCGCGTTCCGCGTCATACCACTGATCACATTTGGCGCGCCCGGCACCGTCCCACGGTCGTAACACCACGGACATAAGCCCACGGACGTACACCCACGGGCCAATGTTCGCACCGGCGATCACACCGTTACGATCGGGACATGCTCGTCGCGTCACGCCCCTCGCTGCCGCGCCGTCTGCCGCCGCGCGTCCGGGGAGCGCTGATCTGGTGCCTCGCCCTCCCCTATCCCGCGGTCATGCACGCCGCGATGGCCAGCGGCAGGCAGGGCTTCACGGCGCTGGAGATCCTCGCGATCGCCGCGTTCACGGCGGTGGTCTTCGACCTGCTGCGGCGCCGGCCGCTGCCCGCGCTCGCGCTCCTCCTCGCCGGCTGGTTCATCGCGCTGAACGAGATGCCGAACACGGAGGTCGGCTATCTGGAGCTGCTGGTCACCGATCTCGCCGTCGGGTTCATCGCGGCGACGCGTCCGCCCCGTGTCTCGATCACCGCCTCGGTCATGGCGCTCACGACCCACACCGCCTCCGCCGCGGTGTCGGTGCCCGGGACCATCGACCTGGTCATCGCCCTCGCGGCCGTGGCGGTCGCCGCCGTCTGGGTCGCCGGCAGCTCGGTCCGCGAACGCCGCGTGCACGCCGAGGAGCTCGCCGCCCAGGCGACCGACCAGGCCGTCACCGCCGAACGGCTCCGCATCGCCCGGGAGCTGCACGACATGGTCGCCCACAGCATCGGCGTCATCGCCATCCAGGCCGGGGTGGGCAACCGGGTGATCGACACCCAGCCCGGCGAGGCCCGCAACGCGCTCGCCGCCATCGAGGCCACGAGCCGGGAGACGCTGACCGGCCTGCGCGCCATGCTCGTCGCGCTCCGCCGGTCCGAGGCGGCCCCGCTGACCCCCGCGCCCGGCCTGGCCGACCTCGACCGGCTGGCCTCGACGACGCTCGACGCCGGTGTCCGCGTGGACCTCCAGTACCGCGGCAGCAGGCGCCCCCTGCCACCGGACCTCGACCTCTCGGCGTTCCGCATCATCCAGGAGGCCGTCACCAACGTGGTACGTCACGCGAACACGCCCCGCTGCCGGGTGCTCGTCGACTACCAGGACGACGCGCTGGCCATCGAGATCACCGACGACGGCCCCGGCCACGCCTCCCCGGGCACCGGCTACGGGATCACCGGCATGCGCGAACGCGTCAGTCTCCTGAACGGCCACTTCTCCGCGGGTCCCCGTCCCGGCGGCGGCTTCCGCGTCGCGGCCCGGCTCCCGGTATGACGATCACCGTCGTCCTCGCCGACGATCAGCCCCTCATCCGCGCGGGCCTGCGCGTGCTCATCGCCGACACCCCCGACCTCGCCCTCCTCGGCGAGGCGGGCACGGGCTCCGAAGCCGTCGAACTCGCCCGCACGACCCGTCCGGACGTCGTCGTCATGGACATCCGCATGCCCGGCATGGACGGCATCGAGGCCACCCGGGCGATCTCCCGGGACACCCGCGTCGTCATGCTCACCACGTTCGACGACGACGAGTACGTCTACGGCTCGCTCCGGGCGGGCGCGAGCGGCTTCCTGGTCAAGGACATGGCACTCGAAGAGATCCTCAACGCCATCCGCGTCGTCGCCGCGGGCGACGCGCTGATCGCGCCGAGCGTCACCCGCCGCCTGATCGAGGAGTTCGCCGACCGTCCCGAGCCCACCCCGCGGCAACGCCCCCTGAACGGCGTCACCGACCGCGAACGCGAGGTCCTCACCCTGGTCGGACGCGGCCTGGCCAACGCCGAGATCGCCGCCGAACTCTCCATCAGCATGGCGACCGTCAAGGCCCACGTGGCCCGCCTCTTCACCAAACTGGGCGCCCGCGACCGCGTCCACCTGGTCATCATCGCCTACGAAACAGGTCTGGTCTTTCCACCCCGCCCTTGACGTTCAAGATCAGGCAGGCACACTGAGTCCGTGGTCAAGACGCTGCACCCCACGTCCTACAACGAGGTCTACTACGTCGGGCACTTCTTCCGCCAGGGCTTCGCTGTGATCATGGACCTGACCGCGATGACCGACGCCGACGCCCTCCCCCTCGTCGACTTCGCCGCCGGCCTGATAGTCGGCCGAGGCGGCGCCATGGAACGAGTGACCCCCAAGGTCTTCCTCCTGACCCCACCCGCCCCCCATCCCTGAAGACGAGGTGGCGGCTTTTAGCAGGTGGGTTGGTGACGATCAAGGATTGACGTTTCGGGCTGCAAGATTCACAGTGGGCTCAGCCGACCGGTCGGCTTTCCCGTCCCTCCACCCCAACAGGAGACCGGATGCTGCCGCGGCGGACCGCCCGCGTGCTGGCCGCCGTGTCGACCATCGGAGTGCTCGTCGGCGTGCCCCCGCACGCCGACGCGTCCCGGGCCGTCGGTACGGCTGTGCGCACGGGCAAGACGATTCCCGATCCCAAGGACCACTTCGGCTTCGCGATGGGCACGACCGGCAGGCTCGCCGGGTTCGACAAGATCAAGCAGTACTTCCGGCTGGTCGGTGACCGGTCGGACCGGGTCGACTACCGGGTCGTCGACCGGACCACGATGGGCAACGAGTACCCGGTGATGTTCGTCAGCTCGCCCAAGAACCTGCGCAACCTCGGCCAGATCGTGCGGGACAACGAGCGGCTCGCCGAGCCGCGGGGGCTGTCGGAGCAGGAGGCGCGCAGGCTGGCGCACCGCAGCAAGCCGATCTACCTGATCGAGGGCACGCTGCACTCGACCGAGGTGGGCAACACGCAGGCGCTCGTCGACATCGTGCACAGGTTCGCGACCGAGGATTCGGACTACACGCGGGCGGTGCTCGACAACGCCGTGCTGCTGGTGATCCCGTCGGCGAATCCTGACGGCCAGCATCTGGTGGTCGACCACTTCAACAAGACGGCGGGCACGGCGTACAACCGTGTTTATCCGGACCTCTACCACCGCTATGTCGGGCATGACGACAACCGTGACTGGTTCATGTTCACGCAGCGGGAGACGCGGACGCGGGTCAGGCTGGAGCAGACGTACCGGCCGGTCGTCGGGCACTACATGCACCAGGCCGGTACGGGTGGCCCGCGGTTGTGGACCCCTCCGTACGACGAGCCGTTGGGCGGCGGGGTCGATCCGATCACGTTGCAGTCGGCGACGCTCCAGGGCGCGCACGCCGCGCGGGCGCTGACGGCGGAGGGCAAGAAGGGTGTCGGGACCGACGACGCGTACGGGATCTTCTGGAACGCCGACGTCATGGGGTTCTCGACGTTCCTCGGCACGTCGTTGTTCCTGACCGAGATCGCGTCGGCGAAGGATCTCGCCTATCCGTTCACGAGTTCGGACGGCAAGCCGCTCGGCCCGCAGAACATGACGATGCGCATGGTGCAGCCGTACGACCGGTCGACCTGGACGCTGGAGCAGATCGTGGCGTACGCGAAGACCGCCGCGTACGCGGGCATCGAGAACGTCGCGAAGAACGGCGAGTCGTGGCTGTTCAACAACCTGTACCAGGTCGCCCGCAACGGTGTGGCGCTGCCGGACGTGGTGCCGGGCACGCCGTACGCGTATGTGGTGCCGGCGGGTCAGCGCGACCCGTTCGCGGTGCTGGAGATGATGCGGCTGTTCGAGTTCGGGCGGGTCGAGATCGAGCAGGCGTCGGCGCCGTTCACCGCGGGCGGCAAGCGGTACGCGGCGGGGTCGTACGTGCTGCGGACGCGGCAGCCGCTGGGCCGGTGGATCGACCAGCTGCTCAAGATCGACAAGTATCCGGAGAAGGCGGCCCGCAAGTGCGCCGACTGCCCGCTGATCATGCCGTACAGCGAGACGACCGACAACGTCGGGCTGCTGTTCGGCGTGGACGTCGACGCCGTGGACACCGCGTTCTCGGCGGGCCTGCGGCGGGTGCGGCAGGTCGTGCCGGAGGCGGTGCGGATGCCGAACGTGCCGCGCGGGGCCTATCTGATGCCGCCCGAGTCGTACGGCGTGGCGCATGTGTTGTCGCGGCTGCAGAAGGCGAACGTGCCGGTCTTCCGGACGGCCGGGAAGTTCGAGGCCGGCGGGCGCACGTTCGCGCCCGGCACCGTGGTGGTCCCGCCGTCCACGGCGGCCCGCCAGACGCTGGAGGCGATCTCGGCGGCGACGGGGTTGCGGGTGTACGGGACCGACACGCTGCCCAAGGTGGACGGCTTCAAGTTGAAGGCCGGAACGCGGGTCGGGCTGATCCGGGGCGCCAACAACATGCCCGGCGGCTGGATGATGTGGATGCTCGACCAGTACGGCATCGACTACAAGGTCGTCGGCGCCGACGACTACGCGGACCTGCGGGGCCGGTACGACACGATCGTCCTGGCCGACGGCGTCTCCAAGGCCACGATCGTCGACGGCCTCGATCCCGCCAAGAACCCGCCGGAGTTCGCGTGGGCGCGCGGCGTGGGCGAGAAGGGCTGGTCGGCGCTGGCCCGCTTCGTCTCCGGCGGCGGCAACCTGGTCGCGGTCGGGAGCGCCTCGCAGACCGCGCGTGAGCTGCTGGAGCTGCCGATCGAGAACGCCGTTCCCCGGTCGGTCAACGCCCCGGGCGCCCTGCTGCGCGCCTCGTACGCACCGGGGGTCCCCGCGGCCTGGGGCATGCCGGAGAGCTGGCCGGTCTGGTTCAACCGGGACGCCGCGTTCCGGATCGAGGGCAAGGCCGACGTCGCGTCCACCTATCCGGGCGACGGCGACCTGCTGGCCAGCGGGTACGCGGCCGGTACGGAGGCGCTGGGCGGGCTCGCCAACGTCGCGACGTTCAAGGTCGGCGAGGGCCACGCCACCATCGCCGGAAGCGAGATCACGTTCCGCAGCTGGCCCCGGGTGACCTGGCCGATCGTCGTCAATTCCATCTATCACGGGCCGTCCGCCCCGGCGACGCGCCCCTGAGACCGGAGGCCTGAGCGCGGCCGGCTGGGAAGCCGGCCGCGCTCAGGCCTGATAACTGGACTTTTCGTCTAATTGTGATGAGGGACACATACATGCAGGCTTGATTGCATGTATGTGGCTTCGTAGCGTCGGGGTGTCTACGGACTAACTGGAGGGCCACATGAAGAAGGCCGCCTCCCGCCCACGGCCTGCGATTCCGCCCCGCAACGTACGTACGCGCCGGATCGCGTTCGAGTATCCGCCCGAGAAACTGCCCCGCCACTACGTGAACGGCGACCTGGTGATGAGCCACGTCGTCACGGTCCTGTCCTCGCTCTTCCCCGAAGGCGAGGACTACTTCGTCCGGACGGTGCGCAACTACCGCGACCAGATCGACGATCCCGAACTCAAGCGCCAGGTCGCCGGCTTCATCGGCCAGGAGGTGACGCACGGGCGCGAACACCGCCAGTTCAACGAGCGGCTCGCCTCGTACGGCTATCCGACCCGGCTCATCGACCGGCTGACCAGGTACGGCCTCGCCCTCAACGAGAAGGTCCTGCCCAAGAGCGTCCAGCTCGCCGTCACCGCGGCGCTGGAGCACTACACCGCGACGCTGGCGGAGGTCCTGCTCAAGGACCCCGAGGCGCAGGCGATGTTCGACGTGGACGAGGTCCGCTCGATGTTCCAGTGGCACGCGCTGGAGGAGAACGAGCACAAGTCCGTGGCGTTCGACGTGTACGAGACCGTGAGCGGCGACCACCGTATCCGCACGTGGGTCATGCACTCCACGACCCTCGGGCTGCTCAGCGCGATCATCGCCGGCACCATCCTGTCGCTGCTGCTCGACCGCTCTACCTACAATCCGCTCCGCCTCTTCCCGAGCCTGCGCAAGCTGCCGCGCTCACCATGGCTGCGCCGCGAGGTCATCCAGCACGTGCGCGACTACAACCGGCGCGGTTTCCACCCCGACGACCACGACACCTCCGAACTGATCGCCGAGTGGAAGACCCGGCTCTTCGGGACGGACGGGGCCTTGGCCGACCGCATGAAGGGAGCCGGTCCCGACAGCGCGGCGGCCGTCTGACGTGCGCCTTCCTCGATCCTGAAATAATCCGTTCGCCGGCAATGAGTTCGCGGTGCGCCCTGTCTCTCTTCCTGGTGACAGTGACAGAACCTCCGAACGGGAGTCGAGGAAGATGCGCAAGCTGATCGTCTGCAACCTGATGTCGCTCGACGGCCGCTACTCGGGTCCGGACGGCGACGTCATGGTGATGCCGTTCGACCACGGATTCAGCGAGTACAACGCCGAGCGCCTCCGCGCCGCCGACACGATGCTGCTGGGCCGCACGTCCTTCGAGGGATTCCGGGACTACTGGCCCCCGGTCGCGGACGACTCCGAAGCCCCGCCGCTGGAACGCGAGATCTCGCGCCTGAACGGGGCCATCGACAAGGTCGTCGTGTCCGACACCCTGACCGCCGACCAGACGGGGCCTTGGCACAACACCCGGATCGTGCCCCGCGCCGACGCCCACAAGCGGATCACCGAGCTCAAGAACGGGCCGGGCCGCGACATCCTGGTCTTCGGCAGCCACATCCTGTGGAACGACCTCCTGGCCCACGGCCTCGTCGACGAGCTCCATTTCATGATCGGTCCGGGAGTCGTCGGTGACGGCGTCCCCGCGTTCGAGAGCCGCCCGGACGTCTCACTCCGGCTCGTCGACACCCGCACCTGGGACGGCTCCAGCCTTCTCCTCACCTGCTACGCCGTTTCGTCCTAGAGGAGGTGGTCGGCTACGAGGGCGGCGAACTCCTCGGGAGTCTTGATCTCGACGCCGAGCTTCTCCGCCTTGGCCCTCTTGGAGCCCGCCTTGTCGCCCGCGACCAGGAAGGACGTGCGGGCGGAGACCGAGGAGGACGCCTTGCCGCCGGCGCGTTCGACGAGCTCGTTCATCTCGTTGCGGGAGAGATCGGCCAGCGGACCGGACATGGCACCGGTGACGACGACGGACAGGCCGGCAAGCGGCAGGTCGGCCGATGGCTCCTCAGCGGAGGTGGCGGGGCCGGGGGCCGTCGCGCCGGGCTCGGTCATCGTGAGGCCCGCCGCGACGAGCTTGTCGATGAGGGGCGCGCCGATCACCGCTCCGCCCGCGACCTTGCCGGTGGGCGAGTCGGGCAGCACGTGCTCCGGATGCGCCTGCTCGTAGGCGGCGATGCCGCGCACCAGCCGGTCGAACGCGTCGTCGTCCAGCGGCGAGTCGCCCTCGCCGTAGTAGGCGGCCGCCGCGCTGACCGCGGTCTGCACGGCCGCGGCGTACGCGGCCTGGTCGTCGATCTCGGTGAGGCCCGGAGCGTTCGTCATGACCACATAATGCCTGGTACCTACGACAATTTGCCCAGGTCGTGGGCGTGGTGAAGGGGCCGGCGGGCCGCAGGCGAACGGTACCGTCGGCGTCAGCGGAGGGGGGCGGATGATGGCGGCTTACGATCGTCGACGGTTTCTGGCCCGCGTGATGGGCACCACGGCCGGGGCCGCCCTCGCCGGAGGGCTCGGCGCCTCGGACGCGAGCGCCGCAGCGGCGGGCGGGCGGGCACCGGAGTTGGTCGATGCTCGCACGCTCTTCGGCTGGGTCGAGGAGATGTCCGAGCTCGGCCCGAGGTTCGCCGGGAGCCGTGCCCACCGCCGCTACCTCAGCCTGGTCGTACGGCGGCTGCAGTCGTACGGGTTGAACGTGCGGCGCCATCCCGTTCCCCTCGACCAGTGGGAAGCCCGAACGTGGTCTCTGAAGGCGACCGGTGCCGACGGCCGTACCCACACGATCCCGGTGGCCTACTACCGCCCGTACTCCGGTGAGACGCCCGCGCGCGGCGTACGAGGTGATCTCGTCGACGTCAGGGCCGGTCAGGCGGCCGACTACCAGGGAAAGGACGTCCGCGGCCGGATCGTCGTGGCGGACTACCCGATGACGCGGACGGGCGGGAGCGCGATCGCGCCGCTCGTCGAGCACGTCCATCGTCCAGAGCAGGCGGCGCAGTTCGCCACCGAGGACTACACGCGTGTCTGGAGGGCGGTACCGGAGCAGCTCAGCCTCGACCTCGCCAAGCGGAACGGCGCGATCGCGATGGTCGACGTCATGGACCTGGCGCCCGAACACGCCCGCGGGCAGTTCTCCCCGCACCAGCAGCCGCAGACCGGCCTGCCCGCGCTTCACCTCGACCGCGTCCAGGGACGCCGCCTCCGCGAGCTGATGAAGGCCGGACCGGTCACCGCCACCCTCACGCTCACCGCCGCGAAGAAGAACAGCACGATCGATTACCTGACCGCCGAGCTCAGGGGAAGCGGCACGCTGCCCGGGGCCGTGCTGGTCGGGACGCACACCGACGGGCAGAACGCGATCGAGGAGAACGGGGTGCCCGCCATCGTCGCGCTCGCGAAGTACTTCGCCCGCGTGCCGCTTTCCGAACGCCCGCGCGACCTCGTCTTCGTCTTCTCGCCCAACCACATGAACTCGCATCGGGACACGCCCGATCTCGCCGCGTGGCTCACCCGCAACGCCGGGATCAGAGAGCGGATCGTGGCGGCCCTCGTGCCGGAGCACCTCGGCGCGCTCGGCTGGTCGGAGGATCCGGCGACCGGCGCGTTCCGCCCGACCGGGCGTTCCGAGCCCGCCGTCGTCGGCACCGGCAACAGCGCCGCGCTGACCGCCCTCGCCATCGACCAGGTCAGGCGGGACGATCTGGAGCGGACGGTCGTGCTCAAGCCGTTCGACAACGGTCTCTACGGCGAGGCCACCTACCCCTACCGGCTCGGCATCCCGACCGCCACGCTGATCAGCGGTCCGGCCTATCTCGTCCAGGTCGCCCCCGACGGTCACCTGGACAAGATCGACCCGGACCTCATGCACCGCCAGACGGTCTTCCTCTCGCACCTGCTGAGCCGGATGCTCGCGCTACCCGACTACTGACGGAAGGACGAGAGCACCTCGGCCGCGCCCGTGAGCTCGGGGACGCGGTGCCGGTAGCGCTCCAGCAGGCCGCGGTTGACCGCGTCGCCGCCGGGGACGTTGGCGCTGACCCAGCGCGGCGGTTCGACGCCGCGCTCTCCGGCGAGGTCGTCGAGGTCGGCCAGCAGCCGCGACCAGGCGTACGAGGCCAGGATCGTGGACACCGCGGCGGTACGCGGCGCCTCGGCGGGATGGACGACGTCGCCCGGCGGCACACCCGTGTCGATCACGACCGTCGCGTGGTCGGCCAGCATGGTCTCCGTGCGCGCCGCCGCCCGTACCGACGCCCGGGGCGAGGTCACCGCGATCACCGGCACGCCCAGCGCCGCGCACTCCTGGGCGATCTCGACCGGGTAGGGGTTGCGCCCGCTCGTCGAGAAGACCACGGCGACGTCCGGCGGTGCGGGCGCGGCGGCCCGCACGACCGTGCGCCCGAGCCCCTCCTGCCGTTCGGCGCGGGTGCTGCGCAGGGCGTCCCGCAGCGGAAGCACCGCCGGGTCCCACATCGGCCGCACCGGGGCCAGCCCGCCCGCCCGGTAGAACGTCTCGAAGACGAGCGCGAGTGAATGCCCCGCACCGGCCACGTGCACGATCCCGTCGGCCTCGACGGCGTCGAGCAGCAGGCCCGCCGCCGTGGAGATCGCCTTCGCGGAGCGCGCGTCGAGCTCGTCGAGCAGCGCGCGGACCCGCTCGGGGAAGACCTCAGGCATCAGGAAGGGCCTCCTTCAGCTCGGTGGCCAGCGCGTCCTGGTCGGCGGCCGCGCGCAGCCGATCGGCCAGCCCGGCCGAGAGCGCCCGGGCGAGCCGCGACAGCGAGGCCACGTGCGCGTCCGGGTCGGTGGTGCAGAACGCGAGCAGCAGGTCGACCGGATCGTTGTCCGGGTGGCCGAACTCCACCGGCGTGGCCAGCCGTGTCACGGCGACGCCCACCCCCTGCCCGCCGTCCTCGGGACGGGCGTGGACCAGCGCCAGCCCCTTGGTGAGCACGATGTACGGGCCGTTGCGCTCGACGACCTCGACGCACGCGTCCGGGTAGCCCGGTCCCGCGACGCCCAGCTCGACCAGCGCGACGGCCGCCTCGCGGACCGCGGCCCGCCAGTCGGCGGCCACCACGGCGTCGCGCGCCCCGATCTCGGTCATGCCAGCCATCCCTTCTCGCTCAGCGCCGCCCGCAGCTTGTCCTCCAGGCCCTCCTTGTCGAGGAAGTCGCTGATCGTGATGACGATGGGGGCCAGGTCGGTGATCTCGCTGGTGTGCATGCCCTGGCCGATGATGACGTCGGCGGTCATGCCGCGCGCGGTCGAGACGTCGGTGTTCTCCACACGGGCGTCGACGCCGAGGGCGTTCAGCGCGTCCTCCGCCGTCATCTTCAGCATGAGGCTGGACCCCATGCCGACGCCACAGACGGCGAGTACGTCGAGTCTGCGGTCCAATGCCATGGTCTTCTCCTTCTGCTCTGCTCTGCTTGCCCTGTGGTCAGGTTTTACGCGGTCTGCTCGGCGGGGGCGTCGTCCTTGTCCGCGTCCTTGAGCTCCTTGAGCTCCTTGGCCTTCTCACGGCGGCCGAGGATGAGCAGGGTGGCGGTCGTGACGGCCAGGGCGGCGATGGGGACGGCCCAGACGGCGGCGCCGCCGACGACGGGGTCGAGGGCCTTGAGCAGCCACGCGATGGCGTACCAGTCGGGGTCGGCCAGGGTGGCCAGCTCCGGCGCGGTCTTGTCGAACAGGCTCCAGGTCACCGCCTGCCCCACGGCCAGCATCAGTCCGCTGATCACGCCGCCGATCACCGCGCCGCGCCAGCCGGCCACCGCGTTGCCGAACACCGCGGCGGCGCCCCCGACGAAGAACAGCATGATCATGGGCGGTGCGAGGGTGAACCAGCCCGCCGCCGCGAAGACGCCGAGGCAGCCGAGGAACACCACGGTCGCCGACACGAAGCCCAGCATCACAGCGGTCGGGGCCACCGGGAAGACGGTCGGCACGTCGAGGGCGGGCCGGGTGCCCGGGATGACCTTGTCGCTGAAGCCCTTGAACGCGGGCACGATCTCGGCCAGGAACATCCGCACGCCGAAGAGCAGGATCGCGATGCCGCCCGCGAAGCGCAGCCCGACCAGCAGCCCCCACACCCACGGCGAGAGCTTCGGGTCCATCTCCGCGGCCAGCTTGGTGACCACGTCCTTGTCGGCGAACCCGACCGACACCAGCATGATGATCGAGATGATCAGCGCGGTGGAGACGTTGATGTCCTTGAAGAACGACAGCTGGCGCGGCAGCTTCAGCTTCTCGGTGTCGTGCTTGTCCCGGTCACCGAACGGCCGTGCCACGAACCCCGTGACCACCGCCGCGAGCGAACTGGTGTGCGCGAAGCCGAACCGGTCGTCCGGCAGGATCCTGCGCATCAGCGGCCGCATCCACAGGGGCTGCAGCGTCCAGTACGCGGCGACGAAGCCCGCGCCGCACAGCACCAGTGTCAGCTGGTCGGCGTCCGGCGCGATCGTCACCAGCGAGGCGACGGTGACCATGCTGATCCAGAACATCAGGTGCCCGGTCAGGTACAGATACCGCGCCGCCGGGAAGAGCCGCACGATCAGCACGTGGACCAGGAACGCCACCGTGATGACCAGCGCGACCGTGCCGCCCTGCGAGGTCATGAAATCGGTCAGGGTCCGGTCGGCCTTCGGCGGATCGGTGCCCATCGCGTTCGCCAGCACGGTCTGGAAGCTGCTCAGCCCACCGGTGAAGATCTCGATGCCGATGAAGAGGATCACCACGCCGATCGTGGCGCGCAGCGCCCCGGCCAGCGTGTCCTCGAACCGCTTGCGCTGCAGCAGCAGCCCGGTCAGGGTGATCAACCCGATCAGGATCGGCACCTGGCCGAACACGTTGTCGGCCAGGAACGTCAGGATGTCCTTGATGATGTCCACGATGCCGTCACCTCAGTTCTTCGGGACGTAGGGAGGGTTGCCGGCGACCTTCACGGACCTCGTGGTGGTTCGGGCGCGGTCACCGATGACGAAGCGGCGGGGATCAGTGCGGCGGCGGCCGGAGGTCGAGCTCCAGCCGATATCGGTCGCCGCGGTACAGGGAACGGACGTACTCCACGGGCCTGCCCTCCTCGGTATGGGCGACCCGTTCGAAGAGGAACGCGGGCACGTGCACGGGCACGCCCAGCACCTCGGCCTCCTCGGTGGTGGTGACGGTCGGCTCGATCGTCTCCCGGCCCGCGGCGACGACGACGCCGTTCTCCCGCAGCAGGTCGTAGAAGGACCGGCCTTCCAGGTCGTCACGGCACAGCTCCGGGAGCAGGTCCTTCGGCATGTAGAGGGTCTCGATCGCCATCGGCGCCCCGTCCGCCAGCCGGAGACGGCGAATGGTAAATACCTCTTCGACCGGTGAGAGGGACAGCCGGCGCCCGATCTTCGCCCCGGCGGGCCCGGCACGGAACGACAGCACCCGGCCGTCCGGCTTCATCCCGCGCCGGATCATGTCCTCGGTGAAGGAGGTCATGGTCAGCGGCACGGCGATGCGCGGCTCGGCCACGTAGGTGCCGCTGCCGTGGCGCCGTTCGAGCAGCCCGTCGGCCACGAGCAGGTCGATCGCCGCACGCAGCGTCGGCCGCGAGACGCCCAGCGTCCCGGCCAGCCGCCGCTCGGGCGGCAGCGCCTCCCCGGGCTCCAGGCCCTCCATCATGGCGAGGAGCTCGCGGCGCACTGCCCGCCGTTTCGTCTCCACCGCCCCCGGATCGCCGACGGTTCGCATGCCCATCACCTCCTCTGCCACCTGTACCGACGGCTGCGAGCGTATGCGGCCGTCCCGAACTGGTCAATACCAATCTAGGCAAAGGATCAAAACCCCCCAAATCGAACATCCCGGACGCGCCCCTGACCAGATCGGCGATCATCGGGTAGACCGGTAGATGTGAGACGTCCGACGAGCACGGTGAAGAACGCCTGATGCGGTCCTGGAGCGGGCTCGGCCCCCAGCGGCTCGGCCCCCGGCGGCTCAGCCCCCGGCGGCGCCTGCTCGTGGGCGTGGTCGCGCTCGCGGTGCTCGTCGTCGCGGTCGTCGTGGCCGTCCGCGCCCTCGTGCCCGGTGACGAGGTCCGGGCGGTGCCACAGGACCGGCCCGGCCCCGTGGTGCTGATTCCCGGCTACGGCGGCGGCTCGTCCGGCATGCGCGTGCTCGCCGAACGGCTGCGGAGTGAGGGCCGCCAGACCGAGCTCGTGCGGCTCCCCGAGGACGGTCGCGGCGATCTGCGCGAGCAGGCCCGGACAGTCGATCGATACGTCACCGACGCCCTGCGCGGGGGCGCTCCCTCCGTTGATCTGGTGGGGCACTCCGCCGGTGGGGTCGTGGCGCGGCTCTGGGCACGCGAGCACGAGGGCGCGGGCAAGGCCCGCCGCATCATCACGCTGGGCTCTCCCCACCATGGAGCCGAGCTGGCCACGGCCGGATCGGCCCTCGGAGTGGCGTGCCCCGCCGCCTGCCGGCAGCTCGTGCCGGGAAGCTCGCTGTTGCGGAGCCTCGGCGACGAGGCTCCCGGACGGCCCGCGCTCATGTCCCTGTGGACCGCGCAGGACGAGACCGTGACGCCACCGGACTCGTCGCGCCTCAACGGCGACGCCGTCAACGTGGAGCTCCAGCGCGTCTGTCCCGGCGCGCGCACCGGGCACGGGCAGCTGCCGTCGGATCCCATGGTCGTCGGGATCGTGCTGCGTGCTCTCGGCACCGGCCCGTTCGAGTCCCCGAAGGCCTGCGGCGCGCTCAGCTCGTGACGTCGCGGGTGGCGAAGTTGGCCCAGGCGGCCGCCAGCAGAACGCCCACATAGACGGCCTGCAGCGCCAGGCCGCGTTCGATGTCCCGCCACAGGATCGGGTCGCGGAAGAAGTCGACCCAGCTCAGCCAGTAGCGGGTCACCAGGTAGGGCTGGACGGACGCGGCCGCGTCCAGGGTGACGAGGACCTGGCTCGTCACCAGGGCCGCGAGCGCGCCCAGGGCGGCGGCCAGGGGCGAGTCGGTGAACGTGGACAGGAAGAGCGCCAGCGCGCCCACGCCGAGCATGGAGATGCCGATGTAGAGCACGGCATAGGTGATGCGGAGGGCCACCTGCGCGTCCGACAGGCCCGTCCCCGACACCGAGGTGATCAGCTCTGATCCGGCGAGCGCGGACGCCGGCTCGGTGCCGAAGGTCGCCACCCCGATGACGTACGAGGTGACGGCGACGGCCACCACCGCGAGCATCACGTACGCCGTGAGCGCGATGAGCTTGGCCACCAGGAGCCGGGTGCGCCCCACCGGCCGCAGCAGCAGATAGCGCAACATGCCCGAGCCGGACTCGCCCGCGATGGAGTCGCCGCCGACCACCGCGACCGAGACCGGCAGGAACAGCGGCAGCACCATGGCGAGCGCGGCGGCCGGATACAGCGAGCCGTTGGTCAGGACGGCCGACAGGAACGTCGGGCCCTCCCCCGGCGGAGGCGCGACCTCGGTGACCCCGAGGAAGATCGCGACGATGCCCGGCAGGCCGCACAGCAGGGCCAGCGACACCCACGTACGCGGGCGCCGCACCAGCTTGGCCAGTTCGGTGACGATCATTCGAGGAACTCCCGCGACGTACCCTGCCAGGCATCCTGCTCCGAGCCCGGGCTCAGACCCCGCCCCTGCCCCTGGCCTCGGCTCTGGGCCTGGCTCCGCCCCTGGGCCTGGCCGACCTCGACCTTGCGCACCCCGTCCACGTGCACGCCGGGTTCGTCCAACTCGGCGGCGGCGTTCGCGTCCAGCCGGTCGGAACCGGGGCCGGTGGCCTCCAGCACGACGTCCTCAAGTGATCGGCGCTGCAGGTGGATCTCGTCGATCCGCAGGCCCGCACGCACGAGGCGCGCGTTCAGCTCCGCGGCGTCGGCCGCCCGGACCAGCAGCCGCGCGCCGTCCCGGTGCTCCACACCGCCGTCGAGCAACGCCACGGCCCGGTCGGCGTCCGGCGTGTGGACGACGACCCGGCCGGTCGGCGACCGCACCTGGCCCATCTCCTGCTCCAGCACCAGCCGGCCGCGGTCCATCACGCCGACGCGGGTGCACAGCTGCTCGACCTCGGCGAGAAGATGGCTGCACAGGAAGATCGTCGTGCCGTCCGCGTTCAGCTCCTCCAGCAGGTCGCGCACCTCGCGGATGCCCTGCGGGTCGAGGCCGTTGGTCGGCTCGTCCAGCACCAGCAGCCGGGGCCGGTGCAGGAGCGCGGCGGCGAGCCCGAGGCGCTGCCGCATCCCGAGCGAGTACGTCTTGACCGGCCTGTCGTCGACGCCGGAGAGCCCGACCCGCGTCAGCGCCTCCTCCACTCGCAGCCGCCGGGCCTTGCGCGAACCGCCGCCCCCGGGTCCGGCGGCGTCGAGGAAGGTGAGGTTGGCCCGGCCGGAGAGATGCCCGTACGCGCCGGGCCCCTCGACGAGCGCGCCGACCTCGCGGAGCACCTCGTTGGTCCGGCGTGGGATGGGTTTCCCCATCACCTCGATCTCGCCGGACGTCGCGTACACCAGCCCGAGGATCATCCGCACGAGCGTCGTCTTGCCCGAGCCGTTCGGCCCGAGCAGCCCGTACCGGTCACCCTCGCGCACGTTCAGATCGACCTCGCGCACGGCGGTGACCCGCCCGAACCGCTTGGTCAGCGCCCGTGTGACGATCATGAGATCAGCTCGTCGGCGGCGGTGCGCAGCAGCTCCGGCCGTACCGGCCCGGCCAGCAGGAACGCCCGGCCGAGCTCCTCGTCCCTGACCAGGACGGCGGTGAGCACCGAGGTCTGCACCGCGAGCGCCTCGCCGTGCGACACCGCGAGCACGCCCGCGCCGGCCGTGCGCGCCGCCTCGAAGACCCGGCGCCCGTAGCGGCCCGGCAGCGGCGCCACGACGAACGACGAGAAGCCGCCCGAGTAGCCGCGCACGCTGGCGATGGACGGCGTGGACTCCAGGGCGGGACGTCCCGCCAGCCGGCGCGGCAGGCGCTCGGCCGTCCGCGAGGCCAGCCGTGACAGCAGGTCGAAGGTGTCGACCTCCGACCTGCGGACGCCGGGCGCGAACCGTGGCGCGACGGCCGACGCGGCGGGCCGCGCGAAGCGCACGTCGAGCAGCCGGGTGGTCAGCACGGCCCGGCTCCCTCCGCGCGGAACGATCCGTACCTCAAGCGGAACCCCCGTTTCAGGATCGGCCCAGATGTCCACCGCGCCGATCGTCGTCGCGGTGTCGGCGGGCGTGACGCGCAGCCCGGCGGCCGTACGGCCCGCGACGCGGCGCGTGTCGAGGCCGGTCAGACGGTCGGCCGGCGTGCCCAGCTTCAGCAGCCTGCGGGCGAGATCGGGCGGCATGAGATCGGCGGCGTTCGGCAGCCGGACGGCCGGGGCGCCCTCGATCCTGGTCAGCTGTTCGCCCTCGTAGTCCCAGATGGCCAGGCCGTCCTTCGACCGCATGAAGTCGCGTTCGCCGGTGGCGGTCATGAGGGCGACCCGCCAGCTCTCCGGCGCGCCGTACCAGACCCGCATGCGCGAGGTGCCGCCGAGCAGCCCGGTCGCCTCGTCCAGGCCCGGCAGGTCGGGCACGCCCAGCGAGCCGTTGCTCTCCACGAGGCCCTGGTAGGGACGGTCGGCCGAACCGAGGATCAGCCCGCGCAGCCGCTGCGGCTCGACGCCGGTCCCGGCGACCGGCCAGGCGGCGATCGCGAACGGGGCCGAGCACAACACCGCGACGAGCGCCGCGACCAGAAGCCACCGGCGCCGCGCTTCACCGCGGACCACGCTCACGTCTGCCACCGTACGTCGATGTTCCCGAATTGAACCGTTCCGGGGCTTACTTCCCGGATAGCACTTCCGATGCACTGATCCCGTCTTGCACCTAACGAGGTGAGGCCTAAAGCGGGCCTAAAGAGCCTTTGGGTCTGGCCGGGTGCCGGGACCGCTGGGACGCTGACGCACATGATCTGTTGCAGGCCGAGCCGGCGGGACCTGATGCGCTGGAGCGCCGTCGTGGCAGGCGCGTCGCTCGTTCCCGTGGCCGATCCCGAGCGGGCGTACGCGGCGGCGGCGCGGTCCGGGGTCGTACGGCCCGTCGACCTGGAACTCGTCACGCTCACCGAGACCAGCGCGATCCTGACCTGGTACACCGGCGTCCCGGGCACCGACGACGGGCTGGGCCGGATGAAGCCCGCCCCAGCGGACGGCGAGGTGGAGTATGGGACGCACCCGGCACGCCTCACACAACGGGCCACCGCCATCCGACCCGCGGACACCCCGTACCACTATGTAGAGCTGACCGGACTGGAACCGGGACGCACCTACTACTACCGAGCCCGTTCCCAGGGAAAGACGGCAAGCGCTACGCCGCTGGCCTTCGGGCAAGCCGCCGGGACGCCCCACGCAGACGGCGTCCACAGCTTCACGACGCCGCAACCGCCACCCGGCTCGTTCCTCTTCTCGGTAGCGCTCTGCAACGACCTGCACCTCGGCGAGACGGTGGCGGGCCTCGTGGGCCAGTTGCCCTGGATCAAGGGAATCGAGCAGGTGCCCGGCCATCCGCCGTACCCGGAGGTCATGACCAGGGCCCTGGTGGAGGACGCGCGGGCGCGCGGAGCCGGTTATCTGCTGGCCGCCGGCGACGTCACCAGCGAGGCGGAGCCGGTCGACGTCGGGCGCGCCAAGGCTCTGCTGGACGGGTTCGGGACGCACGGACGGGACTATCTCGTCGCGCGCGGCAACCACGACCGTGCCCATGAGGGTCCCGCCTACGCCTCGTGCAGCCCCGGGCAGTGGCAAGGACGCGACTGTTTCCGCGACGGCTT
Source organism: Actinomadura fulvescens (assembly GCF_039533225.1). Lineage (NCBI taxonomy): Bacteria > Bacillati > Actinomycetota > Actinomycetes > Streptosporangiales > Thermomonosporaceae > Actinomadura > Actinomadura fulvescens. The sequence continues at coordinate 113,680 of NZ_BAAATD010000008.1, read as the reverse complement.
CTTCACGGGCGACGGTCCTGCCTATTTCTCGCACGACCTGCACGGCCTGCGCGTCATCGGGCTCGACACCTACGACAAGGCGGGCGACGGCGGGGACGCGGGCGGGCTGGGCAAGGAGCAGTACGCCTGGTTCGAGAACACGCTGAAGGAGAACCGCGACCAGCCGACCCTCGTCTTCGGGCACCATCCGATCTTCGTCGAGAACTCACCACTGGCGATCACCGGTGGCCAGTCGATCGAGGCCGGCCAAGCGATCTCGATCCTGCGCGCCTACGACCGCACGCCCGGCGTCTTCCTGCACCACGCCGGGCACACGCACCGCAACCAGCGCTCGGTGTTCCCGCTCGCGCCCCGGGTCGTGCAACAAGAGGTCGGCGCCGTCAAGGAGTACCCCGGCGGCTTCACCCTGCTGCGCGTTCACACCGGCGGGTGCGCGCTGAACTTCTACAAAACACGCGGCGACCTCGCGCGGGCGTGGAGCGAGCGCAGCAGGCAGGAACTGTCCGGCTTGTGGCCTCAGCTCTCGCTCGGCAACCGGGTCACCGACCGCAACAGCGTCGTGCACCGCGACCTCTCCGGAGTCGGCCGCCCCAGGAGCGCCGTTCGAACGTATGTTTGACACGCTGGATACATTGGGCGGTATGAACGGACCGATCCAAGGCCTCCTGCTCGACTGCACCGAGGAGACGGGCGTCGGCGCGCTCGGCGGCTCCGTGCGGCGCACACGCCTTGAGCACGGTGCGTGGATCGACGTCCGGCCGGGCTGGGTCTCCGGCTCGGACGCGCTGTTCGAACGGCTGCTGAACGAGGTCCCCTGGCGTGCCGAGCAGCGGCGCATGTACGACCGGGTGGTCGACGTCCCGCGGCTGCTGAGCTTCTACGACGAGGACGCGCCGCTCCCCGATCCGGTGCTCGACGAGGCGAGGGCCGCCCTCAGCGCGCACTACGCGGGCGAGCTCGGCGAGCCGTTCCGCACGGCGGGCCTGTGCCTCTACCGCGACGAGCACGACAGCGTCGCCTGGCACGGCGACCGGACCGGACGCGGCCGGGCCGAGGACACCATGGTCGCGATCATCTCGTTCGGCGCGCCGCGTTCGCTGCTGCTGCGCCCGCGCGGCGGCGGCGGGACACGGCGCTACGGCATGGGTCCGGGCGACCTGCTGGTGATGGGCGGCAGTTGCCAGCGCACCTGGGAGCACGCGATCCCCAAGAGCGCGAAGGCCACCGGCCCGCGGATCAGCGTGCAGTTCCGCCCGCGCGGCGTCCGCTGAAACGGCGCAGCGCGCCCCCGAGAGCGACTTGGGTGATCTAAGGTGCCCTTGGGTCAATTGACAATCCAAGGACAGGGGGCCGGTAGGCATGCGCTTGAAGATCGCCGGACTTGCGTTGGTCGCCGGGGCCGTGACGGCACCGCTCATCTCCTCGCCGGCCGAGGCCGCCGCGCTTTCGGCGAACGCTCCGGGCACGGTGGCGGCGGCACCCGCGGCGAGCGCCGCGGCACCGCCCACGCTCCACTACGGCTCCAAGGGCAAGTACGTCACCTACCTGCAGAAGCGCCTGCGCGCTCTCCGTTACGACCCGGGCTCGGTCGACGGAAGGTACGGCAAGGACACGCTCTACGCCGTCTGGGCGTTCCAGAAGGTGAACGGGCTCAAGCCCGGCGGCAAGGGCACCGTCGGCAAGGGGACGTGGCGGGCGCTGGCCAGGCCCAAGTCGCCCGTGCGGATCGTGAAGAAGCCGGCCGCCAACCGCGTGGAGATCTCCAAGAAGCGCCAGCTGGTCGTGGTGTACAAGAACAACAGGGTCTATCTGATCAGCCACACCTCGACCGGCAACAACAAGCGTTACTGCTACAAGGGCGAGTGCGACGTCGCGCGCACGCCGAGCGGCAACTTCAAGGTCACCCGCAAGATCAACGGCTGGCGGCACGCCAAGCTCGGCGACCTCTACAAGCCGATCTACTTCTACCGGGGCTGGGCGCTGCACGGCTCGCCGAGCGTGCCGCTCTACCCGGCCTCGCACGGCTGCGCGCGCCTGCCGATGAAGCACACCGCCGATCTGATGTTCAAGATCATCCCGGTCGGCTTCCGCGTCTACGTGCGCTGACCCCGGGTCACGGCGAAGGTCCCGTGGCCGCTCTGACCGGCGGCCACGGGCTTTCCCCTATGCCTGCCCCTCCTGCCCCTCCTGCTCCATGGCGGCCATGTCCATGTACATGACCTCCCAGTGGTGGCCGTCGGGGTCCTGGAAGCTGCGGCCGTACATCGCCCCCATGTCCATGGTGTCGCTGGCGGCCGAGCCTCCTGACGCCAGCGCGGTGTCGACGAGTCGGTCGACCTCCGCCCGGCTCTCCGCGGCCAGACCGATCATGGTCTCGGTGGTCGTCGAAGCGTCGGCGGTCGTCTTGCCCTGGGGCAGGAAACCGGCGAAGAACTTCTCGGTGAGCAGCATCGCGTAGTTGTGCCCCTCGGCGAGCACCAGACAGGCCGCGTTCTCGTCGGTGAACGTAGGGTCGAACGAGTAGCCGAGCTTGGTCCAGAACTCCTTGCTCCGCTCCAGGTCCCGAACGGCGAGGTTCACGAAAATCATGCTGCCGGCCATGGTCATCTCCTTCGTGGCTGCACTGAGCCCAACGTGGATCGTGGTGTCATCGAGGTAGACCGTGCCCACTTCGAAAACTCATCGGCGATCAAGCGATCGTTTCGTACTCTCCCCGTATACCCCAGAGAATGAGGAAATTTCGTCATGCGGAAGCTCGTCTACTTCATCGGAACCACCATCGACGGCTACATCGCCGCCCCGGACGGAGACCTGACGTTCTTCCCGATCACCGAGGACCTCATCGCGTATCTCAGTGCGGACTACCCGGAGACGCTCCCCGTCCAGGTGCGCGAGCAGCTCGGCATCGACAAGGCCGCGAACCGGCGCTTCGACACCGTCATCCAGGGCCGTGCCACCTACGCTCCGGCGGCCGAGGCCGGGGTGACGAGCCCGTACCCGCACCTGCGCCAGTACGTGGTCTCCGAGACGCTCACCACGAGCCCCGACCCGGCCGTCGACATCATCTCGGGTGACGTGACCGGCAAGGTCAGGGCGCTGAAGGCCGAGGAGGGCAAGGACATCTTCCTGCTCGGCGGCGGGCGGCTCGCCGGATCGCTGCTGCCGGAGATCGACGAGCTCGTGGTCAAGGTGTATCCGGTCGTCGCCGGCAGCGGGATCCCGATGTTCGGCACCGGGTTCTCGCCGATCCCGTTCCGGCTCACCGGCACGCGCACGCTCGACGGCGGCGTGACCGTCCTCTCGTACGATCGCTGACATGCCGGACAACGGGTACGGATGGAAGGGCGCCGAGCTCGACCTCGACGCCTATCTCGCGCGGATCGGGTTCGACGGTGACCGGGCGCCCACGCCGGCGACGCTGCGGGCGCTGCACCGCGGGCACACCACGTCGATCCCGTTCGAGAATCTGGAGATCATCCTCGGCCGTCCGATCCTGCTGGACCTGGAGACGCTCCAGGACAAGCTCGTCCGGCGCCGCCGCGGCGGCTACTGCTACGAGCACACCACCCTGTTCGCCGCCGTGCTCGAACGGCTCGGGTTCGGGCTGACGGCCCTGTCGGCGCGCGTGACCCTCGGCGCGGACGGGATCAGGCCCGCGACCCACGCGGTCCTGCGGGTGACGGCGCCCGGCGACGACCGGGTGTGGTTGTGCGACGTCGGCTTCGGCGGCGGCCCGCTGGAGCCGATCGAGTTCGCGGACGGCACGGAGGTCGTGCAGGACGGCTGGCGGTTCCGGCTGGAACGCCGGACCGGCGCGCTGGACACCGGTCTGTGGGTGCTCCACCAGTACGGCGCGGAGGGGTGGGTCGACCGCCACACCTTCACGCTCAATCCTCAGTACGCGCTGGACTACGTGGTGGGCAGCCACTACGTCTCCACGAGCCCGCGTTCGCCGTTCACCGCCCGGCCGTTCGCCCAGCGGTTCAGCGCGGAGGTCCACCACGTTCTGGACGGGACCACCTGGACGACCACGCGCCCGGACGGCTCGGCGGAGACCCGCGAAGTCGAACGGTCCGAGCTGCCGAAGCTGCTCGCCGAGGTCTTCGACGTGCCGCTCGACCCCGCCGACGCCGAACGGCTCGGTCAGGCGTCCCCGCCGACCCGGTAGCGGGCCCAGACGACCTTGCCGCCCCGCGGCTCCGGCCGGGTTCCCCACTCCTCGACGAGCAGGTCCACGATCTCCAGTCCCCGGCCGCCGACCTCCTCGGGCCTGGACATCCGCCGGGACGGCAGGTCGGCGGCCGGATCCGCCAGCTCGATGCCGACCACGCCCTCCGCCGCCCAGAACCGCAGATCGATCTGCGCGCCCGGCGCCGCGTTCACCGCGTTGGTCGCCAGCTCACTGACGATCAGCACGAGATCCGGGCTGTGCGCCGCCATCCCCCACCTCGACAGGTGGAACTCAGTGAGGTCGCGCAGCAGCCCGACCGCCGCCGGCACCGCCCGTACCCGTTGCTCGAAGCGTTGTCCGTCGAGCCCCCGCCGTCCGGTCATGATCGCCATCTCTCCGCCCTCGCGGTCGAGATCGAGAGGCCACGTCGCTCTCGGCGCCTCCCCAACGAGGTGTTGTGACGCGATCGGCCCCGATGGTCTTTTCAGTCCGCAGTACGGACGCCACCCCGGCCAGGGTTCAATGTTCCTGAAGATTGAGGACGCCTCCGGACATTCTGGACAGATCGGGCCGGGAGGCTGACGGTGAGGATGAGTCCCCCGGCGGGCCTGGACGCGGCCTTGACGGTGCCGCCGTGCGCGCCCGCGGTCGCCCGGACGATCGACAGGCCGAGCCCGGTGCCCCGGTCCGAACGCACCCGGTCGTTGCCCAGCCGGCGGAACGGCTCGAAGATCGTCTCAACCTCGTAGGGAGGGACGACCGGGCCGGTGTTGGCGACCGTGAGCTCGACGCGGCCACCGGCATGGCCGGTCGAGACCCAGAGCTCGCCGCCCTCGTGGTTGTGGCGGACGGCGTTCTCCACGAGGTTCTGAACGAGGCGTTCCAGCAGGATCGGATCGCCCTCGGTCGGCGCCGGTCCGAGGTGCCGGTGCGCCGTGACCCCCTGTTCGGCCGCCCCGGCGGCGGCCTGGTCGAGCACGTGCCCGGCCACGAACGCGAGGTCGAGCGGGGAGGTGTCCACGACGGTGTTCTCGGTGCCGGCCAGCGTGAGCAGCCCGTCGATGAGGCGTTCGTGCCGTCCGTTGACGACGAGCAGCGACTCGCCCAGCCGCTTGACGTCGTCGGTCGCGTCCGGCCGTCGCACGGCGACGTCGACGAGCGTCCGGTTGATCGCCAGCGGGGTGCGCAGTTCGTGCGAGGCGTTGGCGACGAACCGCCGCTGCCCGTCGAAGGCCCTGGCCAGCCGTTCCAGCATGGTGTCGAACGTGTCGGCCAGCTCCTTCACGTCGTCGCGCGGGCCGTCGTAGGCGATGCGCTCGCCCAGGTCATGGCTGCGCGCCACCCGCCGCGCGGTCTCGGTGATCTTGTGCATCGGGCTCAGCGCCCGGTCGGCGAAGAACCAGCCCAGCCCGAGCGCGGCGGCCCCGACCACGCCGAGCGCGATGCCGCCCTGGGTCAGCAGGGCGTTCAGCGTCTCGCGCTGGGTGTCGCCCTTGACCTCCTTGATGAGATGGGCCTTCGAGACCGAGTCGCCAGGAGCCTTCTCGATTTCGCTGATGGTCTCCCTCCCGCCGCGCTCGAGATCGAGCTCCAGGCCACCGGAGACGGTCCGCATCGGCCCGTCCGGACGGAGGCTGGCGTCCACCAGAAGGTAGGTCAGTCCCAGCAGCACGATGCCGCCGACCAGGAAGAGCCCGCCATAGACGAGCGTCAGGCGGACCCGGACCGTGAGCCGGAACCTCTCGGTGAGCGTCCCTGTCGACATGGTCATGGAATGCGGTACCCCACTCCTGGAACGGTCTCGATGACGGCCGGCTCCCCGAGCTTGCGGCGCAGCTTCATCAGCGTCACGCGGACCGTGTTGGTGAACGGATCGGTGTGCTCGTCCCACACCTTCTCCAGCAACCGCTCCGCCGAGACGACCTTCCCGTCCGCCCGCAGCAGCTCGGCGAGCAACCCGAACTCCTTGCGCGCGAGCTGGACGTACCGCCCGTCCCGGTACACCTCACGGCGCGCCGGATCGAGCCGGACGCCCGCCCGCTCCAGGGTCGGCGGGTCGGCGGGCCTGGCCCGGCGGCCGAGGGCGTGGACGCGGGCCACCAGTTCCTCGAACGCGAACGGCTTGGTCAGGTAGTCGTCCGCGCCCAGCCGCAGCCCCTCGACCCGGGCGGGCACGGTGACGGCGGCGGTGAGCATGATCACCCGTACCGGGGCCCCGGACTCCACCACGGCGCGGCACACGTCGTCGCCGTGCACGACCGGCAGGTCCCGGTCGAGCACCAGGACGTCGTAGTCGTTCACGCCGAGGTTCTCGAGCGCGGCGTCGCCGTCGTACACCACGTCCACGGCCAGCGCCTCGGCCCGCAGGCCCTCGGCGATCGAGTCGGCGAGCATGCGCTCGTCCTCGGCGATCAGTACCCGCACGTTCCCCGTCCCTCATGCCATGCGAACGCGTTCGCGCCACCGGTGTCCAGCGGCCAGCCTGCGGCAACGGGCGTAACGTCGGCATAACGCGAAGTGGTTACGAGAGGTTTAACGCACGGACGCTGAACTTCTGGTCGTCCGCCGGGACGTGCCCCGGCGGAGTCGACAAGGAGATCTAGCGATGCGACGACAAACCCTTGCGGCGCTGGCCATGGTGCCGATGCTCGCCCTCTGCCTGCCGGCCTGCGGCGGCGACGGCGGCGGCGGCGCGAACGCGCTGCCCTCCAGCAAGAAGACCGACGAGCTCACCGCGATGCGCGCCTTCGCCAAGTGCATGCGCGACAACGGGATCAACATGTCCGACCCCCAAACGGACGGCTCCGGGGGCGTCATGACCAAGGTGGAAGGCGGCTCGAAGGAGAAGGGCGACAGCCCCGACAAGATGAAGGCCGCGGAGGCGAAGTGCCGCCACCTGCAGCCGGACGGCGGCAAGCCGCCCAAGCGCAACCCGGAGGAGATCGCCAAGATGCGCGCCTTCGCCAAGTGCATGCGCGAACGCGGCATCGACATGCCCGACCCGGACGACAACGGGCGGATCGAACGCAAGGTCGAGAACAAGGGCAAGGGCGGCGGCCCCAAGGAGGAGTCCATCGGCGCCAACCCGGAGAGCCCGAAGTTCCAGGCGGCGGAGAAGGCGTGTGGTCACCTGCAGCCCAAGCGCCCCGATGAGAAGGGCAACTGAACTTGAAGGGCAAGCGGGCGGCGCTCCTGAGCATCGCCGGAGTGATCGTGATCGGCGGTGCCGGGTTCGCCACCGCCGGACTGGGCGGAGACGGCGGTAAGGCCCCCGTGGCCCACAGTTCGCTGCCGCCGGCGACCGCGACGATCCAGCGGACCGACCTGGTCGAGACCCAGGCGGTGGGCGGCACGCTCTCGTACGGCGCCACCAGCAACGCGTCCACCGCAGGCGGCGGCACGCTGACCTGGCTGCCGTCGCCGGGCACCGTCCTCACCCGGGGACGGTCCGCCTTCAAGATCGACAACAGGCCCGTGCCGCTGCTGTACGGGAGGCTGCCGATCTACCGGACGCTCGCCACCGGCATCGAGGGGCCGGACGTCAAGCAGCTCGAACGGAACCTGCGGGCCCTCGGCTACACCGGCTTCACGGTCGACGAGACCTTCAGCTCGTCCACGGCCACCGCGGTGAAGGAGTGGCAGGAGGATCTCGGTGTGCGGGAGACGGGCAAGGTCGAGCCGGGTTCGGTCCTGGTCGTGCCCCGCGCGATCAGGGTGGCCGAGCGGAAGGCCGCCGTCGGCGACAAGGCGGGCGGCCCCGCGTTCACCTACACGGGGACCACCCGGGTGGTGACCGTCGACCTCGACGTCAAGTACCAGAAGCTCGTCAAGAAGGGCGCGCAGGTGACGATCGAGCTGACCGAGGACGAGACGACCAAGGGCGTCGTCACCAAGGTCGGCAAGGTCGCCAAGGAGGGGTCGGGGGAGAACCCGGCCAGCATCGAGGTGACCATCGCGGTCAGCAGGCCGGGGGCCCTCGCCTCCTACGACAAGGCGCCGGTGGACGTCGGCTTCACCGCCAACAAGCACTCGGGCGTCCTGGTCGTGCCGGTCGGCGCGCTGGTCGCGCAGCCCGGCGGCGGCTACGGCGTGCAGGTCGTGCAGGGTTCGGCGGTACGGACGGTCAAGGTCGAGACCGGCCTGTTCTCCGAGGGCCAGGTCGAGATCTCCGGCGCCGGGCTGGCCGAGGGCATGAAGGTGGGGATCCCGAAGTGACACCGGTCGTGGAGCTCCGCGAGGTCACCAAGACCTACCCGGGCGAGGTCACCGCGCTGGACCGGGTCTCGCTGACGGTCGAGGCCGGCGAACTGGTCGCGGTCGTCGGGCCCTCCGGCTCCGGCAAGTCGACGATGCTGCACCTGCTCGGCACGCTCGACCGGCCGAGCGGGGGCACGGTACTGGTCCAGGGACGTGACGTGTCCCGGCTCACCGACCGGCGGCTCTCGGCGCTGCGCGGTCGCCGGATCGGTTTCGTCTTCCAGCAGTTCCATCTCGCCGCCGGGGTGAGCGCGCTCGACAACGTCGCCGACGGCCTGCTCTACGGGGGCGTGGGCCCGGCGGAGAGGCGTCGCCGCGCGCGCACGGCGCTGGAACGCGTCGGGCTCGCGCACCGGCTCGGGCACCGGCCGCACCAGCTGTCCGGTGGCGAGAAGCAGCGGGTGGCGATCGCGCGGGCCGTCGTCGGCGAACCGGCGATGCTGCTCGCCGACGAGCCGACGGGCGCGCTGGACTCCGCGACCGGTGCCGGGGTGATCGACCTGCTCCGGGAGCTGGCGAGGGGCGGCACCACGGTCATCCTGATCACGCACGACCGTGAGATCGCGGGCCTCCTCCCCCGCCAGGTCCAGATGCGCGACGGACGCATCGAGCACGACGACGTGTGGGCGGAGGTGGCGCGATGACCGGCCGCCGAGGGCGTCCCGTCACCCAGGAGGACGTTCCGGCCCGGCTCGGCCCGCGGGACGTCCTCAAGGTCGGCGGCGCGGGACTGCGCGCCCGCCCGATGCGGGTGTTCCTGTCGGCGCTGGGCATCGCGATCGGCATCGCCGCCATGATCGGTGTGGTCGGCATCTCCACGTCCAGCCGGGCACAGCTCCAGGCGACCCTGGACAGTCTGGGGACCAACCTGCTGACCGTCACGCCGGGCAACGACTTCTTCGGCGGCGACGCCCGGCTGCCCAAGGACTCGGTCGGCATGATCGGCAGAATCCCGCGCGTGCTGTCCGCGTCCGCCACCGGCAAGGTGTCCGACGCGAAGGTCTACCGCAACGACCACATCCCGGAAGGGGAGAGCGGGGGGATCAGCGTGCAGGCGGCGCGCCTCGATCTGCCCGGCGCCATCGGGCTCCGGATGGCCACCGGCGCCTGGCTCAACGCCGGCACCAGCCGCTATCCGACCGTGGTGCTGGGCTGGTCGGCCGCGGAGCGCCTCGGGGTCGCGCAACCCAATCAGCAGGTGTGGCTCGGTTCGCAGTGGTTCACCGTGGTGGGGGTCCTGAGCCCGAACGCGCTCGCGCCGGAGCTGGACTCGGCCGCCCTGGTCGGCTGGGACGTCGCCGAGACCCGCCTGGACTTCGACGGCCACCCGACCACGGTCTACACCCGGGCGGAGAAGGACGCGGTGGAGGACGTACGGGCGGTGGTCGGCGAAGCCGCCAATCCCGAGTCGCCCACAGAGGTCAAGGTCAGCCGCCCCTCGGACGCGCTGGCGGCCGAGCAGGCCACGGACAAGGCGTTCACCGGGCTGCTGCTCGGGCTGGGCGGAGTCGCGTTGCTGGTCGGGGGTGTCGGCGTCGCCAACACCATGGTCATCTCGGTACTGGAACGGCGTGCCGAGATCGGCCTGCGGCGGTCGCTGGGCGCCACCAGAGGCCAGATCAGGTTGCAGTTCCTCACCGAGTCGCAGTTGCTCGCCGCCCTGGGCGGCGTGGGCGGGGTGGCGCTCGGGATCGTCGTCACGGCGGTCTACGCGCTGAGCCAGGGCTGGCCCACCGTGGTCCCGCCCTGGGCCATGGTCGGCGGTGTCGCGGCGACCCTGCTGATCGGCGGGATCGCGGGTCTCTATCCGGCGATCCGCGCCGCCCGCCTGGCCCCCACGGAGGCTCTCGCCACCCCCTAAGGACCACGTGCACCCCTTAAAGGACCACGTGCGCCCCGGTCCCGCCGCTGCGCACGCGGCGGGACCGGGGCGGCCGTGTGACGCCTGCCTCAGGAGACGGCCGGGCAGTGGGTGCCCCGCGCGGGCACCTTCAGGTCGATCAGGTAGTCGTCGACGGCGTTCGTCATGCAGGGACCGTCGGTGGCGCTGCCGTGCCCCCAGCCGTCGTAGGTGACCAGCACGCCCTTGCGGCCGAACTGCCGGGCGACCGACGCGGCCCAGCGGTGCGGCGTCGCCGGATCGTGCGCCGCGTTCACCAGCAGCACCGGCGGGCCGATACGCGCCGGCGGCTTCAGGCGGTGCTGCGGGTTGGCGGTGGGAACGCCGAGGCACGAAGCCATCAGACGGAGGGGCAACAGGTTAGGCATGTCGGGCGCGGTCCTGTTCATCCTCCGCACGAGCGAGGCGTACTCCCGGTGGTCGCGCACCGGCAGGCGCCAGTCAGCGCAGAACACCGGCACCGCGGACGGAAGCGGTGACAACCGCGGAGGCGGGCCGGACGCCTCGCGCGTCTCCATGTCGACGATGTCGTTCGCCAGCAGGGCGAAGTCGGCCTGGTAGAAGGCCCGGAAGGCGACCAGGTTGACCAGGTCGCTCGACGTCAGACGAGGTCCGAGCCGGCCGGCCAGCCTCGGCGGGGTGGCCAGCTCGCCACGGTCGGCCTTGGCACGCAGTTCCTTCCAGACCGCCCGCACGTCGCGGTCTCGCAGCGCGCAGCCGGCATCTGCCTCGCACCACTTCACGAACTCGTCGAACAGGTCCTGGCCAGCGGCCGCGCCGGTCTTCAGGAAGGCGCGCGTGGTGGGAACGCTGTGGTCCATCACGCTTTCCAGCACCATCGCCCGGACATTGCGGGGATAGGTCTCGGCGTACTGCGCGCCGAGCATCGTGCCGTACGAGCTGCCGTGGAACGTGAGCTTCTTCTCGCCGAGCGCGACGCGGATGGCCTCAAGGTCGCGGACGGTCTGGCCCGAATCGAGATGGTCGACGATGCCCACGGGCTTGGTGTTCGCCCGGCAGTCGGCGCGCAGGCGCTTGTTGTAGGCGACGGTGGCGTCGAAGTCGGCCTGGCTCGTCAGGTTCGGCGACGGCCGTTCGGCGAGCAGTTCGGGTGAGCATGTCACCGGGCTGCTGCCGCCCACGCCACGCGGGTCGAAGCTGACGATGTCGAACCGGCGGCGCACCTCGGGGCTGAAGCGGGCGTGCCCCTTCCCGACCCGTTCGACGCCCGAGTCGCCCGGACCGCCGGGGCCGAACACGAGGGTGCCGGCCCGGACCGCCGGGTCGGCCGTCCGGCGGGCGATCGCCAGTTCGAACGTCGGGCCGTCCGGCCGGGCCCAGTCGACGGGCAGTCGCAGGGTCGCGCACTCGGAGCCCTTCCACGCGGCCCACTCCGGCGTGTCCGGCTTGCACGGGGACCACTGGACGGCCGTGGCGGGCGCGGGCGTCGCCGTCGACGCGGCGGCGGAGGCGGTCCCGGCGGCCGGGACGACGACCCCCGCGGTGATCGCTGTCGCCGCGCCCGTGCACCAGAGTGCGGCACGGCGCGCGGCGGAGCTGGCCTTGAGCATGAACGTCCTCCTGAGTGGATCTTGGGGGCGTTCGTCACGCTAGGTCCGTGATCGGGCGCTGGGAACCGTTCTCAGGGGTGGTTCAGGGTCGGCTCAGGGAAGGCTCAGGGGAGGGCACGGCGCAGGACTTCGGCCAGGTGAAGCCCGCGGCGCCCGGTGCCCTGCGCCACCTGCGTCCGGCACGAGAAGCCGTCAGCGAGGATCAGCGTCCCGTCCGCGGCCTCGCGGACCTTGGGGTACAGCTCCCGTTCGGCGCACGCCTGCGAGACCTCCCAGTGGCCGCGCTGGAAGCCGAAGTCGCCCGCCAGACCGCAACATCCGGCGCCGATGACGTCGGTCTCGACGCCGAGCCGCTCCAGCACCGCCCGGTCGGCGTCGTACGACCCCTTGGCCTCCTGGTGGCAGTGCACCTGCGACACGGCCGCCGCGTCGAGCCGCCGGAACGGCCACTCGCCGTCATGGCCCGCGACGACCTCGGCGAGCGTCGTCACGCGTTCGGCGAGGAGCCGGGCCCGCGGGTCGTCCGGCAGGAGTTCGGGTGCTTCGTCGCGCAACATCACGGTGCAGGACGGTTCGAGCCCGATGACGGGCAGCCCGGCCGCCAGCGCGGGCTCCAGCACGTCGAGGGTACGGGCGAGGACCCGTTTGGTGATCTTGAGTTGCCCGGTCGAGTGCCAGGTCAGGCCGCAGCAGACCGGACCGGGCGGCAGGAGCACCCGGTATCCCAGCGCCTCCAGCACCTCGACCGCCGCCCGTCCGGTCTCCGGCGTGTGGAAGGCGGTGAACGTGTCGGGCCACAACACGACCTTTGGGCCGTCGTGGCGGGGCCGCCCGCGAAACCACGCCGCCAGCGTCTTTTCGGCGAAGGAGATCATCTCGCGCCGCGGCTCGACGCCCGCCAGCCGCTTGGCGAGCGCCGCCACGGGGCGTCGCCGCAACGCCGCGTTGGCGAACCGTGCCGCACCCGGGACGGCCGTCACGACCCTCGACCACAGAGGCAGCCAGCCCATCGAATAGTGCGTCACGGGCCGGACCCGCCCGCCGTAGTGGCGGTGCAGGAACTCCGCCTTGTAGGTCGCCATGTCGACATTGACCGGGCAGTCGTCCGCGCACGCCTTGCACGACAGGCACAGGTCCAGCGCCTCCCGTACCTCCTCCGACCGCCACCCGCGGGTGATCGACTCCCCGCGCAGCATCTCCGCCAGGACGCGGGCGCGGCCTCGTGTCGAGTGGACCTCGTCCCTGGTGACCTTGAACGAGGGGCACATGGCGCCGGTCTCCAGGTTCCGGCACGCGCCCACGCCCACGCAGCGGTGCACCGCCGCCGCGAACGATCCGCGATCACGGGTGAGGGCGTGCACCGGCGTGATCGGCAGCGTGGTCAGCAGCGCGTCACGGCCCGGCCCCGGCCGCAGGCCGGCGTCCATCGGCGCCGGATCGGTGATCACGCCGGGGTTGAGCCGCCCCGCCGGGTCGAAGACGGCCTTGAACCCGGCGTACGCCGCCATCAGCTCCGGCGAGTACAGCTTGGGCAGCAGCTCCGACCGCGCCCGGCCGTCCCCGTGTTCGCCCGAGACCGTCCCGCCGTGCGAGATGACCAGCTCGGCGGCTGCCTCCATGAACTCCCGGTAGGCCGCCACACCGCCCGGGGTGTCCAGGCCGAAGTCGAGCCGCAGATGCAGGCACCCCTCCCCGAAATGCCCGTAGGGGACGCCCCTCAGGCCGTGCCCGCGCATGAGCCCGTACAGCTCGCGCAGGTAGACGCCGAGCCGTTCAGGAGGAACGGCCGAATCCTCCCAGCCGGGCCACGCCTCGCCGCCGTCCGGCAGCCGGGTCACGATTCCCGCCCCCGCCTCACGGATCCACCACAGCGCCCGCATCTCGGCCGGCTCGTCCACCACGACCGCGCTCGTCTCCGGCACGATCTCCCGTACGGCCGCGACCAGCGCGTGGGCCGCCTCCCGCGCCTCGGCGAGCGAGTCGCCGCCGACCTCGCAGTAGAGCCAGCCGCCACCGTGCGGCAACGCCGACCCGGCGTCGCCCCGGCCGGGCTGCGCGCGGAGCGCCGTCAGCAGGTCGGCCGCCATCCCCTCGACGGTCAGCGCACCGGTCCGGGCGGCGAACGGCGCGACCTCGGCGGCCGTGTAGACGTCCGGGAAGCCGAGCACGGCCAGCGCCCGCACGGCCGGCACCGGAACGAGCCGTACCGTCGCCTCCGTGACCACGCCGCAGGTGCCCTCGCTGCCCACGAGCGCCTTGGCCACGTCGAAGCCGTTCTCAGGCAGGAGGTGATGCAGGCCGTAGCCCGAGACCTGCCGGCTGAACCTCCCGAGCTCGGTCCGCAGCGGCGCGAGATGAGCGTCGCGCAGCCGGGTCAACTCGGCGTCGATCCGGGCGTCTCCGCTCGTGCCCTTGCCGACCGCGAGCTCCCGGCCGTCCGGCAGCAGCAGCCTGAGGGCCTCGACGTTGCCGGCCGTGATGCCCCACGCCACCGAATGCGCCCCGCACGCGTTGTTGCCGACCATCCCGCCCAGCGTGCACCGCGAATGGCTCGACGGATCAGGGCCGAACGTGAGCCCGTGCACCCCGGCCGCCGCCCTCAGGTCGTCGAGCACCACCCCGGGCTCGACCACGGCCGTCCGCGCCGCCGGATCGATCGACGTGATCCGGTGGAGATGCCGGGAGGTGTCGACCACGATCCCGCGGCCGATCGAGTTGCCCGCGATCGACGTGCCGCCGCCGCGCATCGTCACCGGCAGCCCGGTCTCGGCCGCGAGCTCCAGCGTCCGGGCGAGCTCGTCCCGGGTCCGCGGCTCCGCGACCGCCACCGGGACCCGCCGGTAGATCGAGGCGTCCGAGGAGTATGCCGCGCGGGTGGTCAGATCCGTACGGAAGAACCCGGCCTCCGACAGCCTTCGCCGGATCGCGTCGAAGTCAGTTGCGGCGGCCATCGCTCCAGGTTAGGGCGTGGCTCAGCCCCAGACGCAGGGCCTGTGGTTGAGAGTGCAGCCCGTGGGCGGCTCACCCCTGCCGCGCGCCACGAACGTCACGGTGTAGCTGGCGCCGTTGCTGAGCGGTCCGCCGTTGACCACGATGGCGTCGCCCTCGCGGTGCCATGGGAGCGGCCACAGCGTGCGCAGCCTGCTGCGTCCTGAGAGCTCGAAGCCGAGACGCCAGGAAGAGAGCGTGTCACCGGTCCTGTTGGTGACCGTGAAAGAACCGCGGTACTCCCAGAAGCCGCTGTCGGAGCCGGAGTAGCTGACGGTGACGGGGCCCGGCGGAGCGGCCTTCGGCGCCTGCGAAGGCGGCGGCGGCTGTGTGGGCGACGGCGGCGCGGGGCGGCCCGGGGTCGTGGGCGGGGCCGAACCGTCCGGCTTGCCGGTCGGCGACGACGACGACGGCGAGGGTGACCCGCTGGGTTGCTGTGTCGACTTGGCGGTCTTGGGCTGCAGAGGGCTGGTCCCCCCAGACGGCGTGGTCGTGGTCGGCAGGGCCTCCGGCGCCACGCATCCGGGCGCTTCGCAGGCCTTCAACGCCTGCGGGACGGGAGGCCCGTCCTCTCTCCCGAAGACCGTGTACATCCCCACCAGCGTGGCCGCGAAGGTCACCACGCCTGCCGCGCCGACCACCACGGCCCGCCGCGAGGACGGTCGTTTACCCCTGTCCTTCTTCCGCCGCGCCCCGCCCTGCCGCCCGGCGCCTCCGCCCACTCCGGCAGCTGCGGCGGCCCCAGCAACTCCGGCAGCCCCAGCAGCCCCAGCGGCCCCAGCGGCCCCAGCGGCCCCAGCGGCACCGTCCGGGCCTGTAGGGCGCGGTCCGGACGCCATCCCAGCCGGAACGGCGGGCGCACCGGCCGGAGAGCCGGGAGGCGCGACGACCAGGACGTCGGGCCAGATGACGCCGTCGGGATCGCGGCCATAAGGCCGCGAGTCTTGCTCTGACATGAAGCCACCCGTTCATGTAGGCCGCGATCGTGCCGGCCCCGAAGCGGCTGCGATCCTTATGGAACTCAGCGCCGTAAGGGGCCAGGACGTTACACAACGGGGTGAACATACCGCGACCTGGCGATTCCATGATCCCGGTATGGGCGAAATGGCGCTGGACCAGCGCAGTCACCCGGCCCCGGAAGCCACCTGATCAGACATGGTTGTGCTCGGGTCGCAGCCGGTCGCCCTCCAGGCGCCGGGCGTCGAGAGGCGACACGTCCACGAACGGCTCGCGGCCGAGATAGAGATCGCGGACGATCTCGCCGACCGCCGGGCCCTGCAGGAACCCGTGCCCGGAGAACCCGGTCGCGTAGAGAAAGCGGCTCACTCCGGGAGCCTCGCCGATGAGGGCGTTGTGATCCGGGGTCACCTCGTACAGCCCGGCCCAGCCCGTGGTGAGGCCGACCTCCAGCAGGCCGGGCGCCCGCGTGGCCATCGCCTCGCCCAGCCGGGGCAGCCAGGCGTCGTCGCGCTCCAGCCGGAACCCGGGACGCTCGTCCGGATCCGACATGCCGATCATCAGTCCCCGGCCCTCACCGTGGAAGTAGAACGTCGTCGCGAAGTCGATCGTCATCGGGACCGGCCTCGGCAGGTCAGGCATGGGCTCGGTGAAGACGATCTGCCGGCGCAGCGGGGTGACCGGAAGGTCCACCCCGACCATGGCTCCGACAGCCGACGACCAGGCTCCCGCGGCGCACACCACGGTCGACGTCTCGATGCGCCCCCGGGATGTGCGCACGGCCTTGATCCCGTCGCCCACCTCGACGTCGAGCAGCTCGCAGTGAGTCAGCACCCGCGCGCCATGCCGCCGGGCACCCGTCGCGTACCCGAGGACGACCGACTCAGGCGTGCAGTGCCCGTCGTCCGGGGAGAACGCGGCGGCGAGCAGGCCGTCCGTCTCGATCAGCGGCGACAGCCGTTTCGCCTCGGCCACCGAGATCATCCGGCTGGGTACCCCGAGCTCGTTCTGCAGCGCGACGCTCCGCTCGAACGCCGCGACGTCCTCGGCCGCCGAGAGCAGGAACAGATAGCCGACACGGTGCAGGTCTATCTCCTGTCCCGGACGCCGCCCGAACCGCCCGAACGCCTCCAGGCTGCGCGCCCCGAGCCGGATGTTGACCTCGTCGGAGAACTGCGCCCGCACGCCCCCGGCCGCCTTGCAGGTCGAGCCGGACCCGAGCTCGCCCCGTTCGACCAGCACCACGTCCACCCCGGCCTCCGCCAGGTGGAACGCGATGCTCGTTCCCATCACGCCCCCGCCGACGACCACCACGCCGGCCGATGCCGGAACCTCCACGGCCACCCCTTACAGCCGGAAGCCGAGGTCGGCGTCGATCTCCACCACGTCCATCTGCGCCTTCTGCAAGCGGCCGGAGTAGTCCCAGTTCATCGACTGCCAGCGGGTGAACTGGTCGAGCACCCAGATCCCGGACTGCCGGCTCCCGTTGCCCGACCGCCCGTTGCCGCCGAACGGCAGGTGCGCCTCGGCGCCCGACGTCGAGTTGTTGACGCTGACCATCCCCGCCCGGACGCCGCGCCGGAACGTGAAGGCCTTCTTCGGGTCCGTGGTGTAGATCGCCGACGACAGCCCGTAGCCCGGCGCGTTCGCCAGCGCGACCGCCTCGTCCAGCGTCCGGTACGTCGTGACCCCGATGATGGGGCCGAACGTCTCGTTCAGGAACAGCTCGTCCCCGGCCGCCACCCCGTCGACGATCACCGGATGGTAGTAGAGGCCGCTCGGATCGCCGGTGAAGCCGTCCCGGGGCTGTTTCTCGCTGATCCGCCCGACCGCGTCCGATCCGAGGACCCGGTGCCGTCCCGGGTCGATCCAGCCGAGGTACTTCTCGAAGCCGTCCGCGAAACGTTCGTTGATGAGCGGGCCGAAGAGGATGCCCTCGGTCATGGGATCGCCGATCGTCGCCTCCCGCGTGGCCGTGTCGAGCGCCCGCACGAACTCCTCGTGCACGGACTCGTGAACGATCACCGTGCCCAGCGACGTGCACCGCTGCCCCGCCGTCCCGAACCCGGCGAACAGGGCGCCCTCCACCGCGAGCTCCAGCTCGGCGTCCTCGGTCACGACCATGGGGTTCTTGCCGCCGAGCTCCAGGCACGGCGTCTGCAGGTGCCGCCCGCACAGCTCCCCGATCCGTACCCCGACCTCCGTGGAGCCGGTGAACCCCACCTTGTCGACAAGCCCCTCGCCAAGCGCGGTCTCCAGGCCCCGGAACGTCTCCGAGCCCTCCGCGTAGACCACGTTCAGCACGCCCTCCGGGACCCCCGCGTGAGCGAAGAGCTCGTAGAACGCCTCCGCGCACGCCGCCGCGTACTCCGCGGGCTTCCACACCACCGTGTTGCCGCACAACAGCGCCGGGACGATGTACCAGGACGGCACCGCGACGGGGAAGTTGCCCGCCGTGATCACGGCCACCACGCCCACCGGGTCCCGGAACGTGAACAGCTGCTTGTCGGGCATCTCCGAAGGCACGGTCTGCCCGTACAGCCGGCGTCCCTCGCCCAGGAAGAACGCGCACGTGTCCGCGATCTCCTGGACCTCGCCGAGCGCCTCCCCGTACGGCTTCCCGACCTCCCGCGAGACGATCTCCGCGAGCCGCTCCTTGTTGGCCTCGACCAGCCGCCCGGCGCCCGCGATCACCTGTCCCCGGACGGGCGGCGGCACGTCCCGCCACGTCTCCTGTGCCCGCCGGGCCGCCCGGCAGGCCGCCACGAACGCCCCGGCGTCCCCGAGCGACACCTCGGCGACCACCTGGTCCGGCCGGGCCGGCGACGTCGACACATAACGATCCGCGCCCGGCTCCGCGCGGGACCCGGCGATGATGGAAAAGAGCGTCATGTCCCCAGCCTGCGCCCCCGGGCCGCTTCCGCCAAGATCGGACGGACCACGGTTTCTTACCGGGACGTTAAGAAGATCGGGGTCTTGGGGCTCTTGGCTCGCGCGGGGATCGGGTCGATGCTCGGGATCATGTCCACCGACGCCACCGACACCACCGACGCCTGGTTCCTGGAGACGGTCGCCGCGCTGACGCCCGGCATGCCGACGGGTGAGCTTCCTGAGCTTCCGTTCTCGAATGAACGCTGCCTGGAGTTGTTCGACGCGCAGCTCGGGAGCCGGCATCTCGATCTCGCGGCCCGGTGGCTGCAGGCGCGAGGCCGGGGTTTCTACACGATCGGGTCGGCGGGGCACGAGGGGAACGTGGCCGTGGCCGCGGCGTCGAAGCCGGGAGACCCGGCCCTGCTGCACTACCGCTCCGGGGCGTTCTTCCTGGAGCGGGCCCGCCAGGTGCCGGGGCACCGGCCGTTGCGGGACGTGCTGCTGGGGGTGGTCGCGGCGGCCCAGGAGCCGATCGCGGGCGGACGGCACAAGGTCTTCGGGAGTCATGCGCTGGGCGTCGTGCCGCAGACGTCGACGATCGCGTCGCATCTGCCTCGGGCGGTGGGCGTGGCGTTCGGGATCGAACGGGCCGGACGGGTCGGCGTCGCAAGCCCCTGGGACGACGACGCGATCGTGGTGTGTGGTTTCGGGGACGCTTCGGCCAACCACTCGACGGCGACCGGGGCCGTGAACGCGGCTGTGCATTGCGGTTATCAGGGGTTGCCGATGCCGGTGTTGTTCGTCTGTGAGGACAACGGGATCGGGATCAGCGTGCGGACTCCGGAGGGCTGGATCGAGTCCGCGTACGGGTCTCGGGAAGGGCTGGAGTACTTCGCCGCCGACGGATGCGATCTGGCCGACGCCTACACGGTCGCGGCGCGGGCCGCCGCGTTCGTGCGGGAGCGCAGACGGCCCGCCTTCCTGCACCTGAGGACCGTCCGGCTGATGGGTCACGCGGGGTCGGACGTCGAGTCCGCCTATCTGACTCCAGCGGAGATCGCGACTGCTCAGGCCGGCGACCCGCTGGTGGGAACGGCCCGGCTGCTGGCCGATCACAAGGTCCTCGCGCCGGACGAGGTCATCGCCCTGTACGAGGCCAAGCGCGCCGAGGTCATGGCGATCGCGGCCGAGGTCGCGGAAACGGCGCGGCTGGGCTCCGCGCGGGAGGTGATGGCCCCGCTGGTGCCGTCCCACCGGCCCTTGGCGGTGCCACCCCTCGCCGGGCGGCCCGCACCCGAGCCGCTGACCTTGGCGCAGGCGATCAACCGCAGCCTCGACGAGCTGCTGGCGGACGTTCCGGAGCTGCTGGTCTTCGGGGAGGACGTCGCGCGGAAGGGCGGCGTGTACGGAGTGACGCGCGGGCTCCTGAAGCGGCATGGAGCCGCTCGCGTCTTCGACACGTTGCTCGATGAGCAGGCCATCCTGGGGCTCGCGCTCGGAACGGGCCTCTCGGGATTCGTGCCCGTGCCGGAGATCCAGTACCTGGCCTACCTGCACAACGCCGCCGACCAGCTGCGGGGCGAGGCGGCCACCCTGTCGTTCTTCTCGAACGGGCAGTACCGGAACCCCATGGTCGTACGGATCGCCGGCTACGCCTACCAGAAGGGATTCGGCGGGCACTTCCACAACGACAACGCCATCGCGGCCCTCAGGGACATCCCCGGCTTGATCATCGCGTCGCCGTCCCGGCCCGACGACGCCGCGGGCATGCTGCGGACGTGCGTCGCCGCCGCCAAGACGAACGGGCGGGTCTGCGTCTTCCTAGAGCCGATCGCGCTCTATCACACGCGTGACCTGTACGAGGAGGGCGACGAGCAGTGGCCGGCGGCGCCGCGGGCCGAGGCCGTCGACCTCGGGCGCGGACGGACCTACGGGTCGGGGACGGACCTCACCATCGTGACGTTCGCCAACGGGGTGCCGATGAGCCTGCGGGCCGCCCGTACCTTGGCCGAGTCGGGGATCAGGGCTCGTGTGCTCGACCTTCGGTGGCTGGCTCCGCTCCCGATCGAGGATCTGCTCCGGGAGGCGCGCGCCACCGGGCGGGTGCTCGTCGCGGACGAGACCCGGCGCAGCGGCGGGGTCTCGGAGGGCGTGCTCGCGGCCCTGAACGACGCCGGCTTCGAGGGACGAACGGCACGCGTGACCAGCGAGGACAGCATCATCCCCCTGGGTGACGCCGCGTACCACGTCCTCCTGTCGGAGACCGACATACAACAGGCCGCCCGCACGCTGTTGCGCGGCTGATGAGGATGAGGGTGCATGTCTGAAGTCCTGCTGTTGTCAGCGGCCGATGTCAACGCGGTGTTCGACGTCGGCACGGCGATCGAGTCGCAGCGCGCCGCGTTCACCGCCCTCGGCCGGGAGGAGGCGCTCCTCGCGCCACGGGCCTTGCTGCCCGCCGGTGACGACGTCGCGTTCTGCTATGTCTCGCGGCTGCCGGGAACGGGGCCTGTCGCCAAGTTCGGCAGCGTCAATCCCGGCAACGCCGAGCGCGGCCTGCCGAGCGTCTCGGCGATGGTGACCGTGCTCGACGAGACCACCGGCCGTCCCGTCGCGGTCATCGAGGGCACGTCGGTCACGACGCTGCGCACGTCCGCCGCGAGCGCGGTCGCCGTGGACCGGCTGGCCCGCCCGGACGCGTCGCGCCTGGCCGTCATCGGCTGCGGAGTCCAGGGGCGGGCGCACGTACGGGCGATCGCCGCCGTGCGTGCCCTCAGCGAGGTTCGCCTCCACTCCCGTACGCCCGAATCGGCCACGGCGATGGCGACCGACCTCGAAGAAGAACTGGGGCTCTCCTTCAGAGTCGCCGACAGCAGCGAAGAGGCCGTCGAAGGGGCCGACATCGTCACGGCCTGCACGACCAGCGAGCAGCCGGTGGTGCGCGGCGCGTGGCTGGCGCCCGGCTGCACCGTGGTCAGCATCGGATCGTTCACTCCACGGCACTCCGAGGTCGACGCCGAGGTCCTGGCACGTGCCGCCGCGATCGTGGTCGACGATGTCGCCACCGCCGCCGAGCAGGCAGGCCCGATCGTGAGCGCCCTGCGCGACGGAGCGCTGGCCGAGGCCGACCTCCTGCCCCTCGGCCAGGTCACCGCGGGCCTGGTCACCGCCCGGCGTACGCCCGAGGACATCGTCTTCTTCAACAGCGTCGGGCTCGGCGTTCAGGACACGGCGGCTGCGGCGAGGATCGTCGAGCTAGCACGCGCCAAAGGCGCGGGTACGGTCGTCGCGCTCTGAGACCCCCCGCCCAGGGACCACAATCGGCGGAAGATGGGATGCAGCAGAACGGCGGTGTCAGGTGTCCCTGGCTATAGGGAGGTAAGCCGTGCCGCAGCCCGATCTGGGGCCGTTCGAAGAGTTCGTCGAACACCGACTGCCCGCGCTCTACCGGTACGCGCGCGTGCTGACCGGTAACCGGCACGACGCGGAGGACCTGGTGCAGGAGGCGCTGACCCGTACGGGCGCGAGCTGGCGCCGGGTGCGGCGCAAGGACGACCCCGAGGGCTATGTGCGCATGACGATGGTGCGGCTCGTCGCGAACCAGCGGCGGCGGTGGGGACGCGAGGAGCTGACGCCCGACCCGCCGGACAGCGCGGTCGCCGACCACGGCCTCGACCGGGTGACCGGCGACGTCGGCTTCGCGGCGGCCCTGGCCGGGCTGGGGCCGCGGATGCGCGGCGTCCTGGTGCTCCGCTACGTCGACCAGCTCAGCGATCCCGAGATCGCGCAGGTGCTCGGCTGCTCTGCCAGCACCGTACGCAGCCAGGCGGCCCGAGCTCTCGCCAAGCTGCGCACCACCGTGACCGCCGAGGAGGAGTCCCGTGGATGAGTTCGAACTCCGGGTCGCCGAGCACCTGCGGACCGCAGGCGGCGACGAGCGCCCGCCGTCCGCGCTGGGCACCCGGATCGTGTCCCGGGCCGGTGCACGGCGCCGCAGGCGCAGGCGCCTCACCGCCGCCGCGGCGGTCGGAGCGGGCGCCACGCTCGCCGTCCCGGTCGCCGTGATCTCCACGGTGGACCGCCCCTCCCCCGCGCCGGACTCGTCGGCCGTCACCGTGGCGCCGCTGCCGCCCGCGACGACGTTCTCGCGTCGGCTCCCCGGCGGCGAGCGGTTCAAGGCCATGGCGCTGGGCCCGGACGGGACGGTGCTCGGCGGTGCCGTGGCGATCGGCGCCGACGGGTTCGTCACGCCGCGCAAGGGTGTGTGGCAGGTCGGGCCGGGCGCCAGGCCTGCGCGTCTCATCGCGGACACCCCCTCCGGATCGCTGCCGTTCCTCTGGCTCATGGCGGTGGGCGGATCCGGCCGAGTCTGGCCTGAGGGCGGGAGACTGAAGTGCCTGCCGCCCGGCGAACACGACGCCGCGCACACGCTCAAGGACGGCTGGAACGGCCAGGAGCCGTTCTTCGTCGGCACGGACGTGATCGTCTGGAGCGATCCGGGCCGGGGCGAACTGATCGTGACGAACGGCTGCCAGGGACGGGTCCGGACGCTGCCGGTGAACGCCACGCTGGAGGCGTTCTCCCACCCCTACGCCTTCGTCCGACCAGAGCCCGGTGGCCGGATCGATCAGGTCGACGTGCGCACGGGCGCCAAGACCCCGATCCAGACGGGCACCGACACGCCCACCGCCTTCGGCGCGGGCCCTGACAGGCTGGCCTGGGTCTCCGGCGACACGCTGACCGTGCGGGCCCTCCGTTCCGGCGAGCGGCGCGTCGTCCACGGACTGCCCCACGCACGGCACTCCAAGTACAGCCCCCGGATCACCGTGGGCAATCACATCGTCGTCTATTCCGCGACACACGAGGACACCGACACTGCCCGTTCGCTGGTCTACGACCTGCGCAGCGGCAAACGGTCGATCGTGCAAGGCGAGGCCTGGGCCGCAGGCGACCTGCTCCTGTGGCGCGAAGGCGACTCCTACCGTCTCGCACACCAGTGACCCACCCGCCCGCCCGCGTGCCGGGGTGGTCAGTGGGGTTTGTGTGCCGGGTCGGTCAGGGTGGCGATGAACGCGGCGGATTCGGCGAGCAGCGCGCGCCAGCGTGTGCGGTCTTCGGGTGAGCCGGTGGCGGGCACCACGACCCATTCGCGCATGCGCCGGCCGCCGAGCTCGCAGTTCTCTCCCTCGCCCAAGCCGACCAGCTCGTTCACGCGCGCCGCGGGGACCTTGAGGAAGAGCCGCTCCTTGGACACGAAGGCGAACGACTTGCCGTTGAGCCGCAGCGAGTCACTCTGAAGCATCTTTCCGCGGCTGATGTCGGGCCGCGCCAGCTGCTCGGCCGCGAGCTCGTCGAAGAGTTCCTGGGCTGTGGGGCTGTCAGGCATGGTCAGAGACCACCATCCCCGGTCGTGGCCGGTCAAGGGGCGGTGGCCGGGTTCAGCCGGCGCGCGGGACGCGGAGGACGAAACGGGCACCGCTGGCGCTGTCCTCGATGACGAGGGTGCCGTTGTGGGCACGGGCGACCTGCCGGGCGATCGGGAGGCCGAGACCCGTACCGCCCGCGTCGCGGTTGCGGGCGGCGTCGAGCCGGGTGAAACGCTGGAAGACGATCTCACGCTCGCCGGGCGCGATGCCCGCGCCGTCGTCGATCACCTCCAGGACCGCCGAGTCCCCCTCAGCCCGCACGACGATCTGGATGCGGCTCGTCGCGTGCCGTTCGGCGTTGTCGAGCAGGTTCGTCAGCAGCCGCGCCAGCCGCAGCCGGTCACCGCGCACCGTCACGCCCGGTGCGAGATCGGTGTCGAGCGTCTTGGTACGCGGCGATCGCGCCAGCTCGGCCCGGACGAGGTCGGCGAGCTCGACCAGATCGGTGCCCTCCCGTGCCCCACCGGCGTCGAGCCTGGCCAGTTCGAGCAGGTCGGAGACGATGTCCTGGAGCCGGTCGAGGCTGCCGAGCACCGCCTCGCCCACCTCGCGCCAGTCGGTGTCGTCGGGATGCAGCAGCGCGTCCTCCACCTGGGCGCGCGCGGCGGTGATCGGGCTGCGCAGGTCGTGCGAGGCGTCGGAGGTGAAGCGGCGCTGCTGTTCGAGCGCGGCGTCGAGACGGTCGAGCGTGGCGTTCGCGGCTTCGGCGAGCGCCCTGAGCTCGTCCCGGTTGGGCGGCACGGGCACGCGGCGGCCGGAGTCGGTCGCGGTGATCTCCGCGAGCTTCGCCCGGATCGCCTCCACCGGGGCGAGGGTCTGGTCCACCGTCCGCCAGCAGCCGACGATCGTGATCAGCACCAGGAGCAGCGAGAGGCAGAGCAGGAAGATGACCAGGTGCGAGCTGACGTACCAGGGGATGACGTCGTCGGCGGCGTAGACGGTCCAGTCGCCGTCCATCTGGTAGACGCGGAACGCCACCACGCTCATGCAGCCCTCCAGCCCGGTCGGCGGGCAGAGCCTGCGGATCGCGTAGACGCTCTGCTCGGTGGGCTTGAACGAGGCGATCGGCGGACGGCCCCTGATCTCGGCGGACGACGAGAGGACCCGGTCCTCGGCGTTCAGGACCTGGAGCGCGGCCGTCTCGTCCCGGGGCAGCACGGGAGGCAGCCGGCCACGCTTGATGAGGTGCACCACCTCAAGGGCCGCGGAGATCGTCTTCTCTCGTTCGAAGTCCTCCACCTGGCCGCGGACGCCGAGCAGCACCAGGAGGCTGACACCGAAGCACACCAGGGCCGCGATGGCCCCGGCCGTCAGGGTCATGCGCACCCGTATGGACCATCGCCGTTCTCCGACCACTCGACCTCCCGTGGCCGAGACAACCACCTGGTGGGCAGGCCCGCACCCCGACGTCCTCACATAGCGACCAGGAGACGGCAAAGAACCGGTTCGGCATCGCCGCCCGCGAGGCGTCAGACGAGTGCCGTGCCAATGAGTCCCTCGCGGGTGACCAGCCGGGCGAGGGCGTCCTCGTCCAGATCGGCGGTGGCCTCCGGCCTGCGCGGCAGCACCAGGTAACGCGCCTCCGAGCTGGAGTCCCAGACCGCGATCCGCGTGCTCTCCGGCAACTCCAGCCCGAACTCGGCGAGCACGGCCCGCGGTTCGCGAACCACGCGGGCGCGGTAGGCGTGGCTCTTGTACCAGGAGGGGGACGGGCCGAGCAGCGCTACGGGGTAGCAGGAGCAGAGCGTGCAAACGATCACGTTGTGCGTGGTGCCGGTGTTCTCGACGACCATCAGGCGGTAGGCCTGGCGGGCCGGGTCGGCTGGGCCGAGCCCGAGTTCGGCTACGGCGGCGTTCCCGTCGGCGAGCATCCGTTCCTTGAACGCCGGGTCGGTCCACGCACGCGCCGCCAGCCGTGCCCCGTTCATGGGCGAGGCGCGTTCGAGGAACCTGGCGAGGAACGCGTCCAGCTCCGCGTCGGTCGTCAGCCCCGCGGCGACGACGCGTTCCTCCAGCCTGCGCACCCGCGCCGCGACCGGCAGGTCGACATGCCCCTCGGCGTGGCCCT
Organism: Actinomadura fulvescens; assembly: GCF_039533225.1. Lineage (NCBI taxonomy): Bacteria > Bacillati > Actinomycetota > Actinomycetes > Streptosporangiales > Thermomonosporaceae > Actinomadura > Actinomadura fulvescens. The sequence continues at coordinate 87,471 of NZ_BAAATD010000008.1, read as the reverse complement.
CAGCATGGCTCAAGGTAGGACTCCCAGAGGTCGACGGCGACGGTGTGATCACCGACGCCCCACAGGTCGCGGGCCGCGAACCGCACGACGTAGACCGGCTCCACGCGGGGCGGATCGATCCCCCGCGCGCGGTCGTCCGGCAGCGGCGCGGCGCCGTGCGAATGAACGATCTCGCCTGACTGGCCTCGCACATAGCGCGGAGCCCTGGTGTGGTGCTCGGGGTCGAGGGCGCGCACACGGACCTTGTCGCCCACCGCGAACGCGGCGGCCTGCTGCGCGGGCCGCTGGACGCCCTGCTGCCCGGGCTGCTGGACGGGCGGTCGGGATCGGGCCTCGGAGTCAGGCAAGGCCCTTCGCCTCCAGCAGGCCTTCCATGGCCATGAGCCAGCGCTCGTAGTAGGACGTCCGCAGATAGGTCTCCGGCGGAATCCGTTCGATGGCGTCCCGGAACTCGTCCACGTTGTACGCGCCGGCACGCAGGAGCGCGGAGCTCAACGCGAAGACGCGGGCCTCCCAGTCGGCGTGGAACCCGGGTTCGCCGCCGACGACCACCGGTACGGGGCCGAAGCCGAGTTGCCCGCCCATGTCGTGCACCCTGCTCATGGCCCCGACGCTAACCGCCGAGATCGCTTACCGGAAGGCCCGCCGTCGTGTCGCCGGTCTAACGTTCGCGCAATACCCGGTCGAGTACGTCGGGCTTGTCGGTGATGACGCCGTTCACACCCGTCTTGAGCGTGCGCCGCATCATCGCCGGGTCGTTCACGGTCCAGGCGAAGACGTCCATCTTGTAGCGATGAACGCTCTTCACGTAGGAGGCGGTGAGGCCCGCGTACGGCGGGTTGACCTGGTCAGCCCACCGGGCGAGCGCGGGCAGCTGAGCGGCCGACGGTTTGCCGAGCAACCCGACCGGCACCTTCGGGAGGAGCCGGTTAAAGCGGCGCGCGGAGCCGAAGTCGAACGACTGGACGATGAGCCGCCGTTCCCGTGGGTCGGGACGCAGCCACGACGGGTTGCGGCGCAGGTCGGAGGCGACGCGGCGTTCGATCCCGGGATAGCGGTCGGGTGCCTTGATCTCCAGGAGCAGCCCGAGGCCGCTGTGCTTCATGGCGCGCAGCGTCTCGTCGAGCGTGGGCACGCGCTCGCGCCGGTACCTGGAGCCGAACCACGAGCCGGCGTCCAGCCTGCGGATCTCGGCCAGCGTGAAGTCGGAGACCCGCCACGGCGACCGGCCAGGGAACACCGACTCGACATTGGTGGTGCGGGCCAGCGTGGTGTCGTGCATGAGGACGAGCTTGCGGTCCTTGGTCTGCTGCACGTCGATCTCGAACAGGTCGGCGCGCTTCTTGCGGGCCAGTTTGAACGCGACGATCGTGTTCTCGGGAGCGGCGGCGGAAGCACCGCGGTGCGCGATGTTGGCGACCTTACGCGCCGCCTTCGCGGTCTGAGTGGCCTTGGTGGGCTTCGCCGGGGCGGCGGGCGTGGTGGGGGCGTGGGCGGGAGCGGCGTCCGCGGTCGGGAGTGTGATGGTCGTGGCGGTCACGGCGGCGGCGAGGGGAAGACCGAGCCGACGGAACATGGTCACCTCGAACAGGCAGGGGGATTGTCCCTCCCAAGCCTTGAGGCCGCAGATGAAGGTGAAGTAACAACTCGATGGCAGGCCGTGTACGGTCGGTGACCTTATACGTCGGGCAGGTCGGGCGCGGAATCCGCCGGCTCGGGTGACGCCTTGGTCCCTGCGCCGATCGCACGGCGCAGGCGCCTGCGGACGCGCGGTCTCGGGAACCGCCGCCGGATGCGTTCGCCGTCGGCGGCGGCGGCCTCGATGACCTTGGGCACCAGCGGCAGGCGCGGCGCGGCCAACCGGGTCGGACGGCTCCGCCCGCGCAGGGTCACCGACTTGCCGAGGTCCCACTCGTCGGCCTCGGCGAGGTGCGCGAGTTCGAGCACGGTACCCGAGGCGAGGACGCGGCCCGGCGCCACCTTCGCCAGGTCGCTGAGGCGCGCGGCCTCGTTCACCGGATCGCCGATGACCGTGTACTCGAAGCGCTGTTCGGCGCCGATGTAGCCCGCGACGACGGGCCCGGCCGAGACCCCGATCCCGGCGTCCACCTGCGGGACCTCCGTACCCAACCGGAACGACAGCTCGCGGGCGGCGCCCAGCGCGGCACCGGCCGAGTCGTCCAGATCGGTCGGCGCACCAAAGATCGCGAGCGCCGCGTCGCCCTCGAACTTGTTGATCCATCCGCCGTGGCCGTTGACCGTCTCGACCACGACGCCGAAGAACTGGTTGAGCAACGTCACCACCTCGCCCGGCGTGTGCGTCTCGGCCAGCCGCGTCGAACCCGTGAGGTCGACGAACAGCACCGACACCTCACGCGTCTCGCCGCCCAGCTCGATGTGGCCGTTCTCCAAAGCGAGGCCCGCCACCTCCTCGCCCACATGCCGCCCGAACAGGTCGCGCAGCCGTTCGTGATCCCGCAGCCCGGCGACCATGTGGTTGAAGCCGGACTGGAGCTGCCCGACCTCGCTGGCGTCGTACACCTCGATCTCGGTCTCCAGATCGCCGCGTTCGACCATGGCCATGCCCTTGCGCACGGTCTTGATGGGGTCGGCGATCGCCTGCGTGGCCAGATACGTGACCGCCATGCCGACGAGCAGCGCCGTGCCGCCCAGCCCCAGGATCGTGATCGCCAGCTGGGTGGTGCCGATGCCTCCGGCGGCGAGGGCCCCGATGGCCACGCACACCAGGCCGAAGACCGGGATCGCCGTGCCGAGGGCCCAGGCGAGCATCACCCGCGTCGTGACGCCGGGCAGCCTGATCCGGCGCGGGTGTTCGGTGGCCAGGACGAGCGCGGCGGCCGGGCGCAGCAGGCGTTCGGACAGCAGATAGACGATCGTGCAGGTGGTGAGCGCGCCGAGCAGGGACGTGAGGCCGAGCTTGACCGCGAGCCGCACGGTGAACATCGCGAGGTCCAGAACCGCGATGCCGAGGGCCCCGAGGGCCCACAAGGCGCCCATCACCAGCGTCACCCGGAGCGGCCCGAGCAGCACGGCGCGCCGCTGCAGCCGGTCCGGCGTGCCGCCCTCGCGGACGAGCCGTACGACCGGACGCCACAGCCTGAACCCGAGCACCAGCGCCACCGGGACGGCGAACACCGGATAGCTGAAGAACGCGATCACGTTGACCAGACGGGCACGCGCCAGCTCGGCATCGCCCATCGGCGGGTCGGGCACCACGAACAACGCGAACAGCAGCACCACCAGCGCGCCGACGATGTTGGCGACCCCAACGACGAAGAGGAGCACCCACCGCACACGGACTTCGAGCATCGTGCGCGGGACGCCGGGGAGAGTGTCCAACCGGGCACTGAGACTGCGTGCCACCGCCTTGCCCGTCACTGTCACCGCCTTGCCCGTCACACCACGCCGGTCACAACACAGGACGATCTCACGATAGGACGCGAAACCCGCCGAACCCATGAACTCCCTGGTGATATGACCACCGTCACAGAGAGTAGAGGACGATTGCGGCTATAATCGCCCACGTGAGTCGTTCTGGCATCGGTCCCGTGGGGATCTGGTTTCTCTGATCTCCCACGCTGACGCAGCGTTCTGATCGCACGCGTCGGGCGCGGTCGAGCATGCCCACGCACGTGTCGCGCCCCCTTCGCCTCCCGCTGCCGGAACCTCGTTCCTTGATCCGCACCTCCTGAGCAGACGCGTTCGTCGCCTCTGTTCGAGCAGCGTGCGTACGCCCAGGCGGCGCCACCCGTACCGCGCCACATGACGCATACGGACACGCGCCGCCGCATGGCACCCCGGTGAGCGGGACCAGTCCCGATCAACCCCTTCCTGGCCGTACCCGGCCGTACCCGGCGCTGCCCTGCCCGGCGCTGCCTGGCGCTGCTTCTGGCCCTGCCCGGCCTGCCTGGCGCCGCCTCTGGCCCTGCCCGGCCTGCCTCTGGCCCTGCCTGGCGCTGCTGCCATGCGCACTGCGCCCTCCCCTCCGCACCGCCCGAGTCCGGAGGCGGCCAGGAGTAAGCATCTGGAGGTCGACACCATGACCCGCCACCGCCCACCTCACACCGAAACCTCACAGCTCAGCCTCAAGGACGTCGCGAAGGCGTACGAGGGCCGTCCCGTGCTCGAACAGGTCTCGTTCTCCGTACGCAGCGGCGAAAAGATCGGCGTCATCGGGGAGAACGGTTCCGGTAAGTCCACGCTGCTCCGCATGCTCGCCGGCGAGGAGCGACCCGACGCCGGGGAGATCACCGTCATGGCCGCGGGCGGCGTGGGCCACCTCGGGCAGACGCTCGACCTGGCGCCCGAGCTGACCGTGGCCGACGCGATCGACCACGCCCTCGCCGACCTGCGCGACCTCGAACGGCGTATGCGGGAGGCGGAGGTCACCTTGGCCGACGCGTCCCCGGAGGAGCTCACCGCCTACGGCGACCTGCTCACGACGTACGAGGCGCGCGGCGGCTACGAGGCTGACGCCCGCGTCGACGCAGCGATGCACGGCCTCGGGCTGGCGCACATCACCCGCGATCGGGTGCTGGGCAGCCTGTCTGGCGGCGAGCAGTCACGGCTAGGGCTGTCCTGCGTTCTGGCTGCCTCGCCCGAGCTCCTGCTACTGGACGAGCCGACCAACCACCTCGACGAGCAGGCAGTGACGTGGCTCGAAGGGCAGCTTCGGGCACACCGAGGCACCGTCGTGACCGTGACGCATGACCGGGCGTTCCTCGAAGCCTTCGCGACGGCGATCCTCGAAGTCGACCGGGACCGGCGTACGGTCACCCGCTACGGCGACGGCTGGACCGGCTACCTGACCCGCAAGGCCGCCGCCCGGCGGCGCTGGGAACAGGAGTACGCGGATTGGCTCAGTGAGATCGACCGGCAGACCGCGCTGGCCGAGTCCGGCGCCGAACGCCTCACCTCGCTAGGCCCGGTCACTCGGGAACAGCGCATGTCAGGCCGCCACCGCCGCTCCCACGAAGGCGGCGTGTCCGCGCTGATCCGCAACGCCCGCGAACGCCTGCAACGCCTCCACGACAACCCCGTACCGCGTCCACCAGATCCCCTCCGCTTCACCGCGCACATCGAAGGCAACGGCCTCACCGCCGAGCTGACCGACGTCAAGGTCTCCGGGCGGCTGGACATCGAGGAGTTCAAGCTCTCGCCAGGCGAACGCATGCTCCTCACCGGCCCGAACGGCGCAGGCAAGACCACACTCCTGCGCGTTCTGGCCGGGGACCTGGCCCAAGATCACGGCACAGTGAAGCGCCCGAAGCGAATCGGCTACCTACGCCAGGAACTACCGACCGAAAAACCCCGGCGCACCGTGCTGACGCTCTTCGCCGAAGGGCTCCCAGGCACACCCGCCGACCACGCCGACACCCTCCTCAAACTGGGGCTCTTCCGCGAAGAGGACCTCTCCCGTCCAGTCTCGGCGCTGTCGGCCGGGCAGCGTCGCCGCCTAGAGCTGGCCCGCCTGGTCACCCGTCCAGCGGATCTCCTCATCCTGGACGAGCCCACCAACCACCTCTCCCTGGCCCTGATCGAGGAACTCGAAGAGGCCCTCGACTCGTACAAGGGATCGCTACTGGTGGTCTCACATGACCGACGTTTCCGCACCACCTTCACCGGCACCCGCGCGGAACTCCAAGCCGGCCGCCTGACCGCCTGACCGAGAAGGCCACCCCGCCGAGAAGGACGCCCTGCCCGGGCCACCGAGAAAGGGCGCCCAGACGGGGCGCCCTTCTCAACGCTGCACAGCGCGTTCACCCGCAGAGCTCTCCGCCTTCCGGCCGAAACCACCGAGCAACAGCCAGCCGATCACGATGAGCGCCATCCAGCCGGCCATCACATACAGCGCGATCCGCGTGTCGTGCTCCCAGGCGATCGTCACCGTGACGAACGCGAAGAAACCAAGCACAAGCCAGTTGGTGTACGGGGCGCCAGGCATGCGATAGGCCGACCCCTGGATCTCCCCTGCCCGTACCTTGCGCCGGTAGACCAGGTGCGAGATCACGATGATCGCCCAGACCAGGATGGCACCGCCGGTAGAGACCGAGGTGATGTACTCGAACGCCTTCTCCGGCACGATCGCGTTCACCACCACACCGATGCCCATCACCAACGCCGAAATGACAACCGTGAGCACCGGCACACCCCGCCCGTTCAGCCGACCCAGCGCCTTCGGCCCGTCCCCGTTCACACCCGCCGTCCGCAACATCCGCGACGTCGAGTAGAGACCGCCCGCGTTGCACGAGGACAGCGCCGCGGTGAGCACCACGAAGTTGACGATGTCCGCGCCGCCCGGGATGCCGATCTTGTCGAACGCCAGCACGAACGGGCTGGCCCCGCCCATGAACTCGCCCCAAGGCACCACCGACAAAATCACCAGCAGCGACCCCAGGTAAAACAGCCCGAACCGCACCGGCAACGCGTTGATGGCCTTGGGGATATTCTTTTCCGGATCCCTGGCCTCACTGGCCGTGACCCCCACCAACTCCACGCCCAGATAAGCAAAAAGCACCATCTGGAGAGTCATCAACGTCGGGCTGACGCCCTCAGGGAAGAACCCGCCGTCCGACCACAGGTTGCTCACCTTGGCGGTCTCGCCCGCGTCCCCGAACCCGAACGCCAGCACCGCCACCCCGACCAAGATCATCATCACGATCGCGGCAACCTTGATCATGGCGAACCAGAACTCCAGCTCACCGAAGAGCTTCACCGAGATCAGATTCACCACGAACAGAACCACCAGCGCGACCAGAGCGGTCTGCCACTGCTCGATCCCGGGCCACCACTTCTGGATGTAGAGCCCCGCCGCCGTCAGCTCCGCCATCCCGGTCGTCACCCAGATGATCCAGTACGTCCACGTCGTGGCGTAGCCCCAGAACGGCCCCAGGAACTCCCGGGCGTACCCCGCGAACCCACCCTCGGCCCTGCGGTACGTCAGCAGCTCCCCCAACGCCCGCATGACGAAGAAGAGCATCAACCCCGCCACCGCGTACGTCAGGATCAGGCTGGGACCCGCCTTCGCGATGTTCTTCCCCGCCCCGAGGAACAACCCGGTGCCGATCGTCCCGCCGATGGCCAGCATCTGGATCTGCCGGGTGCCGAGCCCCCGCTGATACCCCTCAGACATAAACGCCTTTCACGTCCCACGCCGTCCGATCGGGACAGCGTTCCACTGCCGGATCACGCGGGTAGCGCGACCTCGGCCATGGTAGAAACTTCCACCCCAAAAGCGAAAAACACCCCCAACCACCCCTCATGCCAGCCAGCCACCCTCCACGCCCCCACCCCCGAATCAAGTTGGCGCCCACCTCAGCCATCGCGTATGCTCTCGGACGTCGCCAAGAACGGCCCAGCCGGTCAGGAGACACCCCCAGAGCAGCTAAGCTCTAACCAGCAAGGTCCTGTGGAGCAGTTAGGAGTGCTCGCCACCCTGTCAAGGTGGAGGCCGCGGGTTCAAATCCCGTCAGGACCGCCAGGCGCGCACGCGCGTCATGGGCAGGTAGCTCAGTCGGTACGAGCGTCCGCCTGAAAAGCGGAAGGTCGGCGGTTCGACCCCGCCCCTGCCCACCTCTCCAAGCAGCCAAAAGGCCCCGAAGCATTCATGCTCCGGGGCCTTTTGACGGCAACCCTGACGGCAACGTCGGGCAACGACCTCAGCCGAGGGCATCCCCCAGCTTCCCGAGCGCTGCCCGCTTCTCCTCAAGCGACGTGTGGGCGTAGATCGTCATCGTGACCTCAATGTCCGAGTGCCCGACGATCTCCCGGACGACATCGGGAGCCACGCCCAGGTGCAGGAGCAGCGACACGCAGGTGTGCCGGATGTCATGGAACCGGACCGCCTCCAGCCCAGCCGCTTCGCGTACCCGGCCCCAGCTACGGCGCAGGTTGTCCGGTTCCATGGGCGTGCCGAGGCGTGACGGGAAGACGAGGCTGTGATCTTGCCAGTTCGGCCACGCGTCCGCCTGCTCCTCCGCTTGCCGGGCACGGTGTTCGGCCAGGGCGGCGATGCAGAGCGCCGGCAACGGGACGGTGCGTTCTGAGTCGACGGTCTTCGGCCGGACGAACTGGAGACCTCCGCCGACCCGCTGGAGCGTCTGGACGACTTCCAGAGTGCCGCTTTCAACTCCGAGGCCAGAGCATCTCTCGCAGTCGGGGCCGTCGATCTCGCCGCCCTCCCCCGCACAGGCTCGGCATGTCACAAGGGTGACGTCGTCCCAGCGGAGGCCAAGCAGTTCGCCACGGCGGAGGCCGAGGCAGAGCGCCAGGACGTACAGCGCGTGGAGGCGTTCGTCCTTAGCGGCCTGGAGGACTGCGCGCGCCTGGTCGACCGAGAGGCCCCGGTTGACCCGGTACTTAGGTGTGGAGACCTTGACCAGCTTGGCAACATTGCGGGGCACGACTTCCTCTCGGACGGCCGATTCCAGGGCGTTGCGGAGTACGGCGTGGATCGACTGGACCATGCGGATGGACATGAGCGACTCGCAGCACTCCCCGCCTTTGCGAGCACAGCAGCGCGGAACGTCGCGGGCAGCGTCCACCCCGTGCTTGCAGCACAGGCATTGCGCACGGACGCGGGAGACGAAGGCCCTCACGTCACGTGCAGCAAGCTTGCCGAGCCTCTTGGTGCCCAGTTCAGGGATGAGGTAGAGCCGGATCACGCTCTCGTACCCCTGGACCGTTTTGGGCTTTCGTTCGGGACGGACCACGTGTTCCAGCCAGTACGTGAGGTACTGAGCGATGGTCCAGCTCTCCGCAGCGACCGGGATGCCCTGGTCGGCTTGCTCCAGGACCTTCGTCAGCTTCGTGCGGACTTCCGCATGGGTGCGCCCGTACACCCGGACACGCTTCAAGGTGCCTGCCGTGGTGGGCACGAAGGCTGCACCCTCGTACCTGCCGTCCTTGCGCTGGTAGATCGTTCCTTCCCCGTTAGCTCGCTTGCGCGAGCGGGAGCGACGGGGCTTGGCGTCTTTCGGGTCTTCCGGTTCCTCGGGGAAGGCGAGAGCAACGACGGCCATCAGGCGGCAACCTCCGAGAGCAGTTCGAGGCATTCATCAAGTGCGGCGACAGGTACGAGACGACGACGGCCGATCTTGACCGTCCGGAGCTGGTTGGAGCGGATGAGGTTGTAGAGGGACCACCGGCTCACGCGGAGCCTTTCGGCGGCCTCGTCAACCGTGAGCAGGAGAGGGGTCATCGAGACCTTTCGTCCGAGGTCACAGCGAGTCGGGGAACTTGGCGCCGACGCGGGTGGAGTCGGGCGCGGGGAGTTGTCTGCCGGTAAGGGCGGCGGTGACGAGTGCTTCGGCGCGGGTGAGTCCTTGGCCGTGGAAGCGCCATTCGGCGACGACGTGGACTTGGGCGGGGTCGATGTCGCCTGGTGGTTGCCAGCCGGGTTGTTGCTGGCGGATGTAGTCGATGCGGGCTTGGCGGAGCGCGCCGAGGGTGGTGGAGTAGCGGCGGGATTTGGTGGAGAAGTGGCCCCGGAAGCCGAGCATGTGAGCCCAGGCGGTGAGCCGCAGTTCGGCCAGCTCTTCCAGTGCGCCGAGTCGCAAGCAGGTCAGCATGAGTCGCCGGGCGTGTCCGGTGACTGGCAGCCGTTCAAGGTCTTCGCTCGGCGTGATGCGGCGGTCCAGGGTGCCCAGGCATTCGGTGGCTTTGGTGGCGTACTTGGCGATGTAGCCCGCGACCGCCGTCTCGGTGAGGTCGCCGGAGGTGGTGATGGCGCGTACGTCGACCTGAGCGCCCCAGTCCAGCGCGCGGGCAGGCGCGTCAGGGGCGCCAGGTGAGGTGATCGAGACCGCTCCGGCCGCGTGGCGGACGGCGTCCTGCAGAAGGTCGAAGGTCGCCCATGCGGGTGGCGGGGAGGTAGGCCCGTCCGGGCCGTCGAAGCGGATGACGGCGTGGAAGTGCACGACGCCGCGTCGCTGGTATTCGGCGACCTTGGCGAACGACACCGTCAGCGCGTCCCGGAACTCTTGCTGTGTGAGTCCGGCGGCGCGCGCCAGGTGGCGGCGAAGTGCCAGGGTGAAGCGCCGCCATAGCTCTGGCGCCAGGGCGTTGAACAGCACCGAGCCGGTGTAGTCGTAGCAGTCGGCGCACAGCGGTTCGCCGAGGCGGGGGTCATCTGTGGTGTGCCGGGTGGTGCAGGAGGGCGTGACGCCGTGTGGGCAGGCGGTGGCGTCGCGGCGGGGGTGGCAGGGCTGGATGCGTCCGTCTTTGATGCGGCGGGTGTGGACGGGGCCGAAGGAGGGTGCGGTGAGGGTGACGAATGCGGCCGGATGGGCGGTGACGGTGTCGGGGACGTTTTTGCCGCCGACCAGGCCCGCGCGGATGAGTTGGTAGGTGTCGGCGCGGTAGATCTCGGCGCAGGCCGGGCAGCGGGAGGCCCGGCGGGTCTTGCATGCGACCGGTAGCGCGCCGTCTGGCTCGGAGTCGGTGGTGTAGTGGTGCAGGCTTTCGCCGGTGGTGGCGTGAACGTGGTCGACGGTGCCCTTGAGGTAGACCGGTTGCGCGCATCCTCCGGTGGCGCGGGCACGGGCGGCCCACTGGTCGAAGTCAAAGCGGCCCAGGATGCCCGCCATCAGGCGGGCGTCTTCTGGAGTTACCAGGGTGCTCGACACGGTCGACAGGTCTCCTTTGCTCGGAGGTGGTTTCTGGGGTGCGACCCGACGTGGCCGCAAGCGAGGGCTGGTGTGCGACCACGGCGGGGCGGGCTCTTGGCGGTGGCGTCAGAGGGCGGAGGCGAACGCGGCGAGGGCGTCGGCGATGAGGGTCAGGCCGTCGAAGATGGCATTGACGGTGGTGGCGGCGGCGGTGGGGTGGCGGAGCAGGAACAGGAACAGGACGATCCAGAAGCAGGCGAGCAGGCAGTAGCGGCGCATCGCAGTTCCTCGGGTCAGCAGTTGCCGTAGCCGTTGCAGTGGGGGCAGGTGTCGCCGTAGGAGTCCAGGCCGCCGCCACCGCAGTTGCAGCACTGCCACCACTCCACCGGCGGGACCAGCGGCCGGGGGAACGCCACCGACACCCCGGTTCCGGTCTCTTGGGCGGTGACCTCAGCCGACCCGCACTCGGCGCAGGACGGGCCGACGCGGCGGGCCAGCATGACCGTCCAGTTGGTGTCAGCGGAGGCGTTGCACACTCGGCACCGCAGCCGCCACGCGAAGGTTTGAGTGGTCATCAGGCGGCCCGCCCCTCCGCCGGGCCGTCGACCTGGATGTTTCTGGCGTAGCTGTACACGGCGTCGTGGCGTTGCTTGGCGCGGGTGGGGATGTGGACGACCCGGTAGCGGATGCGGCCGAATCGTTTGGTCGCGGTGTAGTGGCCATCGCGCGCGGTGTCGTCTTCGACCGGCACGCCGAGCAGCGCGGCCAGCCGGTCTACCTCGGTACGGGCAGCGGCATCGCAGTCGTTGCGCACGTAGACGGTGAAGTTCTCGCCGTACTCGTCGACCGGGACTTGGGGGTTGGCTTCCAGGAAGGCGGCCAGGTCGACCAGGCCGTTGATGATCTGGTGGCGGGCGAACAGGTCGCCGGGGACGACGGGGCGGTTGGGGGTGGTGGGGTTGGTCATGGGGGTCTCTCCTTGGGTCAGGCGGCGGTGTCGGTGCGGACGTGGCGCAGCAGGTCAGAGGCAAGCTGGTTGGACACCCCGAGCCGCGCGCGCAGGGTGTCGCGGGTGATGGGGCGTCCGTGCTTGGTCTGGTGTTCGTCGGCCACGCGCCGCGCGAAGGCGACGAGCTGAGGCGCCGGGGTCGATCCCGCCGAGGACGGTGGCGTGGAGTCGGGGACGGGCAACCTGGTCTGCTCGTCCTGCCGTCCGGTGGCCGGGACGGCGGGAAGTTCAGGACGAGGACCGTCCTGCTTCTGCCGGGACGAGCCGGGCTCGGCGTGGTGGCCGAAGGACGGCGGCGCCGCCATCGCGACCGAGGGCACCGCGGATTCCGACTCAGTCCGTTCGGACCGGGTGGAGCGGCGTTCGAGCATGGAGACGGCGACCAGGAAGGCGCCGGCGGGGGTGGCGGCGGTGATCCAGCCCCAAGCGGTGGGGTTGGCTTGGGCCAGGTTGGCGGCCAGGGAGAGCAGGATGCCGCCGACCAGGACCAGCGTCGGCCACGACAACCGTGCGGTCTCACGTTCCAGGCGCTTGTCTCGTTGGCGTTCGCGAGCGGCCATGACACACGTGAGGTCGATGCAGACCGCGATCGCCCAGGCCATCCACCCGTGCTGGCCGTGCTCGTCAGCGGTGTCACGGATGTGGGTGAACGACCCAGCCGCCGCGATGGCGGCCAGCACCAGGACCGGCCCGGAGTCAGCGACCGTCCCGGCAAGGCGGCGGGTCATGCCGCCCGCCCAGAGGTGGTCTGGTCGAGCAGCGCGACCAGCTCTAGGTCACAGCGGTGGCTGTCGGCCCACCAGTCGGCGCGGTGAAGCAGCGGAGAGGTGTAGGTGTCGGTGCAGCGCGCGCAGTGCGCGATGTGCAGTCCCCGGAAGTCGTCCCATTCCACGTCCGGGACGGGAACGACCGGCGAGGACGGCGAGGACGGCAGGACGGGACGGGGACGAAGCGCGATCACGATGGTGGTCACGAGTGCCTCCAGGGCGGTTTGTGGCATGGGTCGGGTAGGGACGTGGCGCGATCACGGGGCGCCAGGCCCGAAGGAAAGCGAGGGGTTATGCGGCGGCGGTGAGGTCGCGGCCGATCAACTCATCCCAGGCCGGGGCGAGCGTGGCGTAGGCGTAGGCGGCGGCTTCGGCGGCCTCTTCGCTCACGTACTCGGACCGGGCGCGATGCCAAGTGCCGTCTTGTCCGGCGGCGATGGCGACGCCGGGTGCTTCGGCGGGAATCAGTCGGGCCGCGTCGAGGGCGGCGGGGTCGAGGTCACCGAGCGCCATGTTGGCGGTTTCGGGGTCGTTCACTCGATGGCAGATGCGGCCGGAAAGCTGTGCACGCAGGGCAGTGACGCCGGGGCCGAGGTCGGAGCCGATGCGCTGGCCGCAGATGATGAGGTAGACGGCGAACGCGCGGCCGAGCTGCACGATCCGCAGCAGTGCCGTTCCGGTGCGCGCGACCTCGTCTTTCTCGGACTTGTCGGCCATGAGGAACAGTTCGGCAACCTCGTCCACCAGCGCGACGATCGGCATCGGCCGCAGCTCTTCGGGCAGCTTCCAGACGTTGCGGGCGCCGTGGGTGCGGCACAGCGCCATCCGGTTGTGCACCTCACCGAGCAGGTCTTCCAGCAGGTCGACCGATTCCTTGCGGTTGGTGGCCAGCGCCGACAGGCGCGGCGCGTAGGGGGTGAACTCCACGCCGCCCTTGAGGTCGAACCCGACCAGCGCGACCGGCTGGGGCGCCAGTTCTTTGATGATGGCGTTGCACAGGTTGGATTTGCCCGATTGGGTGGCGCCGACGTTGATCCAGTGCGGCACCGCCCGAAAGTCGATCACCCACGGTTCACCGTTCTCCAGGTTGCCCAGCCGCACCACCAGCAGCTCCCCCGACCAGCCACCAGACGGGGCAATGTGCACCAGCGGATCCCGGCGCGTGGCCAGCAGCGTGATCTTCCCCGGCTTGCGCGCCAGGACCCGCACACCGTGCACACGCCAGGCATGGGCGAGGCGTTCGGCGGCTTTGGCGTAGTCGTCGGGGATCTGCCCGTCGTGCAGCTTGACCCGCACCCGCCACCCGTACGGCGTCGGCAGCACCAGCCCGAGCCGTGGCGCCTGCTCGACATCCACGCGCCGGACGCGCCGTTTGTACTCCACCACGTTCGCGGCTGACCGCGCCGCCGGACCGACGACCGGGAGAGCGTCCAGGGTGACGCGGAAGGCGCGCTTGCTACGGGTGAGCTTGCAGCCTGAAGTGACCGCACGCCAGGTCAGGTAGACGTGCACGACGCGGAGCGGGTAGCCGATGCCGTACCAGAACGACAGCGGGTGCCAGTGGCGCCAGGCCCAGAGCCCGGCCGCCGCAGCGGCCAGGACCCCGAGCACCAGGTAACCGGTCTGCACGTCCATCAGGCAGCCGCCGCAACGGTCGCCGGAACGATCTGCTCGGCGCGGAAGGAGACGCCCGCGCGCTTTTCGCCGTTGATGGTCTGCTCCCAATAGAAGCCGACCAGTCCGACCGGGTTGACGATCTGGCCGATGGTGACACCGGGGTCACCGGTCACAGCGACGTTCACCAGGTCGACGCGGCCCATCTCGTTGGCGGCCGACAGACCGACCTGGTAGACGTCGTTGCCCTCCTTGTCTCGCTTGATCTCGCCGGTGTCCTGGTTGATCAACTTGGGGCGTGGCGGGGAGACACACACGAAGGTCAGGGCCGAAGTGTCGACGGGGATGTTGCGCATTGCCCCTCCAGGGGTCGAGGTTCCTTGCCTACATACAAAGATACCTAGGTATGTTGTGAAGTCAAGCGAGTGGCCGATAATTTCCTCAGGTACCTAGAGACCTAGGAGCGGGCGTACACTGGCTGACATGGGAAAAGGCCCGGTTGACCGACGCAAGCCGTACGTCCGCATCGCTGATGGCTTGCGGGAGGAGATCGCAACGGGACGGTATCCGGTGGGGGAGACGCTTCCTCCGGCCGGTCAGATCGCCGACCAGTACGGCGTCTCCGGGATGACCGTGAGCAACGCGATCGCGGTGCTCAAGGAAGAGGGTCTAGTGATGACGCGCCAGGGAGCCCGAGGGGCGACGGTGATCGCCACGCCAGGGGACGTAGGTGCCGAGACAGGCGGCCCGCAGGAACGAAGCGAGGAGTTCAACCTCCTCTTCTCGCACCTGCAAGACATACGGACCCAGGTTCGCCGTCTCTCCAAGCGGCTCGACGAGATCGACGAGCGTACGAAGGGTTCGTAGCGCTGTTCCGGGCCGGGCAGCGGCTTCTAGGCGCGATGACGCTTGAGACGGAATTGCCGCAACGGCGCCGGCTGACTCCCTTCGGTCGCCCCTTCGGGGTGGCCTACGGCCATCGGCCGACCCCGACCGTGTCAGCGAAGAGGGAAGCCGCGGCCCTCATCTCGCCGCCGCTCACGGCCGAGGGATCGGGATGACGACCCCAGCGCGAGGTCGAGTCTCGGGATCGTTGAGGAACGGATCGGTGTACCTGAGGTCGTGTCGCAGTTCGTACTCCCAGGGCCAGGGACGGCCGATGACTTCCAGGCAGCAGGCCCCGGTTTCGCGGGCGAACTCGACCCAGCGCGGATGAGACCGGCGTTCGAAGCGGTGCCCCTCCAGGGTGAACACGATCCTGTCCAAGCCGACCAAGTCCACCGCGAAGGGCAGCCGATCCAGGTCCGGATGCCGGTTCACCGTGCCCACCAGCATCCCGGGGACGGCCAGGTAACGCGCCATCAACTTCCTTGCATGGCGGGCTTCGGCGGGTGAGTACGGCACGGCGAAGAGATGCAAGAAGGGGAACCCGCTCGATGGGTTCAGGCCCTGTATGCCTTTGGAGATGCCGCACAGAAGTGCGAGCGTCCCATCAAGGCTCTGCGGTGGCTCTGCGCTCCGGCGCCTAGATCCCTGTGCTCTCCTGTGCCGGGCTGACCTCGTCATGTTGCTGGCTCCATGTCAGCCGCCGCCCAGCAGGAAGCCCCAGACCAGCCCGAACACCAGGCAGGCCGCCCCATAGCCGGTCAGTGTCAGCGCCATTGGGAGAAGGCCGCTCACGAGTCAGCCCCCATCTCGTAAGCGATCTCGACGACCGCCGCGCCAGAGGCCGAGACCGGGGCGATCCTCATGCCGTCGTTCGCCCAGATGAACCACCAGGTCTCACCGAGCCGATCGCAGCCGATGTTCTGAGTCAGGCCGCGCCCGCCGGCCGCGCCGACATAGGTCACGTTCACGAGTGCGACGCCGTACTGCTCCACCAGGCCAGCAGCCAACTTCGGATGCGCGTTGATTCTCAGGCACAGCGCTTCCAGGTGCTGCCGTCGAGGGTTGGTGACTGCCGGTGCATCAGCCGTCGTTCCTCGTCTGCGCTCAAAGCTCATGTTGATTCCTGATCGTCGTCCGTCTGTTCGGGAAAGCTCACAGGCGCATGTGCGCGTGCGTTCGCCTAGGGGACTGTGCAAGCCCGCCTCTTTCACCAGCGCCGCCCGCAGGTCGTCCGAAGTGCGCTCCATGAGCGTGGGAGAGACCCCGACCTCTGGGTCATGGAGCGTCGCGAGCCATTCACCCGGACGGCCATCGCTGCTTCGCCGAGAGCGCCAGATCTTCCAGCCAGAGAACTCCGCCTGTAGCTCGTCCAGGGTGCGGCGATCCGCCAGATCCTTGGCCTTGCGAGCTGCACGCCCCAGGTCCGCCGTCTTCTTCATCCGTTCCTCCAGGGCCGGGGGCGGGACCGGTGATGCGGGGTGTAGCCGTCCTCCTCACAGCCCGCACGGGGACCCGAGCCGGGAGACTGGCCGCCTACTCGTCACCGGCCCCGCCGCTTCTCACGCTGACCGGGGTTGCTCCGCGTAGGTCGGACCGAGGATCCGAGCAGCGAGATCGACCGTCCGGTGTTGAAGCTCATGCAGCTCTGCCGTGACCTCGGCAAGCTGCTCTAGGAGAAGCTGGCGTTCCTCTTCGGTCAGACTGATGGGCCTCGTTCCCACCTGGTTGACGGTGCGAGGGCGCACAAGTTTCACAACGTTGGTGTCTGAGCGCGGTGAGCTGGTCATAGTCCGAGCTTGCTCACCCGCAGCGCCCTTACCAATGTCCTGGCACTGCCTCAGCACTGAACTTTCACTGCACCCACCCCTGTGATCAGGCAATCGGTGCTGACAGACTCAAGGCCATGGCCGAACTGAACGGTGCACCAGTCAGTCAGGACGAACTCAAGGCTCTCGCCCTGGTGAACTATGGACACTTCACCTCTATGCGCGTGGAGAATCAGGGGATACGTGGCTATTCGCACCACATTGAGCGCCTCGTTCGTGACTGCCGGACCCTCTTCGGCGCCGACCTGAACAGGGACCAGGTGCGCGAGTACGTTCGCCAGGCCATCTCAGGACGAGAAGGAGCGTTCGTCGTTCGCGTGACGGTCTTTGACCCGGCCCTCGAACTGGGGCGCCCCGGCGGCCCGGCCGAACCCAACGTGCTCGTCACCACGCGCCCCGCAGGGTCACTTCCAGCATCGCCCTTGCGCGTGCAGACCGCCACCTACGTGAGGGATCTGCCCGAGGTCAAGCATGTGGGCTTGTTCGGTGCACTCTGGCACCGCCGCAACGCCCAGCTCGACGGATTCGACGACTGCCTGTTCACCGATGCCGACTCATTCGTGTCTGAGGGCGCCACGTGGAACGTCGGATTCTTCGACGGTCACCAGGTCGTATGGCCCAACGCCGAGATTCTGCTCGGCGTCACGATGCGCCTGATCCAGCAGGTCCACGAGGCGACGTCCCTCGCACCGGTCAACATCTCTGACCTCCCGCGCATGGAAGCAGCATTCGCCACCAACACCGCCATCGGCGTGCGTGCGATAACGGCCATCAACGACGTCGAGTTTCCCGGCGAGCATCCGATCCTGGAGACGCTCCGCAAGGAGTACGAAGAGATCCCCGCCGAAGCCGTCTGAGCGCACCCACGGAGACTCACGAGATGCCCCCCACAGTTCAGCGTTGGTCCGGCCTGGAAGCCCGTGCACTGCGTGAGGCCAAACGAGCCAGTCAGAGAGACTTCGCCGCAGAGGTCGGTGTTAGCGAGCGCCTGATAGCCAAGTGGGAGAAGGGCGGCGAGAAGATGATCCCGCGCCCGGTAAACCAGCAAGCCCTTGACGACATCCTTGCGGCAGCCAGCATCGAGGTTCAGACGCGCTTCGCCGAGATGGTCGGCTTGACTCCGTCGCCCGCGTCCCCGCAAGATCCGGGCGTGACCTCCGAGCAGTCAGCACAGCCTGAGTCTGAAGAGTCCATCCCCGTCGGGGACGAAGACCAAGTCAGGCACCCCGTAGACGGCAAGCTCATGACCCTCGTCCCCGCCGGCGTCTACTTCGCAGGCCCGGACAACGAACCTGCCTACGTGCCCGCGTTCTACATCGACGTGTTCCCGACCACCAACGTCGACTACGCCCGGTTCCTCTCAGCGACCGACGCCAAGCCGCCGCAGCACTGGGAGAACGGCGAGATGCCCGCGACGCTGTCAGACCACCCCGTGGTCTTCGTCACCTGGCACGACGCCAACGCCTATGCGCAGTGGTCAGCCAAGAGCCTGCCGACGAGCAAGCAATGGGAGAAGGCCGCCCGAGGCACCCGAGGCGACATCTACCCCTGGGGCAACCAGCGGACCCCGGCCAAGTGCAACTGCCGCGAGGGCGGCAAGCGCAGCACCACCCCCGTCGACTGCTACGCCAGCGGCGTAAGCCCCTACGGCGTCTACGACATGTGCGGCAACACCTGGGAATGGTGCTCCACCGAGTCCGAACCAGGCCGCTACGAACTCAAGGGCAGCGCCTTCACCAGCCCGTTCCTGCGCTGCACCCCATCCACCTTCAACGACGCAGCCGCCGACATGCTCGACGACGACACAGGCTTCCGCTGCGTCACCCCAGCCGAAACCATGCGAGCCCTCCTAGCAGTCCAAAGCCGGTAGCCCAGACACCGGCCAAGCCACCCGGATGAGAACTTTCATTACGTCTTCAAGGGCGCCGCTCCGCCGCGCCGGCGGCCGCCCGCCCCGGCGCGCCGGGCGTGCGGCCTGTTCCGTCCGGTCCCGCCGCGCCGGGCCGACCGTCCGCTCGTGGCCCTCTAGCTCTAAGAGTCTTCCGACTCCACGACTAGGCCCGGCTTCATAGCATCGAGCACACGGATAAATTGCTGCCAAGCAGCCTCGCTGATCGGGAACTGGGCGGTGATTGCCACGGACATCCCGCCTACCAGCGGAATTGGGATGGTGGTGCCGTCAACGGCAGTCGGGGTCACCGTGGATGCGGAGGGCGTCGGGCTGGGAGATCGTTCCTGTACAGCCGCTTCGTCGTGTCGCAGCGGAGCCACGCTCTCAGCAGGGGCCGTTGGTTCCTCATCCAATCCAGCGAAGGCGAGAGTCTTTTTGTACTGACTTATGAAGTCATCGGCCCCCGACTCGGTGAAGTTCCTCGTCATGATCAGCTCATGCTTCAACGAAGCGTCGGAGGGCAGCGAAGCCCCATACTTGTCGTACAGCTCCTTATGGATACGTGGCAGGAGCGCAGCCATACGGATCGACCCAGTTGGCTGCGGGTTTAGCAGGATCTCCAGAGCCAAATCGGTAAGCCGAGCCATACGTCTGTCGCGCGCCCCCTCGTCAGCTAGCAGGCCAAACTTCTTGAGGGCCGCGATGCTGGTGTTGGACGAGGAGGTGCCGAACTTGTAGCCCCAGTGCGCCGCGATCGTCGCTACAGGCGCAGCATGACGCTTCTCGATGTCGTAGAGCTTCTTCGCTCGCTGGATGGCTACATCCAGCGAAATCCCCGGGTAGCTTGGGCTCCTGCTGCGCTTGACTCCTCCCGAAGGAGATTCGGTAGCTGCCATAGTTCGAGCTTAGCATCCATATAGCTCCAGGTCCGGAGCTATATGTCGAGCTACGGTTGCGTAACTTGGCTTTGCGGGAGTAGCTTCTTGGTGAGCGAGTAGCCCTAGTGACGGGGGGCTGTGGCCAGCTTATGGCGGCAGCGCCAAAAGAAACGACCCTCGGCGAAGCCGAGGGTCGTCGGGCCAGGGGCGTGAACCCCTGGCGGGGTATGGCCACATCATACGGTCCTCAGGGCCGTCTAGCAAGAAGGCTGAGACCGGTGAGCGCCACAGAACGTGTTGTTGCCTATATTGATGGCTTCAACCTTTACTTTGGTATACGCGCGAAGGGGCGTCGCCACCTCTGGCTCGATCTGGAGGCCCTGGTCAAGAGCCTCCTCTCGTCTCAGCAGCAACTCGTTGCCATAAGGTACTTCACGGCTAGTGTGCGCAACGACCCCCCGGCTGAGCAGCGCCAGCAGCTCTATCTCAACGCTCTGTCGGCCCACAGCAGCAAGGTTGAGATCAGGCTGGGGCGTTTCCAGGAGAAGACCAAGCAGTGTCGAGCATGTCGGTCGTCCTGGTCAGAGTACGAGGAGAAGGAGACTGACGTCTCACTGGCTGTCTCTCTCGTGGAAGACGGTGTTAACGGGTTGTACGACACGGCCCTGATCGTTTCGGCCGACAGCGACATGTGTCCTGCGGTGCGGGCGATCAAGCGCCTTCGTCCCTCCGTCAGGGTAGTTGCAGCGCTGCCGCCAAAGCGGAGATCATTTGCCCTCCAGGGGCTCTGTGATGCGACCATTCCGATCGGTATGGCGAAGGTCCGTCAGTCGCAGCTTCCTGAGCAGGTCACTGCTGGCAGCCAGTCCTATGCACGTCCATCCCACTGGCGGTAAGCGGGCCGGTCTGGAAAGTGTGCCCTCGGGGTCTCCTACTGATCACGGCGGAGGATGCTCGGCTCGGCTACCCACTGGGCGTGCCCGAAGCGGGGGCTTCGCAGCCCCCAGCCCCCCGCGGGCCGGAGGGTACGCCCGCGCGAAACTGTCTGTCACACCGTCTCGCCGTTCGCGCGGGCGCACCCTCCGGTACGGCGTGCCTGCTAACGCGAGTGCTAACAACGGTCCTGAATGACCTTGGACAGGCGTGGACGTGCGGGAGGCTGCGCCGCTGGTCAGAGGATGAATGTGGATGGACCTGGATGCCTCTGATCTTGCTACGGATCAGACGGTGTCGACGCAGTGTGCTGCTCCGGTTCGGAGCTATACCCCTTTGTGGGCGGGACCGTGATGCTGGTTGCTCTGTGATCATCCAGTCACTTGACGTACCCTTGCCATCGCAGTTGCGCTCGCTTGGAGGACCGTTCATGGTCAGTTGGACATACGACGAAGATCGCGTCTATCACGGCTTCCGCAGCGAGGATGGCGGCTCGCTTATTGATGTGGAGTTGGCTGAGTTCGGGCCCACGGAACGCACGGGCGTTTACGTGCTGCGCACGCTGGAGGAGTCAGCGGAAGTAGGCGGCAACCGCTTCGGATGGGGTTACAACGGTGGCGGTACCAGCGCGGCAGCTCACGAGATCCTGGCCGATGCACTCGGCCAGAAGCCATCTGAGCGGTTGCGGGAAGACTTCTGTGAAGACGTTCTGTCACAGATGAGCACGGAGTTCCGACTCCGCAGGGGCGCCGTCTTGCGGTGGGTTCGTGGCTGGGCCGCCGAGCACGAAGCTCAGGGCCTGCCGCCGGCCGTCGAGCAGTTGCCGCCCATCGACCGCTCGGCGTACGGGAAGCGGCCCCCTGCCATCCAGCAGGAGCAGAAGCGGCGTGTTTTTGGAAAGGGTGCCAGCTAGCAGAGGCTGAGGTCCCACCCAGCGCACGCGAGAATGACGGCAACGTTGACGGCAACAAGGGCAACCGACCGACACCACGGGCGCACGTCGGGCACCGTCTGACCTCGGTCGAAGGGGTGGCCGCAGGGTGGTTGCTACTCCTGAAAAGCGGAAGGTCGGCGGTTCGACCCCGCCCCTGCCCACCTGGATCTCTGACCAGCGGTTATGTCGATAACGGGTTCATAGCCCCGGTGTACACCGCTGGAACAGAGGAAAACTTTCTGGCGATGGGTACTTCCACCCGGCGGCCGAAGAACCTCAAGGCAGGGTTCTTCCAGGCTGCGATCAACTCCTTCACGCTCCATCTCAACGCTGAAGGCAAGTCCCCCAAGACCGTCCGCACCTACGCCGAAGCAGCGCAGTGGTTCGCCGCGGAGCACCTCCGCAAGACCGACCACGACGACTGGGAAGACGTCACCGCCGACGACGTCCGCGCCTGGATGGTCTGGCTGCTCACCTACTCCGACAGCTACGCCAACAACCAGTACCGGGCGCTCCAGCAGTTCTTCAAGTGGTGGTCCACCGACGAAGAGCTGCCCGACCCGATGGCCAAGCTCCGCCCGCCCTCGGTCAGCGAGAAGGTCGTCCCCGTCTTCACCGCAGAGGAGCTCAACAAGCTCCTCAAGACCTGCGAAGGCAAGACCTTCGTCCAGCGCCGCGACCACGCCATCCTCACCCTGTTCAAAGAGACGGGCCTGCGCCTCTCCGAGCTGGCCGGCATCAAGTACGACCCCGAGGATCCCGACCGCAGCGACCTGGACCTGCTGCGCCGCGAAGTCCTGGTCACCGGCAAGGGCAACAAGCAACGCATCGTCCGCTTCGGGCACAACGCCGCCCGATCCATCGACCGCTACACCCGAGTCCGCAGCAAGCACACCTACGCCTCCAACCGACACCTCTGGCTGGGCATGAACAACCGCCCACCGATGACCGCCAACGGCATCTACCAGATGGTCGTCCGCCGCGGCGAAGAGTGCGGCGTGACCGTCCACCCGCACAAGTTCCGGCACCACTTCTCCCACACCTGGCTCGACAAGGGCGGCGCCGAGGGAGACCTGATGGAACTCAACGGCTGGTCCTCACCTCTCATGCTGCGCCGCTACGGCAAGAGCGCCGCAAGCACCAGAGCCCGCCGCACCTACGACCGCATCATGGAGGACTGACCCACCAAGCCGAAGCCCCGGGCACCAGCCCGGGGCTTCGACATGTCAGCTCACTTCCGCTTGCGAGCCTGCGCCGACCGCTTCGCCAGCTTCAGCATGTAGGCCCGCTTGGCCAGCTCGGCACGCTCTCGCCGCTCCTCCGGCGCCAGAACGCCGTCGGGGTCGACCTCTCGCTCGAACCGGGCGAGGAACGCATCCCTCGCCGGCGACGTCCTCTTCCTCCTGTCACGCGTCCTGCTCCAGGACACCAGCACAGCGATCCGCTTATCGATCTCGGACACGTCACCTGCCTCTCATCGACGTGGGACGCTCCGCTCGGAGCCTCATGGATCCACTCGCTCTCGGCAGCACATGGAGTTGTTTGACTTTGTTTGCGCTCTATATTCTCCCACCAGCGAGCTCCCAGGGCCACCTAACGTTCTGAGATTTCCTTAGACCTTCGGGGATTGCGGTCTCCGCTGCGATCGGGATGTTCGCGGTGTACCGGGGGTGCCGGGCCAGCGGAGCGGGCTTGGTGGGACGGGGAAGTCGCTGCGGGCGAGGTCGGACGGGTTCGCCGAAGGGACGGATCCGGTGATCCAACTCGCCGTTGGATCATGGCGGAGGTTTCGGAGGTGCTCGCTGGTCGACGCGCTGGCTGCTGCCTGAGCGTCGCGGCGTTGTCTGCCGTGGAGTAGGCCGATGGCGTCGGTGAGGGCGACGAGCGAGTTGATGAGATTGGTGACCACGCCGGTGGTGCCGGATTGGAGTTGGCCGACGAGGGCGATAAGGCGTGCGGCAGTCCGCAGGCCATTTCCTGCCGGCGTCGCCGGTGGAACACGGCCATAGGGCATTCGGGCGGCGCGATCGTAGGCGTCGGCGGCTCGTCGCAGATGTTGGTTGCCGGTGGCTCGGGCGGCGGCGTGCAGGATGTCGGCGGCTGCCCAGCAGGCATCTCGTGCCGCGTGAGGGTCGATGACTGTGCAGCGGCGGATCTGAGCGGTGGCGTGTGCGGCAGCGCGGGCGGCATCGTTATAGATCGCCTGGCGTTCTTCGTGACTGAAGGTCGTACCGGCGAGGCGGGGGCTCGGAATGCGTGGATGTTCGCGCCATCTCCGTTGGATGCGCGGCCAGGTGAGATCGTCGGCGAGACGTCCGCCGGTGTACCAGATGGGATCTCCGTCGCTGCCGGAGTGCTCGGGCAATCCGACTGCATACCCGGTGATCTGGCCCGGGTTGATGCTGCTGATGCGCTGTCGGATCAGCAGCCCGCTTTGGTGGAGTCGTTGGAAGAACTCCTCGGCGGTCCGTGCCTGGTCCGCCGCCTGGCCGACGATGGTCCGCAACACCGCTTGCGCGGATCGACCGGACAGGTGCCGTCCGGATACCGGCTGGTAGTCCGCGGACTGCGGACCGCGCGGACCAGAGTCCGGACTGTTCCCGGACCAGCGGTGCCGCAGTCTTGGCAAGGTGAGGTCAATGGCGAGTTTCCCGCCGCCGTACCAGACGGGCTGACCGTCCGCCGTGTGGTCATCAGGGAGGGCGACGGCGTACCCGGTCAGCTGGTCTGGATGTCGCTGGCTGAATCTGCGGCGGATGAGCAACCCTTCGGCCTGCAGACAAGCGAGGAACTCACCTTCGGTCCGCGCTCCGGCCGCGGCGGACTGGACGTGGCGGCGCAGGATGACGCGGGGCGGCTCGCTGCGTCCGCGGCGGGCCGCCTTCTCGGTCTCGCCGCGGCTGGCTCGCCGGGCGGCGGTCCGGTCCGCCGGCGCGGTCCGGCGCAGGCCATATCGAATCTCCGCGGCACGGCAGGCGTCACGCACGCGGTAGCCGTCATTCCACACCTCGGGCCGTACGCCGTCGGAACGGGCCAGCGTGGCGACGATGTGAATGTGGTCGTCGGCGTGCCGCACAGCGATCCAACGCACCGCATCATCGTCGCCGACAGGCGCGAGCCCAGTGCCCGCCATGATGCCGGCCGCAATCTGGGCCCACTGCTGATCGGTCAGGACAGGGTCCTCGGGCGCGGCGCGAACCGGCACGTGCCAAACGGGCTTGCGGTAATTGCGCTCCCCCAACGCCGCAAGCGGCTGAGTCATCAGGCCCTCCAACTGCCGGAAGTCGAGAGCGCCATCGCTGCGGACGCCGGGCTCTAACTCGACCGGGCTGCGAAATCCCGCCACGATCCGCGGATTGCGGTGCTCCTCGTTGCGCCCCGGCCCGTACAGGTACCTGATCAGGCCCTGCACGCGTCGCCCACGCAGCACCTTCCCGATCATCGCTCAACACCATCAGCAGGAAAGGCCCGACGAGCCGGTGCACGGCGGCGGCTGGTCACGGAAGCCTGGCCCGGATCTCCTCGGCGAGGTCATCGAGCTTGCCGACGGTGCGCGCAGACACCTCCGCGTACCAACGAAGCTGGTCGGAGAGTTCACCCGAGTGCAGGGCTGCGACCGCCTGATTGAAGTTGATGCCGATGCGACGGGCCTGACCGGCCGAATGCATCACGGCGATCAGCGACTCGCGCAACAGCGCGTACTCCGGCCGGGCAGTTCCACGCGCCGCCGCCAACGCGGCCTGAGCGGCGAACGCACCGTTAGCGAGACGTTCACGCTCAGCCGCCGCCGACAAGACCGCATACTCCTCCTCCGACAACCGCAGCTTCACCACACGAGAACGCCGCGGACTCACATGCGAGCGGCGGTTCCTCGATGCACCCGGTCTGCACCCACCTGCGCCCAAGCTTGGCCTCCTCTGTCGGATCGCGCTCGATCCTTCACCTGTGGGACCGCGCTCGGTCCCACACCGAAAGGGCACCTTTTCCATTTCTTGCTCCGCGCCAGCAGGCCGTCGTGCCTCTCGTCATGCCCAGAGCAAGGTCGCGTTGCTAGCCCCGCTCCGCGAGACGAACTGGGCGCTACGGACCTTCGTTGCGGGCACAGTCAGCCGTGCTTCGTCATCTCTCATCCCGCTGCACCGCTGTTCGTGCGCGAACCCCGCGAGGTGTGGTGCGCGCTCCGTCATCCGGAAGTCCCCTTCCGGTCGACACACCGACCTCGGCCGAATATCGATGACAAGCTTTAACTCCCTTTGCGCTCTATAGTGCCATCACTTCGACAGAGGCACCAGCCCCTGGACAGCGACGTGACCGAGAGACCGTTCTGCCCGTGCAGGACCGACCGGCGCACCTCTCAAGGCGTCACGAACAAGCCGCCATCCCCGTGCGGGGCAGACACCTGCCGACGCATCTCATCGGCCGTGGCGGCCGGATCATCGCCGCACCTGCGGGGCCGACGGGTCGTGGGCGCCGATCCTGCCCGGTGAGTCGGGACCATCCCCGCGCGATGCGGGGCCGACCCGCGCACGCCGCTCCCGTAGGCCTCGGCGTAGGGACCATCCCGCGCGTGCGGGGCCGACATCCTCTCGCGCGACGCCGACTCTCACACTCGGGGACCATCCCCGCGCGTGCGGGGCCGACGGCTTGTTGCGTCCGCCTTCGATGTGGCTGACCGGACCATCCCCGCGCGTGCGGGGCCGACACCACCGAGCAATGCAAGTCGTTCGTGGTGAAGGGACCATCCCCGCGCGTGCGGGGCCGACGTGGCCGATTCCCGGGTGTACGGCCCGTCCAGGGGACCATCCCCGCGCGTGCGGGGCCGACCCCTTCGGGCCTCTGGCCCGGGGTCTTGACCAGGGACCATCCCCGCGCGTGCGGGGCCGACACTTCGCGACCTGCGGCGTTACCTCGCGGATGGACTATTTTCATTCGGTGTAGCGGCGTAGAGCTCGTTGGTAGGCGTTCGACAATTGCCCCTCGAGTGAAGTTAGCACTGACGCTGTCAGGGACGCCTCGTAGCATCGGTTCGTGATGAACAAAGAGGGTCCCGACAAAGCGAACTGGTCTTGATGTCGAACTAAATAAGAACCCGCCCTCCGCCGCGCGGACCCTCAGGTCAACAAGTGTCGGCCCCGCACGCGCGGGGATGGTCCGCGGGCGAGACCGACGGCGAACCGGACGACGCCGTCGGCCCCGCACGCGCGGGGATGGTCCTCCGGTACCGCCTGATCGCGTCGGCGAGCTCGAGTCGGCCCCCGCACGCGTGGGGATGGTCCGTCGATGAGGCCTTCGGGGACGTCGACGTCTCGGGTCGGCCCCGCACGCGCGAGGATGGTCCGCGTCCGGAGATCGCCCGGCTCATCGCCGCCGCGTCGGCCCCGCACGCGCGGGAACGATCCCGCCGAGTAGCTGGCGTCGTAGGAGGGACCCGAGTCGGCACCGCACGCGCGGGGATGGTCCCGTGCCTCGGCCGTGCATGGTGACGATGATCCCGTCGGCTCCACATATCCGGGAATGGTTCCTCCTATCCCGGTGATCCCGTACTAGCCGATCGTCGACGCGTGCTCACCGGGGATAGTCACCGGGCGGGGCGGAAGGCAGTCGTTGAGCTTTCGTCGCCAGGCGCTCGCGGGAATCATCCCGCGCATTGCCGCGCTCCCCGGCAGTCCACGGAGTCGGCCCCGCATGCTCGAAAGCCTCGATATTGGTACTCGCTCCTCCGATCGTGTTGAACGGCACATCATGCTGCGGCTTTGTCAGTACGCCGTTTTGATCACTGGTGGTGCGTCGTTGGGGGATACGGCCCGCGAGATTGCGGCACCGCGCGGATCGCGGCCAAGTAGGCCACCGGCAATGCGATCAAGGTGACGAACGCGATTGCGTTGAGCAGGATGATGAAGCCGATGTCGTCCACGCCGCGGAACAGCGCGATCACTGTTGGTCCGGTGAATAGGACGATCAGGGCTGCGAGGAGGAGCAGCCAGAAGCACATGTCGGACTGACTCATGATCGCCTCTCTTAGGGGGCGTGGCGCGGTCGGTGGTGGGTGCTCGGGGCGGCAGGCTTGGCGGTTGATGAGGGGCCGGGCGACTGCGTCTGTGCCATGGCTTCGGTGATGGGGTTTGGGAAGTTGTCCGCGGAGACTTCGGCTGCGGTGCGGGACATGTCGGCTGTTGCGGATGGCGTGATGGTGCGGGCTTGGACGACCTTGTCGATGATGTGGTTTGGCAGGTTGGTCGTGACGTCCAGGAGCGTGTGCAGCTCGGATGCTGGGATGTGGGTGCGGCCTTGGCGGGTCAGCTTGGTTTGGAATTCATCGAGGATGCGGTGGGCTCTGTGTTCTTGGCGGGCGGTTTCCCATTCCTCGCGGCTGGGGCCCTGTGGGTTGGCGGCCCATCGTGTTCCGTCGCCGGGGCATAGCTGGCGGGTTTGGACTGGGTCTCCTTCGCGGACGTTGGGGTCGCGGTCGAAGAAGGGCACCGCGTGTCGCATGGCTTCCAGGGGATTGAGGCCGTTGGCGCGCTGGCGGTCGTAGTGACTCATCGCGTGTGGGTGCAGGTCACGGAGTCGCTTTTCGCACTTGCGTACGGCTGAGGCGGCGGCGGCGTCACCATCCCTGGCGTACGGGACTGCAGCGCACCAGGCCGTGGCCACGTTGGACAGGTCGGCCTGGCGGAGCCATTGGCGGTCGTGTGCTGGGGCCCAGACGGCGCGGGCCTGGTTGTACGCGGCTTGCCGTTCTTGTTCGGCCTGCGCCTTGGCCGATTTGTCTTGGGCTAGGCGTACGGCCTTTTGATGTTGCCTGCGTTGGGAGTCCCATTGCTGGAATGCGGTGCCCAGGGCGGCGAGCTGGACGATGCGCTGGCCGCCTTGGGCGAGTCCTTCGGCGATGGGGTCGGGGTGCTGGTCGGTCACGGTGTCCTCCTGCGCGGTCCCTGGGACGGTCGGTGGTGGCGCTTGTCCGAACTGGGGCGGGGGCTGGTTCCCGCGCCGGCGGTGGGCGCGGTGGGACTGGGATCGGGAAAGTCCTCGTCGGCGAGACGGGGAGCCTGAGAGCCTGGGGCGTCATGGCCGGGAATCCCGGCGGTGATGGTCTCGATGAGGATCTGGTTGATGAGTTCGACCGGCATGTCGAGCCGGCTGGAGAGCATGGCGACGTGTCGAGCGGCGTGGAGGGAGGACGCTGTGGCGATCACCTTTGCGGCTGCGCGTGCTGCTGCTACCCGGCCCTCGGGGAACTGGAGTTTCGTCTCGTTCCCTTGCAGGGCGAGGTCGATAATCAGCTCGCTGAGGTCGATGTCGGCTTGTAACGCTTGGCGTATGCCCGTGCGTCCTTGGTGTCTCAGGATGTCGGCGGGGTCTTGGTCCTTGGGGAAGAGCACGGCCGTCACGGGTCCTTTGACCTGGGTGAGGACCGGTTGAGCACGGACTGCAGCGGCTTGCCCGGCGTGGTCGCCGTCGAAGGCGAGGACGACGCCGGTCTTGTCGAGATTGGCGTGGGCGGCGAGCAGGTCCAGGTGTGCGGTTGTGATGGCGGTACCGCACAGAGCGATGGCCGCGTGGGCGGCGGGCCGGGCGATGTTGATCGCGATGGCGTCGAGGGGTCCTTCGGTCAAGGTGGGGCGCGCACCTTGGGCTAGGGCTTCGCGCATCTCGTGCAGTCCGAAGAGCAGCTCGCTTTTGTGGAAGAGCGGGGTCGCCGGTGTGTTGAGGTATTTGGGCCCGGTGGCTTGGTCGGTGCGCCGGCCGATGAAGCCGCGGACGGCTCCTTCGGCGTCGCGAATCGCGAGTATGAGGCGGTCGCGGAACAGATCGTGGAGGTTTCCGTCCTTGCCGCGACGTGCGAGGCCGACAGTCAGAATGTGGTCGTCGCTGTGGCCGAGGGCGCGCAACTGCTCGGTCAGCCAGTGGGCGTCTTTGGTCGCGTACCCGATTTGCCAGTGACGTACGGCAGCGGCGTCGAAGCCTCGGCCGGAGAGGAAGCTCGGGACCCAACTGGCGGGCAGCGCTTCCACGAAGATCCGGTGCGCGTCGGTCATGACGCTCAGCAGGTCGGCGAGTGGTCCGGCGGAGGCGGCATCCTCGACGGGAGTGATGCCGTCGCGGTGCGGCTGGATGGCGACCGCATCGGAGGCGGCGTTGACCGGCGTTGTTGTCGCGGAGTGCTGATTGGCGTGCACTGGTGGGAGTGGGACCTGGGAGAGGCGTCGGCGGATCCGTGCGGTCGTCTCCAAGATGTGCTCGGCGGTGGCTGTGACCGTGCTGATGGGGCGAGCGCGCGCGTCGGCTCCGGCCCAGCTCATCACCGCTGGCAGGGGCGGGGGCGTAGGTGACAGGCCGAGATAGGCCAGGACGAGATGGGCGGTGGAGTCTGCGATGACTCGGCGAGTGCCATGGCAGGCGGCTGCCGGAGCCGATGCATCGGCATCGGGGCGGTCTCCGCGACGGAGGATGTGTGTGAGTTGGTGGGCGAGTAGCTGAGCCGCGGCGGTGTCGTCGAGGTCGGCCGGTAGGCGTATGAGCCGACCGGGACGTCCGGTGTAGGTCCACCGTTCGCCGCGGTCGATCTGGATGCCCAGGTCGGCGGCCAGGCTACGCAGCCGTCCCCATGCGTACGCCGGATCTGCCACGGGGTCTTTGTCAGGGTCCGTGCCTGTGGTCTGCGCGAGGTCGAACACCGAGTAGGGGGCTCCGCGCCGCGACAGGATCCGGATTCCCGTCTCACCTCCTGCGACTTGGCGTCCCACTCGCTTCCATTCGTCGTAGGTACGGACCTGCGTGGCGTTGGGCCGCTGGGCCGGGATCAGCAGGGTGTTGAGCAGGCCGAACCGTCCGTGGTGCGCGGCGGCGTTCAACCACTGTGACCACGGCACAGTCCCGTTGTGCAGACGGATGAGCTCCTGATCAGCGATCGCACGCAGGACCGCGCCTACACGTTGCTGTTCGGCAGGAGAAGGAGAGTGCATGGTCTCAATCCCCGAGGTCTGCGGCTGCTCGCAGGTCGGAAAGCCGGTCGTTGGCGATGGTGAAGCCGGATTCCCGTAGTCGACGGCCGAACTCGACTTTGTTGAGACGTACGCCCTGATGGCCTGTTTCAGCGAGGATGTCCCGCGCGGCGGTCAGCAGGTCGTCGGTAATCCACGCGGGTCGGGCAATAGGCGCTGTGTCGTTGCCGGAACACTGGTCGGTTCGCTCGGGCTCGTCGAGTTCGAGGATGTCGTCGACGGCGAGCCCGTTGGTCTCGGCGGGAAGGCGCCGTAGCGAGAGGCGTTCGCCGAGGGGTGCTCGCCAGCGCCAAGTCCACCGGCCGTGCTGCTCCTGGAGCTCGGCGACGGCGAGTAGGTGTCGGTATTCGGCGGTCAGGCCGTGCCGGTAGCTGGTGATGTGCCAGAGCACCATGCGTCGCCACAACAGAGCGGTGGAGATCGGCGCGAGTAGCCAGCGGGCCTTGGGGATCGGCTCGATGCGGGTACCGGCCGCCAGGCCGGTCCATCGGCTGATCAGGTGTCGGACGCCTTCGACGACGATGATGAACAGCACGGGCATCGCGGCGTGCATGATGATCCCGATCAGGTCGCCGCCCGCGGCGGCGCTGTTGACCGTGACGGTGGCGGCGATGAAGGCCCAGGCCGTCCAGCGCAACATCGGCCACGGCAGCCCGACGTACTCGGCCAGGAGATCCCAGGCGAGCAACGCGAGGATTCCCACATCCAGCCCGATGGGCACGATCCATGCGAGGTCGCCGAACCATGGGCGTGCCATGTCCCGCACGGTCGTGAACGAGCCGGCGCCTCCGAGTGCGGCCAGCAGCAGAATCAGCGGGGTGATGGCGATCGCGGCCGCTTTTGCCGCCATGGGGTAAGTCCGCATCGGCGTGCTGAGCTGAGCTTGCTGGCCTGGGTTCCGCGACGACCAGGCCAGCGGTGACCGTGGAGGGTGAGCGGCTGGCTGCGTTAAGGCGGAAGGTGCTGGGGGTGGCGCGTCACTTCCCTGCGAGGGCGAGGCGCTGGACGAGCCTTCCGTGAGCAGGTCATCGGCGGACACGGCTGTGTTCATCGATGTCTCCCTTCGACCATCCAGATCAGGACCCGCGCGATGTAGCGAACGTCGTCGGTGGGTCCGAGCAGGCGGCCTTCGGCGGTGACGTAGGCGTAGGTCTCGTCGGCGCCCGCGCACAGGACGGTCTCTGTCCACCTGGCGTGCCGGAGCTTCAGCTTCCAGTGGCCGTTGCGCGGTCTCTGCACGCGCACCTGGGCGCCGAGATGAGAGAGCTCGTAGCGGAGGCGAAGCAGTCGCGCGCGGCGCTCCTCCAGGTCGGTCTTGCGGGTGGTGTGCGTCCGGCCGGTCGCGCTGGTCCGCCCTCGGTTTGTTCTGCTGTCCCTCTGTGGCGATGTGCTGATGTCGGGCATCGCGTTCCCCCGTGCCTAGGCGACGGATTCGGAGTCCATCAACTAAAGTTTCCAAGTAGACGATGCATCATCCGGTGACATGCTGTCAATGTTAGGCTTCGTTCTGCTGAATGATTGTTTTTAAGCAATGGAGGGCAGGGTGGCCGGGGATGAGCAGGGTCCGGCGAAGGAAGTGCCGCCATCGGCTTCGCTCGCCGAGAGGATCGAGTGGCTGATCCAGAACATGTGGCCGTCCGGCGTGCCGGCTCCGCGGAACAACGTCGAGACCGCCGGCGCGATCGCAGCGGGCAGCGACGAGGCCATCTCCTCGACCACGGTCTGGAAGCTGCGCACCGGTCGCCAGGACAACCCGCAGTTCAAGACGTTGACTGCCCTTGCGAGCTTCTTCGGCGTGCCGATCGGATACTTCGGCTTCTCCTCCGAGTCGGAGCCGATCGGAGAGGAGTTGACGCTCAAGGCGCTGCGGCGCGAGATCGGCGCAGGCGACATCCGGACCGAGGTGCTGCGTGCCTTGGTCGACCTATCACCGCAGACGCGATCGGTGGTCGAGGAGATGATCCTGGCCGCCGCCCGCGCGGACCGTACCCCTTCTAACCGGGACGACGAGCCAGGCACTGACTGAACGGCACGCATTGCCGACCGCACGCCGTTCAGCCAGTGGAGTCGCATCGTTGGTCAGCGCCCTGGAGGGAGAATCCCATCGGGCCGAGGGTGCGCGTGATCGGGCGGGTTCGTTTCGGACGCGGGGATGTTGTTCGAGGCAGCCGGGTGGGCGGACTCGGGCGGCGGGAAGTCGCTGGACGCTAGTGCGGCAGGGTGAGCGGCACTAGGAGGATGCGCCGACAGGCTGTCTGTGAGCTGGCGGAGGATGACCCTCATGTCGTCGACGAGCATGGAGTGGTCGGTGATGTCCCGGTCGCTGGGGTCGAAGACATGCGTGAGCTCCAGCTCCCGCATGTTGATGAAGATCTTGGCGAGCTCCCTGACACCGCGTTCCAGTTGTTCGGAGAGGTTGAGGGTTCGGTCGTTCTTCACGTCACCTCCTGGATGGATCATCGGGTGGCCTGTCGTGGAGAGTTCTCGTTGGATGGCAGCCCTGGGCGCTGGCCGCTGCCTTCGAGTGCGTGCTGCGTGGCACTGATCGCTGTTGCGATTGGAGCGGGAAAGTCGGCGTGGGCTAGTGCCGCTGGTCCGGGAACGTCGGAGCCCTCCTGAACGAGCTGCCCCGCGGCACGGACGCGGTGGAGCACCAGGGCGACCTCGCGGGCGCCATCCGGCAGCACGGCCGTAGATCGTTGCAAGGCCGTGGCGAGCTGAGCGACCGCCGCCAGGCCCTCGCGGTGAACGGTCGTGTAGCGGTCGAGCAAGTCGCGGGCCGGTGCGGGTAACCGGTTGACCGATGCACTACGTGATGACCGCAGTGTGCCGAGCGCAGCGATGTCGTTGACGGCACCGTGGTGACGGCCCGCCGCCGTCGCGCATGCGTCTATGGCGTGTAGCAGCGCCGTTCCGACAAGGCCAGCTTCGACCGGCCCGGGCATCGACCGTTCGGCCGGGATCAACTTGTGAGTAGCACGGCGGCTCGGGGCCCACTCAGGATCGTCGTAGGTGAGCCTGCCGAGCCGGAGCACGAGGTCGCTCGCGTCCACCGCGAGGGTGCTGGTTGGGACGCCGCCAGTGTCACTGAGCGAACGCCACTGTCGGGCGATCGTCCGCCAACGGCGGGACAGGTCGCTAAGGCTCGTCCGGGACTGGTGCAAGGCCAGCGCCGCAGGGAGGTCATCGAAATCCTTGAGACGCTGGGCGAGCCGGACGGTAAGTAGTGTCCCGACCTCATAAGCGAAGGCGGCGGAGTGCGCCAGGTAGCGCCAGGTGGTGACCGCCTCGGCTGCGCCTGTAGTGCGCAGTCGCTGGGCGCTGATGGCGATTCCGCGTACGGTCTCGTTGAGGCTCTCTCCGGTGGCTGGACGCGATCGCTCCGGGAGCCGGTTGAGAGTGAGTGCGTTGATCGGCGCGGCTTCCTTTTGCCCGGCCATGTGCGCCACAAGGCTGGCTTTGATGAGTGACATCCCGGCCCGTCGTGAAGTGGGATCACCGGTCCGCATCACCACCCGGCCAGCTGTCGACGCGTGTTGCCCTGTCGTGAAGAGGAGCCAGCGAGCTGTGTCAGCGGCGGAGATGACACCGGCGTTCTCGCTGGTTGTGGCGTTGGTGTGCGAACTGGCGTTGTCGTGATGAGAGGGCGGCAGGTGGGAGGAGAGCAGGTCCAGGCCGCACCCCAGTGAGAGAGCTGCCACCTTCAGATTCAAGGCCATGTCTGAGCCTTCAACGTCGGCCTGCTCAGGTGCTTCGAGCTGCTGAAGTGCCTCGGAGAGCAGACGTGAGGTCTGACGGGCGCTGTTCTTCACGTCAGTCCCCTCGGCGTGCGGGACACCGAATCCGGCGGCGACTTGATCAGCGCAGCGGCCGAGGACCCGGGTCAGGCGGGCGACCTCGACTAACGTGCTCGGATGTCGGGCTTGCTGCTCGATATCGGGCATGTCCAGGTGACCGAAGGCGTGCACGATGCGCTCGCGTCTTGCGTCGGCGACCGCGAGCATGTCGCCGAAGGTGGTCATCGGCCAGCTACCTCAGGGCATCGCGCAGCCTGGCGCAGTGCAGAGCCGCTATCAGGCAGGCGGGCTTGTCGTCGGGATTCGAGGTGATCTCGGCGGCCTTGATGAGTGCCCGTTCGGCGTTGGTGGCTGCAGTGCGGAACCCTTCGGCCAGCGTCTCTTCGAAGTCAGCCGTGACGTCGGTGTCCGTCGCGGGTGTCCGTTCGGAAGGCGGTGTGGTGTCGGCCTCAAGCGAGGGCGCGCGGACGAGCGCGTCTCGCGCGAGCAGCGCTTCGCACTGAGCGGCTCCCCAGCGCAACGAACCACCGTCGCGTTCGGTGAGCTCGCGCAGTGCCGCAGCCGTGCGGGTGATGCTGCTATGGGCGACGTCGAGGAGGCCGGTGAGGTTGGGGTGGTTGAGCTTCTTCGCGCGAGTCATTGGACGTCCTCCGTGATTGGTGAAGTGGTCAGATCGACTGACTCGGATTGGGGCCGGGGCGGGTGTGGGTGGGTGGCGCATGCTCGGCGTTCGGAGCCAGAGCTGCGGTGATAGGAGAGACACCATCTGCGATGTTGTGTGGGAAGCCGAGTGCGGCGAGCTGCGCAGGGTTGCCTTGGTGCGCGGCGGACGCGGTAGGCCCCTGCTCAGGGTGATCGGCATCCTGTGGGTGGGCGGCTCTCTCAAGTGCACGGGAGCCGGAGCCGGTGATGCGGTGGGCGATTCCAGGGCCGAGATGCTGCAGCAGCTCCTGTTGGGGAGTCCCGCTCCAATCGCTCAGCGCGTTCAGGAGACGGGCGCAGTCGGCCCGGTGCGCGGTCTGGGCTGCAGGGGCCAGGCCATCGTGGTTGCGAGCCGCGAGTTTGATCAGGGCCTTCTCTGCCTCGTCCGCTCGCGTTACTTCGCCGAGCGCTGTCCTGACGCGCGGGAACGGTGGTGCCGGCTCCAGGCTCGCGGCGGGTTCCACCATCAGGTAGGGGACGCCGGGCACCTCCACGAAGTAGCTCCGTTCTTGCCCCGGCTCACTTTGCAGTCCGGTGATGGTGCCGGATCTGCCGTTCGGGCGACGTAGCCGTACCTGGTCACCGACCTGGTAGCGGGCCTGCTCGGCGAGCTCGTCATCGTGGACGGCACGGCCGTTGGCCGACACCTCGGCGAAGTCGAGGCCGCGAGCGTCTGCGTAGTGCTGCAGATCGCACAGAAGCGCTCCGAGCACCGCCTCGGCGTAGTGCGAATCGCCGGGCAGGAGGGAAGGGGCGTCGGGGAAGGCTCCGCGCTCGTAGGCGGCGAGCGCTCGTGTCGCGTTGGCGATGCGCTGATTCATGGCGTCGTGGTCGGTCATTGAGTCTGCCCTCGGCGCTCGTCGGACGGACTGGCGTGGGACCGGTGGGTGAGTGTGGCGGTCTTGATGTCCGCCGGTCGTTCGAGAAGCTCCGGTCGCATGAACGCGGGGTGGTCGGGCATCGGGGACCTCCTTCCGGGTGCGTTGTTCGAGATGCCTCAGGGCATCTGGCTGGGTCTGTTGGCTTTGCTGCGCAAGGCCAACAGCGCAATGTGCAGATCGGCGCAGCACAGCGCGGAACTACGGCAGCTGATCTCATCGGTCGGGTTGCGTGCCTGACTGGCGGCCTCCAGCAATGTGAGGACCAAGGCGTTGGACACTTCGATGAGCGATTCGGTCAGCCTTGGCACATCTCGTTCTGATAGCTCCGCCTTCGCCGCGCAGGACGGCTCGGACAGGAACCGGAACGATGGCGCGCGGGCCAGCCGCGTTCGAGTCCGATCGCAGAGGCGATGGAGCTCAGGCCAGTCGGGCGGCGGATCGAGCGGATCGAGGAACGCCAGTTCCTGCACCGCCACCTCGACGAGCGCCAGTCCTGTGCGGACGGCGTCGAGGCGACCGCACAGGGATGTGGCGTTGGACAGGTCTTCGAGAACCAGATCGATGGAGTCGACGAGCATGCCGGGGCGGGCCTCCTTGACCACGTGGCGGAAGGGCGGTGACGGGGATCAGCGCACGGGACCCGGCGGGGTCGTGGGCCGGTTTGTTGTGAACGGCGGGGAGGAATGCCGGTCGACTTCAGCACTGCTGCCTGGCTGAGCTCCTTCGTCGTGTAGAGGGAAGTTCTCTGCGGCCAGCTGGGCTGGAGCAGACCGCCTGGTCGACAGCTCGTCCACGGTCTGGTGGCGGCCGACGTCGAGGGCGGGACTGGAGCCGAGGCCAGGGCCGGTTTCAAGTTGACGGATCCGGTCGAAGACCTTGGGCTCGATGAGCTCCGAGGTTCGCTGCTCGTCCATGCCGACCCAGGAGGACAGGGTGGCCAGGAGGGCCTGGTGATCGCGGATGTCTTCGAAGCGAGGAGCGGACCCGGGATTGTCGGCCGACTCAATCCGGGCGATGGTTTCCACCAGTGCCGCCTCAGCGGCGAGTGGGCTCTCCACCACCCCTGCGGAGGTGATGGTCGGCGGGAACGGCGGGGCCGGCCTCAGCTTGTCTTCGGTGAACGCGTGGCCATTCATCTCCAGCGGAAACCGGACGTAGCAGGTTGTCGGCCCGTCTGGTGGCGTGAGAATCCCGGTGACCTGTCCGCGAATCGGCAGGTCGGCGAACTCACGTTCGGCAGCGTCAAGCCCGATGAGTTGGACGGGTGAGCCGATCAGGTGCTGGCCCGGTTGCGATCGTTCGGCCGCGTGGTCGCTTCTGGCCATCTCCAAGGCGGTGTCGAAACTGATGCCGCGGGCGTCGGCGTAGTGCATCAGGTCGGCGAGCAGATCGCCGAGGAGTGAGCCGGCATGGTCGTCGTTCGTGCGATGGTCGAGGCCTTGGGCGCCTTCGAAGATCTCCTGATAGAGATCCAGGGCCATGGCTCCGAAAGTGGCGAAGTCGGTGCTGCTGCTGTCGGGCATGAGGTCCTCCGGTGGGGTGGCTGGGAGCGAGGAACTTCGGAAATGCGAGAACTGCGACGAGTGGTCCTGCCGGGGGGCGGCGAGTGTTGCGATCGTTGTCACGGACGGTCGTGACGTTGCGGATCGGCAGGGCGGAGGCCGCTGGTCGCGGTCCGGGCGCGTTCCAGCGCGGCAACGAGGTCGGTCACCGCGCCCTCCGCCTTGAAAAGCGCGATCGCGGCGGCCGTGACGGCTTGCTGGGGATGCCCGTCGTCGCAGTCGATCTGACGCTCTCGCAGGCCGTGTGCCAGGTAGCTGCGGAGCTGCTTCAGTGATCGTTGGAGTCCGAGTGACCCAGCGCTCAGGATGCTGAGCACCTGGCCCACCGTCTGCGGGTTCGCGAGGCCAGGCCAGGCGTTCCAGGGGGCGGTGGAATGGTTCAGATCTCCAACGGCTTCCGACCAGCGCCGGGCATACCGAACGGCATCACCCATTGGAATCGGCTCACCATCGGGTGGTGGCTGCTCACTGGCGCTCACCGGCTCGCCTCGCGGTCGCTGGCGACTTCGCTCGTACCGTCGGCAGGGGATTCGCTCCCCCACCAGCCCGGGGGAACGGGCTGGAGGATCGCTTGGTGCGGTTCGAGGTGCTGGTGTTCGGTGCATTGGTAGAACGGGCCGCGTGCACCGAGCAGGACGGGGAGTTGATGGTCGAGGTGGTCGCGGTACCAGAGGCCGATGCCGGTGGCGCCTTGGAGCCGCATGGCTTCCCAGGCGTACCAGAGTGCGGCGAGCCGGGAGATCGCCTCAGCGTGGAGCCACCACTGTGCACACCAGCGGTATTCGCCGCCGAGGGTGCGGCGGTACATCGGGACGAAGTGCTCGGTGACCCATGCTTCGACGGTCGGGTAGCGCGGCTTGGGGAGCGGTTCGTTCTGCTTCTCGGTGACCTCAGCAGGCCTTGCGTCGGGGTCGTCGGCGCGGACGATGGGCTTCGCGTGGGTGTCGTTGTCGGTGAACGCTGGGTTCTGGGTGTCGCATGGTTGACCGTCGCGCGTGGCGTTCGACATAGGTCAGTTCCTCCAGGGTTGCGGTGTTCATGGCAGGGGTTCCTCTCCGGTTGAGTGCTGGTGCTGATCTGGTGGGTTCTGCGGTGCTGGTCGAAGGCGGATCACGTCACGGGTATTGCTTCCAGAAGTCGTCTGGCATTTGGTCGTCCGCGTTATCGCGGTCATGGCGACGGAAGTGCTGGCGGGCGGCTTTGGCGATGGCCGTCTCGGCGGCCTGGGTCGCGGCGTTGATCTGGTCGGCGTATGGGCCGCGGTACCAGGGTTTGAGGCGGATGAGGGCGGGTTTGGTACCGGTGGCGAGAAGGAGCGCCGTACCGGTGGGCAAGGCGCGGATGTCGGCGGCTTCGAGGATGTCTTGGCGGCGGAGGGAGATCTGTTCGCTGGTGCGGCCGTCTCCGTAGGTGAGGGACCGGACGGGGACGTCGTGTTGGCCGACGAGGGTGGCCAGGTCGCGGACGAGGCGGGGTGAGTCGATGCCGGCGCCGATGATTTTGCGGGTGGCGGCGCCCCAGAGTGCGGCCATGCCGGGCTCGCCCCAGACGGTGACGCCTTGTTCGTAGGACTGCAGGATGGTGACCGGGACGATGCCGCGCGAGCCGAGGTGGGAGTACAGCTGCGGCAGGTCGGCGATGCGGCAGATGTTGGCGGCCTCGTCCAGGGCGACGACCAGGGGTGGGTCGAGGCGGCCGCCGGCTTGTTCGGCGCGGCGTTCGGCGGCGCGCATGGTGGTGTCGGTGAGCGCGGCGATCAGTGGCGCGGCGGCCGACAGGGACTTCGACAGCAGATAGAGGGTGTCGCATGATCCGGCGAAGGCGTCCGGATCAAAGGCCGGCAGGTCTGTGCGCGGGGTGACCCAGGCGAGGATCTCCTCATCACGCAGGCACTTGGCGGCGGTGCGGGCGGTCTGGTAGATCCCGTCGCGGGTCTCGACCGCGCCGTTCTGGGTGCCCTTGAGCGAGGAGGCCATGAGCTGAAATCCGGCCTGCTCAAGCAGCTCGATGGGAGTGGGGACGGCGGGTTCGTCGAGCCAGTGTGCGACCTGGTGGAGGGTGCGGCCGGAGGTGGCGGCGGCCAGGAACAGCGCACACAGCAGGTCTTGGGCGGCTGGCCCCCACAGGTCCTTCTTCTGCCCGTCATCGACGGTCAGGACGAAGTGCCCCGCGAGCCGGTGTGCGTCCTCGACGGTGGTCAGACGGCTGAACGGATCCCACCACCAGTCTTGGAGCTGGTAGGTGATGTGCTGAGGGTCGAACAGCCAGACCTTGCCGCCGGTCTTCTTGGCGCGGACGGTGGCGATGGCGGCCCAGAGGTCGGCTTTGTTGCTGGTCGCGATGACCGGCCCGGGCGCCGAAAGCACGTGCGGGATCGACTGGGTGGTGGTCTTCCCGGAGCGCGGAGCCATGAACGCCACCACCGTGTCTTCCCACGAGGTGAACAGGGTCGGCCCGCTGGATCGGCCGCGTTCTAGGACGTCACCGAGCACAAGGCCCACATCTGCGTACCTCACACTCTCGGGCGCCGTACCGGTGAGCGATCGACGCAACGTCACCGCTCTGCTGGCGGCGGAGCCGTGTTGGAGCGTCGACAGAGCGGGGTTGTCGGCGAGCGCGGCAACCGGATCCCCAGGCTGTGGAAACAAACCGGCGACGCGCTGCCAGACCCGCCAGATCAACGCGGCCACCGCACTCGTCAGCATGAGCAAGACGAGCAGCACGAGCGGAGTCGGGGTACCCGGCCACAGGGCATGTGTCTGGTGACGTGCGACCGCGACCGCGAACTCGCTGCCGAAGCCCATGACTTTGCCCCCAGTGAGCAGAGCGGCGATTTTCGCCGCTGCCCACACCAGCCACAGGCATCCGATCGGCGCCCAGCATCCGATCAGCACCATCCATCCGGCGGCGGCGTTGGTGTGCCAGACCGAAGCGCGAGGCCCCAGCGCCCGTGTCATGTGGCGCCCTTGGTGCGCGGACTGCCGGAAGGGCCCAGTGCTGGCCCCGGAGGAGAGTCACGACCCGTTTGTTGCCGTTCAGGAGGTGGCACGCCTTGATCTAGCGAGAGGACGGCGTCTTCTCCGGCGAGCTGCGCCGGGTGATCGGCCGGTGCTGCTACGAGGCGGTTGACCTGCTCCGACACCTTCGAGGAGACAAGCTGAGTGACCCTTTCGGCGTCCATGCCGTTCCAGGACGCCAGCACGTTCGTCAGCGCGCGCTGGTCTCCAAGGTCCTTCTCGTTGGGTCGGACGCCTCGCATCCAGGCAGCTTGAATTTGGGCGGTGGTGTCCACGAGCGCCTTCTCAGCCGTAAGCGGGTCTTCGATGACCGCCTGGTGGATGCTGAGCGGTTGGAACGCCGGCCCTCGCGTCAGATACTTCTCGGCCAGTTGGAAGCTGCGGGGACCTCCGAGGCATCGCACGTAGAAGCCGTTCGGGGCGTATTCGCCGGTGATCACCCCACGCGTCGGCAGGCCCGCTGCCGCGGACTGGCGGGCTACAGCTCCCGTCATGGTCACGGGCGAGCCGACCGTGTAGCGAGCGCCGCCGACCGGGACAGTCGATACTTCGTCACGCACACGATCCAGTAGCCGCTCGAAGTCCAGAGCACACGTCCGGGCGAACAGCATCAGCTCGGTCAGCAGGTCACTGATGAAGCTCTCGGCGAGCCTCGTGTCCACAGGAGGGTCGAGCGCCTTGAGATAGTCGAGCTGGTTCTTGGAGCTGTCTACTAATGCCGCGATGGTCTCGATGAGATCGGGGTCGATGTTGTCGGGCATGGGTCTCCTGGAAGCCGACGGTGACAAGGGCAAACGTCGATCGGGTTGCTCGGGGCCGCACATGCGCAGCCCCGAGAGTGCTCACGTCGGCCGTGGTGAGGGGTTCGGTGCGCTCGGGCGGGTGGAGGTCGGCGAGGGACCGGCGGCGTCGCTCGAACGGCTCCGTCCAGGAGAGTCGTTGACGCTGTCAGCGATGCTGTTGGGGAAGCCCTGCGCGGCCAACCCGGCCGCGTTCTGTGAGGATGGATGACGAGCTTGGACCGGCGCGGCGCTCATTCCGCTCGCGGTCCGGCGAATCCGCGAGCCGAGGGCGAAGAGCACACGCTCCCCGGTCGTACCGGCCCAGGCGCCCAGCGCCGCCGCGAGATGATCCCGGTCGGCGACGAGGGCAGGGTCAGGCCGGGTTCCGGCCTGATGACTGCGCAGAATCCGGGCGGCTGTCGTCACGAGGGTGGCGTCCGCGTCGGCGGCGTTGACCGCAACGAGCGTCTGCAGTCGCGTCACCGGGAAGGACGGCGCTGGCTCTAGGCTTCGAGCCGCGAAACGGTACTCGCCGATGCCGGGGAATCGCACGATGCAGGTCGTGTCAGGCCCTGCATCGCGATCGCTTTCTGTGCGTCGGCTCCCCGAAACGGTGGCGTGCGTTGAGCCGGTGGGAGCTGGTGCATTGATCAGAGCGATGAATCCGCGCGCCGTCTGGTTGCGGATCGCGGCATCACCGGGGGCCGTATCCGGACGGATGCGTACTTCCGCGCCGATACGAAGCCAGCTCGATTCGTTCCGGGTTGCGTGCTCGCGTGCTTCGGAATCGCTGGCGGGCGTGCCCGAGTCGAGGTTCGGATCGGGCATCGTCACTTCCGCTCCTCACCGTGGGCGAAGAGGCATATCCAGGAGACGCCGCTGCGACAGGACCTCTCAGCGGGGCGGCTGCGCCGGTTCGCGTGGCATTCGTCGATGTCCATTTGGACAGAACGCGGCATGGCCACGGCGGCCTGGTCGTCTCGGGCGTAGATGGTGGCGGGCGTACCTGTGAGACAGGTGGCGGGCATGGTTCCTCCGTGCGGACGGGTGACGGTTCATGGGCGACGTCCTTTCGCTGTGGCTGTGGGATCGGGGTTGGGGTGTCAGTGCTGTTCGGGCTGGACGTTCTGTGCGTGGCTCGGAGGTGCACGTTCTTGCAGGTACGACGTTCTGAGCCGGCGCGTCATGAGTTGCCCCGGACGGCTTGATCGGTGTCGTAGAGCTCGGCCTCGGGTCCGACGAGCGAGAGCTCCACCGGAATCCCGAGGCGCTCGCCTGTTTTGATGAGGTATTTGCCGCGGCCGGGGTGGCGGGAGCCGGGTTGCCAGGAGTCGGGTGCGGACCAGGAGGTGACTAGGCGTTGTTCGGGGCCGGTGAGTGGGGTGATCTGGTGGATGCGGGTCAGCTCCCGGGGCGGTAGTCCTGCCAGGACGGTGATGGCTGCTCGTTCGGCGAATCCGCGGGCTTTGGCGCGGTCTTCTTCGGTGGCCAGGGCGTCCAGGTCGGCGAGTGAGTGGGTGATCATGATGGAGGCCATGCCTTTGGCGCGGTTGAGGCGGGTGAGGGCGTCGGCGTGTTCGACCAGGCCGGGTGCGCCGCGCAGAGCTCGCCATAGCTCGTCCATCACGCCGAGGTAGGAGCGTCGTGGTCCGCGGTGCAGGTCGGCGAGGGCGGCGGAGGCGTCGACCATGCCGAACGCGTACGCCCAGGTGCACAGCATCGCGGCGGTGAGCAGTTTGTCTCCGGCGGCGCGGATGCGGGAGATGTCCACGCTGATGGCGGGTGCGTCCAGGTCGAGTGGCTTGGTGG
This sequence comes from Actinomadura fulvescens, assembly GCF_039533225.1. Taxonomy (NCBI): domain Bacteria; kingdom Bacillati; phylum Actinomycetota; class Actinomycetes; order Streptosporangiales; family Thermomonosporaceae; genus Actinomadura; species Actinomadura fulvescens. The sequence goes on along the minus strand of NZ_BAAATD010000008.1, from coordinate 44,548 downwards.
TGGTGCTGTCGAAGACGCCTGCGAGCGAGCCGGTGAGCAGTAGGTCGAGGGTGAAGATCAGGTCGCGGGTTTGTTGCCGGTAGGCGGTGTCGGTGTCGGCGCGAGAGGCCGCGCGTAGCTCGTCGGTGCCTTGTTCGAGGACGTGGAGGACGTCGGGGATGGTGGGTTCGTGGTCGAGCCGGTCGTCGAGGAGGTCGATGGCGCGGCCGAGGACGACTTCTTCGGCGTTGGTGATGCGGGCTTCGCGGATGAGGGTGGCCAGTGCCATGAGCAGCGACAGGCGCCGGGACCGTACTTCCCAGCGCCGGGTGTTGGCCTCGGCGCCGGTGAGGCTGTGCAGGACGGCGGCGAGCGGGCCGGCGTCTAGCGGGTTGATGCTGTCCAGTCCTCGGCCGACGCGGATGACCTGGCCGTTCAGGTACTCGACGAGCATGGTGTAGTCGGGTTTGGTGTCGCCCAGGATGATCGGTGTGGTGCCGGTGGCGACCGCGCCGGTGACCAGGCGTTTGACGAGGGTGGATTTGCCGGTGCCGGGTTGGCCGAGGACGAACATGCCGGGGTTGGTGACCAGTCCGGCGCGCAGCCAGGCGAGCGGGTCGAGGCAGACGACCTCGCCCCAGAGCTGGTGTCGTCCGACTGGTGTGCCGGCCGTCGGGGTGCCTGATCCTGCGGTGAAGGGATAGAGGCCACATACCTGGCTCGTCGTGGCCTGGAATTCCGGTGTGTGCTCCACATGGACGGCGCGGCCCGCTCCACGGTGACGCCAGCCCCAAGCGGATGCCAACGGTTGGCTCATGGCCTGGTCTTCAACCCGTTCAGGTGCGTCGGATCGGCGACGTGGTCGTTGGTGGTGGATGGTTGGCATCGTCTGCTCCCTTACAGGACGGCGCGGTGGGACAGCTCGGGTGGGCAGATGCCGCACGGCAGGGTGGTGGCGAATCCTGCGGCTTGACTACCCCACAGGCGCCGCAGCCTGATGCGTGCCGAAGCCGCGGCGGACTCAACGTGCGCTAGGGCGCGCTTGAGCTCGTCCTCCTGCGTGACGGTGACCGTGGCGTACATCGACACCAGGCACACTCCGGCGCCCATCGCTTCTTCGGCGGCGGCTTGGCGGGCGCGGGCGGTGTCCCAGCTGTCGCGGGCGGTCTCGTCCCGGCCGGTCCTGCGGCGAAACTGCGCGCGGAACGACGCGGCGTTCACTTCCTGTTGCAGGACGCGGCTGGCGGCTGACGCAGGGAGCGCGCGGTACTGCAATGTCACGCGCTTGGGGAACGGGCCGGGTGCGACCAGGCGCGACAAGACGTCGGAGTGCACGTTTTGGCGGGGCGGTTCGTGCCAGGCCCAGGAGACGCTGACGCCGCCGTCATGTTCGTAGTGGTCGGTGTGTTCGACGGCGTGGACGGGGCCGGCGTCGCTCCACGCGAGTGGCTCGTCGTTGCCCGGATTGGCGAGCAGCCGGTTGACCTCGCCGCGTGCGTGCGGGTCGTACGCCATCCGTACGATCCCGGCTATCTCGGCTGCACTGGCGCGTCCCAGGACGCTGATGCCGCATCCGCTGAGCGCGGACGTCAGTCCGTCCAAGCACCGGCTGAACTCGGCGACGGCCGCTGTCAGATCGCGGGGTGCGGCCGGTGAGGCTTTGGGGTCGAAGGTGATCGAGACCCGGGTGTCCACGTCAGCGGCTGCGCCCGGAGCGGTTCGCACCAGCTCCTCCATGATGTGGCGGGCAGCGCCGGGAGCCTGGGGCGCGAGCGAGCTGCTGACCGAATCGGCAAGGGTGGAGCCGGGCTCGGGTGCGGTCTCCACCGTCACCGTCACCCAGCTCACGGCGGGAATGTGCCCCAGCCCTGCCAGCCATTGGCCCCAGGACGCCACCCAACCGTCGGCGTCGCCACGGTCGGCCAGCCATGTGGAGGCGGGGACGACGCGCAAGGTTGCGGTGAGTCGTCCGGTGCGGCGGTCCCACACGATGCCGTATCTGTCGCCACGGCCGTCCTCGGCGCTGAGCAGGGTCAGCGGCGCGAGCACGCCGGGCAGTTGGAACGCCCGCGGATGGTCCACGACAACGCCGGCGCTGTAGCGGGTCTGACCGAGGGTGTGGCCCCACCACCAGCGCCATCGAGCCAACGCGATACGACCGACCGCCACTCCACCGACCTTGATAAGGCTGAGTGCTGCGACCGCGAGGACTGGTGGTGCGGTGTAGAGGAGAGCGGCGGGTGCGAACGCGCCGAGCAGCAACAGTCCCATCGCGCCGCCGAGGGCGGCGAACGTGGCCACCGTGTCCATGCCGAGCAGTCCGATGCCGCGTCGGCGGCGCCAGCCTCCATAGGTGCGGATCTCATGCGCCACCGCCACCACCTCCTCCCGCGCCGGTCGGACCGCCTGCGTTGCCTGAGCCCGTCGGTTCGCCCATCCAGCGAATCGAGTCTGTTGATGCGCGGCGTCCTTGATCCCAGGCGCCAAGTCCAGCCGGGCCTACCGGCTCGCTTCCGTCAGCGGTGCTGGCCTGCCCGCTCTGCTGGCCGGTCGAGTGGGAGCCGTGAGGTTGAGCGCCGCTTCCTGTCGGTGCGGTGGGATCTTGGGATTGTTCAGTGGTGGACGGCTGGCGAACGGTTGTCCTTGTCGGCGCATCGCCGTCCTGGCCCATACCGGTCGAGTCGAGACGGCTGTCAGCTCCGGTCGGATTCTCGTTGCCCTGGTGGTGTGGATTCTGGTGCTCGGGATTCTGTTCGCCGAGCTGTTGCCGTAGGAACTTGGCGTGCTCGCCGGCGGAACCGTTCTGGGTATCGCGCGAACCGCTGTAGGCGGTGTAGGAGCGCAGCGCTCCCAACGTCATCGCTCCGTTGAGCACCGTGCCGAGGATGCCGCCAGCGTTGCTGGACTCGGCGGCACTGGTGGTCCAGTTGAAGAACTTCAGCAGGACCGGGAACGCGATCAAGCTGATCAGCATCATCGTGAACCCCATCAGGACCGCGTGCATGCTCTGCCCGTCACCGATCAGGATGAACGCGGTGGCGTACACGGCGCCCGCAGCAGGCTGATAGAAGATCAACGCCAGCCCCCAGCCCGTCACCTTCTTGAACCAGGGCTGGGTAGCCGGGGTGATCAACCCGGCGGCGGCGAGCGGGAGGACTCCGGCCAGGATGATCAGGGCTGCTCCCCGAAACAGCATCAAGAACGCCTGGATAAGGCCGATGACCAGGGCGACCAGGCACAACAGGATGACCATGACGGCCGGCGTTCCACTGGGAAAGGCCACGATCTTGGCCATCCTGGTGGCGAAGTCGCCCTGCGAGGAGGCGCTCAGCACCCAGGTCGTCCATTCACTGCCCCATTGCAGAAGCTTGTTGGGCAGCACGGCACCGATCGTGGTCACCACAGCCAGTACCGTCAGACCGCGTCCGACGTCGATCAGTGGGTTGGCCTTGTGCGTGAGCGCCATCTTCGCGGCCGCGACGAAGAGCGCCATCATCGCCACGGCGATCGTCAGTGGCTGGGTGAGGCTCTGGAGGAGGCCGATCGCCGGTTCCTGCTCCAGGTTGGGGGCGGAGACCTGTACCCACCATGACGAGGTGTTGGAGATCAGCCAGCCAACGGCGTCCCGGAATGCCTTGGCGATGTCGTCCAGGACGTTGCCGCCGATCTCGCCCAGGTCCGGCAGCGGTGGCTTGAAGGGGTTGCCGCCGTCATCGTCGCTGTCGATGGGTTGAACGCACTGAGGATCGAGGACGGCCGAGCACGGCGTCGGACGGAAGGGAGTGGTCGACATGGCGCTCACCCGTTTGCCGGGAAGTAGGAGTAGCCGTTGGTCGAGGTGATCGGGGTGGCCGTTGCTGCCCAGTCCCCGTCCGGCGGACCCACGACGCGCCAATCGCCATGGAGCCACTGCAACTGGACTCGGGTGACGGCGCGGACGGTGACGTCGCTGTCCCCGGGACCGGCGGTGAGCAGATCGAGGTTGGCGATGGTCGGGGTGTAGCCCAACCACCGGAACGCCTCGATGGCGACGTACGCCCGGCCCAGCGCCCGCCCGTACGGCAGGCGCCCACGTTGCCGCTGCTGCTCGTACGCCTCCCGAGTCTGGGTCAACAACTCGGAGACCTCGGGGCCGGTGACCTGCCGGGAGATGGTCTGCTCGAACACCTGCGGTCCCCACACCGCGTTCGCCCGAACCGTGATGTGGATCGCGGCGAGCAGCGCTCCACGCGGGCTCTGGGCGAATCCGCTCGCCGCCCCCTCCTTCGTGTTGTGTGGGCCATCACTGGCAGACCATGGAAGCCGAATGCCTCCGTAGTCCTGCCGCGACAGGTCAGTAAGTGAGATCCGCGGGGCCGTCTGCACCTGGATCACGTTCTCGCTCGGCTTGCTTCCAGCGACGTGGCCTTGGTCAGATGCCGGGCGGTCGTCGGTGCCGGTGACCACGACGCACAGCAATGCCGCGCTGACGGAGAACGAGAGCGCAATGCCGAGCCCAGCACCTCCCCGCCAGCGCACCCGACCAGGCACCCTCATCACGAGCCGATTCGTTCTGGGCGTCTGCTGCTGCTTCATTTGCTGAAGAACACCCCCACGATGGAGGCGGCGGACACCGCCAGGCTCAGCCCACCCAACACCCACGGAATGCCGGTAGCGCCGTCGGCAGCGAACGTGGAGCGGTTCTTGCGGCCGATCGCCATCTGACCGGCGCAGATGAACAGGCCGGCCAGCCCGCAGATCAGTACCGCATACTTTCCCCAGCTCAGGAGCAGCTCCATCTTCTTGTCCAAGCCAGGAGGAGCCACCGGAGGCGGATCCGGGACGGGAACCTGAGGACGGGGAGTCTCGGTCGCGCGAACTCGCACGTCGCGTGGCACGTGCCACGGCATGTTGCCGCCATGGAGCTCCAGGAGTCGGGCTAGGACGCCATAGGTGAAGGCGATGGGGTGGACTGGCATGGTTCCTCCGCAGGTCGCGTGCGCGGTTGATCAACGGGTTGTCGTCAGGCCTCTGACCGTGGCCAGGGCAGTTTGTGCTCGGGTCGGAAGCCGGACCGAGGTGGGGTCGTCGACCGCACGCAGAGACGCGATGAACGGTATGCGCACCATGGCGCCGACCCGGCCGTGCAGCATCGTCAGCCGAGCAGCAGCGCCCTTGGGCTCTGGCCATCCGTCGCTGACGATCACCAGCGCCGCTACGGGCTGACCGCGATCACCAAGCGCAGTAACCGCCAGCGTCGCCGCCCGCGTGCCCGCCGCAGTGTTCCGGCAGACCAGAACCAGCGGACGTGTCGCTGGAAGGACCTGTGGATGCCGAAGGTCCAACACGGTGATCGAGCCCAGGTCCCAGCTCGGCGCCAGCAGAGCCGCCAGCGTCGAAGTACCCGCCCCGCCGTGCGCACCGACCACGACCAACTCCCCGCTGGACTGAATGGCCGCCGCCTGCTCGCGCCGGTTCACAGACCGGTGCTCGGGCGCCAGGAGCGCCCGTTCGAGATGCCGGTTACTTCGTCGACTCACCCGGTAACCCCCGTTTCGCTTCGCTGGGTGGTGGTGAAGTCACCGTACGTGTCACAATGGCAGAGCGCAAGCATCGTCAAAGCACTTCTGAAGAAGTCATCCAACCGAAGAGCATGCTTCCGCAGCACCCATCCATCACACTGGAGAGGCGACATGACCACCACCCCAGGAGCCACCGCCATGACCGACGAGCAGGCACCCGAGCAGACCGGCCGCGACCCCGACGTGCTCACCACCGCCGAACTCGCCGCCAAGCTCGGCCTGTCCGCCCAGACCGTCCGCCGGATGGCCAACGCGGGACAGATCCCGGCGCTCAAGACCGGCAAGGACTTCCGGTACTCCTGGGAAGCGGTCCGCCAGGTGCTGCGGCAGCCCCACCGCGAACCAGGGGTAACCGCCGATGACCAACCCGAAGCACCACCTAAGACCGGCGCGGGCTATCGAGCCCAACGTCGCGCCCGCACCGGCGCCCGCCGCGCCGACCAGACCGACACCCAAGACGCCGACCAGAGCTGATCCGACCGCCACACCCCGGCGGCGCACGCGGTGAAAACCGTCATCGGCGCGTGCGCCGCCCTATCCGCCCTGGTCCTGGCCCTCCCCCTCCTGGCGTTAACCGCCCGACCCTCCGCGAGCGCCGACACAGCCTCTGCGGGAGCGCCCACCGCCTACGCCCGCAAAGACATCCCACCTAGTTACCTGCGCTGGTACATGGGCGCCGCGCACACCTGCCCCGGCCTGTCCTGGGCGGTACTCGCCGCCATCGGCAAAGTGGAGTCCGACCACGGACGCTCCCAACTCCCCGGCATCCGCTCCGGCGAAAACCACGCCGGAGCCGGCGGCCCCATGCAATTCCTGGCCGCCACCTGGGCCGCCTACGGAGCCGACGGCGACCACGACCGCCGCAAAGACCGCTACAACCCCGCCGACGCCATCCACGGCGCAGCCAACTACCTGTGCGCCAACCACGCCAGCAAAGGTGGCAAGCACCTTAGCCGGGCGATCTGGCACTACAACCACGCCGACTGGTACGTCCGCAAAGTCCTCGCCCAAGCCGACCGCTACGCCACCCCCACCGCCAACAACCGCGGCGCCCTCGTCGTCCGCGCCGCCCTCCGCTGGCTCGGCACCGCTTACTCGTGGGGAGGCGGCGGCCCCTCAGGCCCGACCTACGGCATCCAGCACGGCGCCAACATCAAGGGCTTCGACTGTTCCGGCCTAGCGCAATACGCCTGGGCCAAGGCCGGAGTCACCCTGCCCCGCGTCGCCGCCGACCAATACAAATACGGCGTCCACATACCCCGGAGCCAACTCCAGCCCGGTGACCTGGTCTTCTTCGCCACCAACCCGCGCAACACCCGCACGATTCACCACGTCGGCATCTACCTCGGCCGCGGCCGCATGGTCCACGCCCCACAAACCGGCGACGTCGTCCGCGTGTCCCGCTTCGTCGGCGACCCCTACCGCGAACGGCAATGGGCAGGCGCCACCCGCCCAGCACCAAGAGCCGCCCTCAAGCCGCCCCAGGGAGTCTGAATGCCGCCTCACACCCGACATCCCGATCCCGCCAGCTCACCCCGCCGCCGCAACCACCGCTCCACCAAGCCTCCGAAAACCAAGGTGCCTTGCGGCCCGATCCGCGCGTTCAGCTACGGCGGCGGCTGGCAGTCCACTGCCGCCCTGGTGCTCGCCGCCCAAGGCAAGCTGGACTTCAAGCTCTTCCTGTTCGCCAACGTCGGCGACGACAGCGAACACCCCGCCACCCTGCACTACCTCCACCAACACGCACTGCCGTACGCCGCGCACCACAACATCGACCTGCGCCTGCTGCCCCGCATCAAACGCGACGGCAGCACCGAAACCCTCTACGGCCGCCTCATGCGCGAAGGCTCGCGATCCATCCCCATCCCCGTCCGCATGAGCAACGGCGCCCCGGGCACCCGCAGCTGCACCGCCGACTTCAAAATCCGAGTCATCGGCCGCTACCTCAAAGCCCACGGCGCCAGCGCCACCAATCCCGCCACGATCGGCATCGGCATCAGCGTCGACGAGATCCACCGCGCCAACAACCGCCGCAGCGAACCGTACGAACGCATCGTCTACCCGCTCCTCGATCTGGGCATCCGCCGCACCGACTGCCCCCGCATCATCCAATCCGCCGGCCTCCCCGTACCTCCCAAGAGCGCCTGCTGGTTCTGCCCGTTCCACAGGCTGAGTGCCTGGAAGGACATGCGCCGCAACCAACCTGACCTGTTCGCCAAAGCCTGCCAACTCGAAGACACCCTCAACGCCCGCCGCCGCCTCCTGGACCGCGACCCGGTCTGGCTCACCCGCTACAACGCCCCACTCGCCGACGTCGTCCCACTCGAACAACCCCTCCCAATCGATGACTCCGACGGAACCTGCGACGGCGGCTGGTGCTTCACCTGAGTCCATCCGCCAACCGACCCACCTCGCACACCGCATGGCCGCAGCCATCCGCAACCACGCACCAGGAGGCCTTCCATGGACACCCTCAAGCACTCCGAACTCGCCGAACTGCCCAGCGTCGTCAACATCATGACGGCGGCCCGCGCCCTCGGGCTCTCCCGCACATACGCCTACGAACTCGCCAAACGCGGAGAATTCCCCTGCCGCGTCCTACGCATCGGCACCTGCTACCGAGTACCAACGGAGAGCCTGCTGACCCTGCTTGGAGCCGACAGAACGCAGCCACCACCGCGCTAGCACCGCACGACTGACGCGCTGGCAGGCAAGGCCGGGCTTCAGTTCGGCCTTGCTCGGCTTTCCACGGGCGTGAAGTCGCGGACGACGCGGGACGGCCAGAGTCATCCGATGGCCGCACCCTCAGCCCGATGCAGCCCTTGCTGACCTGCGGGAGCAACAATGTCCCGTCCCGACGCCCGACCTCACTACCAGCGCGCCATCCCTCAAGGTTCTTCGCATCCGTAATCTGCCTACCGAGCTTCGTTGGCTCCCTAGCGAAATGGGTCCTACGTGGTGGGCAGGAGATAGCGCGCAAGGATGACGTCGCCGATTTGGCGTACCTCGGCGGTGGTCATCCTGTGGCCGGGGTGATGTGGGAATTGGCCCGGGCCGACGAAGCTGGGGGCCTTGGGGTCGCCGACGAAGAACGGGGCGATCACTAGCTGTAGTTCATCGGCGAGCCCGGCTGTGAGGAACTGGGTGTGGACGGTGCCGCCGCCTTCCACCATGAGTCGTCTGACTTTTCGGGCGGCGAGCTGTGCCAGGACTGCGGTCAGGTCGACCGGGTCTCCGGCGTCCACGATCGTGGCTACTTTGCTGAGACGTTCACGGCACTTGTCGGCCGCGGAGCTGGCACAGAAGACGATTTTCTCGACGTCACCGGTCGCGAAGAATTTGGCGTCGGGGTCCAGGTCACCGCGGTTGGTGAAGGTGACTTTGATCGGTGTTTCGGGAAGGCCGCGGTTGACCCGGTCCTGGCGGCGCTGCTGGGCGCGTACTAGAAGGCGGGGGTTGTCGCGTCGGATGGTGTTGGCGCCGACCAGGATCGCGTCGCAGTCGGCCCGTACCTCGTCGACGCGATCGAAGTCCTCGTCGTTGGACAGCAAGAGCCGCTCATCGGTGGTGTCGTCGATGTATCCGTCGATGGAGGCGGCGCAGGAAAGCAGCACGTACGGGCGTTCGCTCATTCGGGGGCTCCACGGTCATTGGTGATCAGTTGCTCGACGATACGGACGAAGTCTTCCCCGGGGTCTTCGCAGGCGTTGAGGGCGGCGAAGTGCTCATCGGCCATCCAGTGGCGAAGGCGCTTGGCTCGGGCGGTTTGGTGGTAGAAGCGTGCGTCGGGCCGTGCCTGCGGATGGCTGGTCACCGGAGTCCCGGTCGGCGGTGGGGCCACCATCTGGGACGAGAAGCCTAAAGAGAGTTGAGACGCACGGGACCCCCGGTCACGACGGCCGGGGGTCCTGTCCTCGTTGGGGGGCCTTTACTGCCTGAGCTTGGCCGTGAGTGCTCGGAAGCCGCTCCGGCTAAAACTGATGTGTCCAGCCTCAGGTGCCTTGCTGTCGCGCACAGCAACGATGCCAGGGAGCGCGGCAACCTCCACACACTGCGCATCTGTGCCCTCGGCCGAACGGCTGGACTTTCGCCACACAAGGTGGTCACTGCTCATAGAGCCTCCATAGCCCTGGAGATCAACTCGGGGGTGGAGTCTACGGGTGCCGCTTTCGCCCCGATGCGCTCGAAGCGCCTTTGGAGCGAGTGCGCGCCGTCCGAGTCCATCACCAGACGTCCCCCGATCGGCGCCTCTACGAACCCGATCAGACCTTCCTTCACCGTGATGACCTTGAAACTGCCGTCGAGCGCCTCGGAGGCGCCGGACAAGCGCGGGATGATGCGCAGGAAGACGTTCGGGCGCTCTGCCAGTTCAAGTAGGAAGCGCAGTTGCTGTCGCTGCACGTCCATCCCGCCTACAGGCCAGGTGAGGACGGACTCAGCCAGCAGCACCCACAGTTCCGGTGGTCTGGGCCTAGTGAGACGTTCCTGTCGTGCGAGTCGTCGGGCGAGGCCGCCTTCAACGTCGGTGTTGTGTCCGGCCAGCAGAACGGCTTTCGCGTAGTCCGGAGTTTGCAGCAGTACAGGGACGGCCTGGGCGCTGTATGCCTGGATGATCGTCGCGCGAGATTCGAACTCGGTGTAGCTGGCCAGCCATCCGGGGTTGGGGGCAAGTCGGGCGTACCAGATCGCGATTGTGAAGAAGCCGCCGGTGCGCCAAGCCTGGTCCAGTTTTGCGGCGTGTGCGTCCTTGAGCCTGATCTCGCCGGACTCCAGTCGCGTAATTGTGCTGCGCGCGCACCCGAGGATCTTCGCGACTGCGTCGCCGGAGAGTCCTCGCTCCATGCGCTGAAACCGCAGGTTGTTGGCGATCCAGTCCCACATTGATGCACGTGGATCAGGGGGCTTGTTGGTCATCTCACCCTTCGGTTTCTTGATCGCTGTTTTTGCGTTGAGAGAGCGCAACCAGGGACAACTTAAGCCCATCGGAGCAATGTGTCACGAGCCACGGACGGACAGTGAGACGAAGCGAAGTGAGCCAGTGTCGAAACCCGCAACTTTGGTGATCAAGGCTGAGGCGGGCGCCCTGAAGGCGGCCGCGACTGGACCGGAAAGATCTTCGAGTCTTGGGGCCTGGATCCGTACCTGGGGAAGCTGATCGTTTCTGAGCTGGTCGGGAATGTCGTCCAACACACCGACGTCACGGAGGTGGTTGTCCGGGTCTACCTAGCCGATGCCGGACCCGTCGTGGAAGTCGAGGACAGTTCTCCAGAGCTCCCTGTGGTCCGTCCCCTCGACTCCTCCTCCGTTTCCGGGCGAGGGCTCGCCATGATCAAGCTACTAGCGGCCGAAGTCGGCTGGAACGCATGCGCAGGTGGCGGGAAGTGTGTTTACGCCGTCATCAAGCAGGTGGCGTAGCGCGGTGAGCCCCGACGAGATCCTCAGTGTCCTCACAGAGGCATTTCCGCGATGGACGTTCACGCGCGAGCAAGAAGTGTGGCGTGCCAACGGGCCGGTGATCCTTACCGGAACCAACCTTGCTGAGCTGCTGCTTTTGCTCGCCTTCGCCGACCCAGCTGCTACCGCTGCACATCCCGAGATATGGGAGTTGATCCGATGACTCACTTCCACTTTTGGCGCCTGACCGCCCCCGGACACGCCTCCGCCGATGGCGCCATTGACCTTGACTTCTTCTTCGCGCTCGACAAGTTCGCCGTTGGCGACGCATGCCAAGCGATGATGGATGACATCGTGATGCGCCACCCTGAGGTTAAGCGGCTCGAATCGTTCGCCAGGTTGGACGCGTCTCCCTCATCGCCCAACGCGTCATTTGCCTGCGACACCAGGGACGGCGGAATGTCCACATGGCATGTCATCGAATGCTCCGGTCGGTGCCGGAGCAGGCGTCGGCGGGAAAAGCGTCGCCTGGGCTCGATGCTTAGGCGCGCCGTTGCGGTACTCCTGTCCAAGCCGCCGCCCCGTAACGGGCTTGGCGGTCGATGTTCCTGAAGCTGGCCGCTACGCCTCCGCAGAGGCCCAGGCTGGAAGGCAGAGGGAGACGCCGAGGCCTTTTCCTCAAGCTGCGTGGCGCGACGGTTTCCTATCTGGGACCACCGTCATCCCGACTCGTCGATCAAGCGCTGATAGAGCTCTACTGTCTGCTGGTTTGGCTTCTTTCCGATCCCGCTGAGTGCCTCGCTCAACGCCCGAAGAACGGATTGAACATCGATCAATACGGATGGTGAGGACGATCATCCTCTACGTACCGGACCGAGCATGCGGTGAGGGGACCGGCGGCCCTACTGTGCGGGTGTCTCGAAGGTGAGGGTGGGTTCGCTGAGGATGTCGCGTCCGAGTTGGTTGAGGTAGACCTCGTCGACGCTGCCGTAGGTGGCTTCGTCGAAGTTGAGTCCGAGGGCAGCGGCGGCGCTGCGGACGGACTGTTCGCCGGGGCCTTCGATCTCGAGGAAGGTGGGTAGGTCTGGCCAGGTGTCGATGTCGTAGGTGACGCCGTCCATGTGCCATTCCTCGCGGTAGTTCTCCTGGTAGCGCAGGGCGGTGAAGTTCATCGCCTCCAGTAGCTGGCGAGTCTGTTGGAAGTCTGAGACGACGATCTCGGCTTCGAGGATGCTGTCGATCGCCGATTGTTCTGCGGTGGTTTGCTTGTAGGTGAGAGTGACCTCGTTGCCTTGGTCGCGGAGCCGGAGCCAGCCGCCTCTGGCGGTGATGTCGTCGTTTTTGAAGACGATGCGACGCATCAGGGTCCGGGGCAGGGTTTGCTGTGCGCCGTTGGTCTTGAGTCGGTGGGCGATCGCGTGGGCGTCGATGTCGCAGAAGCGGGCCTCGTACTCGGGCTCCATCAAGATCCTCTTTCAGGGTCAGGGCACCGGGCGATGACCAGGCCCATGCGGTGGATGTGTTCTTGGAGTTGTTCGACGTGCGGAGCTTCGATGAACGCCGGTGTGTAGGTCTCCCAGAGGATTGGCCAACCGGTTAGGTAGCGCCTGATCTCGCCGGCCTCTAGGTAGTGCTCGGTGGCGTGGTGGCGGGGTTCGACGGGCATCATGAACTCCGCGCCGAAGATGCCCCCGGGCGTGCGACACAGGGTCGTCATCCTATTGATGAACTGGGCGAGCGGGCGGTGATGATTGGCCGAGTAGTGCCAGGAGCAGCTGGTCCAGACGGCGTCGGTGGGCTCTAGCGTGTCGTCGATGTCGAGGAGGTCCGCTTCGATCACTTCGACCATGTGCTCCAGCCCTTCTGCGGCGAGTCTGCCCCGCAGTCCGAGCATGTTGGCTGGTCGGTTGCCGGGAAGCACGACAGGGCCGCCGCAGAGGGCTAGCGGGTCGCGTTCGATCGCTCGGACTTGCAGACCGCGGCGGGCGAGCGGAAGGACGAATTTGCCGTCGGATGCGCCGACGACGGAGACGGTCTTTGCGTCATCTCCTGCGAGTTGCTCGAGGAAGAGGGGAAAGAAGGTCTTGGTTTCCTGCCAGACGCTCACGGTAGACATGGCCGGTTCCGTCCTGGCCTCAGGCGGTCTGGTAGACGACGTCAGGGATTCCGAGCTGGAACTCGTCGTTCTCGCGGGGCTCGTAGAGGATGCGTGCGGCCGTCTTGTCCCAGCGGAAGGCGTGGACGTCACGTCCGACGGCCTTGCACGAAACCGTGAGGCCTCCTGCCGGGTCGGATTCGATGCGGTCCAGCCACCCGCCGGAGACAAGGTTGGGGCAAGCCTGGCCCGGAGGTTCGGGCGATAGGTCGGAGTCGTAGAGGATCTGGATGGTCAAGTCCGCATCCGCGATTTGGCGGTGCAGGTGGGCGTATGCGGTGGTGTCGGTGACGGCGAGGTCGGGGTTGTCGAGCGCGTTGCCGACCAGGCGCAGGCAATGCAGTTTGAGTTCGCGCACTCCGTAGCCTTCAAGGAGTTGGGCCAGTGGGACAACTTCTTGCAGGTTGCGGCTGGTCACGACCATGGTGGCGCCGATGTCGACGCCGTTCAGCCGTGCGAGGGTAAGCATTTGGAGCGCACCGCGGAAGCTGCCTCGTTGTCGGATGAGGTCGTGGCTGGCCTCCAGTCCGTCGAGGGACACCCGCATCTTGTCGAGGGTCGGTGCGAGTTCCTCGATGGTGCGGCGGTAGCCGGGGTGGGCGTTGGTGCAGATCTCGACCTTGAGTCCGAGTTTCTTGGCGTACTGGCTGATTTCCACGATGTGCGGGTACAGCAAGGGTTCGCCGCCAAGGAGGGTGACGGCGTCCAGCCGGTAGTGCTCGCGGAAGTGGGCCAAGAGGCTCTGTGCCTCCTGCAAGGTGTAGTGGGCGGGGTCCTTGAGGAGTTGCCCGTGGAAGCAGGTCTTGCAGCTGAAGTTGCAGCGATAGAGCAGCTGTAGGTAGAGCATTCGTACGCGAGTGATGCCGGCGATCTCGCTCAACATGTGGTTCTCCCTCATGGTTGCCGTGGCGAAGGTGGTCACGCCCACGGCAGGAGTTTCTCGGGGGTGGCTGTGGTGATCGCGCCGTCGTGTTCGGCGACGATGACGGTGGTGATCTTCAGGTCGCGCAGCAGTTCACGGCAGGTGCCGCAGGGCGACCAGACATCGATGCCGCTGTCAGTCCGTACGACTGCGACGCACGCCTCCAAGTCATGGGTGGAGACGGCCAAAGCGGCACCGAGTGCCACCGGCTCGGCGCAGGTGGAGCAGTGGCCGCAGGATCGGGAACGGACCTGGACACCGGTGAAGATCTGGTCGTCGCCGGACAGTACTGCGGCGGCGACTTTGATGTCTGGGTTCTGGACGGCGGCGAGGGCTGAACGTGCTGCGGCCACGAGACGCAGCAAGCGGGGATCACGGCTTTTCACGGTCACGATGGCTTCCCCATGGGGCTGGAGGTCAGCGACCAGAACTGCTTGCTGGACTGGCGGTCCCAGAGCAGCGTGCCGTCCTCCAGGCTCACCACCGGCGGACGTTGCCAGGTGTTGGCGATCCAGTCCCCGATCGAGTACGCGCCGACCGCGTCGAGGCACACCTTCATCCCTGGCTGAAGTGGTGTCGGCGTGGTGATGGCGCCATAGGTGTCACTGCGGTGGCAGAGGGGGCCGACGAGTTCATAGCGTGTGGACGCGGCGGCTGGACCGGTTGCAGATTCGAAGTAGATGGGACGGGTTTCGTCTGGTCGCCAGCAGTGCAGCGCGTTGGTCCCCAGGTCGAGGACGGCGTGGCGCCGGTGTCCGTCGTGGCGCACGGCGATGACGGACGCGACCGCCATGAGAGAAGGTTCGGCGAGGAACCTTCCGGGTTCGAACAGCAGCTGCCGGATACCCAAGCTCCGGAGACGCGGCGCGAACCGCACGAACTCCTCCGCGATGCCATCCAAGTCCGGTGCTCGTTGCGGACGTCCGCGAACCGGAAGGCCCATGACGCGCAACAGCTCGAAGAGCGGGCCGACTCGTCGTTTGTCCACCCATCCCGATGCCAGGCCCCCGCCCATATCCAGGCTGCCGATCGAAACCCCGGCGGCGCGCAGCCGTTCCAGAAGGCGGCAGATGGAGAGCATCGCCGTCCGGTAGACGGCAGCTGAGACGAGTTGCCCGCCGAGATGAATGTGCAGTGCGCCCAGTCGCACGGCGGGGTGTTCGGCAAGTCGACGTGCAGCCCGGATGATCGGGGTCCCGTCCGCGGACCAGCCGAACTTCGAGACTCCACGACGCCTGTGGAGGGAAGGATCACGGCCAGCTTCACCAGAGATCTCTGGGATGGTCACGCGCAGGCCCACCGGAACCACGTGGGCGGCTGGCCCCCTGGCTGTGAGGTGCTCGATCTCAGTGTCGGTTTCGAGGTTGATCAGACGCGGAGTGCCGCCGGCGAGCACGGTGTCCAGGAGTCCGGCTTGTTTGCCGATGCCGTTCACCACGATCTCTGAAGGGGTGAGCATGCTGGTCGCCAGGTCCCATTCCAGGGGCGATGTGACTTCCGCGCCGAACCCCCGCAAGGACAGGTGCTCGCACAATGCCGGCAGGTAGTTGGTCTTGTAGGAGTAGTAGACCTCGGATGGGAACGGTAGTCGCGCAGTGAAGGCAGCAAACTCCGCGACGGCGCGGTCAAGGCGTTCGCTGGAGAACAGGAACACGGGTGTCTGGTGGATGTCGGCAAGTTCAAGGGCCCGGTCGTACAAGGCGCTACGCATGGTGCCTGCCGCACAATTTCGTCCGCAGGAGTTGCTGCAGCCCGTCTACGACCTGCATCGGCCCTAGCCCGTCGGTGTCGAAGGCGGTCAGGCCGAAGGAGAGGTAGATACGGCGAACCTGCTCAACATTGGCCTCGATCCGGCGAGACCAGAGGCTCACCCCGTTGTGCAGATCACGCTCTTGATAGCGGCGCCGACGCTGTTCCTCGGAGACTGTCAGTTGCACCGCGGCATCCGGGCGCTGGGCCTCGCTCCAGTCGATCGTCGGAAGGTCCTGTACTCCGAGCGCGCCATGGGTGGCGAGCGTGCGGTGGAAGTAGCTCTCGATGACCACGCTCCAACCGGAGGCCAACAGGTCCCGGACCTTGCGGGAGATGGCGTAGTTGGCCATGAGCCAGAAATGCAGGCGCTCAGGCACGGACCCGGTCGCGTCGATGTGTCTGCGGACGGGCTCGTAGTCGGGGACCAAGGTGTCCAGCTGTACCGCTCCCAACCTCTCGGCGAGCAGCGGCGCGATGGTGCTCTTCCCAGTGCAGCTGAGCCCTTCCAGCACGATGAAGCGCGGTGTCGGGTCGTTGGTCGCGGGCCCCGGCGCCTGCGCGAACCGGTGGTCGTCACGGCTGTGAGCGAGCGGTGTCATCTGCGCGCAGCAACCTTTCGGGTGGTCGGATCGCACGGCGAACGAAGTCAGCGGGACGAAACGGAGATCGAAGTGGCGCGTCGCCCGCGTGATCTCCATGGTCACGTTGGAGGGGCCGACAGGGCGTCACCTCTCAAGCGAAAGATTTGTCCGCAGCCTGTAGTCAGCTGACCAGCACTGATCCCGACCGGCGGGCCGAAATGTACTCAGGAGCCCGCACAATGCGTACTCAAGTTGATCCACATGTGTCAGATCGAGTTAGGATTTCGGCCAAATGCGCTTGATCAACTGAGGGGTCGTTGTGAGCGCGGAACCCAGGCCGGGCAGCAAGGCCTATCGGGATCGGCTGAGGACACGTCTGCGGGGCCTCGGGTTCGATGATGGCCGGATCATCGAGCAAGTCAGCGCGGACCTGATCCAGCACTGCGGCCGGCGCCCTCGCGAAGCATGGCGGCTGGCGAACGAGCTGTCGCTGGATGAGGCGGCGATGCGCTTCAACGCCACGCTGGGAAGTCCGAAGGCACCGATGCGCAAGGGGAGGATCTGGGACTACGAGCGATGGCCAACAGCGGGTATACGTCCCACACTTAAGACTCTGCGCGTCTTGGCGCAGATCTACGGCACCAGCTGGGACAGGCTGGTTGATCTCACCGACCTGTCCCAGATGCCCGCCGACGAGCGCGACGCCTACCACGACCTGGTCGCTACCCAAGCTGATACGACCCCGGCGCCCAGCACGACCAGTGCGCCAGCAAGACCCACGGACCTGGCATCCTGGGCAATGCTCGTCCCCCCACTGGAGCCAGGAATGGTCGAACGATCCGATCTCGACGCGCTGGTCTCATTCCTGGCCGACACCGCGGAAGCGTCCGCGGCTGGCCGAGTCGTTGCCGTCTCGGGCCCAGGCGGGTTCGGGAAGACGACATTGGCCACGCAGGCATGCCACGACTCGCGCGTCACCGAGCTGTTCCCCGAGATCCTGTGGGTCGAGACCGGGGAGCAGTGCACACCCGCACGGGTCGTTCAGCTGATCTCGGACCTGTGCGTGCATTTGGAAGGGACACGTCCGACCCTCGCCGACGCCGAGCAGGCGGGCTTCCACCTTGCCAGGGTGCTGGGCGATCGGCGCGTTCTGCTGATCATCGACAACGTGTGGTCCGCGACCGACCTGGCTCCATTCCTCCTGGGCGGACCAGGCTGCGTCCGCCTCGTCACGACGCGGAACGCACGGGTCTGCCCGTCGCGCACGACACAGCTTCGGCTGGGACCCATGTCTCCAGGCGAGATCCGCGAGTTGCTGCGCCGCAGCGTGCCCCGGTTGGCGCAGGCCGAAACGATGCGGCTAGCCGAGCTGTGCGGCGGCTGGCCTCTTCTTGCAACAGTCGTGAGCTCCGCGGTCGGCCAGGACGTCGCAGCCGGCGCACCACCGGAAAGGGCGGTCTCTGAAGCAGGCCAGGTGCTGGACACGCTCGGACCACACGCCTTCGACGTCTGGGACTCCGACCAGCGCAAGGACGCCATCGGACACGCGATCACCTCCAGCCTCCGCAGCCTGGAAGCACACGTCGAGATCAGCGGCGGCCATGGCCTACGCGACAGATATCTCTCCCTCGCCGTCTTTCCAGCGGCGACGCCGATTCCGTTGTCGGTGTTGTCGGCTTGGTGGGGCGAGGCCTTCGGCTGGACGGCCAGTGCCGTACGTCAACTCTGCCGCGTGCTGGCCGACAGGTCGCTGATCGACGCCTACCTCGCCGACCGGGACGCGATCCTGCTCCACGACGTGTTCCGCTCGCACCTGCGTCACTTGGTCGGTGAGGACTGGCCCCACCTGCACCGATCACTGATCGACACCTACCGGCCGACCTCGGATGGCGGTTGGTCTGAACTCGGCGTCGAGCACGAGTACATGTGGCGCTACCTGTCGTACCACCTCCACCAAGCAGACCTGGGTGACGAACTAGTCGACGTGCTCGCCACTCCTGCCTACGTCGTCAACAAGGCCGCGAGCTTCGGCCACGAGGCCCTAGTAATCGATCAGCTGGCTATCCGAGCCCTGGACCGCCCGACCTCCGAGCGGTGGCGAGCAGCGCTCGCGCTCACCGGCAGTGGTTACCTGCTGAGCGGCCTGACCTCGCAACGTGACATCGCGGCGACGCTCCTCGCCACGATGATCCGATCCGAAGGCGGCGCAGAAGTCGTCGAGCAGCTCCGCAGCTACGAGGAGCCGGACGGCCTCGGCATCCGCTGGGCCACCGCTGACGTCCCTGCCGTTCCGGGCGAGGCTGTCGCCGGACACGTGGGGGCGGTCACGAGCGTCGCGGCTCACGGCGACCGGGTCGTTTCGTGCGGAGAGGACGGCACCGTACGACTCTGGGACCTATCCTCACGATCCCTGGTACGCACCCAGCGCGGTCACACCGGCTGGGTCTTCGTCACCGCGATCTCACCGGACGGACGCCTCATCGCCTCCGCTGGCGACGACGGCGTCATCCGACTCTGGCACACAAGCACTGGAGAACTCTCGGGCGTCCTGATCGGACATGCCCGCCGCATCCGCACGCTGACCTTCGCCCGGCAAAGCGCCCTCCTGATATCAGGGGCGGAGGACGGACAGATATGCCTGTGGGACACCGAACGGTCAAGCCTGATCCGCGCCATGCGTACGCCGGGCAGCCCAGTGTGGTCGGTCGCAGTCGACGCCTCCGACTCGCTCATCGCCGCAGCCGGCGAAGACGAGTTCCTACGCCTGTACGACCTGCAGACCGGCGACCTGCTGGCAGAGAAAGCCGCGCATCGCGACTGGATCCGATCCGTTGCCTTCGCCGCCGAAACACCACTGCTCGCCACAGGTTCCGGCGACGGGTCAGTGCGGGTGTGGAGCACCGCGGACAAGCGGTTGACCGCCGTCCGACACGACGACACCGGCTCTCCCGTCCGATCCGTTGCCGTCTCTGTCCCCGGCGATCTGATCGTCGCAGCCGGACAGGACGCCACGATTCGCGCATTCACCGCTGACGCACCCGCAGGCGAGCAACCGATGCCTCCCTCGGTGGAATGGATCAGGGCGCTCACCCTGACCGCAGACCGCACAGTGATCGCGGGCTGTGAGGACGGCAGCATCCGCCTATGGACCGCGTCAGAGCAGACCCCCGCGTCCGTACTGGCGAGCGGGTCCAACGCCATCTGGTCCGCCGCCTTCGCCGGCGGTTCCGACCTGGCTCTCCTCGGCCGGGGTGACGGCACCATCGAAGTACGAGATTCCACCACCGGCGTCCTCGTCCGCAATCTGCAGGCAGGCGAAGGCCGCGTGTGGGACCTTGCCGCTACCTCCAACCGCCTCGCGGCGGCCTGTGGAGACGGCAGCATCCGCCTCTGGTCGCTCGATAACGACTGGACGCTCCGCCTCAACCAGGCCGAGGCTCGCACCTGGGCCGTCACAATGAACCATCCCGGGACACGGCTGGCCGCAAGCGCGGCCGACGGCACCGTACGAGTGTGGGAACTACCCTCCGGACGGCTGTTGTGGGAACGCCAGAACGCGCACCAGGGCAGGATCCGGTCCCTGACGTTCGACGCCACGGGAGACCTTCTCGCCACCGGAGGCGGGGAAGGCACCGCCCGTGTCTGGAACATCCCCGCCGGTGAACAAGTCATCGAGATCGCTCACACGACCAACTGGGTGCGCACCGTCGCCCTCGACCCCTCCGGGACCAAACTGGCCATCGGCTGCGGCCCCGGAGACATCTACGTCCACGACCTCAGCAACGGCAAAGTCGCCGCCCCACTGCTCGGCCACAGCGGCCGGATCCTGATGCTCGGCTTCACCCCCGATCCCGACCGCATCATCTCCGCCGCAGCCGACGGAACCGTGCGCACCTGGTCGATCTCCCTCCAACAGCAGATCGCCGAAGTCCGCGTGGACGCCTCCCTGCAATGCGCCGCCTACGACCCCACCAGCCACAGTGCCCTGGCCGGCAGCCCCGCCGGTAGCGTGGCGATCAAAGTCCCCGTCCCCGCGGCGCCGCCCGAGGAGTAACCAACGTGCAGATGCTCGTACCCGACGCCAACGCCCGCCTCCTGGCCGACGAGCGCCCCGTACCGACACCCAACGTCCCAGAACTCCTCAACAACGAACCAGGCTCCTTCGCCTGGGGCGTCCTGCACGACCGCACCCCCAAACTCATCAACCAGATCCGCGACGCACACCCCTACGAGCCGCACCAGCGCCAGGCCCTCAACGACCTCCTGGACGAGATCGCCAACGGCACGATGCAACCGCTCCCCCAAGACAGCCATGACAAAGCCGCATGGGATTCATGGGGTGCCGACTACTACGGACTCCCCTGGGCCGACACCCCGTTCCTGTGGTCCGAAAGCTACTTCTACCGGCGCCTCCTGCACGCCGTCGGCTTCTTCACCCCCGGCCCCTGGTTCTGGGTAGACCCCTTCGAACACCTCAAGACCGCCGAGCTGCGCGATCCCACCCTCAACACCGACCTAGCCGCACTCGATCACGGCGCCCAACTCCCAATCCACGAGCAGGCCCAGACCAAGCTCCTCGCCGCACTCTGGGGCAACCGAGCCGACCTCGGGTTCCGCGTCGGCATGGCCCCCGGATCCGAACACCCAGAGCAAGAAGGCCTTGTCGCCGACGACAGCGCGGACCTGTGGACAGGACTGGAACGCAGCCCTTCACCAAGGGTCTGCATCGTGGCTGACAACGCCGGCAGAGAGCTCCTCGCCGACCTGGTCCTCACCGACCACCTGCTCAACCACGACAACGCAGCCCAGGTGACCCTGCACGTCAAGCCCCACCCGTACTACGTCTCCGACGCCGTCACCGCCGACGTCATCGCCTGCCTCCGCCGCCTAGCCGCCTGCCCCGGCGAAGCCACAAAGATCTCCCAACGACTCACAGAGGCCCTAGCAGACGGACGCCTCAGCCTCTACACCCACTGGTTCTACAACGCCCCTTGGTCCTTCCACCACATGCCCGCAGACCTCGCCCGCGCATACGAACACGCCACACTCACGATCATGAAAGGCGACCTCAACTACCGCCGCCTCGTCGGCGATCGCCACTGGCCACCGACCACCCCCTTCAACACCACCGCCGCCTACTTCCCCAGCCCCGTCGCCGTACTCCGAACCCTCAAGTCCGACATCGTCACAGGCGTCCGCCCCGACGACCTGAACGCCCTAGACAACACAGACCCAGCCTGGCGAACAAACGGAACCCACGGCCTCATCCAGTTCCGCGCCTGACTCTGCGGCAAGGCTGGGAAGTTCAGTATCTGGAGTCTGTGCTGGAGACTCCATCACCGCGAACGTGGTCTGGCAGGTGGCCAATCACCTACGCACGGACCTGCCATTAGACGCTTTTAAAATGGCGAGCTGAGCGCCACGTGCTGGTCCGGCGCCACCGTGGACGCCGGTAAAGTTGCGATCCTCGCTCGCCGGTGAAGGCGCGCGCCACGCGCCACGCGGACGGCGGCGCGCACGGTGTTGCGGGAGACCTCGTTGCGATCTTCGCTCGCCGGTGAAGGCGGGCGCCACGCGTCGGGGTGTCGGTCAGCACCTGTTCGCGGTGGGTTGTGATCCTCGCTCGCCGGTGAAGGCGGGCGCCACCGGGCCATGAGGTCCCGGGCCGCCGTCACGGGGAGGGCGTTGCGATCCTCGCTCGCCGGTGAGGGCGGGCGCCACTCCTCGGCCTCCCGCAGCGCGTCAGCGGCCTTCCAGTTGCGATCCTCGCTCGCCGGTGAGGGCGGGCGCCACGACGACGTCGGGATCATTGCCGACGTTCAGCAGCGTGTTGCGATCCTCGCTCGCCGGTGGGGGCGGGCGCCACGGATGTGGGACACGGCGGCGTAGACGACGTCGATCGGGTTGCGATCCTCGCTCGCCGGTGAGGGCGGGCGCCACGGGCCTGCTACTTCCGCTGGTGGCGCGCGGGCAAACCGTTGCGATCCTCGCTCGCCGGTGAGGGCGGGCGCCACCGTTCACCGTAGCCGCACGTAGTGCTGCTCGCCATTCGTTGCGATCCTCGCTCGCCGGTGAGGGCGGGCGCCACCATCGCCGTGAGCACACACCCACCCGGGCGCCACCGTGTTGCGATCCTCGCTCGCCGGTGAGGGCGGGCGCCACCGGCGGCGGATGCCTCAGCGAACAGCTATGCGACGTGGTTGCGATCCTCGCTCGCCGGTGAGGGCGGGCGCCACTCGATCGATCTTTACACCAGGGACCGGGCCGAGATCGTTGCGATCCTCGCTCGCCGGTGAGGGCGGGCGCCACCCGGCTGCCGTACAGCGCGGGCAGGACATAGTGCCTCGGACGGTGCTGGCGTCGTCGGCGTAGCTGGCTTCGAGCAGGATGAGGCCGGCTTGACGGGGGCAGTACGCGTAGTGCTCCAGCGCAGACAGCGGGATCTGGATGGATCCCGGCTCCGTGTTCACCCAACGATCCGGGTGAGCGTCACCCCATCGGGGATGCCTCCGTCGTTGATCTTCACCGAGTAGTCCTGGAAGGCCCGTGCCGGGCCATCGACCTGGGGGTCGACGCTGATCAGGTCGAAAAGGGCGTGGGCAGGTGCCGAGCCGAAGGCGTCGTGGTGGCTGAAGACGTAGAGCCCTCGCAGGGCCATCTCGCCGCGGGTCGAGGCGCGGTCGTGTTCGAACATGAGCTCCATCGCACGCCAGAGCATCGCCAGGTCGTTGGAGGTGACGCCGGTGCGGCGGGCCAGCGGGGCGCTGAAGTGTCCGAACCCGCGGTAGAGGCCGTAGGGGACGGCGTGTTTGCCGCCCATCTCGGTCTCCTTGGTGTCTTCTTCCTTGGTGCGGGTGACGCGGGTGATGCCGTGCTCCTGGGGGACGACGGAGTCGATGGAGCGGGAGAAGGTGAACTGCACGGGGCCCTGCACTCGGCCAGCGTGCTGTTTGCCCGTTGTCATGACGGCTCCGAAGGCGCGCACGTCAAAGAAGGTTTGGCACATCCAGTCGCGTGCCTGGGACTGGACGGCGGTGTCGGTGTTCTTGTCCTTGGTCTTGGCGATGCCCAGTGCGGTGTAGGCGCGTTCGTGCTGGGAGTTCAGCGAGACGCCAGCCTCGACGTAGATGTCGTAGCCGGGCTTTCCTTCCCCGAGCAGGGTGACCATGTTGCGGATTTTCCGCTTGATGGCCACGTCGGTGACCAGGCCCTGCATGGTTTCGGGGTCGGTGCGGGGCATGCCGCCGGCGTCGGGGTCACCGTTGGGGTTGCCGTCCTTGACGTCGAAGAGGAAGACGAAGTCGTGCTTGCGTGCGGGATCGAGATGCGGCGCTTCGGTCATGAGGGACTCCGTTGTCGTTCGGATGTCAGATCTGGGCGGTCTCGGCAGTCGTGTTGGCACCGTTGGCCTGTTTGGCCTGTTTGGTCGCGTTGGCTGCCCGGGCGGCGGCCATGTCGGTGGCGCGCTGTTGGTCGTAGCCAAGGATGAAGTGCATCTGGCCGCGTGCGTCGAGGTGGGCAGGCAGTCCGGCGTCTGGGTCCAAGAGGAGGCTGAGGCTGGCCAGGCGTCCGTCCAGTGCCAGGCCCGCTCCGCGGGTTGCGTCTTTGCCGATGAGTTTCTTCAGGTGCCCGTTGGCGTTGGTGCGCAGCATCCGCATGGTGGCTTCGGGCTGGGTCATGGCCAGCCCGAAGTAGCGGTCGCGGATTGTGGCGTTGACGTCGGGTAGGGCGCGTCGCTGGATCGCTTCCAGCACGGCGAAGATGCGTCCCCACACGTAGGCAGGGTTGGTGGCCGTCTCGTCCAGGCCGGGCATGATCTTCTCCTTGAAAGGAGGGCGGGTCAGCGTGAGCCGGAGCATGGCGACCCGGGGCAGGTCGATGTTGTGGTCGTTGCGGATGCGGTGCAGCAACTGCGAGACCAGGCTCGATGGCGGCGGGACTGCGTGCAGGGCGGCCCGCAGCAGGTCTCGTTCGAGGCCGTGGACGGTGCTGCCGGCCACGTACTGCTTCTTTGTCCGGTCCCAGCGGCCGCTGGCTCGTACCATCGCCCACAACGGAACGTAATGGGCACCGTCGCTCCAGCGGTCGGTCGCGCAGTGATCGTCGAACCATGCCGCCAGGCGTTCCTTGATCTCGGCGACGGGAACCTCCACCCAGTCACGCACCACGATGCGGCTCTGGTTGGCCGACAGTGTCAGCGCGTAGAAGGCGTTGGTGTCGATGGCCGTCCGGTGGGTGCCCTTGTGGACCTGGTCCAGCAGCGCGTTCACGTCCTCGGGTTCGGGCTGGTCGATCACCATGAGGTCGAGGTCGCCGGCCTCGCGCAGCCACCAGGTCACCACGCTGTCCTCGCCGCGTCGACGGTGCCGTTCATCCGACAGCAGCCGGTTGAGGGCGGCCATCGCCTGGGCGCCGCATTCTTCACACAAGGGTGTGTTGCCCAGTTGCAGGTTCCCGCCGCGCCCTTGGGCGCTGGTGTTGATCGATACCAGCGCGGCGTCACGTCCGCGTTTGGGGCGTCCCTTGCCGTCGACACCGACCGGCACGAGCGAGCTCTTGATCATGTACGGGACGGTCTTGAGCAACGGCCCCGGGTCGCCGCAGGACAGGCAGATGCCCTCAGCACCGGAGCTCTTGCGTTTACGTGATTCGCTCGCCCAGAACTCGATGGCCGAGGGGCGCCTGTGTGCCCACTCGTTGTCGACCAGGATCCCGACGATCTCCGAGGAGGCCACGTCGTCCGGCAACGGGAGTCGCAGATGCTTTTCTTGGTCGAAGAAGTCGCAGACGATGCTTGCGACCGGGTCGCCGCTGGCCGCCCGCCAGTCGTGCAGAAGCGCGAGGTAGGCGTCGTTGCGGCGATCGGCGGCTGTCTGCGCCCGGTCAGTGTCGTCCTTGGCCACGCCGAAGACGTATTCCAGCGTGTCGACCAGCAGCATCGCGGCGATCCCACTGGTCCGTGTCACATATGGTGCCGCCTGCTGAGCTGCGGCTCTGGTGCCGGGGTCGGTCCGATCGATGAGCGTTCCATCGCCGTTGCGGTCGATGCTGATGGCCCACTGGACGGCGCGGCTCCGGTAATACCGCGGTGTCTCACCGGCCGCTTCGTTCTTGGCGTGCTCAACCAACTGTCGGAGGGGCATCCGGTCATCTCCTCGACCTGGCGGCGCTCGCCGGCCTACCGGCGCTTGCCGAGGGAAGCTCGATGCCGCGGGGTGTCACCTCAAGGACGCCGTCCACCAGCTCGGCCATGAACCACTCGTAGGTTTCGCGGCCGTCGCTGTAGTGGATGGTGTGCAGCATTGGCCCCAAAGGCCGTGTCTCGGAGATCGGCTGGAGTGCGGTGGCCTTGCCGAAACGAGCGGAGAATTCGCGGGTCCCTAGGAAGGGCTGGGAGAAGCAGGCGCCCTTATCGACCCGGCGGCGGAACTGCTCGCGGTACTTGGCCTCTCCCTCGGCCACCTGCTTGCGCAGTCGCACCTGCGCATAGATACGGTAGGCAACATCACGCAGAGCGACAGTGTTGCGCTGGTCACGGTCGGTTTCGACGTCGTACCGCAGCGCGGGGTTGGACATCATTCGTCGGGCCCAGTCCTCAGACGTCATCGATTTGACCTCGTTGCGGCGGATGGAGAACCAGCGGATCGGCTTGAGCACCTCGATCTTGACGATCACGTACGCGAACTCGGGTCGCCAGAAGATCGCCTCCAAGATGCCGCGGGCGGCTGACGGCGTCATCACCTCGTAGCTGAACCGCTCGGCCTTCAGCTCTGGTCGCGTGAAGCAGGCGAACTCTCCGCTGACCTCCACCACCAGCGGAGGATGCGGATATCGGGGATGCGATCTCACCAGACGAAGTCCTCTCCACTCGGGTCGGCGAGTTCCAGGCCGCGGACCTGGTGGTATTCGCCGTCCCACTCGATCAGGTCGCCCAGCAGGGGCGTGGCCAAGCCGTCACCGACCGCCCGGGCGGCCAGACGCCGCGGCAGCGTCGCCAGGTAGGGCTGCAGCTTGCGGAACACCCACGGGTCGGCCCCCGCTGGGCTGATCAACAGACTGCGCAGGTGCTCGCGCTCACCGCTGTCGCCGTAGGGGACGAGCACCGCAACGGTTTGCTCGTCGATCAGTTTGAACCGCGCGGCCACCTCGGGAAAATCAAAGTCGGCCCGGTACCGCTGGATCTCCGCGCCGGGACCGGCACGCTCCAGATCCTTCACCGCGTAACGGGCCTGGTAGTAGGCGCTCAACGCGTCCACGTCGTCAGGGTCGGCACGGTCTGGACCAAAGAACGCGCGGGTGCTGTCCAGCGCCGCCCCATACACCAGCCGGGTACCGGTCACGCTCCCGTCCGCCGGATCGAACACAACTACCCGGCCGTGCTCTAGGCGCCCGTTGCGGTTCGCACGGCCGGCCGCCTGCTGCAACGCCTCAGCCGGCGCGAACGCCCGAAACACCATCGGGAAATCCAGATCGACCCCGGCCTCGACCAGCTGAGTGCTGACGACCAAGACCGGCAGTCCCCGCTCCAGCCGCTGCCGCACGTCCATCAGCACAGCTCTGCGATGACCACCCGCCATACGTGTCGACAAGTGCATCACCGGCACATCCCCGTGGGCGGCCTCCTCAAGATGCCGGTGGACAGTGCCCGCGTCCTTGGTCGTGTTCACGATCGTCAGAGCCTGCTCCTGCCCCGCCACCTCCAGCGCGATCGCTTGCAGCGTCGGCTTCGGATCGCAGCGCCACTCGTACCGCACACGCCGTAGCCTGCGGTAGTACGGCTTCGGCTCAGCAAGCAACGGCCGCGGCCGCAAGCCCTTGAATACCTCAAGGGAGAAGAACTCTGGCTGAGTCGCCGACGCGAGCACCACACTTGTCCCGAACCGCTCCGTCAGGTGCCGCAGCGCCGACAGGATCGGCGGCAGCATCGCATCCGGCAACGACTGCACCTCGTCCAGCACGACCACCGCCCCGGCCAGACGGTGCAGCCTGCGCATCGCCGAAGGCCGACGACTGAACAGTGACTCAAACAACCGCACCGTTGTGGTCACCACCACCGGCGCATCCCAGTTCTCCGCAGCCAGGCGCTGCCACCGCCGATCCACAGGAAGATCGTGCAGATCCACACCACTGTGGTGCTCAAGCACATTCTTCGGCCCGAACAAGCGACCATAAACCCGCGCGTTCTGCTCCGTGATCGACAGAAACGGCACCGCGAAGATCACACGTCGCAACCCATGACGCGCCGCATGATGGACCGCGAAACCACCCGAGGCGATTGTCTTACCCGCGCCCGTCGGCGCGGGAAAAGGGAAAACCCCGATGGGCTGATCGGCCGCCGCAACCGCCTGCTCATAAATCTCAGTACGGACGGCATCAATCGGCGATACTCCCGGACTGCGGAGGTAGTCCTCTCGCGCGCCCTCGAATACCTGCACCATCGATGACAACGACGGACCAGACGGCCGACGAACCCCCTTGAAATGGGACTCGGTATCCAAGAAGTCGGCATCGACCAGAGCACTGAACGCCATCCGCAGCAGCAACTCCGCCGCATACGGATCATCTGCCGACCTTGCCCACCCCGGAACCGCCGCCCCATGATCCGCCAAGATTTCCGGCACCAGCTCCGCTACCCGCTGGACCGCCTCCTGGACCCGATCCGCGGCATCACCTTCCGCTGACGCCAGCATGTCCTTGATCGCACGCCGTGCAGCAAGCCCACCGTGGTGCCCCAGCACCAGCAACGCGAACAGCCCGACCCGCCCCTTACGCGCAGCCAACCATGCGCCCGCTTCTTTATGATCGATGCTGCGCCCACCGGCATCGACAACCCGACCACCACTGGCCTCAGCGCGAAGCAGACCTTCCTGCCAACAACACGCCCCCTTACCAACGTCATGCACAAGTCCCAGATAACCGGCCAACTCGCCAACCCCAAACACCGAGGCAAAGCGCGTGGCCAGCGCAGCGGTTCCCCGAAGGTGATCTTCAAGTCCATGACGTTGCTCCGAAGGATTCACGCTATGGGCCCACAACCCATCAATCACAGCCCGCTCCCGCCGCAATACCGACAGTCAGGAGCCGACAATATGACCTGGGTACGACAGAGCCGGGCCGATCACCTACTCACCACGGCGAAGTGACCGAGTACGGCCAACCATCCCAAATCAGTTGCGAACCAGCAGAAGCAGACTCGACCCACGGGATTCCTTGACCACCAGACTGAAGCACTCCGGTTTTTGGTAGCAGCTATAGGTTGTGGCTGTGGCCTGGGATTCTGCCTGGTTGTGGGAGTAGTGGAGGGGCTCGTACTCGTCGGGTGGACATGGCAAATCTCACCGTGCAGGCGGGTGGTGATGTACCACGTGACGGTGGCGTGATGGCCGAGCCAGTCCTCGAACGGGTTGCGATCCTCGCCCGCCGGTGAAGGCGGGCGCCACCCGGGCCAGCTCGCGAGGTGGAGGTTGCCAAGGAGTTGCGATCCTCGCCCGCCGGTGAAGGCGGGCGCCACCTGATGCCCGACTGGAAACGCTTGGCCGAGCAGGTGTTGCGATCCTCGCCCGCCGGTGAAGGCAGGCGCCACCAGGCGCTCCCACAGGGCCGCGCCACCCTGGGTGTCGTTGCGATCCTCGCCCGCCGGTGAAGGCGGGCGCCACGTCTTGCGGAAGGCGCCCTTGCGGATCTGCTCGGTGTTGCGATCCTCGCCCGCTGGTGAAGGCGGGCGCCACCCGATGAGTAGCAGGACGAGGGGGCCAGGACTGAGGTGTTGCGATCCTCGCCCGCCGGTGAAGGCGGGCGCCACTGTGCCGTGGGCGAGGTTGAACTCGACCCAGAACTGGTTGCGATCCTCGCCCGCCGGTGAAGGCGGGCGCCACTCAGCCGTGGCGGCGCTTGCGCAGTTCGTCTTCGATGTTGCGATCCTCGCCCGCCGGTGAAGTCGGGCGCCACAGCCGCCGGTACCCCTCCCGCAACTGCGTCGTGACGTTGTTGCGATCCTCGCTCGCCGGTGAGGGCGGGCGCCACAAAGAGTGGTCAGTCGGTTGGTCAGCGGTTGCTGTAGTTGCGATCCTCGCCCGCCAGTGAAGGCGGGCGCCACGGGCCGGACCGCGGGGTTCGGAGTGACTTGGAACAGGTTGCGATCCTCGCCCGCCGGCGAAGGCGGGCGCCACGACAGCGCCGGAAGGTTCTGCTTGACGTAGTCGATGTTGCGATCCTCGCCCGCCGGTGAAGGCGGGCGCCACGCGCTGTGATCGCAGCATCATGAAGCCGCCGCCGCCACGGTTGCGATCCTCGCCCGCCGGTGAAGGCGGGCGCCACAGCAGTTGATCTGCAGGTTTCACTTTACGCTACCGGTACCACACCAATTCGAAACGGTCATAGTCATTGTTTGATGTCGATACCTTCTTCGGAACCTCCTACGGATTCGGTGTCTGCTGGGGGTTCCGAAGCGGAAGTTTGTCGATCAACCGTCGGCGAGTGCAGCCCTTCCTGTCCGTTATCACCATGCTGGGCACGGCCACTCGTCACATGGTGGAGTCGAACACAGCTACAGACGGCGGCGATCTTCAGGCCACAGCCACGAACCACACGCCATTGGTTGCTGGCGCACGACCGCGCACCGTGACCACTGCCGGCCGCGAGACTCTGGACGAACTTCCTGCGCCAGAACTGGCGTCTCCGCATTGCGAGGCGAGAGCACGGAACTGCAGTCAGGCTAGTCGTGGTCTTGGGTGCCAGGATCTAGACAGCAAGACGATTGCGGATGCGATGGGGATGTTGGTCCCGATCGCGATGGCGGCGGTGGCGGGGCCGTTGAGTTCGACGAGTGGTCCGGCGAAGGCGAGGGCGATCGGTGTGAGGAAGTAGGCAGGGAGGATGCTCCAGCCGTTGACCCGTGCGAGGGCCTCGATAGGCAGGGTCTTCTGAAGTTCGGTGATCCAGAGGACGAGGTACATCGCCTTGACGGTGCCTGAGACGAGCATCCCTAGCGCGATGGTCGCCACCGCCGCGCCGCTGCCGATGAGCAGCATCGGGAGCGCCGTCAGAGTCAGCAGGCCGACCGCGAGGGGGATCGGGCGGCGTGGTTTGAGGCGAAGGACCAGGGCGGCTCCGACCAGTGCGCCAAGGGCTTCAGATGCCGCGACCATGCCCCATGCATCGGCGCCATGTCGGTGTTGGGACATGTAGAGCGGACCGATGATTTCGGCGAAGGTCGCGGTGGCGATCACGACGGTCGTGAACTGCAGCGTCATGGCCCACATCCATCGATGCGCGATGAAGTACCGCCAACCTGCGGCAAGGTCGGCGATTGGTCCTGGCGTCACTGTCCGGCGCACGGAGGTGTCGAGCCGCAGGAGAAGCACCATGCTCAGTCCGCACATGGCGCTTTTCAGGCCGGCGGCAAAAGCTGGACCCATCGTGGTGACCACTACGCCGGCTGATGCGAGGCCGGTGAGTAGTCCGACGGCTTCGGTCTGGCCGACGAGGGCGTTCCCCGCATGACGGCGGTCGGGAGGCAGAAGGTCGGCGGTCACGCTGCGGACGGTGGGAAGGAAGATGAAGTAGGCGGTTCCAGACAGCAGTGTGAGCAGGCACAGCATCGCCAGCGGCGCGCGGCCGTTCAGCAGGCATGCGGCAAGCCCGAGCCAGGAGGCGCCTGCTGCGAGTTCAGCGATGGCCAGGATGTGGTGGCGTTTGAAGCGGTCTCCGAGAACGCCTCCGGCGAGGATGAGCACGGCTGGCAGTCCTTTGCAGGCGACCACGATCGCGATCTCGCTGGGGCTGTAGCCGAGTTCCTTCAGGCCCCAGACGAGCGCGACCTGTCCGAAGCCGACGCCGGCCGATGAGATGAGGCGGGCTGCCAGCAGTGGTGCGACGGTGGGGCTGGTGGCGAGGCCAAGCGTTGTCATTGACTGTTGTCGCCGAGGTGGGCGATGAGGAACGCGGCGGTTTGGGAGTAGGCGCGGATCTCGTTGGCTTGGATCGTGAAGCCGTGTCCTTCGTCGGGGAACACCTCATAGCGCACCTCGATCCCGCGGGCGCGTAGCCGTTCGGTCAGGCGATCGGCTTCTTCGCGCGGTACGCGCGGGTCACGGGCGCCTTGCAGGACCAGCAGTGGTGTGTTGATCGCGTCGGCGTGGGTGATCGGGGACCTGCTGAGGAGGAGCTCGGCATCGGTCTCGGGGTTGCCCAGGACGGTGTCGACGTAGTTTCGCCATGTGGGTGGGGCGTCTTGGGAGAGTGTGACGAGGTTGGTGGGGCCGCAGATCGACACTCCGGCTGCCCAGTTGTAGGGCAGGCGTGCGAGGCAGGACAGTGCGGCGAAGCCGCCGTAGGAGCCGCCGTAGACCGCGATGCGTTCGGTGTCGAACTCGGGGTGCGTGCCGAGGTAGCGCATGGCGTGGTCCAGGTCGGTCAGGTCGATGCCTCCCCAGTCGCGGTAGATCAGCTTCTGGTACGTACTGCCGTAGCCGGTGGAGCCGGCGATGTTCGGTGCGAACACGGCGATGCCGTGGTTCAGCAGGTGCTGGTAGAGCGCCGCGTAGCGAGGGCGTTCCTGCATCTCAGGGCCACCGTGGACCGACAGCAGGACTGGATGGGGGCCGGGGTTGCGTGGCCGGTAAAGGAACGCGTGCACGCTGCGCTCGTCCACCGTGGGGTAGGAGACCGACTCCGGCGCGATGGGCTCGATCGCGTGAAGGGCAGAAGGCCGAGCGTCGGTGAGGTAACGCAGTTCGCCGTCGTTCAAGTCGAGGACGCCGATCTCCTCAGGGCGTCCGGGGGTGTCCAGCAGCACCGCTGCTTTGGTTCCGTCGTCCGCGAGAGTCAGCGTGGAGATCACACCGTTGGATATGTCCGGGCAAGCGATGGTGACGTCGTTGCGCCGCGTGTAAAGGATCGAGCGGCCCGCCTCGTTGACGGTCCAGGCGAGGGTTCCGTCGGCTGTGTCCAGGCGTTCGACGTCCCAGTCTTGCTGCACGACCGGGCTCAACACCTCGTCGGCGAGGTCGTAGAAAGCCGCAGCGGTGAATCCCCACAGATCGGTGAGCAAGTAGAAGCCCGACGAATCAGGTGACCATGCCTGCGGCTCGAACAGGGCCACGCCGTACCGGTCGGTCATGCATTGCGGCTTGGCCGCCGGCTCAACGAGATCGATCAGATAGACGCCGATCTCGGTGTTCGAACGAAAGCCAGCAGCCAGCAGCCAGCGGTCATCCGGTGAGATCCCGGTCGGTGTGAACGCCACACCCTCCTCAGGCTGGATGCGCCTTTCGTCTCCGGCCGCCCCGGTCAGGTCGCGAACAAGCAAGTCTTGAACGGTGCGATCACGATCGTTGGCCGCGTAGACGAGATAACGGCCGGTCGAGTCAAACGGGTTCGCCGCCAACACGCGCTGGCACTCTGGTCCCGTAGTGAGCTGCGTCGGCTCGCCTCCGTCGCGGTCAACGCGGAAGATCTCGTACTGTTCGTCGCCCTCGTGATCAGCGGTGAACACCACGCTCTTCCCGTCCGGGGACCAGGCGACCTGCCTGACGATGCGGCCGGGCTGTTGCGCGAGTTTGCGCGGCGCACCGCCTGCGGTGGGCACCACCCAGAGCGCGGACCGGCCGCCGGCGTTGCTGGAGTAGGCAACGAACTCGGAGTCGGGCGAGAACGCGAGGCTGGGTTGAAAGCGCTGACGGGGAACGAAGTCCTCGTATGGAGGCATGGAGCGGCAGACCCTTCCGCGTGGGTGGCTATTTGATCCAGCCGCGCCTGACGGCGGCGGCTCCTGCGGCGAAGCGCGACGGAGCGCCGAGCTCCTCGCGGATGGCGGTGATGCGTCGGCGCACGGTGGTAGCGCTGATCTTCAGCCGTCGCGCGATGCCTTCGTCGTCGGCACCCTGCGCCAGTAGCTCCAAGATCGCGCGCAGTTCGTCCGTCAGTGGGCTGTCGGGTTGTACGGCACCGATCGGCGTCGCCCGTTCCCACAGCAGTTCGAAGTACTCACGGAGCGCCGCAACGATGACCGGTGACCGCACCAGGACCGCGCCGGTCATGCCGGTCGGCCCGAGTGGAAGCATCGCCACGCTGCCGTCGGCCAGCTTCATCTTCATCCCGATACTGGCTAGCAGGCGCGCCTCTTCACCCAGTTCAGCGGCACTCGCGATGTGCTTGGCGGCGACCGGGTGCTCGGCGCAACGGCTCTCGTAGATGGTGCGCCGGCGCACGCCGTTGCGTAGAGCCGGTGGCGCGGCGACGATGGCGGTTTCGTCGATGGGACGCTCCGCGAGATAGTTCTCTAGCGTCAGCCAGTCGTGCCTGGCCGCGTTGACCAGCACACCGGACAACTGCGTGATCTCGTTCGGCTCGGTGACGACCTGGATGAGCCCTCCCGCCGAACCGGACCCACCGGCAACCGGTGCAGGAGATGCCTCAATGAGCCGTCGGCGACCAGTCAGGAAGCGCTCGTTCTCCTCTGCCAGCCGCTGATTCATCTCGGTCAGCACGCCTTGCAGTGCCAGGTCGGGCGGCGCCGGGATCAGTCTGGGCGAGCCTCCCGCTTCCGGACGCCGGTAGGCCATGCCACGTTCGAGCAGAGCAGTGACGACGCCTATGCCGCCGAGGAGATCGGCGGCTTCGTCCGGGGCGCAGCCTTGTGTTTCCACCAGCGACCGGTACGCGTGATAGACCTCATCAGGAACGATCCCGTCCAGGAGTTGCGCTGCAGAAGCGTCGTCAGGCTCCGCCACATACTCCCCTAACAGACAGCAATGAGTGGCTACCGACTGTAACAGTCTTGCCAATGCGGTGACGGCTCATCGCCAGTGACAAGAAGTCGCCACTCACGCGCAGCGCCAGAACGACGGCTCTTCGGGGCCTCTCACCAGGCGCCTCTTTACGCCAGCTTGCGCACGCGACCCGCGCCCTCGGGTCACTTCTTGTCTTGGCCAGTTTGGACGGTCCACCGACCAGGCGTTTCAGGTTCCATGGGGCCAGTGAACGAGCGAGCACCAGGAGCCACAGTGACCAGCCGCCCCCAAGGATTCCCCTCCAACCAAGAGCACTCCTCGCCAACCTCGACCACCTGCAGTCGCCTCGGCTCCGACATCTCGCGAGCGTCCGCCGACGCCCCCCGCATCGTTCCTTCGGCGCCGACTGGGACACGGCTGCTCTACGACGTCACACGCCCGGTGCACAGCGGGATCTTGGGCGCGTACGCCAACGACTGGCTTCGGGTCGCCTTCGTCGAGGCGCTCGTCAGCGACGAGCGCCTGCCCGACATCGTCACCACACGCCGCGACCTGGACGTCATGTTCTGTGGCCGGGCCAGTGACGCCTTCCTCGACGACTTCAACGAACGCCTTCGCGTGTTCGAATGCCTGGAGGACGCCATCGAGCACCTCGAAACCAGAGCAGTCGCCGTTCGCTCAGGCCAGCCCGGACCGACCACCGTCTGGTTCGCCACCCCGGGCAATGACGCGGACGTGGTCAACCAGACGATCGAGTTCTGGGCCGGCCTGGACATGATCGCCCTCCTTCGCGGCCCGTGGCCATACGGGCCCAACCGCCACCCGCAACCCGTTCACCGTTCGATGCACCGCACCCAGGTATTCATCGCCCAACCGGTGAACGACTCGATCGCCCTCCTTCAGGAAGGCGCCTAGGGTTGCGCCGGGCGCCGGGCGTATCTCCCATGCGCGCAGAGATTCGTCAGCAGATGAGGGATCGGCAAGATCGGTCAACGGGATGCGGGACATGACGCTGAGTCGATCAGCCAGGGTGGGGCATCGAGCGGAGGTGTCGTGTAGCGGGGCCGATGAGTGTGCGGGGGAAGGTGAGCGAGGCCCAGTCTTGGGGTTGGCTGTCCTTCTTGACCGGGCGCAGCAGCCAGGCTTGCGGCTCGGTGAGCCCGGCGCAGATGTCGAGGAGTTGCTGGGCCTGTTGGGTGCGGATGACCAGCCATGCCCGGCCCGTTAGCCGCGCGGCAAGGCGTGCCTGTTCGGCTTGGGTTGCGCGGGTGCCTCCCTGTTTGATGGCTTCTCCGGCGTCCTGGCAGGCGACCTTGGTCTGGAACCCGAGCCGCCACAGTTCGGTCACCAGCGGCGCCATCTCGACGTCGATCGCGACCTGGTGGCCGTCGGGGGTCGTGAGTTGCTGGGTTGGGTGGTGTTGGGTCCAGTCGGTCACTCGGGTTACTCCTTGAGCCGGTACGCCGCCCATTGGCTGGTCAGGTCGGCGTGGCGTGTGATCCACTCTTCGGGCCGGGCTTGGGCGGCGTTGCGCCACTGCGCGGCGAACCCGGCGGTGAAGGCGTCGACGGCGGCGGGTTGCGCGTTGGTCCATGCGGGGAACTGACTGATCCACTCGTCGGCTTGGTGCGGTGTGTGGTTCGCCCCGATCAGCCACGGGATCAGCATCATCTGCTCTAGCCAGGGCGCGCCGCGGGTGACGAAGGCCCAGTCCACCACGAAGGCGCGCCCGTCGCCGGTGATGATCAGGTTGTCCTCGTTGAGGTCGGTGTGGATCAGTGCGTTGCCGGCGAACATGGCCGGGTTGTCGGTGTATTTGTGCCAGCGGCGTTCGGCCGACAGCATCGCGACGTCGGGACAGGGAGTGTTGTGGATGGCGTGGATGGTCTTGGCCAAGATCTCCAGGTCCGGTGAGCCTGGGGTGAAGTCGGCGCGGCGGCCCTGCACGTAGTCGAATCCGAGAGCGAGCCACCCCCCGGCCTCGGCTGTCCAGCGGAGGCCGGGGGCGAACTCTGCCACGGCGGGGTTGATGGCGGCTTCACGGCGCAGCGACATGACCTCCGGGCCGTCCCTGTCGGCCAGCTTGCGGGCGGCTTTGACAAAGACCCGACCGTGGCTGGTGAGCAGTGTGGCCGCGATGTCGGCGTGGTTGCCCGTGGCAGCTGGAACGATGCCGGAGATCGGGCCGGTCTGGGCCTGGATCTGCTTGCGGAGTTCCTCAGGCAGGTCGCTCCAGTCGGTACGCACGTGAGGCCTTTCCCGGGTCGCTTGGTCAGATGCGGATGGTGAGCGGGATGTCCGGCGGCAGGTAGCCGTTCCAGTCCACCAGGGAACGCCAATCCCGGCCGCCTTGGTCGTTGCATTCGGGCGGGCAACAGCTGGTGCCGGCCTCGCCGTCCCAGAACTGCGGGTCCACGAAGTAGCCCGTGGCGTGGAGCTGCGGGATGGTGCGGGCCAGGGCTGCGCCCGAGGCGATGTCATCGTCCATGACAGGGCGGTGGTGGATGAACGATTCAGCGAAGACGTAGCTCATCGGAACGTACACCTCGGTCCGTTGCAGGCTCAGATGCCACGCCTGGTCCACCGGCGGGGTCGGCACGATCCGGACGTAGTTGCGGGGGTCTCGGCGTTCGGCCTGGCGGATGTTGCCCACCGCCTTGAGGAACACCAGGTTTTGCCCGACCACGCGCGTGCAGTAGTCGTGGCTGGCATGGGTGGCCTTGCGGAAGTCCTCCACTAGGAGCGTGAACGCTTTGGTGGGGATCAGCTCGCGCGGGTCCCTGCCGGTCTGGGTGAGGTTGTCCAACGTGACGGTCATGTCTTCTCCCGTGCTGGTGGCACGACGTTCTCGCCGTGTTGAGTCCCGATGGGCGTGGTTCGGAGTGGGGTAGCGACCACCTCTTTTCGTGGCGCTGGTAAGCCACAGTTAGCGGACCCGGCGTCGGCACTGGCGCAGACGGCTAGAGGTTTGCGCCCAGGGCGCGGCCGATGGTGTCGGCGACCCGGTCGACGTCGTCGAGGGTGCCGATGACAGCGTCGGCGTCGGGTCCGCTGTTCCAGGCGAACGCCGCGGTCTGGTCGTCCCACACGACGCGGCGGGGTTCGCCGTTGTTGTAGGAGGCACGAATGAACGCCTCGGGCACGTCGGGCAATTGCAGGCCGGGCAGGAGCTGATGCACACGGTCGGCGCTGACCTGGGGGACACGGCGGCGGATGGCGGCCCACAGGGCGTCCAGCGGCCCGTCAGGAGTGGCGTCAGGGAGTGCGTTCAGCTGGTCGGCGTGCGTCATTGACTGCTCCGTCGTCGTGGTCTTTTGGCCCACGGGCTGTGGGTGGATCGTGGGGGTGTGGCGATGCTGTGATCGTGTGGGTACGTCGGTGACCTGCTGTTCCAGGGGCGTCCGGTGCGGCGCCCTCGAGCAAGTCGCTGGCCGCGGCGCGGCGCTGGAGGCTGGCGACCAGGTCTGCGGCGAGAGGGTCGAGTTCGGCGACAGGTCGCACGTACTGGAAGTAGATCGGGCCCCTGAGCGACGTGTCGCAGTAGCGGAACGCGCCACGGGCTGGCCGGCCGCGGTGCCACGACAGATCGCCACTG
The DNA here is from genome assembly GCF_039533225.1 of Actinomadura fulvescens. Taxonomy (NCBI): domain Bacteria; kingdom Bacillati; phylum Actinomycetota; class Actinomycetes; order Streptosporangiales; family Thermomonosporaceae; genus Actinomadura; species Actinomadura fulvescens. The sequence continues at coordinate 6,877 of NZ_BAAATD010000008.1, read as the reverse complement.
AGGTGCCGCGGCCACACATACATCCGCAACCCGACCGCGCCAGGCATGATCCGGGCGCCGACCGACACCTCCGGCAGACCACGCCACTGGCGCGCCACCGTGGCCGTCACGCCCTGGTAGGCGGTGAGCCGGGCCACCAGCCGCAGCGCGTATTCGCCGGCGATCTGTTCCTGGGCTGGGGCGAGGTGGAACGGGTGGGTGGGATGGTTGCTCATCTCGCTGACGCCACGCGCCAGGCCAGTGTCTGCGCCGGTCATGGCCGTGCCTTGCGTGCGACGCCGCAGTACTGCGACACCCGGGGCGCCTGGCCGAACGGCGTCGGGTCGGGGCGCCAGTGCGAGCAGGACACCACGCCCGGCTCCAGCAGCTCCAGCGACTCCAGGCCGTCGAAGTAGCGCTCCAACTCGTCTGCGGGGCGGGCGACGATCGGCGTGCCGCCCATCTGTGCCCAGGTGTTCATCGCCTGGTGCATCCGCTCGCCGTGGACCTCGGCGGTGGCCCAGGCTATGGCGATCATGCTGCCGCAAGGCAGTCCGTTGATGAGCGTGTTGACGATCGTGCGGGCTTGAGCGTCATCAACCACGTGGTGCAGGATGCCCAGCAACATCAACCCGACCGGCTGGTCGAAGTCCAGGGTGTTGGCGGCTTGGGCGACGATCTGTTCGGGCTCGCATATGTCAGCGTCGATGTAGGCGGTGACTCCTTTGGGGTTGCTGGTGAGCAGTGCGTGGGCGTGGACGAGTACCAGCGGGTCGTTGTCGACGTAGACGATGCGGGCGTCGGGGTGGACACGTTGGGCGACCTCGTGGGTGTTGTCCACGGTCGGCAGCCCGGTCCCGATGTCCAGGAACTGCCGTATCCCCGCCTCACCGGCCATGTGACGCACCGCCCGGGCCAGGAACGCGCGGCTATGCCGGGCCACATCGACGATGTCGGGCATCATCGCGGCGATGGCATCACCGGCCTGCCGGTCGATGGGGTAGTGGTCCTTGCCGTCCAGCCAGTAGTTCCACACCCGCGCCGAATGCGGCCGGGTGGTGTCGAGCTTGTGATGCCGGGCGGGCGAGGCGGTGACGAGGCTCATCCCGCCCCCTTGGAGGAGAGCGCGACCATGCCGACCACACGCACCTTCCCAAACGCCTTGCCCGTGTATTGGTGCACCTGGCCGGGCGGCGCCCAGGACTGCACGTCATCCAACGGGATGTCTGGATCGACGGGTTCCCAGCCCGCGTCTTGGACCAGGGCGAGGATGTCTTCTTCAGTGCGGAAGGTGAGCTGGCTGGACGCTCGCCGGTAGCCGTCGGTCATGCCGCAGACTGCCTGCTGGGGGATGCCGGTGGAGCAGGCATGGGAGAGCACCAAGCAAGAACCGGGCGCCAGCCGTCCGTGCAGGTCGGCCAGCAGCCCGGCAGGGTCCTCATCATCGGTGATGAAGTGCAGCACCGCCGCCAACACGACGCCTACCGGCTGGCCGAGGTCGATGAGATCCTCCAGTTCCGCAGAAGCGAACAAGCTGTCCAGGTCGCGCAGGTCGGCTCCGATGACCGCGTCATAACCGTCGTCCGGAGCGCTGCGCAGGGCACGGCTGTGGGCCAGCACGATGGGGCTGTGGTCGAACCCGACCAACACCACCCCGTCCGCAGCGGCGCGGATTGCCCGTTCCACCGTCGGCAGGTCGGCGGGCAGGTCGTTGACGATGCCCATGCCGATATCCAGCACCTGCCGCATCCCGCGCTCGCCCACCACGTAGGCGGCGGCGCGGCTGGCGAACCTCAGGTTCTCCTCGGCCATCGGGATCGCTTCGCCATCGGTTGCGTCGATCACCTTCTGGCCGGCGACGCGGTCGACCTCGTAGTTGTCCTTGCCCCGCAGGTAGAAGTTGTACATCCGGGCGGGATCGGCAACCGGCCCGTCCTTCTCCTTCGTGCTGAGCGCCCGCGGTGTCACCAGGAGCCGGGGAACGTCAGGCGGAAGATCGTCGAACCGGGGCATTCGAAGATGGCCTTTCTGGGAGCGGGGAGTCGACGAAGCGGCTGGGGATCGCCGCAGGCCTTGGATGGCGGCCGTGCCGCTAGGGACGCTGATCGACGGAGGGCGCACCAGCAGTTCCCGTTCCGTACGCTCGTGTTGATCGACGCTCGCGATGTCGGTGCGTTGAGGAGCTGTTCCAAATGGCGCGGATCGGCTGCCGTGATCTGGCAGCCGACGACACGGCGGGCGATCCAACCATCCAGGCACGGGCAGAAGCGCCACTCGGTGTGCCGGGCCCGCGACCGCTGCTGCAGCACGCCGTAACTCCATTCGCCGCCGCTGACGTGTGCGCAACTGAGCGCAGTCGGCGGCGCCGAGCCCGCCAAGGTCCTGGGTTCGGCGGTCCGGTCGGATTGGCGTTGGTGCCTGACAGGCTGGATATCTGAACAGGCCGCAGAGCCAGAGGGACCGGAGTATCCCATGTACAGGACATCGGCAGTTGCGGGGAACGAGGGCCGGATGCCATCACAGGCCTTTCCACACGCGAAATCCAAGGGTGGTGGCATGCGGCGGGCGGGGCTACGCAGCACACCGCGCCGCCGCATGCGTACTTGAAGGGGCGCACCGTACGGCCGGACCGCAGCGGCAGCCTGGTCCGGCCGTACGGCCCCCGCCGACTCCCCGCCGATGCGAAGGGAGACGGCGCGGCTCGCCGTTGTGCGGCGAGTGGGAGGTGGGTGCTGGGATAACGGCGCGGCACACCCACCCTGTGGTCGCTAGGTAGGGGCCTGAGGGATGGTGCCTGTGCGTGCTTTAGTGGGTATTCATTCCGCAGAGACGCGTGCACCATGGCCGCCCTTGGGTCGCTTAATACTGCTGATTGCCTACGACCAGTCGATACCTTGGGAGGAGGCGCCCTCTAGCCGACAAGGACCGACAGACCCCGACATCGCGTTGTCGGGACACAACGCCAATGACGCGAAGGTGCACGCTCATGGCATATGAGACGACGGAAGTAGTGCGCGAGCGGCTCCGCTCGGAGCGCAGGGCGCGAGGGTGGGACATTCCGCGCATGGCGCGCGAGCTGCGCGACGCAGCCGAGCAGCCGCACACCATGCCCAAGCTGGCCAGCCTGGTCCGCAACATCGAACGGTGGGAATCGGGCGAGGTCACGCGGATTCGTGAGGAATACCGGCTGCTGTACGCCCGGGCCATGAACATGACTGAGCATGAACTGTTCGATCCAGACGACACCCCTGCGCCGCCTCCAGAAGCCCGCGAGGGTGATGTGCAGGCGATCCGAGCGATGCTGACCGGCTTCATGCTGTCGGATCGTCAGTTCGGCGGTGAGCGGATCCGCCAGCAGGCGGCCGCCTACCTCGGACAGGTCATCGAACCACGCCTGCGCGGCCACGCACCGGATGCGCTGCGCCGTGATCTTTTTGCCATCTCCACCGAGTACGTCATGCGGCTGGCGGCGATGCATCTGGATACCGACCGGATCAAAGACGCGTTGGGACTACTCGGCCGGGCCGCCGGTCTGGCCAATGAGAGCGGCGATATCAGCCTTACGGCCTGGGTACTGTCACGCCGCGGCGAACACGAGATGCACCGAGCGGCACTCTGCGCCAACAGCACACAGCGGCGCGCACACCTTGAACAGGCCCTGGCCTATACCGAGGGCGCGGTGGGCGTAGCGCGGGCCGCACCGCCGATCAGCCGAGCATTCCTGACCACCAAGCAGGCACTCGCCTGCTCAATGACGGGCGACCGTGCCAAAACGCAGCGAACCCTAGGCAAGGTGTGGGACGCCTACGATCAGGCGGGATCGACGAACGAGCCGGACTGGATGGGCGCCTATCACTGGGGCCACCTGCGCCATGAAGAAGCCCACTGTTACGTCAATCTCGGCATGGGACGCGATGCCGCCAACGCCGTCGAGGAGGCACTGAGCGTACGCACCGCCGCCCGGCCGCGAGTGTTCTCATTGGGCCTGCTCGCCATCGCACGCGCTCAGACCCTCGAGGTCGACGAAGCCTGCACCACGGCCCACCAAATGATCACGCTCGCCGGCCAGATCTCATCCCGCCGGGTCACCGTTCGGCTGGTCGAGGTGCTAGAAGCCCTCAAGCCCTACCAGAACCAGCCGGCCGTCGCTGACGTGCGGGAAGCCGCCACCCCCGTCCTCGAAGGTTCTCCCGCCTGATCTGCGGGGACATCGCCACCATGCCCGACCGAAGTCAGCATCGCGATGGCACCGCCGAGATCCTTGAGCAGCTGGCCGAGCTGCACCACATCGACGTCAGCGGCGCGCACCTGCTGCACCAGCACAGCAACACCGCGATCGCGCTGCCCTCGTCCGGCCTGCTCGTCCGGATCGCAGGCAACCCCGACGCGCTTGAGGCGGTGACGGCGTCGGTGGCGGTCACCCGATGGCTAGCGGCCCGCCGATATCCATGCGTAGCCCCGGCCGACATCGAACCGTTCATCTCCGCCGGACGGGTGGTGTCGCTCTGGCAACTGATCGACGTCGCCGACGGTCCACCAGGCAACGGAGCCGAGCTCGGCCGGCTGCTGCGACAGCTGCACGATCAGCCCAAACCGCCATTCCCGCTGGCCACCCTTGACGACCCGCTGCGCAGCGTCGCCCGCGCGGTCGACAACGCAGCCCATGGCCTAGCCGACGATGACCGCCACTGGCTGCGGCACCGCATCAACCAGCTCCGCCAGCAATGGACCCGCCTCACCCCAGCCCTGCCAACCGGTCTCATCCACGGCGACGCCCACTCCAACAACATCATCCGCAACCACTCCGGCACAGCGCTGCTGGGCGACTGGGACCATACAGCGCTCGGCCCCCGCGAATGGGATCTCATCCAACCGCACTACATGAAGAGACGATTCAACCGCCACACCGAACAAGAGATCGCCGACTTCACCACGACCTACGGATGGGACGTACGCACCTGGGACGGCTTCCCCCTCCTCATCGAAATACGGGAGATAAGCGGCCTCAGCCCCTACATACGCAAATCAAACCAAGACGAATGGGCACGCGACGAGGTCACACATCGCCTCCAGACCCTAAAAGACGCGGACACATCGACACACTGGCACTCCCCACCAAGACGACAAACAACCGCATGATTTGCGGGTCTCGCGGCTCCGTTGACTCTCCTGGGGCAGCGTCCCGCGCCTGCCCGATATCGTCACCACGCGCCGCGACCTCGACGTCGCGTTCTATGACCAGGCCAGCCACGTTTTCCTCAACGACTTCGACGGACGCCTTCAGGTGTTCGAAGGCGTGGGGGACGCCATCGAGCCCCTCGAGACCAGGGCCGTCGCCGTTCAGGCCAGACCGGACCGGACCGTCTGGTTCGCCATCCCGGGAACGACGCGGACGCAGTCCACCAGACGATCGAATTCTTGGCCGACCTTCGACTGATCGGCCTCCTCCGCGGAACGTGGCCTTACGGATCCAACCCTAACCGCAGCCTCCCATCGCCCGTTGCGCCGCACCCAAATCTGACCACCCAACCGGTGAACCACTCGATCGCTCTGCTACAAGCAGCTGGTTAGGAGCGGACACAACACCCCGGAGTCAAGGTGAACTATGGTTCGCCCTTTCTGGCCTCGCCGTCCAGTTCCTCCCATGCCTGGCCGAGCTGATGCTCGCCTCATGGAGGGTGAGACCTCAGCCAAGGGTCATCCACACAGCGAACCATCCCCGCGCGTGCGAGGCCGACGCAGCTCCAACACGGTGCTCATGCGGTCACCGCGGCCCGTCCCCGCGCGTGCGGGGCCGACGCACCGGTTCTCCCGCCATCCCGCCGTGGCGAAGGACCATCCCCGCGCCTGCGGGGCCGACGGTGGCGGCTGCCACGAGGAGGCGGCCCGGGTGGGACCATCCCCGCGCGTGCGGGGCCGACTAGCCCAGGCCGTCGTGCGGGTAGCCGGGGATCGGACCATCCCCGCGCGGGATGGTCCTCCAGGACGGCCTGGCCGCCTCCAGACTCGAGAGTCGGCCCCGCACGCGCGGGGATGGTCCGGCGATGTACATGTACGCCCGCCCCACGGCCGGGTCGACCCCGCACGCGCGGGGATGGTCCTCAGCGACACGCGACGCCTAGACGTCTGGACGTGTCGCCCCCGCACGCGCGGGGATGGTCCCCAGGTGTCGAGATCTGCCGCACGTTATGCCTCGTCGGCCCCGCACGCGCGGGATGGTCCGGGAGAGGTGCCGGTCACGTTGGCTGAGCGCTTGTCGGCCCGGCACGCGCGGGGATGGTTTCCTCAACAAACGCCCACCCCAAGCACTCGCCGGGGTCGGCTCCGCACCTGCGGGATGATGCGCCCTGGTAGTGACCGCCTCGTCAATCGCAGATTGAGCCGCGGACTGCTTCGGCGTTCCCCAGAGCGATCTGGTCACTCCAGAAGCTCACATCCCACCGCGCCATGAGCAGCTCATTTGGCAATGAGGCCCAGCGGCGCGAGAACCAGAACAACCCTGGTCAAGGTAAGCCGATCTACACCGACGAGCAGATCATTCTGCAGGCGGAGGGGCAGGTGTCAACGGCGCGCCAATCCTGACCCCCTGAGGTCGGGTGGGTTCAAGGGTGGTTTCGCGTGATCGTCGCAACGCTGACGGCTCATGATGGCATGCGACTGGCGAAGTAGTCGGCGGGTGTTTCCCAGTCGAGAACGCGCCGGGGACGATGGTTGAGAAGGTCCTCCACCCGCACGAGGTCTTCGGGCGTGAACGCGGAAAGATCGGCGTTCTTGGGTGCCTCTGTGTTTGTCAAGGCGCCGTAGTGCATGTCGTAGTGTCGGCCGTGGCGGGTCTGGGAAGTGACTTGTCCGAAGAGTCGACCGTCGGGGTTGGGTCGGCTGCGGTGGATGTCAGAGT
>NZ_BAAATD010000007.1:0-548016 GCF_039533225.1 Actinomadura fulvescens | reverse complement strand
GTGCGGCATCAACCGGCTCAAACGCCACCGCGCCATGGCCACCCGATACGAAAAGCTCGCCGTCCGCTACCAGGCAACACTCCACGTCGCCGCCATCAACGAATGGCTACACGCACTTCGAAACACGCCCTAGGCGAGCCGGTCACTCGACAAGATCGTCAGCGAGGTCGCCAACCGTCTCCGCGCCCTCCCCGAGCAGGCCGTCTGCGAGTTCCTGACAGGACTTCTTCGGCAATTCCAAGCGCTTCTTATCCACCCAATCGACGAGGTCAATGTGCTCGAAATCCATGGTGAAGTCGAGGTTGCAGACGTTTCTGATATCGCCTCCGACTATGTGAGCGAACGCCTCCAAGGTGTCCAAGTTGTCGGCCCGGGCTGGGGCCGGGGTGGCCGCGTAAACTGCGGTCACGGCGATCACGGTGGTGATGCGTACGAGCGTGGTGGGCATGGGCTCTCCGGAAGAGTCGTGGCCGCAAAGCGCGGGCGCACGTCGGTGACGGCGGACGGTCAAAGGCCGAGCTGTGTGGGCTGGTCCAGGTGAAGGACAGGTCGGTGGTGAACGGCTGTGGCGCGAGAATGGAGCTGGTGCCGCGGTTGCTGCCCTCACTCTGTGAGTAGCGCGGGCTGAACACTGGGTGCACGTACTCCGGACGCGCCGGTCGAGCTTTGGCGATCAGCTGCTAGTGCTGCGCCTCCTGATGGGTGACTTGTACTGCGTATGTATCGACTACATCGATCGGGCCCATCAAGGCCGCCCGCCCTGTGGTCACTTGACGGTGATCGCCGGTGGCCGTCGCATCAGCCACGCGGGCCGGTCTGTGGCGCGGCTGTCACTTGAGGTTGTGTTCGAGGACGCCACTGAAGGCCTTGCCGGTCCTTTCGAGGTCCTCTGCGGTCTTCCCGCAGAGGCGGCGTAGAGCAGCCCAGTCGATTAGCTCCACAAAGGGGCTGTTGCTGCAGGCGTTCGCAGGCAGGTCAGCGACTGTGTCGACAGTGTGGCCGGCGACGGTGCCGAGGCTGTCGGTGTCGGCGTGGGCTGGCCGCGGGCGGTTCCAAACGGTCACTCGGTGAGATCGTCGACTTTGTCGGTGGTGTCGTTGAGCGCCTCCATGGCTACAGCACCCAAGTGCTCAGTAGCGCAGACGTACTCGTCCAGCGGCACGCCCCTAATCTCGTCGACGGGGTTGCGGATGTCGCTGATGTCGCAGATGGCGCCGCTCGCATCCTTAACCAGGCGGCCGGCACTGCCAAAGAGCTTGAAATTCATGTCGAAGCCGGAATCGGCGCTGGCCGGGGTGGCGGTCAGGGCCACGCCCGCGGCGGCCATAGCGGCTGCGACGGCGGTGGCGGTCAGGCGGGCGAGGGTGGTGGGCACGGGTGCTCCGGTGAGGTCAGGCGCGAAGGCTCGTGAAAGGCCGATCGCGGCGGCGGGTCAGAAGTCCAGGCGGCTGAGGATCCCGCCGAGGGTGGAGGACTTGTCGGTGTCGGTTTTGACCAGCTTCTGGCCGAGCATGACGGCGGCGCCGCACTTGCTGCCCCTCACCTCGGCGCCCGGCGACAGCAGCACGGTGTGGCCGCACTCGGCGGTGGGCGTGGACTCCGGATCGTTGTCAGCGTGCGCGCTGGCGGCAGCCACGGCGGTGGCGGTGAACGCCGCTGTAGTGAACACGGCGGTGGTGAGCACGGACTTGACCATGACGTGTGGTGTCCTTTCAGCAGCGGGCCCCGGGCGGCCTCGCCAGACCAGACAATGATGATCAACTAAACTAGCCAACGGCGCCCATGCGATCACTGATAGTGATCAGCGTGTTGGATCTTGACGCCGGCGGCCACGACCGCCCGCGCACACCTTGCCCGCACTGACCCGCTACTGACCCAATTGCGAGAGGTCTCGAAGCACACCTTCGCGTGGCACCTTGAAGGCCCGGGCCGCTGGCAGCGGCACGTGGCGTGTGCGGCGCCCGCATCGTCGGCGCGGCTGCGGTCGCGGTCGGCAGTGGAGGTCGGCCAGCCGGATCGCCGGCGGTGCCGCGGCTAGTTGAGGCTGTGCTCGGCGAAGCCACTGACGGTCTCACCGGCCTCCTCGACGTCGTCGGCGATCCTCCGGCAGGCCGACAGCAGTAAGGGCCGGGATCACCGCAACAGGGGGCGACGGAGAGGGACATCGCAGAGGTTTGCAGGCGCGTCGGAGCGCCAACATCACACAATGTAACCTTAAGTATCTAAAGGAATACAATCAGTTATTTGGGGGGTCGAAGTGTTCATCTCTGGCGGCAGTCTCACTCAGGTTGCCGGGCCTACGGTCGTCGCGGTGGCGGCGAGCTGCGTCCTGGCGGCGCCACCGGTCAACGCCGGCGCGGAGACCACCGTGATCACTGGGACCTCCGGCGCACGGTTCGACAGCAACGGCAAGGTCACCGGCTCCGAGGGCAGCGTCCTGCTCCAAGGCAGGCTGCAGACCGAAGACTGCTTCGGGTTCGCTGAGGCCAATGGCCAGCAGCATCTCAACGCAGCCAGCAACCGCAGCGACCGGCAGGCCGTCCTCTACAAGGAGAACCAGTGCAGCGGACCGGTCCGTGTCCTGCCACCGGACCCCAAAACCGGCAAGCTCGTCGCGACACCGGACTGGCGGTCGATACGGCTGACCCACACCCCCCCGGCCCTCACCCCCAGCGGCAAACTGACCTCCACGCCACCCAAGCGCAGCACCGGCGCCGTGCAACTGTGGAACCACAGCGATGTCGTCGCCCGCACCGCCCGACCAGCCCTGGATCTGTGCATCGACCTCACCTCGCTGCAGCAGGGATCCTTCTTCAAGGCCGAGGTCTACCGAGCAGGCACCGGCGTCCTGCACGCCTACACAGACACCACGTGCGGCCAAGGCCACCAGAGCGTGAACATGAACACCCAAGGCGCAACTCTCGAGGCCGCATGGAACAGCATCAAGGTCACGCGACAGTAAGGCCCGCAGCCGCCTCCGCGGGCCGCGCCTGTGGGCTGCCGTGACCCATGCGCCAATCGGCTATGCCTGCGAGAACCGGGGCTGGCTCAAAGTGCGTGAAGCGGTCACGCTTGGTGGCGAACCGGCGGGAGAACGTGGGCGGTGAGGGGCTCGGATCCGTCATGGACCCGACGGCCTGTGGTGCATGCCGCTTTGGTATCGGGTCTGGTTCAACACCTGGAATACATGCGCATTCCCTGAACAGCCGGAAAGAGGCTCCCTCGGTATGAGCCCCAGGCTCCCCAGTGGTAGCGATAGCGAGGATCCGGCAAGCTCAGCGAGAACCATTCAGGGGCATCCGGGGGACCGCCTATGAGGGTGTCGATCTCTCGGCCGGAACCGTCGAGCAGGACGAGCCTCATACGCCATGTGTCGTTGGTGTCACTGCTGGTCACCCAGCCGGCGAAGTGCGCCGTCCCGTCATCGTTGATCGTCCACGTCGCGCCCTCGAACATCGAGCAGTCACCGACGTGCTGGAACCCCCAGGTCCAGCTCTTCCAGGCTCCTGCGGCGTTCTGACCGGCAACAACCTTCCCCGTTGCAGCGGAGGTCGCCTTGGGGGTGGCGGGTGGGGAGGGTTGTGCGCCGGCCGGGGTGACGATGGACAGGGCCGACCCGGTGGAGATCACTATCCCCAGACCTGCCTTGAGAATTGACTTTCGAAGCCGCAACACTTTTGGGGCCCCCTTCCCCGCCTGGAGCGTGGCCTGACGGTGCCATGACGTGGTGAACGACACGGGGTTGCGGGGAGCGATCGCGATGCCCGGCACGAGCCGGGTTTGGCTGATCAATGTGACCGAGGTCTGACGGACGGAGTGAACCACGAGGTGCGTGACCCGTCAATGAGCTGTCAACGCTTCGCGTTCGATGGCGGCCGTGCGACTGCCCCAGACCCGCTTTCACGCACCGTGACGGCTTCACAGAATCGGCGAGGCGGGCCAGCTTGGTGTGCCGGAACCGGTGGGTGTGGCTGAGCTTGACGGGCCGGCCGGTGCTGTCGGTGATCTGAGCCAGCTCGCTGAACTCGGCCAGGACGTCGGCGTAGGTGCCGCGCGGGAATGCCTTGGTGCCGTGGGCGTTGGCCTTGCGCTGAACAAACAGGTAGCGGGTGGGACCGCCGAACTCGTTGTGGACCCAGCGGCGCTGTTCCTCGATGACGGCGACCAGGTGCCCCGAGGTCAGCCTCGACTGCCCAGCCCAGCATTCGGGCCAGTTGGTTGATCTGGTCGGTTTGCACTTGGGTGCCGTTCCAGCTCTGCCAGACTCTGCCCGAGCTGCCCGCCGCGCCCGGCTGATCGCGCCGCTAGGCGCGAGGATGCTGGCCTCCCGCCAATGCCGGTGAGACCATCGACGTATCCGACCAGCGCCACCCCGCCCGCGCTGGCCGGAGCCCCCGCTCCCTGACCCCGCGCCGACCACGCCCGACACCTCACCCGCCAGCCACGATCCGCCCGGTCCGCCTGCCACACCCGCCGCGCCCCGCGTGGTGTTCCAGGTGATCCGCATCGACACCAGCGCGCCCGCGGTGACCCCGCACCCCCTCGGGCTGCCGTACTGGCACCAGCTGATCGCGCGCCACTGGCTACGCACCTACCTGACCTACACCGCCGACCACCTGCAACAGGCCGGCAACCACCAGGCGGCCGCCGCCTACCGCGCCGCCGCCACCACCGCCTGCCGACACGGCCAGGCCACCACTGGACACCTGATCTACCAGGCCAGCACACCCACCCGTGAAACGCGCACAGCCGGGGCTTTCTGCCTGGCGGCTCCTCTACTGCTCCAGCGCCACCGGAGGCACAAGTGATCCAGCCGGACGGGAGGCGGCGGTCAGGTACTGGTCCAGGCCGGTCCGCTGAAGGACGGTGGTAACGCGGGGGTGAGGGCCCAGCAGGGTCAGCTCGCCGCCCTGCTGGGCGCCGCGTTTCCAGGCCCGCAGGATGACGTTCAGGCCTGAGGAGTCGCAGAAGCTCAGGTCGGCCAGGTCCAGCGCAATGTACGGCGGGTCCATGGTGGCCAGCGGCGAGTCCATCGCGCTTTGCATCTGGGGGACGCCGGCGATGTCGAGCTCGCCGACCAGAGTCAGGATGTACCACTGGCCGTGGCGGCCGGAGGTGATGGTCAGCAGCGGCGGCGCCACTGCCCGGCGCGGCCGGTCGCCGGCGGGCGACGGGTTCATGGGCGCCGCGCCGGAGAATGCGGTCATCACGAGGCCCCTCGTCCGCTTCCCCGTTCCTGTCGTCAGGCCCGGGACGCTGTCAGGCGTGCGGCCTCATGGTCTCACGCGTGATCGAGGCCAGCACGGAGAAGACCCTCCCCCTTTCCTCCTTCGCTACAGCCCGGCCTGTCACGCCAGCCCGCGCCGCGATCTCCCAACTATCTACGCCGCGTGATGAATTGATCCCGGACCGTCAGGTATGGGAAGAGGTGTGTTCGCTCCCCCGGACGGAAGGAATCCCCATGAACGCGATCCCGAACGAGAAGATCAGCCGCATTAAGGTCGAATTGCAGACCGCCACGCCCGAGCGGGCCCCCCAGACCCAGGGCGACAACAACCCCATCGCCGGCGACGACTCCTGGATCTACCTGGGCCTGGCCGGCCGCGAGTTCTGGTGCGCCCCGCGCAGCATGGCGGCCGGCAAGACCGACACCATCGTCTTCGGTGACGATGCCACCGCCAACAACGCACCGGCCAACGACCCGAGAACCCTCGACCTGGCCGCGATCGCCCGCTACCCCGGCTACATCCGCTTCGCCCCCCGCACCAGCGACCAGTGGTGCGTCGAACGCGTCCAGGTCACGGTCGAGACCGCCAGCAAACGCTACCCCCTCACCAGCGAGACACTCGAAGGCGAGGCGGTGCTGTGGCTGGGCCAGCACAGCGGCTACTACCTCCACCTGGACACCTTCTCAGTGAAGGTCTGACCGGGCGTGCACGCCCACGCGGGCTACTCCCGCTCGGCGTGAACCACTCGTTCAGCGGCGCGAACGAGGAACGACTGAGAGGACCGGCGCGCTGCAGTGCGTCGTCACTCTGTTCGGCCTCGTCGTCGCCGGCCTCACTCTGGGCGGTCTGCACGGCGCCGTGCAGTTCCGCGCCCATGTCACCCAACGCCGCGATCGCGTTGAACACACCGGCCTTGTTCCCCGGGCCGTTCTTGAAATGGCCTTAGGTCGGATGACGGGATCCCGTCTGATCTTTGTGATCGGGCGGGATTTCGTCGTTTCGCAGGCGTTGTGATCGCTGGCCAGGCCCAGGCGGCGTGTGCCGGGCGGTCGCGGAAAGGCCGGCGCCGTCGGTTCGTTGCGGGCGCGCGGAAGACCGGGCGCGGGAGGCGCAGGGTCTTGCGGTGCCGGGCGGGTTGTGTAGGTGGTGGTGCGGCGGTTCAGCGCGCGGCCGGTGGTGGTCGTCCGCCTTGGGATGGTTGGGAGGTCGAGTTCCTCGTCCGGATCCGGCGCAGGGAACTCCCAAAGATCAACGAAGGGCCCGCCTCCCACGTCTTCGACGACATGGCGCACCACCTTGAACGCTCCCCGACCAGGCTGAACCTCGACCCAGCAGACTCCTGCCCCGCTCCCATGCACCGTCACCGGCCCCAAGAACTGCCCGATCGACCTTCCACACCTCAAAGCCCCGACCGCGGCGGGTCGATCGGCACGTCCTTGCGCGGCCGCCGTGAGCAGATCGTGCTCAGCACCTTGGCCACGTCGGCGGCGGAGGCGGGTCGGGGCACTCTCTTGGGACCTTGATGGTGGCGATCCGGTCCATCGGGTTGGCGTCGAGAAGGTCGGAGGGGCTTGTGTGCACGGAAGGTGAAAGCCAGTTGGACGACCCCAGGGACGGGCCGCGCCAACGGGGGCCTGGCGCTGCCCGGAACGTCGCAGACCACAACCGGCCATGAATCCTTCTGAGATTCAACTCCGAGTGTTCCGGCAAAGATGCCCGCGACCTATCATTGCTTCATGCTTTCTCGCCACGGGGACAAGAAGATTCAGAACAAGCTCGTAGCAAAAGAGATGCGACACTTCTTCAATGACCTTCCTCGGGATGTGCGGGAGGATCATGAGTCGGCAGCCAAGGTCTATGCCAAGTATCTTACGGGTTTCCATGGCTCGGGATTCTTGCGGAGCGAGAGACTCAGGGACGAAAAGAAGATCACTCGCTCTCGCTACTATATTGGGCTTTCTAGCGACACCATCGGATTGTCTGCACTTTCGAAGCGTGCGACACTGATCACGGATACTTTGCTGCTCACGGACGACAAATCTCATGACCTCCATGTCCTTTTTGAAAGTTCCGACGATCGGGTAACAGGTGTTAGCGTAATGAACGAGTTCGCCCTAGAATCTTTTGCCAACGGTCCCGATAGGTATACCAATAGGCGTGTGGCTATGGCCTGTTCCGATTTAGCGGAGCTGGGAAGGTGGATTCTGGACGCAGAACCTTTGTTGCGGGCGGGCTTGGCCTGGTATCTTCCGCGATACTTCACTGCCAGGCAGCGCGTGGAGGATGATACTGCCTCGGAGTGGAGCGCCTACGGGCCATCAGAAATGGCTGGAGCTGTCGACTATCTCATCGCAGATGGTCGAGCAGTGGATGCATCCGGCGCTTCTCCAGAGAAAAGTCAGATTGTCCGCCCGATTCTTGAGGTTGAGCTTCCGTTCATCGATGGAGTGGACTTGCCAACCTTCGCCAAGATTACCGTTGACGAATTCAACTCCTATGTTGGGTTCCGCAACTTCCTCCGAGGCAAGTTTCTGGAACTCGAAGAGGGCATGAATGCCACACAATCTCAGCGGGCACTGGACCGGATTTCTGTAGAGATTCTTGACCAGATTCACGCAATCACTGCGGAGATGAATGGCGTACGACGGAATCGAGCTGTGGCGGCAACCACTGCAGGTGTTGGGACGGTTTCCGCGATTCTCGCGGCGGTCTACGGCCCGGCCCTACAGGAGGTAATACAAATGATTGGAGCCTCGGGCGGGGCCTGGGGCATCCTCAACGCCATGGCCCAAAATAGCCCGAAAAGTAAGTTCAAAGACAATAAATGGTACTATGTGTGGGCTCTCCAGCGAGAAGCTCAGCGAATTTAACGCATCTGGGATGGTGGGACGCCCGCTCCTGGACCGCGATGTGAAATGGCGCTACCGCTATAGGTTTCGGCGCCAATGGCCGACGGGGGCCGCAAACGCCCTCGTCGATAGCCGCTGACCCCGGGGCGTCCCGCCAAGGAGCGGATCAAGGAAATACGGGAGGGAGCACCAGTTCCATGGGCGTTGTTCGCAGTTGTGATCGACGTCCTGGTGAGGCCATCACCGTGCTGATCCAGGGTCGCTGCCGTTGGCGGGAGGAATCATCACGGTGACGAACCGCCAGTGGGCCTGTTGATGAGTCCGGGAAGGGCGTTAAGCACCCAAGCGCTTCCCGGTTGGCTGCGGATGGTGGGCGGGATCCAGGCCCCGTCGCGACAGTCTCAACCGCATCTGTACCTTGCCGAGCAGCGGGTGGTCGGGAGCGCCCGGACCGGCGGGGCCGAGGAGGTCGACGAGGGCTGCGGCACGATCGGGGATCGGAAGGTGCCGGGTCTCGGTGATCGCATCGGCGATGGCGGGTTCGGTCTGGTGCGGGATGTCGACCGTCAGGGACCGATCAGGGCGGTATCGGGGTTGGCGGGCCGCGCGACGGGCGGCGGGTCCATCAGGATCAGATCCTCGATGCGGTCGCCGTCGGCGAATGCCTGGCGGGCGATCTCGTGGGCCAGTGGCGCGGCCATGCACCAGCCGACCATGGTGTATGGGCCTGAGGGCTTTGCTGCCCGGATCTGGCGCAGGTGCCGTCGGGCCAGAGCGTTCATTGTTGTGTCGTCGCAGGTGAGGTCGTGCGGTAGGCCGTAGCAGTCCCAGCCGGGGCCAAGCGCGGCGGCCAGCGGCGTGTACCAGTCGATCCGCCATCGACCGGGTGGATCGCGAACAGCGTGCGCGCAGGGCGGGCGATCGGAGCGACGGCAAGCGGGACCGTCCGGGCTGCGGTCTTCAGCCCTGCGGAGAACCGGTCCGCGACCCGCTGCGCCTCGCGGTGCCGGAGCCGAACAGGTCGGTGTCGTATTCCCACAGGATGGTCATCCCGCCGGGCCCGCTTCTCCTGCAGGTCGGGCACGCACACTACGTTGACGTCGCCCTTGGCGGTCGCGTTCTGCTCGATGATCAGGTCCGCCTGCACTCGCCGGTGCCGGTGGTGGGGCGGCCGCCTGTGTCCAGGAGGAGATAGCCGGTGTTGCGCACCAGCCGGCCGATGCTCATCGGCGCCTGCCCGCCGTTCGAGGCGTCGTAGACCAGGCCGTAGCTGGAGCAGACACACGCTTCGGTCGGCCCGTACTCATTGAGCAGGGAGGTGTTCGGCAGCAGGCGGGCGTGCCGCTCGATCACGGCGGGGCTCCACCGCTCGCTGCCGATGCCAACTGCCCGCAGCGTGGTGGGCGGCCGCTCGGAGGCACGATCCAGGAACACGCTGTACAGCGATGCCGGATAGATGAGGTGTGTGGAACGGTGCTGGTGGACCAGGTCGATGGTCGCGGCGAGACCACACGCCCCGATGATCAGTGTGCCGCCGGTCAGCACCGTCCAGAACACAACACTGGTGGTGAGGTCGGACGCCGGCGAATGCAGCAGGAGCACCTGGCCGGCCGCGCCGAACTGGTCGACACCCACTGCCGTGGAATTCAGCAGAGCCGTGTGCGAGACCAGGGCGCCCTTGGGTGTGCCCGCCGAACCGGAGGTGTAGACGACGTATGCCGGCTGGTCCTCGCTGCGAGGGGTACCGGGGCAGGTCAGGTGCCGTTCGGCCCGGCGCGCCCGGCTGATCAGCGACCCCGCGTCCGACCCGGCGCCCGGCTCGGTCAGCGCGAAGCACCCGAGCGCCTCACCGCTCGCCAGCCGCGGCAGCCACTCCGCCTTCTGCTCCTCGGTGCCGTACGCGGCGGCGCATGGTCACGTCCGTACGACTCACCTCGTACACTGCCACCTCGACCACTGCAGGAGTGCCGCCGCGGCGCAGGTTCCCGACATCTCACTGGGTCCACCACGCCGCCGTGGACCGGTCAACCGCCCTCGCTGCTGTGCGTCACCGCCGCCTGACCGCCCGGCCGCGTCTGGCCGCCACCGCCCTGATCGCGGCCGCCATCGGCCTGGCGCTGCTGGCCGCTCCGGCCTCTGCTGCTCACGCCGACGCCGACGGCTGACTTTGTGAAACCTCGGTACCGTCGCCGGCAACGTCGTCCAAACAGCCACCGGCCTACCTGTGAACGTCTGCGGTAACACCGTCGACGTCGTCGCCACGCTCAATTTCACGGCCAGCGCCGTCTGCGCCAGCGCTGAGGACCTGGACGACACCGGTGAGGCCGCCAGCCGCTTCCTGGAGCGCGAGCTCGGTTAGCCCGGGAGCGCGACCGGCCCGTTGGTCAGGCTCCACCGCCCACCGCGCCCGTGGCCACGCACAAGGAGCAGGGCACGACAAGCCATCGGCCGCTGCCAGTGCGGCGGGCTTCCAGGTGCCACGCCAGGGTGTTCAGTCCGATAACTGTCCAAGCGGGTAGCGCGGCCAGGGGTGCGGGCCGCCCGATGTGGCGCGGGGCAAGATCCAACACGCTGATCACCATCAGTAATCATGTGGGTTCAGGGCGCTAGATTAGTTGATCATCATTGTCTGGTCTCCTGATGCCCGCCCGGGCCGCTACCGGAAGGTCGCCACACGTCATGGTCAAGTCCGTGTTCACCGTCGCCGTGCTGACCACGGCGGCGTTCACCACCACCACCACCGCGGGCAGCGCGCACGCCGACAACGACCCCGAATCCACACCCACCGCCGAGTGCGGCCACACCGTGCTGCTGTCACCCGGCGCCTACGTGGAGGCCAGCAAGTGCGCCGCCGCCACCGTGCTCGGGCAGAAACTGTTCAAGCACGACACCGACAAATCCTCCACCGTCGGCGGACTCCTCAGCACCCTGCGCTTCTAGCCACCGCACCGCCTCCGCACACCACCCGCCGTACCGAACCCGGGGAGAACCGCGCCGTGCCCACACCCGCCAGCGTGCCTACGCCCCTACGCACAGGCGTGGCCACCGCCGCTGCCTGCGCGGCTTACCCCCCGCACGCTGATCCGGACCGCTGCCGTCACCACGGCCGCCACCGCGCTCACCGCGACCACGCTCGCTGGCGCGGCCCGCGCCGATGGCACCAACAACACCGATCCCCAGGGCAGCGTCGAATGCGGGAGCCACACGGTGATCCTTTCGCCAACACCCGCATCGACGGCAGCAGCTGCCACTCCACGCTCATCATCGACCAGCCGCTGGACAACCTCAACAGCGACAACACCGCTGTGTTGAGTCGGCTGAAGACCCTGCTGCCCCGCTGACCTTCCTGCACCGGCCCTCACCGACCGGCCGGGCCGCCATGCCCCACCCGTCAAGCACACCAGACCTGCCCGGCAGGCCAGGCGCCACCGACCCCAAGCACACCGATCGGAGCCTTCTCATGACCACGCCCCGCACCCTGATCCGGACCGCCGCCGTCACCACGGCAACCACCACCGCCGCCACACTGGCCCTGACCGCCTTCACCGGCACCGCCCACGCCGCCGCACCCACCACCGCGCCCACCACCGTGCCCGCCGTCGTGGCCGCGTCGTCGGCCGCCGCCCCCGCCGCCGCTCGGGCCGCTGCCGCCCAGCGCACACCGGCCACGATCGGCCCCATCCTCAAGAAAATTCTGGGGAAGGGCGGAAAGACTGTGGCGGATGTGGCAGAGGATCTCGTCGACTGATCGCCGTCCCCGGGCCGGGGGCGCGCTCGGGCGCGCGCCCTGAGGGCGCGGGGGCCGAGTGGGTTTCAAGGGCGGCGAAGATGGTCTGCGAGGCCAAGGCGGTAGATGTCGTGGAAGACGTGACAGGGCTGAGCCGCCTTTGCCGCAAAATCGCAGAAGCCGAGAAAGTACTCGACGAGCTCGAACTCAGTTACAACTTGCTTGGGGATGATTGACGGTCAAAGACACGGTGCGACACGGCCGCAGAACAGCTTGGTGAAAGCACCGCCCGCACCGTTTACCACACCGAGGAGCCTTGATCATGGAACCCACACGCCGCTGGATGCTCGCCATCTGCGGTGCCGCGCTCACACTGGTCGCGGTGACCGCGACTTCTGCCCTGGCAGCACCAGTTGGTGAGGGCTTGGTCGCTGGTCTGGTCGATCAGGTCGGTGGTCTGGTCAATGAGCTCTACGACACCCTTGTCTGACGGGGACGCGACGCCAGCACCTAGAGAGCAGGTTCCCGGAAGTGGCAGGGCAGGCAAGCCGCGATGGTGGGCGACCTGCGGAGAAAAAGAGCGAAGTCCGTGTATGGGCTCGCCAAGGAGGACTGAGTGTGTCCGGCTTGACGTACGTAACCACTGCACTTCCGGCTGGATCTCCGGACTTTCACCGCAGAGCAGGACCGCCGCCGGCCCAGCGACGCCTATTATCCGGACTCACCCGACCGCCATGCCCGCCACACTCACCCGCTTGACATCAGATCTGGCCACCGCCTTGGGTCTGGACCTCGACGAGGTCAAAGACATGGACCTCGACCTCGGCGTTAACCTCCTCTAGCCGCCCGGAGCGCACCAACCTCCACCAGACCAGGACACCAGGCGAGCCGCCCACCACAGGGCGGCTCGCCCCGTCTTGGAACATGAGACCGACCAGCAGAATTCGGTGCGTGTGCTGATCGTGGTTGGCGTAGCGGCATCTGGCCGTGGACCTGGCGGCCTGCCGGTCACCGCCCGCGACACCGCGCGCGACGCCGCCCGCGGACGTGCTGCCCGGCTGCTCGACCGTCACCGGCCGCCCGGTGCCGCGTCGCGCGGCGCACCGACGTGATCGTGCGGGGCCGGTGCGTGGGCTGGCTGCAGCGCGACACCCGCGGCCGCCACGTCGCCTGCACCCTGGACGGCCCCGTCCCCGACCCGGCCAGCACGGTGGTCGAGGCCGTCATGGCCCTGTTCGCCGCGCTGTATGCACCCGCGCCGCTGCCCGACCTGGGCCCCGACGCCCGCACACCGCGGCGGCCACGCGCCCGCCCCGCACGTGAACGGCCCCTGCGCCCCTACACCGCCGCCCAGATCGCCGCTGCCGCCCTGGACCCGCCGCGGCTGGAGGGCGGCGGCTACGCCGTGGTCGTCGACGACTACGGCGAGCGCGTCGTGCTCGGCCACGTACGCCGCACCGGCCGGCACTGGCAGGCCACCACCCCCGACCGCCGCCAGCGCGTCCTGGTGCACCGCGCCGCCACCCGCACCGAGGCCATCGACACCCTGCTCGCCGCCCCCGGCCCGCTGTGGGGCGACCCCGCCGAGACCATCGTCCATGATATGAACGCCGCCTGAGCCGCGCCTGCCTTCCGTCCCGATCGGAGACCTCCATGGCCGGCATCGAGTTGCCCGAGATGCTCACTGCCGCCGCCGCGGTGCTGGAACGCACCGGCGAGATCGCGCCGGTCACCGTGACGTGCGACCGGGCCACCGTGCTGCCGCCGGTCACGATCTCGCCCGCCTCGCTCACGTTGCCCGGCGGCGTCTAGCGCGGCGTCGTGCCCACCATCGCCGAAGCGATGGGCTGGCACGTGCGGAGGTTGAGCGACGAGGACGGCGTCAGCGCCGGCGGACGTGTCGGCGTCATCGAGGTGGAGACCCGGGCGCTCCCGCTGGCCGGCCACCCGGGCGTCCGGCCCGGCCCGCGTCGTGCGAGCACCGCCGCGCACGCCGAGTTGTTGCGCGCCCTGGTCGACTGGTCGGCGCCTGCCCGTGCAGGTCCGGGCCCTGACGGTCGCCGAGCGCACCGCGACAGAGCATGCCGGCGGCGAGGGCGGCAGTGCGCTCGTTGCTTGGCTTGTGGGGCTGTTGGGCAGTCATGTTTAGTTCCAGGTGGTGCCGGCAGGGTCGTTGATGATGTTGTTGATGGTGTTGAACAGGTTGCTGGTGGCCATCCAGAGGATCAGTGTCGCGCGCTGTCGCTCGTCGTAGTGCTTGACGAGGTCGTCCCAGACCGCGTCGGAGATGGCGTCGCCGGACCGGTCGTTCATGCGGGTGGCGGCCTCGGCCAGTGCCAGGGCGGCGCGTTCGGCGTCGGTGAAGAACGGCGACTGCCGCCATGCCGCGACCGCGGTCATCTGGTCGTCGGTGACTCCGGCTTTGCGGGCCTCGGCCGCGTCGGCATACAGGCAGGCGCTGCCGCCGTTGATCTGGCTGCCGCGCACGCCGGCCAGCATGAGCGTGGCGGCTGGGACGATGCCTTGGTCCATATCGTGCTGCAGTGCCTGCATGAGGGCGCCGATCGCCTCGCCCGCGGGCGGCACCAGGTAGGCGGGGTTGCCCATTCGCGCTTGCATGGTGGGTTCTCCTTGTGGTCGGTGGTCCCGGGGTGAGGCGTCCTCACCCCGGTCCGGTCGGGTTACTGCCTCCACTGCTGGGCGGGTGCCACGCCGGGGAGGGGCTTGCCGATGAGGGCGAGGGGGATGAAGAACCCGATCTGGCCGATCGCCAGGGTGAGCGTGGCGAGGGCCTTCTCGTCGTAGTGAGCGGACGCCGCGGCGTACAGCTCGTCGGAGACGCGCTCGCCGTGCGGGTTAGGCGTGAGGACGGCCTCCACCAGCGCCAGCGCGGCCCGCTCGGCGTCGGTGAAAAAGGGCGCGTCCCGCCAGGACGCCACGGCGGTGATGCGCTCCTCGGACTCCCCGGCCTTGCGGAGGTTGCCGGTGTGCAGGACGGTCAAATAGGTGCTGGCGACGATCTGGCCCGCGCGCAGCTGCACCAGGCTGATGGTGGCCTGCGGGACCGAGTCGTTCCCCGTGGCCTTGAACAGGGCCTGGCCGATCTCGCCCAGCTCGGGGACGAGCGCGGCGGGATTGGGCAGACGTGACTGGGAGGTCTCCTGGCCGGTGGTGGCGGTCATGATGTTTCCTTTCGATCTTCAGTGATGTGTCGCTTGTCTGACGGATGGTGAGCTGCGGATGTGACCGGTGGTCGAGTCCGAATGTGTGGGCGGTCAGGTCACACGGGAGAGCTGCCCGCGCCGAGCAGGCCGGCGGTACCGCCAGCCCAGGCACTCGGTCAGCGCGCCGCCCAGCAGCAGTCCGACCACCGATCCCAGGCCGCCCATCGCCCCGTACACCCCCAGCGCCTTGTTGCGCCGCGGCCCGGCGGGGAAGGTGTCGGCCAGCAGGGACAGCGCGGCCGGGGCGATGATCGCGCCGCCCACCCCCTGCAGCACCCGGGCGGCGATGAGCACGCCGCCGCTCTGCGCCACCCCGCCCAGCAGGGAGGCCAGCAGGAACACCACCAGCCCGGGTTGGAACAGCCGGCGGCGGCCGAAGGCCCACCCTTCTTCGATCAGCCGCCGTTCTAACCCGCGCACCCAACGACGCCCCCGGCCGCCGCGCCGACCTCACCCGGAGATGCTCGATGACCGGCCCGACATCCCGCGCCCTCGCCCAGCCCGGGGCCGATCTGCCGCTGCAGTCCCGGTGCCGGCGATGTCGCTCGCATCGTCGGTGCCCGCCCCTAGTCTGCGCTCCATCCACCTTGCAGCCGGAAGGGATTCGTCGATGACTGGAACCGCGCCGGCGGCGCGACGAACCACCGCCCACGATCATCGCCAGCTCGCCCAGGCACTGGGCTTTACGCTCGTCCAGGTCGACAAGGCCGTCGCGCTGGGCGGCATCCTGCCGCCCTATGACGCCTGTCGTTAAGGAAGCTGTTACCAGGTACACGCGGCTGGTCGGGCAAACCGGGGATTGGTCCCGCCGCGCGGCCTGTTCGGGCCGGTCGCGGCGCCCGCCGCGCGAAATATCACGCGGGCACCCACACAACGACCGCGACGGCTGCGGCCGAGCGGATTCCGGTGCCTTGCCTTTCCAGGGTCGACGCCGTCGGCGACAGATCGATGGCGCGGCCGATGAAGGCCTTCGCCGTCGGCGGTGACGGCTCGGCTGTCGGCGGTGTGAAGGAGCGTGGGAGCGTGTCGGTGCGCAGCAGGTAGGTGTGGATCTGACGGATCTCGGCGTCGGGCTCGGTGCCCAGTTCGTCGGCCAGGCGCTCGCGGAGTTGCTGGTAGTCGGCCAGGGCCTCGGCGCGTCGGCCGCTGCGCCCGAGCGCGACCAGTAGGCGTGCCCACAGTGATTCGCGCAGCGGATGGCGGACGGTCAGTTCCTTCAGTTCCGCGATCACATCACTGTGGCGGTCGTGGGCCAGATCCAGGTCGATCCGTCGTTCGACCGCACTCAGATATGACTCCAGCAGGTACGCCGATTCGGCTTCCCATTGCTCCTGCATGTCGATTCCCTGGAAAGGCGAGCCGCGCCAGAGTTCCAGAGCCTGCCGTAGTAAGAGGTGTTCCGCGGCGGTATCCCGGACCCGGGCCGCCTCGGTCAACAGCCTGCGGAAACGCAGGACATCGACCGAATCGGGCGCGATGTCCAGCCGGTATCCGCCGGGCAGGGTGCGCACCGCCTCGGAGCCGAGGACGCCGCGCAGCCTGGTGAGGTTGGTGTGGACGCTTCGGCGTACGTTGACCGGCACGTCATGCCCCCACATGACCTGGGCCAGGTGCTCTACCGGCAACGTCCGGCCCGCCGACAGTGCGAGCGCGGCCAGCAGCGACCGCAGCCGTCCCGCGGTCAACTCGATCGAGGTGCCACTGTCCCGCATCTCCAGCGGCCCCAACAGAGCGACGGTCAGTCCTGAATCTTTCACCGGATCACCGTCACCCGCCGGTACCGGCTCCCGCATCCGCCCGTTGGCGGCCAACGGTCTACGCCACCGGCCGCAGAACCGCCCGACGAGCCTGCCACCGACGCAGTACATCAGCCGAGAGCCGAAGCCGCCGGGACGACGGGCCCGGCGGCACTTCCCGTCCTGACAGTGGGCCCCGTCCCGTTCGACTCGACGATCCCGCCCAGCCGTGAAGCAGTCATGAAACAGACATGAAATAGAAATTAAGGCGGGACCTGGTACACACAGATATGGCGATCCGCCCGAACATTTCCAAACGGGAAGGAGCTGTGACAGGGTGCGCACGCGCTTGCCGAACTGCACCGTTTGCGACCATTTTGCAAGGGGGCAATATGGTCGCGGTCTGGCCGATCCACCGCTCGCTGTCACCGCGGCCTGGTGGCTTCGGCCCAGTCACGAAAGGAAGTTGTCCATGCGAACTCTCGGCGTACTTGTCGGCACCGCCGCCGCCTTGGTGGCCGGCACCGCAGTGCCAGGTGCCGCCTCCACCGAACCTCCCAAGGAAGGACCCAGTATCGTCTACCGGCAGGCCGACGGTAGCCGCATCGCCTGCCCCGCGGGATATATGTGTCTCTACACCGGACCGAATTTCACAGGCGTGATGGTACGCTGGCCTGCCGGCTCGGCAGATGGCGACTTCACCAAAATCCAGTGCCCGCCCCAATACTGCACGAATGGCGACTTCAACGACGACGCGTCTTCCTGGCATAACAACAACACGGGCCACAAGTACTGCATATCCGAGCACGTTGGAGGCGGCGGCTGGGACAACAGCACGCCGAATAACACCTCCGGCAACCTTACCGGGCGCTACAACAACACCGCATCGGCGCTGAGTTATCTCGGTTGCCCTTGAGTTTGTTATGAGCCCCGGCGCGGCCGACCTTGTTCTGAACGAGGCCGGCCGCGCCGGCCATTATTGATCAATGGGGGCGATCGGTGGCAATTAGCCTGTCGTGAAGGACGGTGTCACCAGGCACACGCCAGTGTTCTCGGAAGTGCTGAGCTGGCCGTACGGCACGGCCCGGCCCCCGTTCTCGGAAGTCCTAGGCCAGGGAGCTTCCGAGAACACGGACTTCTCAGAAGGCACTGACCTGGGCGAACAGAGCTCGCGTGTACTTCCTGGCAGTTTCCTTAACGACAGGTCCAGACTATCCCCCAACACCAAGGCAAGGGTCGCCACCGGGGCCGGAGTGTCCTCTTAGCCGCTACGCCTCCCGCGACCGCGCACGGTCACTCCCACGGCCACCGGGACAGCGACCACGCGCCAGCCGGTTGCGCAGTTCAATGCGCCACGGGGCGGTCTGTCCGTCCTGCCGCGACACCATTCACCAGAACAGATCATCGAACCGAGCGGCATACCCCTCCAACGGCCCCGGCGCCGGCGAACACGACTTCAGCCTGGTCACCACACTCACTCCACACAAGGCCAAGGCGCGGCCACCACAACACCTACCCGCACCGGGCCTTGATTCAACAAACCACCGCTAGTGGCACCCCCCGCGAGAGGAACAGGCGATGAACCACCGTAGGACGTATGTGCGCCGTGCAGCGATGCTCGTGCTCGTGCTGGGCTGCGCGACAAGTTCCTGCGGCGGTGGTGAGAGCCCGGACGACCGGCCGAACCTGGAGCGCCTGCAGAAGTCACGCGAAAACGCCATCGCCTCCCTCCGGCAGGCTGCGACCGACCTCAAGGGAACGGTGACGGTTCTTCGCATCGACCAGCGGTCCACCGATGGTTTCATCACGCCCTTCGGTCGTTACACGCGATGTGGGAACTCAAAGAGGAAATACCTGTACGAGGCCGGAATCACGGTCGTCGCGGGCGGCCGGTCGAAACACCAGAACGTCGACGCCGTATTGATCGCGGCGACCCTGCGCCTGCAGTCGAAGGGGTGGCGGATCGATAACACCACAGCAACGAAAGGCGAGCTCAAGGTGGACATCCGGCAGGGCATCACGCACAACACCGACGTCCAGGAGAACGCGGTGACCATACGTACCGAGGGTGCGTGCCACGACCTCGGCGGCTTGTGGCGTGAACCCACTGGCAAGCCCGATGACCTCTATCCAATCGTCACAAAGTGATCGCGGGGGTTCTCATGGACAGGAGAAGGCGCGCCGCCGGGCTGCTGACCGTGCTTTGCCTCCTGGGCGCTGGCGTCGCCGCCTGCGGTGACAATGGCCCTGACTCCGGGAGCCCCGGGTCGACGACGCCCATCTCCTCAGGCGCGGTGCCGGTGAAGAGCGGGCCGCCGGAGAAGGTGAACGAGATGAGCTCTCCGGCCACCTTCAACAAGGTCGATCTCAGGTTCGCCGAGGGCCTGTACGTGCACCGGATGCAGGCGGTGAAGATGGCCGAGATGGCCCCCTCCCATGCCGATAGCGCCGAGGTCAAGCAGCTGGCCGCGGGCATGCGCACCATGGAGGCGGCCCGGACGCGTCAGATCGAGGGCTGGTTCGCCTCGTGGGGGAAGCCCGCCCCTGACCAGAAGCGGATCGCCGCAGGAACGGGCGTCGAACAGGCCGTGTCGGCCGAAGAGATGGCCGGTCTGCAGAAGCTCTCCGGGAAGGCATTCGACAAGGAGTACCTGCGGCTGCTCCTACGCAACCAGCAGGGCGCCCTGCGCTTGGCCACCGAAGAGCAGGCTGGCGGGACCTTTGGACCCGCCCGCCAGTTCGCCGCCTCCGTGTCGGCCACCGGTACCGCTGTGATCCCCAACATCCGGAAGCTCGTGAAGTAGCCCGGCATCATCCGATCAAGCGGGTGAACCGTTTTCGGGAGACGGCGCCTTTCGGGTGGGCGGCGTCGGTGGGGCGTGTGGGAGGCAGGAGCCAGAGAAGGAACGTGCGGCCACACCGAGCTCGAGAAGAGCCTGACCTGGACGCCTTGCGACTCAAAGATGCTGCCGTCTTCTGCGCCCGACCGTCTGAACGTCTCCACCAAAGCGACGAGGTGCTCCTGCGACTCCGTTCGGCGACATGATCCCACCGCCATCATGGCGGCTACCGGACTGACCGCGGACGCCGAGACCCTCGCGTTCGCCTCCGCCCGGCTCCACACTGCCGGGACGCTCGCCGCGATCCGGTGCCACCCTTCGACGAACTGGTCGTGCTGGAGCGATGGGCGGGCGCCGTCGTGGCCTATGAGCTGGCCGGTAATGGAGTGCACTCGGAAGCGGGCGTTGACGAAACGGGAAGAACGCCGGATCCGGATCCGCGCCGTGCTCACGACTATCGTCCCCGACCTGAATGAGAGCGGCTGGGCCACCGCCTAGGGGCGATCGACTCGGCACGGCCTCGCGGACTAACGTACGCTCCTCGGCAGAAGCGGACGTCATTCTCGGCGCCCGGTTCCCGGTCTCCTAGCCTTGCCAAGATCGTTGACGGGAACTAGATCAGACCAACGTAGATCGACTGGCTTTGTTGCCTGGAGCGCACGATGCCGTCGAGCTGGAGCCACAGCCCACCAACGGTCACCTCGCAGATCGCCGAGAGTTACGGACAGTGAGACTGACTCTCTCCAAGATCTGGAGAGGGACGGGAGATCATCTCTGCGCCGAAGGGTGCTCAACGGCGCTGAACGGAGTTGAACGGAGCCTTGTGAGCTGCACAGATATCTCACAGCGCAGGTCAGGGATGATCGCGGATTACCTTGACACGGTAGAGGCCGCTGGTGCAATCCCAGTATCGCCCACCACCTTTGGCCTCGCCTCACACCAAGTGAGGCGAGGCTTTCGCCGTCTCCAGGAGGAAACTGGAGACCATCCGCGGGGATGCCTAGGCGATGAGGCGCGGGAGGCTCGTGCCGTCGTCCTCGGCGGCACCGGCCAGGCGCCGCGACTCGTTGGCGGCCCAGGTGTAGACGCCGGTGGCCATCAGGGACGGCTCCGCCTCGGCACGGGCCGCGTAGACCTCCGCACGGACTGCGTGCAGGTCCACGTCATTCGGCTCCGCCTGGGTCGCCATTTCGGCGAGATGGGCGGCCAGACGCAGGTCACCGCTGTCGGCGGCCTTGCGCGCGGCGGCGGCGAGCTTGGCGGCGCCTCCCGCGAGCTCGGCCACCGCGCGGGCGAGTTCGGCGTCGGGCGCCGGCTTGAGGTTCGCGGGGTTGCCGTCGTACCAGCCGCCATAGAGCCGCCACAGGTTGCGCACGATGAACTCGGGCTCGTCGTACTTCGCCTGCAGGTAGACCCGGTCGGCCAGGCGCGCGGGCGGCTTGACCGCGTGCACGATGTCGTCCAGCCGCGCCCCCTCGTTGAGCAGGCCGAGGGTCTGCTCGACGATGCTCTCCAGCCACTCGGCGGTCTCGGTGAGCGCCTGATGGATCCGTTCGGCGCCGAAGATCGGCGCACCGTGGGACGGCACCATGATCTCAGCGCCGAGACCGGCCATGCGGCGCAGCGCGTACGCCCACTCGCGCGGATAGCGCTGCGCCTTCTGCGGGTTGCCGCAGTTGGGGGTGAGCCAGATGAACAGGTCGCCGGGCAGCAGCAGCTTGTATTCGGGCACCCACCCCACGGCCGCGTCGTCGGTCTCGCCCTTGGCGTGGAAGAGCTCGAACGTGAGGCCGCCGCGGGTCACGGTCAGCGCGTCGCGGAACGTGACGTCCGGATGCCGGTACTCGGTCGGCCACCGCAGGTCGGGCACCTGGAACTGCCGCTGGTTGATGACCGAGTTGTAACCGGCGGTCAGCACGTACCGGTCGAACCTCGCCTTGACCGCCTCGTGCGCGACCACCTGCGGGCGGGCGTGCCCGGCGGCGGCCGCCTCGGCGTCGAACGGGCCGACGCCCATGACGTGGTCGATGTGGCCGTGCGAGTAGAACGCCGTGGTCAGCGGGTCGCTCGTCCATCGGCGCAGGCTCTCGTGCAGCAGCCCGGCGGTGTGCGGGTTCCCCGTGTCGAAGAGGATCAGCTCGCCCGCCGTACGGAACCCGATGACGTTGCCGAACCCCGGCTGCCAGCCGAGCCCGTCGGCCAGCTCGACGACGCCGGAGCCGCCCATCCCGGTGTGGACGATGCTGTCGTCGGTCTCACCACGCCACACCTTGTCGGCGTAGTTCTTGATGTCGATGGTCACAACAGTTCCTTTCGGTGATGGTTCAGCGGGAGGCGGGGATCGGTTCGGGAGCGGTGCCGTCCAGGAGCGCGGCGCGGTCCCGGCCGGGACGCATCAGCGCGGCACCGAGCAGGCCGCCCACGATCATCAGTCCGCCGGCCAGATCGAAGGCGTGCTGGAATCCCTGTGCCGCGTCGCCGGCGGCGTCCGCGAACGCTCCCGTGACGGCGGGGCCGAAGGCACCGGCGGACGAGGCGAGCGCGGTGACGGTGCCGAGCAGCGCCGCACGCTGGCGGGCGGGGGCGAGTTCGGCGAGCGAGGCCGACATCAGCCCGAAGAACGAGTTGCCCACGGTGAAGGCGAGCAGCATGACCAGCACCATCGCCGCGCCGCCGCCGGCCCTCGTGAACAGCAGGACGCCGAGGCCGGAGACCACGACCGCCGCACCGCCGACGACGCCGCGGGCGATCCGGCTGGAGGTGCCGTTGCGCATCATCCGCTGCGAGGTACCGCCGATGGCGAGCATGAAGACGATGCCCACGACCTGCGTCCCGGCTGCGGTCAGGCTCGCCTGTTCCAGGCTGAAGCCGTGCACGCGCTGGAGGAACTGCGGCAGCCACGTGATCGCGACGGCCATCATCCAGAACGCGGCGAAGCCCGCCGCCAGACCGCCGAGCACGGTCCCGCGGGTGAACAGCCGCCGGTACGGAACGCGCGCCTCGCCCTCGTCGCCGTCCTGAACGGCGGTGCGCGGCGAGTAGCGGCCCTCGCCACCGAGGGCCAGCCAAGCCACCATCCAGAGCAGACCGAGCACGCCGGTGACGGCGAAAGCGGCGCGCCAGCCGAGCTGGCCGATCACCACGGCCAGCAGCGGCCCGCCGACCGCCACGCCGGTCGCGCCGCCCACGGAGAGCAGGCTGCTGGGCAAGGTGCGTTCCCGGTCCGGGAACCAGCTGAACGCGGTGTGGTTGGCCAGCGGGAACGCGGGCCCCTCCGCGGCGCCCAGCAGCACGCGCGTGCCCACCAGGACGGCCAGGCCGGAGGCCGGCAGGGCCACGGCGAGCTGGGCCACGCTCCACAGCAGCACCAGGCCGGTCAGCAGGCGCTTGGCGGGGACCCGGTCGGCCAGGAAGCCCACCACGACGCCCGAGACGCTGAAGAGCAGGAAGAACGCGCTCCCGATCGCGCCGAACCGGGTGTCGGAGAGCCCGAGGTCCTCCTTGATGTGCTTGCCGGCCAGGCCCAGCACCGTCTTGTCCATGAAGTTGATCAACATGAAGCAGAACAGCAGGACGACGACCGTCCAGGCCCTCCGGGAGGAGGCCGAGGCTCCCATACGTTTCGCTCCGATCGCCCGCGGGGTGGTGTGATCACCCTTCCTCCACCGGAAACCACCGACAATGGGCTCTTCCCGCGCGTTCGACCGGAAAGGCTGTGACATGTCACAACGCCGGTACGCTTGGCCCCTGGTGGCACCGCACCGAAACGAGGAGCACGATCATCGCGGACGAGCAGGTCAGGGCCATGGCGGCGGAGCTCGCCCGCCGCTGCGAGAGCCAGGTCAACCGGCTGGCCCGCGAGCTGGCCGAGCGCCACTTCACTGTGATCCCTGACTACGAGTCGCTGCCCGAGGACATGCGCGACCTGGAGATGGCGACGACCGCGCGCCGGGCGATCCGGCAGTTCCTGCAGAGCGCGGCGGGCGTCCGGCCGGCCGACGAGGACTTCCGGCCGTTCCGCGAACGCGCCGCACAGCGAGCCGAGGAGGGCATCGAGCTGACCACCCTCCTGCGCACGTACTTCATCGGCGCCGAGGTGGTCTGGGACGCGCTCCGCGCCGGCGCCCGCCCAGGCGAGGAGCCCGCGCTGCTCTGGCTGGCCCGGCACCAGCTCCGCGGCCTCAACCGGATGATCGCCGCGGTCACCGAGGCGTACCAGGCCGAGCGGGCGGCGATCCTCGCCGAGGAGCGCGTGGCCTACCAGGAGGTGGCGCGGGCATTGCTGGCGGGCGAGCCCGCGGGGGCCACCGCGGCGCGTTCCGGGATCCGGCTCGCCCCCGCCTATCTCGTCCTCAACCTCCTCATCGCGGACGACGTACCGAACGTGAACGTGATCGAACGGCGGGTCCTGCGCCGCGTCCGCGCCAACCTTGAGGGCTTCACCGACGGCACCCCGCTGACGCTGCTGGACGCGCGCGGCGGCCATGTGCTGCTCCCGCTGAACGCGGCGGACCGCATGCCCGAGCTGGCGCGGCTCCTCACCGACACCGGACCGGGCGGTGAGCAGATCATCGCCGGTGCCGCGCGCACCCAGGACACCACCGATGTGCCGCGCGCCGCCGAGCAGGCGGTACGGATCGCCCGCCTCGCGCACACCACCGGCCGCCCGCCGGGCGTCTACCAGCTGGCGGACGTCCTGCTCGACTACCACCTGAGCGGCCCCGCCGACAGCGGCCGCGAACTGACCGCCCTGCTAGCGCCGCTGGAGACTCATCCGGAGCTGCTGGAAACACTGCGCGCGTTCCTCGATCACGACATGGACCGGCGGCGGACGGCCCAAGCGCTCGCCGTCCATCCCAACACGGTCGACAACCGCATGGCGCGGGTGTCCTCGCTCCTGGGCGTCGATACCCAGACAACACGCGGACTCCTGCTCTGCGCTGCCGCCCTAACCCTCCGTCGCCTGACCTGAGCCGCACCGCCACACGCCCAGTAGTTGAAAGGGCGGTTCGGCAAGCCATTTGAATGGCTACTGAGGCTGCGCTATCGGATCCAGACGGCCCCGCACGTGGCGGGTACGGTATCGGGCGGCTCAGCCAAGGAGCCGTCCCCTTGGCTACCGACGATGCAGTTCGTCGGGGGTGGGCACTTCAGAGGTTTTGGAGTTGGGTGATCACCATGGCCGCGGCGAAGAAGCCGTAGAAGGCGATCGCGATGACCAGGGTCGCCAGTCGTACGCCATGGATGCGGATGGGGCGGGGCAGGTCCTTGGTGTTCAGGCGGACGAGCAGGATCGAGTAGAGCAGGGTGACGACCGAGGCGGCGCAGGTGGAGACGATGAGGAGTCCGAGGGGCTGGTCGAATCCGGACAGGAGGATGATCGAGCCGAGCACGATCTCGGCCCACACGACGGCCAGGTAGAGGCGGGCCTCGGTCCAGCGGGGCGAGTTCATCAGATAGTTGCGGCGCAGGAAGTCCGAGGCGACCCGGCCGATGACGTCCAGCAGGCCCATCGCGGTCGCCCAGAGCGAGACCGCTGCGATGGCGAAGAACAGGACCTTGAGCCACTCTCCGACCTCGGCGGCGAAGATGTCGCCCTGGATGCGCAGGAACGACGGGTCGGACTTCAGGTCGCCGCGGCCGAAGAGCGTCTCGTACGCCAGCAGGCTCATGACGCCGATGGTGACCACGCAGACCGCGACGAACGTGGCGAGGTGCTCGACGTTGGCGCGCTTCCACCAGATCCGCCAGCGGGCGAGGTTGTCCTCGGTCTCGGCGAAGCCGTAGCGGTCCGCGCCGGAGGCCTCTTCGCGGCCGGTGATCGGGGAGATCAGTCGTGGCACGTGGGCGCCCATGCCGTAGCGCTTGTCGCGGATCCAGTTGCTCAGGACGAGGTTGTGCACGCCGCCCGCGCCGGCCGCGCCCAGACCGCTGAGGATCATGGTGAAGGTGATGCCGTCGGGGCTCCGCCCGAACCCGGTCACGGTCTTCTCCGCGCCCTCTCCCCAGGTGGACAGGGAGATCACGAACACCACGGCGACGGCGAGGAAGAACAGGGTCAGGGCGACCTTGACCATCTCGACGCGTTCCACCGTCTTGTAGATCACCTTGGAGAACGTGAGCAGGAGGCCGATCACGACGAGGGCGCCCACCGAGATCCAGACCGGGTCACCGCCACCGACCAGGTAGGTGAACACGGTCGAGCCGCTGGTGGCCCAGCCGGGCCAGACGTACTGGAACGCCCCGGCCAGGCAGATCAGGATGCCCCAGCCCTTCCACCAGCGGGAGAACCCGGCCACGGCCGTCTGCCCGGTGGCCAGCGTGTAGCGCTCGATCTCCATGTTGATGACGAACTGCATCACCAGGGCCATCAGGGCCAGCCACAGCAGCCCGAGCCCGCCGATCGAGGTGAGGTACGGCCAGAGGATGATCTCACCGGCGGCGAGGCCGATCCCGGCCGCCACGATGCCCGGGCCGATCATCCGGCGCAGCGGCATGGGCTCGGGAAGGTCGCGGACGGCGTCGGCGGACGCGGTGGGGCCTGGGGGCTGGATGTGCTGGCTCATGTGACCCTCCGGGGAGTGGTGGGGTGGCCGGACCGTTTGGCGAGCAGCCTCCGCAGGTGTTCGAGCATGCGGCCGGTATCGGGGGTCCGGCCGGTGATCAGCTCGAAGCCGGCGGCCGCCTGGAACACGCACATGGCCGCACCGCCGATCGCGCGGACGCCCCGGGAGCGCGCCGCGCGCAGCAGCGGCGTGTCGAGCGGCATGTAGACGATGTCGACGAGCCAGAGCCCGGGGAACAGCAGGTCGACGGGCATCGGCGTCCCGGGGTGTGAGTGCATGCCGACCGGGCTGGCGTTGACCACGCCGTCGGCGGAGGCGAGCGCTTCGCCGAGGTCGTCCGGCGCGACGCCGGTGATCCGGTCGGCGCCGAACCTGGCGGCGAAGGCCTCGGTCAGTTCCGCGCGCCTGGCGGCGTCGGGGTCGGCGAGGGTCAGCCGCCCGGTCCCGTTCGAGAGCAGGGCGTAGGCGCAGGCGGACCCGGCACCGCCCGCGCCGAGCTGGACGACATGGCGGGTCGGCGCGCCGGGCAATCCGGCCCGGAACGACTCGGCGAACCCCACCGCGTCGGTGTTGTGGCCGACCCTGCGCCCGCCGTCGAACACGACGGTGTTTACCGCTCCGATGTCGGCGGCCTGCGGGGAGAGCCGGTCGAGATGGGAGATGACCTCCCGTTTGAACGGATGGGTGATGTTGAGGCCGGCGTAACCCGCGGCCTCGGCGTCGCCGAGCAACCGGCCCAGGTCGGCCGGTGTACCGGGATGATCGACATCGATCAGGTCATAGGCCAGATCGAGGCCGTGGTGGGCGCCCTCGACCTCGTGCAGGGACGGCGACAGCGACATTTCGATGCCCGAACCGATCAGCCCGTACCGGCAGGTTGTGGCGTGGCTCACAGCGACTTAATGTACGAACTAGTACGTACCTACACAACCCCCCGGCGATCGAAGGGAACGGGACATGCGCAGGTCCATCGCCACGGTGTCGCTCAGCGGGCCGCTGACCGGCAAGCTGTCCGCCATCGGCGCCGCCGGCTTCGACGGCGTGGAGATCTTCGAGAACGACCTGGTCGCCGGGGCACCGAGTCCCGAGGAGATCCGCGCCCGGGCCGGCGACCTGGGGCTGGGCATCGACCTGTACCAGCCGTTCCGCGACTTCGAGGCCGTGCCGCCCGCGCTGCTCGCCGGCAACCTGCGCCGCGTCGAGCACAAGTTCGCGGTCATGGAACGGCTGGGCGCGACACTGCTGCTCGTCTGCTCGAACGTCTCGCCGCACTCGATCGACGACGACGCCCTGGCGGCCGAGCAGCTGCGCCTGCTGGCCGAACGGGCGGCCGGGCACGGTGTCCGGATCGCCTACGAGGCGCTGGCCTGGGGCCGCAACGTCGACGACTACCTGCACGCCTGGCGGATCGTGCGCATGGCCGACCACCCCGCTCTGGGGTTGTGCCTGGACAGCTTCCACATCCTGTCGCGGGAGACCGACCCGTACGCGATCGAGACCATCCCGGCCGAGAAGATCTTCTTTCTCCAGCTCGCCGACGCCCCCCGGCTGCCGATGGACGTCCTCTACTGGAGCCGTCACTACCGCTGCTTCCCCGGCCAGGGCGACCTCGACGTGGCGGGCCTGGTCGCGCACGTCCTGCGCACCGGCTACGACGGGCCGCTGTCACTGGAGGTGTTCAACGACGTCTTCCGCCAGGCCGCCGCCATGCGCACCGCCCGCGACGCCATGCGCTCGCTGGTGTTCCTGGAGGAGGCGGCCGCCGGGCGCCTCGGTGAGGCCGCCAGGCGCCTCGGTGAGGCGTCCCGCCCGGCGTCCCTCGTCCCCCCGCCGCCTCCGGTGAGCCCGACCGGCTTCGCCTTCGCCGAACTTTCCGCCCCGCGCACCGGCCCGTTGAGCGAGCTGCTGACCGCACTCGGTTTCCGGCGGGCCGGCGTGCATACGCACAAGCCCGTCGAGCTCTGGCAGCAGAACACCGCCCGCATCCTGCTCAACACCGGGAACGCCGAGAGCCAGGACGGCCCCGCGCTGGCGGCGATCGGACTGGAGACCCCGGATCCGGCCGCCTCGGTCAAGCGCGCCGAGGCGCTGCTCTCGCCCGTGCTGCCGCGGTGGCGCGACCCCCACGATGCGCCGCTGGACGCCGTCGCCGCGCCCGACGGCACCGACCTGTTCTTCTGCCGCACCGCGTGCCCCGGCCATCCCAGCTGGACCGACGACTTCGCCGAGGACCGTCGAGACCCGGGCCACGGCGAGATCACCCACATCGATCACGTGGCGCTCACCCAGCCGTGGCACCTCTTCGACGAGGCCTCGCTGTTCTACCGCAGCGTGCTCGGCCTGCGCCCGCACGAGAGCCTGGAGCTGCCCGACCCCTACGGGCTCCTGCGCAGCCGCGCGGTCTCCACCGCCGACGAGCGCGTACGGATCGCCGTCAACGTCGCCCACGTCGGCCACGTCGGCCCGCACGAAGGCACGTCCGACGTGGCGTGGCAGCATGCCGCGCTCGCCAGCACCGACATCGTGGCCACCGTACGCCGGTTCCGCGCCGCGGGCGCCGCCCAGCTGATCGTGCCGGACAACTACTACGACGATCTGGAGGCACGCCACGACCTCGGCGCCGAGCGCCACCGGCTGCTGCGCGAGCTCCGCCTGCTGTACGACAAGGACGAGCACGGCGAGTTCCTGCACTTCTACACCGCCACCAGCGGACGTGTGTTCTTCGAGGTCGTCCAGCGCATCGGCGGATATCAGGGGTACGGCGCGGTCAACGCCCCGGTGCGGCTCGCCGCCCAGCACGCTCCACGAGCTGATCATGGAGGGACGTCGCGCTCGCCCTAGGATTGGGACGTCCGCCACCGGCCGTCCCGCCCCGTGGAGTCGCATGTCGCCCGAGTCCGCCCCGTCCGCACCTCAACGACGCCGGCGCGATCGTGAACGCACCCGGGCGGAGATCCTGGACGTCGCGGAGCGGGAGTTCGCCAGGCGCGGGTACGCGGGGGCGCGGGTGGACGACATGGCCGCGCTCATGCGCACCACCAAACGAATGATCTACTACTACTTCGGCGGCAAGGAACAGCTGTACATCGCCGTTCTCGAGAAGGCCTACAGCGAGGTCAGGGCCGCCGAGGCGGCCATCGACGTCGACCATCTGGCTCCCGTCGAGGCGATCCGGACGCTGGCCGAGCTGACCTTCGACCACCACGACTCCCACCAGGACTTCATCAGGCTCGTCGCCATCGAGAACATCCACCAGGCCGAGCACCTGCGCAAGTCACAGGTGCTGACCAGCCTCGGCACCCCGGCCACGGGGCTGATCTCCCAGATCCTCAAGGCCGGGCGCGCCCGCGGCGACTTCGCCGCCGACGCCGACGCCGTCGACGTGCACATGGTGATCAGTTCGTTCAGCTACTTCCGCGTCGCCAACCAGTACACGTTCGGGGCGCTGTTCGGCCGCGACCTGATGTCCCCCGAGCACCGCCGCCGGCACCGGCGGATGGTCGGCGACATGGTCGTCGCCTACCTCACCGGGGCCGGCGACCGGGATCACGGCACGAGCTGACGGGACGCGGGTCCGTTCGGCGCGGACGCCGGCCCGTCCGGCGCGGACGCCGGTGGCCAGTCCCTCCGAATGTGACGCGGCGGCCGGGTCTGACCAAGAACGTGTGTGAGGAGCGATCGCGGCGAAGGGGTGAATGGATGTCGGATGCGTCAGACCATGAAGAGATAGAGCGAATCGGGCACGACCGGGTCGCGTTCGCGGCGTTCTACAGCGAACACCTGCAGCTGGTGCAGCGTTTCATCGCCCGACGAGTCGACGACCCGCATCTGGTGGCGGACCTGACCGCGGACGTGTTCCTCGCGGTCATCGACTCCGCGCACACCTACCGGGCCGATCAGGGAGATCCGGTGCGCTGGCTGTACGGCGTGGCCCGCAACGTCGTCGCGGGCGAGTTTCGCCGACGCGCCCGGGGCCGGCGGGCCACCAGCCGGATCGTCGGCAGGGCGCTCGTCGACGCCGACGACATCGCCGTCCTGGAGGAACGCCTCGACGCCGAGGCCCAGGCGCGCCGGCTCTATCACGCGATGAGTGAGCTTCCCGACGCCGAACGGGCCGTACTCGAACTCGTCGCGCTGGAACACCTGACGGTCCAGGAGGCCGCCAAGGTTCTCGGGGTGCGTTCGGGAGCCGCCCGGATGCGTCTGCTGCGGGCCCGGCGCCGCATGCGAGATCACCTCGCCCAGTCAACGGCCGAGACCATGGAAACCACCCGCACGCCTCTGGAGGTGGCGCAATGAATACGACCGACCAGCGGCCCCGTGTGCCGTTCGAGGAACGTCTCCGCGCCGAACTGCTCAAGGTCGTCGACGAACGGGCGGCGGATGTCCCGGACCGCATCACGAGCACGGCGGCGCGGCGATTCGTTCGGCGGCGGTGGCTGGTGCCGGCGGTGGGTGCCGCCACGCTGGCGGCGACCGCGGCGGTTGTCCTACCGGTGCTCGTGCCCGGCGGCGCTCCTGCCGCGTACGCCGTCGAGCCGCAAGGCGACGGTACGGTCCGCGTGGAGATCAAACAGCCGCGGGATGCGGCCCGGCTCGAACGTGACCTCAAGCGGGCGGGCATTCCGGCCACGGTGGACTATCTCCCGACCGGTAAGACCTGCCGGCAACCCCGGTTCGTCCCGGCCGGCGATGCTCCCAGCGGTGGCGGTTCCTCCGGGGTAGAGCTGCGAAGCCCCGGCGACGGCGGCGGCGGTCCGACAGCGATCTTCACATTTCAGCCTGCCGACTTCACCAAGGAGCGGTCGCTGGTGATCGAGAGCACGGGCGGCGAGGGTGTGACCGGCCTGCAGGCCAGTGTCGCCCAGGGCGCGGTATCACCGTGCGAGCCCGTCGATGCGGAAACCACTCCCCCGGGGCTCGGCGAGGACACCGCGACGCACCACTCTGGAGGACAGCGATGAGGCGGCGGGCGCTCGTGGTGGCCGCGCCCGCGATCGCTGCGGCTGTGGCGCTGTCCACTGCCTGGGTGTCGGCCGCCGCGGGTGAGCGGGATCATCAGCTGACCATCACCGTTCTGGGCCGCGACGGCAAGCCGGCCAAAGACCACCGGCTCTTCCTCGCAAGCTATGACAGGGCGACGGAGCGTACGCCGAGCGGCCCGAACGGCCGCGTCCGCGTGCGCGTGCCGCGCGGCCGCTACTACCTGCACGGATCGATCAGGGCCGGGGGCCGCACCGACCGGGTGACGGCGCCGTGGCTCACGCTGAACGGCGACACCGCGATCACTCTCGACGCCCGGACCACGACCCCCGTGAACGTCACGGTGCCGCACAAGGACGCCCGGCTCTTCGACGGCGTCCTCAACGGCGACATGATCGTCCGCAAGGGGCTCCGGCCCGTCGTCATCCCGGGCCTGCCCATTGCGGACTTCGCGAAGCTCGGCACGGCACAGGTCGGCCCCAACGCTCCGCGCGGGCGATTCGTCGGCTCGATGCAGGTGACCCTCGTCGCGCCCGGCGCGGCCGTGGACTCGCCGTACTCCTACACCCTGGCCTGGTTCACCCCCGGCCGTCCCTACACCGGCTCCCACACCGTGCGCCGCGCAGAGCTCGCCAAGGTGCGAGCCCGCTACCGGCCGCAAGGCCGTGACACTTCGGCCGGCAAGCTCAGTCTCGCGACATACGCGCCCATGCCGAACGCTCGCGTCCCCTTCGCCACCCAGTTGCCGGTGCGGCTGCCCGGCACCCGCACGGAGTACTTCAACGTCCGGGACCTCACCTGGTCGTTCGGGGTGGAACCGGCCTTCGACGCGTCCAAGCCACTGCCGGACTGGGACCAGCAGGTGCCGTCGCGCACCTACCGGGCCGGCCGCCGCTACTACGAGGTCTGGAACGGCGCAGGCGTGTTCGGCCCGTCCCTGCCGCCGGCAGAGCCAGAGGGGTACGCCGGCGCCAGCGCCAAAGCCCTGAGCATGCGAGTTCCCATCTACGGCGCCACCGCCGACACCAGCGGCTCCATCAAAGGCAAGGCGCACACGGTGGTGTACCGCGACGGCGCCAAGGTCGGCCGCTCGGACGACGCAGCCTCCTGCCACCTCGAAGGGAAGCCGAAGCCGGGCCGCTACCGGATCACCACCGAACTCAAGCAGAGCCTGAATCCGACCTCCACGACCATCAGGGCCGAGTGGACCTTCAGATACAGCGGACCTACGGCCCCAGGCAAGCCGACCGCGCTACCGGTTCAGGTCATCCGGTTCTCCCCGGTGCTCGACGAGACCAACGCTGCCCCCGGGGGTTTCCCCTACCTGGCCGGCATCACCGTGCACCGCAACCCCGGCGCGGCCCCAGCCGCCGTCACCATCCCCCAAGCCGAGGTGTCCTACGACGACGGTGCCACCTGGCGCAAGACCCCCGTCATCAGACGCGGCAAGCACTGGGCAGCCCTGCTAAGGCACCCGAGAAGCGGCTGGGTCTCACTGCGCGCCCAAGCGACCGACACCACCGGCAACGCCACCAGACTGACCATCATCCGCGCATACCGCCTGACCTGAGGGCGGCCTCCACTAGGACTGCCGCACGCCTGCCGCGGGCGGCACCGGATCAGTTTCCATCCGAGAATGTTCCCTTTCCGCCGCCCACGAACAACCGTTCATCGAGCAGCACAACAGCACCTACGGTCGTGCGGGGCGATCGATGCGGTAGACGTAGTGCAGGCGGTCGTCGATCGGGTTCTCCGGCTCCAGGTCACCCTGGGCGATCCGGGTGAGACCCGCCTTCTCCAGCGCACGCCAGGACGCGCGGTTGGCCGCCACCACCGGTACGAGGACGCAGGTCGCTTCGGGGTGGTCGGTCCAGGTCTTGCGCAGTATCGACCCGATCATGCGCGGGCCCAGGCCCTGGCCGACAAGGCGGGCGTCGCCGATCAGGTAGTCGATCGTCATCGCCCCCGGTGGGACGTCCGTCAACGCCGATAGTTCCGCCAGGTAGACGGGCTCGTCGGCCAGTCGGCAGCGCTGAACCAGGCCGAACGGCCGGCCGTCCAGGAACGCGAGATGGTCCTCACTGTGGTCCAGGCCCGCTGCGGCGGGGCCGAAGTCGCGTCTGACGGCCTCGGCCGAGTGCTCCTGGTACCACCAGCGGGCCACGTGGGGCTGGGCGAGCCACTGGCCGAGCAAGGGGAAGTCCGGCTCGCCGAGCCGGCGCCAGGTGATCATCATGGTGCCTCCGGGAGGCGTTGGCGCCGGTAGTACCGGGCCTGGCGGTCACGGTGCCCGCACGAGGGATGGCACCAGCGGCGGCGTGGGTGGTTCCTGACGTACAGCATCGAGCAGCCGGGCCCCGTGCACCGCCGAGGGGATCGGGCGGGCGGTCGGGTGAGCACCTCGATGCAGTCGGCGGCGAGGTGACCAAGGCCGGTGGTGAGGCCGACGCGCCGCAGTCGGCGCGTGCCGTCCGCGGCCCACTCCAGCCGCGGGTGGGTCGGTGTGGTGGCCGCGAACTCGTTGAGGCGGTCGAGCATGTCGGTCCTCGGGGCCTTCGCGTCGGCCGCCGCCGACAGCAGGTGATGGACGCAGTCGCGCAGGGCCCGTACGCGCCCGGCGTCGCGGCCCACGTCCACCGGGACGGCCAGGCCGTGCTCCGTGCCGACCAGCGCGAACCAGCGGTCGATCCACTCCGGCGACCCAAGGAAGTCGATCTGCTGCTCTCCCTGGCCGTAGAGGGTGTTGGCCAGTTCCACCGCCATGGGCTCCGTGCCGAGGAACGGGAAGTCCGGATCGTCCATGAGACTGACGGTAGCACGCCGCTCCAACCGTCAGCATTGACGGGAAGCGCTGCCACCGCGTCCAGGCCCTCGTGCCGAAAGCCGCCGATGACCGGCTCAGGCCGCCTCGGTCGTGAGCCACGCGAGGAGGGCCAGGTGGTATTCCAGGCGATAGGTCGACGCGTAGACGGTGTCGGGGAACAGCTCCTCCAACTGCCGCAACCGGTAGCGGATGGTCTGGGGATGAACGTCCAGGCGCTTGGCGACCTCGGTGGCGTTGAAGTCACATTCGATGCACGCCAGGAACGTCTCGGCCAGCTTCGTCCGGACGGGTGGGCGGGTGCGCAGCAGCGGTCCGAGCCTGCGGTCGATCAAGAGTGCGGTCAGCTCACGGTCGTTCCGCAGGATCAGGAGCGGAAGGTGCTCGGCAGCCACGATGACGCCGCCGGACGACAGAGCGAGCGCCTGGCGGGCCAGCCGCAGCGACGAGGCGGCGGCCCCGATCGGGACGGTCGGGCCGATCGCGGCGTGGTGGCCGTCGAGCGCGTTCCGCAAGGCGCTCAGGTGGTCGGCGTCTTCTGGGGAGGGGACGATCAGGCAAGGTTCGGCCAGATGGAATCCGACCAGGGTTCCTGGGGGAAGGGATGGTCGGGTGGCGCGTGGGCGGAGCCCGTCCAGCGCGACCGCGGCGATGGTGTGCGGCGGTGACCAGCCGCATTCGGCCGCCTGGGTACGGAGAACGCGCGGGTCGTGACCGGGATCGAGCAGAGTATCCAGGAGTTGGCGCTGTTTGGCCCTGAGCGCTCCCGCCGCCTGGGCATGCTGGTCGGCGTGTCCCTGGGCCGCGGCTTTGGCGAGGTGGCCGATGTAGGAGAAGGCCGCGTGCGTCACGCCGGCGATGACCGTTGGCGGGACGCAGCCGCCCATGCTCTCCGCCTCCTCGGCGAGCCGGCGGACCGCCTCGCCCGCACCGGTCCTGAGTGCGGCCTGGAGCGGCTCCATGCTCCGGCCCTCATGGGCTTCGCCTGCGCCGACGCCTTGGAAGTGGTCGAGGATCCAGTCTGAGGGCAGCTCCGGGTCTTTGAGCAGGTCGACGAAGTGCCCGATGGCGTGTTCGGTCGTCCAGGCCAGGACTTTCGCGTAGCGGGGGTCATGGGCGCGGGCGTAGGCGGGGACTTCTCGCTCGATCCGCCGGGTGGCGTCCCGGGCGACGGCAGGGACGCGCTTACGTAGTCTGACGAGCAGTTCGTCGTCGACCTCTGGGAGAGGTCTGACCAGCCGCACGGGAACCAGCTCCTGGCGTGGGCGGTTATGCGTTCGGGCCGGGAATCTGAAGCGCCTTGGAGTTGCGCGCGGCGTGGAGCCACGGGGATCCGGAGCAGATGCCGCAGCCGTCACCGAAGAACACGCCGCGGGCCTGCTCGTCACCGGCCAGGTGGAAGCGCCACCACGCGGTCGTGATGCCACGGAAGCCGCCGCCGTTGCCCGCAGGGGTGAAGTGCGTGGCGGCCGCGAGCTCGGTGTAGATGGCGGGCACGTGGCCGCTGGCGTTGTAGAACGTGCGGACACGCGCCGGCGCCACGATGGTGTCCTTCTCCCCCGCCAGGTAGAGGGCGGGGCCGTGGAGGGACGAGGCGGAGGCGAGCGGCCCGGGCTGGATCGGCACCGTGGTGTCCACGCGCTGGTCGGCACTGGCGTTGATGGCTCCGGCGCCGCCTTGCGAGTGTCCGGCCGCGCCGACACGCGCGAGGTCCACCCGGCCCTCGAACGGGCTGCCGTCGGTGCGGTCCAGGGCGGCGAGCCGGTCGAGGCCGGCGCGCATCTGGTTGCCGCTGTTGGCGTACCTGGTGTTCGCCGCCGCGACGATGAAGCCGTGGCTGGCCCACAGCCGCAGCAGCCCGTGGTAGTTGCTCGGCACCGCACCGGTGCCGTTACCCCAGATCACGACGGGGAAGCGCCGGGCGCTGGAGCCGATGTCGCTCGGGAAGTAGAAGGTCGTGACCCTCTCCTTCGTGACCGTGACGCCGTGCGGACCGGGCGCCGCCCACCGGTCGGGGGACGGCGCGGCGTCCGCCGCGACGGTCCGGGCGGGAACGGGTTTCGGCGTGGCGAGCAAGGGAGAGACCAACAGCGCCGCCGCCGCCGCGGCGGTCACGCTGGCGGCAATGGGGAAGCACCGGCGCATAGATCCTCCTGAAGCGATGGTTTGGGTGGAGGCACAATCTGCCATGCGACCGAAGTGCTGTCTCTGCGCATCTGCGGCAAGGTTGCGTGCGAGCATTGGGCAATGTTCCAATTCACCGAGCGCGCGCTGACCCGGCTGCCCGAGTTGGTCCGGGCGGCGGTAGAGCGGTGCGCCGCCGAGGTCCCCTACTACCGAACGATCTCCAAAGAGCTCCTCGACGGTGATGTGAGCAGCGCGTTCGCCGCGGCGATCAGGCTCCACACGCAGACCCTGTCGGAGGACCGCGCGCTGAACGCCACCGAGCTCGCAGTGATCACCGACTGGTCGGCTCGGCGCGCCGCCGACGGACTGCCGTTGGACGCCGCGCTCGCGGCCTACATGGTCGGAACGACCGCGTGCTGGGACCTGCTCACCGCCGACGCCACACCGGAGGAGATGCGCCGCTACGGAGCGCACACCCTGCGGTACCTCGCCAGTGTGATCCCCGCCGTGGCGCTCGCCCACCTGCACGAGCAACAGCAGATCGAGGGCCAGCGACGCGACCAGCGGAGCAGACTGGTCCTCGCGCTCCTGGTCGGCGAGCCCGCGTCCGAGCTGGCCGCGCAGTGCGGCGTCCGGCTCGCTCCGGCCTACCTGGTGCTGTTGCTCCATCTGGGTCCCGGCCCCGGAGACTCCCGGCAGACCGTCCGGCACGTCCAAACGGCCCTGGACGCGCACCAGCGGACCGACGTACTGGCCACTCTCACCGCCGAAGGCGGCACTGTGCTGCTCCCCGCCGACTCGGACGGCCACGCCATGGACGCCCTTCCCGACCTGGTCACGCAGGTGGCGGCCGCGACGGCACGGCCGGTCACCGCCAGCGTGTCGGCGGCGCCGGACCACGCCGGCATCCCCGCCGCGCTGGCCGAGGCCAAGCAGGTCGCCGACCTCGTCGCGCGCCTCAACCGGCCACCCGGCCTCTACCGGCTGGAAGACGTCCTGCTTGAGTACCAGCTGGCCCGCCCCGGTCGCGCCCTGACCGGCCTGGCCGCCAAGCTCGACCCCCTGGACAGCCGCCCCGACCTCCTCGCGACCGTCGAGTCGTTCGTCCGGCACGGACACAACCGCAGTCACGCCTCGGCCGAGTTGCGTGTCCACCGCAACACCCTCGACTACCGCCTGACGAAGGTCGCCAAGATGACCGGCATCGACCTGACCCGGCCCGAG
The DNA here is from genome assembly GCF_039533225.1 of Actinomadura fulvescens. Classification (NCBI taxonomy): domain Bacteria; kingdom Bacillati; phylum Actinomycetota; class Actinomycetes; order Streptosporangiales; family Thermomonosporaceae; genus Actinomadura; species Actinomadura fulvescens. The sequence continues at coordinate 510,691 of NZ_BAAATD010000007.1, read as the reverse complement.
GGCCTGCGCCTGCTCGACGCCGCGGTGACCGCGCGGGCGCTCGCCCGGTAGCCCCGATCGAGTCGGCACGGGAACCACCCATGGACACTTCGTGAGAGGCATCACTATAGTATTTTTTCCGTGACGCGACTGTACTATTCCACCCCTCCGCGTTCCGGGAAGACACGTCCGCGGCGCTACCGAGGAGGCCCCCTGTGTGCTGCAACACCGAGATGTCCGGCGGGGAAACTCCCCGGCGGTGCCTCACGTGAACGCCATCTTGGCCCTGGTCGCGTTCATCGCCGTCATCGTCGTCTGGAACGTGCTCTTGAAGCGCAACATCGCCGAATCGATGTTCGTCGGATTCCTGGCATGCGCGGCCTTCGCGGGGACCGACGCGTTCACCGTGGGGTGGAAAAGCCTGGTCGACGGGTTGAAATCCGAGGTCACGTTCGCCGCGCTCGCCTTCGTCTTCGTCAGTGAGCTGCTGATGAGCATCGGGCTGATCGGGCGCCTCATCGACATTCTCAGTTCGATGCTCGGCCGCCGTCGCGGTGGTGCCATGTACGCCGCCACGGTCGGCTCCGGCGCGTTCGGCGCGGTGGCGCACAACGGCGCCGCCATCGCCGCCACCATCGGCTCCATCGCCATTCCGTGGATGAAACGCTCCAAGACGGACGGCGAGACCGCGGCGCTCGTCATCTCGGGCAACGCCGGCGTCGGCGCCATCTTCCCGTTCAGCGGGGCGTTCTTCCTGATGCTGGCCGCGCCCACGGTCGCGCCGGCGCTGACGGCGGATCAGATGATCGTCCCCATGTTCGTCGTGGCCTCGTGGACGGTGGTGATGCGCCTGGCCATCGCGTACGTGATCGTCATGCGGCGCGGGGTCGGCCGGATGGCTCCCGGCGACGTCAAGCCCCTGGGCTCGACCGTGCGCGCGGGCTGGCCGTCGCTGCTGGTGCTGCTCGCCGTCGCGATCCCCATCCTGGCCACCGCGGGCCCGACCGCCGACTGGGTGGTGCGGCGCATCGGCGAGGACGCCGCGGACGCGATCCCCGTGCTGTTCTGGCTGCCCATCTTCATGCTGGTCGTCGGCATGATCGTGGGATATCGCCGGCTGCCGCGCCGCGCGGGCGACTGGTGGACGATGATCGGGGCGATCAGCCCGAAGTTCGCGATCGTCGGCCTCACCATGATCTCCGCGTTCGCCGCGTCCAACGTGCTGTCGGCGCTCGGGCTGGGCGAGGAGCTCGCACCGTTCATCGAGAACATGCGGGGCGTGCCCGCGCTGGTGATGGTGGTGATCGTCGGTCTCGTGATCCTGCTGGTCTCGGGCCCGCTGAGCACCACCGCCACGCTGGCCGCGGTGGGCTCCGTCGCGTTCCTGGCGCTGACCAGCGCCGGCATCACCCCGCACCTGGCCTACGCGGCGATCATCGTGTGGGCGAGCGCGGAGGGCTGCTCTCCCCCAGGAGCCCCGCCCTTGTACGTGGCCGCGGGCATCGCGAACTGCGACCCGGTGAAAATCTTCAAACCGGTGATCGGCTACTACCTGGTTCCGTCTTTTCTCGCCGGAATCGGCGTGGCCATGAGCCTGGTCTGGATCCCGTTCTAAGTCAGGGGTGTGACATGTACGAATTCCTGCTCAACGCGTTCCGGGTGACGCTCATCGCCTTCGTCGCCGGCGGCACGGCGGTCACCGTTCTGCAGATCGTCGGCATCGTGACGGCGAATCCCGCGATGATCAACTATTTCGGCGGGGACTTCGCCGACACCGTCTGCGTGGTGGCGGGCCTGGCCGGCGTCTTCTCGTTCCTGCAGCTCTACACGCCGCAGGGGCGCGCGGCGGCCGCCGCGCTGGGCGCGGCAGGCGATGAGGAGGTGGCGCAGGCGGCGCCGGAACGTTAGCGACACCGGCGGCCAGGCTATCGCTGCTTTCTGCGGCGGTTGGCGCTCTGCAGATGCTCGCGCATCCTGATGGCGGCGATCTCCGGATTTCCCTCCACGAGCGCCTCGTAGACGGCTCGATGCTCCTTGGCGGCGTGCCCGGCCCCTGTGTTGCCGAGCTTGGAGAACAGCCTGAACCGCTGCATCTGCCCGTTCAGCGACCGGTAGGCCGTTTCCAGGAACTGGTTGTCGGACTGCTGGGCGATGAGCGCGTGAAAACGGTCGTCGGCCGCCCAGTAGGAGCGGAACGAGCGCGACTCGGTGTCGGCCAGATCGGCCGAGTCGGCGAGTTCGTCGACCGCCTGGCGCAATTCGTCGAGGAATTCCGGAGTGGTCCGCCGGCACGTCTCGTAGGCCAGCGCGGGCTCCAGGACGATGCGGGCGTCCATCAGCTTGTCGATTTCCTTTTCGCTGAACATGGGAGCCACGCGGTAACCCTTGAGCGCCTCGCGTACGACCAGACCGGTGTGCTCAAGACGCGCCAGTGCCTCTCTGAGCGGGGTCTGGCTCACCTCCAGTTCGCGAGACAGAGCGCCGATGTTGAGTGGTTCACCCGGAGCCCGCTTGCCCGCCATGAACTGATCGAGCAGTACGTCGTACATCTGATCGGCAAGGGGCCGCTTCTTCTTGTGGGCCTCGGACGGCATCGCTCTCCCTCTCATCAGACCGAGTATCCCAGGCGGCGGCTCGCATCCGTGCCAAGCCACCCTGCCGCCCTGCCGTCCGTCCGCTACAGAAGTCGTCGCTATAGTATAGTGAAGGCTCATATGGAGGTATGAACACATGACCGCCCAGCGCGTATTGGTGACCACGGCCTGGCTGAGGCCGGACGACCAGGTCGACCGGCTGCTGCGGGACGCCGGTTTCGAGGTCGTGCACTCCTCGTCCAAGGACCGCGAGAACACCGGGGAAAGCCTGGTGGAGGCGGTCAAGGGCGTCGACGGCATCGTGGCCGGCACGGACGCGTTCACCCGCGAGGTGATCACCGCCGCCGAGGACCTGAAGGTCTTCGGCCGCACGGGCGCGGGCTACGACAACATCGACGTGGCCGCCGCCACCGAGCGCGGCATCGCCGTGTGCCCCACCCCCGGCGCGAACCGCCGCTCCGTCGCCGAGCACGTGCTCGCGCTCATGCTGAACTGCGCCCGCCTGATCCCGCAGAACCTCAAGTCCGTCCAGGAAGGCGGCTGGGACCAGGCCGGCGGCCGTGAGCTGGAGGGGGCCACGCTCGGTATCGTCGGGCTCGGCTCGATCGGCAAGCTGGTCGCCAGGCTGGGCGGCGCCCTGGGCATGGACGTGCTCGCCTTCGACGCCGACCTCGATCACGCCTTCGCCGAGCGGCACGGCGTCCGGGGCGTCGGCCTGGAGGAACTGCTGCGCCGATCCGACTTCGTCAGCCTCCACCTGCTGCTCGACGGCTCCACCCACCACCTGATCGACGCCGCCGCGCTGGCCCTGATGAAGCCCTCGGCGTACCTGATCAACACGGCCCGCGGCGGGGTGGTGGACGAGGACGCGCTCGCCGACGCGCTGGAGCGGGGAGCGCTCGCGGGCGCCGCGCTGGACGTGGTCGAAGTCGAGCCCCTGCCCGCCGGGAGCCGGCTGCGGGGTTTGGACAACCTCATCGTCACCGCCCACATCGGCGCGGCGACCCGCGAGTCACGGGCCCGTTCCGGCGCGATGGCCGCCCGAGCGGTCATCGACGTGCTGAACGGGCGGACCCCCGAGTTCGTGGTCAACCCCGGCTACGCCCGGTGAACGGAGCCCTCATGCCCCCCAGAACACGCGGAGCGGAGCCGACCGTCGTGCCTCCCGGAACGCACGGAGAAGAGGCCACCGCCGAGCTGCGCTTCGACGCGAACCTGAAGTGGTTGTTCACCGAGCTGCCGTTCGAGGCACGCTTCGATGCCGCGGCGGCGGCCGGTTTCCGGGGGGTCGAGTATTCCTCCCCGTACGAGTACCCGGCGGCAGAGCTGGCGCGTCGGCTGAACGACGCCGGACTCGAACAGGTGCTCATCAACACCCCTGCCGGCGCGCCCGCTTGTCTCCCCGGCCGGGTGGCCGAGTTTCGCGCCGGGTTCAGCTTGGCGCTGGAGTACGCGGTCGGGCTGGGCAGTGACTTCATCCATGTCATGGGCGGGCGACGGCCGGCCGGAGTCAGCCGGGACCGAGCGTTCGCCCACTTCGTCACCAACCTCGCCTGGGCCGCCGAACAGGCACGGGGAACCGGGGTCCGGCTGCTGATCGAGGCGCAGAACAAGCGGGACTCCCCCGGGTTCGTCCTCGACGGCCAGGAGCACGCGGCGGCCGTCGTCGAAGCGCTGGACACCGATCACGTGGGGATCATGTTCGACGTGTATCACGCCCAGATCGACGAGGGCGATCTCATCACCAAGGTGACCGCGCTGCGGCCGCGCACGTTCCACTACCAGGTCGCCGATCCGCCCTCCAGGCACGAGCCGGGAACCGGGGAGATCGGCTGGCGGAACCTGTTCGCGGCCATCCGGGCCGGCGGATACGACGGGTGGATCGGGTGCGAGTACCGGCCGGCCGGAGAGACCGTCGCCGGGCTCGGCTGGATCGAGGAGCTGGCTCGATGAGGCCGCGCATAGCCCTGATCAGCGCCACTCCGGCGGCGATCGGCCCGGCTATGGCCGGATTGGCCGAGGCGTTCCCCGAGGCCGAAGTGTGGAACCTGCTCGACGACAAGCTCCTCGACGACGCCGACGCCGCTGGCGGGCTGACGGAACGGTTGTGCGAGCGGATGCGCGGGCTCATCCACCACGCCGTCTCCGGCGGCGCCGACGGGATCCTGCTCACTTGCTCCATGTACGGGGCCGTCACCGGAACGGTCGAGACCGGCATCCCTGTGCTCGCCCCCGACGAGGCGGCCTTCTCCGCCGTCGCGGGCGGCGGCTACGGCCACGTGCTGGTGGTCGCCAGCCTCGAAACGGCGCTTGCCGATTCCGTATCGCGGCTGAGGCGGGCGGCAGGCCCGGCGGTCGCGGTCGACGGCGTGGTCTGTCCGGGCGCGTTCGAGGCCGCGAAGCGCGCTGATCGCCCGGCGCTGCTGGATGCACTGCTCACGACAGTGCGCGACTCGTCCAGCGAAGCGTTCTTGCTCGCGCAGTACTCCCTGGCGCCTGTCGCGGACGAACTCGCGCAGGCGCTGGACAGGCCGGTGGTCTCGGGACCGCAGGCGGCGGCGGCCCGGCTGAGGACGGCCATCGCCGGCCCGGCGCTCGACGTACGGGATGGGCGGGCCCGATGATCGGTGTCATCGCGGACGACGTCACCGGCGCGACCGATGTCGCGGTCGCCCTTCGGCGGGGCGGGCTCCGAACGGTGCTGTACTTCGCTACCCCGCCACCAGGGGAGATCTCGCCGGAGGAGACCGGGCCATCGGAGTACGAGGCCGCGGTGATCGCGTTGAAGACGCGGACGATCGAGCCGAGCGCGGCGGTCGCGCAGTCGCTGGCGGCCCTGGACTGGCTGCGGCGGCGCGGAGCCGGGCAGATCTACCTCAAGTTCTGCTCGACGTTCGACTCGACCTCGGCGGGGAACATCGGCCCCGTCCTGGACGCGCTCGCCGACGCCCTGGACGTGCCCATGGTGGCCATGACGCCCAGTTCGCCTGAGCACGGGCGCACCCAGTACCAGGGTTACCTGTTCGTCGGGAACGTGCTGCTCAGCGAGTCGCACATGCGGGATCACCCGTTGACTCCGATGACCGACTCGTACCTGCCGCGGGTGCTGGCCGGTCAGAGCGCCCACCGGGCAGGCGTCGTGCCCCTGCGAGAAGTCCGCGACGGACCTGCGGCCGTCCAGCGGCGGCTGGCCGAGCTACGCACGGAAAGCTTTCGCTACGCGCTCGTAGACGCCGTCGACCAGGGGGATCTGGCGACGGCTGGGCAGGCGCTCGCTACGGAGCCGCTCGTCGCGGGGGCAGCCGGACTCGCGGGCGGCCTCGCTGCCGCGACCGCCGGTTCGGAGACGGCTCCCGAGGCGGACACCGTGGACATGTCCGGCACTGCCGTGGTGCTCGCGGGGAGCTGTTCCGCGCGTACGCTCGCACAGCTCAAGGCCATGATCGATGCCGGACGTCCCGCCTACCGGCTCGACGCCCTGGCCGATCCGGACCCGGAGTCACTGGCCGCGGGCGCGCTCGACTGGTTTTCCGGGCTGCCGGGCGGGGTGGGCGCGCCACTGATCTACTCCTCGCTGGAGCCGTCGCGGCTGCGCCTGGTGCAGCAGGCACTGGGGCGCGAACGGTCGGCCACGATCATGGAGACGGCCATCGGGCTCGTCGCGCGGACGCTGGTCTCCCGGCACGGCGTCACCCGCGTGATCGCGGCAGGCGGCGAGACGTCCGGGGCCGTGGTGAAGGCACTCGGCGTGACAGGCGGTTTGATCGGAGCCGAAGCGGCGCGCGGCGTTCCCTGGATCTTCGCGCCGGGGGTGACGCTGCTGCTGAAGTCCGGAAATTTCGGCGAGGCGGACCTCCTCCTCAACGCCTCGGCCCAGCAGCCCGACAGCAGATGATCGCCGGGTCGCTGTTCCGGACGGTCAAGGCTTGTCTCGTTCCTGCGGGGCAGGCCCCCGCCGCGAGCGGCGCGACCTGCTCAGCATCGATCACTGAACCTACGAACGAAGGAAACCATGCCCAACGAAACCCCGGTGAAGCTGTTCAGCACCCTCGCGGTGCGCAAGGCCTTCGACGATGTGCTGCTGGCGGCGTTCAAGGACAGGACCGGCATCGAGGTCGACGGCGTCTACGACCCGACCACCCAGTTGCTGCTGCGCGTCCGGAACGGGGAGCGTCCCGATGTGATGATCGCCGTCACGTCGTCCTTCGGCGAGTTGCGCGAGCTGGGCGTGCTGGAGGTGAACCAGCGGGTCGCGGTGGCCAGGACCGGGGTCGGGCTCGCCGTCCCCCCAGGCGCCGAACCGCCCGACATCTCCACCGTTGAGGCCTTCAAGGCGACCCTGCTGAACGCCCGTTCCGTGGCCTACTCCCGCACCGGGGCCAGCGGCATCTACTTCGCCGGGCTGATCCGGGAGCTGGGCATCTTCGACGAGGTCAACGCGCGGGCAACCTTGATCGACAAGGGCTTCATCGCGCACGCCGTCCTCGACGGCCGGGCCGACATCGCCATCCAGCAGCTGAGCGAGCTGCGTTTCGTCCCGGAGGCCCAGATCGTGGGCCCGTTCCCCGACGAGGTGCAGCACTACTCGGAGTTCTCAGCGGTACTCGGCGTGGACGCCGGAGACGCGGCCAGGCAGTTCGTCGACTTCCTGACCACGCACACAGCGAGAGATGCCTACGAGCAAACCGGCCTCGAAGCTCTCTGATGTCCACAGAAGCACCGTAAACGGGAGTCGACCGAGGCTATGGTTTGGGGCGCGTTCTGCCCCCTCCTTAGCAGCAGCTCAGCTCTGCGCTGATGTGCGGGCGGTTGTTGCGGCCTGGTGGTCGAATGGCTGAGGAAATCCCGTTGCCGGGCACGCGCCGATGGTGATCGCATGGTGTGCATGCTGGGTTTGGCGGATCGAAGCGACGAACGCGTGGTGGAGGCTCTCGGCAGCGCGCCTCGGACGAGCTCGGCCTACCGCGAGTTGCTCGCCCGTGGCCGGGCGGCCGTGCCGGCGATCCGGGCGGGGCTGCGTCATTGGAGTCCGACCGTCCGGGAGCAGTGCTGCAAGCTGCTCGACCACCTCCTGGTGGAGGACGCGGTCGAGGAAATGATCGCCATGTTGGACGATCCGATCCCGTCGGTGCGGGTGGCCGCCGTCCACGCGCTGTCGTGCGACCGCTGCAAGACTGACGCATGCCGGCCGACCGAGGCCATGGTGCTGGCACCGGGCCTGCGGCTGCTGCGCCACGACCCTGATGCGCACGTGCGGGCCATGGCGGTGGAGTTGGTCGGCCGCTTCGTCCACGCGAGCACGGAGGCCGAGACCGCGCTCGTTCGAGCCCGGGAGGCCGATCCGTCTCCTGCCGTGCGTAAGAAGGCGGGCTGGTACGCGCCGGGCGGCACCATTTACCGCCGCTCCTAGAGCGTTGGCGCCCAGTGGGCAGCGCTACCGCCGACGACCGCGAGCGAGGCGGTCGCGTTTCAACCGACGCGCGATCCCGGGCGTGTTGGCCGCGGAGGGTATCGGCCCTTGTTGACGCCGTTATCCCGTGCGACAGAACCGCCTAGGAGCAGAGGGAGTGAGGCGGCAGACGCCCGGTCTTACGCATCTGAGGCGGCAGCTCACCCGGGTCCCCGAAATCGACCACCAGGAAGCTCGTCGGCGGTGTGGTGGTCGACCACGGCGGCCAAGTCGAGCTCGGGCTCGTCCTGGTGCCGGCACCCTGTGGGAGCCACTCGTCCTGCCCTGCAACTCGGGCACAGCGCGACGCCGTGCTCATGCCGCGATCAGCCGCTGCTCAGGGGACACCCCGCCGCCGTTGGGCTCCTCTGCGGCCGTGAGGGCGTAGTCGACCGTACGGTCTGGGGCGCGCCACGCCGCCGCGGCGAGAGGCATCGCTTTGATGACTCCTGCGCGGGGTCCCTTCCCGGGCGGCCTGCCACATCCTCCAGGGGGGCTGTCGGGTCCGGGTGCGAGCGTGCCGTTGTCGCGGATGCCCTCGTCCACTCCTGCAGGTTGGCCGGTTCCGGCGGAACTGCGACAGGCCACCTGCGGACCCACATCGGCGCCCCAAAAACGTGAAACTCTTTATAAGACTTTGAGGGCGAACAGGGTCAAACTCACATACACGACTCGTGAGAGGAGACCCCCCATGCCCCGCCGAGCACCGGTACTACTGCTGATCTTGCTGGGACTGCTGGGGGTCGGTGCCGCGCCGCTGCCCGCCGACGCGGCGCCACCTGCGCCATCTGTGACCGCCGGGCCCGAGGTGGTCCGCGGATATGTGGACGGGCACACCCATCTCATGTCCTACGAAGGCTTCGGCGGCGAGATCATCTGCGGGGCGCCGTTCCATCCGGAAGGGATCGAGAAGGCGCTGCGCGACTGCCCGCACCACGAGCCCGACGGTGCGCTGGCGTTGTTCGAGAACATCACCACCAAGGGGTCGCCGTTCGGCACACACGACCCCAAGGGCTGGCCGACCTTCAAGTACTGGCCCAACAACCGGACGGCCACGCATCAGCAGGTCTACTACAAGTGGCTTGAGCGATCCTGGCGGGCGGGCCAGCGGATCCTGGTCAACCAGCTGGTCACCAACCGGGTCCTGTGCGAGATCTATGCGGCGGCGAGGAAGTACCCGTGCGACGAGATGGGTTCCATCCGGCTGCAGGCCAAGCGCACGTACGAGCTGCAGGACTACATCGACAAGGAGTACGGCGGCCCAGGCAAGGGCTGGTTCCGTGTCGTTCGCGACCCGGTCGCCGCGAGAAAGGTCATCCAGGAGGGCAAGCTGGCGGTGGTGCTCGGCATCGAGACCTCCGAGCCGTTCGGCTGCAGGGGCAGCCAGCTGTTCCCCGGCTGCACCCGTGCGCAGATCGACAAGGGCCTGGACGAAATGCGGGACCTCGGGGTGAGCTCCATGTTCCTGTGCCACAAGTTCGACAACGCGCTGTGCGGCGTCCGGTTCGACTCCGGCATGCTCGGACTGGCCCTCAACGGCGGCAACATCCTCAGCTCCGGTCACAACTGGCAGGCCGAGACCTGCAAGGGGCCGGTGCACGACAACACGATCCCGTCGCTCTTCCTTAAGCCACCGCACTGCAACCTCAACGGCCTGACCACGCTGGGCGAGTACATGGTCAAGGGCATGATGAAACGCGGCATGATCATCGAGCTGGACCACATGAGCGCGAAGGCCGCCGACCGGACGCTCACGTTGCTGGAGCAGGCGGGCTACTCCGGGGTGATCTCCGGTCACAGCTGGTCCGACGATTCGTACGCCCAGCGCATCTACAAGCTCGGCGGCATGATCACCGCCATGGGCGACTCCGCCGACGGCTTCACCGCGCAGTGGCGCAGAGACAAGGCCTCCCGCGACCCGAACCGGCTCTACGGTTACGGCTACGGCCTGGACGCCAACGGGGTCGCGACTCTCCCGAACCCCCGCCCCGGCGGCGACCTGAAGTACCCCTTCACGTCGCCCTTCGACCCGTCCGTCACCATGGACCGGCTGACGACCGGCGAACGCACCTGGGATCTGAACAAGGAGGGCGTCGCCAACTACGGCCTGGTCGCCGACTGGATGGCCGACATCGCCAACCGCTCCGGAGCCGAGATAATCGGCGATCTGTCCCTGGGCGCCGAGGTCTATCTACGGATGTGGGAACAGCCTCAACCGTAGATCCTGGAACGGACGGTTGCGTATCCGTTCGGCCTGGACCGCCGGTCGGCCCTGGCACCCGTCGCGACGCGGCCTTCGTGACAGGGTCCCCGTGACGCGACGCCGGTGCAGAATCCCGGTGAGCACCACCGAGAGGCAGCGAGTCGCTCAGCCGATCACTACTCTGAAAGGAGCGTGCGAGGGCGCTGCCAGTCCGCGGGCAGGGACTTTCCCACCTCGATCAGCACGTCAACGCATCGGATAAGACCAACCTCTTTCCGGCCGGGTGAGCGGACCTCGGCGACGAAGGAGGTCTCGATGTCCGATCGTCATTTCGAGCTGCTGGTCCAGCTGAACCTGGAGTACTACCGCAAGCAGGCCAAGCACCTGCATCACGCGTACACGGCGGGCGATACGGCGGCCGAAGCCCGGGTCGCCGACGTGCTAAGCGATCGAGCCGCCGAGCGGTTCTTGCTCAGCGACGCCCAGTTCGTGCTCGCTCAGGAACACGGATTCCGGACCTGGGCCGAGTTTCGTTCCCACGTCGAAAGCCGCAGCGCCACCGAAGAACGGCCGGTCTCCCGTCTCATGGGAATCAGGCCGGACATCTACGCCTCGATGGCCGACACCCTCCTCGTCGAGTTGCACCGCGACGATCCGCGCGCGCTGCGACGGTTGCGGGCCTACGTGCCCCGGCACGCCACCGCGACCTCCGCCGCGACCGCCGAGCCTCGCGACGCGCGGTTGATCATCGCGCGGGAGCTCGGCTTCCCGACCTGGCAGGATCTCGTGTCGTTCACCGAGAAATCCCGGCGCGAGCTCGACGTACGCCGGAAGCGGCGGCGGCAGCTGCACCGCGAGGCCGAAGCCCTGCTGGGCGGCGACACCGATCGACTGGCCGCTCTGAACGCCGAGCAGGCCGACACCCTGCTGCACATGCTCGCGGGCTCCGAGATGATCCCCGGTGTCCGGCTCGGAAAGGGACTCGGCGCGCCACGGGCCGCAGTCGATGTCGTGCTCGGCAAGGCCACCGACCTGGATCTCCCGCTCACCCGGGCCGCCCGCTTCAACCGGGTCGAATACGTTCGGCTGCTGCTCGACGCCGGCGCCGACCCTGGCGTCCGGAGATGGGGCATCACCCCGCTGGAGAACGCCATCTACCACGACAACACGAAGGTCGTCGATCTGCTCGCCGAGCACGGAATCGTTCCGCGGGCGCTCTGGACGTACGCCGCCTGCGGCCGGCTGGACCTGGTGCGGGCCTGTTTCGGCGCGGACGGCAGTCTCCGGCCGGACGCCGCGTCGGCGCGTCCTGACCTCGCCGACACCGGCGCAGGCTTTCCGTCCCGGATGCCGCCGACCGATGATCCGGAGGAGATCGTAGGAGAGGCGTTCGTCCATGCCTGCCAGCACGGCCGGCTGGAGGTCGTGCGCTGGTTCCTCGACCACGGCGTCCATCCCGACGTCGCGCCCTACCTCGGGCGGACCGGCCTGCACTGGGCGATCCCGGGCGGTCGTCTCGAAGTGATCCGCCTGCTGCTGGAGCGCGGTGCCGACCCGTCCATCCGCGACGACCTCCTCCAAACCGACGCCGATGGCTGGCTGCGCATAGCCTTCGCCGCTCGTCCGAGCGATCCCGTGACTCAGCGGCTCCACGATCTGATCGAGTCTCGATCGCACTGAGTTGCCGCGCTGCCCAGCCGCGATCAACCCGTACGGTCGGGGCGTTGATGTCGCCGTGGGAGCCGGGGCGCCGGAGTTTTGCGCCCCGGCCGGGCCACGCGGGATCTCGGCTGTGGATGGCGGTGTCAGAGTGGAGGCTGGATTGGCTCCGCCAGGGCCTCCATCGCGCTGGCCTGCGAGGACAGCGGGGTTCAGAGGCTCGGCAGGATGCAGGGTTTCTGTCCGGTCGCCCTTGGGTGCAGCCAGTCCGCGGCCTCGAAGACCCTTGGTTTCGCGCCCGCTGCGGTTCGGGATGGACATGGCCGAGGCCTGAGCGCCGCGCGCTCTGCTGGTGAGGGTGTCCTGAGAACGCCGTCCGACGAACGTCAGCCGAGTTCCTCGGCCAGCCCGACGATGATGCCCTCGGGGCCGCGGACGAAGCAGAGCCGGTAGCTGTCCTGGTACTGCGCCACCTCGCCGACCAGTTCGGCGCCGCGCGTGCGCAGGCGGGCGATGACGTCCTCGATGCCTTCGACATTGAACATGATGCGACGTATGCCCAGCGTGTTCGCCGGTGCGGGCTGCGGCTCACTGCTGATCGCCTTCGGCGAGTGGAACTTGCTCAGCTCGACCCGCCCGTGGCCGTCCGGGGTCCGCAACATGACGATGTCGGTACGGACGCCTTCGAGCCCGATGACACGGCCGGCCCACTCTCCTTCGACGGTCGTCTGAGCCTCCAGCTCCATACCGAGTTCGACGAAGAACGCGGTAACGGCCTCAAGATCCTCGACAACGATGAGGACGTTGTCCATCCGGCGAATCGTCATGGTCGTTCCTTCCTGGTCGCGCGGCCCTCGTGGCCACTGGTGTAGCTAGGACGGAGCCATCGCCACATTCTCGACACGGATCGCGGGCCAGGTCCCGGTTTTTCTCAGGGGACGGCGCTCTACGACGACCCGAAGGCAACGCCGCCCAGGTCAGGCGCTGCTCGGTCATGCCTGCATCGACACCGCGGCGCGCTACTTGCGATCTGGATCAGCCAAGAACACCGCCGCCCCACGACCGCCACCAGCCGTTCGGGATCAGCTGCCTCACGCGTTGCGGTCCGGTACCGCTTTGGGTAGAGACATCATTCGGCTGGTCATTTGACGACTTTCAACCTTGCCCGCTCTTGGATGAAGACAGTCCTGGTGACTACAAGAAGGGCATCTCATGCAGCGCATGCTTGTCGGAGCGGGAACGGTCGCCTTCGCGGGTCGGCGACCACCGCCTGCGGCAAGCGGATGTATTCGATCAGAGCGAAGGCGGAAGGCCAGCGCCAGGGCGGTCGCAAGGTAAGAAGATACGCCTGGTGTAGCAACACACGGAACTGCACGGCTAGTGCGGGCCGGCCGTTCCTGGTCCGTGACATGTGGTTCAACGGCTGCACCAGTTGGTCGGATGCGCTTGCCTTCTGGCTGCCGACGCATCGGCTCCACCGACACGAAGCCGGAGCGGAGGAGATCGCCTGACGTTCGACAACGGCTTTCAAGCCGTCAGCCGCGCACATGCAGCCCGAAACCCGTACGACCCGGGGCCTCCAGTCCCTCCTTCAGGTGCAGCGAGGGGATCTCGTAGTCACCGAAGTTCTGCGGCCGGAACGCGATCGGCTCGGTCGACTCCAGAGTGAGCAGGCGCTGCTCCCAGGACTTGGCGACGTCCGGGTAGTCCTCGTCACTGATCCGGTCGGCGCCGTACAGCACGAACGGCGGCAGCGCCTTGATGCCCGGGTAGTAGAGGATGCCGTGGTGGATCGGGAACAGCAGGTCGTCGATGGGCCCGTTGATCCCGCGAGCGGCGTAATGCGCCTCCGGGCCGCCGATGGTCACCGACAGGAGGGCCTTCCTGCCCGCGAGAGTGCCCTCGCCGAAGCGCTCGCCGTACTTGGTGTCGCTGTGTTCGCCGACGCCGTACGCGAAGCGGTAGGTGAACACCCGGTCCACCCAGCCTTTGAGGATCGCGGGCATCGTGTACCACCACAGCGGGAACTGAAAGATGATCGTGTCGGCCCACAGCAGCTTCTCCTGCTCGGCGCGAACGTCCGGGACGATCGTCCCGGCTTCGAAGGCCCGGCCCGAGTCCAGGACGACTCTCAGCGGACTTGAGGCGTGGGGGCCGTAGTCCGCGGCGTCCACGACCGCCTTCCAGTTCATCGCGTAGAGATCGCTCACCCGTACTTCGTGCCCGGCGCTCTCCAACGTGGACACCGCGAGATCCTTCAGCGAGCCGTTGAGCGACTTCGGCTCCGGGTGGGCGTAGACGATCAGCGTCTTCATGGGAACTCCTTCGGATCGGACGCGTTCGATCCTGGACGGCGCGGCGCCCGGCGTTCAGGGACGCCTCGTCCATCGGACGGGACTTCCTGGTAATGGCAGGACCACCTTCACGAGCAACACCGAGGCCATACTGGTGGCATGGACGATCTCGCGGGCTTCCTGCGGACCCGGCGCTCCCGGGTCGACCCGGGCGCCGTCGGCATCCCCGCCGACAGCCGCCGCCGGGTCGAAGGGCTGCGTCGCGAAGAGGTCGCGCACCTGTCCGGGGTCAGCGTGGACTACTACGTACGCCTGGAGCAGGGCCGCGCGACCCAGCCCTCCGAGCAGGTCCTCGACGCGCTGGCCCGCGTTCTCGGCCTCGACGAGATCGAACGCGGGCACCTCCACCGGCTCGCGCGGCAGCGCCGCCGCCGCGCGAAGGCGCCGGGCGGACGTGTCCGGCCCGAGCTGCTGCGCGTCCTCGACCTGGTCACCGACGCACCCGCGCTGCTCATGGACCACCGCCTGGACGTGCTCGCCGCGAACCGCCTCGCCGGGCTTCTCTACGGCCGGCCGATGCCGGGCCTGAACACCGCCCGGCACATCTTCCTGGAGGAGGCCGAGCGCGGCCTGTACGTGGACTGGGAGAAATGCACCCTCGACGTGGTCGGGCACCTGCGTCTGGCCGCCGGCAAATACCCTGAGGACCCCCGCCTGGCCTCGCTCATCGGTGAGCTGGCGATGGGCAGCGAACGCTTCCGCCGCCTGTGGGCCCGCGCGGACGTGCGCGCCCGCACCCATGGACGTAAGGCGTTCCGCCATCCGCTGGTCGGGCTCCTTGAACTGCACCAGGAGAACTTCGCGCTACCGGACGAATCAGGCGTGGAGCTACTGGTGCTGTCCGCGGCCCCCGGAAGCCCCACCGAGGACGGCCTGCGCCTGCTCGCGGGCCTGGGCGCGGACAGCCGTGACGCGCACCCCATGGCGAAAGCTCAGGTCCGCGAGTAACTCACGGGACGTGACCCGGGCGGAGCTCAGGCATCGGCCAGCGCCCGCGCCGCAGGCACCATCTCACCGGCAGTTTGGTGAGGCGATGCATGAGCTCGTCTTCTTCCAGGTCGAATTCGCTGTCGTCGCGTGCGAGCGCCAGGGTCGGAAAGCAGGTCAGCAGTGCCTTGAGCGCGACCTTGGAGTTCGAGTCGGGCGAGTTGGCGCCGTTCACGCCGACCGGGTTGATGCGCGTTTCAATCCGTGAGGGAGGGAACGGGCCGAGGGAGATTGATCAAGGGGGCTGGTGATGCGGTCGATTCGTCCTGAGGAGTTCCTGGCACGGCAGGAGGCGGGCAGACGGCTGGCGGCGGAGGAGGGCTTGGACGGCCTGGTCGTGTGGCCTTCGTGCTGCCCGTCCAGGAATCCGCGGTCCTGCTGATGGACGCCGGAATCGTTCAAGATCCGCAACCCGCGGCGGATCGGATCAGGGTCGGCGCCGACCTGGTGAGCCTGCTGGCCGAGGAGGTCAGGGCGTCGGTGCCCGGCGGAGGTCGGGTCGGCGTGCTCGGCTGCGCCACGATGGCCTGGCCCTGGTGGGCGGGCTTGTGTTCGGCCTTGCCCGACCATGAGCTGGTCAACGCCGACGCCCTCGGATGGCGGCTGCGTCGCATCAAGAGCCCGGCGGAGCTGGACTTGCTGAGGGCGGCGGGCGCGATCGGCGTTCAGGCCATGGACGCGGCGATGGCCGCCGCCATGCCGGGAGCGACGGAGGCCGAGGTGGCCGCGACGGCGATCGCTGAGATCGTGAGCGCGGGCGGCGCCTACTACGGCATGGGTCTGTCCTCCGGAGAGACGTCGCACACCTTCGCACCCTCGGGTCCTGGCACCGCATCGGCTGAACGTCGGCTGAAGGCGGACGACCTCCTGCGCATCGACATGTACGGCTCGCTGGAGGGGTATCTCTTCGACTTCGCCCGCACCCGTGTGGTCGGCGACACCCCGGCCTCGGCGCAGCAGGAGATGCTCGACGCGGTACGAGACAGCGTTAACGCGGGGACGGAACTCCTGCGGCCGGGGCAACGGCTGGGAGACATCGCACGCCGCTGCGACGAGGTCATGGCCGGCTCGGCGTTCGCCCTCCGGCACGGAGTTCCCGCGTCGCAGATGGGCGGCGCCTGGGGCCACGGCCTGGGGTTGTCGTTCGAGCCACCCTGGGTGACGATCGACGGCGCGGACGCCGACGTCGTCCTCGAACCAGGGATGTGCCTGGCGCTGGAACGCAGGATCGCCGTGCCCGCTCTCGGCGGAGTCAACTACGAGGACGACGTCATCATCACCGGCACCGGTCCCGAGGTCATCACCCCCGCCGTCGCCGAATACCTCGGCTAGATCCAGACGACGGCCCGGAGCAGCCGCCCTCCGGCTCGGTGTGGTCGCCAGCTCTGGCTCGTCGGCGAAATGCCTGTCTGTTTTCGCTTACGCCTTGAGCTTTGCGATCCACAGCAGGTTCCCGTTTCTGACCTGCCGTGAATCCGCCGTGGAGACGTCGTGGAGACGCGCCGGAGGCGTTCGGGAGACGCCGACTGAATACGTTCCATCCCTTAAGACGCCTGTTCAGGCTGGAAAAAGGGGATCGGATGCGGCTGGATCGGTCACACTTTGCGCGAAGCGTTGTCATATTGGCGACGGCATCACTGGCGACAACGGCATATCTTCAAGCCGAGGCTGAAACTGCCCGGGCGGCCCCGGCCGGTGCCGATGCGAGGGTCGACGCGGGACCTGCTCCCGCGTTCGTGAACGCTGACACCCGTGGCCTTACAGTTGAGGCCGTGGACATGGCGGAGGCTGGACTATTGGTTCAGCGAAGCTACACCGAACGACGGTCCCTGCCCGACCGGCCCGACCAGAGGGTGCTCGGGCCCGGATGGCGCCCCGAGTTCCTTGGGGGCATGGTCGGCTACCGATTGCGCGAGGCCGGCCGGGGCTTTGACGTCACGGCTCCAAATGGTGAATCGACGGTTCGCTTCCAACGCGTGTCCGGCAACGTTTACCGAGCGCCGGATGGTTCGACCATTGTGAGGAAGCGGGGCCACTTGGTCGAGCGGGATCGGGCGGGGCTGACTTTCGAGTGGTCGCGCGTTCGCGGCAATTGGGTTCCGACGGCCGTCGGCGCGGCTGGGGAGGCCTCGGTCGTTCGCTACGACAGGAGCGGCCGCATTTCCCACATCACCTCCTCGACGTCCAGCAAAAGCGCCTCGATCGCCTTGCGGTACGCGAGCGCGGCGGGCGATGCCCACCCGGGGCGACTTCGTGAGATCATCTTCAGGCCCGCGTCCGGAAAAGGTTCTGCCGTTGCGGTCCGGTACACCTACGACGCATCCGGCATGTTGCGGGAGGCCGTCGACAATGCCGCGGGTGGCCTTGAGGGACACGAGACCTACCGCTACGACGGGCGCGGCCGGCTGGCGTCCCTGGCGTCCGCCGAACGGGGCGGCTGGTCGTTCGGGCGTGACAGGGAAGGGCGGATGGTGAGCCAGACGAGCACCTCCGCCGCCGTCGCCCGCAAGGGCTGCGCCTACGCGTCGCAGTGGATGTGGGGTCGTGACTACTGCTGGCCAAGGCACAGCAGGGTCTACTACGAGAAGCAGTGGCGAGCGGTGTACTGGCTGAAGACCGTGAACCGCTTTCCGGTGGTCGGCATCTACTACGACTACTGCACCAAGTCGCCGGACAAGCCCGACGGCTACGACTTCCGTGCCGGGTGCGCCATGCACGACTACGGGCGCGCCTTGACGCACAGCCGCAACGGTCAGCTCAGGGGTAAGAAGAGCGCGGTCGACGCCGTCTTCTACACCACTCTCAAGGACAAGACCTGTGCCCGCTACAAGCGCCACAAGGGCACCATCTGCCGCAAGTACGCGTGGTCTTACTACAAGGCCGTCCGGAAGCTCGGCTAGGCAGCAGCCATGCTCTGCCCCGCTGACCAGTGAAAGGTTCGTTGTGGAAATCGTCAGGAACCTGGGCCGCTCGGTGGACTTCCGAAACGGAAGAGTCGCGGCGTGGATCGCCGTCGGATACGCCGCCGTGATGCTCATCGTCGCGGCCAGCGTTGGTGTGACGCTGCTCGTGACCGAGGACAGCTTCGCTGGGGTGTGGCTGTTCGCCATCACCTTCCCGCTGTCGATCGTGGTCTTGCTGGCGCCGATTCCGGGTGGCCTGGTCACGTTCGTGGCCCTCGTTGCGGCGGGCCTTCTGCAGGCGTGGATCCTGTGGCGCGTACTGCGGGGCCCGCGCCGGAGCTCCGGCGCCGCCGGTGTGGGCGAGGAACGCGGGGGGTGAAGGGGGCGCCCGGCTTCCGGGCGCCCCCGGCGCATCACCTACGGGGGAAGGCGGCAACCACCTCTACTTCGACCAGCCAGCCCGGGAGGGGAAGGTTCTCAACCTCCAAGTTCACGCGGGCCGGACGGGCTGGGTTGACGAGCATCGGGGGCGCCGGCGGGGCGGTGCCGAGGGGGACGTCGACGGGCTTGCCGGTCGCCAGGTCGGTGTTGGCGAAGAACTGCCGGTACCCACGGTTCCAGCCGGCGAAATCCGCGACCGTCGCACCGGGCGGGTTGGCCAGGAACGCCCGCATCGAGATCACGTCCTTGGGGGTGAGTCCCTGCACCTTCAGATTCTCGGTGATCTGCTTGAGAGCGTTGATGGCTTGCGCTTCGGTAATTGTCACTCCTGGGGGCAGAGTGCCGCCGGGGAAATCGATGTAGCGCTCGGGTGTGCCGGCGGGCGCGGCAAAGTTGGCCTCCTTGGCGCCCAGGCCACTGGAGGTGTACGTCGCGACGAATGCCCCGGTCGCGACGCCGTTGGCGATGTGCGGGAAGGTCTGGCCGGGTGGGAGCGCCACGCGCACCTCGGTGGGGCGGGGCGGGCGTACAGGTCTTTCGGGAGCGGCGGAGGCCGCTCCCCCGGCGACGACCACGGTGGCGGTGACGAGGCCTCCGATGACGATCCTTCGCATGGTCATCCCTTCAGGACGCGCTGGTGGGAGTTCAGTGACGACCTTGCGGGCTGACTCGAACAAGCCGTGCTGGCAGGCGAACTCATAGATGGGCCAATCACCGGCGTAATGGAAGCTGCCCTGCCGCCCGCAGCGCGGATTGTACTCAGCCCCGCGGCTGGGCCAGAAGGCCCAGCCGCCCTCGATATTCCGCTGGCGGCTCCAGGCAATGGGCGCCGCCCGTGGTAGCCGTCATGGAGAAAGTCCAGGTCGGTGGCGGAGCCTTCGTTCCGGCCGACTCGTTATAGCGAAAGGCCCCGGCGTCGGAGTTGGTGAAGACCTCCAGCGGGATGCCCAAATCCCGGCACATCCTGACGAATTTCAGCCGAACGACACCAGACCGGCCAACGGCTGGACACCATCGCCGGCGCCGGATCGGCTCTGCCAAAATACCGTTTCAAACACATCCGTATCCACCCCCGAGCTTAAACGGGGTTTACCGTTTGTGGGCGCGATGCGTCCGACCAGATGTACTACGTGCACGAATAGAGGTTCTCCTACCAAGGCGTTGACTAGTTCGGACGAATCCTGTCCAATGAACCAATGTGCTGGGCGCGTTTCCGGACATGGGGCGCGGTCTCGGCCGACATATGGCCGACTTCTCTCCTGCGGAAATAGGGGCGCTCATGACAACGGCCAATCGGCGACAGTTCATGGTCGGAGTGGGGACGGCAGCGGCCGTCGGCCTGCCAGGACACCCGGCGGCCTCCGCGACCGGGCCGGGCTCCGACGCGGCGGCGCTCACCTACCAGGGCCCCGAGCTGGTCGACGCCAACGGCACCGTCGATTGGGAGGCGGTACGCGCCGAGTTCCGGCTCGATCCGCGCTGGGCGCACTTCGGCCTGTTTCTGATCGCTTCTCACCCGCGCCCGGTACGCGAGGCCATCGAGTTCTACCAACGGAAGATCGACGCCGACCCGCTATGGGCCGACGAACAGCTCTTCACGCCCGGCCAGGACATCCGTACCGGCATCAAGGCCGTACTCGCCGACTACATCGGTGGCCGGGCAGAAGAGATCTCGCTCATGCCCAGCACCACTATCGGGCTGGCCATGTTCTTCGCCGGCCTGCGCATTCGACCGGGCCAGGAATTGCTCACCACCGAACACGACTTCTACTCACTGCACGAGTCGGCCCGCCGGGCGGCCGAGAAGAATGACGCGACCGTACGCTTCGTCCGTCTGTACGACGATCCGGCGAAGGCGTCGGGCGCCCAGATGGTCGAACGGCTGCGCCGGAGCATCCGGCCGAAGACCCGTGCCGTGGCTGTCACCTGGGTGCACTCCAGCACGGGCGTAAGGCTGCCGCTAGCACCGATCGTTGACGCGGTGGCCGAGGCCAACCAGGGCCGCGCCGAATCCGACCGCTGCCTGCTGCTGGTCGACGCGGTCCACGGTCTGGGGGTAGACGACGTGGCCGCGGCGCGGTGGGGGGCCGACTTCGTCGTGGCCGGCACGCACAAGTGGCTGTTCACCCCGCGCGGTACCGGAATGCTCTGGGGCAAGGCCGAGCTCTGGCCGCACCTGCACCCGACCATACCGACGTTCGAGTTCACCCCCGAAGTCGACGAGGCCTGGCTGAAGCGGCGCCCGCTGCCCCCGACGCGGGCGTCGTACGTCTCGCCGGGCGGGACCTTCGCCTACGAATACCAGTTCGCCATGCCGGCGGGCATCGCCTTCCACCGGCGGATAGGCCCACACCGGATCAAGGCCCGGATCCACCAGCTCTCCGACCACGCCCGCACCGAGCTGGCCCGCATGCCCGGCGTGACGCTGCGTACGCCACTGGACCCCGCCCTGGCCTCCGGCCTCGTCTGCTTCGAGGTCGCGGGAATGACACCGGCGCAGGTCGTCGCCCGTTTGGCCGAACGGCGTATCCGCGCGACGGCCACGCCGTACCTGCCCTCGTACGCCCGGATCGGTACGGGGATCATGAACTCGCCGGCGGAGGTCGACCGATTCCTGCGCGCCGTCCGTGACCTGCGGCCATGAGGCAGTGTCGTATCCCGGGGCCTGTCGGGCCCTAGCACCGCCGTTTCGGCATTGCCGCCGCCCCGGCCCCCACCGCCACCGTCGGTGGCCGCGGTGCCTGGTCGGTCAGGTTCGGGGTGAACGGTTCGCCGCCGGTCCCCCGGTTCCGCGGTCGGCGGCTTTGGCGGCTCGCCGGGCCAGGTCCTGGAACGCGGCACGCAGTTCAGGAGAGTCGACCACTTCGATGTCGGCGTCGAAGCGGGCGAGCATGGCCGCCAGGCCGGCCCAGGACCACGAGCCGATCCGGAGGCGGCAGCGGTCCGGGCCGAGCGGTTCGACGACCCCGTCCCGGGCGAACGGTACGACTTCGTCCGCGGGCAGGTCGAGGATCACTTCAGCGTGGCAAGGCCACGTGTCGGGCCCATCGGAGCCTTTGAACCGTGCGGCAAGGAACGTCGCGGGGTCGCCGCCGGGGACCTCGCGCGGGGTGAAGCGAGGCCCGTTGGGAACGCGAGGGGTCATGCGGTCGGCACGGTAGACACGCCAGTCCTCGCGTACCGGCTCCCACGCGACCACGTACCAGCGTCCGGCGCGGGCCAGCAGGTGGTACGGCTGCGCTCGACGAGGCGGTGGCGGCATGTCGTCGCCGGTTTCCGCCTGCGGCACCGACCGGTAGTCGAACCGCAGTTCCTCGCGGGCGTGGATCGCGGCACCGATGGCCAGCAGGACGCTGGTGTCGACCGGAGCGTCACCGGCGCGTTCCGGCCGATCAACAACGGCCGGCTCAAGCGCGTCGAGGCGGCTGCGCAGTCTCGCGGGCATGACCTGACGCAGGGTGGCGAGCGCACGGGCGGCAGGCTCCTCGATCCCGGCGCCGATCAGCGCGGCGCCTCGCAGCGCCACGGCCAGCGCGACCGCCTGCTCGTCGTCGAACAGCAATGGCGGCAGGTGCGCGCCGGCGTCGAGCCGGTAGCCGCCGTCCGGACCTTTGGTCGCCCGGACGGGGTAACCGAGGCTGCGGAGCCGGTCGACGTCGCGTCGCACCGTGCGCGGAGCGACGCCCAGACGTTCGGCGAGCACGGCACCCGGCCAATCACGGCGCACCTGCAACAGGGACAGCAGTGACAGCAGCCGTCGTGACGCGGACGGAGCGGAATCGGTCGCCATGTCATCGAGGATGCCGCAAGAAGCGGACACTATCTGACCTCTACTGGTGCGACTGTCTCTCTTGTCGCCGGAACGGTCCGGCCAGCAACGATCAAGGAGCTGACCATGGCAGTCAACGCCGTCGCCCACCTGAACTTCCACGGCGAGGCGCGCCGGGCGCTGGAGTTCTACCAGTCGGTCTTCGGCGGCGAGATCACCATCGCCACCTACGGCGACTTCGGCATGCCGAAGGACGTGCCCGGCGCCGACAACGTCGTGTTCGGCCAGGTCATCGGCCACAGTGGCTTCCGCGTGATGGCCTACGACGTGCCCGGCCAGGACGGGAACGTTCCGGCCGGGAAGACCACCCGCCAGAACGGGATGACGATCACCACGGAGAAGTTCTTCCTCTCCGTCCGTGGCGAAACCGTCGACGAGGTCGGCGCGTTCTGGGAGAAGCTCTCCGATGGCGCCACCATCATCGAGGCGTACGGCCCCGTCCCGTGGGCGCCGGCGTTCGGCATGCTCACCGACCGCTTCGGCATCACGTGGATCCTCGACGTGGCGGCGGCGTACTGACCCCTCCGGATCGCCGACCACGGCGCGAACGCTGGGAGACGACCGGCCCTGGCTGGTCGTCTCCCCGGGGTCCGATGGCCCACTTCAGGCCATCCGTCCCTACCCGTACAAGCCGTGAACGTCACCTGCAGGGCAGGACCCCGCGTGGGCGAGCACGCATCCCTCAGGCCGTCCGGTTGCGGCCGAGGCGTAGACGATGGTGGCCGTATATGGGATCCAGACACCCGCCGTGACCGAAGTAGTAGCCGCGTTGGCCAGACGCCAAAGCCAGACCGTCGTTGATCTGGGCTGGCTCGCGCCAGATCTGCTACTTGACGTTCAATAGCAAGTACTTGCTATCGTCCGTCAAGTGACGACCACGGAAGACCACATCGAACTGGTGGACGAGCTGGTCCGGATGCTGGAGACGCGGATTCTCGACCCTCTGGAGATCCTGCTGACCTCCGGCGAGCCTCTCGGGCCGATCAGGGCACGGTTGCGCGTCGAGGCTGAGGTCTGGGCGGCCCAGTTGCTCGGCGCCGACCGGGAGCGGGCCACCCTGACCGCAGCCCGGCTCATCGGGGTGTTCTTCCCCGGCGACGCGCCGTTCGACCCGCCCGCCTCATGGTGGCGTACCGCGCTGGGACGGGCCGTGGCCCGCACGACCGGCCACCCCGCGGCGGCGGCCGTGTCGTACTCCACGGCGGGGGCGATGCTCGGCATCACCCGGCAAGGCGTCCACGACCTGGTCAAACGCGGCAAGCTCGACCGGGATCCCCATGGTGGCGTCACCTCCTCCTCCATCCGTGACCGGCTCAACCGCCCTCAGGAGAGCATCCGTGCCACCACAAGAAGTGATCATCGATGATCGTCCGGTCCCTGTGGCCGTTCGCGACCACGGCGGCCACGGAGTTCCCGTGCTGCTTCTTCACGGCCTGGGCGGCACTCTCCTGCACTGGGACGCGGTCGCGCCGCTGCTGACCGGCGCGCACCGGGTCGTCGCGATGGACCTGCGCGGCCATGGACTGTCCGGCGACGGACCGTGGGAGTGGGAGGCGGTCTTGGACGATGTGCAGGCGGTCATCGACCATTTCGGCCTGGACGCTCCCCGTGTCGTTGGCCACTCTCTCGGCGCCATGGTCGCGGTGCGATGGGCGCTGCGCCATCCGGACGGCCCCGGGATCGTCAACCTCGACGGCCTGCGTTCGGCCGAGACCGCGCCACAGCACTACGCGGGCATCGGGCACGATGACCTGACCGCGCTTCTGGCGGAGCTGAAGGCCGTCTTCGACGCCCAGGCCGAGGCGATGGCGCGGCCGCTGCCCGAGACCCACGCCGCCCTGCATCCCCAGCGGGCGCTGCACACCACCGATGAGGGCGTCTACGTGCGACCGGACGCCGCGCTGGCCAGGCAGATCAGATACGACCCGTACTTCCGGGACAGCATCGCGGCGGTGGCCGACATCCGCTGCCCCGCCCTGTTCGTCCTGGCCACCGAGAACCTGCCCGGTCTGCCAGGCCGCATCGGCGATCTCATGCCGGCGCTGCGTGCGGGGATCCGCCGTGACCTGCTGGCCCTCACCGCCGCCCGGCCGCACCTGCGCGTGCTCGAACTCGCCGCCAGTCACAACATGGTCGCCGAACAACCCGAGCAGATCGCCCAAGCCGTGCTGGGATTCCGGCCGGAGTGGGGTTGAGAAATCCAGGAACAGCAGGCTGGTTCGTCAGGCCTCGCTGCAAGGCCAGCGCAGTGGCGGTCATCCGTCGTCTTGCTCGGCGTAGGCATCCCACAGTTCACCGGCAAAGATCCGACCGAACCTAACGAGAGCGCTCGGGCCACCCGGGCCTGAGGCATGGAAGGTGGTGAGCTGACGGGCGAAGTCGGTGAGCTGGATGTGCAGTACGCCCGCCCCCATGACCGGGGCCGTGGCGTCGGCGTCCTCCTCCACGTGGCCGTCCAGCAGGCGCACATACAAGGTGGAGAACTCAGGCCAGGCCCTGACGGGCGGCAAGTGCGGGACGGATTTCTCCCCGGTGAGTGTGCGAGGGCGCCTCTGGCCGTCCGTGAAGTGAAGACGGTACGTCAACTGTTGGTCCTGGGCGCCGGTCGGCGCGACGAGATTGAACCAGCCGCGCTGGACAGGACGCCGGCCTCCCTGGCGGGCGTTGTCCACCCATCCTTCGACCCGTGCGGTGTGCTGTGGTTCGGTCAGGAACCGGTCCACGTCCTCGACGGTAATGGTGAGGCGGAAGGACAACCGTTCCCTGCCCTCGTCCAGCTCACCGGAACGCGGATCGTCCACCCCGTAGGTGATGAAGCCCTTCATCTCCTCGGTGAACGACAGCGACGTCTGATCCAGCGTCTCGGGGCCGAGCCTGTGTGGCTCCGCTTCCGCCACTGGCGGGCCGGTCTCCCCCGCCGCGCTGGCCTGGCCGTACGAATCGATGGTCGGCACGGCCGGGGCGACAGGACTGCGAACTGCCGGATACCGGGCCAGCGCTGCTACCAGCCTGCCGAAGGTGCTGTCGACGGGGATGCCGCGCGGCGAGGAACGCTGTGGTCCGGGCGGACGGGCCAATGCGGCCATTAGCCCACTGGCCGCTCTGCTACGGCGCATTGCCGCTCCCTCCCGCGGCCGGCTGCCCGGACTGCCCAGTGGGAGCGGGCGTAGCCGCAGGGTCCGGTGGCAACTCCAGGGCAGCCGGCACATCCAGGTTCAGCGGAACCAACCGGGCCAGCTTCTCGATCACCAGCGGGGCCGCCACCCCCAGCCCGAACGCCGCCACCGCACCGGCGACCTGCCCGTCGTGGGCCATCGCGGCGGCGACCACGCCACCGACCCCGACCCGAATGAGCACCGATACCCAAAAGGCCGCCATGCCCTGCGGGATCGGACGGCGCCAACTCCACCGGCGGCGCGACCGGATGTGGGCGTACAGCTCCAACGCCTCCACGCACACGCCGCCGGCCAGCCCCCACAACGCCGCCTGCCACCACTGCATGCCCCCGAACCTAACCCGCCTCAGACTCCCATGGCTCGGCCAAGAGCAAAGTGAGTTAGTTCGTGCAGCCGGAACCGCCTATCCGTGGCACGCGCGGTCGTGTCCACCGCGAAGCCTTGTATAAGCGCGCCCCCACGAATCTTGAGCAGCGGATAGCGATGGGCTGGGCCAGGCGGGCATTGTGCGCTCGGAGGTTGACCAGTTCCCGATAGCGGTCAGGAAGTGTCGGTGGATCTCGAACCGGCATGGTGCACATTCACGGCGCGAAACAGTGGGCTTGGTTCCCATAGGCAGTGCGTGGCGGTCGGCTTTCTAATTGGGAGCCACCTCGGTCCCACCCCCCGTCTTCCGTCAGCTCGACCGAGCCTCCTGAGCCGTTCTGCTCATGCGGGGGCTGACGGATAGGAGGCATCGATGCCACACCCCACCCCCGCTGAGATGGTGCAGCGGCCCGGCCACTACCGCAGCATGATCGCCGCGGTCGTGGCGGCGCTGACCGCCGCGGTCCTGATCGCGTTCCCCTCGGGCCCGGCCACCGCCGCGGCCGTCCACGACCCGGTGATCATGATTCCGGGCATGACGGGTGACGTCGGCAACATGGCCACGATGAAGTCCAACCTGCAGTCCAACGGTTGGCCGGCCGACCGCCTGTTCACCTGGACCGACAGCAGCAAGATGACCCAGGACCTGGCCGTGGCCGCCAAGGAACTGGGCACCAAGGTCGACCAGGTCCGCTCCCAGACCGGCGCCTCCCGGGTCGTGCTGGCCACCTGGTCGGCCTCCACCCTGGCCGCCCGCTACTACGTCAAGAACCTCGGCGGCCAGGACAAGGTGTCGCAGTACATCGGCTTCGCCGGACCCCAGCACGGCACCACCAACAACGGCTGCCAGATCTACGTGTCGTGCCAGCAGTTCGCCTCGGCCAACACCCCGTTCCTGCGGGCGCTGAACTCCGGCACCGAGGTACCCCACAGCGACAAGGTCTTCTACATGACCGTGCGGTCGGTCAACGACATCAACGCCGCCCCCTACGACACCGCCAAGCTGGAGGGTGCGCACCACAACTACCTGATGTCCGGCCCCATGGCGCCCACCCACTTCACGATCATCAGTAACACCACCGCGCTGGCGGAGATGCGCAAGTTCATCGTCGAGCACGAGGACACCAACCCGCCGACCACACCGCCCACGGGCGCCTGCTACACGGCCAGCAACTCCAGCCATGTTCAGGCAGGGCGGGCCCGCGCCAACTTCGGGCAGGTCTACGCCAACGGCTCCAACCAGTACATGGGCTACAACTCGGCCTACATCACGACCAAGCTCCGCGAGAAGTCCGCGAACTACTACGTGATTGACAACACCTGCACCTGATCGCATCCGCCGGATCCCGCTGGACGGTGACAGACCTGCGGCCGGGCCGGGTGGTGATTGCCCCGGTCCGGCCGCAGACCACTTGTGCAGGACACTCGATCCGCCAGAGCAGGCACCTCGGTCCCGGGCCGTGTGGTTGCAGAGCGGAGGTTCGGCACCGAACTGCCGGTTGGCGGTCCGCGGCCTGTTGGTGTGCCTCACCACCCACCTATACGGCGGGCACAGCGGCCCGCTTGGTCGTGGGAGGGACGAGGAGGTTGTGCCGTGGTTACTGCTGGGGGTCTTGGCTGCTGACTTTGAGCAGGCGTAGGGCTATGTGGATTTCTAGCAGGTGGTCGGCTTGGCGCCAGGTTTCGCCTAGGAGCTGGGTGATCCGGTTCAGGCGCTGGGTGACGGTGTTGGCGTGCAGGTGAAGGGCTTGGGCGGTGTTGCGGGTGTTCTGGTTGTTGGCGCAGAACACTTCGAGGGTGTGGAGCAGCTCCGAGCGGTGCAGGCGGTCGTACTCCATGACCGGGCCGATCGTGGCGTGGACGAACGCGGG
The DNA here is from genome assembly GCF_039533225.1 of Actinomadura fulvescens. Lineage (NCBI taxonomy): Bacteria > Bacillati > Actinomycetota > Actinomycetes > Streptosporangiales > Thermomonosporaceae > Actinomadura > Actinomadura fulvescens. The sequence continues at coordinate 482,880 of NZ_BAAATD010000007.1, read as the reverse complement.
AATGTCGGGGCGCCCGTTGAACAGCGTTCCCACAAAGCCCAGGTCGCGGGCGTCGGCGAGGTCGCCTACGCGGCCCAGCGCCAGCAGTGTGCGCATGCACCTGGCGGCCTCGTCGTGGGCGGCCGCGATCTGCGTGACGTGGGCCGCCTGTGCTGTGCCGGCGGTGACGGGGTGGTGGCAGGCGCGGGCCAGTTCACGGACGGCGGTACGGGCGACGGCACGCGGGTCGTCGCCGGGCAGCAGCAGGACCACCGTCCCTTGATGGTGGGTGGCCAGACCCCGTTGGCGGCGCGCCAGGGCGGCGGTCTGGGCGTGCACGCCGCCGTGGAACGTCCCGTCGGTTTGGGCGACGACCATGGTGTGGCAGGCGTCCAGGTCGACGCCCAGCAGGCGGGCGCGGTGCTGGAGCAGGTCGTGGTCGTGGGGTTCGCCGGCCAGCAGCTCGGCGAGCAGTTCGCCGCCGACCCGGGCCTGCGCCTCGGCGAGCCGCCGGCGCGTCACCAGGACCAGCGAGGCCACCAGCGCGGCACGTTCCAGGATGCGGCGGTCGGTGTCGCCGATGGCCACCTCGCCGAGCAGGAGGACGGCGCCCAGGTCTTCCGACTCGGTGATCATGGGGACGGCGCACAGGTCAGGGCGGACGAGGGTGTGACCCGACGTGCGGGCCTGCGCGCCGGCGGCGGCCAGGTCCTGGACGGAGGTGGCGGTGACGGCGCCGGTGGCGGTGACCACGCCGCCGTGTTCGTCGATGACGACGACCTCGCCCGGCAGGACGTCGGCGGTCGCCTGGGCGACGTCGTCGACGCCCTTGCCCTGCAGCACCAGTTTGGTGAGCCGCTCATGGATGTCTGCGGCGCGTTCCAGGTCCTCCACGTGGGAGCCGATCGTGGCGTTGGCGACGCGCAGGTCCTCGACCGCCGACCGGGTGGCGGTGAGCAGCCGCGCGTTCTCGATCGCCACGGCCGCGTGGGCGCCCAGCATCGTCAGCGCGCTGATGTCCTGGCCGCTGAACTCGCGCATGCTGCGGTGCGAGGCCAGGAGCACCCCGATGACCTCGTGCTTGATCTTCAGGGGCACGCCCACCAGGGATTCGATGCGCTCGGCGAACACGGTGCGGTCGATCTCCGGGGTGCGGATGATCGACGTGTCGTCCCGGTAGGAGGAGACGCTGCAGGGCTTGCCGGTGCGCGCGACCAGACCGCCGACGCCGGTGCCGGCGGGCAGGCGGAGGCCGTGGAGCAGCCCGGAGATGTTGCCCGAGGCCGCCTTGATGTAGCAGTCCCCGCGGTCGCGGTCGCTGAGGCTGATGTAGGCCAGGTCGCTGTCCAGCAGACGGCGGGCACGGTCGGAGATCGCCTGCAGGATCGAGTCCAGATCGCGCATGGACGCCAGGTCGTTGGCGGTGTCGTTGAGCAGCTGCAACTCCGACTCGTTGCGCCGGTGTCTGGCCAGCAGTTCGCGCAACCGCAGCGCGATGGCCCGCTCCTGCTCCAGGTAGGTCAGCCGTTCGGCCGGAGCGCCCGCCGCCCGTGCGCGTTCCACCAGCGCATCGAACGTGGCGACGTCGGCGTCCTCGACCAGCAGGCGGAGGAACGACTCGTTGTCAGGCACCGCCGTCACCTCATCGTGAAGTCGGGTTGGATGGTGCGGTGGTCGTCAGGGGGTGGTGGTGAGATTGCGGCGGATTCCCTCGTCCAGGCGCTGTCTGACTTCGGCCTCGCGCCCGGGCGGCCAGGTCAGCAGACCCGTGCCCGAGGAACGTCCCTGGTGTCCTTCGCCCAACAGTTTATCGATGCTGGGAAAGTCCTCTTTGTCCGTCGACAGATGGGGGGCGAGGTTGCGCAGGATGTCGCGGGTCAGCCGCAGGCCGATGTAGTCGGCGTTCTCCATCGGGCCCACCGACGCCCAGCGGAGCCCCAGGCTGGACCGCATCACGGTGTCGATGGTCGCCGGGTCACAGACGCCCTGGTCGAGCAGGTGCAATGCCTCGCGCAGCAGCGCGAACTGCAGCCGGTTGCCGACGAAGCCGGGAACGTCGCGCCGCAGCCGGACGATCGTCTTGCCCATCGCGGTGAGCAGCTCGCAGGCGTCGTCGACGACACGTTGCTCGGTGCGGGCACCCGGCGCCACCTCCACCAGGGGAATGAGGTAGGGCGGGTTCCACCAGTGCACCCCGGCGAGCCGCCGTGGACGCACCATTCCCTCGGCCACCCGCGTGATCGACAGCACCGAGGTGTTGGTCCAGATCGGCGTCGCGGGCGCTGCGGCCGACTCCAGTTGCGCCAGTACCCGATGCTTGGCCTCCAGCCGTTCGGGGACCGCCTCCACGATGACGTCCGCCTCGCGCGCTACGTCGTTCAGCGCGGGCACGGTGGTGACGTGGGCGCTGATCCGTTCGGCTTGGGCCCCTGTGATCCCGCACTGCGCCAGTGCCTGCCCGACTCGGGAATGGAAGGTGGCCAATGTCCGGGGATCCACGTCGTAGACGGCGACGTCATGGCCGGCCCGGGCCAATGCCACGGCGATTCCGTGGCCCATGAGTCCGCCGCCGACGATGCCGAACCGAGTCATGAGCCAAGCCCCATTCCATTGACCGATAACGGAGCCGAACCCCAGGTCCGCCACACCCTCACGGCGCGGACCGCGGCGTGCGGCGCCCTGCGGACCAAACGCTAGGTTCAGCGCGCCGGCGGTTCAATGTGGAACGTTCACACTGATTTCCCGCAGGGATGTGAGAGGGCACCCGCCATTCCGGCGAATGGTTCGTGTGGTCCGGCTGCCGTCCGTACTCCCCCGGACGTCGCGGCCCCGAGCCGTGGACCGCACCCACCCAAAACCTTCAATTGTGTGGATCAACGCCATGGAAGGTCCCGGAGGCCGGGCTCTGTAATGGTCGGCGTCTCAATGCTTGACCGGCCGAAAAGATGGAGAACTCTGCATGGACAAAGTGGTTGCGAGCGCTGCCGAAGCGGTGGCCGATATCGGGGACCGGGCCTCTCTGGCGGTGGGCGGATTCGGGTTGTGCGGCATTCCCGAGACGCTGATCCGCGCCGTACATGAGCAGGGTTGCGGTGAGCTGCGGCTGGTCTCCAACAACTGCGGCGTGGACGGCCGGGGCCTGGGCATCCTGCTGGCCTCGGGCCGCGTCGCACGCGTCACCGCCTCCTACGTGGGTGAGAACAAGGAGTTCGCCCGCCAGTATCTGGCCGGTGAACTGGAGGTCGAGCTGATCCCTCAGGGCACGCTCGCCGAACGGCTGCGCGCCGGCGGGATGGGCATCCCCGCCTTCTACACCCCCGCAGGCGTCGGCACCCAGATCGCCGCCGGCGGCCTGCCGTGGCGCCACGACGCCCACGGAGCGGTCGCCCTGGCCTCCCCGCCCCGCGAAACCCGCGTGTTCGACGGCCGCGGGCACGTCCTGGAACGGGCGATCACCTGCGACTTCGCCCTCGTCCACGCCGCCCGCGGCGACCGGCACGGCAACCTGGTCTTCCGCCGCTCGGCCGCCAACTTCAACCCGCCCGCGGCGATGGCCGGACGCGTCACCATCGCCGAGGTCGAGGAGCTGGTCGAGCCGGGAGAGCTGGATCCCGACCAGGTCCATCTGCCGGGCGTGTTCGTGCAGCGTGTCGTCGCGCTCACCCCCGAGCAGGCCGCCGACAAACCCGTCGAACACCGCACCGTCACCGAAAGGAGCGCGCGCTGATGGCCTGGAACCGCGAGCAGATGGCCGCCCGCGCCGCCGCCGAGCTCACCGACGGCAGCTACGTCAACCTCGGCATCGGACTGCCCACCCTCATCCCCAACCACCTCCCGCCCGGCGTGCACATCGTCCTGCACTCGGAGAACGGCATCCTCGGCACCGGCCCCTTCCCGGCCGCCGACGATCTCGACCCCGACCTGATCAACGCGGGCAAGCAGACCGTCACCGTCCTGCCGGGCGCCGCCTTCTTCGACTCCGCGCTGTCGTTCGGCATGATCCGCGGCGGCCACCTCGACACCGCCGTGCTGGGCGCCATGCAGGTCTCGGCCCGCGGCGACCTGGCCAACTGGATGATCCCAGGCTCGATGGTCAAGGGCATGGGCGGCGCGATGGACCTGATCCACGGCGCCCGCCGCGTCCTGGCCCTGACCGAGCACATTGCACGCAACGGCAGCCCCAAGATCGTGTCCGAGTGCACGCTGCCGCTCACCGGCCGCGGATGCGTCCAGCGGATCATCACCGACCTGTGCGTCCTGGACGTCACGCCCGGCGGACTGCGGCTCGTCGAGACCGCACCCGGAGTCCGCGCCGGCGATGTGGAAGCCGCGACCGCCGCACCGGTCATCGTTCCTGAACGAGCCTGACCCGCCGACGCGTGTGTGCGTCAGTCACCGAACCGCCGGTGAAGTGTGGATGCCGTTCACATAGCGACCGTGCAGGCCATCACCTAACGTTCCCTGTCACAGCGGTGCGTGTGTCGCAGATCACCACATATGCGCACCGGAACACCCACCACCCGGAAGCAGCGATTCCATGCCCCACACCCCTGCGCACTCGACGTCCCGGCCGGGCGGCATCGGCCGCGTCGTCGGCGCGTCCCTGATCGGGACCACGATCGAGTGGTACGACTTCTTCCTGTACGGCAGCGCCGCCGCGTTGGTGTTCAACAAGCTGTTCTTTCCGACCAGTGACCCGCTGGTGGGGACCCTGATCGCGTTCGTCACCTACGCCATCGGGTTCGCCGCCCGGCCGCTGGGCGGCGTGGTGTTCGGTCACTTCGGCGACCGGATCGGCCGCAAGAAGCTGCTGGTCGTCAGTCTGGTGATGATGGGCGGCGCGACCTTCGCCATGGGGCTGCTGCCGACCTACGCCACCATCGGCGTCGCCGCCCCGATCCTGCTCACCGTCCTGCGTCTGATCCAGGGCTTCGCGCTCGGCGGCGAGTGGGGCGGCGCGGTGCTGCTCGTCTCCGAGCACGGCGGCGCCGAGCGGCGCGGCTTCTGGGCCTCCTGGCCGCAGTCCGGCGCGCCCGGCGGGAACCTGCTGGCCACCGGTGTGCTGGCACTGCTGGCCGCCGTCCAGTCCGACGCGACGTTCCTGGCCTGGGGCTGGCGCGTCCCGTTCCTGCTGTCGGGCCTGCTGGTCCTGGTCGGCCTGTGGATCCGCATGTCGGTGTCGGAGTCCCCGGTGTTCCTGGAGGCCAAGGCCCGCGCCGACGCCACCGAGACGGAGGCGGCACCCGTCGTTCAGGTGTTGCGAACGAGCTGGCGACAGGTTCTGGGAGCCATCGGGACCCGGTTCGGGGAGAACATCTCCTACTACATCCTCACCTCGTTCCTGCTGGTCTACGTGACCACCCACCTGAGCCTGAGCAAGAGCACCGCGCTGAACGCCGTGCTGATCGGCTCGGCGCTGCATTTCGTGACCATCCCGCTGTGGGGGGCGCTGTCGGACCGCATCGGCCGCCGTCCCGTCACACTGATCGGCTCGATCGGCATGGCGATGTGGGCGTTCGCGTTCTTCTCCCTGGTCGACACCAGGTCGTTCGCCGTCATCACCCTGGCGGTCACCGTCGGGCTGCTGCTGCACGGCGCGATGTACGGTCCGCAGGCCGCCTTCCTCTCCGAGATGTTCGACACCCGCGTCCGCTACACCGGCGCGTCGATGGGCTCCCAGCTCGCCTCCATCATCGCCGGCGCGCTCGCCCCGATCATCGCGGTCGAACTCCTGAAGGACTACGACTCCGCCACCCCCATCGCCCTGTACGTGTGCCTCGCGGCCGTCGTCACCACCGTCACCGTCGCGCTGATCAAGGAGACCCGCGGCCGTGACCTGGCCCGCCCGCTGACCGGAGACGATGCCCCGCTCGCCAAGGAGCCGGTGCCGGGCGTATGAGGTCCGTTCCCGTCCTTCGCCCATCAAGGATCTCGCTCAGAGGAAGGTCGTCATGAGCCGATACAAAGCCCTGGTCGCGGGAGGCGCCGTGGCGCTGTCCGGAATGGCGGCCCTCCCCGCGCAAGCGTCAGTGCCGCCCGCCGGCAAGGCCTGTACGGACCTTGCCGGGTTGGCCATCCCCGCGTCGGCGATCGGCCTCCCGACCACCGGCGGGCACGTTCGCCAGGCGACGCTGGTCCCGGCCTCTGGGCAGGGTGCCTCCGCCATTGGCGAGCACTGCCGGGTGGACGCGGCCCTGCACCCGGTCGATCCCACCGCGCCCGACATCTTGATGAGAGTCGCGCTGCCTACGGTCTGGAATGGCAAGACGATGATGTTCGGCGGCGGCGGATACGACGGCACCATCCCCAACATCGCTGGCAACGTGCCCTACGGCCCCGCCGACCAGCCCACTCCCCTTGGCCGCGGCTACGTCACGTTCGCCAGCGACTCCGGGCACCAGGCCGCCCCCGACTTCCAGCCGACCCCCTCGCTGGACGGCTCGTTCGCCACCAACGACGAGGCTCTGCGTAACTTCGCCGGTGACGCACTCAAGAAGACGCGCGACGCCGCCGCCTACCTCATCGGCCAGCGGTATGGGGTCCGGCCCGCCCACAGCTACTTCGCCGGCGGCTCCTCAGGAGGACGCGAAGCACTCGCCGTGGCGCAGCGCTGGCCACGCGACTTCGACGGCATCATCGCCGTCTACCCCGCCTGGAACGCCGCGACCCTGGACCTGTTCTTCGGATACCAGGCCCAGCTGCTGTCGCGGCCCGGAGCGTTCCCCGGCCCGGCCCAGCAAGAGCTGCTGCACCGCAGCGTGATCAACGCGTGCGACGGCCTGGACGGTGTCCGCGACGGTGTCGTCTCCAACGAGCGCGGCTGCCACTTCGATCCCCGCGTCCTGCGCTGTGCCACTCCCCACCCCAGCAGCGACGGCGCCTGCCTGACCAACCGGCAGATCCGCGCCGTCCGCGCGCTGTCCTCGCCGCTGCGGCTGCCCTACCGCATCGCCAGCGGCGAAACCGGCTACCCGGGCTTCCCGTTCCTGTCGGGCGCGGCGATGACCACCCCGCTGCTGGGCATGGGCACCACCGCGCCGGCCGATCCGATGCCCAAGACCAGCGGCTACGGCGTCCAGTTCTGGGACCAATGGATCCGCTACGCCGTCACCAGGGACGCCACGTACAGCCCGCTGGCGATCGATCCCCGCCACCCCGGCAAATGGCGCACCCGCATCAGCCGGCTGTCAGCCCTGCAAGACGTCAACAACCCCGACCTGCGCCCCTTCGCCGCCACCGGCGGCCGTCTCCTCATCATCCACGGCCTGGCCGACGAACTGGTCAGCCACCGCTCCACCGCCCAATACTTCAACAGAATCCGCGCGACCATGGGAACACAGGCAACGGCGCGGTTCGCCCGGTTCTACACAGTGCCCGGAGCCAACCACGCCAACATCAAACCCGCGTTCGCCGCCAGCTGGGACTCCCTCACCGCCCTGGAAGGCTGGGTGGAGAACGCCACCCCGCCCAAGCACCCCATCGTCAAGGACCTCAACCCCACCGCCGCAGGCCGCACCCGGCCCCTGTGCGAATACCCGGCCTGGCCGCGCTACAGAATGACCGGTGACCCCAACCACGCGGCCAACTTCGCCTGCCACCAACCCTGAACACACCTCACGCAATGGTCTTCGCGGCCATCGGCTCCCTAGGGTGAGTGAGCCTGGGCGGCTAGTGCCGGGTTACGATGCGGGGTGGTTTGAGTCGGAATGTAGCGGGGGCTGGGGTGGCGGAGCAGGATCTCGCGGCGATAAGGACCCATGTCGCCCATGTCCTGGCCATCGACGTCGGGCGGCTGCAGGACGATACCGACCTCCTCCAGTTCGGGCTGGACTCCCTGGCGCTTGTGGAGATCTTCGCTTGGCTGGAGGCCCGGTTCCGGATCGCGATCGCGATGGGCGAAGGGCTGGCGACGTTGTTCGAGGCCCCGACCGTTGGCCAGTTGCACGCGTTCGTCCGGTCCTCGATGCGGAGACACTCTTGATGATCGCTGTGGTGCTGCCCCTGGCGACACTGGCGCTCGGCGCGGGGCTCGGCTTCGTCTCGAGCATCGTGCTGGAGAGCCGCCGGCAGGCGAACGGCATCGCCACAAAGATCATCGAAGGCTATCTGGAGCTGCGCAAGGAACTGTGCGCCGAAGTGGCCACTCTGGCCAGCCTCCGCGTCGGAGCGGCGCCCGCCGTCGAGGACCTGGCCGCCAAGCAGGACGCCATCTCCCACCTGTACTACCGCTTCTATGACTTCACGCCCAAGCGCGTGCTGCAGGAGCTCAACTGCCTGTACGCGTGCCTCGGTGACCGCGAGAACCGCATCTACGTCATCCGCGACGACAATCTGCGGCTCGCCGACGAGGCCGAGACCGCCGCGCTGATCCAGGAGATCTCGCTGCTCGGCAACTTCAAGCACTACGCCCTGCTACCGCTCGCCAGCAGCGACCCGATGATCCGCCGGGCGGCTTCGATCAACTACCAGGCCCGCCGCGTCCTGCACGTCATCAACCAGGACCTCAACATCCGAGCCCTGCACAGATGGTCTCGGAGTCCTCGCAAGGCCATATCCGGCCGCAGGCAGCGCGGCTCGCTCTAAGCCAAGCGGCTGCGGTGTCCTGAGGCTTGCCCTATCATCGCGCGATGCGTCGCCTTATCGTGATCATTCTGCTCTGCGTTTCGGCGTGCGGTTGGGGCGGTGAGAAGAGTGAGGGGCTGGACGCTGCTCGGCTGCGGGCGGCCCTTCTGGACTCCTATCCGGGGATGACGCCGGGAACTGTTGACGCCCAGCCGCACTATCAGCAGGTGGAGGACCGGCTGATGGCGGGCCAGCCATGGCCGGGCGGTGCGACCGAGTGCGCCATGCGGCTTTCTGCCGGGGGGTTCGTGCGGGCGTCCGGAGACACGCGAGCCCAGGCTCCTGCCGCGCTACGGGGCTGGCAGAGGGGGCCGAACGACGCCCGCATCCTGCAGTGGCTCGTCGCCTTGCCGGGCGGAGGGGCCCAGCAGGCGGTACGCGCGCCGCTGCCGGAGCGGTGCCGGCACTACGAACTCGACGTCAAGGGTTCGAAGATCAGCCACACGGTCACCGACCGGCCGCTCGATCTCGGTGACGGGGGACGGATCTGGGCGACGCACAGGGACCCGGGCCTGCAGGCGACGATCACGGTGGTGTTCGCCTACCGGGGTGTACTGGTGGTCATCACCTGCGGGGAGAGCGACCAGGGCGGCTTTCCGGAGCTCGCGCTGCGGCGGCTGAAAGAGCACCTGTGAGCGGCGGAAGCCGCCTCGGACGTTAACGGCGGTGGCGGCTGGAGGGTCGCCACCGCCGTTGTCGGTCTGGCTTACTTGAAGGACGGGTCGCGGTGGGTTTCCTTGCCCTCGAATAGCGTCAACATCACTTTTTTCTCGCTGATCTGGGTGATCGGAGTGGCGAAGAGGTTCTTCTCGACGACGACGAGGTCGGCCTTCTTGCCCACCTCGATCGATCCCCGTTCGTTCTCCGCGAAGATCATGTGCGCGCCGTTGAGGGTGTAGCTGGCGATCATCTCGTTCAGGGACGCCCGCTCTTTCGGCCACGCCGCCTGGTCCAGGTCGCCTTCACGGGTCGTGTTCGGGTCCAGCCGGGTCATGCCGACCTCGATGCCGGTGAGGGGGTACATGTCCTGTTCGAACGTGTCGCTTGAGGGGAAGTCGCTCGACGAGACGACCGGGATACCGGCATTCACGTAGCTCTTGAAGCGGTTGAGGTTCTCCAGTTTGTTCCGTGGGGCGTCGTCGTACCAGTCCTTGCCGAACCACGGCGGCTGCGGGACCGGAATCGCCCCGAGCCTCTTGAACCGCTGCACGTCCTTCCGCTTGACCCAGTCGGCATGCGTGACCACATGGCGGGAATCTCGCTTCCCGTTCTTCCTGGCGGCGTACTCGAACGCGTCCAGGGCGTTGCCCGACGGGTAGAAGTCCGGGTTTCCGATGGCGTGGACGTAGACACGGAAACCCTTCCTGTCGAGGGCGGCGACGGTCTTCTCCAGGACCTTCTGGTCCCACACCAGTTGGCCGGCACCGACGCCGTCGGAAAAGATCTTGATGGTGTCGATCTTGTAGCGTTCGCCCTGGTACCTGTCGCGCAGCGCGGCGAGGTCGTCGACCTGCTCGGTGCCCCGGTTCTCGTCGGCCCAGAGCCCGAGGTCGAAGCGGACGGTCAGTTCGCCGGCGTCGTCCATCGCCTCGAACGCCTTCAGGAGGTTGACCGTCGGGTAGTGCACCGGGACGAACGTCGAGGTGATGCCGTCCGCGGCCGCGACCCGCTGCCACTTCTCGATGGTCTGCCGGTACTGGTCGACCGTGAAGTCCGGTTGCGGCAGCGCGTTGATCACCAGGTTCTGCGCTGAGAACTCGCGGACGATCCCATTGGGTTCACCGGTCTTCTCGTCCCGTTCGATGGTGCCGCCGGGCGGATCCTGCGTGTCCTTGGTGATGCCGGCGAGTTCGAGGGCCTTGGAGTTCACCACCAGGCTGTGGTGCCCGTTCGAGATGATCACTACGGGGATGTCGGACACGACCGTGTCCAGAAGCTCCTTGGGCATCACGCCGGCGGCCTTGGCGTCCCTTGAGACGTCGTCCCAGCCGACGCCCCGCAATTGCTGGGCTTCCGGGTCCTGAGCTCGGTGTCTCCGGATCGCGGCCTGCCGTTCCTCCACGGTGCCGTAGGGATTCAGGCTCAGCCAGAACAGGCTCTCGGCCATCAGGTAGGCGTGATTGTGGCCGTCGACGAATCCGGGCATCATCATTCGGCCGCCGAGGTCGACCACCCGCGTACGCGGGCCGGTGAACATCGCGGCGCCGGAATTGCCGCCGACGTAGACCATTTTACCGTTCTTGACGGCGACGGCCTGGGCCCAGGGCCTGCCCTTGTCCACCGTGTAGATCTGCCCGTTCCGCAGGACCAGGTCCGCCGACCGGACCGAAGCGGACGAGGCGACGCCGAAGCCGGCGGCCATCGAGATCGCGAGTAGCGTTGCCAGAACGAAGGATCTGAATCTGCTGACCATCGCGCACCTTTCCTTGACAGGTGAGAGCGGCTACTTGGGCCCGTCGACGTTCGCCAGGTCGACGGTCCGCGTCTCGCGGGCGACCAGCGTGGCGACCAGGGAGATGGCGCCCATGACGGCGAGGTAGGCCCCGATGGCGTAGCCGGTGTCGAACCAGCCATAGAGGGCGACCGCGATGATGGGTGCCAGTGAGCCGGCGAGTACGGACGCGAGGTTGTACGCCAGCGAGACGCCGGAGTAGCGAACCTCGGTGGGGAAGAGCTCGCAGAAGAACGCGCCGATGACCGAGCTGTAGGCGGCGAAGATCAGCAGCCCGCCGGCGACGGCCACGATGATGGCGCCGGTGTTCCTGGTGTCGAGCAGGGCGAAGAAGACGAAGCTCCAGACGATGGTGGCGACCGAGGCGGCGAGGTAGATGGGCCGGCGGCCTCTGCGGTCGGCCAGGATGGCGAACAGCGGGATGGCGACCACCGCGACGCCTTGCCCGATCATGACCGCGGCGAGCCCGACGGACTTGTCGAGGTCGAGCATCTTGGTGACGTAGGTGATCACCAGCAGGGAGTAGATGTAGAAGCCGGCGTTCTCCCCGAAGCGGGTGGCGGCGGCGAGGATCACCTGCCGCCAGTGGTCGCGGATCACCACGCCGAGGGGCATGCGCCGCGGCTCGTCGGCTCGGGCCGCCTCCGCCTGCTGGAAGAGCGGGGTCTCGGTGACGTACAGCCGCAGCCACAGGCCGATGATCACCAGCAGTGCGGAGAGCGCGAACGCGATGCGCCAGCCCCAGTCCAGGAAGGCTTCCTCGGACATGACCGCGCCGAGCGCGACCAGGGCGCCGGCCGCCATGAGATTGCCCAGCGGCGGCCCGACGTTGGGCCACGACGACCAGAACGCCCGGCGCTTCGGGTCGCCATGTTCGGATACCAGGAGAACCGCGCCGCCCCACTCGCCGCCCAGCGCGAACCCCTGGACGAGCCGGAGCACGACCAGAAGGACTGGTGCGGCCACGCCGATCGCCGAGTAGGGCGGGACCAGCGCGATGAGGAACGTGGCGGTGCCCATCAGCAGCAGGCTGGCGATGAGGGTCGCGCGCCGTCCCCGGCGGTCGCCGTAGTGGCCGAGAACAGCCGCGCCGATGGGGCGCGCGACGAACCCGACCGCGTACGTGCCGAACGCCAGCATGGTGCCCACCAGCGGGTCGGCGTCGGGGAAGAAGAGCTCGTTGAACACGAGGGCGGAGGCCGTGCCGTAGAGGAAGAAGTCGTACCACTCCACAGCGGTGCCGGCGAGGCTGGAGCCGGCGATGAGCGGCAGGCTCGTGTGCGCTTTGCGCTTGCTAGGTTGGACAGCGGTATTGGTCATGTCGACCTCCTGCGGTCGAGTCCGAACGAGTTGGTGGTGACGAGGCCCTGGTGGGAGGGCGCGGATCGATGCCCACTGGCCCCGGCGGCTGTGTGCGCAGCCGCCGGGGTTTCGCGGGATCGGCGTTGATCGTTCGGGAGCTGGAAGGTCCGGTGGACTGGCTAGAAGGTCCAGTGGACGGGTTCGTGTCCGCGGTCGACGATGTCGCTGAACCTGCCTCCAAGGAATCCGAGGGGTTCGCCTTCGCGCTCGCAGACGGCGCGGACCTCTCCGATGACGACGACGTGGTCGCCTGCGACGAAGTGCCGTTCCACCTCACATTCCAGGTGGGCGAAGGCATGGGGGATCACCGGCACGTCGTGCCGCTCGTGGGTCACGTCGAGGCCGGCGAAGTGGTCCTCTCCCCGGCGGGCGAAGCGCAGGGCGAGCTGCTCCTGGCGGGCGGAGAGGATGTTGACCGCGAACCGCCCGGCGCGGATGATCGCGTCCGTGCTGCGCGCGCCGATGGTCAGGCACACCAGCAGCAGGGGCGGGTCGAGCGAGACCGAGGTCAGCGAGTTGACCGTCATGCCGTGCGGCGTGCCGTCAGCGCTGGTGGTGACCACGGCGACGCCGGTGGCGAAGCGGCCCATCGTGCGGCGCATGGTCAGCGGGTCGACGGCGGCGTTCATGTCGGCGTTCATGTCGGCGAGGTCGGCGGAAGGCATGCGGCCTCCAAGGTGATCAGGCGCGGTAGCGCACTTCGAAGGTCAGCACACCTTCGTCGGTGCGCCAGGGGCCGTGCGGCATGCCCGGCGGGCGGCAGGCGTACATGCCCTTGACGAACGTCTTGCCGAGGGTGAGGTCGGTGAACGAGCCTTCGAGGATGTAGACCTCCTCCCAGAAGTCGTGCTTCTGCACGCCCATCGGGGTGGAGTCGGCTCCCGGCTCGTAGCGCAGGATGCGGGTGGCGACCCCGGTCTCGGGGTCCGCCGCGAGGATCCGTTCGACGATCTTCGGGTCGTCCCCCGGGCAGACGGTGAAGTCCACGTCGGTGACCGGGAAGAACTCGTGCTCGGGCTTGCTCATGGCGCTCCTCGGTGTCAGGCGCGGTCGGCGACGTCGTAGGCGGCGAGGAAGGCCTCGACGTCCGCCACGGACTGGTCGAATCCGTAGTTGCGGAAGGCGTAGCCCTTCACGACGAACGGCGCGCCGGCGTAGAAGAGTTCGTACTGGTGATGGCGTCCGGCGAACTCGCTGCCGATGGCGTCCCAGGCGAGCTTGAACAGCTTCACCCGTTCCTCGGCGGGCGCGTTCGGGCTGAAGACGTAGCGGTCGATGTCGGCGCGGGTCTCCGGGTTCGTCATGTCGGCGACGCTGGACGGAACCTGAAGAACGCCGCCGCCGACAAGGTCCCGCAGGATCGCCAGGACGCGGGGGTAGAGCTCGGACTGCATGCCCATCGCCCCGTAGAGGGCTCGCGCGCCGGGGCGCCACATGCCCTGCTCGTCGGGAGCCGCGGTGTACTCGGCGGCCATCACCGCGGCCTCGACGAGAGAGACCAGGCTGGCCATCTCGCCGAGCTTCTCCACCACGCCGGGGAACTTGTCCACGCCGTTCACCGCGGCGACCTTGCGGGCCAGCCCCGCCAGGAACTGCAGCTTGACCGAGAACCGGATCTGCGCCTGCCAGTTCCCCAGCGCGTGGGCACCGGTGTCGAAGAACTGCCGCCGCAGCCCGGCGACGTCCCGGTAGACGAACACCCGCTCCCATGGGACGAACACGTCGTCGAACACCACCAGCGCGTCGGTCTCGTCGAACCGGGTGGTCAGCGGATAGTCGTAGCGGCTGGTCGCCGCGGGCGCGTAGGGGCGGCGGCAGTACAGCTTGAGCCCGTCGGCGGCCACCGGCACGGCGAAGCTGATCGCGAAGTCGGTGTCCTCGGGCGTCAGCGGCTTGATGCAGGACACGAGGATCTCGTCGGCGACCGCGCCACCGGTGGCCAGCATCTGCGCACCGCGCACGACGATGCCGTCCGGACGCTCCTCGGCCACGCCGACCTGGATCAGCTCACCGTCCCACGCGTGGGCGGTGGTGCCGCGCGACACCTGCGGCGGGATGATCGCATAGGAGACGTAGAGGTCCTCCTCGACGAGCCGCCGCTGGTACGCCGCGACGTTGGCGGCGAGGTCGTGATCGCCGCCGGCGAAGGCCTCCGGGTGTGCGGCGAACGCGGCCAGGAACGCGCCGACGTGGTCCGGGCTGCGTCCCACCCAGCCATGCGTGTGGCGCGCCCAGGTGGTGGCCGCCTCGCGGAACGCGGTCAGGTCCGTCCGGCTGCGCGGGGCTGTGAACAGGCGGTTCACGGTCGCGCCGGTGTCCGGGTCGGTACAGGTCAGGCCGGACCCGGGATCGGCGGCGATGTCGAAAAGCTCGGCGATGGTACGCGCGATGGGCGCGAACGCCCCGTGGTGGGCCACGTCCTGCACGGCCTCACCGTCGACGTAGATGCGGCGGCCGTCCTTCAAGGAGGTCAGGTAGTCGGATCCGGTGCGCATCACAAGCTCCTCTGTTTGATCTCGTAGGCGTGGGTCAGTGCTTCTCCCCCGGGGAGCTCCAGGCGGACCTGCCAGTGGCTGCCGTGCACGAAGGTCCCGTCGAGGAGCGGCAGCGTGCCGCAGAACAGGACGACGTTCGGCGGAACGGCGCCGATCGCGTCCGCCAGCCGTTCCAGCAGCTGGGCGGGATGCCGCAGCGCGGACACGCTCCCCCGCTGGTACGACGTCTCGTCCACGGCGCAGCCGGCGATCAACGTGTCCCAGTCCGGCGACGACAGGGCGGGGTCGAGTTCGACGACGGTGCTGCCGATCGGTTTGGGGCAGGCGGCCTTCGACTCGGCGACGTCCGTGCGCTCCAGCTCACGATCGGTGTGGTCGGATCCCACGCCGAGGAAGTAGCGCCCGCCCGCACGGATCAGCACCGGCTCCACCTCCCCCGAGGTCGCCGCGCCGTCGACCTCGACCACCGGGGCGGTGGTCAGCAGTGCGGTGTCGAGGTCGTAGAAGGCCGGCACGCTCGCCGGACGCGGTACCCCGATCGCTTCGAGCTCGGCGATGTGGGCCTCGACGGCCGCCTCGTCGCGTGCGGTGTATCCGGCGACGATCAGCTTGTCCGGAACGACCGTGAGTCGTTCGCCGGTGCCGGTGACGTCAACGGTCACCGACGTGGAACGGTCCGTCATGATGTCCTCCGCTGCGTGCTGTGCGCGGCGGCCGGCCACCGGCGGTCGTCCAGCACGGGGAATTCGGCGCGCACCTTCGCGACCACGGCCGGGTCGATGTCGCAGAACGTGACGCCCTCGGCGGTGCCCGCCTCGACCAGGACGGTCCCCCACGGGTCGACGACACGGCTGTACCCGCCGAGCACGGCCCCACCGTGCTGTACGCCGACCGCGTTGCACGCGATGAGCACCACCTGCTCTTCCACGGCGCGGCAGGCGGTGAAGAGGCGCCAATGGTCGCGCCGCGCCTCCGGCCACGCCGCCGGCACCACCACCGTCGTCGCGCCTCGGTCGACCAGGTCCCGCCACAACTCCGGAAACCGCAGGTCGTAGCACGTGGTGGCGCCCAAGGGCCCGAACGGGGTCGCGCACACTTCCAGCGCGTCACCTGGGGTGAGCAGCTCCGCCTCCCGCGAGGCGTACCCGAACACGTGCACCTTGCGATAGGTGTGCACGATCCGGCCGTCCGGCGCCACCAGCACCGCGGTGTTGAACAGCCGGCCCGCGCCGTCCCGCTCCACGATGCTGCCCGCATGGACGTACGCGTCCAGCTCTCTGGCCCACGCGCCGGCGGCGGTCACCGTCGGGCCGTCCAGCGGCTCGGACCGCTCGTCATAGCGGTCGAACGCGAAGTAGCCGGCCGCCCACAACTCCGGCAGCACCACCAGGTCGGCGCCCCGGGCCTGGGCCACCATGGCGCCCACCCGTTCCCGGCGCTCGGCCGGCGCCTCCTCCGGCGGGCTGGCCACCTGTACCAGCGCGACCCTCATGTCAGGCCCACCACCGAGTGCTGCGTACCGTCCCAGCCGGCGACGTCAGGGAGGTGCAGAGCCGCCATCGTGCTGGACAGATGCGCGGTCACCGCGGCGCCTGCCGCCGCCTCCCCGGTCCTGAGCGCGGCGACGATGGCGGCGTGCTCGTCGAGCACGGCGCGCGACCGGTCCGGCTCGTTCGCCACCGCGTACATGCCCATCCGGACCTGCCGGTCGCGCAACGACTCGTAGAACTCGGCGAGCACCGGATTGCCGGCCCGGCGCACGATCAGCCGGTGGAACACGCGGTCCAGCTCGATGAACGTGACCGGATCGCCGATCACCCGTTCCTGTTCGGCCAGCAACGACTCCAGCTCGCCGATGAGGCCCTCGCTCGCGGGCGCGACCTGCCGGACGCACCAGTCCTCGACCAGTTCACGCGCCTGCATCACCGCACGCACCTCGCCATCGGTGATCGGCGGCACGAAGACGCCCTTCTTCGGCACGATCTGCAGGAAGCCCTCGGCCTCCAGCCGCAGCAGCGCCTCGCGCACCGGAGTCCGCGACGTCCCGGTCTCCCGCGCCACCTCCGCCTCGCTCAAGAACGTCCCCTCGTGCCGCGGGAAACGCGCGATGTGCTGCTTGAGCCACCGGTACGCCAGATCCTGGGCGGAATCGTCTCGTAGACCACTCATAGGTAGCTTGTATACATGACGCCCACAAGGTCGGCAAGGGTCTGTTCCAGGGCGAGAATCGGTCTTGGTACGCCTTAACGCGCCTTACTTCGCCTTACTCCGCGGATGCCGCGATCTCGTCGAGTCGCCGCCGCATTCCGGACAGCATGGCCGCGAGGCCGAGCTCGAAGGCCTCGTCGGCACGGTCGACCCGCGGGGTGACGGCGACGGCGGCGGCCAGCCGGGGGTGCCGGCTGGCGTCGGCGGACAGGTCGATCATCTGCTCCGGGGCGACCATGTCCAGCACCGAGCCGAGCACGAACGACTCCAGCGCGGTGAGGAGCCCGATCGTCTGATCGGTGGGCCAGCCCGCGTCCTCCAGCGCCAGCACGAAGTCCTCGTACATGTCGAGCACCGCCGGGGTCCGTACGGCGGTGGTGGCCAGCAGCTTCACGGTGTTGGGGTGGCGCGCGAACGCGTCCCGGTACGACCGTGCCCAAGCGGCCAGCGCCTCGTCCCAGGGCAGCTTCCGCAAGGGCGACGAGTCGATCTCGGCGGCGAGCAGCGTGCGCATGCCGCTGATCACGTCGTCGCGGTTCCTGACGTGGTTGTAGAGCGAGGGCATCCGCACGCCCAGCTCGCGGGCCAGCCTGGCGAGGCTGAAGTCGTCGGCCCCGCTCTTGTCGATCAGTTCGAGGGCGGCCCGATGGATCGCGTCGGCGGTGAGGATCGGGCGGCTGGGGCGGCCCGCACGCCTGGTGCTCCTGGATTCCATCTCACCGCCCATCGTAGAGCGCCGAAGACAGGCCTTCCGCGGCGCCCCGGCGTGCGCTACCTTCCCTAAAACTTCAGCCTGAAGTTTTAGCGGAGGGCAGCCATGCGCACTTCTGAATCCGCCAAGCAAGCCCGGGGAACCCTCAAACGAAACGCCATCGGCACCTGGGACCTGGTGTTCTTCGTGGTCGCCGCGGCGGCGCCGCTGACCGTGATGGCAGGGACCGCACCGATCGGCCTCGCGGTGGCCGGGCCCGGCGCGGTCGCCGGCTATCTCGTCGCCGGGCTGGCGCTCGTGCTGTTCTCCGTCGGCTTCACCGCGATGAGCGGGCACATCAGCAACGCTGGCGCGTTCTACGCCTACGTCGCCAAGGGGCTGGGCAAGCCCGCCGGCGTGGGGGCGGCGCTGGTCGCGGTGGTCTCGTACAACGGCGTGGGCATCGGGCTGTACGGAGCGTTCGGCTTCTTCGCCGCCACCACCGCCGACGACCTTCTGGGCATCGATCTGAAGTGGTGGGTCTGGGCGCTGGCCGCGGTCGCGCTGGTCTGGCTGCTGGGCTTCCGCCAGGTGACGCTCAGCGCCAAGGTGCTCGGCGTCGCGCTGCTCGGTGAGGTGCTGGTGCTCGTGGTGCTGGCGGTCGCGGTGCTCGTCCAGGGCGGGCCCGAGGGGTTCAGCCTGGCCCCGTTCGCACCGGACACGGTCTTCACCGGCGGGTTCTCCGGAGCGCTGGCGATCACCTTCGGCGCGTTCATCGGCTTCGAGGCGACGGCGATCTACGGCGAGGAGGTCAGGAACGCCGCCCGCTCCGTGCGCACCGCCACCTATGTCGCCGTGGGGTTCCTCGCGCTCTTCTACACGTTCGTCGCGTGGATCGTGGTGACCGCGTTCGGACCGGGCGCGGTGCGCGCGGCCGCTGGACGGGACCCGTCGGCACTGGTGTTCGGCGCGACCGACGAGTACGTGGGCGGGCTCGCCGTGGACGTCATGAACGTGCTGATCGTGACCAGTTCCTTCGCCGCGATCCTGGCCTTCCACAACGCGTCCAACCGCTACTTCTTCGCGCTCGGCCGGGAGCGCGTGCTGCCCGCCGCGCTCGCACGCGTCCACCCGCGCACCAGGTCTCCGTGGGTGGCGGGCGCCGTCACCGCCGCGCTGTCGGCCGGGGTCGTCGCCGGCTTCGCGCTGGCCGGCCTCGACCCGTTCCTGAAGCTGCTGATCTGGCTGAACACTCCCGGCGTGATCGGGATCATGGCGCTGCAGGCCCTATGCTCGTTCGCCGTGGCCGGTTTCTACCTGCGCAATCCCGGGCTGCCGGGCGGCCTGTGGACCCGGCTGGTCGCGCCGCTGCTGGGCGGCGCCGCGCTGACCGCCGCCTGCTGGCTGGCGGTGTCCCACATGGACCTGCTCACCACGGCGGGGACCGCCACCAACCTGATCCTGGTCCTGCCGCTCCCGGTCGTCTTCCTGATCGGCGTGCTGGCCGCGCTACGCCTGCGCCGCGCCGATCCGGCCGCGTACGCGCGGCTCACCACCACCGACGTCGAACGCCTGGAGGAAACCGTATGACGATGGGCGGGACCGCCGACCTCGTACTGACCGACGCCCGGCTGCCGGGCCGACCGGAGGCGGACACGGTGGTGATCGCGGACGGCCGGATCGTCGCCGTCGGCGCCGCCGCGGAGGTACGGGACCTGATCGGCGCCGGCACGGACGTGCGGCCGCTTGGCGGACGCACGGTCATCCCGGCGTTCCAGGACGCGCACGTCCACCCGCTGACCGGCGGGCTGGAGATGCTGCGCTGCGACCTGACCGACCTGGACGACCGGCACCTGGTCCTGGAGGCGGTCGCGGCCTACGCCGCCGGCAACCCCGGCGCGTCCTGGATCACCGGGGGCGGCTGGCGGATGGACGCCTTCCCCGGCGGCACCCCGCTCGCCGCCGACCTGGACGCGATCGTCGCGGACCGGCCGGTGTTCCTGCCCAACCGCGACCACCACGGGGCCTGGGTCAACTCGCGCGCGCTGGAGCTGGCCGGGATCACCGCGTCCACCCCCGATCCCGCGGACGGCCGGATCGAGCGCGACGAACGCGGCGCGCCCTCGGGCGTCCTGCACGAGGGCGCCATGCGCCTGGTGCAGAGACTCGTCCCGGCCCCGACCCTGGACGAGCAGGTCGATGCCATGCTCACCGCGCAGCGCCACCTGCACGCCCTCGGCATCACCGCCTGGCAGGACGCGATCGTCGGCGACTATCCCGGCACCACCGACCCCACCCGCGTCTACCACGAGCTGATCTCCCGCGGCCTGCTCACCGCCCGCGTACGGGGCTGCCTGTGGTGGCGGCGCGACCGCGGCGTCGAGCAGCTCGACGACCTGCTGCACCTTCGCACGAACGCCCGGCCGGGGCTGGCGCTCGACGCCGTCAAGATCATGCAGGACGGCGTCTGCGAGAACTTCACCGCCGCCACCCTGACGCCCTACCTGGGCGGCCACGGCAGCGGCATCTCGTTCTTCGAGCCCGGCGAGCTCGCCGAGGCCGTCACCCGCCT
This sequence comes from Actinomadura fulvescens, assembly GCF_039533225.1. Lineage (NCBI taxonomy): Bacteria > Bacillati > Actinomycetota > Actinomycetes > Streptosporangiales > Thermomonosporaceae > Actinomadura > Actinomadura fulvescens. The sequence continues at coordinate 462,499 of NZ_BAAATD010000007.1, read as the reverse complement.
GCACGGCGCCGGCCTCCAGGTGCACTTCCACACCATCGGCGAACGGGCCGTGCGCGAGGCGCTCGACGCGGTGGCCGCGGCCCTCGATCGGCATGGCCCACGTGACCTGCGGCATCACCTCGCGCACCTCCAGATCGTGCACCCGGACGACGTGCCCCGCTTCGCCGAGCTGGGCGTCGCCGCGAACATGCAGCCGCTCTGGGCGTACAACGACGACCAGATGACCGAGCTCACCGTGCCGTTCCTCGGCGAGGAACGGGCGGGCTGGCAGTACCCGTTCGCCGCCCTGCACGACCACGGCACGCGCCTGGCGATGGGCAGCGACTGGCCCGTCTCCTCGGCCGACCCGATCCTCGGCATCCATGTCGCGGTCAACCGCACCACCTACCGGCCGGGCACCGATCCGGCCCGGTACGCCGACCAGCCGTTCCTGCCGCACCAGCGGCTCACTCTGGAGACCGCGCTGCGCGCCGCCACCCTGGGCTCGGCCTACGTCAACCACCTCGACGCCAGCACCGGCACCCTCGACCCCAGCAAGCACGCCGACCTGGCCGTCCTTGACCGCGACCCCTTCGCGCTCCCCCCTGAGGAACTCCACACCGTCCGCGTCGTCACCACCGTGGCCGCCGGCCGGATCGTCCACGACTCCTGAGAACGCGATGACGACACTGATCCGCGGGCGGGAAACGGCGGATGACCACACCTGGCAGGCATGGCGTGTCGTCCTGCGAGGCTTGCTCCAGGCGTTCAGAGTTGGACGCCGCGGTCACGCAGCGTGTCTTTGAGCAGGTCGAAGTTGCGGTGGAGCGTCTGCAGGTTGCCCTCGGCGGTGGCGACGGTGGCGCGGATCTCTTCTTCGGTCAGCGTGCGGTGGTTGAGCACGTTCATCAGGTTGGAGGCCACCAGCATCGCCGGCCCTGCGACGTCCACGAAGATGGAGCCGGTGCCTTCGGTGGCCTCCTGGAGTTCGATGGCGGTCCGGTTCAACCGGGCGTTGATCAGGACCGCCCACCCTCGCCGGGCCTGGGCGGGTTGTCCTCCGGTCAGCTCGACTACGGCATCGGCGTAACCGGCTGCGGCCAATCTCAGCTCGGTTCGGTCCAGGCCGTGCAGTCCGTTCTCCAGGAAGCACAGCAGTATCCCCATCAGGAACGACGGTCGCCTGGTGCCCGCATCAGGCGACCGCGCGCCGATGATGTCCAGCATGGCCAGGCACTGCTCTGCCGTCAGGTCGGGTTTTGCGGTCTTGTCGCTGGTCACCGTTTCTCCGCCAGGTGGAGCGTCGCGCGAACGGACACCCTGATCGTCAGGATGCCAGCCGGTCGAGGATCTCGGTCACGACGAGGGAGTCGACGTAGGCGTGCACCTTGACGATCTCGTCACCCTCGAACCAGCAGATCCACACGTAAAAGGGATCGTAGGGTTCGCCGTCGTGGGCTGTGGCGACACCGTCCATCTCGACGATCGCGATTTCGTCTCCGCCGTACAGTCCCCTGACGCGGAAGTGCAGTCCGCCCGACAGGAGCGGACGGATCTGGCCGATCGTGGCGGGGATGAACTCGTCCCTGCTCTTGTAGTGCCCGGCCAAAGGATGCTGCCCGAACAGTGACCATTGCACGTTTTCCGCGCACCGCGCGAAGAAGTCGTCGACGGTATCGACGTCCTCAAGGAGCGCGAACAGCTCACGGCGAGATTGCGAGGGAGTGTTCGATCGAGCCACTACTCCTCCTGGTCAATTGAGCGCCCTGTTTTCCTCACCATAGCCTTGCGGGCGGTTGTTGCATAGCCAGCATTTGCGGTCACCCATAAGGGGTTTAACGGCCTTGCAATCCGATCATGTTCACCATTCTGATGATGAGTTCGCGTTGACCTCTGCCCTCCCTGCTGGATGGCTTGCATCGATATTCCGATCAGCCACAAAGAGTGCCAGCAGGTGTCTCCTGAAAGTGGCGCGTGCGCGGCACGGTCGCGGTGCAGGGTTTACTTTTCATCGCCTTCGGAGCGCACCGGCAAGAGAAGTTCGGCAGCACGTCGAGCGCGTTCTCATTTGACGTGCCCGCGTAGATCACGGAAGCGGATGCGCATCACCAAAGTTCTGCCACGCAAATATCTCGCTGTGGCTAGGGATTTCGACTTGAAATCTGACTAAAGTGTCATATAGACATCAAGAGCAGCGGGCGCGAGGCTCGCTTGACCTTGTCGCCCGGTGGCGTCATGCTGTTTCCTATCCCATTTCGGTCCGAGGCGGATTTAGCGGCATGGCTGCTCCGGGGACGGAAGGGACGGAAATGCCTTCGACAATCGACGCGGTGGTGCCGGTGCCTGACCAGTACGGTCAGTTCTGGATGTTGTCGGGCAACCGCTACCTGCGCATCGCCATCGCCGACGGTGAGCCGCACAAGGACACCGTCGTCAGGGGTCCGGGCACCTTCGACGAATGGCCGAGCCTGGAAGGGTTCGACCACATCGACGCCGTAGTGCCCGTACCCGACCAGCACAGCCAATTCTGGATGCTGTCAGGCAACCGCTACGTCCGCATCGCCATCGGCGGCGGCGAACCACACCCCGACACCGTCGTCCGCGGACCCGGAACGTTCGACGAATGGCCGAGCCTGGAAGGGTTCGACCACATCGACGCGGTGGTGCCCGTGCCTGACCAGTACGGTCAGTTCTGGATGTTGTCGGGCAACCGCTACGTCCGCATCGCCATCGCCGATGGCGAGCCGCACAAGGACACCGTCGTCAGAGGCCCCGGCGCCTTCGACGAATGGCCGAGCCTGAAAGGCTTCGACCACATCGACGCCGTAGTGCCCGTACCCGACCAGCACAGCCAATTCTGGATGCTGTCAGGCAACCGCTACGTCCGCATCGCCATCGGCGGCGGCGAACCACACCCCGACACCGTCGTCCGCGGACCCGGAACGTTCGACGAATGGCCGAGCCTGGCCGAGTTCTGAGCGGCGGAACGCGATCCGGGACCTGGCGTCGGCCAGGTCCCGGTTTGCCTGCACGAAGCACGTCTTGAGTGGCATACCAGGCCGGTCAGGAAACCGCGTCCCGATCCAGATGGCGCGCAATCATCGAACATACCTCGGCGGGCCTGTCGAGCAGATAGAAATGGTCGCCGTCGAACTTCTCCAGCTCGAAGGACCCGGTGGTGAAGCGGTTCCACTCCACGGCTTGAACGTGCCGCACTTCGAGATCGGCCACACCGATGCAAGCGGTGATGGGACAGGCGAGCCTGCCGTCTTCGGCGAGGACGTAGCGGCCGATCATGCGCAGATCATTCTGGACGGTCGAGACGAGCATCCTGCGCGCCTCGGGGTCGTCCAGCAGAGAGACGCCACGGCCAAGGTGCCGCATCAGATCTTCGACCCGCCCGGTGGGCATGCTTTCGAGTGCGAACACATTCGGCGCGGCACACGCGGAGGCGAAGAGCCGGACAGGCAGGTCGATTCCCAGTTTCGGCAGTCGGCGGGCCGCTTCGTAGGCGACGATCGCCCCCATACTGTGTCCGAAGAAGGCGTACGGCAGATCACGCAGCCACTGCAACGCATAGCCGACCTCGCCGGCCATCGCGATGAGGTCAGTGGGGGCCGCTTCCGAACTGCGATCTTCACGAGCGGGATACTGGACGGCCCACAGTTCGATCTCGGCGGGCAGATGTTCGGCCAAGGGGTGGAAGGCGCTCGCCCCGGCACCGGCATGCGGGAAACAGATCAGCCTGCGGGCGGGGTTGGAGTGTCCGGCGATCCGCCGCAGCCAGAGCTTCCACGGCGGGGCCGAGGCTGCCATCACCGGGTCCCCCCTCCCGCCGCCTCCTCCAGGACCTGGGCCAGGGCGGCGATCGTCGGCGCCCCGAACAGAGTCCGCATCTCGATACGGCGGCCATAGCGCTCTTCGAGCTCCCTTGCCAGGCGCATGCCGAGGATGCTGTTGCCGCCCATTTCGAAGAAGTTGACGTCACGGGCCTGCACAGGTTTGTCGAGAAGACGCCGCCAGTGTTCGGCCAGTTCGCGCTCCAGTACGCCTGTCGGCGGTTCGTTGGACGCGGAGGCCGGGGCCGGGACGCTCCACTGGGCCAAGGCGCGCCGGTCGATCTTTCCGTTGGCGGTGAGCGGCAGCTCGGGCAGCTGAAAGTAGTGGGCCGGCCGGGAGTACTCGGGTTGGTGCGCCGCCACGTGCTCCCGGAGATCGGCGATGTCGAGGTCCTCCCGGTCAGAGGTCACAAAGGCGGTGATCTGCCTGGTCGAACCGGTACCGGTGACGACGGTCACGGCGCGGGCGACCCGGGGGTGGGCGGTCAGCGTCGCCTCGATCTCGCCCAGTTCGATCCGATACCCGTTGATCTTCACCTGAAGGTCTTCGCGGCCGAGGAACTCCACCAGGCCGTCCGGCCAGTAGCGGGCCCGGTCGCCGGTGCGGTACCAGCGGCGCCCCCTGCGGGTGACGAACTGCGCGGCGGTGCGCCGCGGGTCGCCCCGGTAGCCCCGCGCCACGCCCGCGCCTCCGATCCACAGTTCACCCGGCACCCAGTCCGGGCAGTCCCGGCCCAGCTGATCGACCACGCGGAACTGCTGGTTGCCCAGCGGCAGCCCGTAGGGGATCGATCTCCATTCCGGGTCGGCGCGCTGGACCTGCATGTGGTTGGAGTAGATGGCGGCCTCCGTGGCCCCGCCGCTGCCGACGAACGTGGCGTTCGGCAGCAGGTCGTGCAGCCGTCCCGGCAGGTCCAGTCCGATCCAGTCGCCGCCGGTGATGACCAGCCGCAGGCTCGCGGGCGGGCCGGCCGCTTCGGCGGCCGACACCAACATGTCCACGAGCACCGGAACCGAGTTCCAGACGGTCACCTGGTGCCGCGCCATGAGGTCGAGCCAGCGCTCGGGGTCACGTCGTTCACTCTCGTCCAGGGCCAGCACCGAACCGCCCGCGCCGAGCAGGCCGAAGATGTCGTAGACGGACAGGTCGAAATCGAGCGCCGAGATCGTGATGCTTCGGTCGGAGGGACCGACCGACCATCGGGCGTTGATGTCGTCCAGGGTGTTCACCGCGGAGCGATGCTCGACCTCCACTCCCTTGGGCGTTCCCGTGGACCCGGAGGTGAAGATCACGTAGGCGAGGGCGGACTCCGGACGAGGCACCGGACGGGGAATCGGCGCGTGTGCTCGCGAGCCGGCCAGAGAAATGAGGGTGGGGTCTTCGCCGGAGCCGGAGCCGGAGCCGGAGCCGATCAGCAGGCGGGTTCCGGCGGTGCGATAGATGAGTTCGCGGCGGGCGGAGGGCTGGTCGAGGCCCACCGGAACGTAGCAGCCGCCGGCGGCCAGCACGCCCATGACCGCCACCACCTGCTCGGGCCCCGGCGGCAACGAGACGGCCACGGGGTCGCCGGGTCGCAGGTCGTGGGAGATCAGGGCGGCGGCCAGCCGCCGTGCCCGTTCTGACAGTTCGCCGCGTGTCCGGGTTCCGGTGGAGCCGATCACGGCCGGCCGTTCCGGTGCCTGGCCGGCCAGTTCAAAGAAGCGCTGGTGCAGCAGATGTCCGCTGCGCGGTCGGGAGGTGGCGTTGACCCGGGAGCGGACAACGGCCTGCCTGGCGGGCAGGGTTCTGGGCAGCGCGTGTTTCCAGTCCGCATCGGCGTAGCGCGTCAGCAGGTCGCGGTGTGCCGTGGTCATCTCATCGAGGACGCCCGCTGAGAACACCTCCTCCGGAGCGTCCCAGACCAGGTGCAGGCCGCCGTTGCGTGCGTAGACCTGGAAATCCACCAGCACCTGGGGTGTCTCGGTCAGCGCCCAGACCGGCTCGCCCAGCAGACGCGCGAACCGGGCGTCGAGCCACTCCTGGTCGATCAGCGAGGTGAAGACCGCGGCACCTTGGAACGAGGAGGCGGTGTCGGCGCGGGCGAGGTCGCTCAACACTCGGACCCCGGCATAGATGCTGTGTTCGTCGGAGCGCCCGTACTCGTGGTCGACCTTGCGCACCAGCGCGAGGAAGTCGGGAAAGGGCCCGTCTTCGAACGGGACGACGGTGAGCGCGGTGAAGTCACCGATCACCTGGCCGAGACCGGCGTGGGCGGGATGCCGGGGGAAGGTCGGCACACTGACGGCGAACCGCGGTTCGGCGCTCCACCGTCCCAAGGTGTGAGCGTAGGCGGCGAGCAGCACCGATTCGGGTCGTACGCCGTACGCCTCCGCCCGCGTCCGAAGGCCCTGCCATTGGGCCGCGGACAGGAAGGCTTCGCGGCGGGAGAAGTGCGCGCCGCTCACCGCTGTCGGTTCTACCCGCGACGGCAGCTGCGGCGCACGGCCGGTGCCTTCGGCAAGTCGCTGCTCCCAATGACGGCGAGCCGCCTCGGACTCCTCCTGGTCGCGTCGCGCGGCCACGTGCCGCTGGAAGTCGTACGGCGGTGCCGTCGTCACGGCGGGATCGCCGGCGTAGGCGGCGGCCAGCTCGGATAGCAGCAGGCGGATACTCGCAGGGTCGGCCACCAGATGGTCGATGTCGACGTGCAGCCGTGTCCTGCGCTCGGGCAGCAGGGACAGCTGCACGTCGAACACCTGGCCGCGGCCCACGTCCAGCGCGCGGTGGGACAGCTCCGCGCGGAGCCGCGCCAGCCGTTCCCGGCGATCGGCCGGGGCGAGCCCCCTCAGATCGTGAACTGCCGGACCGGGCCAGACCGGACAAGCGTCGACACACTGCTCTCCGGCGTCGGTGAACCGTGCCCTCAGCATGGCGTGCCGCCGCGCGAGGGTCCTGACCGCGTGCTCCAGCCGGACAGGGTCCACAGCGGCGCCCTCGAACTCGAAGTACATGTGGCACGCGATGCCGCCCAGGGGCTGTCCGGCCTGCCGCCCGACCCAGTAGGCCTCCTGGACCGGGGTCATCGGAAACGAGGTCACGGCGCCGCCTTGGGCCGCGGTGCTGCGCCGCCTGTCTCCGGCCGGTCAGGCTCCACGGAACGGACCCGTTCATGCTCGACCGAGCGGACCGCCGACACGATGGCCGCGAGTCCCTCGCGTCCCTCCGCCTCGGTCAGCGTCAAGGGCGGCAGGAGGCTCACGCACTGCTCCTCGGTTCCTCCCAGACCCACCAGCAGCCCGTTGCGGCGGCAGGTCTCCTGGACCCGTACGGCAACCTCAGAAGCCAGATCACCGGTGGCGGGATCGGCGAGCTCAATGGCGATCATCAATCCCTGTCCTCGCACGTCGGCGACGATGGCGCTGCCGAGGACCTCCCTCCGCAGTCCCTCCAGCAGCAGACTCCCGACACGATCGGCGTTGGCGGGCAGATCACGGGAGCGGACGTAGTCGATCGTGACGCTCGCGGCGACCACGGAAAGCGGGTCGCCGCTGGTCGCCGACATCCGTATCCCCGACATCGACTCCAGGACCTCCGCGCGCCCGACCACACCGCCGATGGGGAAGCCGGCCCCCGTGCCCTTGCCGAACACCAGCAGGTCCGGGACGACGTCATGGTGCTGGTAGCCCCACAGGTGGCGGCCCGTCCGGCCCCAGCCGGTCTGCACCTCGTCGCTGATCAGCAAGATCTCCTCCTGCCGGAGGATCGGCTGGTAGGCGCGCAACAGGCCGGCGGCCAGCGGAGCACCACCCGCCACGCCCTGGACCGGCTCGAAGATCATCGCCGCCACGCGGTCCGCCGTGCTGACGCCGATCACCTCGGTCAGGTCCCGCGTGCAGGCCTCGGTGTAGGCCGCGTCGTCCAGTTCCCGGTAGACGCCGTGGTAGCGGTCGTATCCACCGCGAACGTGACTGACGTGGAACGGAGCGAGCCCCATGCCCACCCACCGGCGATCACCGGTGACCGCCATGGCCCCGTACGAGGTGCCGTGAAAGGCGTGCCGCAGTGCCAGCACCTGGTTGCTGCGGCGATGCAGAGCGGCCAGCGAGAGCGCGAGGTCCACGGCTTCGCTTCCGGTGAGCGTGAAGACCACCTTGGCATCGGGGATGCCAGAGAGCTCCGCGATTTTCTCGGCCAGCACCACACGCGTTTCATCTATGTAGTACGGAGAGATGTGCACCACCCCGGTGCGAAGCTGCTTGGCCACCGCATCCCACACTTCCGGCACTCGGTAGCCGAGAATGCTCGTCGCGACTCCGGAGTAGAAATCGAGATAACTGTGACCCTCGGCATCCGTCAATCGACGCCCATCGCCGCCAGTGATCACCAATGGGCGCTCGTAGAAGGTCGGTATCCAGGGAGGAAAACACGCTTGGTGGCGGCGAATGAGATCGTCGTCGGCCATGGAGTCAACTTCCTCCCCATCAACGTGATCCGCATTTGAACTGACAAGCGGCCGGCGACTCTCGCGTCCGCCGGGGCACGGGTTTAGACAAGACCTCGTTCATGCAGGTAATCGTGCGCTTGAGTAATCGACATCGCGCCGGAGTGAGTGGCCTTCGCCACGGCGGCGAAGAGGACGTGTGGCTGCCTCAGACCGTCGTACAGGTGCTCGGGCGTGGAAGCGCCGCCTCCGACGATGAGCGGAGTCTGGACGGTGTCGGCGATGGCCTGATACAGATCGATGTCGTATCCTTCGCCGCCTTCTTCTCCGTCGAGGCTGTTGGGCAGGAGGAGCCCGGCGCCCAGCTCAACGAGGATGTCGGCCCAGGTGATGGCGTCCAGGCCGGTCCTCTTCGTTCCTCCCCGGATGAACACGTTCCAGCGCCCGGGTCCGACCCGGCGGACGTCCATCATGCCGAGAACGCGCTCGGAGCCGTGCCGGTCGGCCACCTCCCGCATCACCTGGGGGTTCTCGACGGAGGTCGTGCTGAGACCGATCATGTCGGCGCCTGCGCCGAGGAGCGCGCCCGCCGCCCGCAGGCTCGGGGCGAACCCTGTGGCCACCGCGACCCACAGGGTCGGAACGAGGTCGGCCACGCGCTTGATCAGCCGTACGAACCGCTCATGCCTGTCCCAGTCGTCGAGGATGTCGAGCATGATCGTCTGTACGCCCTGACGGCGGTAGTGCCGACAGATCATGACCGGATCGCAGGGGTCCGTGAGCCCGGGGATTCCTGACGGCTCGGTGGTCCGCCCTTCGTGGACCTCCAGGCATGGGACGACAGGAGCGGCGGTAGGCGCCTGTGGTTCCTTCATGAGTGCTTCCCCTGCGGTCGAAATCGTCTCGCCGGATGCGCGGGCCGCCGCTCGCTCAAGGCAGCAGTGCTGCCAGCCGCGTATCGGAGGTGTCGGGCACAAATCTGCGGGCGACGTCGACAGCGGAACGGACGGCGTTCTCCTGACTGTCGACGCCTTGTAGATAGGGCCCGGCGAGGTGGACATCGCCAAGGCCCTGGAAGGCGCTCAGCCCGTGCTTGGCCTGCATGGCCTCCGTGGTGTGCTGCATATGCCGCAGTCTCGTCTGGGCCAGTACGCCACGGGCCGGAAGCCGATCACCGCGGAGCCTCGTGACGAAGAAGTCCATGCCGTATGCGGGGCCGCACCATCTCGTGCTGACCGCCATGTCGTCCTGGACGATGATGTTGTCGGTCGACCATTGCTCCCGCCGCGCCGGCATCCAGGAGGTGTCGGTGTGGGCGCCCACGGTGATGGGGACATAGGTGAAGGCTCCGAGCAGTTCGCGCAAGGACTCCGTTCCGGCGAGCTGAGCGAGAACGGTCCGTGCCACGTCGGCGGGCAGGGCCAGCACCAGATGATCGACTTCGTGCCGGCCTCCGGCGCTGTCTCCCAGCTCGAAGACCTCGCCGGTGCGGCGGAGGGTTCGCAGGCCGGCGCTCGTGCGGATGTCGGCGGTATGCGTTCCCGCTGCCAGGGTCCAAGCGAGCGTCTCAGCGCCGCCACGCAGGTTCTGCCATCGCACGGCCTCGTCGGCGGGCGGCTCCTCCGGCTCCAGGAAGAAGTCGAGCACCGCCCGGGCCGACATGTGCCCGATCTGGTCCAGCTCGCAGGAGAACAGGGAGGCCGGCCATGGGTAGAGCACGTCCCGTTTCATCGCGTCCGGCACGGCGAGTGACTCGACCAGGTTCCCGTACGGCTCGTTCCAGCCCACGTCGTCCTTCTGCCATTGCGCTCCCTGCTCAAGCATCGCGCCGACGGCCTTCCACGCCGGGCCCAGGACCGCGCGGTCCGGCGTGTCAGTGTCCCGGCGGTGCGGCGTGACCAAGGTCGGCTCCGGGCGTCCGGCATGCCACATGGTCAATGACATCGGAACGTCGATGAGATCGTCTTCGCGCAGGCCGAGCAGGCCCAGCAACCGTGCGTGCGTGGGAAACAGCCCCCGAGAGAAGCTGTGCACCCCCAAATCGGCTGTCAGCTCTCCATCGGGCAGCCGCACCGACACCGAATGTGCGTTGCCGCCGATACGTCTATTTCTTTCCAGAAGGAGGACGTCGTGAAAGCCGTCAAGGAGCCAGGCGGTGACCAGGCCGGTAATGCCGCCCCCGACGATGCCGATGCGCATAAAGAGATCCATCCAGGTCGATGAGAGCCGCTTGCCCACTTCCTCCCTCTCGTCTCTTTCCTGCGTCCCTGACGCGGCGCGGACAGCACGCTGACATCGCGCTGACAATGGTCAGGCGGCGGCTTTTACCTGCGCCATCAGGCATCTTCGCCGAGAAGGTCCCTGACCTTCCCCTCGTGTACTGGGTGATATGTACCAGATTCCGGCCGAATGCCACGGGTACGGAGCGACCGAGTCGTTGGGGACTTCCGCGCAGCGGTGAGCGAGCCGACCCCGAGTGAACGAGGAAGAATGATCGAAGAAACCTTCAAGGTCAACAGCGCTGCGGGAATCGCCGAACAACTCGTCGCCAGGCGGAGAACGGCACCTATCGGCAACGGGCTCGTCGAACACCTCAAAGCAGGGCGTCCGACCCGCGAAGATCTTTGCTGGCTGCTGCGCATAGAGACGCTTGCAGCGGAGGCGGAACTGTCCGCCTACGGCATCGCGCTGTACCGCCACCGGCACGCCATCTTCACCGACCTCAGCGCGATGGTGCACAGCGCCCGGGCAAAGCTCCCTGCGCTGGCCCGCATTATCGGGCTCAGTGAGGAACAGCGCATGCATAGGCCGTGGCAGGCCACGGCGTTCAGTTACCCGGCCTACCTGTGCTGGACGGCGCTTCATCACAGCCGCGCTGAGACCGGCATCGCGGTCTACGCGGACCTGGACCGGTACTACAGCGGCGGCCTGGCCGTCGCCGAGGAACTCCGCGCGGCCGGTGGCTACGCACCTGACGAACTGATCGAGTACTACACGGACGGTGTGCCGGAAGACCTCTGCACCAAGGCGCTTGACTTCGCCCAGGACGGCCTTGACGGAGGCGACGACCCCGGGCAGGCCCTGGCGGCGGGCAGGGTCATGGAAGAGAAGGTCGGGCTGTACTGGCAGGCGGCCGTGCCGCCTTCGAGCGTGGATCAGGCAGCAGGGGAAGCCGGCCCATGAGCAGGGCTCCAGCGAGCAGCGTTCCGGCTCGGCATAACACGCGCGAACGACGGAAGGGATGAGCAGTGACCGAGGATGTGCGGCACCTCCGGGCGGCGGCCTTGGCTGAGGACCTGGTGACACTCAGGGCTGAGTCGCCGGTCGGCAACGACCTGCTGTCACTCGCGGGTGAGGGCCGCCTCACCATGGAACACTTGCGCCGACTCGTGGGGATCGAACTGCAGTGCCATGTGTCCGAGCTCGCCGCCTACGGGACGATCATCTCGCGCTTCCCGCACCATCCGACGACGGGCCTCTACCTCGACCTCGGGCGCCTGGTGTACGAGGCGCATTTCAAGCTCCGCGAGTGCGCGACCGTGATGGGAATACCCGAAGAGCGCATTTACCGGTGGCCGTCAGGGCCTTCGGCGCACGCTTTCAGCGGCCTCATTTCCTGGCTCGCGCTGCACGGCGGCCAGGCGGACAACGCGCTGGCCATGTACGCCGACATGACGACCTACTTTCCCGACTGCGTCAAGCTGCTGGACCGGCTGGGCGGGACCGATCTGAAAATGCCGGATGAGTTCGTGGACTACTACAGGGGCGAGGCTCCCGACGAGATGATCCAAAAAGCCCTCGACGTGGTCGAGTTCGGCCTGGCCCAGGGGGAGGCCCCCGCCATCGCTCTCGAACGCGCCCGTCTGACGGATGAGCATATCGGCCGGTTCTGGCAGGCGGCGGCTGACGACTGAGGGCGAGCTCACGCCTTCATCGGCCAGGGACCGAGGGAGACCTGACGCAATGCCGAAGCAAGTTCCCGACCACCTGAAACGATGGAACGACACGGCTCGCGCATACCCGCGGAACGCATTGCTGCCGCGGCTGTTCGAAGCCCAGGTCCGGCGCACGCCGGACGCGCCGGCCGTGTCCGCCGGGGCGACCACGCTCACCTACCGGGAGCTTTCTCAGCGCGCGGACGCGTTCGCTCGGGTGCTGCGCGACGACCATGGCGTTCGGAATGGCGATCCCGTGGCGCTCCTGCTGGAGCGCTCTCCAGAGGTCCTGATCGGCATCTGGGCGGTACTCAAGGCCGGAGGCGCCTACGTTCCCCTGGACCCCGACCAGCCGATCGCACGCCTGAAGGAGATGGCCGACCGGCTGGACGTCCGGTGCGTCATCACACGGGACCGCTGGCGCGACCGGCTGCCGGGAAGGGAAGCCCTCACGGTGGAAGACCCGCCCCCGCCCGGCTCACCGCTCGCCCCTGCGGCCGCCGCGCCCACAGATCCGGCCTACATCATCTTCACCTCGGGTTCGACCGGGTCGCCGAAGGCCGTCGTGGTGCCCCACCGCGGAGCGGTACGGCTCGTCATGAACACCGACTACATCGACATCCGGCCGGACGACGTGTTCCTCGCCACCACCAACCCCGTCTTCGACGTCTCCTGCTTCGAGATCTTCGGAGCGCACCTCCACGGCGCGCGGCTCGTGCTGCCCGAGCCCGAGACCCTCCTGGCCCCCGCCGACCTGGCCCGCGACATCACGCGAAGCGGCGCCTCGATCATGTGGCTCACCACCGGTCTGCTGCACCAGATGGGCTTCGCCCGCCCGGACATGTTCGCGAGCCTGCGGGTGCTCATCGCGGGCGGGGACACCGTCAGTCCCGAGTGCATGCGCGCCATCCTGCGGGCCGGTCCTCCGGCGAATCTGATGAACGGCTACGGCCCCGCCGAGAACGCGACGTTCTCCACGACTCACCGGCTGACGGAGCTGTCCCCCACCGCGCAGACCGTGCCCATCGGCAGGCCGATCGCCAATTCCACGTGCTATGTCCTGCGGGACGACCGGAGCCCATGCGATCCAGGAGAGGAGGGCGAGCTGTACGTGGGCGGTGACGGTGTGGCGCTCGGCTACTTCGGTGACAAGGAGCGCACGGCCGAGCGTTTCATGCCCGACCCGTTCATCGGGACGGCGGAAGCCCGCATGTACAGGACCGGCGATCTGGGGTTGTGGAGGCCGGACGGCGTCCTTGAGTTCCTCGGGCGGCGGGACCGCCAGGTGCAGATCCGGGGTTACCGGGTGGAGCCGGGCGAGGTGGAGACCGCCGCCGTCGCCCATCCCGACATCCATGACGTCAAGGTGGCGGTCGAGGGGTCCGGCGACGACAAGTCGCTGGTGCTGTGGGCCGCGCCACGAGAGACGATCGACGAAGAGGAGCGGCACTCGTTCGTACGGCGGCTGCGCCGGTTCCTCCATGACCGTCTCCCCCGGTTCATGGTGCCTTCGCGGTTCGCGATCACCGACCGGCTGCCGCTCGGCCGCACCGGCAAGGTCGGCGCCCCTCCGGCCGCCGCCCTCCCGCCCGAGGAGACGGCGAAGCAGAAGACCTCCGAGCCGCCACGTGGCGAGGCCGAACGGGTCGTCGCGCGCGTCTGGACCGGACTGCTCGGCGTGGACGCCGTCGGCCGCGGCGACGACTTCTTCGACCTGGGCGGACAGTCACTCCAGCTGATAAGACTGGTCGCCGCGCTGCGCGACGGCCTCGACCGGTTGGAACACCTGCCGGATCGCACGCTGATCGGCATGGTGCTCGACAAGCCTGTCCTGCACGAGTTCGCCGCCTCCATCGACGACGCACGGCATGAAGGCACGGCGAGCAGCGATCGCGTTGATTTCCGCAAAGAGGCCGACCTGGACCGGGCCGTGCGCTTCGACTCCGGGCCCGTGCCCGGCCTGGAGCCTCCACGGGCGATCCTGCTCACCGGTGCGACCGGGTTCCTGGGCGCGTTCCTCGTCCACGAGCTCATGAAGACCACCGAAGCCAGGTTGGTGTGCCCCGTCCGAGCGCGTGACGCCGACGACGGCCTGCGGCGGGTGGAGGCCGCTTTGCGTCGCTGGGGGCTACCGCTCGACGGTCTCGCCCAACGGGTGACCGCCCTGCCTGCGGATCTGGGCGAACCCGGCCTCGGCCTAGGGGACGAGCGGTTCGCGGACCTGGCCGCCCAGAGCGACCTCATTCTGCACAACGGAGCGCACGTCAACTTCCTGTATCCGTATCGCCGGCTGGCCGCCGCCAACGTGGGCAGCGTTCGTGAGCTGATCCGCTTCGCCGCCACCAGTCCCCTCAAGCCGTTCCACTACGTCTCGTCGATCGACGTCTTCGCGGGGCTCGCGGCGACCGGCGTCCGCCGTATGAACGAGGACGACCCGCTGGGCGACCCCGAGGTGCTGGCACAGGGATACGCCGAGACCAAATGGGTGGCCGAATCCCTGCTCGGCCGGGCGGCGGGCCGGGGACTGCCCGTGAGCCTCTACCGGCCCTTCGAGATCACAGGCACCCGGGACCGCGGGATCCAGAGCACGGACACGATGATGAGCGCGTTCATCAAGGCCGTCGCCGAGACGGGGCTGGCTCCCCAGGTACCGATGATCCTCAACCTCGTCCCGGTCGACTTCGCCGCTGCGGCGCTGGCCCACCTGCTGCTCCGCGAGCCCCCGCACGGCCGCGCCTACCATCTCGGCAATCCGGCACCAGCGCCGTTGTCGCTCCTGGTGGAACGGCTCCGCGCGTTCGGCTACGGAGTTCGCGAAGTGCCCTATGACGAATGGTGCCGGGCTATGAAGGAGGCTGTGCAGCGCGACCCGGACATGGCGCTTGCCAACTACCTCCCCATGTTCACCGAAAGGTCTGAGCGCACAGGGCTCTCGGTGTTCGAGGCACACTTCTCAGGCAATATGCCGGAGCTCGATCAGACGAACGCGCGGCGAGCGCTCGACGGCACCGGACTCGCCTGTCCACCCGTCGATGCCGACCTGCTCGACCGGTATCTGGACTACTTCCTCGCCTCCGGTTTTCTCACGCCGGCGACCGCGTCGCGATCCTGAAAGATCGCAGCCTCGCTGGAACCTTCAGCCGCCAGAAGATTCTCCCGTACCGCGACCATGGCGGCTTCAGTACGGCTGTGCACGCCGAGCTTGCCGAACACCGAGTGCAGGTGGTTGCGCACTGTCCTCTCGGAGATGTGCAGCAGGCTGGCGGTCTTGCGGTTGGTCAGGCCGACCGCGACCAGTTCCAGGATCTGACTCTCACGGGCGGTCAGCCGATACTTCGCCGCCTGCGGGGTCGGCATCGGGTCGCCCCCGGGATTCTCAATTCCGGGCCTTCGCGGTCTTCGTGGACACTGGGCCGCGAGTTCCTCACATGCGCTCCTCAGCACGTCGACCAAGCGCTCATGGAACCGCAGGCTGTCGCTGAGGCTCCTGATGACGTCGCCCATCTGGGCCAGCTGTTCGGCGTGGTCGCCGCAGCAGGCCACGGGGCCGGCCTCACCCCCGGACGACGCCTTCGGCGAGGACGGCGCGGACGGGGAATGAAGCTTCGCGGTCACAGAAGTCTTGGGCGGTCCCATTCGTTCCCCTTGAGGTGATGGTCGAGGAATGCGCGAACCACCTCGTGCCAGATCCGGGCCAGGGCAGGAGTCAGGACGCTATGGTCCTCCTGCGGAAAATAGAGGAGCTTGGCGTCGACGTCGCGGCGCATGAGATCCCACCACAGGTGCAGGCTCTGGCTGATCGGTACGCGGTAGTCCTCGTCCCCATGGATGACGAGCATGGGGGTGCCGAGGCGGTCGGCCCGGCTGTGCGGTGAGTGCCGCAGGATGTTCTCTCGCTGGGCGGCGGACCCGTCCCGCTCGCCCCACTGCCGAGCCCACGCCCACGGCTCGTCGGTGGTGGCGATGAAGGACTCCAGATGCCAGACGCTCGCGCCGCTCACGATCGCCTTGAAACGGCGGGTGCTGGTCGCGATCCAGTTGGCGAGGTAGCCGCCGAAGGAGTTTCCGATCACCGCGCAGGCGGTCTCGTCGATGTCGGGACGGCGGCAGGCCGCGTCGGTGAGCGCCATCACGTCGTCGTACGGCGCGTGGCCCCACGCCGCCCAGCCGCGGCGGACGAAATCACGACCGTAACCGGTGGAGAGCGCGTGGTCAGGGAGCAGGACCGCGTATCCCTCGGCGGCGAGCAGCCATGGATTGGCCACCCAGGACCACTCGTTCCAGGACGCCATGGGGCCGCCGTGGAGCCAGACCACGAGGGGGAAGGGTGGCCGTGGACCGTGCGGCATGACCAGCCAGGCTCGCAGGCGGACACCGTCCTCGCCGACGGCCCCGACCTCGGTCACCTCGCCGGGCAGGCGGGGCGCCGTGCCGGGGACGTCCAAGGTGACGGGCCGCTGCTCCGCCTCCGTGACATTGAGCCGGACGGGAACCGGCGGACGGTCGATGGAAGAGTGCAGCGCGTACAGGTGGGAACGGCCGGGCAGCAAGGTCTGGTTCGCTCCCGAGCCGGTGAGGCGCGTGATCTCACCCGTCGTGAGCCGCACCCGGAAGACCGGCGCGCGGCCTCGCTCATCGGCCACGAAATACACGGATTCGTCGTCATGTGAGAACACCGGGTCCCGGGGCCACAGCGGAAAGCCGGACGTCAGGTCGCGCGTCTTCTTCGTCTCCAGGTCGATGAGGCACAGGCCGACGTCGGGCGGGTCATGACGGGTCTCCATCCGGCGGCGGACGCAGACGACCTCGCGCGCCGCGTTCCCGATCGCCGGCATGTGGTGGTCCACGCCGGGCTCGTCCGCGATCAGCTCGATCTCACCCGTCGCGTCGTCGGCGACCGACAGTGACCAGCGCTGGCGGCCACGGGATTCCTCGACGCGCAGGGGAACGACGAGCCGCGAGCCGTCCGGCGCGATCACGATGTCCTCCCCCACCTGGTCCTGAACGCGCGGAAGCAGGTCGCGCTGGTCCGGCCGCCAGGTCCCGTCGGGACGCATCGTCCCGGCGGTCATGATCCGCAGGCGGCCCGGGCTGTACTCGCGGCCCCATACCCGGACGGGAAACCGCTCGTAGAGGAGGGCACCGACCAGTCCGGCCCGCTTGCGCTCGGCTCGCAGGCGTTCCTCGTCCTCCGCGCTGATCGCCCCGGGCATGGCCCGCACGGCGACGCGGACGTCGCCCGAGTCGGCCGAGGCGTAGACCCGGCTGATCCCCGTCGGCCATCTCATCAGCCGGGTCGGCGCCGAACCGTCCGCCGGCAGCAGCCACAGGGCGTAGGGCTCGTCTGGGGTGACCGAGTCGTGGACCAGTTCATAGGGGGTGCCAAGGCACACCAGCGAGCCGTCGGGCAGGAACGCGGGCGAACGGGCGAGGAACCGTGTGGGTGTCAGGCGCCGCCAGGTTCGGGCGGTCGGCACGAACTCCCAGAGAGCGGGAAGGTAGACGTCGCGTTCCGGGCTCAGCGAGGCCACACACGCCACGAGCCGATCCGAGTCACGGGAGACGACGAGATCGGACACCCTCGGAACGGCTATGAAATCCCACGCGTCGTCGAAGCTCACGAATGCTCCATCTGGGTGGGCAGAATGAAATGGCGACTGGGGATGGAGGTCACCCGTCCATCCCCAGCACCTGATTCCTACTTGTCCTTGAACTCGGACTTGTCCTTGAGCTCAGTGGCTTCCAGCTTGTCCTTGGTCGCGTCCTTGAACGTCGCGTCCTTGAACTCGGCAGCTTCCAGCTTGTCCTTGGTCGCGTCCTTGAACTCGGCGCCTTCCATCTTGTCCTTGCTCTTTTCCTTGGCGGGCTTGGCCATACTGCGCTCCTTCCTGACCGGGATATACAGAAACAAGGCGTCCTTGCTTCTCTGTTCAGGCTTCCCCCTCGTTCTGACGTGGTGATGACACCACGCTGACTTCCAACCACCCCGCTGCTTCCTCGTGCCTGGGCCGATGCTCCTATGGACGTCAGCGGGAAAGTTTTCCCAGGAAATTTGTCCCAGCGTCCCGTCGAGTCCGCACGGGTACCTAAGCGCAAATATCAGCGAGAGGGAGATGATGATGCGGGCGGTCCAGTTCGACGAGTACGGCGACCCCGGCGGCGTCCTGCGCATGGTCGAACTCGACGATCCCGAGCCCGGACCTGGGGAAGTGCGCGCTCGGATAACGCTCCGGCCGATCAATCCCGCGGACGTGCTGTTCGTCCAGGGGCGTTATGGCCGCCGCGCCCGATTTCCCTCCCCCGTCGGCTTCGAGGCCGCGGGTGTGGTCGACCGCTGCGGGCCCGGCGTCACGCTGACGCCCGGGACCCGTGTCGCGCTCGATGGGCTGGGCACCTGGCAGGACTATGCCGTGGTGCCGGAGGGGTCGGTGGTCGCGCTGCCCGCCGGAGTGACCGACGAGGCCGCCTGCCAGATGATGATCAACCCGTTCACGGCACTGCTGCTGCTGCGCGCGGCGAACCTCGCGCCCGGCGATTGGCTGCTGCTGTCCGCAGGCGCCTCCGCCGTGGCCCGCATGGTCCTGAAGGAGGCCACGAAGCGTGGCGCGCGCTGCGTGAGCGTCGTGCGCCATGGGCGCCATGCCGAGGAGCTCGCGGACCTGGGAGCGAAGGTCGTCCACGGGACGGGCGAGCGGTTCGCAGAACAGGTGAGAGAGGCCACCAAGGGAGAGGGCGCCGCGGTCGCGCTCGACGCGGTCGGCGGTCCGCTCGGGGCTCGGCTTACCGGCTGTCTCCGCTCCGGGGGAAGGCTCATCGTGTACGGCATGCTGTCCGGGGAGCCCGTTCCGGTCGCGCCCGCCGACCTGGTCTTCCGGACTGTGACCGTCGAGGGCTTCTGGCTGCCCGAACGGCTCGGCCGCCTGTCGCGTGAGGAGCGCGACGAGCTCGCCACGGCGGTGTTGCGGCGTCTGGAGTCGGGTGACCTGGCGGCACCGATCGAGGCGGTCTATTCCTTGGCCGACTTCGACAGGGCGCTCGCCCACGACGGACAGTCCGACCGTTCGGGCAAGATACTGCTGGCGGGCTGAGCCGTGGACAGGCCGGTCGTCGTCGGAACCGATGGCTCGCCCTCTGCGTGGGCGGCAGTGGAGTGGGCGGCGGCCGACGCGCGGGCTCGTCGAGTTCCCCTGTGCATCGTCCACGCGATGCACGTGGGGCGCTACGTTCGCGGTTGGCCGGCGGTGCTGCCACCTCGGGACCTCCTCCGCCAAGCGGGCGAGCGCATCCTCACGGAGGCCGTTGCGTTCGTGCGCGATTCCTACCCGGGCCTCAGCGTGTCGGGCGCTCTTTCGCCCAGCTCTGCCCCCGCGGCTCTGGGAGAGCGGTCACAGGACGCCTTCGAAGTGGTCGTAGGGCACCCCGGCCACGGCAGACTGGCCGATCTGATGTTCGGCTCGGTGGGGCTGGAGGCCAGTGGCCACTGCCCGGTGGTGATCGTGCACGGTGAACCCCGGCCGCGATGCGAAAGGATCGTTGTGGCGGTCGACCTGGCGACCGATTCGAGCGCGCGGCTCGCCTACGCGTTCCAGACTGCCGCCGCGTACCGCTGCCGCCTATGTGCCCTGCATGTCGTGCCCCTCTCACGCGTCCTCGACCAGCCACCCGAGCGCGAGGCGGCACCTCTGCTCGACGGTGCGCGAGACGCGCTCCAGCGGTCGCTTGCTCCCTGGTCCGTCTCTTTCCCCTCCGTACGCACGCAGGCCGAGATGGTGCAGGGCGTCGTCACCTCGGCTCTCATCGACGCCTCACTGGAAGCGGACCTGCTGGTGATCGGCGGACCCATGCCAGCGGAGAGCCCCGCGATAGAGATCCGCTGGTCGCTTCGTGACCTGGTCAGCCGCGCCCACTGCCCCCTGGTGCTGGTGGGCCTCGGTCCCGGTGCCTTCTGAAGACCCAGCACGGTCCCCGCGGTCCGCCGTGTGGCCGCGGGAACCCCCTGCGGGCGCCTGTTCGGCGGTCAGGCCTCGCTGAAATAGTCCCAGGAGGACTTCTGCGCCTCCAGGACGCGATGCGCGCTCGCGGCGATCCGGTCACCGGACTCGCCGTGAGCCAGGCCGTATTCGATCACCGGGAGCGCGCCGTCGACGATCGGGCGGGGCGCGTCACGCTCGGACTCCAGGTAGTCGATCGGGCGATGCCGGGGCGAGCTCCTCCACGTTCAGCCCAAGGAGCGGCCGGCGACCGGCAACCTGTCATAGGACTCGGCCAGCCAATGGACCGTGAAGGAGAACAGGCCCGCCGGCACCGGATGCGGGTGGCGTGCGATCAGCAGCCCGTGCGCGGCGAGTTCGGCGAACAGCGCCCGGTACTTCGCGGCCACCAGTCGCTGGAGCTGTTCTTCGTTGAAGGCGCCCTGCCGCACCTGCATGGAGAACTTGTTCTCGGGCAGGAAGCTCTGTGGATCGGTGTCGACCGAATTCACATAGTCGGTGACGGTCATTCGTCGCACCTCCCTCAGGCGCCGGACGCTTCGGCGCGGATGTAGGAGTCGGCGTCGTCAACGGTGTGGCTGCCGTCGTGGAGCATCTTCTGAGTGAGGACGTAGGTGGCGCCGTTCGCGAGGCCCTCACGCAGATGCTCCAAGGTGCCGCATCCTCCCGATGCGATCACAGGGACGTGCACCGCCTTGACCATCGCGCGCACCAGGTCGAGGTCGTACCCCGCTCCGGTGCCTTCCTGGTCCAGGCTGTTGGGCAGGATGTGACCCGCTCCCAGATCGGTGAGCATCTGCGCCCAGGTGACCGCGTCCAGCGGAGTCTCGGTCTCGTCGCCCTGGATGACGACGTTCCATCGGGCGTCGTCCGCCCGCTGCACGTTCATGACGCCGAGGACGCGGTCGGCGCCGAACCGCTGAGCGGCCGTGTGCAGCACCGAGGGCCGTTCGACCGAGGTCGTGCTCAGCCCCACCGCTTCGACCCCGAGCTCGATGAGCCGCTCGAGTTCTTCGATCGATGGCGCGAGCCCGTTGGCGACGGTGACCCACAGGGAGACGCCGGCCGTTCGCGCCTGCCGGATGACCTCCAGGCTGGCCGCGCTGTCCGTCCAGGAGTCCTGTACGTCGAGGAAGACGCGGGTGGCGCCCTGTCCGCGGTAACACTCGATGACCCCGAGGGGATCGGAGGGATCGGCGAGACCGGGGATGCCGGCGGGTTCGATGGTCCGCCCGCCGGAGATGTCGATCGTCGGAATGATCGGCGAATGCTGAGCGTGGTCGGTCGGTTGCGGCATGGTCGCCTCCTGTTGGGCAGTCGTGCGCCGACGCGGGAACGGTGTCCGCCGGCACCCGGCCGGGCGATGACCGTCGGCGGGATTTTCAACTTCGGTCCGTCCCTGCCCGTTGGATCTGACACAGCAATGACGTTTTTCTGACACGCGACTGATATCGCTTCGACAGGACCGGCGGGCTTTCGCGTAACAAATGAATGCCCATACCGGGACTGATCGGCGTGACAGCGGCGGTGTGTGTCGCACGGGTTACGGCCCCCTCATACACCACAGGATTCATGACCAAAGGAACCTGTACTTGTCAAGGTCACTGCTGAAATGTTAGCGTCGGTGAATACTCATCCGGGATCGCCGGAGCATCCCGCCCCTCGAATGAGAGAACGCGCAGTGTTGCAGATTAAACTACTGGGCACTCTGAGCATTTGCAGCGGAAAGGCGGAGCTTTCAATTGAAGGCTTGAAACGGCGTAGCGTGCTGGCCGCATTGATAGTCCGCAGCAATTCGATTGTTCCTCTTGAGGAGCTGGCACTTGAAGTGTGGCGTGACGAGCCGCCGCCGGGCGCGGAGAACGCTCTTCAGGCCCACATATCCCGCATTCGATCCAGTTTGTCTGAATGGCGGGAAC
This sequence comes from Actinomadura fulvescens, assembly GCF_039533225.1. Taxonomy (NCBI): domain Bacteria; kingdom Bacillati; phylum Actinomycetota; class Actinomycetes; order Streptosporangiales; family Thermomonosporaceae; genus Actinomadura; species Actinomadura fulvescens. Next base: position 440,415 of record NZ_BAAATD010000007.1, on the reverse strand, counting down.
GAACGCAGGCGCGCGTGTACCTGCGAACCCGCTATCCGGGTTATGTACTCGAGGTGCCACAACGGTCGGTGGACATCTGGCAGTTCCGTCACCGCTACGCCCAGGCGCACGCCGTCAAGACCAGCCGTCCCGAAGAGGCGGTCGCGCTGTACCGCTCGGCGCTGGCGCTGTGGCGCGGACCCGCGCTCCAGGACGTGCCTCCTGGGCCGATCACTGACGCCGAACGGGGGCGGCTGGCACGGGAGCGCCTGATGGTGGTCGCCGGCCTGGCCGAACTCGACCTCGCCATAGGGCGGCATCTGGAGATCATTCCGGACCTGGAGCAGCTGGTGCTGGATCACCCGCTGGAGGAACGCCTCTACGCCCAGCTCATGGTCGCCCTCGCGCGGGCCGGTCGCACCGGGGACGCCCTGCAGGTCTACCAGCATGCCCGGCTGTCGTTGGCGCAGGAGGCGGGACTGTCCCCATCGCCCGCCCTTCAGCGCCGCATGCGCGCCATTCTCGAAGCATCCGCACAGGGTGACGAGGCGACAGAACGAACCTGAAAAGACACCCAGGCCGAAACCGGGCTGAAAAGAAAACGGGCTGAAAAGGCCCAGAAAAGACCGGGTCGAGAGTCACTGGTTCAACATCGGCAGCCGCTCGCCGTCCAGCGACATCCGCTGCACCACCTCGATCGCCGACACGACGGCGGACTCCTGGCTGGCGACCCAGTTGGTATGGTTTCCGGCAAAGTACAGACTCTCCTGCCCTTGCAGCGCCGCCAGTTTGCGCTGCGCCCTTACAGCATCGGGCGTAATGTACAGATGCTGGAAATCCGCGCGGGCCAGCAGCCGGCGAGGGAGTTCGTCACGATGGGTTATCTGACTCTTGAAGACATCGACACCATGAATGGGACCGAACCAGTCGCAGCTCTCACACCAGCCATCGCGCACGGTGAGATTGGTCGTCGCCCACTGGTCCGAATCCGCCGGCATGTACAGCGGGTCCAGGTGCAGCGCATAGGTGGTGTCGACGTACTGGAACGAGCCGAGCACGGCGCGCAGCTCACCGGTGCCGGCCAAGGACTTCAGCAGAGGGATCGCCGCCGGAGCCGGGACCGCGATCACCAGCTGGTCGACCAGGTGGGACTCTCCCGCGGAGTCGCGTAGCTCGTATCGCTCTCCGTCACGCCGGACCTCCTCCACGAGAGCCCCGGTCTTGACGCGCAGACGAGGGGTGTCAGCCGCCAGCGCCCACGCCAGGCCCTCCAGACCGAGCGTCAGCTGCTGCCAGTGAGCACTCTCGGCCATCCCGGCGTAGAACCCGATCGCCGCCCGCGCCGACAGCTGCTTGGCCATCTCGATACTGCAGCAGAACAACGATGCGGGCCGCGCATAGAGCAGGTCGCGCTTGATGGGCTCGGGCACCGGTAGAGGCTCCACCAGCTCGGCGAGTGGAACGCACCAGTCGACATCACGTTCCTCCCATTCCGAAGCCCTGGCGAGAAAAAGGTTCAGGCCGTCCCACGCCGATCCAAGACGCGTGGTACGGGGGTGAGCCGACTGCCCGTCGGCCGGAGTCACCAGGAACGGTGCCGCGTCCGCTTCGCGCACCACGGAAAGGGAGGCGGGAATCTGACGCAGGTGTTCGTCGGTGTAGCCGAGCAGCGAAAGAAGCCGGCGGTGCCGGGGGAACAGGCCCGCGGAGATGTCCTGAGATCCGAGCTCCAGCGAAACCGAGTGATCGTTAAGCCGCACCGGATAGGACCTCGCGTTCCCGCCGATACGCGTTCGCCCCTCAAGAAGGACGCATTCGTGCCGGTCTCCGAGCAGCCATGCCGTTGTGAGACCGGCGATTCCGCCGCCCACTATGCCAACGCGCATCGTCATCACGTCCTAAAGATGTGACCTGCATCGTCGGATCACTGCTTGTCACTGCTTGCAGCATAACCAAGAACATCACCATCGATGATGGTCATCCCGTCCTGGGTAATACGTACCGGCTATCAGCGGCCGCGAAGGGGTAAAGCCACGTCAGCCAGGCGGCCGCCGTCGAAGGGAAGCGAGGAGAAGCAGAGAATGCGTGAGCCCGATGGACGACACGGAACCGCGAACGAGCTCGCGGTGGAGCTGGCACGCTTGCGCGCCGTCGCTCCCTTGGACAATCCGCTTCTGGAGTTGGCGCAGAACGGCCTGGTGACTCCGTCGCACCTTCGCAATCTCGTACTGATCGAGGAGCGGTACCACGGTGCCGAACTCGTCGCCTACGGGACCTTGCTTTCGCGATTTCCGCATTCGCCGGCGAGTGATTTCATCATCGCGGTCGCCCGCGTCGTGCAGGATGCCCGGACACGGCTGGCGACCGTGGCCGAAAGCCTCGACACCGAACCCGATGCCGAACCCGATGCCGAACGGCGCGCCTGTTCCCCTACTCTGAGCGGCATACGGCGCGACATCACCGCCCATGGTTTCTGCTCGTACGTTTCCTGGCTGGCTCTCAACGGGAGCCAGGCAGCAATGGGGCTGGCCCTGTACTCCGACCCTGATGGCATCTACTACGGAGGTTCGAGGGCCCTGGTCAACGGTCTGCGTGAGCGTGGCTACGAGTTGCCCGACCCGTTCGTCGAGTACTACACCGGGACGCCCTCAAAGCAGCAGAACGACGAGGCTCTGGCGGTCGCCCAAGCCGGTCTCGACAACGGCGACGATCCTGTCGCCGCGCTCGACGCGGGTCGGCTCTGCGACCAGTACATGGCATTGCTGTGGAAAGCCGCCGCCGGCTCCTACGACGACACACCGTGAAGTCGTCTTCCTCGTGATCTGGCTGACCGGGGTGAAGCCGCCTCACAGCGGGTTGGCGCGCCCAGATCTGCGGAGTCTTCTCCATCGGGACAGCAGTCCCCGGGAGCGGCGCGGGACGTCCTGTCCGCTGGGCCGCTGCGCGAGGCCGGGGCCGGATGGCTGATCGCTCGTCGTTTCCGTCGTCGGCCGGCCGTCGCGGCGGCCGGGAGTCAGCCTTGCAGGTCGTGGCAGAGACGGTCGATGTGATCCTTGGTCAGGTGTGGCATGGCGATCACATGGGTGCGGTCGCCGGAGTCCAGAAGGTGCCATGTGGCCAGCACCGCACGGGAGGGGCGACGGAAGCTGACGATGACGGAGTTCGGCATGCGCTGGGGCTCGGCGCCGCATTCCCCCAGCCGCCGTTCGGCGTACTCGGCGATGTCCAGGCAGTGCCGGGCACGCCGGGCCAGTCCGTCGCGGCCCAGCCTTCGCAGGGCCCACCACAGCATGAGCGGGCTCAGCCCGTCGCGTGAGCCCATCATCGTGAAGTCGTCGGCGTCGACCTGGGTGACATGGGAGGCGACCATTTCGAGGTGCTCGCGGCGGACCAGGGCGATGCCGGCCGGTATCGGCAGGCCGACCAGTTTGTGGCCGCTGATGGCGAGGCTGTCGGCGCCGGCGTCGAAGGCCCAGGGTCCGTGGTCGGGGATGAACGGGATGATCAGCCCGCCGAACGCGGCGTCGACGTGCAGATGCACCCGCTCGATGCCGACGTCGACGAGCCGTCCGCGGATGGCGGCCACCGGATCGGCGGCACCGGTCATGGTGGTGCCGACCGTGGCCTGCACCACCGCCGGGCGGTCCCTGCGGGACACGCACGCCTCGACGAGGGCGTCGAGGTTCATCTCGCCCTTGTCGTCGACGTCGATCTTGACGGTGTCCAGGTTCAGCAGCCAAGTGATCTTATCGACCGAGTAGTGGGAGTCGGCGGAGGTGTAGAGCACGGCGTCGGGGTAGCGCCGCATGCCCAGGTGGATACCGAAGATGTTGCTCTCGGTGCCGCCGTTGGTGATGTAACCGGCGACCTGGTCGACGTCGCCGCCGGTGAGCCTGGTGAAGAACTCCAGCACCTGGCGTTCGAACGGCCTGGTGGAGATGTTGTAGCCGGCGGGGCCGTACGACGTGCCGACGTTGTTGAGAGAAACGGCCAGGAAGTCCGCCAGCGGCCGGTAGTCGAAGTCGAGGTTCACCGGAAACCCCACCATCCACTGGCGTTGGTCGACGCCCCACTGCGCCAGAAGGCGCACCAGTTCGTCGTCGTTCTGGCCGCTGGGGCCCTCAGTGCGGGGTCCGTCGCCGATCTCCAGGTCTCCAGGGCGGAAGGAGACGGTGGTGGGAGATGCGGGATCGGCGAAGTCGGCGCGGCGTGAGGTGTCCATGGTCGTCCTGACGTTGTGATCCTTTTCTTAGGTTTACAAGTCTCAGAATCGATGGTCAACTCAGGAGGTAAATACGGTCCCCCCAAAGCCTTTCTTGATACCCCTCCCCCAGGGCAGACGGTGTCCGCAATAGTCATCAACCAAATAGGTATATTACTCATCCACTGGAAGGCTGATCTGTCCTCTTGGAAAGAGGACTGTGCCTTGAGGTGTCCGATGTCCGCCGAGGCGCGAATACCTTTAGGTCGACACTGAAAACGAGATTTGGACCGCGCAATCCAGGGCTTGCAGAAGAGAGTCGGTGAAGTGGGGTAAAGATGAGGATTGAGATCGTCATCGCCGGGTGGCCGATGCGCTATTCGTCCGGTGGTGCGGTGAGTCCCCGGATCGAGGAAGTGGCTCAGTGACGGAAACCGTGATCGTTGCGGAACATGTCTGGGACGGGCTTACGCCTGAGCCGCGCCGGCACACCGAGATCGTCGTGCGTGACGGGCGCGTCGTCGCCTGTCAGGACCGCGCTGACCGGGCGGCCCAGGCCCAGGTGCTGGAGCTGGGTGACGTCACGCTGCTGCCTGGACTCATCGACTGCCATGTCCACACGGTGTCGGGAGCCGGCTCGTCCTCGCAGGCGGCACTGCGGGCGCTGCCGGCCCTTCGCGCGTTGCTGGACAACGGCTTCACCACTGTCCGGGACCTGGGCTGCTTTCCTCCCGAGCCGGTGAACCTGGAGCTGCGCCAGGCAGTGGACTCGGGGCTGATCCCAGGGCCTCGCCTGATCGTGGCCCCCCGGATCATCAGCGGCCGCGGTGGTCACGGCGATCAGACGAGCGACACCTCCGGGTGCGAATGCGAGGTCGGCGCGCTCGCCGACGGCTCCGACCAGATCATTCGGCTGGTGCGGGAGCAGGTACGGCTGCGAGCCGACTGGATCAAGTTCGCGGCCACCGGCGGGTTCGCCACCAGCGTGGACGACCCCTCTGCGATCGGCTATCACGAAGCAGAGATGCGAGCACTGGTGACGACCGCCCGCGACCACGGACTGCCCGTCGCCTGCCACGCCATGGGTGACGACGGCGTGCGCCGAGCGGCGCTGGCCGGAGTGACGACGATGGAACACGGCCTGCTGGCCTCCGAGAGCACTCTGCAGCTGCTCGCCAACCGCCACATCCCTCTCGTCCCGACCCAGTACTCGGCCACCGTCTTCGTGAACAAGCTTGAGGACGACGGATTCTGGGCCGACAAACCCGACAATGTGCGCCGGCAGGTCGAGCGCCACGCCGAAGACCTGCGCACCGCACTCAAACGCCAGGTACGCAGCAACGCGCAGCTCGTCTTCGGTACCGACGCGGGCACCGTCGACCACGCCGACAACTGGCGCGAGTTCCCCACGCTGGTCGCCTCTGGCCTCAGCCCCTACAAGGCCCTGCAAGCCGCGACAAGCGTCGCCGCCCGCGTCCTGGGCCGCGACGACATCGGCTGCATCAAACCTGGTGCGCGCGCCGACCTGGTCGCCGTGCCCGGCGATCCCTTCCTGGACATCGACGTGCTCGGCCACGTCAACTTCGTCATGAAAGACGGCATCGTCCACCGCCACCCAGACAGCGCCTAGCGTTCCAGGCCCGCGGTGCCGTCCGTACTTTCGTTGACCAGGATGGTCAGCGCTTCGGCGGTCGGATGGTCGAAGACCGCGGGGACCGGCAACCGGATGCCCGCCAGGTCCTCCACCCGCTGCACGATGCGGGCCGCCGCCATGGACTGGCCGCCGAGGTCGAAGAAGTTGTCGCCCGGCCCGGCAGCGGTGACGCCGAGCGCGTCGCGCCAGACCTCGGTCATGGCCGCCACGCTGATCCGTTCGTGCACCTGCGGCTTCCTTCCTGTCGTCCTAGCGGCGGGGCTCGGGCTGTGCCGCCTGGTCGGCGGCCTCAAGCGCGCGGCGGACCGCCGCGCGATCGATCTTCCCGTTGGGGGTGAGCGGCATGACGGTGGCGGGAACGAGGCGGGTGGGGATCGCGGGCGGCGGTAGATCCGCCGCCAGGTCCTGCCGCAGTTGCGCCGGGGTCGGTCCGGGTCCTGCCGCGACGACGAGCGCACCGAGGACGCGTGCGGAGCCGGGAGGGCCGACCGGTGCGACCGCGGCCCGGCGGATCCGGGGGTGGCGCAGCAGGGCCGCCTCGACCTCTCCGGTCTCGATGCGCACTCCGCTGATCTGGACCTGGTCGTCACTCACGCGGCCCCGGAAGTGCAGGTCGCCCCGCTCGTCGTAGACGGCCAGGTCGCTGGTCCGGTACCAGCGGCCGGGGCGGCCCGGCAGCGGCCCGAAAAGGCGCGCGGTCTCCTCGGGCCGGCGGAGGTAGCCCAGCGCGAGACCGCGCCCACCGATCCGGATCTCGCCGGTGTCACCTGGCGGGACGGGCACGCCATCGTCGTCGCAAACCTCCACCAGGACGCCGTCGATGGGCCGTCCTATGGCGGGCCGTCCGTTGGGAGGCAGTGCCGTCACAGGGTGCCAGGTCGTGCAGACGGTCGCCTCGGCGGGGCCGTAGTGGTTGACGATCGTCCAGCCGCGCGGCAGACGCCGCAGCCGCAGCACGTCGCCACCGGTGAGCAGGGTGCGCCAGGTGATCGCGTCATCGCTGTCGAGCTCCACGATCATTTCGGCGACCGGCGTCGGGGCGAAGAGCGTGCTGATCCTTCGAGCGCGGGCGTAGTCGACGATCTCGGCGGCCGACAGCCGTACCTCGATCGGGGCGACGACGACCGTCGCGCCCGCGCACAGGCAGGGCCAGATCTCCCACACCGCCGCGTCGAACCCGGCGTTGGCGGTCTGCAGGTGCCGGAGCCCCGGCCCCACGCCGTAGGTGCGGTTGTGCCAGTCCACAAGGTTGAGGAGGCCGGCGTGACCGACGACGACCCCCTTGGGGATGCCTGTCGACCCGGAGGTGCGGACGACATAGGCCGCCTCGGAGGCGACCGTCGCCTCGGCCGGGGCGCCCTCCAGCTCGGCGGGCGCGAACGTGCACAGCCCGGGGCTGTCCAGGTCGGTGGCCACCGCCGTGTCGATCGCCGCGGTCTTCAGGAAGGCGCGTGCCCGGCGGGCGGGCTCGGCCGGATCCAGGGGCAGGTAGGGGCGGCCCGCCAGCATCGCCGCCAGCCCGGCGACGATGAGGTCCCGTCCGCGAGGGACCCGGACGGCGACCGGCGAGCCGGGGCGCCCCTCGCGGGTCAGCAGTCCTGCGCCGCGCCGCGCTTGGCGAACGAGGTGCGCGTAGCTGAGCGCGCCGTCCTCGTCCTCCACGGCGATCAGGTCCGGTGTCCGCGCGGCCTGTCGCAGCACCCGTTCCGCGACGTTCACGCCGTCTCCTCGGAGGTCGAGACGGCCGAGCGGAGCAGGCGGGCGATCTCCGCGGCGCCCGCCTGGGAGAGCAAGGACCAATGGTCTCCGTCCCACGACCGGACCTGGACTCCCGCGGGATACAGGCGCGCCAAGGCTCGGGCCAGCCTCCGGCACCGTCGCGGTGACAGGCCCGCACGGAGGACCACGGCAGGGACGGGCACCGGCACCGGGCGGTGCCGCAGCGACGCGCGCAGATCGCTCAGCGCCGCCCGGGCCGTCGCGGGATCCTCCGCCAAGGGAGCGGCACCGTCCGTGCCCTGCCGATTGCGGGGCCGACCGCCGCGCGCGATCCCGGAGAGTTCCCGCCACTGCGGCACCGCCGACACCAGGTGAGCCGGCGACAGTGCCGCCGGAACCCTGCGCGGGGACGGGTGGCCGTCGATGAGCAGCAGACGGTCTGGGCGGTGTCCCGGGTTCGCCTGCCTGGCCATCTCGTGGGCCACGACGGCGCCCAGCGACCAGCCCGCCAGCAGATAGGGACCGCTCGCGGCGCGCGCCAGTTCGTCGCGGTAGTACGCCGCGAGGTCCTCCACCGTCGCCGGACGCCCCGCGTCGGCCGATCCGGGAGGAGTGAGGCCGTGGCAGGTCCACTGCTCCAGTTCGTCGGCGAGCCGCCGGTAGGCCATGGGTCCGCGGGTCAGCGCGGGCACGAAGAACAATGGCGTGTCACCGCCGCGCCGTAGCAGCACGGGGCCTCGGGACATCCGGCGGGTGGCGGCAGGCCGGTGGGCAGGAGGCGCCTCCCTCAGGTCGTCGACCAGCTCACGCAGGCGGACGAAGCGGGCGTCGGCAGAGAGCTCGCTCACCGGGACGTTCACGTCGAGGCGTTCACGGACACGCTCGACCAGGCGCGTCAGCCCCAGCGAATCGCCGCCGAGCGAGAAGTAGTCGTCGTCCTCGGACACCGAGTCAGTACCGAGCGACTCCCGCCAGATCGCCACGAGCGTCTGAGCCGGGCCGGTGTCCGGGTCTGGGTCCGCCTCCGGATTCGTGGACGTGCGCGCGTCTTGAGACCTGCCACCAGACGCGTCCGGTGGACGATCGCTGGTCTCCTCGCAGGACAGGGCGTCAAAGGGCGGGCCGGGCAACAGGAGACGGCAAGGTGCGCGGTCACCGTGGAGGGCGGCCACGTCGACTCTCCCGCCGTGCTCCCATAGCGTTCCCACGGCCTCCAGCACACCTAGCTCTTCGCGCCTGGCGTCTCGTCCTAGCAAGGCAACGCCACGCCTTTGGGTTCCCCAGGCGGGGTGTCGGTACAGCGCGCCCAGCAGTGATGTTCCGGGTCCGAGCTCAGCGAACAGTGTGTGTCGTTCTTGGGACAGCAGGTGGCCGATGTTGTCGGCCAGCCGCACGGTCTGACACGACTGGTCGGCCCAGTAGTCCGGCTGGGCCGCACGGCGCTCGTCCAGCACGCCGCCCTCCAGATTTGACAGCACCGGAAAACCCGGCCGTCCGGGGACGACCGCGCCTACCGCCCGTTCGAGTGCCGGTCCCGTCCGGCGCATGACCGGTGAGTGGAAAGGCAGGTTCGTCGACAGGCGCACCGCCGCGATTCCGCGTGCGCGCAATCGCTCGCTACAACGTGCGATGGCCTCGCGCGTGCCGGAGACCACGGTCCGGCCCACGTCCTGGATCGCGACCGCCAGCTCCGGGTCGAGGGCCTGCAGCGCGTGTGCCGGCAGGTCCACCGCCAGCATGCCGCCGGAGGGGCACTCCGCCATGGCGGCCGCGCGGTGGACCACGATGTCGAGCCCTTCGTCGAAGGTCCAGAGCCCCGCCGCTGTCACGGCGGTGTACTCGCCCAGGCTCGACCCGAGGGCCGCGGTCGGCCGGAAGCCCCAGGCCTGCATCTGACGGGCCAGGCCGTAGCCGAGTACGAACAGGTTCACCTGCTGGGCGATGGTGTCGTTCTCCTTACCGGACAGCTCCGCCAAGTCGAGCCCGAACCGTTCGCGCAGGGACTCCCGCGCATGCTCGGCGGCGGCCCCGACCTCCGGGAGCAGGCGTCGGGCGATGCGTCCGAACCCCGGCTGCCAGGTCCCCTGCCCCGGGAAGAGCAGGACGAGTTCCGGGTCCGCGGCGGCCTCGACGGCCGTGACGGCCTGGTCCAGCCGGTGGCGCGCCTCCTCGACGGTCCGTGCCACCACCGCCCGGCGCACCGGATGCTCCCTCCGCCCTGCCGCCAGCGTCCACGCCACGTCCGCCAGCGAGGGCGCGGCGCCGCCGAGCGCCGCCCCCATCTCGTGGCAGTACCGTTGCAGGGCTGAGGAGGTGTGCGCCGACAGGCACAGCACTCGCGGCCCCGGGCCGGCCGGCGATGTGCGATCGGTCCGGTGCCTTCCGGGAGGCTCCTGTTCGTGACGGGGCGGACCGCTCAGCACCACATGCACGTTGGTGCCTCCCATGCCGGTGGAGGTCACCCCGGCGTACGGGGGACGTGGCCAGGGACGGCTTTCGGTAGGAACGAAGAACGGGCTCTGGTCGAGCCGAAGCCGGGGATTGGGTTCGGTGAAGTGCGCGGTCGGTACGAGCGTCCGGTGCCGGAGCATCAGCACTGTCTTGATCAGCGACGCCACGCCGCTGGCGGCACCGGTGTGGCCGATGTTCCCCTTCACCGAACCGAGGCCGCAGAGCGGGCCGGCCCCGTCAGGTCCGCCGGACGTCTGTCCGCCGAACGCCTCGATGAGCGCCGCGACCTCGACGGCGTCGCCCAGCGCGGTACCGGTGCCGTGGGCCTCGACGTGGCCGATGACGCCCGGCCCGACGCCGGACAGCTTCCAGGCTCGGCTGATGACCTCGCGCTGCCCCTCGACCGAGGGGGCCGTGAAGCCCACCCGGTCCGCACCGTCGTTGTTGACGGCCGAGCCGTGGATGACGGCGCTGATGTCGTGCCCGTCGCGCAGCGCGTCGTTGAGCAGCCGCAGTACCACCACCCCGATGCCCTCGGCGGGGACCGTCCCGGCCGCGGCGGTGTCGAACGGCCGGCAGAATCCGTCCGGGGAGAGCACCCCGCCCTGGACGTGCCGGTAGCCCGTCGGGTCTGGCGCGACCCGTACCCCGCCGGCCAGGGCGACATCGCATTCGCCGGCCCTGAGGCTCTGGCAGGCCAGATGGACCGCGGCCAGGGACGTGGAACAGGCCGTCTGCACCGTCAGGGCAGGACCGTTCAGATTGAGCTTGTAGGCGACACGGCTGCACAGGAAATCTTTGTCCCAGGCGGTCTCGTCCTGGTCGGCGATGAGGGCGGGAGGATCGCATCCCGCGATCACGGCGATGACGTGCTCCCCGCGTGCCGGATCGATGGCCGCGTGGTCGAGGGCCTGGGACGCGGTCTGCAGGAAGAGGCGCTGCTGCGGGTCGATCCGTGCGGCATCGGCCCGGTTGTAGCCGAAGAACCTCCAGTCGAAGTCGCACGTGTCGTCCAGAGCGCCGTAGGCGGCGACGCGGCGCGCTCCGTCGGCGCCGGAGACAGCCGGTCCCCGGGTGATGGTGTCGGTCCCCTCCTGGAGATTGCGCCAGAAGCTTTCCGCGCCGGGCGCGCCGGGGAAGCGGCACGCGAAGCCGACGACGGCGACCGGAACGACGGGGACGGTCATCGGGAGTCCTCCCCGGTTCCAGCTGTCGCGAGCCGGTCGGCCAGCGAACGGACCGTGGGGCACGCGAACAGGTCGGTCACGGGCACCGGGAAACTGAACTGCGCCTCCAGTTCGGTATGCACGAGCACGAGAGCGCCCGAGTCTCCGCCCAGGTCGAAGAAGTTGTCGTCCATCCCGACGTGTGTGGTCCCTAGGACCTTGCGCCAGATCCGCAGTATCCGATCACCGAGCTCGTCGTTCCCTGTGCCATCGAGCGCGCGAGCGGTTTCGGCAAGGGAGGTGGCAGGAGACGCGGTGGCCTGCGCGGCGGGAGGTGCGGTGGAGCTCCGTGTGCCGGGGGTGATGTCGAAGCGGTCGTCTTCACCGCCGCGCACGATGCGGGTCAGCGCTTCGGCGAGGCGATCGGCCAGCGCCTCGGCGTCCGCACTGGTGAGCCGATCGCCCTGGTAGCCGAGGTCGCAGTCGAAGGTCTCGCGGCAGGGGTGCGCCGTGATCATGACGGGGTGGCCGGTGCGGCGGGCGGTGGCCGGGAGCCGCAGCCGGTGGAGCCGGTGCCCGCCCAGCTCGATGACCTGCTGCGGATCTCCGGCGGCGCTGAGCAGCACCTCGCAGAAGGGGGCGATGCCAGGCAGCCTTCGGGGACGCAGTTCCTCGATCAGGGTGTCGTAGGCGACATGCCCTTCCCCGAAGGCGAGGGCGACCTGGTCCCGGAGTGAGCGCACGAGCGCCGCCGTCGTGGTCCCGGCGTCGATTCGCGAACGCAGAACCATGAGGTCCACCCGCGGCCCGATCACGTTGTCGAGATCGGCGGAGCCACGGCCGGCCACGGTGACTCCGAAGGTCACCTCTCGCCGGCCGAGCCAGCGGTGCAGGGCCGCCGCCACAGCAGCGGCCTCCAGAGTGAACCGGGTAGCGCCATGCGCACGACAGACAGCGCCGAGTTCCCCGTTCTCCAGCGGCACTTTCACCGGCAGCAGACCGTCCGGTTCGGGAACGGACGGCGGCGCGGGCAGGACGGAGACCGGGGCGTCGGCCAGCCTCGCGCGGTATCGGCGCAACGCCTCGGCACGCGGGACCTCCCCGCCGCCGTCCTCGGCGAGCAGATCGTGGAACTGCGGGCTCTTCCATGGAGGTGGCGGCTCTCCTCGCCTGGCGGCGGTGTAGCACCGGTCGAGGTCGGCCATGAGCACGTCTACCGACCGTTCGTCGGTGACCAGGTGATGCTGGCGGATGACCAGCACATCGTCGTTTCCCGCCGAACGCAGGACCCCGGCGCCGAGTACGCGCCCGGTCACGGTGTCCAGGTCGACGGCGGCTGCGGCAGCCGCCAGGACGCGCTGCCCGTCCCCCGGATCCGGCGCTTCCGGCACGACCTCCACCGGCGGGTTCCAGGCGGGGCCGATTCGCTGGCAGGCGCGGCCGCCGTCGAGAACGAAGGAGGTCCGCAAGATCGGATGACGCCGGGTCAGCTCGGCCAGTGCCGAACGCAACGCCGGCACGTGCAGCGGGTCACCCGTGACCCGCCACGCGGCGGTCTCGGCGTAGGCGTCTCGCTCCGCCGTCAGCCGGTCCGCCGTGAAGATCCGCTGCTGCGTCGCCGAGAGCGGAGGGCACTCCACCGCCGGGTCCGGTCCACCGGAGGTTCCCTCGTGTTCCAGGTCCGCCAGCGCCGCCAGATCCACTTTGCCGTTCCCCGTCAAGGGCAAGTCCGGCAGCAGCCGGATGACGTGCGGAACCATGTAGTGGGGAAGCCGCTCGGTGAGGTGGCCGCGCAGAGCCTGCGGTGAAGGCCGGGCTCCAGAGACCGGCACCACGAACGCGACGATCCGTCCGGTGGCACCGCCGGACAGGATTGCGGCCGCCTCGGCGACCTCCGGATGCCCCCGCAGCTCGCCGGTGATCTCGGTCGGCTCGATGCGGTAGCCGTGCCACTGGAACTGGTCGTCCATACGGCGCAGGTACTCCAGTTGACCGTCCCGGCCGCGCCGCGCGAGATCGCCTGTGCGCAGAAACGTTCCGTCGCCGAGCGGTCCTGTCACAAAGCGTTCCTTCGTCAGCTCGGGCAGCCCGTGGTAGCCGGCGACGACACCGCCGCCGCCCAGCCAGATCTCGCCGGGCGCGCCGTCGGGCACTGGCCGCCGGCCGGTCCGGGGATCCATCAGGTGCAGCACGACCGAGGGCAGGGGCTCCCCGATCGGGCTCCGTTCGCGCCGCAGGTCCTCGTCGGTGAGCTCGTGGAACGTGGAGTGGATCGTCGCCTCTGAGATCCCGTACATGTTGACGAGCCGGACTCCTGGATGCCGGGCGCGCCATCCGAGCAGCGACCGGGGGTCCAGACGCTCGCCTCCGAAGATCAGATAGCGCAGGCGGGGCAAGGGGAGCGGCTCGGCTTCGTCGACGGCGATGAGGCGGGCGAAGGCCGAAGGGGTCTGGTTGAGAACGGTGACGCCCTCCGTGGCGAGGAGCCGGCGGAACCGCCGGGCGTCATCGATCTCGATCTGGTCGGGGACGACCAGCCGGCCTCCGTAGACCAGGCAGCCGAGGATCTCCCAGACCGAGAGGTCGAAGGCGTAGGAGTGGAACAGGCACCATACGTCGCGATCGGAGAAGTCATATGGGAAGCGTGAGCTGGCCAGCAGACTGACCAGGTTCTCGTGTGAGACCGTCATGCCCTTGGGCCGCCCGGTGGTCCCGGAGGTGTAGACCATGTAGGCGGGGTCGGTCGTCCGGACGTGCGGAAGCTCGACGTCGGCAGAATCTCCGGCCAGGACGTCCAGGTCCAGGAACCGGACAGGTCCGTCCGAGCCGCCGGCATCGAAGACGCCGGGGTCGGCGGTCCCCTTCCCTCCGATCACGTGCCGCGTCCCGCAGTCCCTCAGGATGAACGACGCCCGGACGCGGGGCAGCCGGACGTCGATCGGTACGTGGCAGCCGCCCGCGAGCAGCGTCCCGAGGAGAACGACGACGCCGGTGGGTCCGGTGGACAGGAGAGACGCGACCCGGTCACCGGGGCCGACCCCGTTCTCGACCAGTCCCCGCGCCAGCCGCTCCGCGGACCGCCAGAGGGTGCGGTAGTCCATGGACCGGCCTCGATGGGTGAGAGCCGGGGCGGTGGGGTGGCTCTCGGCGTGCTGGGCTATCAACTCTGGGACGGTGACCGGCGGCCAGGAGGCGAGGGGGCGGTTCCAGCGGTTCGGCGTCCCCGCGCGTTGGCCGGCGGAGAAAGGGTCCAGGTCACCGAGCGCACCGTTCGACGTCCGCGCCAAGTGCGTGAACGCTCCCAGCCGATCCGCCAGTTCCTGGAGGCGGCGCTGGTCGGGGCGGGCGCCTTCGACTCCCAGGTGCACCTGACCGGCCCGCCCGTCGTGAGCCTCTTCTTCTCGCAAGTAAAGCGAGGGCGTCCCGCCGGGCCGCGCCGGCGGAGAACCGGCCGGCAGGAGGCGCGCCACCATCGCGTGCCGCCGAGGCGGGCAGTCCCGGGCAGCGAGGCGGCGAAGATCGCCGAGCGGCGTGCCGGCTTCCACGGGGAGTCGCACGAACCGCTGCTCACCGCCTGACGCGACGGTCGTCTCCACGAGGAGAGTCGCCGTTCCCTCCGCGCCGCACCAGCACAACAGCGCGGCAAAGCCGGTCAGAAGGTCGTGGCCTCGTGCGGACGGGTCCCGCTCCATCGCGACAGGGACCTCGACCTTTCCAGGTTGCGAGCGCGTGTCGTCCGAACCGGCGAGGTCCGCGAGAAAGACATCCCATCCCACGGGGACAGCTCCTTCGCATCCGGGTGCACTGAACCAGGCGGGTCATACCCGAGAAAGGGTCGATAACAGCCAGAGAACCAAGATATATTGACGAGTCAGTTATTTGTCAGAATGTTGTCAGCGCCCGGTAAGTCGCGACCAGGACACTGGAATACCACACGACTATCGATCACGTTCGGAGGGTGAATGTTCACCGACTTCACCACCACTCCACGAGCCGGCGCGGTCGTCGAGAGGCTTCGGGAAATGGCCGCCAAGGAGCCGGTCCCCAACGTGTTCCTGGAACGACTCGCCGAGGGGACGCTCACGATGGCCGGAGTCCGCGGGCTGGTGGGTGTCACCCGCAAGTGCCATCCCGCGGAAATCACGGCCTTCGCGACCTTGATGGCCCGCTTTCCAACGCAACGAAATGTCGAGTTCATGGGAGACATGGTCAGGCTCATCAACCGGGCTCGCCCCAAGTTGCGTCGCGCCATCCATGCGCTGGGCCTGACCGAGGAATCCTTGGCACGGTGGCCGGCCGACGCTCTCGCCTGGGAAGTTCCCGGGCTATGGGGCAGGCTCGCCTGGCTCGGCAACCGGTCCGAGGCCGCGCTCGCGCTCTACTGGGACATGGTGAACTACTTCCCGGACAGCGACGAAATGCTGCGGCGGCTGAAATCCTCGGGGCTGGCGGCGCCGGACGAGGTCTTCAACTATTACGGCGGAGGCCAGTCCGACGATCTCGAACAACAGGCACTGCTGGTCGCCGAGGAAGGATTCGAGCAAGGCGAGTCTGCGGACGCCGCCCTGTTCGCGGCCCGCCAAATGGAGGAGGCCATCGGCGGTTACTGGCATGCGGCCGCCCGAGCCTCCGGCCCGCCGTGAGGACGGCTACGGCTTGCGGCCGATGGCTCCGACCATCAGGCGTTCCTCGCCGAACATCGTCATGGTGGAAACTCCCTGAGCGAACGATCTCGGATCATTGGCCATGGCGGTCCGCGGGCTGCCCCCTCGAACTCGGCTGGATGAGTCCGGTCTCGTAGGCGATGACGACGAGCTGGGCGCGGTCGTGCGCGTCGAGCTTGGTCAGCAGGCGGCTGACGTGGGTCTTGACCGTGGCGATGCTGATGTCGAGCTGTCCGGCGATGTCGGTGTTCGACTGGCCCGAGGCGACGTGGAGGAGGATCTCCTTCTCCCGTGCCGTCAGGGAATCGAGCAGAGCGGGCAAGGCCCGATGGTCGGTGGCGGGGCGGTTCACGAAGTCGCGGATGAGACGCCGGGTCACGCTCGGAGCGAGGAGAGCGTCACCGGCGGCGACGGTACGGATGCCGGCCAGCAGCAGCTCCGGCGGGGTGTCCTTGAGGAGAAACCCGCTGGCGCCGGCCTTGAGAGCACCGAAAACGTAACTGTCGAGGTCGAAGGTGGTCAGCATGAGGATCCGGATGGAGGTCGTCGCCGGGTCGCCAAGGAGCTGCCGGGTCGCCTCGATGCCGTCCATGGCGGGCATCCGGATGTCCATCAGGATGACGTCGGGCAGATGCCGCCGCCCGGCCGCGACGGCGTCCGGGCCGGTGCCGACTTCGGCGACGACGTCCATGTCCGTCGCGGCGTTGACGAGGACGCTGAAGCCGGCCCGCACGAGCACCTGGTCATCGGCTATGACCACCCGGATCGTCATGACCGGTCTCCCGTGTCGTCCGTACGGAGCAGGGCCCGCACCTGGAAACCGCCGCCATGGCGGCCGGCTCGCAGGTATCCGCCGTACAACGCCGCTCGCTCGCGCATGCCGATCAGCCCGTGACCGGCGGCGTGCGGCTCGTGGATCGCTGGTCGGCGCGGCCCGGAGGGGCCGCTGTCGGTAACGTCGATGACCACGTCCTCGGTGCGGTATTCGATGCGGAGGGTCGCCTGGACCGGCCCGGCGTGGCGCACGACATTGGTAAGGGCCTCCTGGGCGATGCGATAAGCGGACAGGTCGACTCCGGTGGGGAGCGGGCGGGCCGTGCCACGGACGTCGAGGCGCAGGTCGACGCCGGCGGAACGGACCTGATCGGCCAGCGAGGCGATGTCGGCCAGCCCAGGGGTGGGAGCGAGTGCGGGGTCGAGGGCGTTCTCGTGACGCAGCACCTGGACCAGCAGCCGCATCTCGTGGAGCGCCTGGCGGGTGGTGGTCTCGACGATGCCGAGGGTTTCCTCCGCCTGCGCCGGATCGTTGTTCATGACCATGCGCGCGACACCGGCGCGTACGGCGATGACGCTCATCGAGTGCGCGACGATGTCGTGCAGTTCACGGGCGATGACCAGCCGTTCGTCGAGGGCGGCCTGGTGGACGGCGGCCGCGTGCCGGCGTTCGCGTTCGGTCTGCCGCTCGGCGGTGGCGATGATCCGTTTCCGGCGTTCCCGGGCGGCGAGGCCGGCGAACCATCCGACGCAGATGATCGCGACGTCGGCGACGAGCACGGCCTGCCAGCTCGCGGCGGCACGTCCGAGGGCGACCCCGGCGGCGGTCAGCAGCCCGGCGGCGCCAGGGCGGGCCCACCAGAACACGTACTCCCCCGCCTCGGCGGCGGTGTAGGCGGTGACGGCGACGCAGACCGATATCTGCGGTGCGCCGCCGACGGCTGTGACCACGAACGCGCAGAGCGTCGCCACGGCGAACGACCAGCGCGGATGGAGCCGGCGAGCAGCGACGGTGAGAGCGGCGAGGACGATGCCTCCGGCCCGTAGCGCGGACTCGCCCGCGGCGGCGTGGTGGACGCCGCTGCGGGCGTCGGCCATGAGCACGCCGACGCACAGCAGGGCGGCGAGAGCGAAGTCCAGGAGGATCAGAGGGTGGGGTCGCCTGGTGACGAATCGCTGAACCGGTCGCGTTAGGGCAGTGCCGGACACCCCGTCAGGCTACCCACGGGAAGAAGCGCGGTCGTCAGGTCACAGGCGCGCCGGCCGCGTACATCTCCGGCTGTACGTGGCCGCGCGCTACATCTCTGGTCTGACGCCCGGTTCCATCCCGCAGCCTGACGACCTCAGGTCCCCTCGACGGCAGGCTTGCTGAGCGAAATCCAGCCTGTGAGGAGCCTGATGAGCGTGCTCGCCCGGTGGTGCTTCCGGCACCGCTCCATTGTCATCGGCGCCTGGCTGCTGCTCTTGGCGGCTCTCGGGGGCACCGCTCTCTCGGTCGGCTCGACGTTCTCGGACAGGTACTCGCTGCCGGGAACCGAATCGTCCAAGGCCACCGAACTGCTGGCGACGCAGTTCCAGAGCAGCTCCGGCGACAGGAACACGATCGTGCTGCACACCGAGGGCGGCACGGTCACCGACCCGGCCGTCCGGGCGGGCGTCGACGCCGCGCTGGCCCAGATCGCCAAGGTGCCCGAGGTCGGCGCGGTGGTCAGTCCGTTCAGCCGGCGGGGATCGGCGCAGATCAGTCCTGACAGGCGGACCGCGTACGCGACGGTCACGTTCACCACGCAGAGTCAGAGCCTTGACACCGCGAACATCCAGAAGGTCGTGGACGTCGGCTCGACGTTGCGCAGCGACACGCTGCGGGTGGAGTTCGGCGGGGCGGCGATCGGCCGGCTCGACAAGCCCTCGACGTCGACCGCCGAACTGGTCGGCATCGTGGCCGCGGCGATCGTCATGCTGTTCGCGTTCGCGTCGCTGCTGGCGACGGCCATCCCGCTCGTCGCCGCCGTGCTCGCCCTCGGCAGCGCGCTCTTCTGCATCGATCTGCTCACCCACGCGATGAACATCGGCACCACTGCCCCGATCATCGCCGCGTTCGTCGGCCTGGGCGTCGGCATCGACTACGCCCTGTTCGTCGTCGCCCGCTACCGCAACGGCATCCGCGCCGGGCTCGTGCCGGAGGAGGCCGCCGTGGTGGCCATGAACACCTCGGGCCGGGCGGTGGTGTTCGCCGGCGGTACGGTCGCGGTCGCGATGCTCGGCCTGCTCGTTCTCGGGGTCGGGGTACTGTCCGGCATCGCGCTGTCGGCGGCGATCATGGTGGCGTTCGCCGTCGCCGTCGCCGCGACCCTGCTGCCGGCCCTGTTCGGGGTGCTGGGGACGCGGGTGCTCAGCCGGCGCCAGCGCGCCCGGCTCCGGCGTGAAGGGCCGAGGGCCGTCAATTCATCGGACGGATGGGCCCGCTGGGCGGAGTTTGTGCAGAGGCGGCCGGTATCGCTGACGTTCGTCGCGACGTTCATCATGGTGGTGCTGACGATCCCGTTCTTCTCGATGCGCCTCGGCTCCTCCGACGCGGGCAACAACCCGGCCGACACCACGACGCGCAAGGCCTACGATCTGCTTGCCGAAGGGTTCGGCCCCGGTCACAACGGCCCGCTGCAGCTCGTGGCGAAGGCGCCGTCCGCGCAGGCCGCGGCCGGCCTGGCCCGGCTGGAGCAGGCCCTGAAGAACGTCCCGGGAGTGGCGTCGGTACAGGCCGGGCCGGCCGTTCCCGGCGCGACGGTGAGAACGCTGCAGGTCACGCCCACGACGTCGCCGGACTCCGAGCAGACGTCCGACCTCATCGATACGCTCCGCGACCACGTGATTCCCGGCTACGAGAAGCACGGACTCACCGTGTACGTGGGCGGCCAGACCGCCGTCTTCAAGGATTTCGCGTCCGTGGTCGGCGCGAAGATGCCGCTGTTCGTCACGATCGTCGTCCTGCTCGGGTGCCTGCTGCTCATGCTCGCGTTCCGCAGCCTGGTCGTGCCGCTCACCGCGGCGGTGATGAACCTGCTGTCGACCGGTGCCGGGTTCGGCGTCGTGGTCGCGGTGTTCCAGTGGGGCTGGGGTTCGGAGGCGCTGGACGCGGGCTCGGCCGGTCCGGTGGAGTCGTTCCTGCCCGCGATGATGCTGGCGGTGCTGTTCGGGCTCTCGATGGACTACGAGGTGTTCCTGGTCAGCCGTATCCACGAGGAATGGCTGCACACCGGTGACAACGACCTCGCCGTCCGGCGCGGGCAGGCGGCCACCGGGCAGATCATCACCGCCGCCGCGATCATCATGATCTGTGTGTTCATGGCGTTCGTGTTCGCCGGCATGCGCACCATCGCCGAGTTCGGCCTCGGCGTGGCCGTGGCCATCCTGCTCGACGCCCTGGTGGTACGCACGATCCTCGTCCCGGCGGTCATGCAGTTGTTCGGGAAGTGGAACTGGTACCTGCCCAAGGCGATTGACCGGCTCCTCCCCCATGTGTCCGTGGAAGGAGCCGCTGTGTCCGTGGAAGGAGCCGCCGGCCCGCCGGCCCGCAACGAACCGGACCTCCGGACAGCCGACCGGCGCGCCTCAAGCTCGGTCGACTCCGGACAGTGACCCTCCTCCGCAGACGGTGATGACCTGCCCGGTGATGTAGGCGGATTGCTCGCTCACCAGGAATTCGGTGACTTTGGCGACGTCTTCGGGAGTGCCGATACGGCGGAGCGGAACGTGCGCCGCGGTCGCGTCGCGCCACGATTCGAAGCCGCTTCCGAGCTGGACGACGGTGCGGTGGGTGACGATGAAGCCCGGCGCGATGGCGTTGACCCTGATGCCGTCAGGGCCCAGCTCGGCGGCGAGAACCCGGGTGTAGTGGCTGGTGGCGGCTTTGGCGATGCTGTATGCCGCGAGCCTTCCCGACGGGTGAACCCGGGTCGCCGCCTGCGAGCTGATGTTGACGATGCGCCCGCGCCCGCGCTCTCGCATGACGGCGGCCGCGGCCTGGCACGTGAACACCGTCGTGGTGAGATTGCCGCTCAACTGCTGCCGGTAATGGTCTTCGGGCATCCGGGAGGCGCGAGTGTCCAAGGGCTGTGAGCCGCCTTCGTCTTGCGGTGCGTTGCCGGGCGAAGCCGCGGTGCCACCGGCGCAGTTGACCAGGATGTCCAGGCCGCCGAGGACGGCGACGGTCGTCCTGACGGCGTCTTCGGCCTCGTTCCGCATCGTCAGATCGGCCTCGATACCGGTCGCCTCGGTGCCGTAGGCGAGGCACTCGTCGACGACTGTGGGCGCGGACAGTTTCTCGCCGAACTCGGCCGCGGAGTTCAGGTTCAGGTCCGACACCGCGACGCGGGCGCCCAGGCGGGCCAGGTGCAGCGCGCAGGCTCGTCCGATCCCCCGGCCCGCGCCGGTGACCAGCGCCACCTGGCCCGTCAGCGGCGTGCTCATCGATTGCCGTTCGGGCCGCGTTTGCGCAGGGCGCACACGTAGTAGGACGCACGCTCTTGGAACAGGCGGTCGATCTCCCATCCCGTTTCGCTGAGGAGTTCCTCTACTTCCGGGAGCGTCAGCCGCAGGAAGTCGAACCACTCGGTGGTGTGCCCGCGGTAACGGATGCGCATCCGGCGATAGCCCGCGTAGCGTCCGGCGTTGATGTTGCGGCGCAGGTACGCCCTGCTGGACTCGTCGTCCATGACATCGTCCGCTCCGCCGTTCCCCAGCAGGATCACCCCGGACTGTGTGGTGAGCGTGTGGAGCCGCTGGAGCGAAGCGACCACGCCCTTGGGAGTGCCGAGGTAGCCGGAGCTCAGGCCGAGCAGGAGGGCCGTGTCGAATCTTCCGAACCGGTCGTCCAGACCTTCCAGAGACAGCTGCCGCACCTCGCGCAACCCGCGAATCTCGCACACTTCCACGGCTCCGGGCGAGGCGTCGATTCCCATCACGTCGATGCCCTGCGCCTGCAGGTAGAGGGAGTGCCTGCCGGCACCGCATCCGATGTCGACGACCCGGCCATGGGCGAGCTTGATGGCTTCGCGTTCCGCCTGACACCACTCGTCGTAGGGCGCGAAGAACCGCGCCGGTCCCGATCCCAGGCTCACATGGCCGTCATCCCGTTCGATGATCTCCCAGGTGTGGCAGTCTTCCAGGTAATCCAGCATTTGCCGGCCGAAGGGGTCGTCGCGCCGCTGGGCTTGCTCGGGGTCCATGGTCGCCTCGTGTGCCAGATTCAGGGGCGGTGTGTCGGATTCAGGGGCGGGCGGTGTCGGAGATCGGGGCGGGCGGCGTCGGGAAGCCGCCGACACGCTCCTCGAAGGCGCGGGCCACCCGCAGGACGCGGGCGTCGTCCCAGCGTTTGCCGACGAGCATCAGCCCGACCGGCAGCCCGTCACAGACGCCGCAGGGCACGGTGACCGCCGGATGCCCGGTGACGGAGAACGGGGCGGTGTTCACGCCCATGCGCATGGTGGCGGCCATGGATTCTTCGAGGGAGGCGTCGGGCGGAGGGATCGTGGTGGCCGTCATCGGAACGGTGGGCATGGCCAGCACGTCCGCTTCGGCAAGTGCGTCGTCATAGGCGCGAGCGAGCACGGGGACCAGGTTTTGTGCGAGCGCGTAATAGCGCCCGTGGTAGTGCTCAGTGAGGTACTCGCCCATCAGCCACAGCAGCTTGACGGTACTGGGCAGATCCTGCGGCCGCGTACGGAGCGCACCGGTGAACCGTCCCAGTAGCGCTGTGTCGTAATACCCTTTCCAGTTCGTACCGCAGGTGCCGCCGCGCAACATGTGCTGGGCGGCGCCTTCGTAGGCGATCGCGGTCCAGATGTCGTATCCGCTGCGGTGCGGTGGAATCGAGACCCGCTCGACGGACGCGCCTGCCTTCTCCAGCAGGTACGCCGCGTCCCGCACCGCCTCGTCGACGGCGTCCTGCGAGGCCGCGGGCCAGCCGAAACCCTCGTCGACCATCAGCACGCGGCATTGGCCCAGCGGCTCGGCGAGAGAGCGGGTGTAGGGCTCAGCGACCAGGCCGGGCGGCTGGCGCGGGTCGAACCCGTCGGTACCGGCGATGGCCTCCAGGAGCGCGGCCACCCCGGCGACGTCCCGTCCCATCGGGCCGATGTGGTCCAGGGTGATCTCCAATGGGAAGACGCCCGTGTAGGGCACCAGCCCGTAGGTGCCCTTGAGGCCGACGATGCCGCACCAGGAGGCCGGCTCGCGCAGCGATCCACCCTGGTCGCCGCCGACGGCCAGGTCCACGTCCCTGTGCGCCACCAGCGCCGCGCTGCCGCCGGAGGAGCCGCCGACCGAACGGGCCAGATTCCAGGGGTTACGGATGGGACCGGTGTGGCAGGTGTGGCTGCCGCCCGAGAACCCGAGGTCCTCCCCCGCGGCCTTGCCGACGATGTGCCCGCCGGCGTCGAGCACCCGGGTGACGAGCGTGGCGTCGAAGTCCGGAACGTGTCCTTCGAGGAGGTGTGACCCGTTGGCCATCGGGACTCCGGCCACGGCGACACTGTCCTTGATCGCCACCGTCCGCCCGGCGAGCGGACCGTCGTCC
Source organism: Actinomadura fulvescens (assembly GCF_039533225.1). Classification (NCBI taxonomy): domain Bacteria; kingdom Bacillati; phylum Actinomycetota; class Actinomycetes; order Streptosporangiales; family Thermomonosporaceae; genus Actinomadura; species Actinomadura fulvescens. The sequence goes on along the minus strand of NZ_BAAATD010000007.1, from coordinate 417,233 downwards.
GCGCCTCGCAGGGAGCACCGCCAGTACCAGGCGTTCAAGGGGTTCGTCTCAGGCGCGGGCCGGTGGCCGGGGGTGCGGGGACGGCTGGTGGCTGGACGGGGCGCGGCCATGCGTTCGACCTGGGTGTACGCGGGCAGCAGATCGAGGATCAGGTTCCGGTACGCCGAGAGGTCCTCCTCGGACAGACTGAGACCGCATCGCTCGGCGATCTGCCGCAGTTGGTCGGCCGCGGGAGGGTGCACCGGCATGCTGGCGCTCCTTTACAGATTCGAGAGGTCGTGCCCGGACATGACGGTGCGGTAGTCGTCGACCAGCCCTGCGGGCATCGGCATGGTGTAGCTGACGCCGATCTCGTGGAGCCGGGAGAACAGTTCCTTCATCCTCTGTTCGGTCTGCATGAGGATGATGCGCATCCATCCCTGGTCCTCGTGGTTGAAGGAGCGGGAGGTGGAGAGCTTGACGGAGGCGTCGCGGGCCAGCAGGAAGTCGAACAGCTCCACACCGCTGGGATCTCCGGTGAAAGAGAAGCTGGGCGGGGGCCGGAACAGGAACTTGTAGCCGGCGCTGGGCGGCAGCACCGCCTGCTCGGGCCAGCCCAGCTCGCGCAGCCCCTGCAGCGCGACCCGCAGCGAGCTCCCGATCTCCTTCTGCAGCCGTTCCCGGGCCGCGTCAGGGCGGAACCGCCGCAACGCCTCCGAGGCGGCGCGCTGGCAGAACTCAGGAATCATCACGCTGAACAGGGAGTTGTGGACGCGCAGGGTGTTGACCACCTCGGCGCATCCGGCCACCGCGCCGACCCGGAGACCCGGCAGCCCCAGTTCCTTGGAGAGCGACAGGACCGCCACGGCGATCTCCTGCGCGCCGGGTATCTCCAGGATGCTGACCGACCGGTGCCCCTGGTGCGTCGTGAACCAGCTGTCGTGATCGTGAATGACCAGGACCCGGTGCGCCCTGGCGATCTGCACGATCCGGCTCAGCTCACCGCGCCCGTAGACGACGCCGGTCGGATTGGCGGGAGAGTTGAGGTACAGGAACCGCAGCCGGTGCTCACCCAGCCGGTCGATGGTCTCCTCCAGCGCCGCCGGATCAAGCCGGTGGTCCGGGCCCAGCGGCACGCGCACCGGGGCGGCCCCGTTGCCGACGCTGATGCTCTCGACCGTGCTGAGCGCCAGCTCGGGCAGCAGAACGTACTCGCCGGCATAGCTGCGCGACAGCGCGTCGAACGCCTGCGACGCCCCATTGGTGATCATCAGCTCGGTCCGGTGGTCGACCTCGACGCCGAACTGCCTGGCCAGCAGCCCGGCCATCGCCTCGCGGAGCTCCAGGAGCCCGAACGAGGAGGGATAGTTGCGCGCGGCGGCGGCCGAGGCGGTCATCGCGTCCAGCGCGGACTCCGTAGGGCCATAACCGTCGAAGAACGGGTAGGTGGAGTCGGTGCCGGCGTCCAGGAACTCGCGTCCCCGCGTCCGTGCCCGCGAGGCCATCAACCTCTTGAGAACGAGATGGCGGCTCTCGGTCAGCCCGGCCGAGCGTCCACGCGTCAGATGCGGGCTCACCCCGCCCCCGAGCACTCTCCCGGAGTCAAGGCGCGCATGGCGAAGGCGGTGCCGCAGGAAGTCAGTCATGGTGGTGGTAGTGAACGCTGAGCGGGGTTATCTCCAAGATGATTCGTGGCGGGTCGGTGTCGATATCCGAATAGTCTCTGCCGACGTACTTACGGGAGAGCCGGTGCACATGCTCTACCGCACCGTCTTCGATCAGCCGCCCGATGCCACGGATCTGCACATAGGTCGACGGATCGTCACGGTCGCGCACGCTCAGCGCGACCCTGGGATCGCGCAGCACGTTGTGGTATTTGACGCGCCCCTTGGCCATGTTGATACGGACACGGTCGGCGACGCGTTCCACCCAGACGACGGTGCTTTGTGGCGAGCCGTCCGGCATCAGCGTGCACAGGTGTCCGTAGTTGGCGCCGTCGAGCAGCGGCCTGACTTCCTCCGAAAATCGCACGACCATTTCGTTGCCTCATAGAGGGTGCGGGGGCATGGGGCGTGTTCCGCGGGCGCGCGTCAGCGAAGACCGCTGCCTCCGCGAGTTTTCGCGGAGTAGCCGCTGCGCACCGCGGCCTCGGTGGCCGCGTACTCGGCGGCTTCCACGGAGTCAGACCATTCAGCTCCGTACATGACGCGAACGTGCTCACCAGAAGGCGGTAGGTAATAGCGATACAGGTCGTCGTACTGACCGTCGTTTCCAGGAAGGACGCCGAGCAGCAACCTGCGCCGCGGCGACATGCGGCTGAGCGTTTCGTCGTCGAGCCGCGCGTAATCCTGCGGGCGGCACCACAGCTGGGCATACCGGATGATCACACTTCGCCTGATCTGGCCCGACAGGTTCGGCGCCACGGCGTGCCACAGCGACCAGGGGAAGACTAGCGCGTCGCCGGCGGCGGCGAGGATCTGCCGGCGGGGACCTGCCGCCGCGTCGGGCCCGCCGTCGGGGAACCGGCGCCGGTGACTCCCGGGCACGACGACCATGTTGCCCGAGTCGGGGCCGGCCACGTCCGTCAGGAAGAACTGCACCTTGAGCTGGAGCACCGGCTCGTCCGCGTGCGGCAGGAAGCGGCGGAACCCCGGGCCTCCGTCGGTGTGCAGGCGCAGCAGCGCGCCGGGGTGCGGATAACGTACGAACGCTTCGGTGCCGACGACCTGCAGGTAGGGGCCCATCAACCCCAGGAGCCGCCCGAAGACGCCGGGGTGGTCGAGTAGACGATCAATCGCCGGCGTGAAGGAAATGGCCTGCTTGACCATCAGGTCGCGCTGGTTGCCGGACAATCCGAGATAGCGCCTGCGCTCGGATATCGGCAGCCGGGAGAAGTGGCTGCTCAGTCCGTCGACCGCCTCCCTCAACTCCATCACCTCAGCGTCGGTCAAGACCGACTTGATCTGCAGGTATCCGTTGGAGTCCCAGTGGACGCGCTCCTCCTGCGTGAGGAGCGCAGGGGAATCTTTGCCACTCACGGCGATTCGCCCTTCATCGCTTTGGTCGCTGTAATCGCTGGAGTCTACACATCGCCATGACAGGGGCAAGTGGCCTCAGAGAGGGACAACCGGCATGTCCGGCAGCGGACACTCACACGCAAGCCACATGGACTGATGAGCATGCCAAAGATAGACTTCACAGAGTTAATTACCGTATTTGACCGTGTCCTAAACAACCTTACCCGTGGTACCGGAATCTATTCGGTCATACCGAAACACAGAACTACTGGGGAGGCTGATTATGGCGTTCGTGCCGGCGTCCGAGAACAAGGCCATGAAGTTGAGTGCCGAGGACGAACGACTACTGCCGGGCGAACGCGATGTCGCCTTCTATCGTGAGCATGGCTGGTATCTGTCAAAGCGACTGCTCTCCGATGGCGAAGTGGACGAATTGGCGGAGGCGGCCACCGCGTTCTGGGCGGGCCACCGCGATCGCACACTGCCTCGCCGCCCTCCCAACCTCACCTATTGGGAGCCCGCCCACGGTGACGTCTTCCGCAACAACGACTACATCTGTTACGAGAGCGCCACCATCGCCCGCATCCTGATCACGCCGATCATCGGAGCCGTCGCCGCGCGGCTCGCCCGGACCACCCAGATCAGGTTGCTGAACAGCACGCTCTGGTACAAGCCGCCCCTCCCCGAGGAGCCGACCGGCACAGTGCCCTGGCACCTGGACAAGGACTACTGGCAGAACCACACCTCCGGCGAACTGCTGACCGCCTTCGTACCCCTGCACGACTGCCCGGAGGAAATGGGCACGCTCACGATGGTCGACGGCAGCCACAGGTGGCCCTACTCCCCCAACGACGACGGCAGCAGGCACTTCAGCGAACGCGATCACGCTGCCCTGGAACAGATGCTCAAGGACGGCGCGCGGGCCGGCGGCGCCGAAGTGCACAAGATCCCCGTCCACATTCCCAAGGGCCACATGACGTTCCACCACTGCCGCCTCTACCACGGCAGCGGCCCCAACTACAGCTCACGGCCGCGCATGTCGGTCGGCCTCCACCTGCAGGACCGCGACAACCGCTGGCGTGAACATCGCCTGGCCGACGGGCGCTCGCTCACCTACAACCATGACGTGCTCGTCAGAAAGACTCCCGAGGGGCACCCGGACTATGCCGATCCCGAGTTCTGCCCCGTTCTGTGGGAGGGGTCGCTCCACGCTCCGCCCGCCACATGACCGGCCCGGCCGGGGTCAACGACGCGGCAGGCGGACGGCGGTTCCGCTTCGGTGTGATCGCCAGAGACCTGCACACCGCGGCGCGGCTCGCCGCCGGCGCGCGCAGAGCCGAGGAGCTCGGATACTCGACGCTCCTGATGCGCGACCATCTCTCGGCCGGCTCCCTGGGCAGGAGCCTGGCGCCCCTGACCGCCCTCATGGCCGCGGCGTGCGCGACGCGGAGGCTGCGTGTCGGCACCCTCGTCCTCGACAACGACCACCGTCATCCCGCCGTCCTGGCCAAGGAGGCGGCGACCCTGGACGTGCTGTCGGAAGGCCGGTTCGAGCTCGGCCTGGGCGCCGGGTGGATGCGCTCCGAGTACGCCGAGGCCGGTATCCCGTTCGACCGCGCCGGGGTGCGGGTGGAACGGCTGGAGGAGGCGATCGCGGTGCTCCGCGGGCTCCTGTCGGGCGACCGCACGTCTTTCGCGGGGCGGCATTACACGATCGACGGCCTGCGGAACTTCCCGTGCCCGGTGCAGCGCCCCCGCCCGCCCTTGCTGGTGGGCGCCGGAAGTCCCCGGATGCTGGCCCTCGCGGGCCGCGAGGCCGACATCGTCGCGATCGCGGCGCCCGCGCTGGCCGACGGCACGCTGTCGAACGATCCGCGCGAGCGGTCGGCGGACGGGGTGGCGCGCAAGGTCGCCCGGGTGAGGGAGGCGGCCGGCGGCCGGTTCGCCGACATCGAGCTGTGCCTTCCGGCCACGGTGCACCTTGTCACGGACCGCCGCGTAGCGGCCGAACGGCTCGCGGCCGAACGCGGATGGGGCGCCTCCGCCACGGACCTGGTGCTCGACATGCCCTCGTTGTTCTTCGGCACCGAGGAGGACGTCGCCGAACAGATGCGCGAGCGGCGCGACCGGTACGGGATCTCCTACTACGTCGTGCCGGACCAGGACATGGAGGCCTTCGCACCGATCGTGGAACTCCTCGCGGGGCGCTGACGGCACAGGAAGGCGGGACATGGACGACGGCGCGGGTGAACGGCCATGAGGGTGCTGGCACTCAAACCCGGCCACGACGGGGCCATCGCCTACGTCGACGACGGCAGACTGGTGTTCTCCCTTGAGGGCGAGAAGGACTCCTTCCCCCGCTACGCCCCGGTGACCGAGCGCACCATCACCCGGGCCCTGGAACTGGCTCCCGGCTTTCCGGACGTGATCGCCACAGGCGGCTGGCACAAGCCGCTGCCGGGCCTGCGCGCGGAGATCGGGGCGGGCTATTACGGCCTGCGTCCCGGGACGGTCCGGGAAGGACGCCTGTTCGGTGAGCCGGTCACGATGTTCACCTCCACGCACGAGCGCTCGCACATCCTGACGGCCGTGTCGATGGCGCCCGGCGCGCCCCTCCGTGACTGCGCCGTCCTGGTCTGGGAGGGCAGGATCGGGGCGTTCTACCTGTGGCGCGACCACGGCGCGGACATCATCCCCGTCAAGGTGCTCGACCGGCCGGGCGCCAGGTACGCCGCGCTCTTCGCGCTCGCCGACGAGGGTTATCCCGACCACGGTACCGAGTTCGACCCGGCCTTCGCCGGGAAGCTCATGGCACTGGCGGCCTACGCGACCGAGGACCTGGACCCCCGCGAACGGGGGGCCGTCGAGGAACTGCTGCGGATCGAGGTGCCGCCGTTCAACAAGGGCGCCTTCCGCGGCAGCCGCCTCTACAACGCCGGCGTCCACACCCCCGTGACACACGCCGCCGCGCGCTACCTGACCGATCGGATCTTCGCGATCTACCACGAGGCCGCGGTACGGGAGCTGCCGAGGGGCCTTCCGCTCGTGATCTCCGGTGGCTGCGGCCTCAACTGCGAGTGGAACCGGCGATGGCGCGAATCGGGCCTGTTCAGCGACGTCTTCGTTCCACCCTGCGCGAACGACTCCGGGTCGGCGATAGGCACGGCGATGGACGCCGCGGTGTTCTTCGGTGACCCGTGCCGCCTGGAATGGGACGTCTACGCCGGTGACGCCTTCCACCATGACGTCGAGCCGTCGGCCGAACGGTGGCGGACGCGGCGCCTCGTCCACGGAGAGGTCGCCCGGGCGCTCGCCGCCGGCGCCGTGGTGGCCTGGGTCCGGGGGCGTTACGAGATCGGTCCGCGGGCGCTCGGGCACCGGTCGCTGCTCGCCGCGCCGTTCGACGCCCGCAGCCGCGACGTGCTCAACCGGATCAAGGGCCGCGAGGACTACCGGCCCGTCGGCCCCTGCTGCCGCCACGAGGAACTCCACGAATGGTTCGACGACGCGATCGAGGATCCCTACATGCTGTACGTCAGCCCCGTCCGCACCTCCGCGCTTCCCGCCGTCACCCACGTGGACGGCTCCGCGCGCGTCCAGTCGGTGCGGGCCGCGCAGGAGCCGGCGTTGCACCGGCTGCTCACGGAGTTCCGGCGGACGACCGGCTACGGGGTCCTGTGCAACACCTCCCTGAACTTCCAGGGCCGCGGCTTCGTCAACACCATGTCCGAGCTCGTCGCCTACTGCGAGCTGCGAGGCATCGACGAGATCGTCGTGGACGACGTCCGGTACTCGCGCCGGTGAGCGGCCGGACGGAGTTCCTCGCCGGGCTACCCCTCGCCCCAGAGACTCTGCCTCGCCCACTGCCGCCCCCGGGGCCGCGCGACTTCGTCATCTGCGGATGCCCGAAGACCGGGACGACCCTGCTCGCGGCCACGCTGTGGCAGCCGCCTCGCGTCGTGGTCTGCTCCGAGCCCTGGGACGGCATGCGGATGCCTCCCGCCACCCTGTTCGGCTCGCTGCGCCGGGAACTGCGTACGGGACGGCTCGGCCGCGGCCGGCTGGACGTGCCGCACCTCCTCGCCGAGCATGAGGTGCGCTGGACCGAGGACGGCGAGCGTCCGGTACGCGTCATGGTGGACGACGGGCACCTGCTGGGCGTGAAGTGGCCGGCGTTCTGGCGCTACCTCCCTCTTCTGCCGGACACCAAGTTTCTGGTCTGTCTGCGGCATCCGTACGAAGTGGTGCACTCCTTCGAATACTCCAGCCCCACCTTGCGCGAGGGCTACGACTACGACACCGCGTTCAACCGCGCCCTCAACGCCCGGCTAGCCGAACACCCCGACACGGCCGTCCGCCGGGTCAAGCTGTACGACGCGGTGAACGCCGAGATACTGCGCCACCTCGGCCGCCGGAACGTCTTACCGGTGCGGCACGAGCGCTGGTACTCCGAGCCGGACGCGCTAGTCGATGAGGTGGCCGGGTTCCTCGGCGTCGAGCTGGCCCCTGGTCTGGTACGGCTGCGCCGTCCGCGGGGCGGGGACGCGCCGGAAGTCCGCGATCTCGTCCGGACGCACTGCACCACCGCCCATGCCCTCGGCTACACCCTCGACTAACCCAGCCCAACCGACCAACCCAGGCCAACCGACCAACCCCGACCGACCCCGACCGACCTGACCGACCCCGCGCGGATGGCCCGGCGGGCCGAGCTAAGGAGAAGGCCGTGCGCATCGAGCGGGCCGCGTTCCAGCTGCGGCTGGGCGCGCCACACGACCCCTACGTCCACCTGGACCTGGAAACCTTCACCCAGCCGCTGCTCGTGACGTCCGGCCTGGACACGCTGACGGAGTACGACAGGACGGTCTCGCTGACCGACCGCACGATCGAGCGGCACGACCGCTTCGAACGCGTCACCTGGACGGCCAAGAGCACCCTCTGGGACAAGAGGTTCCACCTCGACGTCCACGCCGGCCACCTGGAGTACCACTACGAGGTCGCCGGGCACGGAACCGTCGACACCGTCCACTACTTCGAGGGCATCGACGACCACGGCTTCCGCCCCGACTTCGACCTGCTCAAGTACTACCTGGGCGGCGGCGGCCGCACGCCCCACAAGGAGTACGCCACCGGCTCGCCGGCCGCCTTCCGCACCGTGTTCTGCCCTGAGCCGACGTGCTTCGCCAAGCAGTACTTCCGGCCGCACGAGTACGCGGTGGTCAGCGTGACCACGGACATGGGGCACCACGGCGGGCATTTCATCGTCAACCCCGGGCTCACCTGCTTCGCCGTCGCGGCCGACGAGGGGCGGGAATGGCTGGCCATGGGCGTCCACGCCGCGCCCGGGGAGCATCTGTTCACCGACTACGAGTACGTGGGCGGCGAGGAGTTCGGGCTCACGCTCAAATGCTGGGGCGCCCGGACGGTCGACGGCTCGCTGCACCTTCCGAGCATCGTCCTCGTGCCGGGGAGGACGCTCGACGCGGCACTGCGCGGCTACGTCGGCGTGCTGCGCCGTTCCGGAGCGGCACCCAGCGTCCGGCGCGAGCAAGCGGCCTGGTGGGACGCGCCCATCCTCTCCGGCTGGGGACACCAGTGCTACAAGGCCGACCTGTTCAGGATCCGCAGCCCGCGCGAGCGCCGCAAGGACAACGCCACCTACATGATGTGCACCCAGGCGTCCTATCTGGACTTCCTGGAACGCATCGACGCCCGCGGGGTGCCCTGGGGCACGGTGATCATCGATATCCGCTGGTTCATGGCCGGCGGCCTGAAGGACGTCGACATCGGCCGCTGGCCCGACCTGCGGGGCTTCGTGGACGGCTTGCACGCCAGGGGCAAGCGGGTGCTGCTGTGGTGGGGCGCCTGGGACCCCGAGGGCGTGCCCGCCGAGCAGTGCGTCCGCTACGAGCCACCGGTGGACGGGCTGCGCAACGAGCCCGGCAGGCTGGAGAAGTTCGGGATGCCCGTACCCGGCCAGAAGCTCGCGATCGACATCACCCTGCCGGCCGTCCGCGACCGGATCCGCGCGCAGGTCCGCAGGCTCCTCGGCGCCGGGCCGGACTGCTACGACGCCGACGGCTTCAAGATCGACTACGTGTCCGCCACGCCCGCGATCTACGGCCTGGCCTTCCCGGAGGGAAGCGGGCGCCTTCTCGGCGTCGAGGCGCTCAAGAACCTGCACGCGCTGCTCTACGAGACGGCCAAGGAGGTCAAGCCCGACGCACTGATCAGCGGCCAGTCACCTCACCCCTACTTCGCGGGCGTCCAGGACATGATCCGGTTCGGCGACACCTACACCCGGAACCCGGACTCGGTCCTCGCTGAGATGACCTTCCGCGCCGAGATGTTCCGCGCCGCCGACGACGGCTGGCTCCTCGACACCGGCTGCTGGCCCATGCCGTCGCGGCGCGCGTTCCGCGAGTACGTGCCGGAGCAGCCGCGCCTCGGCGTTCCCGGTCTCTACTACGCGACCCATCTCGACACCACGGGTGAGGCCCTCGACGAATCCGACTTCGCGCTGGTCCGAGCCTCGTGGCCGTCACCCTGACGGTCAGCCGATGACCTCCGGACGAGTGCCGCGGTGCCGGCGGAACCAGCTGACCGTTCGCCCGATCCCCTCATCCAGCGAGACCCGCGGCCGCCAACCCAGCAACTCGCCCGCCAGCGTGGTGTCCGGACGCCGTCGTTCCGGATCACCCGGAGGCCGCTCGACGAACTCGATGGCCGAGGCCGACCCGGTCAGCTTCTTGACCCGCCTGGCGAGCGCGAGCACCTCGACCTCCTCGGGGCTCCCGATGTTGACCGGGCCACGGTGGCCACGCGTCGCCGCCGCGAGGAGCCCGTCGATCGTGTCGTCGACGAAGCACAACGACCGGGTCTGGCTCCCGTCCCCGGCGACCGTGAGCGGGCTCCCGGCCAGGGCCTGGCAGATGAAGGTGGGCACCACCCGGCCGTCGCCGGCCCGCATCCGCGGGCCATAGGAGTTGAAGATGCGGACGATGACGGTGTCGACCCGGCGATTATCCCTATAGGCCGTGGTGAGGGCTTCGGCGAACCTTTTGGCCTCGTCATAACAACTGCGAGGCCCTACCGGATCGACATTTCCAGGATACGATTCTCGCTGCGGATGCTCATGCGGATCCCCGTAGACTTCCGAGGTCGACGCGAGCACAAACCGTGCCTGTTTTCGCGCGGCGAGTTCCAGTGCGTTCGTGGTGCCGTGACTGCCCGCGCGCAGTGTCGCGATCGGCAGCAGCCGATAGTCCGCCGGCGAGGCGGGAGAGGCCAGATGCATCACCAGATCCACGTGACCAGGCACGTCGAGGGCGACGCTGACGTCATTCCGCACGAGACTGAAGCCCGGATCAGGCCTCAGATGCCGGACGTTCTCCGGTGCGCTGGTGCAGAAATCGTCCACGCATACAACGTCCACCCCCCGGCGCAGCAGCGCACCGCACAGGTGCGAGCCGAGAAAACCGGCACCGCCGGTGATGACCGCACGCCGGAAAGGCAGCCTCATACCATCGACGATAACAGCGCAATTATCTCGCCCTACCGATCGACCGCTTGTGGTCGATCGAAATCGTTACCAAAGAAGCCAGGCGACATTCGACCCGGACTCCGCTTTTCGGGAGGGGCGGAATGCGGAGCGGCGCCCACCACACCCCGAGGGACCGTGTTCTGAGCATGATCCGGGTCTGGTGGGCGCCGCGGTCGGCGGGCCCGGTCCGCCGTCAGGCGCTCTTGGCGGCCGTGAGGCGGGCGGCGACGTCGTTCCAGTTGACGAGGTCCCAGAGCTTCTGGACGTAGTCGGGACGGACGTTGCGGTACTGCAGGTAGTAGGCGTGCTCCCAGGCGTCGAAGACCAGCAGTGGCACCGAGCCCATGCCGACGTTGCCGTGGTGGTCGTACACCTGCTGGACGATCAGCCTCTGGCCCAGCGGCTCCCAGCCCAGGACGCCCCAGCCGGAGCCCTGGACGGTCGCGGTGGCGGAGGTGAGCTGCTTCTTGAACGCGTCGAACGAGCCGAAGTGCTCGTCGATGGCGGAGCCGAGCTCGCCGCCCGGACGGTCGCCGCCATCGGGCGAGAGGTTGTCCCAGAAGATGGTGTGCAGGACGTGGCCGGACAGGTTGAAGGCCAGCGTCTTCTCCAGGCCGACCAGGCCGCCGAACTGCTCCTTGCCGCGAGCTTCTTCCAGCTTCTCCAGCGTGTCGTTGGCGCCCTTGACGTAGGCGGCGTGGTGCTTGGAGTGGTGAAGCTCCAGGATCTCGCCGGTGATGGCGGGCTCAAGAGCGGCGTAGTCGTAAGGAAGGTCGGGAAGCGTGTAGGTCATACGGGCCACTATTGCAAACAGTTCGCAGTTGCATCAACCATGCAGCAGAGGCTCGTGTTAGGCTGCGAGCCGACTTCTCACCGTTGGGCATTGCGCCTCGCCAACCAGCTTCACCCGGGTCCCGATGACACGGAGAAGGTGGAGGTCACTCACCACATCCTGGAAAGGATGTCCTGTGGTGGTGGCGACGCGCGTCGACCCTTCCGGTTCTTCCGGAGCCCCACGTCACCACCCCGCAGGCAGCTCCCTCAGGGAGGTCTCCGGAGTGCCGGAAGTCAAGTCCGCAGAACGATCAGCCACGCGTCATCCATGGCTGGTTCTCGCAATCATGTCCATCGGCTTCTTCATGTCGTTGCTCGACGGATCCATCGTCAACGTCGCCGTTCCCACCCTCATCCACGACCTCGACGCCTCGTACGACCAGGTGCTGTGGATCATCGACGGCTACCTGCTCGTCTTCTCGGTGCTGCTGATCACCACCGGACGGCTGGGGGACCTGTTCGGGTACCGCCGGCTGTACGTGATCGGGATCATCACGTTCACCGTCGGCTCGGTGCTCTGCGGCCTGGCCGGCGCACCGGCCTGGCTGCTGGTCGCCCGGCTGCTGCAGGGCCTGGGCGGGGCGCTGCTGTTCCCGCAGGTCATCTCGTCGATCTTGACGATCTTCCCGCCGGAGCTGCGCGGCCGCGCGTTCGGCCTGTTCGGCGCGATCGTGGGTTTCGCGCCGATCACCGGCCCGGTCATCGGCGGCCTGCTGCTCGCCCATCTCAGCTGGCGCTGGATCTTCTTCATCAACGTCCCGATCGGGATCGTCACCGCCGTGCTGGCGCTGCGGTTCGCGCCGCCCATGCGCTCGGGCCGCACCCACCGGCTCGACCTGCTCGGCGTCGCGCTGGCCACCGCCGGGCTGAGCGGCATCGTGTTCGGGCTGATCGAGGGCGAACGCTACGCATGGGGCACCATCACCGGGCCGATCAGCATCCCCGCGGTCATCGTCGCGGGCGTCGTACTGCTGGCGGTGTTCGTCCTCTGGCAGCACCGGCAGCGCGGCGAGCCCGTCATGCCCTTGTCCCTGTTCGGCGCGCGCGACTTCGCGGTCGGTAACTGGGTCGGGTTCGTCTTCCAGCTCGGCATGATCGGCATCATGTTCGCGCTGGTCCTGTACCTGCAGATGGCACGCGGGTACTCGGCGCTGGAGACCGGCCTGGTGGTGCTGCCGAACGCCGTGCTCACCGCGGTCGGCTCGGCGTACGCCGGGCGGCTGTCGGACAGGTTCGGTGGCAAGTACATCCTGATGACCGGGCTCACCCTGCTGGCCGTCGGCCTGCTGGTGCTGGTCGCCATGACCGGGCCCACCAGCAGCGCGTGGAGTCTGCTGCCCGGCCTGATCATCATCGGGGTCGCCAGCGGCGCCACGTTCGCGCCGTTGCAGCAGGCCACCATGAACGGCGTCGACCCCAGGCTGGCCGGAGCGGCATCGGGAGTCTCCAGCACCATCCGGCAGGTCGGCGGTGTCCTCGGCACCGCCCTTCTGGGTGCGCTGCTGTCGGCCCGCCTGTCCGCGACCCTGCACAGCGAGGCCGAGAAGCGTGCCGGCCGGCTGCCGGAGAGCCTGCGCGCCCAGTTCGTCGACAACAGCGCCGGCGCCGCGCACGACTACAGCCCCCCCACGCCGCCCGGCGGCCTGGACCCCGCCACGACCAGCCTGTACGAACGGGTCGCCGCCGACACGTTCGCCACCGGCTTCGTTGACGCCATGCAGACCACCCTCGTGGCGTGTGCCGTGGTCCTGATCGCGGCCGCCCTGTTCTGTTTGCTGTTCAGCCCACGCGACAAGCCGACGACCACGCCCGCTCAAGACCGGAAAGCCGAGACCACACCGCAGGAGTAAGCCAGCAGGCTGAAACGTCAATGGAGCTGGGTCCGGACGGAGTCTGATCCGTCCGGATCCAGCTCATGAGTCGCGGTGCAGGATGCCGCCATGCTTGACCGGCGCGTTGGAGTTATCGGCAGGGCCCGTCTTCCATTCATAAACAACGCTGTCACCGCGTCGGAAGATCTTGATGTGGAAGACGCCCCCTGTCGTCTCCAGAGTGGCGGACCCGCCATCGCCGCGGACCGCTCGCAGGTTCTCGTTCCAGGCACCCCCCGGTACGGGTTGGCTGCCTTCATCGTCCGTGAAGAACCGTTGCCGAGCCGTGATTCCATTCTGATTGGTCTCTAGACGCACGGACTCGTTGGGCGGCTGGGTCTTGGTCAGCACCCCGACCCAATTGCCTCGCAGGGACTGCGGAACTCTGGCGGAATCCGACTCGGCCGGCAGGGAATTCACCGCCCACACGACCGCGCCCACCACGACGAGTACCACGAATGCCAGCATGGCCAGTCCCGGCAGGTTGGCGCGCGTCGCGTCTTTGTCTTCCGTCCTTGCGGCCTCGAATTGCTGCAACCTCGGTGTAATGGCCAGGAGCTTGGTCGTGCTGTGTTCGAGGAGCTCCTCGCTGGAGGTCTGGTAGGCCACGTCCGTTATATAGGTCCGGGCCTCTCTCGCACTCGGACGGGCCACCCGTGGCGGCGTGGACCACAGTGGCCGCCCAGGCCCACATGTCGACCGCCTCCGTGCCGGCGCCCGACGAGTTCCATCGCTCCGGTGCCATGTAGGCGGGCGAGCCGGCATTGGCCACCCGGGTTTCCTCAAGGAGGTGCGCCGTGCCGAAGTCGATCACGCAGGCGTACGCGTGACCGACCATCACGTTGACCGGCTTGATGTCCCGATGGACCACGCCCGCTTCATGGAGAATGACGAGATCAGTCAGAATGCAGACCGCTATCGACTCGATCTCCACTCGATCGAGGCCGTCCCGGATCAGGTCGCTCAGATTGCGGCCCTTGATGAACTCGGTGACCACATATGGCCGACCATCGTGCAGGTTCGCGTCCAGCACGCAGCCGACGACCCTAGTGCCCTTGAGGCGTGCGGCCAAGGCCAGTTCATCCTGGAGAATCTCTGCGGGGCCGACATTTTCTCTGCGCAGGAAATTCTCGATGAGCTTGACCGCCACCTTCTGCCCGTGAGGGGACAGCGCGAGATAGGTCCAGCCCTCGCCTCCGCGAGCAAGCCGCCTCAGAAGCTTATATGGTCCGATCGCCTTGGGGTCCTCGGGGCACAGGGCCGTGCCAATGGTCACGTGTTCGTCTCCGGGTGCCATCACGCCTCAAATCTCAAGTTTCGGCATCGTAGCGCTGACGGGCACCCGGAGTCATGAGTCGACAGCAGCTTGAACTATGGGCACGTTCCAAAGACGTTCCGGGTCTTGTCGGAGCCCGTGAGATTTTCACGGGAGATGGTGAAGCGGCGGCTGTGGCAACCTGAACGAACGGCGCCTACCGTCGGGGCATGGCCCTCAAACGCGCCGCCGTTCTGGTCGCAACGGCCCTGCTGACGACCTCTGTGCTGGTATCCCCGGCTCAAGCCCAGCCCGGCTGGTTCTGCCTGACGGCCACAGCGACTCAAACCGGGGACACGTACGCGTTGTCCAACACAGGCTGCACCGGTTCCGGCTTCTCCGATGTTCCGGTGCATGTCTGGTCCGGCCCGGCGGCAGGCAACTACCTGTGCCGCCAGGTGTGGTTCTCCCCCATGATGGCCGAGTTCGATGCCAGGGGCTGCGTTCGCACCTGATCACCCCTAGGGCCCTGTGTCGCCCGCGTGCGGACCCCAAAACCGACGTGAGATCCGGCCGTCGTGCCAGGATGATCACAGGTGCTCTGTGCGTGTGGAGGGTCTTATGAGTATGAGTCCGCGCGAGGACTTTCTCCGGCTCGTCAATGGGGTCGCCGACGGGGACTTCGACGCGTTGCCCGACCTGTACGGCGAGGTCACCGATGTACGGCACCCGATGGCGACGCCGGAGTCCGAGCCGTTGACGAGCCGGAACGCGCTCCGGGAGCACTTCACCGTCCCGCCCGAGGCTCGCGGCTCCTTGCCGAGAGGCGCGTCGTGGATGTCGTCGTCCACGAGACCACCGATCCCGAAGTCATCGTCGCCGAGTTCGCGTACGAGACGCGTACGCGATGACGGCCGACGGCGGCTCGGCGGACTCGCAATGGTCGGCGATGTCCCTGCCGCCGCAGGTGAGAGCCGCCGTGCGTTCGTGTTAGCGCACCTCTCCACCGGGTAGCCGATCAAGGACGGAACGTCGAACGGAGGAACCGGTGATGACCACGCCAGAGGACAACGGCTCGCGACCCGAGGCGACCGATCAGGCCCCGCGGCAGGAACCCCGTCCCGACCGCCTCCCCGCCGTCGGAGCGGCGCTGCGGGACGCGATGGAGGAAGCCGGGCAGGACAGCGGCGATCTGACCCGAGAGTGATCATGATGGAGTACGAGGCGAGGCGGACGATGCCCGCGGAGTGCCGGATCGTCTTCAATATCGCCGCGGATCCCACGACGTTGCACCGCTGGCTGCCGGGCGAGGTGGTGCCGGACATGGCCGAGGCGGAGACCCGTTCGTTCATCGCCAACAGGGACGGCACCGAGCGCGCCACGGGCGGTCCCCCGCCCGAACGGTTCGTGCTGGAGTGGTGCAGCCACGATCATCCGGAGTGCAGCAGCCGCCTCCAGGTCACCGACCAGGCGAGCGGCACGAGCGAGGTCGTGCTCCATGTCTGCTGGGACGGCGACCGGCCGCGCCGGGACGAGACGCAGCGTTCGCTCGAAGAGTCCCTTGACCGGCTGGGCGAAGAGGTGAACCGCCGGGTCACCGAGCCGGGCGACTGAGGGCCTCATGACCGCGTCCTGTCGGGCGAGCGCTCCACGGAAGGTGGCCGTGCGTCGTCGCGGACGCCGTCGCGACGGGCCGTGCGGTCGATGAGGACGGCCGGGATCGTGAGGAGTGCCAGGCCGGCGCCGATCAACGGTACGGAGGAGATGCCGGCGCCGAGGTTGAGTGCTCCTCCGGCGAGGACCGGGACCAGGCTGATGCCGAGCTGGAACGCCGACACGGCGGTGGCACCGGCGAGCGTGGGCGCCTGTGACGCGATGGAGAACACCCGCCCGTAGATGGCCGGGTTCAGCACGAACCCCGCGACCCCGAGGAGCAGGACGAGGGCGACGACGGCCACGGCGTGCCCGGCGGCGATGGAGAGGACGACGGAGCTCACCGCGATACCGATCGCGCCTGCCAGGAGCGCGGCATGGGGACGCCGGTCGGCGATCCTGCCTCCGATGGAGAGGCCCGCGAACGCGCCGACGCCGAACAGCGTGAGGATCACCGGGACCCAGACGGCGCCGAAGCCGGTGACATCGGTCAGGAACGCGGCGAGATAGTTGTAGGTGATCATGTACGCGGCGGTGCTCAGGATGGTGGCGGCGTAGACGACCCACAGGTGCGGACGCCGCATCGTGCGAAGCTCCCGCCGTACGCTGGGCTCCTGGCCCGTCCTGGTCGCGGGCACGGCGACCAGTGTCAGGACCGCACCGACGGCGGTGAGGACGACCACGGCCCAGAAGCCGCCCCGCCACCCGGTGAAGTGGCTGAGCAGCGCGCCGGCGGGCCCGCCGCCCACCATCGCCAGGCTGAGGCCGCTGACGACGACGCCGGAAGTACGGGCCGTGCGGTCGGGCGTGACGAGCCCGATCGCGGTGACCGCCGCGACCGCCCAGTATCCGGCGTAGGCGAGGCCGCAGAGGAAGCGGGTGGCCAGCAGCACCGCGTAGTCGTCGACGAGGAGCCCGGCCGCCACCGACGCGGCGAAGACGGCCTGCGTGGTCACCAGTGTCGTCCGGCGCGGCCAGCGCAGCGTCATGACGGCGAGGGGCGGGCCGCCGATGACCACGCCGATCGCGAACGCCGAGATCAACGCGCCGGCGGAGGACAACGTGATGCCCAGGTCGTCGGCGATCGCGGGGAGGACCCCGGCGAGCAGAAACTCCGCGCTGCCCATCGCGAAGAGGCTGAACGCGAGCAGGTACACCCCGAGCGGCAGCCTGCCGCGAACCTGCCGTGTGCTGGACGCGCTCACCGGCCCTGACCTCCGGTGAGCGCGCGTGACGCTGCTGGAACCCGCTCGGGACTGCACATGTGCGACTCTCCCTGTCCAACTGGACCGCCGTGATGGTGGCCCCACGTTGGAGCTGGTGGTGTCGCACGCACAACTTCTGTTGCTGATTCTGGGAAGAGTCAGCCCGGGGCCCGCAGCGCGAGGTGCACGCCGTTCAGGGAGAGGGTGAACTGGATCGTGACGTCGCCGTTGCTCGAACGCAGGGTCTCGGTCTCCACCTGCACGGCCTCGGTGATGCCGTCGACCAGCAGTTCGGCGTCGGTGCCGAGAAGGGGCGTCCAGGTGTTGGGCTGGATCGTCTGGGGGCCGCTGTCATCGACGAGGTCGCTCATGACTCCATTGTTACCGTGCGGACCAGGGCGCCCCGGCCCGCGGGGCGGGCCGGGGCGGGGGTGGGATCCTCGGGGTCAGCCGGTCGGGCCGGTCCAGTCCGCCGGGAGCCGGGCGACACGGACGCGCTGCGGGTGGTCGCCGACCGGAACGGACGTGATCTTCTGGCCGGTCGCGAAGTCGATCGCGGTGACCTGGTCGGCGCCGCTCTCGGAGATGACGCAGGCCCGGCCGTCGCCGCTGACGGTGGCCCAGTACGGCTTGGCCGCGCGCACCAGCGGCCCTTCCCGCAGGGTCGAGCGGTCGACCACCGTGGCGTAGTCGTCCATGGTCCCGGCGACGCACAGCTTGGTGCCCTGCGGGTTCATGGACATGCCGTGGTGGCGGGAGTCGTTGACGAACGTGGTCCGGTCGTCGCTGGTGCCGGCGTTCTTCGGCAGCACCTTCTCCCGGGTGATCCTGTCGGCGGCGACGTCGTACTCGAAGAAGCCGTTGAAGAACGACACCTGGAAGTACAGCTTGGACTCGTCGGGGGTGAACGCGACGGGACGTACGGCGTCCGAGAAGTCCTTGCGGCCGAACGCGTCCAGCCGCTGCCGAATGTCGATGACCTTGACCTGCCTGAACGTGGCGGCGTCGGCGATCGTGATCTTACGGTCGCCCTTGAGGAAGTCCTGCCAGGGCGCGTCGAAGTCGTTGTTGACCTCTCCGATCGACATGTTCCAGAGGTACTTGCCGTCGCGCGTGAAGACGTTCTCGTGCGGCTTGTCGCCGGTCTTGAACGAGCCGACCTGCTGACCGGTCCGGATGTTCAGCACGTGGACCGTGTTGCCGGTGGACGCCGACACCGCCACCCGTTCACCGTCGGGAGAGACGGCCATGTGGTCGGAGCGGAAACCCGAGACGGGGAACCGCCACCTGAGCGCGCCGGTCGCCGTGTCGATCGAGGCCACGTCGGCGAAGCTCGGCCGCGAGACGACGATCGCCGAGCCGTCGGGCGTGGTGTACAGGTCGTCGACGAACTGGTCGTGCCCTTCGCCGACGGTCTGGCGGATGCCGAGGAAGAACGCCAGCCGGACGGGGTTGAGGTAGATCTCGCGGAGCCGGTCGTTCTTGTCGGGGACGAGGTTGATGCGGCCGAGCTTGGCGAAGTCCCCGCGGGACCTGATGACGTCGGCGGTGCCTTCCCAGTTGTTGCCGACGAGCATCACCTCCTGCAGCGGTGCCGCGGCCGCGGGACTCGCGGAGCTCACGGAGACGGCGGCGCCGGTCGCCATGACGGCCGCCGCGGCGGCTGCGAGCAGGGATCTGCGCCGACGTGCCGGGATCAAGGAGAGCATGGGTTCCTCCAGGGCGTGGGGGGTGGAGGGAGGAACGCTGGGCGTCCCCGCCAACTCTGAATATCGCCATATTCAGACTTGGTTACTGGATGGTAGGCAGGCGGGAGGCCCACCACAAGGCCCGATCGGGGAAAATCAGGAAGAGGCGGAACGGAGGACGCGCGTGGCGGGACGGATCACACCGGCTCCCGGCCGGTACGGGGGCAGGTCGGCGGACGAGCGGCAGGCCGAGCGCCGCAGGCGGTTCCAGGAGGCGGGCCTGGACCTGTTCGGCGCCGGGCCCGGCTACCGCGCCACGAAGATCACCGACGTCTGCAAGGCCGCCGGGCTCTCCACGCGGCAGTTCTACGAGGAGTACCGCACGCTCGAAGACCTGCTGGCCGAGCTGCACCTCTACGTCAACGACATCGCCGAGCAGTCCGTCCTGGCCGTGCTCCCCGGCCTTGAAGACCTCTCCCCCGCCGACCGCTACACCCGGCTGTTCCGCGCGTACGCCGCCGGGGCCACCGCCGACCCCCGGCACACCCGCATCGCCTTCGTCGAGATCATCGGCGTCAGTCCCCGGCTGGACCGCCAGCGTCTCGACCGGCGTGCCCGCTGGATCGACTTCCTCGGCGAACAGGCCCGCGAGGCCGCCGAGCGCGGCGAGATCCCCGCCCGCGACTACCGCGTCACCGCCGCCGCGTTCATCGGGGCGATCAACGGCCTCATGCACGACTGGGCCGTGGGCTGGGTCGACGCCACCCTCGACCAGATCATCGACGAGCTTCTGCAGATCCTGCTCGACCGCCTGCACGTCTCCCCAGCCCCGCGCACCTGACGACCCGAGGAGGATCCCATGGACGCCGACGTCATCATCGTGGGGGCGGGCCTGGCCGGCCTGGTCGCCGCGTACGAGCTCACCTCGCGCGGCCGCACGGTCGCGCTCGTCGACCAGGAGAACGCCGCGAACCTGGGCGGGCAGGCGTTCTGGTCGCTCGGCGGCCTCTTCCTGGTCGACACGCCCGAGCAGCGCCGCCTGCGCGTCATGGACTCGTTCGACCTGGCCTGGAGCGACTGGCAGAACAGCGCCGGCTTCGACCGCCTGGACGACGAGGACGCTTGGGCCGTGCGCTGGGCCCGCGCCTACGTCGAGTTCGCGGCCGGTGAAAAGCGTTCCTGGCTCGCGGGCCATGGCATCTCGTTCACGCCCATCGTGGGCTGGGCCGAACGGGGCGGCCTGCGCGCGGACGGTCACGGCAACTCGGTGCCGCGTTTCCACATCTCGTGGGGCACGGGCACCGGCGTGGTGGCTCCGTTCGCCGCCGCCGCCCATGAGGCGGCGGACGCGGGGCGCCTGACGTTCCACCACCGCCACCGGGTGGACGGGCTCATCGTCGACAACGGCACCGTCACCGGCGTGCGCGGCACCGTCCTCGCGCCCGACGACGCCCCTCGCGGAGCCCCCTCCAACCGCGACGCGATCGGCGAGTTCACGCTGTCCGCGCAGGCCGTGATCATCACTTCGGGCGGCATCGGCGGGGACCATGACGTCGTCCGCCGTTACTGGCCCCGGCGCCTGGGCACCCCGCCGGCGAACATGGTCACCGGCGTTCCCGCATATGTTGACGGCCGGATGCTCGACATCAGCGCCGAGGCGGGCGTACGCCTGGTCAACCGCGACCGGATGTGGCACTACACCGAGGGCCTGCGCAACTGGGACCCGGTCTGGCCCGGCCACGGCATCCGCATCATCCCGGGCCCGTCCTCGATGTGGTTCGACGCCCTGGGGCGGCGGCTCCCCGACCCGTGCCTGCCCGGCTACGACACCCTCGCCACCCTGAAGTACCTGCGCACCACCCCCGACATCGCCGAGTACGACCACTCCTGGTTCGTTCTCACCCAGCGGATCATCGAGAAGGAGTTCGCCCTCTCCGGCTCCGAGCAGAACCCCGACCTCACCAGCGGCGACCGCAAGGCCGTCCTTCGCGAGCGCCTCACCAAAGGCGCGCCCGGCCCGGTCGAGGCGTTCCAGCGTCACGGCGCGGACTTCGTCGTCGCCGACAACCTCGACGAGCTCGTCGGCAAGATGAACGCCCTCAACGGCGACCCCCTGCTCGACGCCGCGTCGCTGCGCCGCCAGATCCAGGCCCGTGACTCGCAGGTCGTCAACCCGTTCAGCAAGGACTCCCAGATCCAGGGCATCCGCAACGCGCGCCGCTATCTGGGCGACCGCCTGAGCCGCGCCGTCGCCCCGCACCGCCTCCTGGACCCGGCCGCCGGTCCGCTGATCGGCGTCAAGCTCCACGTCCTGACCCGCAAGACCCTCGGCGGCATCCAGACCGACCTGGACTCCCGTGCCCTCGGCCTCGACGGCCGGCCGGTCGAGGGCCTCTACGCCGCCGGGGAGGTCGCGGGCTTCGGCGGTGGCGGGGTCCACGGCTACAACGCGCTCGAAGGCACGTTCCTGGGCGGCTGCCTGTTCTCCGGAAGGGCCGCCGGACGAGCCGCCGCCCAGCAGGTCGGCTAGGTTGAGCCCCGTCATGATGAGCCCCGTCATGATGAGAGCGCACGGACGGTTCGTTCACATCGGCCTGGGAACGTGACGGCATGACCATGGGTTTCCGCTCGATCGTGGCGTACGCGCCGGAGCACCTGAGCACGCTGGGCCTCGGCATGGCCGTCAAGGTCTTCTCCGGTCGCTCGCAGCTGGGCGTCTCGTGCTTCGACTTCACGGTGGCGACGGACGAGCCCGGGCCCGTGCACACCGACCTCGGCCTGGTCCAGCAGGTGGAGCACGGCCTCGACCGGCTCGCGACGGCCGATCTGATCCTGCTCCTGCCCGGCGAGGACTTCCCCGTCCCAACGCCCGCCGCGACGGCGGCCCTGCGGGCGGCGCACGCGCGCGGCGCGATCATCGCCGGCCACGGCGGCGGCTCCTACCTGCTGGCCGGCACCGGACTGCTCGACGGGCTGCGCGCCACCACCCACTGGAGCCTGGCCGCGGCGCTGGCCGCCCGTTTCCCGGCGGTCAGGACGGTCTCCGACGCCCTGTACGTGGACGAGGGGCGGCTCGTGACGGGCGCCGGCGCGGCCGCCGGTCTGGACCTGCTCCTGCACCTGCTGCGGCGCGAGCACGGCTCCTCGCTGGCCAACATGGTCGCCCGCGATGTCGTGGCCTCTCCCCACCGCGTCGGCGACCAGCCCCAGTACGTCCGCTCCCCCGTCCCCGCCCACGACCCCGAGCGCATCCAGGCCGTGCTCACCTGGGCCCGGGAGAACCTGCGGCATCCCCTCTCCGTGGACGACCTCGCGGCCCGGGCGCTGATGAGCCCGCGCACCTTCGCCCGGCGCTTCAAGACCGCGACCGGCACCACCCCGCACGCCTGGCTCCTCAACCAGCGCCTGGACCACGTCGAGGAACTCCTGGAGACCACCGACCTGAGCATCCAGGAGATCGCCCGGCGGGCGGGCTACAGCAACGCCACCGTCCTGCGCGAGCAGTTCGTCAAGCGGCGCGGCATGCCGCCGCGTGCCTACCGCAGCGCCTACGGCCGCTCGTGCACGGCACCCGCGCGGGCGGCGAACGATCCCGCGGGGCTCGGCTCCGGCGGGGCCTAGCGGTCGATCCACTCGGCGCGGACGGTCAGGTCGTCGAGGAGCTCCGGGACGGGCGTGACGCCGATGCCGGGATCGGTGGGCACGGTCAGGTGCCCGTCCGCGTAGTCGAGCGGCTCGGTGACGTCGGCGGCGAAGTAGCGGTCGGCGGCGCAGGTGTCGGCGGGGAGGGTGAATCCGGGGAGCGCGCCGAGCGCGAGGTTGGCCGCGCGGCCGATGCCGCTTTCGAGCATGTCGCCGCACCACACCGCGATGCCGTGCGCCTGGCAGAGGTCGTGGACGCGGCGGGCTTCGAGGTGGCCGCCGACCCGGCCGGGCTTGACGTTGACGATGGACGCCGCGCCGAGGGAGATGGCGGCCGCGGCGTCGGCGGCCGACTCGATCGACTCGTCCAGGCAGATCGGCGTCGTGAGGCGGCGGGCCAGGGCGGCGTGCCGGACGAGGTCTCCGGCGGCCAGCGGCTGCTCGATCAGCAGCAGCCCGAACGCGTCGAGCCGGGCCAGGTGCGGGGTGTCGGCCGGCGTGTACGCGCCGTTGGCGTCGACCTGAAGCGGCAGTTCGCCGCCGAAGTGCTCGCGGACGGCGCGGACGGGTTCGAGATCCCAGCCCGGCTCGATCTTGAGTTTGATCCGTGTGTACCCCTCGGCGACGAAGCCCTCGACCACGTCCAGGAGCTCGGGCACCGAACCGTGGATGCCGACCGAGACACCGCAGCGCACACGCTCGCGGACCGCGCCGAGGTAGTGCCCGAGCGATTCACCGGCCGCGCGCAGCCCCGCGTCCAGCACCGCCATCTCCAGCGCGGCCTTGGCCATCGGGTGTCCTCTGAACGGCGCCAGGGCCGGGCCCACCTCGTGCGCCTCCACGTTCTCCGGCAGTGCCGGCACCAGGAACCTGCGCAGCACGTCGGCCGCGCCGTCCACGTACTCGGCGCTGTAGCGGGGGTCGGGCAGGGCCGCACATTCGCCCCAGCCCTCCGCGTCCGGCGTCACGACCCTGACCAGGAGAACGTCGCGCGAGCGCAACTCCGTGACCGAGGCCCGGAACGGGGTCTTCAACGGCAACGCGACCGTGCGGAGCTCGACCTTCTCGATCTTCATGGCGTACCCGCCCCATATCATTGACTGAGTCAAACAATATGGGGCGGGTGCCGTGGCGGCAACGCCCGCTACCGGGTGAACGCCTGGAACTCCGCGGCGCGGACCAGCCCGGCGAGCGGGCTGCCCGCCGTGCAGTCGGTGGTCGAGCGCGGGTCGGCGTCCTGCTCACCGGCGAAGCCCGGGTTGCCGGTGCACTGGCTCGACACCACGCGCAGCCGCAGGTGCGTCGCGGTGGTGTCGCGCAGGTCGAACGAGCGGAGGATGAGCTCCGGCGCTCGCGGACGCGGGCGCCGGGCCGGGAACGCGTCGGCCGGGCTCGTGTAGACACGGGTGAACGAGCCGTCCTGCGAGCAGTCGGCCTTCGCCTTGTCACACGCCAGGACCTCGAACCGCTGGAGGGCGGTGAAGCGGTTCTGCGCCCCTCCGGTCGGCGTGTGCTCCGGGTCGCCCGGCTGCGCCGGACGCAGCATCGCGCTCACCTGCACGCGCCCGATCCGCACGGCCGAGTCCCCGGCCAGGTCGACGGTCACCTGCCGGCCCGCCACGGGCGCGGTCAGCGACTGCCAGTTGGTGGCCTCGGTCTCGTCGACGAGCCTGGCGTGGTCGACGCCGTCGCCGGCCGCCGTCGCGCCGTTGGCCGCCGCGGCCTGGTTGCGCGTCATCGCGACCGGCAGGTTCGTGGTCGACCGGCCGATCGAGGCGTTGAAGCGCTTGTGCCCGAACCCGGCGCCCACCGCGACGAATCCGTAGCGCCCCGGGATGATCTTGAACATGTCGCCCAGCGGCGTCGCCGGGTCGGTGTCGGCCACCGGCGTCGCCCGGCCCTCGTAGTCGCCGACGTACAGCCGGACCGCGGCGCCCTTCGCGTCGCCGGACGGCCGCAGCCTCACCGTCGCGTTGCGCGCCCGCGGCGAGGCGAAGCTCGCGACCGGGTCGGCGTCGGCCGGCCCGTTGCTGGCCGCGCCCTCACCGAGACCGTGCTGGGCGAACGCGTTCCAGATCAGCGTGTGATTGGCGCCGCCGAAACGGATGGTGTCCGCGGCCAGCAGCGCGTCACGGTGGTCGACGTAGTCCACCGCGCCGCTCGCCATCAGCAGCAGCGCGTCGAACGACAGCTGCACCCAGCGCCGTCCGCCCGGGCACTGGCCGACCGGGATCCGCCCGTCCGCGCAGGCACGGTTGCGGGCCTTGCTCCCCTTGCCGTACCGGTCGACGAACGCCTGGCGCACGTCGAACTGCGTGGCCGTCCAGATCTCGCCGTCGGCGTGCACCTGCTGCCCGACCAGGTCGTAGCCGAGGTCGCTGTAGTTGAGGGGACTGCGGCTCATGTCGTAGTTGCGGATGCCCGCCCGCCGGTCGCCGGTCACGTACGCGCCGGTGACGTAGGGGGTGTCGCCGGGCGGCCGGAAACCGTATTCGTTGAGGTACTCCATCGCGAACAGGTCGGAGGTGCTCTCGTTCATCGCGCCGGCCTGCGGCCCGCTCCAGCCGGCGTCCGGCCCGGCGACCATCCGCCCGGAGATGGCGTGCGTGTACTCGTGGCCGATCACGCTCATGTCGTAGTCGCCGTCCACGCAGGGCGCGTAGAAGGCGCCCGCGAAGGGCTGCCACATGTACATGTTGGTGATCGGCGCGACGCCGTCGGGCGGGGTGATCTGGTTGGCGTTGTTGCGGACGCTGGCGACCCGCGCGCCCGCCTGGGCGTTGCCCTGTTCGGGGTCGCCCGGCCGGCCGCCCCGGTCACCGTTGTCGGACTGCATGTTCCACGCGGTCTCGGTGAAGCCGAGCCGGTACGACCAGTCGTGCATGCGGTTGTGCATCGCGAACAGGTTGGACATCGCCGCTTCGAGGTCGGCTTCCCGCGGGCTGTCGAGCGTCGCCGGGTCGCACTTCTCGCGCCGCCACTGGTCGGTCCACGGGTAGGAGTAGCGCCGGTCCGCCTTGGGCGCGTTGGTGCGGGTGCCGACGGTGAACGGGTCGCCGCTGGCGCGGTTCTCGTACGTGCGCGCCGCGTTGCCCAGGCTCGTGTGGGTGGGCGCGCCGGTGGCATGGTCGATGTCCCACGCCTTGCCGGTCGCCGGGTCGCCGCCGACCACGAAGTCGCAGCCGCGGGCGGGGCGGAAGCACCACGTGTCGCGTGTGTCCCTGGAGGAGTTGCCGGGCGCCGCCGGGAACACGTCCCAGCGTGGATCGTCGGCGTGGTCGACGAGGTTCTCCCGGATCAGGACCTGCCCGGTCCTGGCGTCCACGTAGGAGTTGACCGCGGCGGGCTCGCCGCCCGAACCGCCCGCGTCGATGAGCGTGACCTGGTACGCGCTGCGGACGCCCGCCGGGGTCGGCACCGCCACCAGCCGTGCCCGCTTCGTCTCCGCGGCGGCGACCGTCATGGCGGCGTCGCGGGCAGCGGACTCGACGGCCTGGTCCTGGACGAGCGTCGCGGGCGCGGGTGCCGCCGCGTCGCGGGCGAGGGTCGACGAGACCGAGACGACCTTGCCGTCCGCGACGCCGACCGCGACCTGCCCGTCGTAACCGGCCGGGAGGTCACCGAAACGCTGGCGCAGCAGGACGGCCGCGCCCTTGCCGATCGGGTTGACCGCCACGCGTTCCAGCGCCGCCACGCTCTGCTCGGACAGCCCGAACAGGTCGCGGTGTTCGGCGAGATAGGCGCGGGCGGCGCGTTCGGCGTCGTTCGGGAGGCCGGCCGCCAGCGGCGCGCCCGCCCGGGTGACCGTCGCCGGGGTGCCGAGCCGGTTCCAGCGCACGACGGCGCCCTCGGTCGCTCCCCGCTGCGCCGCTGTCGGGCCGATCCGGCCGGAGCGGGTGTCCTTGTCGGGCTTCATCGTGTGTTCGGCCTGGATGTCAGGGGGCTTCGGCTGGGCGGCACGGGACTCGCCCCGTGCGGTCCCGACCGCGGTGGCCGATAGCAGGAGCCCCGTGGTCGCCAGCGCGACCCCGTGAATCCACCTCGTCGTGGGCACTTGGAACCTCCAGCGAAACGGGCCGGTGGGCCCGGTCTCGGACTCGGTCGCGTGGTCTCGCGACGTCGTTGAGGCAAGCACCTGGGAAGGTGGGTGGCTATAGAGATAGATGACCAGAAATGGCCGGAAAGAGAGGATTGCGGTATCTCCGCGTGGCCTACCGCAGCCTGGCGGCGCTGACGAGGCCCAGCACGACGCCGACGGCGAGCACCGGCAGGCCGCGGAGCCAGACCTCTCCCTCGATCCGCGTGAGCAGCATCAGGCACGAGAGGATGGCGAGCACGGGCACCACGGCGGGCGTGCGGAAGTGGTCGGCCTCCTCGCCCTCCCGGCTCCGCAGCCGCAGCACCGCCGCGTTCACCGCGATGAACACCACCAGCAGCAGCAACACGAGCGTCGCCGCGAGGGTGGCCACGTCGCCGGTCAGCGCCAGCGACATCGACAGGACCGTCGTGACCACGATCGCCACCCACGGCGTGCGCCGTCCGGGCAGGACGCGCGCCAGCACGCCCGGCAGCAGCCCGTCGCGGGCCATCCCGTACGCGAGGCGCGAGGACATGATGCCCGTCAGCAGGGCGCCGTTCGCCACGGCGACCAGGGCGATGACGCTGAACACCGACTCGGGCACCCCGCCGGCGATCTTGACGACGTCCAGCAGCGAACCGTCCGGCCCGGCCAGCCGCTCGGTCGGCACGGTCGCGCTGGCCGCGGCGCCCACGAGGGCGTATCCGACGCCCGCGCAGATGAGCGCGCCGAACAGCGCGCGCGGATAGGTACGCCGCGGATCCCTGGTCTCCTCGGCCAGGTTGACCGAGGTCTCGAAGCCGACGAAGGAGTAGTAGGCCAGCACCGTCCCGGCCAGGATCCCGGCGAGCGGCCCGTGCTCGGCCGTGCCGACCTGGACGAGCCGTCCCACGTCGCCGTCCCCCCGCAGCACCACCCAGGCGCCGAGCACGACGACGATGACCAGGCCGCTCACCTCGACCAGCGTCGCCACGGCGTTGGCGCGCAGCGACTCGCGGATGCCGCGGATGTTGAGCAGCGCCAGTGCCGCCAGGAAGAGCACGGCGGCGAGCGCCACGGGCACGGTCACGAACTCCGCCAGGTACTGGCCGCCGAAGGCCCGGGCCAGTGCCCCGACCGACACGATGCCCGCGGCCAGCATGCAGAAGCCGATCACGAAGCCCACGAACGGCCCGAACGCGAGATTGGTGTAGTGGGCCGCTCCACCGGCACGGGGATACTTCGTCGCCAGCTCCGCGTACGAGGCGGCGGTGAGAAGCGCCAGGCACAGCGCGACCACCAGCGGGATCCACACGGCTCCGCCCACCTCGGCCGCCATCTGCCCGGCCAGCACGTAGACCCCCGCGCCCAGCACGTCCCCGAGGATGAACAGGAACAGCAGCGGAGTGGTCAGCGTCCTGCGCAGAGAAGTCGTCACGCGCGGATCATTGCCCTGACGTCGCGTTTCATGCGCGGTCGTGTGATCTGCGCCGGGCCGTCACACCGTGGTCCGCGAGGGCTCGCGTCCAGGGCTTGACAAGGACGCGCGACAAACTTACAACTTTGCTTAGAAGTTCCTTCCAACTCGGAGAGGAACAGGCCGAGGTCCTCAGAGTCTCTTCCGGAGGTGTTGCACGATGTTGCTGACGTCGATCGATCCCTTCGTCCAGGAGTTCGAGCGGCAGTTCGACCGGATCGCCCGGCAGGCGTTCGGTCAGGCCGGGAGCCACGGCAACGGCGCGGTCATGCCGATGGACGGACTGCGCCGCGACGACGACGTGGTGCTGCGGTTCGACCTGCCCGGCATCGACCCCGGCTCGATCGAGGTCACCGTGGACCGCGGCGTGCTGAGCGTGTCGGCCCGGCGCGAGGAGGAGTACGGCGACAACGAGCGGCTCTTCGTCCGCGAACGCACGATGGGCACCTTCACCCGGCGCGTCTACCTGTCGGAGCACCTCGACGCCGAGGCGATCGAGGCCGCCTACGACAACGGGGTCCTGGCGGTGCGCATCCCCGTCCTGGAGAAGGCCCGCGCGCGCAAGGTCGAGATCAAGCACGGCGAGAAGAAGGCGATCAAGGCCTGACGGGACGGTCAGGCGCCTGCCGAACGGTCCGGGCCGGCGGGCGGGGCGACCGGAGTCGTCCGCCCGCCGGTCTCGGCTTTCCGGACGTTCACGGCCGTTGACGATGCCGAAGGGAGACCCGATGCCGGGACCGGCACCGCTCGACGACGAGCACGCGCCGATGTTCACCGTCGGCCAGGTCGCCGACATGCTGGACGTGCGCCAGGCGTTCCTCCGCAGGATCGACGACCACCGGGTCGTCTCGCCGCGCCGTTCCGCCGGGGGCCAGCGCCGCTACAGCCGCCATGAGATCCGGCAGGTCCAGCAGGTCGTGACCATGATGGACGAGGGCATGACGCTGACCGCGATCCGCCGGATCATCGAGCTGGAGCACGAGCTGGCGCGGCTCACCCGTGAACGCGACGAGCTGCGGCGCCGCCTGGAAGGCACCTGAAGACAAAAAGACGATCGTGTCTATGTATGCTGGCGCTGTCCGAGCCCCCTTCCCGAGGACGCGCATACATGACCGCCCCTTTGCAGCCCAGCGACCCCAGACAGCTCGGCGGATACTGGCTCGCGGCCAGACTGGGCGCGGGTGGCCAGGGAGTCGTCTACGAGGGTTACGACGCCGAGGGCAACCGTGTGGCGGTCAAGGCACTCTACGCCGACGCCGTCTCGGCCGACTTCCGCAACGGGCTGCGCAAGGAGGTCGCGATGCTCCAGCGCGTCGCGTCGTTCTGCACGGCACGGATCATCGCGGCCGATCTCGACAACCCGCCCCCGTACATCGTCAGCGAGTACGTGCCCGGGCCTGATCTGCAGAGCTGGGTCGACCGCAACGGCGCCTACGGCCCGGACGAGCTCTACCGGCTCGCCATCGGCATCGCGACCGCGCTGTCGTCCATCCACCAGGCGGGCGTGATCCATCGCGATCTCAAGCCCGCGAACGTGCTGCTCGGCCCGGACGGGCCGCGCGTCATCGACTTCGGCATCGCCAAGTCCGAGGAGATGACCCGCAGCGCGACCGGCCAGCTCAAGGGCACGCCCCGCTGGATGGCGCCCGAGATCTTCAAGGGCCGGCCCGCCACACCCGCCGTCGACGTGTGGGCCTGGGCGGCGATCGTGCTGTTCGCGGCCACCGGGCGGCCACCGTTCGACGGCGACAGCCTGCCGACCCTGATGCACCAGGTCCTCAACGACACGCCGGAGACCGACGTCCTCACCGGGCCGCTCCGGACGCTGGTCGAGTCGGCCCTCGACCGCGACCCCGCCAAGCGCCCGACCCCGCACCAGATCCTCACCGGCCTGATCGGCGGCGGGGCGCGCGACCCGCTCGAAGCGGGCACGCGGGCCGCCTCCGAGAGCTCCCGGCCGTCGATGGCGCTGCCGCCCTCCCTCGCCGAGCTCGCCGAGCGGGTGTACGGCGGCCTCGACCCGCACGCCCAGGAGGCCGTGCCCCGCATCCTGCTCCGCATGGTGGCCGCCCGCCCGGACGCCCAGGGCGCGCTCGTCAACGTCAACGTCGGCGAGTTCGCCGACGGCGACACCGACGAGCGGACCGTGCACCGCGTGCTCGACGGCTTCGGCAAGGCCGGCCTGCTGCACGGCGGCGGACCGGTCGTGGCCATCAGCACTCCCGCGCTGCTGCGCGCCTGGCCGAGGATGCGCGACTGGGTGGACTCCGAACGCGAGGGGCTGGGCACGCACCACGCCCTCGCCGCCGCCGCCCGGGTCTGGGACGGCAATGGCCGCAAGCAGGCCGACCTCTATCAGGGCTCGTTCCTCGACGAGGCCGTCGCGTGGGCCTCCACCGGCCGCCGGCAGCTCACCCTCAACCTCACCGAACGCGCCTTCCTCGACGCCTCGGTCAATCAGACGCGCAGCCGCGCGCGGCGCAGGACCGTCGTCACCGCCGCGCTGGCGGTGCTGCTGGTCATCGCCACCGGCTCCGGCGGCGCCGCCGTGGTCCAGAGCCAGGATCTCCGGAAGACCAACACGATCGTCGCCCAGCAACGCGACACGGCCGTCGGCAAGCAGCTCGCGGCGCAGGCCGTTCAGCTCCGCCGGACCGATCCCGTGCTCGCCCGCAGGCTCGCCGTCGCCGCCGGGGCCCTCGCCGGCGACACGCTCGACGCGCAGCACGCGCTCCTCACCCTGTCGTCGCAGTGGGAGCAGGACATCTACCGCCCGGACGCCGTCAAGGACACCACGTGGGAGGTCAACAGCCCTGCCACGGGCGGCCCGTACATCTGGTGGAAGCAGAACACCCTCATCGTCGCCGACCCCGGCGCCCGGCAGGTGCGGCGGACCCTCACCGTCCCCGGCAGCCCGATCGCCGGCATCGAGCAGAGCCTCGACGGCAAGCGCCTGCTGACCCTGCAGAAGGACGGGACGATGCTGATCTGGGACACCACGACGGGTGCGAGCACCCGGCCGGCGTACCGGTACGTCAACGGATCCGAGGTCTGGTTCAGCCCCACGGGCTCGCGGTTCTTCGTGCGGCACAAGGGCCAGACCCACGTGGTGGACGCCACCGGGAAGATCGTGTTCACGTCCAAGCAGCCCTACCACGTCTGGGATCCGGCCATGTCCCCGGACGAGCGGTACCTGCTCGCGGGGCGCACGAAGAGCAAGTCCCGCGACAAGCTGGACTGGTGGGACCTGCAGACCTCCAAGCGGCTGCCCGTCCCCGTGCCGAACTTCTCCTACGTCGAGGAGTTGAGGGCGCTCGTCTTCAGCCCCGACGGACGGTTCGTGGCCGCCGAGCACATGGGCGAGGTTCTGATCATCGACGCCAAGACGCGCGAGCTGCGGACGACCCTGGCGGTGCCGAAGGACTTCGCCCTGGAAACCGACATGGTCTTCAGCCCGGACGGCGAGCACTTCGCCTACCAGATGGCGCTGTGGAGCACGGAGCCCGGTTCGTCCAAGCCGTTCCTGCACTACCAGGCCGACGACAACTGCCGCTCCACCCGGTTCAGCGCCGACGGCACGAGCCTGCGCTGCGTCGACTCCCAGGACCGCGTCCGGTCGATCGACGTCGGCGCGTTCGTCCGCCCCTCCAGGGTCGCGCGCGAGAACTCCAGTGACGCGGCCATCAGCGGCGACGGGTCCACCCTGGCCGTCGCCGAGCGGGACGCAGGCAACGTGCAGCTCTGGGACACCGGCGCCAGGGCCCGGCGCGAAACGCTTCCCATCCCGTACAAGCGCGGGTACCAGGGCGACCAGCTGTCCCTGTCGCGGGACGGCCGGCTGCTCGCCCACGGCCGGAGCGACGGTGCGGTCGACATCTGGGACGTCCGCTCGCGCACCAAACGGACCACCGTGAATCCCGGTCCTGTTCCGCTGGGAGGACGGCCCCTGCCGTCCTTCTCGCCGGACGGCAAGGCGCTGGCCACCCACACTCCCAAAAATACGTTCCTGCAGTTCTGGGACGCCTCCACCGGGCGGCTCCTCGGCGAGGCACGCCCCAAGCAGAAGGTCTTCTCGGCCGACGGCTCCGCCGCGAAGATCGCCTGGAGCGCCGACGGCAAGTCGGTCATCTCCACCAACGACCTGGGCGTCGTCGAGTTCCCGTCGGGCAAGCAGCTCGTGCCGCCCAATCCCCTGGTCTCCACAGTTCAGGCACTCAGCCCCCAGGGCACGCTGGCGACGGTCCAGGACAGGGTCGACCGGCGTTCGATCAGCTTCTGGGACGCCAAGACCCTCCAGCAGAAGGGCAACCCCGTCCCGACCCCCGACAGCAAGTCGCCGATCGCCGCCATCTCCCCCGACGGCCGCCTGCTCGCCACCACCGACAAGAAGGGGAACATCGACCTCTGGGACGTGCGCAACCAGCGCCGCATCGGGCTCGCCCTCACCGGCCACACCAGGGTCGGCGTCTCCATCGACATCGAGATCCACGCCCTGGCCTTCAGCGCCGACGGCACCCGGGTCCACAGCGTGAGCGGCGAGGACGGCAGGCTCGTCACCCACATCGTCGCGCCCCGGCTCCTCAAGGACACCCTCTGCCGGGAGACCGGCCCGCTGTCCGCGCGCGAATGGGCGGCCCACGTTCCCGATCTCGCGTACCGCAAGACCTGCTGACGAGGGCACGACGCCCGAACCGGCGCGATCGGGACATCAGGGAGTAGTAGGTTGCGGCTGTGGCGAACGATCGATCACGCGAGGGCGGCGACCTGTGGACCCAGGCCGCGATCGCCGGCGCCGTCGGCGGGGTCGCGGGAGCGGCGCTGACGGGACATCGCGGACCGCGGGCCGCACTGGCCGGCGCGGTCGCCGGGGCGCTCGGGCTGGGCGCGGCGGAGGCCGTCGCCCGGGCCCGGCAACGTCCGGGCGAGATTCCCGCGCTGTGGCAGCGCATCGCGATGAGCGGCGCCCTGAGCGCGCCGCTCGGCTGGGCGGCCGGACGCCTCGGGGCGGGGCCGCTGCCGGTGGGGACCGCGGCGGGCGCGATCGCGGGCGCACTGGGCGTCCGGCCGCAGAAGGTAGCGCTAGGCCCGCTGGTCGGCGCAACCGTAGGCGGCGCCTGCGCCAAGTGGCATCACGGCGCTGGGGCGGCGGAGCACGGCAGCGGCGGAACGACCGCGCGCCGTGACGTCGGAACGAGCATGCGCCGTGGCGTTGGAACGAGCATGCGCCGTGGCGTTGGAACGACTGGACGTCGCGGCGCTGGGGCGGCGGGCGCCGCCGGGGCGGCGGCGGCTGTCACTGCGGTGGTCTCGTTCCGTGTGCTTTCGGCGTTGCTCTTTCGTGACGCGCAGGTCAGCCTGGTGGCCGAACGGGTGAAGGACCTGCCGTTCGTCGTTCCTCTGGAGGCACGCTCGCGGTACGTGGGCACGTCCTACATCCGGGAGCTGGCCAAGGTGATGGGCGGCGCCTACACGCCGGACACCCCGGACGTCGGCATCGTCGCCTCGCTCGACGAGCTGGCCGGGCCCGAGTTCGATCCGGCCGGGGTCGATCCGCTGGTACGGGAGTTCTACGAGCACACGTCGCGGTTCACGCTGGACATCGTGCCGGAGTGGCGGCTGTGGGTGCGGCCCGGTTACCTGCTCTACCGCACGTTCCTCGCGCGCCCGCTCGGCCAGGCCAACGTGCCCATGAACCAGCGCGACGTCCAGCGCGGGATGCGCAGCCGCATCGACACGATCGTCCCCGACCAGAGCGACGTGGTGACCGTCCGCGGCTGGATCCGTTCCTTCGCCGACACGGACGAGCCCATCTACGTGGGCGTCTACACGACCTACCGGCATGACGGCCGGGGGTATGTCAGCGTCGGTTTCCCGTTGCCGCAGGCGAGCTTCACCGCCACGCTGCTGCCGCGGGCCCGGCCGGGCGGCGGTCTGGTCCTCACGAGCGAGAGCGACCTCGACCAGCCCGGTCACTATCTGACCTACATCGACGCCGAGACGCGGGAGCTCTCGACGCTGGCGGTGCACGGTTTCACCGAACGCCTCGACGTCCACGTGCGGGACGGCGAGCTCCGGGCCGAGCACGCCTTCTCGGTCTTCGGCATCCCGTTCCTGGTGCTCCACTACCGCATGATCCGCAAGCCCGGCTGGTAGCGCGGCACGTGGTCAGTGAGCGGCCTCGTCCCAGTCGCGGCCGGCGCCGAGGGAGACCTCCAGGCCCACCGTGAGCGGGTAGGCCGTGGTCATCTGGGCGTGGACGAGCTCCCGGACCCGCTCGCGCTCCCCCGGCGCGACTTCGAGGACGATCTCGTCGTGGACCTGGAGAAGGAGCCTGCTGCGCAGTCCGGCGGCGGTGAGGGCGCCGTCCACGCGGAGCATCGCGATCTTGACGAGGTCGGCGGCCGAGCCCTGGATGGGGGCGTTGAGCGCCATCCGTTCCGCGGTCTCGCGGCGCTGCCGGTTGTCGCTGCCGAGATGCGGCAGGTAGCGGCGGCGGCCGAGGATGGTCTGCGTGTAGCCGGTGTGGCGGGCCTCCTCGACCACGTGGGCGAGGTAGTCGCGCACGCCGCCGAGCCGTTCGAAGTAGGCGTCCATCAGCGGCTTGGCCTCGGACACCGCGATGCCGAGCTGCTTGGCCAGCCCGAACGCCGACAGGCCGTAGGCCAGGCCGTACGACATGGCCTTGATCTTGCGCCGCTGGTCGGCGGTGACCGCCTCCGGCGCGACCCGGAAGACCTGCGCGGCCATCGTGGTGTGCAGGTCCTCGCCGGACTCGAACGCGGCGAGCAGCGTCGGGTCCTGCGAGAGATGCGCCATGATCCGCAGCTCCAGCTGGCCGTAGTCGGCGGTCAGCAGCGCCTCGTAGCCCTCGCCGGGCACGAACGCCCGCCGGATGCGCCGGCCCTCCTCCGTGCGGATCGGGATGACCTGCAGGTTGGGCTCGATGGAGGTGAGCCGGCCGGTCGCGGCGACCGTCTGCTGGAACGTGGTGTGGATGCGGCCGCCGGCGCCGATCTCGCGGATCAGCCCGGCCACCGTCATCCGCAGCCGGGACTGGTCGCGGTGGTGCAGCAGGAGCTCGGGAAGCCCGTTGTCGGTCTGGGTGGCGAGCCAGGTCAGCGCGTCCACGTCGGTCGAGTGACCGGACTTGATCTTCTTGGTCCTGGGCAGGCCGAGCTCGCCGAACAGCACCTCCTGCAGCTGCTTGGTCGATCCCGGGTTGAACGGGTGCCCGGCGATCTCGGCGGCGTCCTCGGCCGCGCGTTCCATCGCGCTTTCGAACTGCCGCTCCAGCTCGCGGAGCAGCGCCGCGTCGACGAAGACCCCTGCCGCCTCCATCCGGGCGAGCAGGGCCGACAGCGGAAGCTCGACGTCGTGCAGGATGCCGGCCATGCCGGTCGTGCCGAGCTCGGCGGTGAACCGGCCCGCCAGGTCGAGAACGGCGCGCGCCTCGACCATGAGCCCGGCGGCGCCGTCCGCGGGCGGGCGGTAGCCGAGGTGGCGGGCCGCGAGGTCGGCGATGCCGTAGGCGGCCAGGCCGGGCAGCAGCAGGTAGGCGGCCATGGCGGTGTCGGTGGCGATGCCCTCCACCTGCCAGCCGCGCTCGGCGAAACACCTCAGCAGCGATTTCACGTCGTGCAACGCCTTGGGCCGGTCGGGGTCGGCCAGCCAGCTCGTGAAGGCGCGTTCGTCGGCTTCGGTGAGCGTTGCCGGCTCGAAGGCCGCCGCGTAGCCGTCGCCGGTCGCGAGCGCGATCCGCAGGACGTCGCCCGCGCCGCGTACCCAGGTGGTCTCGGCGGCGAGGCCGACCGGCGCGGCCCCGGTGCCCGCCGGACCGGCGCCCGCCCGCGTGCGGAGCCACTCCGCCAGCTCGCCGGGACCCAGCTCGCGTCCCTTGAGCGGCGAGGTGTCCTCGGCCGGGCCGCCGCCGCCCGCGGCTCCGGTGTCGCCAGTGGCGCCCTCGTGGGCCTTGCCGTCGCCCGGGTCGGCCGCGAAGAGCCGCTGGCGCAGGCTCGCGTTGCGGAACTCCAGCTCGTCCAGCAGCCTGGTGAAGGCCGGGAGGTCGTACGGCCGGCGCCGCAGATCGTCGAGCTCCACCGGCAGCTCGACGTCGCGGACGAGCTCGGTGAGCCGCCTGTTGAGCCGGATCGTCTCCAGCGCGTCCCGGAGCTTGTCGCCGGCCTTGCCCTTGACCTCGTCGGCCCGCTCCAGCAGCGCGGCCAGCGAGCCGAACTCGCGGATCCACTTGGCGGCGGTCTTCTCCCCGATGCCGGGGATGCTCGGCAGGTTGTCGGACGGGTCGCCGCGCAACGCCGCGAAGTCGGGATACTGCCGCGGGGTCAGGCCGTACTTCTCCTCGACCGCCGCCGGGGTGTAGCGGATCATCTCGGCCGCGGTCCGGTAGAAGTAGAGCGCCGTGACGTCGTCGCTCACCAGCTGCAGCACGTCGCGGTCACCGGTGACGATCAGCACCTGGTGGCCCGCCGCCTCCGCCCGCGCGGCCAGCGTCGCGATGACGTCGTCGGCCTCGTAGCCGGGGACCCGCAGGGTGGTCACGTTCATCGCCGCGAGCAGCTCGCCGAGGACCTTCATCTGGCTGTGGAACTCGTCCGGCGACCGCGACCGGTTGGCCTTGTAGTCGGGGAAGGCCTCGGTGCGGAAGGTCTGCCGGGAGACGTCGAACGCGACCCCGACGTGCGTGGGCCGCTCGTCCCGCAGCACGTTGGCCATCATGTTGGCGAACCCGTAGACCACGTTGGTGGGCTGGCCCGCGGTGGTGGTGAAGTTTTCCACGGGCAGCGCGTAGAACGCCCGGTAGGCGAGCGAGTGGCCGTCGAGGAGCAGCAGGCGGGGCCGGTCGGTCATGCTGCCATCTTCGCAGCTACCTCGGACAATGCGGGTATCTCCGGTCGGCGGCTAGGCGTGCGGGGTCCTGCGCAGGAGCCAGACGAGGTACGGGGCGCCGACCACGGCGGTGACGATCCCGACCGGGATCTCCGCGGGGGCCAGCAGCGAGCGGCCCACCGCGTCGGCGGCGACGACAAGGCAGGCGCCGAGGACCGCCGCCATCGGGATGACGCGGGCCGTACCGCTGCCCGCGATCCGCCGCGCCAGGTGCGGCGCGACGAGCCCGACGAAGCCGATGGCGCCCACCGCCGCGGCCGTCCCGGCGGCGAGCACCGCGCCGGCGCCCAGCAGCAGCAGGCGGGTCCGGCCGAGCGACAGGCCGAGCGAACGCGGCAGGTCGTCACCGAGGTCGAGCAGGTCGACGGCCCGGGCCGAGGCGGCCACGGCGACGGCGGCGAGCGCCGGCAGGACGAGCCAGGCCAGGGAGTCGAAGCCGCGCGCGTACGTGCTGCCCGCGAGCCAGGTCAGCGCCGAGGCGATGTTCATCTGGGCGCTGCTGACCATGACGTACACCAGCGCCATCGTGGTGGCCGCCATGCCGATCCCGACCAGCACGACCCGGGTCGGGTCGAGGCCGCCGCCGCTGCGGGCGATGAGCACCACGAGCGCGAGGGCGAGGGTGCCGCCCATCGCGGCGGCGATCGGAAGCATGATCGCGGGAGCCGCCGGGATCACCAGGATGACCAGCACGGCGCCGGCCGAGGCGCCGCCGGTCACGCCGACCAGGGAGGGTTCGGCCAGCGGGTTGCGGACGACCGACTGGACCGCGGCGCCCGCGACGGCCAGGCAGGCTCCCGCCATCGCGGCGACCAGGATGCGCGGGAGCCGGTAGGACACGACGGACTCCGCCATCGTCTCCCCGGAACCGGTCAGCACGGCGGCCAGCTGGCCCCAGCTGACACCGACGTCCCCCACGCGCAGCCCGGCCAGGATCACTCCGGCGAGCACGACGACGCCGAGCGCGAGGGCCACCGGGAAGCGGGCCCGGCCGGGCCGCGCGGCGGTGACGGCGGCGCCCGTGTCGGCGTCACCGGTGGCCACCCGCCGCGCCAGCACGATGAACACCGGGCCGCCGACCAGCGCGGTGACCACGCCGACCGGCAGCTCGCTGTATCCGGCCGACGGCGGCCGGACGAGCTGCGCGGCCGCGTCGGCGCCGAGCAGGAGCGCGGCGCCCATCAGCCCGGCCACCGGGAGCAGCGCCGCGTGCGCCCGGACGCCCAGCAGCCGCGCGGTGACCGGGGCGATGAGCCCGACGAAGCCGATCGGCCCGGCGACCGTCACGGCCGCCGCGGCCAGCAGCACCGCCAGCAGCAGCGCCGCCGGGCGGACGCGGCGCACCCGCACGCCGAGCGCCTCGGCGGTCTGGTCGCCGAGTGCCAGCAGGTCCA
Organism: Actinomadura fulvescens; assembly: GCF_039533225.1. NCBI lineage: Bacteria > Bacillati > Actinomycetota > Actinomycetes > Streptosporangiales > Thermomonosporaceae > Actinomadura > Actinomadura fulvescens. The sequence goes on along the minus strand of NZ_BAAATD010000007.1, from coordinate 378,717 downwards.
GTGGCCTGGCCAGCAGCGGGGCGGCCAGCACCGCGGCGGCGACCACGGCGCCGACCAGCAGCGGCCGGTCCATGTCGGCCTGGAGGAGCGTGCCGTTCCCCCAGAAGAACACGCCCTGCGTCTTCTTCTCGTCCAGGATCTGCAGGAACTCGGCCACGGCGGTCGCGGCCAGCTGAACGGTCGCGCCCGCCAGCAACACCCGGCCCGGCGTCGCCACGCTGCCGGCGATCAGTACGTACACCAGCCCGACCGCGACCACCGCGCCGGCGAACGCGGTGGCGCCCGAGCCGAGCAGCCCGGCGCTCGCGCCGGTGAACGCCAGTGCGGTCACCGCGAGGTAGGCGCCGGCGTTGGCGCCCAGCGTCTCGGGTGCCGCGAGCGGGTTGCGGGTCGCCCCCTGGATCAGCGCCCCGGAGACGCCGAGCGCGATGCCCGCCACGAGCCCGGCGAGCGTGCGCGGGATCCGGCTCCCGGTCAGGACGGCCCTGGTGTGCTCGTCCGCGTCGCCCATGAGCGCGCGCAGGACGTCACCCGTGCCCACCCCGGCGGCTCCCAGCCCGAGGTGCACGAAGACCACCGCGATGAGCGCGAGCGACACCGCGCCGCCCACCAGCAGGGCCGGTGAGCGGCGTACGGGTGCCGGAGCGGCCGCCGTCTCCGTCGTCGATCCAGCGGATGCCATGGAGCGTCAGGCCTTGAACGCCTTGGCGGCCTCGTCGAGCAGCTGGACGGCGGAGAGCGGGCCGCCGAAGTACCAGGTGCCGGGGTCGATCGGCGTCACCCTGCCCGCCTTGACGAACCCGAGGTCCTTCCAGACGGCGTTGTCCTTGAGCTTGCCGGTGAACGGGTTGTCCGTGGCACTGGCGGTATAGAGGAACGTCGCCGACGCCGGGACCTTCGTGAGGCCCTCCACGCCCACGGTGGTCATCCCCCACGCGTCGGGCTTGCCCTTCCAGCCGTTCTTGAGCCCGGCCAGGTTGAGCACCTGCGCGGCCAGAGCGTCGTCGCCGAGGAGGCGGACGGTCGGCGTGCCGTTGACGCTGAAGCCCATGGCCAGCGCGTACTCGGCGCCGCCCTTGCCCGCCTTCTCCAGGCGGCCCTTCACGGCCGCGGCCGTGGTGTCGATCTTCGAGAAGACCTCGGCGGCCTTGTCCTGCTTGCCGACCGCCTTGGCCAGCTCGGTGAACGTGCTCTTCAGGTGCTGGAGCTGCGGCTTGTCGGTGTAGGTGAACGACAGCACCGGTGCGATGGCCTTGAGCTGGTCGTAGTTGGCCTTGGACCGCGCCTCGTCGACCACGATCAGGTCCGGGGACAGCGCCCGGATCTTCTCCAGGCTCGGCTCCTGGCGCGTGCCGACGTCGGTGACCCCGGACGGGAGCCGGGCGCCGGGAGCGGTCACCCACGCGCCGTAGGTCTTGCTGTCGGCGTTCCCCACGGGGGTCACGCCGAGTGCGAGCAGTTCCTCGGTGTGCACCCATTCGAGCGACACGACCTTGGTGGCGGGCTTGGCGAGCGTCACCGGGCCGCGGGCCGTCGAGATCGTGAGGCTCCCGCCACCGCTCTTGCCGTCACCGCCCGAGCCGCCCTTGTTCTGGTCGTCGACACTGCCGCCACAGGCGGCGGCGCTGAGCGTGACGACGGCCGTGCAGCCGATCGCGAGCGCGCGGAAGAGGCTTCGCATGGGGGAACTCCTTGTGGTGCGGGGGTACTTGTGGTGCGGAGGTACGGCCTGATGAGAAGGGCTGGGGAACGGGACGGGCGGCGGCAGGGCTACCGTGCGGCGGTGTCCGCCTCCGGGGCCGGCCGCCGCGGGAAGCAGGCCAGGTATCCGGACTCGGCGTCGCGCACGACGCTGACCTCGAACCCGAAGGCCCGGCCGATGGTGCCGGGGGTGAGGACCTCGGCGGGCGGCCCGGTCGCCGTCACCCGGCCGTCCGCGATCACCAGGATCTGGTCGCCGTAGGCGGCGGCCTGCATCAGGTCGTGCAGGACGACGCCGCAGGCGATGCCGTGGTCGGCGGCGAGCCGGCGGACCACGTCGAGCACCTCGAACTGGTGCCGCAGGTCGAGGTAGGTGGTCGGCTCGTCCAGGAGGAGGATGTCGGCGCGCTGCGCGAGCACGGTCGCCAGCCAGGCGCGCTGCCGTTCGCCACCGGACAGCTCGTCCAGCCGCTTGCCCGCCAGCGGGACGGCGTCGGTGACCGACAGCGCCCAGTCGATCGACTCGGCGTCCTCGCGGGTGTGCCGGGCGAACGCGCCGCGGTGGGCGTAGCGGCCGTGCCGGACGAGCTCGCGGACCGTCACGCCGGCGGGGACGAGCGGCGTCTGCGGCAGGAACGCCAGCCGCCGCGAGAGCGTCCGGCGCGACAGCGAACGCAAGGGCTCGCCGTCGATGCGCACCTCGCCCCCGAGCGCCGGCTGCAGCCCCGCCACGGTCCGCAGGAGCGTGGACTTGCCGCAGCCGTTGGGACCGACGAGCACGGTCACCTCACCGGCGCGCAGCGCCAGGTCCACCGCGCCGAGCACGCGCGTGCCCGCGTGGCCGACGTCGAGCGCCCGCGCCTGCAGCCGGGCGCCTGTCCCGGTCAACGGGCGACTTTCCTGGTCAAGCGTCCCCTCCTGATCGCGTTCGGGTCACCATACAGAGAAAAGGTAAGGCAGACCTAACTCGCGTTCGATGGTGGGGGGCGGTTTACCCGTTCTGAGCGGGTGGCAGGATGCGGCGCGGTCCCGTCGGCGTCTTGCCCCGCTTGCGCCACTCCCTGGGGTAGCCGACCGACACCTCCTCGAAGGGGACGCCGTCGCTCCAGATCGTTCGCGGGATGTGGAGGTGTCCGTACACGACCGCCACCGCGCCGTAGCGGACGTGCCAGTCGGCGGTGCGTTCGGTGCCGCACCACTGCGCGAACTCGGGATACCAGAGGACCTCGGTGGGTTCACGGGTCATCGGGAAGTGGTTGACCAGGACGGTACGGGTGCCCTCGGGGAGGGCGGCCAGCCGGCGTTCGGTCTCGGCGATGCGCGCGTCGCACCAGGCGTCGCGGGTGGGGTACGGGTCGGGGTGGAGCAGCTTCTCGTCCGTGCACACGATCCCCGCCGCGTACGCGATCTCCAGCGCCTCCTTCTTGCTGGACGCGCCCTCCGGCCGGAACGTGTAGTCGTACAGCAGGAACAGCGGCGCGACCGTCACCGGCCCGTCCGGCCCCTCCCATACCGGATAAGGGTCTTCGGGCGTGACCACGTCCATGCTCCGGCAGAGCTCGACCAGGTGCCGGTAGCGGGCGTCTCCGCGCAGCTGGACGGGATCGTCCCTCGTCGTCCACAGCTCGTGGTTGCCCGGCGCCCAGATCACCTTGGCGAACCGTTCCCGCAGCGTGCGCAGCGCCCACTCGATGTCGGCGACCTGTTCGGCGACGTCGCCCGCGACGATGAGCCAGTCGTCCTCGTCGACCGGCCGGAGGCCGGCCACGAACGCCCGATTGTCATCGAACCCCACGTGCAGGTCGCTGATCGCGTAGAGACCGCCCATGCGCGGATCCTAAGCGACCGTGGGACGGCTCATCCTCGCGAGTGACCTGGGTCACTCGCGAGGAGTCCCGGGACGCACGGCGAACGTGCCGCCGCCGCACCCCGGCCGGTCGACGGTCAGTCGGCGACGAGCCGTCCCCTGCCTCCCTCGGACTCGCGCTGGCGACGCACGACGTACGTGCCCGGCGCGCAGCCGGACGCGCCGTGCTCGGGGTGCAGCAGATAGGCGACGGCCGAGGCCTCGAAGACGCCGATGGCCAGGCCGTCGGAGTCGGACACCCCGGTCGTCCAGCGGACCGTTCCGGGATCTCCCACCAGGGTGTGGGGGTTGCCCCCGGCCTCGCCGCGGAGCAGTTCGACGCCTTCGGCGGGCACGTCCTTCCAGGACGTCGTCGGCCAGAAGCGCACGGCGGACGCGAGGAGGGAGTGCGGGACGACGATGAGGTCGCCCTGGGCCTGGAGGCCGTCGACGACGGGGATGCTCACCGACCGCTCAAGATGGTCGAGCACGGCGAGACCGGTCTGCTCGGAGAGGGAGGCGAGGGTCACCGTCTGGGAAGTCGCGGTCATCGGAGTCGCGGTCATGGAAGTCTCAGTCATGGAAGTCACCTCAGGTTCGGCGGGACAGGAGCGAGTACTGCTCGGCGGAGAGCCCGTAGGTCCAGGCAGCGGCGGCGATCGGGTCGTCAAGGAAGCCCGGCACGGTCAGCCCGTACCTGCGGCGCCGCCCGTCCCGCTCGACCGAACCGTTGACCGCGAGCAGCACCCTGGTGCTCCTGCGCAGGTCGTAGAGCCGCAGCTCCGAGCCGGGATTGCCGGGGTCGGGCGCCACCGCGACCAGGCTGAGCCCGGCCTGCTCGATGTACGCGGGCCAGCCGATGTGCTCGATCGCGCACCGGCGCACCTCGACGTTGCGCTCCCGCTCGATGCGGCCGACACACGGATCGGTCACCACCCACGCGGGCACCTGGGCGCCGTGCCAGGCGTAGAGGTCCCAGCCGTCGGCGTACCGCACCGCCGGGCCGTCAGCGCGGTGCAGCCTGACCTCGCCGTTGTCCCCCGAGACCTCGGTGCGCAGTTCGGCGGGACGCTCTGAGACGACGCACACTTCCTCGCGAGGCCACCACCAGCCGCATGAGCGTGCCACGACCGCCCAGAGCTCCAGCAGCCGCTGCTGTTCGGAGGTGAACGTCACGCCGGCGGCCCTGCGCAGCGCTTCGTAGTGGGCCACCCATGACACGCATTGCGTACCGGACCAGGCAGTGGGGATCCGAGTCTGGCGGTCGTGCGCCGCGCGCAGTATCGCGTGCAGCGTGCTGTTCCCGGAACGCACCAGCGGTGCGTTCACTTCGCGGCGGATCAGCTGTTCCATGGACCGCTGGGTAGGCCGGACCTGTTCGTCGAGCCGCCTGCACAGGGTGTACTTCAACGTTGAGAGCTGGTGTGGCAGCGGCCATTCGGCGAAGAGTTCGATGGTCTCCCACCTGCGGGCGCCCAGCGGGACCGTCGCGAGCGCGGTGACCGGGGACGAGGCCCAGTGGAAACGTGGTGGCGCCAGGCCGATCAGGCCGTACAGCTCAATGAGGGCCGCTTCGGCGGCCGGACGGTCGGCGGGCCGCGTCGACAGCGCGTGGCCCAGCCATTCGGTGCGGATTTCGGCAGCTTCCCGCTGCACCGGGTCGCTCACCGGAGAAGGGCGTCGACGCCCCTTTCAATGATCATGCCCGCCATGGTGGCAGAACCCGCGCGGGCCGTCCAGCGATTTCCGGTCCACCATGAGAACACGCTAGAGTCCCCTTGTCGCCGCGGAGGCCGGAAGGCCCGCGCAGCGCAAGCGGAAGTGGCTCAGGGGTAGAGCATCACCTTGCCAAGGTGAGGGTCGCGGGTTCAAATCCCGTCTTCCGCTCCATCATGACCCAGGCCTCAGCCTGGGTCATTTCTTGTTGGGGCGGGGGCCCGGACGCGGTCCCCTGACGGCCGTGGCGGGCCTCGGCGCACGCGACGCCATCGGCACGGCGGCAAGGGACATCGCCGAACGTTCGACCGCCTCCCGCCGATCGCCTAGGCCGACCAGCAGGTTGGCCGCGTGCGGCGCCAGAATCTCGGTGACGCCGCGCCCGTCGTCGCCGAAGACCCCGACGATCTCCAGCAGCACATAACCGTGGATCATGCTCCACACCTGCCCGGCGATCGTGGCGGGCTCGCCGGAGCGGATCCGGCCCGCGTCCATGGCGCGGCGCACCAGCTCGACCACTTGCCCGAACGTCGCGTTGACCTCGGCCAGCTCGGTCGGAGTGCCCTCGGTCGTGAGGTCGTGCCCGATCATCGGCCCGGCCCCGGGTGCCGTGATCCCGAACATGAACCGGTAGAGCTGCGGGCGGGCCAGGGCGTACTCCCGGTAGGCGAGGCCGAGCGCGAGCAGGTCGGTGACCGGGTCGTCCGTCCGCGGCACGTCCCGCAGCCGCCGCCCGAACCGCACGAACGACTCGCGCATGACCGCCTCGTGGACGCCCGCCATCCCGCCGAAGTGGGTGTAGACGGCCATGGTGGACGCCCCGATCGCGCCTGCCAGCTCGCGGGCGTTCAGGCCTTCGGGCCCGTCGCGCTCCAGGAGCCGGATGGCGGCGTCGACGAGGCGCTCGCGCGGTCCCTCCGCTGGACGTTCGGCCATGACAATGTTATACCTCGCTCGGAGTTCGGCCGGACCACGCGCCGGCTAGGCGAGCCGCAAGGCCTTGCCGAGGGCGTCGAGCAGCCAGCGGTGACCCTGGCCGAACGAGGCGGACGTGCCGGTCACCTCGCTGAAGAGATCCCAGTAGCGGTCGATGCGCGCATCATGGTCGCGGAGCAGCTCCCGATGCAGGTAACGCCGGAACTCCGGGGTGTCCTTGCGATCGCGCCGGACGAACGCGTGGGCCTCGACGAAGCGGTCGAGCGCGGCGCCGGGCCGTGGCGGCTCCCCGGCCAGCACGGCGGGGGCCGCCAGCGCGTACGCCTCCGCGACGCCGAGCATCAGCGTGCCCTCGTCAGAGATCTCCGCCTCGGCGATGCGTTGGCGCACGCGGCGTTCGTCGCCGAACGAGCTGCCGCGGGCGAGGGCCATCATCTCGGCGAACGCGACGACCTGCCCGGGAGTCGGGTCGGCCGGGGCTCGCGGGACGGCCAGGTCCACCAGGCCCTCCATGATCTCCGGGCTCACGTGCGCGCGGACCATGCGCACCCAGAAGTCGACGATGACGCTCCGGGCCGCCGGACCCTGCGCGTGGGCGAGAAGCTCCAGGCGCGCCGCACGTTCGGCGGGGCTCGCCTGCTCCACCGCGCGCAGGGAGGCGCGGCGCCAGGCCAGGGACGCGAGCTCGGCGTCGAGCGCGGCGCGTTCGAGGGAGATCGCCTCGTCGAGCGAACGCCGGCCCGTCAGCACGCCCGCGATGGCGGGCAGGCCGAGGCCGAGACCGCGCAGCCTGCGGACGAGGCACAGCCGCTCGACCGCGTCCGGATCGAACCGGCGATGCCCGCCGCTGCTGCGTCCTACGGTGAGAATGCCCTCGTCGCAGTAGAACCGGATCGTCCGCACCGGCACGCCGGTGAGCCGGGAGAGCTCACCGATGCCGAGGGACTGATCACCGTTCATCGCAACTGGGCCTCCGCCGCGGCGAGGAGCTCCTGGATGCGCAGGCCGTGCCGGGCGTCGAGCGGATGGCCTCCGCCCGCGCGCACGGTCGCGGCGAATTCGGCGATCATCGTGGTGAACGCGTCCTCGCCGACCTTCGACCAGTCGAGCTGCGCGTTGCCGCGCCGCCCGTACACCTCGACGCGCGCGGGCGGCAGCTCCCCCACACCCGCCATCGAGACCGAGGCCTCGCTGACCGCGCCGTTCTCGTGTTCGAGCAGCAGGCCGACCCAGCGGAGGGGGTCGCCGTGCGCGCGCACCCCGGTCACGCGGCCGAGCGAGGCGTCGAGGAGGTCGATGATGTGCGGGCCGAGGTCGAGCAGCGCGCCGCGTTCGAGCCGCCACGGCGTGGCGAACGGCCCGCCGGCGAGCACCGAGGAGACGAACGAGCCGTACCCGCCGAACGGCTCCAGCCCGGGCACCTCGGCGAGGTAGGACCGGGCGGCGCCGGAGTAGCGGATCGTGAAGACCATCTGGGAGGCCACTCCGGCCTCGTCGACGGCGTCGGTGAGGCGGCGAGCGCCGTCCAGGTCCATGGCCAGCGGCTTTTCGAGCAGGACCGCCCTGCCCGCCCGGGCGGCCTTCGCCGCGAGCTCGGCCTGCACGTCGGGCGGCACCGAGAACGCGACCGCCTCGCAGGCGTCGAAGAGCTCCTCGATCCGCGTGAAGGCGGGCACGCCGTACTTGGCGGCCAGCTCCGCCGAGGCCTCCGGACGCCGGGCCCAGATCCCCGCGAGCCGCGTGTCAGGGCCCGCGGCCAGCCCGGGCGCGTGCACCAAGCCCGCCCAGGGACCCGCCCCGACCAGCCCCACCGATACCGGATCGCCCACGGGTCCCGGTCCTCCCATCGCCACCGTTTCGCTCACCCCACGAGCCTAAGGGTTCGCTCCTTCCGGGAGCCCGTGGGACCGGCCCGCCCGGGAGACCGACAAGGACATGGCCGCCGCGACGAGGCAGATGACGCCGGCGCCCCACCAGGCCATCGTGTACGTGCCGAACGAGGTGCGCAGCGCGCCCGCCGCGGCGGCGGCCACGGCCGCGCCCAGCTGGTGCGCGGCGAAGATCCAGCCGAACACGATGGTGCCGCGCGCGGCGCCGAACACCTCCCGGGTGAGCGCGATGGTCGGGGGCACGGTCGCGACCCAGTCGAGCCCGTAGAAGACGATGAAGACCACCATGCTGGGGTGGATCGACGAGCCGAACAGCACCGGCAGCGCCAGCAGTGACAGCCCGCGCAGCGCGTAGTACCAGCCGAGCAGGACCCGGCTGTCGACACGGTCGGTGAGCCAGCCCGAGGCGACGGTGCCCACGATGTCGAAGACCCCCACGAGGGCGAGCAGTCCGGCGGCGGTCGTCTCGGGCATGCCGTGGTCGTGGGCCGCCGGGATGAAGTGGGTGCCGACCAGGCCGTTGGTCGAGGCGCCGCAGATGAAGAAACCGCCTGCCAGCAGCCAGAACTCCTTGGTGCGCGAGGCGTCCCGCAGCGCGCCGAGGGCGACGCGGGCCGCGTCGCCCTTCACCTCGGGCTCCGGCTCGGCGACCGTGGCCCCGTACGGCAGCAGCCCCACGTCGGCGGGGCGTTCCCGCAGCACGAGGACGACCAGTGGCACGACGGCGAGCGCGGCGACCGCGACGGTGACCGACGCCGAACGCCAGCCGTGCTGCTCCACCAGCCAGGCCAGCGCCGGGAGGAAGATCAGCTGGCCGGTGGCTCCCCCGGCCGTGAGCACGCCGATGACGAGCCCCCGATGGCGGGTGAACCAGCGGTTGGCCACGGTCGCCGCGAAGACCATCGCCATCGACCCGGTGCCCATGCCCACGAGCACGCCCCAGCAGAGCACGAGCTGCCAGCTGGCCTCCATGAAGACGGTCAGCCCGCTGCCCGCCGCCACCAGCGTCAGCGCGGCCGAGGTCACGCGCCGGATGCCGAACCGTTCCATCAGCGCGGCGGCGAACGGGGCGGTCAGGCCGAACAGGACGAGGTTGACCGAGACCGCCAGCGACGTCGTCGCGCGCGACCAGCCGAACTCGTCCTGGAGCGGCACCATCAGCACGCCCGGCGTCGCCCGGAATCCGGCCGCGCCGATCAGGGCGACGAAGGCCACGGCGGCCACCGGCCAGGCCCGGTGGACGCGGAACCCGCGGCGGGGCCCGGGCTTGCGGGCACGGTCCTGCGAGGTATTCAGCACCCGCACACTGTGCCTGACCTGCCCCGGTATGCGACACTGGCTGGATTGCCAATGTTCCGGAGGATTCGGCCATGAGCGGTCCGCACCGCGTCGCGGTCCTCGCCGTGCCGCCCGTCGTGCCCTTCGACGTCTCGATTCCGGACCTGGTGCTCGGAGGATCGGAGCACGAGGGGCGGCGGCTGTACGACGTGCGGATGTGCACCGCCGCGCCCGGGGTGATCAAGACGTCCGCCGACTACGGCCTGGCCGTCTCCCGTGGCCTGGAGGTGCTGGAGACGGCCGAGACGATCGTCGTGCCGGGGACGCACACCCGCGAGCCGATCGACCCGGGCGTCCTGGACGGGCTGCGCCGGGCCGCCGCCGACGGGCGCCGCATCGTGTCGATCTGCACGGGCACCTTCGTGCTCGCGGCGGCCGGGCTCCTCGACGGGCACCGCGCGACGACGTACTGGCGGCGGGCGGAGGAGTTCGCGGCGCGCTATCCGGCCGTGGACCTGGATCCGAGCGTGCTCTACACCGACGGCGGGCAGATCCTGACCTCGGCGGGCCTGGCCGCGGGCATCGACCTCTGCCTGCACATCATCCGGAAGGACCACGGGGCGGCCGTCGCCAACGCCGCCGCCCGCCGCGTGGTCGTCGCGCCCGTACGTTCCGGCGGCCAGGCCCAGTTCATCACCGCGCCGCGTTCCAGCCGCGCGGACGGCGACGGTCTCGCCCACACGCAGGCGTGGGCACTGGAACGGCTCGACCGCCGCCTCACCATCGACGACCTCGCCAGGCAGGCACGGACGAGCGGCCGCACGCTGACCCGGCGGTTCAGGTCGGAGACCGGGCTCAGCCCCCTCCAGTGGCTCCTGCGCCAGCGCATCGACCGCGCGCGGGAACTCCTGGAGACCACCGCGCTGCCGATCGACGAGGTGGCCCGGGCCAGCGGGCTCGGCAGCGCCGACTCCCTGCGAGCCCACCTGGTCCGCCAGGTCGGCCTGACCCCGACGGCCTACCGCGCCACGTTCACCCAGCGGGGGCAGGGCTCGCCCTAGGGCACGGAAGCCCCGCTCAAGGCCGGCACGCTCCGGCCGCCCTAGGACTCGGGAGCCTGCTCACGGCGGGCACGCGCCCGCCGTTTGCCCTCGTGCATCGCCTGCACGCGGGCGATCGGAATGCCGTGCCCCTCCTCGATCAGCTCGGCGGCGAGCCGCTGCGGCGCGGGCATCAGCCGGGCCCAGGGGTCGCCTTCGGCGATCAGCTGCCCGGCGGTGCGGAGCGTGAAGTCGCGCGGGCCGACGTTGTCCAGCTCGTCCCAGGCGACGGGGAACGACACGGGCGTGCCGGGCCGGGTCCGCGGGCTGTAGGCGGCGACCACGGTGGCCCCGCCGGCGCGGGTGGAGTCGATGAACACCTTGCCCTCGCGGTCTTCCCGGATGAAGGCGGTCGTGGCGAAGGACGGATCGAGCCGTTCGGCACGCGCCGCGATCGCCCGCGTGACGGCGGCCGCGTCCTCCGTTCCCACTCCCGTGATCGGCACGAACACGTGCACGCCCTTCGCGCCGCTGGTCTTGACCGCGCCCTCCAGGCCGGAGTCGGCGAGGGCCTGCCGCACCAGATGCGCCGCCCGGACGGCCATCTCGAACGTGTCCCCGGACGGCGGGTCGAGGTCCAGGACCAGATGGGTGGGCCGGTCCAGCTCCTCGGCAAGCATCAGCGTCGGGTGGTATTCGACGGCGCGCTGGTTGGCGAACCAGACGAGCGTCCGCCGGTCGTCGCACAGCGCGTAGGACACCTGGCGTTTCGACGACTCCGCCCAGAGCGTCACGGTGCGCACCCACGGCGGCGTGTACTTGGGAACGTTCTTCTGCATGAACGGCTCCCCGCCGCGGTGCACGCGGATCACCGACAGCGGCCTGCCCGCGAGCTCCGGGACGAGCCGGTCCGCGATGGTGTCCAGATAGTCCACCAGGTCACGCTTGGTCGCCTCGGCCCCGTCGAACAGAGGCTGGTCCAGGTTGCTCAGCGGAACGCCCGCGCGCTCCTCACCGCCGGCCATCGGGCCGCTCGCGGAGTATGCCGTGGGTCACAGTCACTTGAACCTCCACCCGACTGGAGCTCCTACGTTACGAGCACGACTTGAGGAGGAGTATATGAGGGCACCTGACGCGCGGCGGCTCACCGAGGGACTGCTGCTGCAGACGGCCGGTCTCGCGGAGGCCGTGACGGACGCGCACCCGGGCACGTGGATTCCCACCTGCCCCGAATGGTCGCTGCGCGAGCTGGTCGAACACGTCGGCCAGGCACAACGCTGGGCGGCGGCGCTCGTGGAACAACGCGCCGCCGAGCCCGTGCCGCTGGAACCCGTCATCGGCCTGGACGCGGGAGACTGGCCGGAATGGCTCCGGGCCCAGGCCGAACGCCTCACGACGGCCGTCCAGGGATGTGACGTGGAGGTGTGGACGTTCCTTGGGCCGCGGCCCGCCGCGTTCTGGCTCCGCCGGATGCTGCACGACACGTCCGTTCACCATGCTGACGCCGCGCTGGCCCTCGGCCGTCCCTACGAGCCGGCACCCGACCTGGCCGCCGACGCGATCTGCGAGGGCCTCGACCTGCTCTCGTCTCCCCAGGCCGAGGTGCTCAATCCCAACTTCAAGGCACTCTGCGGCGGCGGCGAGGCGCTCGCGCTCCGGGCGGCCGAGGCCGGCATCGACGGGTGGGTGATCACCCGTACCCCCACCGGCGTGACCTGGGAACGGGGGAACGGCGCGGCGAACGTCGTCGTGTCGGGCGGCGTGACCGACCTCCTCCTGGTCATCACCCGCCGCCTCCCGCCTGACGACCTGCGGGTCGAGGTGATCGGCGAACGCCCGCTCCTCGACCACTGGCTGGAGCACACCGCGTTCGACGGCGCCGGATAGGGGCTGCTGGGAGTGACTAGGGGTGGTGTTAACGTCACGGACATGGTGACGCCCGTTGAGCCCCCGCCCGAGCCGCCGGAGTCGCTCACCGACCCGCGCGAGCTGCTCCTGGGATACCTCGACTTCTACCGGGACGCGGTGCTGCGCAAGCTCGACGGCCTGCCGGAGGAACGGCTGCGCACCAGCGTGCTGCCGTCCGGATGGACGCCGCTGGAGCTCCTCAACCACCTTGCTCACGTGGAGACGCGGTGGCTCAGCTGGGGGTTCGCGGCCGAGCCGGTCGACGAACCCTGGGGCGACCACGGCCCGGACGACCGGTGGCATGTGCCGGACGGCAGGTCGGCCGAGGACGTGAAGGCGGCCTTCACCGCGGCGTGTGCGCGGTCGCGCGAGATCGTCGCGGCGGCGCGGCTCGACGACCTCGCCGCCACGGGCGGGCGCTTCGACGGCTCGGGGCCCGTCCCGTCGCTGGCGTGGATCCTGTTCCACGTGCTGCAGGAGTACGCGCGGCACGTCGGCCATCTCGACGTGACGCGCGAGCTCATGGACGGCATGATCGGCGAGTGAGATCCTTGTCCCGGACGCGCCGGGCCCGTGCGGAGGCCGCACGAACCTCGATCAAGGAGGGCGCATGAGCCGATCGCTGCGCGACGCCGCCGCGGACCTTCAGCAGGAGCTGGTCCGGCTGCGGCGGTCCCTGCACCAGGAGCCCGAGCTCGGACTGGACCTGCCGCGCACGCAGGAGAAGGTCCTGGCGGCACTGGCGGGCCTCCCGCTTGAGGTCTCCACGGGCAAGGGCCTCACATCGGTGACGGCGGTGCTGCGCGGCTCCCGCCCGGGCCCGACGGTGCTGCTGCGCGGTGACATGGACGCGCTGCCGGTGACCGAACGCGGCGACGCCGAGCTGATCTCCCGTACGCCCGGGGCCATGCACGCCTGCGGCCACGACCTGCACACGACCATGCTCGCGGGCGCGGCACGGCTGCTGTCGGGGCGGCGCGACGAGCTCGCGGGCAACGTCGTCTTCATGTTCCAGCCGGGCGAGGAGGGCGCGGGCGGCGCCCGGATCATGATCGAGGAGGGCGTGCTCGACGCCGCCGGCGAACGACCCGTCGCCGCGTACGCGCTGCACGTGCTGTCGGCGGGCCTCCCCGCCGGGATCTTCGTCAGCCGGCGCGGCCCGATCATGGCGGCGGCCGACCGGCTGCGGGTGACGGTGCGCGGCGCCGGCGGGCACGGCTCCACCCCGCACCTCGCCAAGGACCCCCTTCCGGCCGCCTGCGAGATGGTCACCGCGCTCCAGGTGATGGTGACCCGCGACTTCGACGCGTTCGACCCGGTGATCCTCACCATCGGCACCTTCCACGCCGGGACGACCGACAACGTCATCCCCGACGAGGCGCACTTCGCGGGCACGGTCCGTTCGTTCTCCGCCGCCGCGCACGAGCGGCTCAAGGACCGCTCGGTCGAGGTGATCAAGGGCATCGCCGCCGCGCACGGCCTGAAGGCCGACGTGGACTATTTCCAGGACTACCCGGTCACGGTGAACGACCACGGCGAAGCGGACTTCGTCGGCGACACCGTCCGGGAGGCGTTCGGCGAGGAGCGCTACTTCACCGCGCCCAACCCGCTGCCCGCGTCAGAGGACTTCTCGTTCGTCTGCGACGAGATCCCGTCGGCGTTCGTGGCCATGGGCGCGTGCCCGCCTGACCGCGATCCGGGGAAGGCGGCGTTCAACCACTCCCCCGACGCCGCGTTCGACGACGGAGTGCTGGCGGACGGCGCCGCCCTCTACGCCGAGCTCGCCACCCGCCGCCTGGCTTCAGCCTGAGCCGCCTTGCCGCCCGGAACGCCCGCCGCCTGATACTGACCCGGCGCGCGAAGTGACAACCCCTCGCTTCGGGGAATGACGATCGACATGATCGGGGAGCACGTCCTCATCGGCTACGCCCGCGACACGGGCGGGCGAGAGGCACTGGAGCTGGCCCAGGCCATCGTCGGCCTGACGGGCGGCAAGCTCACGGTGGCCTGCGTGTACGCGCCGGACCGCCCGGCGGCCGCGGGCGAGGCCCACACGCTCCTCGACCAGGCCCTGGACGTCCTCGACGGAATCCCCGCCGAGGCGGCCGTCCACGAGAGCCGGAGCGTCGGCCGCGGCCTGTCCGTCCTGGCCAGCAGGATCGGCGCCGACATCATCGTGGTGGGCTCCACGAGCGGCGGCGCCCGGGGCCGGATCAACGTGGGCAGCACCGCCGACCACCTGCTCCACGCGTCCACCGAGGCGGTCATGCTGCCGCCCGCGGGCTACGCGCCGCCAGAAGAGCTCAGCCGGATCACCGTCGCCTACGTACGCCGCCCGCAGTGCGACGAAGCCGTCATCAGGGCGGCCCAGGCCGCCCTCGCCCTCGACGTGCCACTGCGCCTGCTCACGCTCAACGTCGACGACGCGCGCCCCGACCCGCTGCGGGACGATCTGGCCCTGGCGATCCGGCTCGCCCGCGACGCGTCCGGCCTGCCCGCCGAAGCCGTGACGGCCGAGCTCGCCGAGGGCGACGACGTGGCCGACGCCCTGGACGACGTCGACTGGCCGGAGGGCGAACTGCTCGTCTGCGCCAGCAGCGAGGACGCCGGCGCGCACCGGGTGTTCCTCGGCGAGGTGGCGCTCAAGGTGCTCCGCGCGGCGCCGTGTCCGGTGACCGTGCTGCCGAGGGGCTACTCCTGACATAGTCACGCCCGACTACTGCCTTACTAGTCCAGATCGACCGTTTCATCCGATAGCGCTTGCCCCCTGCTCTTTACCTCGGCTACATTCCACCGAGATCGGAGCGTGACCTCCCAGGGCGCTCCGACCCGGGTCGGGGCCCTCAGCCGATCCGGCAGGGGCTGCAAGGAGCGAAATGGACCCGGTCGGCAAAAAGCTGCTCGACATCGCCAAGAAAGAGCTCGGCTATACCGAGAAGGGCGACGGCTACACCAAGTTCGGCGACTGGTACGCCAAGAACGTCGACAGCGACCACGACTCGTACTTCAAGACGGCGCCGTGGTGCGACATGTTCCTCGCGTGGGCCGCCGACAAGGCCGGGGTCACCGACGCCGCGGGTCAGTTCGCCGCCACCGTCGACCACGCCAAGTGGTTCAAGAAGCAGGACGCCTGGGGCAAGAAGCCCGAGCCCGGCGCCATCGTCTTCTTCGACTGGTCCGGGTCCGGCGACATCGACCAGATCGACCACGTGGGCATCGTCGAACGCGTCGAGGGCGACACGCTGCACACCATCGAGGCCAACGCCCAGGGCTACAAGCTCATGCGCATGGAGCGCTCCGTCGACCAGGTCGTCGGCTACGGCTTCCCCGGCAAGGTCAAGACCGCCGCCAAGTACACCCCCAAGCACGCCGCCCCCGCGCCCTCCGTCCAGAACCTCGCCCCCGACACCGGCACCACGGGCAACCTCCACAAGGAGAACGTCCCCGAGTCGCCCCTCCCCTCCCAGGAAGTGATCCTCGGCGGCCTCCTCGCGTTCATCCTCTGCGGCACCGTCGCCCTGGCCGCCGGCAAGGCCGCCGCCGCGATGGCGCCCACCTCTCCCCCGGTCCGGGTCCGCAAGCGCGGCAAGCACCACCGCCCCTCCACCCCGGTCCAACTGCCCGCCGAGGTCACCCCCGCCGACCTGGACGCCGCCGACACCGCAACGACGATCATGCCCGCGCTCTCCCTCGCCGCCGCCCACGAGGCCGAGGACCGCGAGTTCTGGGGCCGCATCGCCCCTCTCAAGGAGGACGACGAGCTCGCGTTCTGGGATTCCCTGCACGCCGAGAGCACCCTCTCCAGCCGCGGCGAGTACGCAAGCACTCCGGGATTCCGCTAAACTCAACCCTGCGCCGCTGAGGAAGCGGCACGCGGACGTGGCTCAGTTGGTAGAGCATCACCTTGCCAAGGTGAGGGTCGCGGGTTCGAATCCCGTCGTCCGCTCTGAGAGGCATTGCGGCGCAACGCCTCGCTCGGTGGAGTGGCCGAGAGGCGAGGCAACGGCCTGCAAAGCCGTGTACACGGGTTCAAATCCCGTCTCCACCTCAACGCGCATGTCGCGGCAAGGGCGATTAGCTCAGTGGGAGAGCGCTACCTTGACACGGTAGAGGCCACTGGTTCAATCCCAGTATCGCCCACCACAAACCCACAGCCCCATCCCACACCAGGGACCGGGGCTTTGATCGTCTTTGGACGCCACAGGCTGCAGATGTTTCAGCGCCGATTCATCGAACTCAAGCACCGATCGTCACAGGCATCCCTCTTGGGTCTCGGCAGCCGGCTCCCGCTGCGGGTTGATGTGCGATCGGCCGCACGCGGACGAGGCTCGCACCATGAAAAAGATCTTCAGGAGGCCGATCGTCCTCGCGACCGCCGTCACGGTCGCCGCGACCGCCGCCGTGGCGGCGACGCCGGCGCTGAGGGCCGAGTCCTCGCCCGACGAGCCGGCCGGTTGCCTGCCGGTCCCGCGCGCCGAGTGCGGAACGCTGCGGGTACCGCTGGTCCGCGCGCATCCCGAGCAGGGCAGCACCAGCGTCGCCTACGCGGTGATCCGGCGCCGGAACACCTCACGGCCCGCGGCCGGGACGATCGCCGTCAATCCAGGCGGCCCGGGTGACTCGGCGTTCGCGCAGGCCGCGATGTACGTCCAGAAGTTCGGCGGCCTTCTCGACAACTCCGACCTGCTGCTGATCGACCCGCGGGGGGTCAACCGGTCCGATCCGGCCAACTGCGGGATCACCAGCCTGCCCGCCACGCGGGACGCTTTCGTGCGCATGATCGGCGACTGCGGCAAGACCCTGGGACCGCGCGCCCGCGGCTACACCTCGGCCGAGATCGCCGACGACATGGACGCGATCCGGGCCAAGCTGGGCATCGGCCGCCTGGACCTGCTCGGGCAGTCGTACGGGACCTACCTCATGACGGTCTACGCGCAACGGCACCCGGCCCGGGTCCGCTCGATGGTCCTGTCCAGCGCGTACCCGCTCGCCTTCGACATGTGGGCCCGCCCCGGTGCCCGCGCCGCGCGCCGCGCGATCCAGCTGATGTGTGAGCGCAGTGCGGGTGCCTGTGACGGGCGCCAGGTGCTGCGCGATATCTCGCGGCTCGCCCAGCGGCTAGGCAAGCAGCCGATTTCTTACACCGTGGAGGGCGAGAACCGGCGGCTGGACGACACCTCGCTGGCCATCATCGTGCACGACCTGGCCACAAGTCCCTCCAAGGGACTCGGCGAGATCCCCGCCATGGTGCGGGCCGCGCTTCGCGGCGACACCGGCCGGCTGATCGAGGCGGCCCGGCGGTTGAGCCCGATGAGCGGCTCAACGGCCCGGGAAGAACAGCCGTTCAACCCCAACCAGGCCGCACCCGTGATGTGCAACGACTATCCGAGGCTCTGGGACCGAAAGGCGTCGGTAGGTACCCGGCTGCGGCAATTCAGTGCCAAGCGCGCCGCACTGCCTGAGAAGGCGTTCTGGCCGTTCGGCAAGCGGGCGTGGACCAGTGTCTCGTCAGCCAACGGCAATGCCTGCATCCGGTGGCCCGACCAGAACGGCCCGGTCCAGCCGACCGGCGGCCCGTTCCCCGACGTGCCCGTGCTGGTGGTGTCCGGTGACCTGGACCCGAACACGGCGACCGAGGAGGGCCGGCTGGCCGCCCGCCAGTTCCGCCGTGCCGCCGTGGTGGAAGTCCCCAACGTGGGTCACATACCGGAGAAGGAGCCGAGCGGTTGTGTGGCGGGCATCGAAAGCGGCTTCATCCGAAACCTGCGGATCGGTGACACCTCCTGCCTGTCCGCCATCCCACCGCTGCCCGTCCGGAGCACCGGGGCGCGGTGAGCCAGCCGAGGCGGCCGGCTCACCGTCCGGTTAGGAGATCAGGCGCGGGAGGCCGGTGCGGTCGTCCTCGGCCTTCCGGCGAGGCGGCGGGACTCGTTGGCCGACCAGCTGTAGACGCCGGTGGCCATCATGGACGGCTCGGCGTCGGCGCGGGCCGTGTAGACCTCGGAACGGACCTCGTGGAGGGAGCCGTCGTCCGGGTCGGCCAGGGCGGAGGGACGCCCACCTCGAGCTCGGCCCCAGCTTCTCTCGGATGAAGGAGTGGTGGGCTCCGTTGGCCCACGTGACATCTTCGCGCCTTACTCGGCCTTCGCCTCGCGGGCAGGGTGATTCCTGAGCGCGAGGTCGACGGTGTCCAGAGCCCAGGCCCAGGATGCGTCGGCGTCGCGCGGCGTGTGCCGGAAGCCGCCCGCGATCTCCAGGCTCACGTATCCGTGGAAGACGCCGCCCAGGAATCGGACGGCATCGGTCTGGTCGGGCTCCGGAAGGTCGTAGCCGCGCAGGATCGCCCGCGTCATCGCCGCGTGCCGGGGGCCGGCGCTGCGGGCCGCGGTCTCCGGATCAAGCTCGAAGCGGGCCGCGGCGTAGCGGCCGGGGTGCTCTTTGGCGTAGGCGCGATAGGCCCCGGCGAACGCGACCAGCGCGTCCTTGCCGGACCTTCCGGCCAGCGCGACCCCGACCCTGTCGGCCAGCTCCTCCAGTGCCAGCAGGGTCACCCGGGCCTTCAGGTCCCGCGCGCTCTCGATGTGCGCGTACAGGCTCGGGTCCTTGACGCCCAGCCTGCGCGCGACCGCCGAGACGGTCAGCCGGTCGAAGCCGATCTCGTCGGCCAGGTCCGCCGCCGTCCGGGCGATGCGTTCGGCGGTGATGCCCGCGCGCGCCATGGGACCTCCCGAAGCTAGACAAATACATTGTTTGCCTAATTATATTAGGCGCACTACTCTGAGGTTCGTCAAGTCCCGTCACGGAGAGTGATAACCCCTGCTGGGAGGCCGAAATGACCGAGTGGATCCCTACCCCGATCGACATGCGCGTCCTGCGCGGCGCGCTCGAACTGGAGCGCACCGGCCGCGGGATCGTGCCGCACCGGCTGCCCGCCGCCGCGCGTGCGCAGTTCCCGGACGAGTACCTGGCCAGGACGGAAGAGCAGCCGTCGGGTGTGCGGCTGGCGTTCCGTACCCGCGCCACCGCCGTGGAACTGGACGTCCTCCCCACCAAACGGGCCTACGGCAACGGCCCGCCGCAGCCGGACGGCCGCTACGACCTGGTCGTCGACGGCGGCCCGGCCGGCCAGGCCACCGTCCCGGGCGGGAACCTGGCCGTCATCGACATGGCCACCCAGACCGCCGAAACCCGGCCCGGAGAGCCCGGCACCCTCCGCTTCAGCGGCCTGTCGGCCGAGGCCAAGGACGTGGAGATCTGGCTGCCGCAGGACGAGAACACCGAACTGATCGCGTTGCGCACCGACGCGCCCGTCGAACCCCTCCCGGACCGGGGCCGCCGGGTATGGCTGCACCACGGCAGCTCGATCAGCCACGGCTCCACCGCCGCGAGCCCCACCGCGACCTGGCCCGCCGTGGCCGCCGCCCGCGGCGGGGTGGAACTGATCAACCTGGGGTTCGGCGGCAACGCCATGCTGGACCCGTTCACCGCGCGCGCCATGCGCGACTCCCCCGCCGACCTGATCAGCCTCAAGATCGGCATCAACATCGCCAACGCCGACGCGATGCGGCTGCGCGCCTTCACGCCCGCCGTGCACGGCTTCCTCGACACCATCCGCGAGGGCCATCCCGACACGCCGCTGCTGCTCGTCTCGCCGGTCCTGTGCCCCATCCAGGAGGACAACCCGGGACCCATCGCCCCCGACTACGGGGCCTCGACGCTGCGGTTCAAGGCCCTCGGCGATCCCGCGGACGTCGCCGCCGGACGCCTCACCCTCACCGTGATCAGGGACGCCCTGGCCGCCATCGCCGCACGCCGCGCCGCCAACGACCCCAACCTCCACTACCTCGACGGACGCGCCCTCTACGGCGAGGCAGACTACGCCGAACTGCCCTTGCTGGACGGCGTCCACCCCTCGCCCGCGGGCCACGTGCGCATCGGCGAGCGCTTCGCCGAACTCGTCTTCGAGTCCGAAAGCGGCGCCTTCGCCCCCTGACCCGGGGGCGGCAGATTGGGATCATGGATTTCCCCCGGGTCCTGCGAATGGACCGCCATCAGAAAACTGCGGTGGCGCCTGACCGCCGACCAGGCCGAAAAGGGCACCTTGACCACGCTCACCAGCACCTGCCCCAACGACCCCATCGACACGCGCAGCCGCCGGGTGCGTGTCACGGCAGCGGCCTCGGAGCTGATCCAGGGTTTCGAAGAGGCCATGGACCGTGTCGAGGAGTCGATCCTCGCGCCGCTGGGCGCCGCAGGGCAGGCGCGGCTCCACGACCTGTTGGAGCAGCTCGCATCCCGGATTGAGCCACCCAGCTCCCCTGACCCGGCCCTGCCACTTCGCGCGGTGGCCACGAACCGTTCATCCACCAGCAGCAAGGAACGCCTTCATGACTCAGATCACGATCATCGGTGCCGGTCTTGCCGGGCTGACACTGGCACGGACCCTGGCGGTGCACGGAATCCCCTCCACGGTGTACGAAGCGGAGGGGTCTGCGCAGGCCCGAGGCCAAGGCGGCATGCTCGATATCCACGACTACAACGGACAGCACGGGATCCGTGCCGCCGACCTGATGGACGGCTTCCGATCCCTCATCCTCGAAGGTCGCCAGGCGTCCCGCGACGTGGCACCTGACGGCACCGTCCTGGCGGACGAGCCCGACGACCCCGCCGGAGGCCGCCCCGAGGTGCAGCGTGGCGAGTTCCGACAGTTGCTGCTGGAATCCCTGCCTGCCGACAGGGTCGTCTGGGGCCACAAGACTCAGAAGGTTCGGACCCTACAGGACGGCCGTCACGAAGTGACCTTCGCCAACGGATCGACGATCGTCACCGACATCCTCATCGGCGCCGACGGCGCCTGGTCGAAGGTCCGGCCACTGCTCTCTGATGCCAGGCCCGCCTACGCCGGACGCTCGATGGTCGAGACGTACCTGTATGAGAGCGACACCCGGCACCCTGCCACCCTGGCGCTGGTCGGCGGCGGGTCGATGACCGCCTACGACGAGACCACCCGCATCGGCCTTGGCGTGCAGCGCGAGCGCGCGGACACCCTGCACGCCTACGCCATGTTCGACCAGCCGCTCGACTGGTTCGATGGCATCGACTTCAACGACGGCCCTGCGGCCGCCCGCACGGTCGCGGCGATGTTCCAGGGGTGGGCGCCCGAGCTCGTCGCGCTGGTCGCCGACAGCGACATCCCGCCGATCTTCCGGCCCTTGTACGGGCTACCGATCGGGCACCGCTGGGAACATGTACCCGGGGTCACGCTCATCGGAGACGCCGCCCACCTGGCACCGCCGGACGGCGAAGGAGCGAACTGGGCGCTCTTCGACGCCGGCCAGCTCGGCAACGCCATCGCCGAACAGCCCGAGGACATCGACGCGGCCATCCGCGCCTACGAAGCCGCGCTCTTCCCGCGGAACATCGCCACCGCCACCGCAGCCGCGGCCTACTACCCCGACTTCAAACCGAACTGACCACGGCGACGTCGAGCGCGTGCTCGGGATCGACGGCGGCGATGATCCCGAACAGCGCGATGAGCAGCACATCGACAACAACCATCGACCGCCAGACAACACTCGTCCAGTTAGGGCGGAGATCTGCCACCATGCTGTTGCTCCTCGCTGCCTGGTCTGGCGTTGAAACCGCGAGTAGTGGCAACAGTCCTCCCTTGGGAGTTGACGTTCAAGGTGACCTGAGGGCGTGACGCTTCCCGACGGGCGCGGCGTGCCCATCGAGCGGTACCCCACGCACGCCCTCGCAGTGGCGGCCCCGCGACCGAGCCGCCGGAGCCAGGTGATCACTTCGTATGCCCCGGTGATCGACGCGTGGCTGCGGGCCGAGTTGCTGCTGAAGGCCACGGTCATCCACGAAAGGCTGGTGGAGGAGTACGGCTTCACCGGCAACTATCAGCGCGTCAAGCTCTATCTGCAGGAGGCGCGGCCGCGGATCGCCGAGGAGCTGGGGTTCACCCCCAAGGAACTGGCCCGGCTGCACCGCCGGTTCGAGGTGGTCCCGGGCGCCCAAGCCCAGTGAGAAGGTGTTGTCGCCCGGCGAAGGCCCTGTGTTGCTCGGCTTGGCGCGCCGGCCACTGAGGTTTTCTCAGCGATCGGTCGGGCTGTTCTGGGGCCCGGGTGAGAATTGCTGGACGGCGAAGTTGACGACCGTGGCGATGTCGTCGTCGTCGATTCCCCAAACGGGTTGGCTCGCGGCTCCCCAGGCGTGGTAGCTACGGATGGCGAACTCCCTGGCCTCCGGCGTCTCCCGCCACCGGGTCGTGTCGAAGTCGGGCTTGAGGAGGAGGCGCCCCAGGCCGAGCAGGGCCAGGTCCCAGTCGCCCCCGATGCCGATCGGGCCGACGGGGCCCATCCTGGCGACGATCTCGTCGACGGTCTCGGTCGGCGAGGTGTGCCGCAGCTCCAGGATCGTGCCGCCGTCGGTGTTCTCGGCGAGACGCAGTTCCACCTCGGTGACCGAGTCCGGCCCGTACTCCCAGGTCACCTTGAGCAGGTGAGGCTCCTGGCAGGTGAGGATCTTGCCGCTGGCCTGGCCCTCGACCTGGAAGGTGCCGCCGGGTGCGAGGTCGCCGGTGACCGGGGCCAGCCAGCGGCCGAGCCGCTCGGGGGTGGTGCAGGCGTGCCACACGTCCTCGATGGGGGCGTCGTAGGGGCGGCGCAGCATCAGCGAGCGGCCTGCGCCCGTAGCGACCGGGTAGTCACCTATCTCCCGGTGGACGGCGCTGAACTCATGGGGGATATCGGTCACGTCTGGTCCCTCTTCTCCTGCTTGACCGGCGTCTGTCGTCTGCCGCGCGCGAGCTCTGTGTCGAGCGCGTCCAAGCGCTGGCTCCACAACCGGCGGAAGCGCGCAAGCCAGCGGTCGACGTCCTGCAACGGCGCCGGATCGACCGCATACAGGCGGCGGGCGCCCTCCACGCGGACCGTGGCGAACCCGGCCTCCCGCAGGATGCGCAGGTGCCGGGAGACGGCGGGCTGGGAGATCCCGAACTCCTCCTGGATGACGTCGCTGACCGCGCCGGCCGGCTGCTCCCCGTCGGCGCACAGCTCCAATATCCGCCGTCGGACCGGATCGCCTAGGACGTCGAACGCGTGCACGGCCACAAGATATCAACAACAGCTTATATAAGCCAATGCTGAATCGATGCCTTCGACCCGGCGGCTTCGTGGGCGGCGCGATGGGCAGTGAGGTTCTCGGCAAAATGATCTACGCGAAGCTCCTATCAGGTCGGATCAAGCAGACTCCCCCGCACCGCAGAGAGGGCAAAGCCCCTGATAGGAACAGGTCTGCCACGATCAGGTCCGCTGAACCAGAGGTTTCACGTTGGCCACCCATGTCGCCATGCGATGTCCCGCGCCACGTGGCGGAGTATCTTCCCCGCCTGCTCGCGCCGACTGCCCGGCCGACGCAACCCCGGCACCTGACCAGCGCTCCCGCGCAGTTCCTCCCCGACGCCCGCAGCAGGGGGCCGCCACGGACTCCCTCCGCCGAACAAGGACGCCCCGTTGAGCCGCCCGGCGACGGCTGTTCAGCAGCCGCAGACGCGCCGCCCGCGCCGCCGTCGGCACGCGAAAGTGTCGAGGACGGCGGGGACGGCCAGGACTCCCACGCCGCGGCCGCCGCCCGTTGCGCCGCCCTGGCTCGCCGTCTGCCGGCCCAGCACGGGAAAGCTGAACGCGCGCGTGCGCGAGGGAGACGCCAGAAACGCCGGAGACCCGAGTGCGCATTGTGTACACAATGACCTCCACGGCGGACCAGATCACCGGAACCAGAACGTCCGCGGCTCCCGCGCAGCCGCCTGATTCCTTGGTGTCGGAGGGCTCATGGTGTCCACGACGTTGGAAGGTCCCCTCGACTGGCCGGACGCGACCCTGGTGAGCGGCGACGCCGTCGATGTCGTCGCCCGGCTGAAGGAGGAGTCGAAGGTGCCGTTGCGCTCGCACGGCAGCCTGTCGATGAACCGGGCGCTGATGGCCGCCGGCCTGGTCGACCGCGTCCAGCTGACGGTCTTCCCCGTGATCACCGGCCAGACCGGAACGGACCCGGTCTTCCAGGGAGCGGCCGACTTCGACCTGGAACTGATCGAGAGCCGGACGCTCGACGGCCACATCCAAGAGCTCACCTACCGACCCACCCTGCACCTCTGAGCTCCGTCCCCGTTCACCCGGCCCGGCCATGCCGGTGAGGGATGAGACACCTGCGCTCAGGAGCACAGTGGCCGTGCGAAGCCTGCCACTTCCGGTCTACCGCTGGTCGGGGCCACTTCGGACGACCAGGTCGTCATGTGCCTGACCGAGATCGGCGGCGGCTTGCTCCAGGACCGCGATCTCGTATGGGTGCAACACTGCGGAGGCGACCGTGCCCGGCCGGCGGACGCAGGGCCGGTCATCGACCAGGACGCTCCTCATGCCGGCCGCCTTGATCCGGCCGTCCAACGCCCGGACCTGGTCATCGGGCAGCGGTGTGACAGATCCGCGAGGCGGGCGGCCCTACAGGTCGTCGCAGATGTCGTCGAGGCATCCGTCCAGCTCACCGCGCAGGCTGGCCGTCGGCATCAGCTGATGCGGACGGATCGAGCGGTCGACGCCGGGGCGCCGCAGCCCCCCTTTTGGACAAGGAGTGGGTCACCGACGTCAGGCTGGCCAATGAGCCCGGCGGCCGCAGCGGGAGTGAGTGCCAGGTGCTCGGCGATGAACAGGTGGGCGACGACGGTGGCGGGCCAATGGAGATGGCCGCCTCCCCAAGGGGGCGGGGCAGTCACGCGGGGCAATCCTGGCCAGCGCCATTGCCACCACCGGCAGTGACGGCTGCGGCTCCTACATCGAATGGCAGGGCACCGGCCCGGAGAACTGGATCGCCGTCGGCGGCCACTACCGGTCCGGCCGGATCGCCGACCATCCCATCGAGGACCGGATCTGGCACTACTTCCACCACCCCGATCAGCACCTGGCCTTCGACCCTATCCCCGGCTCGCTGATCGTCCGGCACTGCGACGGATCGTGAGGTCCATCATCCAGACTCCCTTCTCCTGCGCCGTGCAGACGTGACCGACGCCGCCAGGGTCTACTGCGCTCCCCATGGCACGGGCTTCGCTTCATCCACACGGCATCAAGACGCGCGAACCTCGCTTGCCGTTCATCACGACGGTCGCGTCATCTCGTCGCCCCCCGGCACGACGTACACGATCCCCCGCTACGACGTAGAGGATGGTTAGGGCCTGTGCACGGCTGACGTGTGGGCCGGGGGCTGTCACACCTCGCCCATTGGCAGGGGCCTGCGCGGTCGGCAGGCCGCCGAGGTGGCCGGTCATGTCCAACTCCAAGCGCGCAGTACAGGTTGGTATGCCGGCCGCGGCTTCGGCCGCCTTGTTGGAACGCCGCGGAGGGTCTGCTTGGCTGCCAGCCGCTGGAGGTGCACCGTAGCGTGCAGTTGTGGTGCGATGTCCGATAGTGGCCCGGAAGCAAGCCGCTGATTGTGCTCCCCCGGGTACTCGCTATCCAGCATCATGACTATTTGTGACCGATGAGCCCGCCGCCGAGAACGACCGTCAGGTAGAGGGGACGGGCGCCCGGTCTCAGGACGAGCGGCAAGAGCAGGTACGGGACAAACATCCCACGGTGGCGGCACTCATGTGCCTCGCCGCGACATCGGTTGCGTTCCTGGTCACTGGAAGCACCGGCACCAGATTGCTGACCATCATCAGTGCGCTCGGCGCTCTGATATTCGCTGTGGTAAGTCTTGCCAAGCGCGGCCTTCATTTTGGAATAACCATCGGCGTCCTGTGGAGCATGACGGCCGTGTCGCTGCCAGTGATAGCGGTGGCTGCGTTCCAGGCCCGGTACGGCGCGACCGATGCCGCACTGGCGCCGAAGGAACAGGCGGGAGTCCGGCCCGGCTCGGCGCTGACTTTGACCATTACATCGTCGGCAAAGAAGAAGTACGTGCGATTGGGCCTTGGGGTGAACCAGGAGAACGTGGACGCACCCACGTGCAGTGATGAGATCCGCTTCAAAGTACGCCCGGCCTGGCGAGATGACCTGACGGAGCTGCGGCCCGGCCAGCCGCAGGACGTCCTGCTCGGACCGCTACCTCACGGCGTGCGGCAGTTGCTTCTATCGGTGGAGAGCACTGACGGCGCCACGACCGGATGTACGTTCCGGCTTTCTGCGTGGGGGAAGCTGCACAACTGAACAAAGGAAGCAGTGGACAATGACTAACGTTCGTGTTGGCCGGTTGGCGGTGTGCTCAATGCTCCTGCTCACCCTTGCATCCTGTACAGGCAAGCCTCCTGTACAAAAATCAGCACCACCGCAGATCGGCCCCTTTCTCGGTCGTGACCGCACGATCACGGTAGGGGTCAAACCGGACCAGCCTCAGCTCAGTCAGCAGAACGGCTCGAGGTGGGACGGATTCGAGATTCGGCTCATTGACTATCTGGCCACGAAGACCGGTTCCAATCCAATCTACACTCCGGTGGTCACTGCCGACCGGGACTCCAGGCTGAGCAACAGGCAGCTCCACATGATCGTCGCGAATTACTCCGACACCCCGCAAAGACGAACCAAGGCCGAGCTGGTAGGGCCCTACATGGTGACGCCCCAGGGGATACTCGTTCGTGCCGGAGATACCAGCATCAGAAGTTTTGCCGAGATGAAAGGCAAAAGCGTCTGCACAACGACCGACTCCACGTCGCTGGACGCACTCAAGGGCGCGGGCATCCATATCTCCACCCAGGACCGCTTCGAGGAATGCGTGAAGCAACTGGAGGGCAAGCAGGTTAACGCCGTCAGCACAGACTTGCTCATCCTTTACGGATTCCAGCACACCTCACCGAAACTTGCGGTGGCCCTGGACCGGACCAGCAGGCCAGTAGAGGTCCCGGCAACAGCGTCGAACAAATGGATGGTCGGCCTCCAGCCAGGAGACGGCACCGACTGCCAGACGGTACTCAATCTGGTGAGATCGTTCCTCACCGACAACACCTGGGAACTCAACTTCAACACGTGGTTTCCCCACGTGCAGCAGGTGTACAAGGACTGGTCGACCCGCTTCAAGCCCAAACTCGAATCGCTCGGCTGCTACTGACGAGTTGGGAGCTTTCTCAGGCAACTGGTCATCCCCGATCGCTGATCCCACGCACCCGCGACCGCCCGCGTCCAGCACGGCGCCGTCCTGGCCTCCGTCGCGGTGGCGGTCCGAGACGCCGGGGCAGCTGCGGGGAAGGTGGCCGGCCTGATCGGCCATGTACGCCGACATCGCCGGCCCACCGTCCGGTAGATCGGGAACAACCGCGTCAGGCCAGTGATGCGCAACAGACCACGCAGGTCCGGGCGAACCCCGACCAGCACCGACGACCCCTTACACGGCGCAGCACCCGGTACAGGCCCGGCCAGCAGATTCAATCCGGCCGAAGCCATGAACGCGACCTGATGCAGACCCAGCACCAGGTGCCGCTAGGGAGCCATGTAGCCGGGGGTGCCCACGACGGTGCTGGGATCGCCGCGTCGTCCAGCGTCCGCGCGATCCCGAAATCGATCACCCGGGGACCGTCAGCCGCCAGCAGCACGTTGCTCGGCTTGAAGTCACGGTGCACCACCCCGGCGCGGAGGATCGCCGCCAGCGCAGTGATGCCGGCTATTTCATCTATCGCGGGCGAGGCGTCCTTCACCCGCCTGCCGTTCCCGGTCGGCGTGAACGACCTGCGCGTGGTCAACGGGAACGCCGAGGTGACACTGAAATGGAAGGTCGGCAACCGTAAGGCCGTGCTGACCTGGGATCTGCCCGACCACGCCACCGGTGTAGCGATCTGGATGAAGGGCCCCGGCGACAGCGCACACACGAAACTGCCATATCCGGTATTTGACGATACCTTCACGTTCGGTGGCCTGGTCAACGGTGCCACGTACGAGTTCAAGGTGCAGTCCTACAACGACCTGATCCCCGGCCGCACCAGCGGATCGGTCGCGGTCAAGCCGACCGGCCCGCCGGTCGCCGGACCCGACGGTTGAGCGTCCGGGCCGGCAACCAGAAGGCGACGCTCAGCTGGGACCTGGCCTCGCGCGCGACGGGGTATTACATCTGGCAGCGTGAGGTCACCTTCGGCAAGGACTGGAAGCGACTGCCCTACCCGGTCAACGACGACACCTTCGCCGTCGGGTTCCTGGTCAACGGAGCGGCGTACGAGTTCAAAATCCAGTCCGTGGACGGGATGCAGCCGGGTGGCTACTCCAACGTGGTCTCGGTGACGCCGAAGGGCCCGACACCGCGCGGTCCCGACGACCTCACCGCACGCGGCAGCCGGCTCGGGACGAGCACCTTGCGGTGGTCGACCTCCAGCACGGCCACCGGCTACTACATCCACATCCGCAACGTCTCCAAGGGCGAGGGTTTCAAAGAGCTGCCCTATCCGGTCTCCAATGGACCGTGGACGTCCTCGTACATGACGCCCGGCGACACCTACGAGTTCAGGCTCCAAGCGGTCAGCGGGATGCAGAGAGGCAACTACTCCAACGTCGCGCGGGTCACGCTGCCCCGCCCGCCGGGGGTCTCCGGCGTCACCGTCGCGTCCAAGCTCTTCGGAGTGAAGGTGTCCTGGAAGGGCCTTTCCGGAGCCGACGGCTACGTCATCTACTACCGGCATGCATCGCGAACCGGCAGCTGCACCTGACCTAGGAATCCGGGGCCAAACGCCCCGTAACCCGCCTCCCCCTCCGCGCCGCCGGGTGATCACGCCCGACCTGACCTCGCGGAGCTCGGTCGTGGGCCGGCCCGGACAGATGTGGCCAGCGCGGGCGGGCGATTCGGCCGCCGGGCGTCGCGTGCCCGGCCGATGATGGGTCGATGACGACGAACGCCGGCTCGGTTCAGGTGAACGACGCCGGGGGGATGCCGTCGCAGCCCCGCCCGCTGCGCGTCGGAGAACGACTGGTGATGGGCCGGGGCTCGGAGGCGGACCTGGACCTCGGCGAGGACCCGTGGCTTCCACGGCGGCTCGGTGAACTCGAGGTCGGCCCTGACTCGGTGCGCGTCCGCAACATCAGCCGCAGGCACACGCTCCATGTGCAGAGCGGTGACGAGGCGATCGCCCTCCCGGCGGGCATGTCCGGGGGGTACGTGCTGCCCGCGGGTGCCTCGCTGCTGGGCACGGCCGCGATGTTGGCGGATGACCGTCCCGTGCGGGTCGAACTCGCGCAGGCCTGGGGACCGCCCGTTCCCCCGGCGCCCGACCCCAGGCTGCGCACCCAGCAGATCAGTACGCAGCCGCGGCTGCGGCTGAGCCGGGAGACCAAGGAGTTCATGGTCGCGCTGCTGCTGTGCCGCCCGTGGCTGAACGACCCGACCCGGCTGGCCCCGTTGCCCACCGCGCCCGAGATCGCCGAGGAAGCGTTGCGGATCACCTCGGCCGCGCGGGAGCTCGACGTCTTCGCCTCCGATCCGAAGGCCCGCGCGCGCATCCAGGAGCAGGTGCACACACCGCTGCGCGGGCTCCGCGAGAAGCTGACCGCCCATCGGCTCGTGGACGGCCGGACGCGGCTGGGCCAGGAGAACCTGGCGGCGGCTCTGCTCTACTACGACGTGATCACACGGAACGACCTGCGGCTGCTGACCGACACGGAGTGGCTTAACGCCCAGGAGAACAAGTGGTGGGGGAGCATCTGACCTGGGCCTCTTCACTACCCCCGAGCTCGTGGATATTCGTGGTCATGCCCGATCGGGATCGTAGGACGTGTTCGCACAGTCACGAGAACCGAGGTGATGACAGTGCTTCTCCGTCCGATCGATCCCCCGCCCATCCTGTGTGCGCTCGCCCTGGTGGCGGCGCTCGCGTTGCGGGCCCCGCTGCCGGAGCTGCCGGTGTACGGCGTCGGGGCGGTGTTCGCGGCCGCCGCCCTGGTCCGGGTGTTCGTCAGCGTTCGCGCGGCGGTCCGGATCGAGGTCCAGATCAACCGTCGTTAGCACGCCGGACGCCGCCAGAACGCACCCGCGGCGCCAACGTCCGCCAAGGGCCTCATCGGCGCAGGCGCCAGAGCGTCACGCCGATGAGGCCCGCGGTCAGCAGCACGACCATCCCGAGATCCAACGCCCAGGTTCCCGGTCGATGTGCCCAGAGCACGTCGCCGGGAACGTTCGACGTCGAGGCCGTGACCGCGTACGCCCATCGCCCCGGGGTCAAGAGGGCGAACACGGCAAGAAAGGGGCGCCCTGCCAACGACACCAGCCCGCCGCAGAGCAGCAGCTGAAGGGTCATCGTCACGAGCGTGGTCAGCGCGACATTATCCCGCGTCCGGGCGAGCGCCGAGATCGCCAGCCCGAGCGCGCTTCCGGCCACGGCGGTCGCGGTCAGGCCCACTGCCAGCTCCAGGAACGGCGACCCCAGCAGGACCGCGTCGGCGGACCCCTCCAACGCGACCGTCACGAGCAGGCACGTGAGCAGGCCCTGGCCGGCCGCGAGCGCGCCGAACACCCCGAACTTGCCCGCGAGATACGCCTCAGGGAGCAGGCCCGAGGCCCGTTCGTGCAGGTAAACGGGACGTTCGTCGGGCAGGTTGAGCAGGGGCGGCAGGGCACCGAGCGCGAGCATGCCGATGATCAGGGCCGTCAACGGCCGTGTCGCCGCATGCCCGTTCAGCCCATCGCCCTCGGCGGCGGCGACACAAAGAATGGCGACCACCAGCGGCAGCAGCATCGACGGCACGGACTGCCGCACGTCGGTGGCCAGCAGCTGAGCCTGTCGCCGCGCGACGACTCCGGCCTGGTGGAACGCGAGGCGCCGAACGGCTGGGTTGGTAAGCACCGCGCCCGCGGGACCCGCCGTCCGTTTCGGCGGCTCGGCGGCCGGCTCGTCCGGAGCCGGAACGTCCTGCCGGTCCGAGATGCGCTCGAAGATCAGCGCCCAGTCGTCGGTGCCGAACCGCATGACGACGTCGTCGGGGGCGCCGTGGAACAACTGCCGCCCGCCCGGCGCCAGCACGAGCACCTCGTCGCACGTGCCGAGATCGCCCGGGGTGCTCGTGGCGAAGAGCACCTGGCGGCCCGCGTCCGCCAACTGGCGCAACAGCAGCATCACGCTGCGCGCCTGCGCCGGATCGAGGCCGGACGTGGGCCGATCGAGGAGCAGCAGCGAGGGATGGGCCAGCAGTTCGACGCCGATCGCCAGCCGCCGGACCTGGTCGGGCCGCAGCCGGGCGACCCTCACGCCCAGCTGGCCGGTGAGATCGAGTTCCGCCAGCACCTCGGCGATACGGTCCGCGCGTTCCTCCGGCGTCGCGTCCAGCGGGAGGCGCAGCGCGGCGGCGTCGCGCATCGCCTGCTGGACGGTCCGGCGCGGATGGATCGCCGGCATCTCCGGAACGAGCCCGATCTGCGTCCGCACGGCGGCGTTGGTCTGCACGTCGAGGCTCCGGTACCGGATCCGGCCGCTGGTCGGCCTGACGTCACCGGCGAGCAGCTCCAGCAGCGTGCCCGTACCGGACTCGGCCGGCCCGACGACCGCCATCAAGGACCTTCCGGTGAGATGGAACGACAGCCGGGAGGACAGCGATCCGCCGGCGGGCGCGGCGAACGCGAGCTCCTCGACGACGAGACCCGCGCCGGCACCGGACGGCAGGCGGTGCAGCCGGTCACCGACCCGCACCATCCGCGTCTGCCCGCAGGTCAGCATGCCGCCGGGCTCAAGCACCGCGGCGGTGACGGGGTCGCCGTTGACGAACGTGAGGTTGGCACTGCCGAGGTCCTGGACCAGCACCCCACGTGCCGTCCGCACGACCCGGGCGTGCCAGCGCGACACCAGCAGGTCGTCCAGCACCATGTCGTTGTCGTCCGCGCGGCCGATGGTGACCATCTCGCCGATCTCGACCGACTCGAGCCGTCCCGCGCCGTCCAGGTCCTGGGTGCCGGCCGGGCCCGAGTCGTCTGCGATCAGTTCGAGCCGGGGCCCGGACCCGGGATCGCCGAGCCGCACCTCGAGACCGCTTCCGACGGGCCAGGCCGTGACCCGCACCTCGTCCCGCCACGTGCCGTTGCCGGTGTCGAGGTCCTGGACGATCCAGCCGCCGTCGTCGACCACCTCCAGGTGGTAACGGGACACCCGCGTGTCGGCGATCACGACGTCGCAGTCCTCGGCCCGGCCGATCCTGATCGGCCGGCCGGCCGCGAAGCGGTGCTCGCGTTCGTCGAGCACGACGATCAGCTCGCCGGAGTTCATCAGCTCGGGGTGGGCGTGGCGCCTGGCACGAAGCCGGAGGCGGCCACGAGATGCGCGTTGCCGAGGACCAGGGTGCCGCCCGAGCATCCCGAGGCGTCCCCCTTGGTGAACTCCCAGCGGAGCTTCAGCCGCAGCACGCCGCGGACGTCCACCTGGAGCTGTTTGGGCTTGCCCAGCGTCAGCGTGAGCGTCTTGAGCTTGACCTCGTCGCCGTAGACCTCCAGCGTGACCTCCGTCTTGGCGTACTCGGACGCGTCGTCCAGACCGGCGAGCCCCGCCAGGCTGACGAAGTGCCGGCCGAGGTCGTACTCGGCGATCCCCGCCGCGTTGCACGGGTTGCCCGCCGCGCCCAGGGCGTGCAACTGCGGGTGACCGGAGAGCCGGTAGCCCGCCGTTTCGGTCCCGGTCGTCAGTGTCTCGCCGGACGTAGGGGTCATGTCGGCCAGATATTGAACGGCCTGGGCGGACGACACCGTCAACTGCAGCGAGCTCGGGATGTCGGAACCGGGCTGAGGATCCTGCGCCAGCACGACACCGTCGGGCGTGCCGTCGTTCGGCTGCTGCCGGATGACCTGCACCTGGATCTTCGGTGACAACATCGCCCGCGCCTCCTGCTCCTTGAGCCCGAGCAGGTGCGGCAGCTTGTCCGGCGGATAGCTGGGCCGCGCGGACGAGGGCGCCGCGGTGGGCGTCGGCTCCCCCGCCTCGGGTCCTTGGGTCGTGGGCCGCTGAGGAGGCGTCCGGTCGTCCTTGGAACCGAGCGCCGCGTACGCGCCACCCGCGATCACCACGGCGAGGAGCAGGACCCCGGCCACGATGCCGATCACCCGGCGCCCACGCCTGGCCTTGCCCGATTTGGCAGGCGGGCCCACGGGCGAGGTGCTCGCCCCATGCGGCGTGCTCTCGGTCATCTGCCGGTGCACGAGATCGATGGACGGCGGCGGCGCCGTCAGCCGCGGCGCGGCCTGGGCGGGAGCCAGGTCCACGGCCAGCGCCGACAGCCTCATCGCGACCGCCGTCGCCGAACTCGGGCGCTTCGCCGGATCCTTGTCGAGCAGGCTCGCGATGAGCTCCCACAGCGGATCCGGGATGCCGTCCGGGCGGCCCGGTAGGTGCCGCGCGTGCTTCTGCAGCGTCTGGTACACCGAGTCGTCGGCGAACGGCGTCACCCCGCAGCACAGCTCGTACAGCATGATCCCGAGCGCGTAGAGATCGCTGGCCGCGGTCGCGGGCTTCCCGTCCGCCACCTCCGGCGCGATGTAGGCGGGCGTCCCGACCATCTTGGTCGCCTTGCTGCCGGTTTGCTCGGCGATCCGCGCGATGCCGAAGTCGACGAGCCGCACGCTGGGCGGACTGGTCCGCTCGTCGAGCAGGACGTTCTCCGGCTTCACATCGCGGTGAACGACACCCGCGTCGTGGATCGCCGCCAACCCCTGTGCGACCTCCGCGCCCAGCGTGCACGCCGAGCCGGGCGGCAGCGCGCCACCCTCGTCCAGGGCCATGCGCATGTCCCGCCCTTGGACGAGGTCCATGACGATGGCCAGGGTGTCCTCCTCGGCCACCAGCCCATGCACGCGCACCACGTTCGGATGGGTGATCCGCGTGAGGAGATCACCCTCCTGCAGAAAGCGCCGAACGGTCTCAGGATCCCGGCTGAGGCTGTCATGAAGGATCTTGAAAGCGAACTCCTCGCCCTCATGACTCCGCCCTCGCCACACTTCTCCCGAGGCCCCGTGCCCCAGCGTGGATTCGAGCACATATTTGCTGCCCAGTGGACGATTCACGCGTTCCCCCAGAGACTTAGACGTGCGCAGCGTTCAGCATCATCTGGCATAGAACGGGGAGCTCAAGGATAAAGCGGCAAATCGCGACACAACCGCAACTGATCAAACATCCATTTGTCGAAATCCGGTCGACCCGAAGGCCCGAACTGCATCTATCGGTCAATAAGGCACGAATCACACCAAGGAACTGTCCCGGGCCCAGCCCGCCCCACGCACACAAGCGAATGATCACGAGAATGGGCCTTGGCGCCCCGGACATGGGAGCCTCCATCTGATCGCGGCACACTCTGGCGCGGAGCTCCGCCATGATTGGCGGGCGAATGTCCGGTCGGCCTGACAGGCCGGAAGACGGTGGCGCTTGAGGCGATTGATGCCGCACTCGACGGCATGGCGGCCGCGGTAGTCGACCGGGTCGAACGAAGGCGGCCGACCGCCGCGGCCGCCCCGGCGTGTCCGATGCCCAGCCTGGTCGTCGGGCACCGGGATGGTGACTGCGATGCCACACCGCCGGGGCGGGTCACCCGGATGCCGGCCATCACCACCTCGAACTGCGGCGCGCCCCACGCTGCCCGCGCGGTGATGACCAGCGACAACGGTTTCCGTCCCTGCTCACACGCTGAGCGGTGCTCGGCTTCGGTGTTGATGGCCAAGCGTGCGACCGACATCCACTGCTCGGCGAACACTCCGAACAACATCAGTCTCGTCAGGATCGATCCAGGTATGGCGGCGGACGAGGGCCTCCTGTTCTTCGCCCCAGTGCTCGGCCGCGGCCTTGACTCTGTCGGGGATCTTGAAGCTCTCAAGGTCGGCCGGTCACGGTCCGCCAGGACTTCGGGCGAGGGATTCCGCGCTGGTCGAGGAAGTCCTGGAAGGCTGTTGGTGGCCGGGGCAGGGACGTTTCGTCGGCTGATGACAGACCGCTGAGGCGCTCGACGTTCACGGCGATGGCCGTGAACACGTGCTGCGGGTGGGCTTTGGGCTGTCCGCGGTAGCGGCAGCGGCAGCGGCGCATGCCGCGTCCGTGGGCGAGCTCGTTGACGGTGCTATCTGCGGGCGGTCCTGGCGAGCTCCTCCAACGCCGCTCGAACCGCCTCGGCGATCAACTCCAGCCGGGTCAAGTCACGGATCGCGGCCAGGACATGGGTCGAATCGGTGCGCTGCGTGGTGCGCTCCCGCACGAGCCCTGCGTCCTTGAGGCGAGCCAGCGCGGGATCGAGCAGCCGATCGGCACGATCGCCCTGGCGAGACGGTCGCGGAAGTCGGCCAGCACGCTGTGGTGGAAGCCGGGATCGTCCAGCTCCATGGCCAGGGCGTACTTGAAGTCGATCCGGCGGCGGACCGCCTCGGCGGCCTGCCGGTCCGACAGGTCGAGCAGGACCTGCAGCACACAGACGGTGGCCAGCTGCGCGGGCGGCAGGCCCGGACGCCCGTCACGCGAATACCACTCGGCGAAGTCCTCATCGCGCCACAGCCCGTTCAGCCGATCACGCACCCACTCGCCGTCGTACCGCGCGGATTGCTCGCACGAGCCATCCGCGCGGTGAGCTCCGGGACCTCCACTGCTGACCGAGGACGAGCCGATAGGGACCACCTGACCACCTCGGGAGAACGAGCGGCTTCACCGATCCCAGAAGCCTCACGGTTATCGATCAGTCACCCTTCGCGACATGCCGGTCCTTTATTCCCGACAGAGTCAAGCTAAGGGGGCGTGTGCCTGTCGGGCGATGCGTGCCGCGAGCAGGGCGCCCCGCTCGAGGTCATGGCGGGGAAGGCTCAGGCCGAAGCTGGTCTCCCCAAAGCGCAGGGCTTGCCGATCGGTCGCTTGCGGGTTCCCGTGGCCGTTCTGGGTCAGTAGTCCGGCTTCGGCCAATGGCTGCTGGAGTTTCGCCATCCCCGCGGGGAGTTGAAAATGACTGTCCCCGACCGCGAGCCAGACAGGCGCGGACCCCCTGTCTGCGTAGATGAACCAGGTGGACGCCTTGTGGGCGTTCCTGGTGTAGATCACCGTTTCGGTGGGGGCAACGTCGTTGCACGCGTCCGTCGAGGAGAAGCTGTCCGGATGGGCCTCCCCGAAGGCGAACGTCCAGTCGCCAAGGGTGCCGAGGCGCAGGAAGTCGGAGCTGTTGGGGTTGTCGTAGGACGGGTAGTCCTCCAGAGCCCACAACTGTTTGAGTGTCAGTGGCTGCTGAGAGACCAGTTCGCCGCGCAGCCTCGCGGTCAGTTCTTCGGTGCTGAGCCCGCGAGCGAACAGAACCCAGTAGCTGTCGCTGAAGTAGCTGTCGCCATCTACAAGCCAAGCAAGGCCGTCGCCGACCATATCCACCTCCTGTGATGTCGAAAAAGGTAGCCGATGAGGCGTGCCGACGTCGGCACACCTCATCGGCTACCTTTCCTCAAGGCGTTGCTACAGGGCGGGCCTGCACACAGTCACATTGCAGTTCGCGAAGCCCGGAAGATCCACAAAGTAGGGGTCTCCGTCCAACACGCGCGCACTTTCCGGCAGGCTGCCGATACCGCCGCCTGCGCCTGTGTTCTGGTCGTGCGGGATGCTGCCCTGGCTGCAGATCTGCTTCCACGACGGGTAGGGATACCTGTTGTCGGCCCCCAGGCCCCAGATGGAAGGGGTAGAACCTGGCGCACTCTATCCCTGATGGCAGAGTTTGGCCTCCAGACTCCCGGGTGGCTGCGAATGGGTACTCGTCGCAGGATGCCTCGGGGTGGAGGGGTGCGGCAGCCATTTGGCAGTCGGGTTCACACACATCTTCTGGCGGTTCTGTTCTTGTGCGGTCTTGTCTGCGAGCCGGTGCAACGGTCGCTGGTGCTTGTGGCTGCCCGGATGGCTGGGCAAGTACTCCATCGACAACCAGTACAACACCGCTGCCGCCGGATATTTGGCGGTGTTCGCCTTTAGCGAGGGCGTGAAGCCGGCGAAGACACAGCCCTTGCTTGCCGGATTGACTCTGGCCACGGCGTCACAACGGGGCTTGCTGTTGGGGTCTGATAAGGATTACCGCGTCACCTAGGTTGACGTGCCCGGTCTGTGACGTCTTCGAATCTGGCGATGATGTGGCCAGCGACCTCCGTGGCCGGCGGTGGAGGGCGGTGCCAGCTCGTGCCGGCACGCGTCGGAACGGGCTCGGACTTCTTCCTCCTGATGGACTGCAGGGCGGTCAGAGGTGGTGGGTTGATACGTCCGGCGTGCGCAGAGGTCGCACCTCATGACTGCGGCCGGCCCCAGGCGCTCGCCCGATCCGAGTAGCGGGCCCGCGGAACGGGACTCACCGGGACCTTCGATGATCACGATCAGGTCTCCGCGGACAACCCGGGCATTCGGATGAACGTCCCGATGGATACTCGGTCATCGCACCTAAGGGACACTTGTGCTTCGTATCACCACCACCGGGGCCGCCGGCGCGCTGCTATTGGGCACGCTCACCGCCGTTCCCGCCTACGCCGACGAGCAGGCGTCGATCACGCTCGCCGCCTCGCCGGATTCGGTCGATCCCGACCGCCCGACCACCACGATCACCGGAAAGGTCGTCGGCGCGGATGGGGCCCCCGCCGGGGGCGTAGCGGTCGACCTGTCCAGCGGCGCGGGCGAGATCAACGACGCCACTACCGAAACCGACGGAACCTTCACCGCGACGCTGCGATCCAACGGGGAAGGCAACGGCGGGGTGGCGGTCTGGGCCTATGTGCCCACGCTCCAGATCCGCTCCGATTACCTCATCGTCAAGATCGTTCGTGTTCGGCCGGAGATGACCCTGGTCGCCGACCGGACCAGGCTGGACGAGGGCCGGCCGCTCACCCTCAGCGGCAGCCTCTCCTACCATGGCAAGCCGGTGTCGTGGCGCAGGGTTTACATCGACCCGGGCAGCCACGGGAACTGCTCGGCACCCATGTATCGCATGGAGCTGCAGACCGACGCCGACGGCCGGTTCTCCCGGACGTTCAAGCCCACCTGCACCGCCGGCTACACCGCGCACTCCACGGAGGGCGGCTTCTACGAGGCCACCTCCGCATCCCTTGCCCGCATCGCGGTCCGCCCGGCGACAAAGATCTCGCTGGCCGCCACGATGGACGCCTTCGGCCGCTTCCAGGCATCGGGCGGCCTGCAGGCGCCCTCCGCCGGAGGAGACATGAACGGCAAGCAGGTGCTCCTGGAGTACTCCCCCAACAGCCGGACCGGCTGGAAGGTCATCCGCAGGATGAAGATCTCCTACGGGCAGTTCAGCGCCAGGTTCCAGGTGAACAACTCCGGCTACTGGCGGGCCCGGTTCGCTGGAGACACCACCGCGCAGCCCTCCACCAGCCCGGTACGCAAGACCTGGCGCTGGACCACCCGGATGTCAAAGCTCAAGGCGTCCCCCACCCGCGTCCGCAAGAACCGCTACATCGCCGTCTCCGGCACCCTGTCCCGCTGGTATCCCGCCAAGAACGGCCTCGGCGCGTTCCCCGGCCAGAAGGTCCGCATCATCTTCCGGTTCCGCGGCAAGAAGACCTGGTACCACGCCAAGTGGGTCAAGACCGACCGCAAGGGCCGCTACAGCGCCAAGGTCCGCGCCTACGGTGACAGCTACTTCGCCGCCATCTTCGCCGGCACTCGCGACACCTGGGCAACCGGCACTTTGAACGACCGCTACGTCGACACCTACGCCGTGCCCGCCCCCCAACGTCCCTCCGGCCCACCGCCCGTCATCACCGTCCAGCCCTGGCGATCCGGCCAATAGCCACCACGCGGGACACAGCCGATGGGGGACGGCGCAACTTCGCACCCGTCCCCCATCGGCCCCGGCCACTCACCGGATGTACGCCACCCGCATCACGGTGGCCGAGACACGCGGTCGTCGCTCACAGCACGTGGAAGGGCAAAGCCACCAGATTCGTCCGCATGAGCCCGCCGGCAGCTCACCCGCGTTCGAAGGGCTGGATGCTTTGACCATCAGAAGGCGTCGACGAACACATACACCCGGTCGAAGCGGAGAGCGGCCAGGTCGGCGCGGCGAATCACCCAGTGGAACAGGCCCGCCTCCAGCTCCTCGCAGTCGTCTTCACCACGCCAGGTGGCCAGCAGCGTCCACTCGTCGCCGTCCGCGGGCAGCGGCACTTCGTCCCGGGCCACCTCGACCGGATCATCGTTGAACAGGACCGGCTCGCCGCCAAGCTGCAAGCGCCAGTGCGGGCGCCAGCCGACCACGTGCGACCAGGCGGACTCCAGCTCGGCCGCCCGCTGCGACTCCTCGTCGTCGTCCTCGTCGCGCCACGGCCACGACCACTGGTGGAAGCAGAAGTCCAGCCGCGCCCGGCGGTAGGTGCCCGGACCGTCGTCCGGATCGACCGGACGCTCTGCCAACGGCGTCCCGGCCGGCATGTACCGCACGGCGTCGGCGACCACCGCCCCGCTGCCCGGATCGGGGTCGGCAAAAAACAACAGCCGGCCCTCGGTGGGCAGCGGCAGATCCGTCGCCCCGGGCGGCAGGGCCGCGCAGTCGACGACCGCGACGAACGACGCCGCCGACGCGGGCACGCCGTCCGGCAGAGTCGGGTTCCCGCCGGTCAGCGCCACGACCGGGCCGGGGCCGTCCGGTGCGAGGTAGACGGCCGGGCGAGCGGTACCTATGTACGCCTCCACCTCGGCGGCCGGAATCCCCCGTACGGCGGCCTCCGCGCGGAAGCGGGCGGCCCGCGCCGCCGGGGTCTCGTCAATGGTTTCCGTATCGGTCATGGGAAGAGCCTATGGCCGTCACCCGGTTCGGCCCGTTGGTGAGGCTGCCGCAATGCGGTCCGAGCGTCGCGGAATGTACGGAATAAGGGCCCCCAAGACCAGTCGCTGCCGATATTCAGCCCCGCCGTGCTGCTGAGGTTCGACCTCTCGCCCCGCACCCGCAACCGGCACGGACCTGATCTCCTACCGCCCCACCCCCGACACCCGCTACGCACACATCGACACGCTGTTCGGCGACGAGGCGATCGACTGGCGGCTGATCGAGACACAATGGAGCGACCTGCTGAGCACCCCGATCTCCATCCGGCAGAACCGGATCTCCTCGGTCACCCTGCTGCGCCGGCTCGGCAACCACTGTCGCAAGAACCGCCTCTATCGCGCCTTCCGCGAACTTGGCCGCACCGTACGCACGATCACGCTCCTGCGCTACCTGTCCGACCCGGACCTACGCGAGCGGATCACCCAGGTCTGGCGCGGCTGCACGGCGACGATCACCTGCTGCTCGCCGACGGCGCGCGCCTGGCATGGCTGCACGACACCGCCGATAGTCGCATCGCCTACCGCCCCGACGGCCAGCTGGTGACCAGCACTCCCGAGACCGCTGAAGGGTGGCTGCGCAACAGGCGACAGGTCGCGCGGGCGGCGGCTGCCGCACTCGACGTGCCCGGCGCCGAACGCGCCGCAGTGACCGTCGGTCCACCGCACGACCAGCTGGGCCGCGCACTGGATCTGCACCCGCGCTCGCCGGCGTCCTGGACGCTGCTGCGCGGCCGGGTCGCGCACCGCACCGACGTGATCGTGCGAGATGGGCGGCCACAAGATCTGTCAAGTGGCGCATAGCGGGACCTCGGTGGCGGTCTTCCATCCCGGCGTGGCGTGCCGTTGGCCGTGCACCACTTCGAGAGGGCGATTGCCGCCGGCGGTCGCGTTTTCGTCGCATGCGGTGGTGCGGGCGCACTTCAGCCCGAGCTTGACATGGGGCATGTCGTTGTCGCGGACGCGGCTGGCTCTGTCACCGAGAACCAGCACCAGATCTCGTTGGGTTCGGGCACCAGTTGGTGATCAACAGGCCAGAAGGGTCGATGAGATTCAGCACCACTTCGGCCCGGGCGAAGCCCGGGCCGAAGATCGCGTGTGGTGGGGATCAGTTCGTGTTCTGTTCCGGCCTCGGGGAGCAGTGGAACAGTAGTTGGCGTTAGGCATTGACCGACGTCATGGACGCCGTTGACGGCGGGCGTTCCCGCCGGTTACCGGTGCCTGTCCGGTTCGGCGTCGGCGAAGGCGCGGTATCCGCCGAGATCTCGGGCTGGGCGAGGACGTCGCCGCGGTGTACGACTCGGACCGGACCCGGGGCCATCATCGGATGCTGATCCGCCGGCGTAGCGACGTCGTGTCGGACATTCAGCAAGACCGCCGTCGTCATCACCGCGAAGTCGGCCGGCGCAAGGTCTTCGGCCTCGCCACCGCAGGCGTCCGTCTTGCGCGTCAGTCCGGCAGCCAGTGCAGCTCGTGCGCCAGGGTTTTGGCGGCGGCACGGATGCGGCGGTGTAGCGGCGACTGCTCGCGTGGGAGCACCAGGTGGAACGTCAGGCTGGGCGCGCCCCGCAGCGGTCGCCAGGTGAGACCGGCCGGTTGTGCCGTGACCGCGGCTTCTCCGGCCGGGGCGAGGGTGACCCCGTCGCGCAGGTCGCGCTGAGACATGTCGAAAGAGACTGCGGGCGTGTGGAATCGGGGGTGTGGTCGGGTGTCTCGGAACAGTGCGGACAGCTGATCGTGGATCACGGGGTTGGCCGCCCGGTCCGGGAGTCGCAACGGATACGCGGCCGCGTCGGCGATCTCGATCTCCGGGTGTTCGGCCAGCGGATGGTGCTGCGCCAGCTGGACCCCGATGCGCGCACGCCGCAGCAGGAACCGGCGCACGCCACGGCCCGGCTGTTCACCGCGGGTGATCCCGGCATCGATGCGGCCGTCGGCGACCGCGGGGGAGATCTCCGGTGTCGCCATCGGGACCGCGCCGACCTGGAGTCCGCTGTTGCCGCGAATCAGCCTGTCCACCAGGGCCGGTGCCGTCTCGGCTCCGGCGCTGAGGCTGTATCCGATGCGCAGCGTGCCCAGTTCACCGGCCGCCGCGCTCCGGGCGGTGTCCCATGCCCGGTCCAGCGCCGCCAGCGCGGGCGGCGCGGACTCCGCCAAAGCCGCACCGGCCGTGGTCAATACGACGCTACGCGTGTTGCGGACCAGCAGGGCCGTACCGAGTTCGGCCTCCAATCGGCGCATCCGGGCGCTGAGTGCGGGCTGTGCGATACCGATCCGTGCGGCCGCGCGGGTGAAGTTCAACTCCTGCGCCAGCACCAGGAAGTACCGCAGGCTCACCGTATCCGGCGCCACGTTCCCTCCCTGCCGATTGATAACGATCCGTTCTGAGTCTATCCCGTACCGGTCTTTCCCTCGGCCGCACATCAAGCCCTAACCTGCGCATATGACGATTCGACCGGCCGCAGTACCGGTCGCCGGGATCGATCGATCTGAGTGTCGATTCGAAGTCGGACGTGTCCGGCCGAACACAGGAGGTTTCCATGGCTAAGGGCTACTGGGTCAGTGTCTACCCCGCCATTTCCGACGCTGAGGGGCTGACTGCCTACGACAAGCTGGCCGGTCCGGCTGTCCAGGCGGGGGGCGGGCGCAACCTGGCTCTCCTCCCGTCCCGTGGCGGTCGAGTCGTCGCCCACGAGGCCGGAATCACGCAACGCGTCGTTCTGATCGAGTTCGACAGCTTCGAACAGGCCGTCGCGGCATACGAGAGCGAGGCATACCAGAAAGCGCTGGCGGCCCTCCCCGACGGCGTCAAGCGCGACTTCCGCATCATCGAAGGCATCGACTGACCGGCAGGCCCAGCGATCGCTGAGCATCCGTCACCTGATCCGCACACGGCGCTGAACGACGACCCACCAGACAAGTTCGAAGCCACGCCCCGCTGCTGGAGCGGACCCTGGCGGCATTGGGGCGTCCGGCGTGGGAGGTGACCCCCGAGGACATCGACCGGGTCGTCGGGGACTTGCGGTCGCAGGTCGTGTGGCCTCGACCCGGCGGGACTATGTGCAGACCTTCAAGGGCTTCCACCGGTTCTTGCAGGTCCGAAAGGCAGCCGAGATCGAGGCGGCGTTCGGGGTCCGGCTGGTGTGTCCGGTGGATGAGTTCAATGCTTCCCGGCATGTCGGTGACGACTCACCGGCCGAGCTGCCGACGCCCGAACGCCTCACCGAGTTCTTTGAGTTCCTCAAGACCCGGATCGCGACCGCCCGCAAGTACGCTCCCGCGGCCAGGGATTACGCGTTGTTCCGGACGCTGTATCACGCCGGGCTGCGGTCGGAGGAGGCCTCGCTGCTGGACCTCCCGGACGTGCACTTTGACCGGGGTCCGTTCGGCAAGCTGCATGTCCGTTTCGGCAAGGGCGCTCACACCTCCACTCCAGCGCGGTGCACAACGCCGCCAGCGTGGTCAGCTTGATCTGTGCCGGGCCTGCGCGCGCCGTTCCCGCCAGAAGGCGACCCAGCAGCCGTGCCCGAGGTGCGGCCGCCCTGGGTATCTGCGTGACGGCACCGGTTGGTGCGGACCGTGCTCACGGCCCGTCGTCCCAAGGATCCGCCGCGGATCTGCGCCGAGTGCGGGCAGCTTCGCCGTCACGCCAGCTTCGGCCTGTGTTCGGCCGCATGAACCCCGATGCCGTCATGATCTACCTCGCCGACTACATCGATCCGACCCGGCGAGACCGCACTGCCAGCAGACAGGCCCTGAACGCGAAGTCACCTCGCCGCAGCCACCAGCTCCAAGGTCTGTTCGAGCTCCTGGTCCTGAGCCGGCTGAGAACTCCACATCAGCCGCAGATCGTCACCATGCCAGCGCGGAACCACGTGCGTGTGAAAGTGAAAGACCTCCTGCCAGGCGGCCTCGCCAGTGGAATGCACGATGTTCACCCCATCAGGAGCAAGCGCTGCCTTCACCAAAGCGGAGACTCGACGCACCATC
Source organism: Actinomadura fulvescens (assembly GCF_039533225.1). NCBI lineage: Bacteria > Bacillati > Actinomycetota > Actinomycetes > Streptosporangiales > Thermomonosporaceae > Actinomadura > Actinomadura fulvescens. The sequence goes on along the minus strand of NZ_BAAATD010000007.1, from coordinate 334,650 downwards.
CCGGCGACATGCGCATGGGTCGCCTCGGAGATCGCCCACACGTCCGGCGCATGCTCGCGCGGGACGACCAGGGTATGCCCCCGCGAGGCCGGGGCGATGTCGAGGAACGCCACGGTGTGCTCGTCCTCAAGGACACGGTAGGAGGGCAACCGACCGGCAACGATCTTGCAAAAGGTGCAGTCGTTCACCCACCTTATGATCGCATCCCGCCCACTCCCGGGACACCAACCTGTGCAACTTCAGCCGCTACCTCGGACACGTTCGCGCGAACGTGTGCGCTTTGCCGAAGCAGTCGTTGGAGGCGATGGCGAGGCTGTTCTTCTCCTCGCGTTCGGTCAGGACCTGGAACAACAGTTCGGCGCCGCGTCTGTCGAGTTCCATGTAGCCGAGTTCGTCGATGCAGAGCAGGTCGACGCGGCCGTAGCGGGCAATGGTCTTGTTGAGTTGCAGATCGTCGGCGGCCTCGACCAACTCGTTCACCAGCTTGGTGGCCAGGGTGTGGATGGCAGCCGGGTCGATGTTGGGATTGGCGTCGAAGTGAAGGCGCGCAGCGACTTCTCTCGCGGGAACGCGCCGGCCTTGATGCGACGTTCGGAACGGCGGCGGGTGCGGTCGGCACACTTGGCCATCAGCAGCTCGGCCAGAAGACCCAGGTAGGACATCTGATCGCGGGCGGCATCGATGGCCAGGTCACCGAACTGGCCGCGGATCGTCGGCAGCCGCAGCACCTTGCGGGATGGTCGATCGCGGTCTGGGCGGCTTGCTCGGTCAGGCCACGGTGGCGCTTTTCGGTCATGACTATTCTTCGGCGGAACGATCCGCAGCAGGACCGGGGGCGGCACAGCAGTTGGTCATAAACCTTCACCGAGGGCAGCGGCCGGGTATCGTTCGGTCAGGAACGTCAATGTCGCGGTCTCATCGGCTGGTGGATCGGTGCTGGCGGGTTCGCCCTGGTCGGCCTCGGCGGTCTTTCGCGCCTCCGACGCGACGGCGTCGGAGGTCATCGCGCCGGCCTTCAACGCCACTGCCAGGCCCGCGAACAGGTGCTCGTGGCTGAGGTGACGGCCCAGCAGCAACACCTCGATCAGGGCCCGAGTGCCCTCCTGGTGCCCGTGGGACTTGCAGACCGCCGCCCACCAAGCGTCGTGCACCGGGGTGAACCGGCCCGCAGAGCGCCTGCATTTCGCTGTGAGGACCCATCCGAGGCCGCTAACCCCCCATGCAACTCCGTCTCGGATGATGGTGCGATTCCTTTCAGCACTAGCGTCAGGCATCAATGTCGGAGCTTGCAATTCGCTCAGCATCGGCCACGTGTGCGCGCTGGTGGATAGACATCTCCATACGAGAGATCGAATTGGCATTTGTTTCTGCCTAAAGCTCAAGATCCCGGGGCTGCGTCCACGGAGGGAGAACGAATGCGATGGCCGTGAACGACAGTGTGGACCCTGCGGGCTGGTTGGCCGAGCAGATCGGGGCGTGTGAGCCGGATCTGTTTCGGCAGATGGTGACCACGATGGTCAATGCTTTGATGTCGGCTGAGGCCGACGCCGCCTGCGGCGCCGATTGTGGCGAACGGTCGGTCGATCGGGTCAACTCCCGCAACGGCTACCGGGCTCGCAAGTGGGATACCCGGGCGGGACCGTCGAACTGACGATTCCCAAGCTGCGGTCCGGGGTCGTACTTCCCTGAATGGCTGCTGGATCGGCGCCGCCGCGCCGAGCAGGCGCTGGTGTCGGTGGTGGCCGCCAGTTCCCTGCTGGGTGTGTCCACGCGGCGGGTGGACAAGCTGGTCGAGCAGTTGGGCATCAAGCACATCTCCAAGAGCCAGGTCTCGGAGATGAGCAAGATCTTGGACGCGCAGGTCGAGGCGTTCCGCAACCGCGCGCTGAACGCCGGTCCGTACTCGTTCGTCTGGGTGGACCCTTTACGCAGAAGGTGCGGGAGGGCGGCCGGATCGTGAACGTGGACGGGCTGGTCGCCACCGGAGTCAACGCCGATGGGCACCGCGAGATCCTCGGTGTCGAGGTGACCTCGGCCGAGGACGGCGCCGGCTGGCTGGCATTCCTGCGCGCTCTGGTGGCGCGCGGCCCGACGGGGGTTCAGCTGGTCGTCTCCGACGCCCATCGCGGCCTGGTGGAAGCGATCGGATCCACGCTGCCGGGCGCGGCCTGGCAGCGCTGCCGCACTGGGTGTTCAGTCATCCCAGTGGAAGGTGCGTTGTCGGGTGCTTGTGTCGAGTGTGGTGTGGCCTCTTGGGGGCGTGAGTCCGTACTCGGCCGCTGCCCATCCGGCGAGTGCCGGGGCGAGCGTCGCTTCCGCGTAGTCGGCTTCGACGATCTCAAGCGCTCGCACCACGATGCGGATGTATCGGCCGTCGGCATGCTCGATCTGGTCGGCGACCTTCTCCAGCCCGAACCGCAGCCATCGGGTCTCGTTCTCGCTGAGAGTCAAGGGCATGTCCCGGAAGGTGTCGCTGACCTGGGAGGTGTCCAGCCAGATCCGGTCGCTGATCTGTTCGCCGATCGCGGGCGGGGCGTCGGATGGGAGGGCTTCGGCGGTGATGCCGACGAACAGGCCGAATGTGCTGGTCTGGATTTTGTAGTGATAGGTCCGCATGACCGGTCACCTGTCTGCTGGGCTTATCCGTTGCTCGTGATCGTCGCTGGTGCTGCCGTCATGGCCTTCGATCCGCTCGGCCTTCTTGGCGGGGTTGCCGAGGGTCACCTTCCAGCGGTGGGAAAGGAGGCCGGGGCACGCCTTTCATCGCTCGCACGAGCCCGGGGTGACGGATATTCACGGCGGTCCGCGCCGTGCAGGTCCGTGTCGCACCGATCAGGTACGCGTCGTGTTTCTTCGTCGGTGGAAGGATCAAGTTCATGGCAACGGTATCGGGTGATTTCGAGTTGACCATGGACGAGTTGCGGGACGTTGCGCGTTACGTGGCAGAGAGCGCTCAGGACATCCTCCCGGTGTTCGAGGAGGCCGTTCCCGGTGATCCTCGTCCGCGCGCAGCCCTCGATGCCGCATGGGCATTCGTCAACGGCGCGAAGAGGACCAAGCTGCAGCGCGTCACCTCACTGGACGCGCACCGAGCTGCGAAGGAAGCCGGCACGGAGACAGCACGTCTTGCCGCACGCGCCGCCGGCGATGCCGCGTACCTGCACCCGATCTCGCGCGCCGCCCAGGTGGGACACATTCTGCGCGCTGCCGCGAGCGCCGCGCGCATCGCCGAGCTGAACGCAGGCGACGACTCCTCGGTCGGAGACATGAGGACCGAGCAGGCACGGCAACGTGCCACGCCGACCCTGATCTCCGTGCTGTCCCGGTACCCTCTCGCATCCACCGCACAGGACCGCGTTGCGCGACTCATGAGCGCCTTGGACGCGCTTCCCTGCGCGCATCCCGCTGAGGAAACGCCAGCACCTCCGCGCCACGTACTCCAGGGTGACACACCAGATACTCCCCATCGCAGAGCCCTGGGTGCTACTGAATCAACCTGGCACCCGCACGTCAGGTGACACGCCCAAACGTTGCCGCTGGGTGCGGACGAAGCCAGGTCAACCGATGCCGAAATGGCGTGCACCGTTCGGCATTGATCATTCTCGACGGTGAGGCCATCGATGGCCGCTTGCTGATCGGCGTGGGTGGGCAGCGGGTGACGGCGGGCGGTCTCCAGCGAGTGGTCAGCAGCTCGGTGAAGACGATGTCCACGTCCTGGCGGGCGAGGTGATGCCAGGGAAACCTCCGCTCTGTCCGGCTGAGGTTGCCTGGCGGGGCGGGCGGGTCCGTTAAAACCTTCAGATAGCAAGGTCAAGATTCGCTACGGAGCGGCAGCATTCACACCGGATGGGAACAGACATGGCGTGCGAAAAGAACTCCAGTTTCCCTTCAGTCCGGGCTCGCCCCTCACAGTGCCGCCAGAATTCAGTGAGCTTCGGGCGGCGAGTCCGGTAACCCGGGTCATCTTTCCCACCGGCCACTCAGGGTGGCTCGTCAGCACCTACGAGTGCGTGCAAAAGGTGCTGACCGATCGACGCTTCAGCCGCGCGGCCATCAACAGGCCTGGCGCGCCCGTCATGCGGCCCATCATCCCCGATTCCCAATCGGTGCTGAAGAAGGACGGAGCGGACCACGTCCGCCTCCGCAAGCTCTTGGCACCCGCGTTCTGCGCATCGGCCGTCCAAGGCCTGCGTGCCAAGATGACCGTCACAGCGGAATCCCTGCTGGACGACATGACCGCGGCCGGACCCCCGGCGGATCTGGTCGCCGCGTTCGCCCATCCGCTGCCGAGGTCGCTGATCTTCGACGTGCTGGGCGTGCCCCAAGATGACCATCACCTCCTCGAAGAGGTGTTCTCCCGGCTGCTCAGCGTGTCCCCCGACTCGGCCGAGGAGATCAAGGAAGCCAGGGGCGATCTGGACACCTACATGACCGAGCTCATCGAGACCAAGCGGACGGCACCCGGCGACGACTTGCTGAGCCGCCTGATCAGTGCCCATGACAATGAGGGCAGGCTAAGCACGCAAGAACTGAAGGACGCCGGCTGGTCGGTGTTGCTCGCCGGACGAGGGCCGCTGACGTTCTCCATTGTCAACTCGATTCTGCGGCTCTTGCGGCAGCCGGAGCTGATGGAACTGCTGCGTTCGCAGCCCGACCTGCTGCCCGGCGCCGTGGAGGAGTTGCTGCGCATGAATCCCGTCGCGGTCGGCAACGCCGTGCTGAGAATCGCGCTGGAGGATGTCGAGTTGGGCGAGGTCACCATCCGGGCCGGCGAGGCCGTGATACCAGCCATCCTGTCGGCCAACCGCGATGAGACGGTCTTTCCCGACGCCGATACCTTCGACATCCGGCGCTCCCCGAACCCGCACCTGGCCTTCAGCAAGGGCTACCGTTACTGTCTAGGCGCCCGGCTCGCCCGCCTGCAACTCCAAATTGCGTTGAAGGCGCTATTGACGCATTTTCCCAACTTGGCACTCGCGTGCGCGGAAAGCGAGCTCACGATCAGGAACGACAGGGTCTTTTTGGCCCCGGCCAAGCTTCCGGTGACGTGGTGAACCGAGGAATCCACTTATGGACAGGGGACTGCGACCGCACTGAGATATGATCGCCTAGGGCAAGGTGAATGATGCGGTACCGGCTGCGACACTCACATCATCGTCACGATCGTGGCACTTTGCAGGCTTGGTGAGCGGACGACCTCACCCGCGACTGGAAGAAGGAGACAAGATCGAGGTGCTCCGCAGCGTCCGCGAAGCAGGACCGTGCCGGCGCCCCTGCAGCTGCGCTACGACGACGTAGGAACCCCACGCACGAAAGCATCGCGACGGGGCAGTAGCGTGGGACTAGCCGACCCCCATCGCTGCCCGAGCACCGCATGCTCTTCGGACCCCGCCGTCATGGAAGTCTGCAACGACATCGTCCTGCCCTGGGCGAGCCGGACATCCAGCTTGCCGACCGCTCGTCGTTGTCGTCGTTGGTCACAGATGGTCCTTCTCTGTCGGGGCGACGCCCCAGCCTTCCGGATCACCACCCCATCCACACGATCTTCAGGACAGTCTCTTCACCCGACCCCGGCGGGCTTCACGTCCACTCCCGGTGTTGCTACCGCGGCCTTCAGGGTGGTTGGAGATGTGCGAGTTGGTGTTGGAACTGAGTGACGATGTTGGTGAAGGGCCGAGGAGTGGTCGGTGTCAGCCCACGGGTTGTTGGTTGGGGTGAGTTAGGCCGCGACGCAGGTATTCCACGGTCACCGGCGCCAGAGATCGGTCCAGACCTTGCGAGCGCAAGCCGGTTCGGTCGTAGTGGCGGTGGAAGAAGGCGTACGGCAGGAAGCCGGTAATGGTGTCGTACGCCACGCGTTCCAGGTCGGTTGGAACGTCCGGCATTTCTGGGACGAGTTGAACATCTAGGGGCAGTACGGATTCGACCAGCTCGGTCACGGTGGTCAGCGGAACTTCGTCGGGGTGACTGATGTGGAACGTAGCCGTACCAGGGCCGGTCTGGTGGGCGGCTGCGGAGACCATCAGTTCGGCGGCGTGGTCAACCTGCATCAGGTTGATGTGCGCTGCTGCCGAGCTGGGGAGGCGGAAGCAAGCGCGGGCAGAAGTGCCCTTTTGAAGGGCGGCGATCGCGAGGGCGGCCAAGCCCATCATGAAATGCAGTGGTTGAGCGTGCCCTCCGGGTGCCGGCTGGTCGCTGACCAAGATGCTCGGGCGCAGTACCACTGCGCATGCGTCCCGTGCCGCGGCCCACTGCCGAACCATGAGCTCGGCATCGTACTTTGATTCCTCATAGGCGTTGACGAAGCCGAAGGCATCAGTGAGCTCGTCCTCGGTCACGACTCCGCTACGTCGGCCCCCGGCGACGAAGGCAGTGCTGACGTGGCGGAGGAGTGGCGGATGCGCGTTGATGCGGGCTGCTTCGGTGGCGAGCGCCAAGATGGCGCGGGTGCCATCTACGTTAATGCGGTGGATGCGGGAGGAACGCGGGGCAAGGCTGGTACATGCCGCCGAGTGCCATATCTCCTCGGTCTCACTCGCAAGGCGGTTGTAGGTGTCGGGGTCCAGGCCCAGGCGGTTTTCGGCAAGCTCGATGTCGATCAGTGAGACCCACTGGTCCGCCGAGTTCACCAGAGGTTCCGGGTGTCCGGTCTGGCGGAGTGCCTGTTGCAGGCCCTCAATGCGCGTGCGGGATTGGCGATTTGTCAGTGCGATGATGGGCTTCTGTTGGGCTAGTAGTAGACCGAGCAGACGTATCCCTAGAAAGCCGGTGGCGCCGGTGATGAGAACGGCCATAATTGACTCTTTCAGATGTTAATAGGGTAAAGTCGACGAAGGAACTGTTCTGTGTCGGCGGACGTTTCCATGCAGTGGAGAACCTGAGTTTCGATGATTACTTGCCGAAATAGTATTGGTAGCTTGAGCCTTTCTTCTATATCGGGAGCGTTAGCATGGGCGCTCTGCGCGCTGAGTACCCAGGGAACGTCGAGCACACCTAGCGATTTCGAATCGCGAACACATTCTTTGCGACCGCTTTGACGCCGACAGGGCTGCATTTGTGCAGACAGGGCTGAATTTGTCGAGCCCCTCTCGTTCACGTGCTGTTGGGCTCGGCCGGTCATGAAGTCGGCGGGACCGGCGGTCGACTACGGTCAGCGAGGGCATCGCTGAATCCCGGGTCGGACCCGCGTTACGGCCGGCAACCGCTGGTCCTTTGATCAACTTTTAATCGAAGACGCCGTCTTGATGGTGATCTGAGGGCATGGGAAGAACCAGGGACGCCCTGCAATCGGCGTCCATCTCGTGTGTCGGCCCCGTCTTCTTTCCCAGGAGTGGTGACCATGCCCACAGACAAAGACGTGGACAATGTCCGCGCCGCGTGCGCGGAAGTTCTGCAAGTCGATCCGGACACGGTCGTGCCCAGTGCAGATCTGCGGGAGGATCTGGGAGCCGAAAGCATAGACCTCGCCGAGCTGTACACCGCCCTCATAGATCATTGGGGAGCGGGAAACCTCAACGCAGACTTGTTCATCCAGGCCCGCACTATCGCCAATGTGCTCCAGTTGGCCCCCGACAACCGGGACTAGCGTGAACCCGCGCCGAACCGTGGTGACCGGGCTGGGCGTGCGCACACCGGCCGGAAACAGTCCCAAAGAGTTGTGGGACGTTCTTTTGACGGGTGTGTCCACAGCTCGCCGGATCGTCTCATTCGACACCACGGCACTACCCGTCGACTTCGCCTGCGAGATTCACGACTTCGACCCGCTGGTTCGCCTGGATCCCAAGACCGCAAGACGAACGGACCGCACTACGCAGCTCGCAGCCTGCGCTGCGGCTGACGCCCTCGAAGACGCGGGCGGCCCCGCACCGCCGCCGGAACGCTGTGCAGTGATCGTCGGTACTGGATTCGGGGGCCTCCACACCCTGGAATCCGCACTGACGCATTGCGATGACCTAGGGCACGGTAGGATCCGTGCTCTGCACATTCCGATGCTGATGCCCAACGCGGCTTCCGCGGTGATCAGCATGTGCCATTCCTTTACCGGGCCCACCATGACGGTGTCCACCTCCTGCGCGTCCGGAGGTCACGCCGTCGGTGAAGGTCTACGGCTGCTGCGCGACGGTTCCGTAGACCTCGCTCTGGCCGGCGGGACGGAGGCCAACATCACGGCGAACAGCATCCTCGGCTTCTACCGATGTGGCGCCTTGTCGCGGCGGACCTCAGATCCGCACACCGCGTCCCGCCCATTCGACCTCGACCGGGATGGGTTTGTCCTCGGAGAGGCGGCGGCATTTTTGGTTCTGGAGTCAATGGACGGCGCGATACGTCGCGGTGCGCGCATCTACGCCGAACTCGCAGGGTTCGGCAATAACTCTGATGCTTATCATCTGGTCGCTCCCAGACCGGGAGGCCAAAGCGCTCTACAGTGCATGCAGAAGGCACTGGGCGACGCGCGACTCAGCGTCGACGACGTGGTCCATATCAACGCTCATGGCACTTCGACGCCACTCAACGACCTGTGCGAGGCACAGGCGATCGCCGGCCTGCTGAACGGGCGGACCGTCCCGGTTACCGCCACCAAGAGCATCACCGGCCACACGATTGGCGCTGCCGGCGCGCTGGAAGCCGCAGTGGTGGCCCTCAGCCTGCATCATCGGACCATCCCGCCCACCGCCAACCTGCACGCCCAGGACCCCGACTGCGAAATCGATGTGGTCACACGTCCCCGTGAACTGGCCGAAGGGGCAGCGATATCCAACTCCTTCGGATTCGGGGGGCACAATGCCGTCCTGGTATTCACCCCACCTCCCTCGTAAAGGTGGTTTACAGGCGAACAGCGCGCCGGTCGCGACTGTCCACCGCGATCTCCGCAGCAGGATGGTCAATGAATGATCAGTGGAGCGAAGAGTGACTCCCTTCTTCCAGAGGCCCGACAGAGAGACCGAGATCACTCAACTTCGACCTCGGCTCCGAAAGGGCTTGGCGACTCCTGCATCGACCGACGCGGAATTTGGGATCAATGAGGACGCGAGGCGCCTGGTACGTTCACCCGTATTTATATTCTCGGCATTTCGATCCGGGTCCACCCTGCTCAGATGCATACTGGACACACATTCTTGCGTCCACTCCCCGCCCGAAATGCATCTCGATGGAATGAACGTCCGCATCTCAGGCAGAAGCGCCAAAGATGCAGTACCGGCCATGGGCATGATACGTCAGGATCTGGACAACCTCCTATGGGACGCGCTGCTCTATCGGTCTCTAGTCCGCAGTGGCAAGAAGATTCTCGTGGAGAAGACACCTGACAACGTGCGCATGTGGCGTCGGATCAGCACTCACTGGCCCGAAGCTCGCTACATATTCCTACTGAGAAACCCGTTGAACATTCTGGACTCGATGCGAAACTGGAGAGGGCGCCCATCTAGGCTCGGGCGAATCGGTGCTCGTCTCTGCGGCTACCATTGGATGAAAGAGCAGTACCTGCATCACTGGCTGCTCCCACTACTGACGGATCTCGCCGAGGCGAGAGCTTCCCTTCCAGGAATAACCATTAGATATGAACAGCTCACGACGGACCCTCACGGAACGATGCAGGCCGTATGCAAACACCTTGATATTCCGTGGGAGCCGCAGATGCTGAACTACGGCCGGGTTCCGCACGGAGCTTTCGGACTCCGGCTTGGGGACACCAGCGAAAGAATAAGGTCAGGCCGGATACTTGCTGACAGGTCACAGGAACCTCTCAAGGAAATAGCGAAGTTTCGCAGGATCTCCGCCATCCTCGGGTATCCAAGTCAACGATGCTAGCGCTGCGTTCGCGTATGGTTGGCTGTCATACATGGCGAGAGAATGGAAGACCGCCGCAGCTGCGGTGTGCGCGGCTTCGAAGATTGTTCGGACTCGTCCACCACGGATGCCGATGAGGAGATCAGGAAGCCGGCGCGCGGGCGCGGCATGCGCTGGCGGAATGGGTCGGATGAACGTCGGTCATGACGCTGAGTTGGGCGAGCTGCCCGTGCCACAGATCGCTGCCCTGTCGAAGTGCAGTGAGCGGAAGGAGCGCTGGTGGCTACACCGATTCGGCTCCGAGGCGGCCGAAGGGCAGGACATCGGCCGCGAGTGGGCCGCAAAAGATAGATCGCCAAGAGGAACGGTCGGGGCGATCGCCCCAGCCGCGGCCGATTCATTGCTTTAGTCGGCCGGTGCGTGATGTCGGTTCGCCGCAGGCTCGACAACTGCGGCGGGAGCTTGATGTGCCAATGGCCGACGGCTCGTCACCGTCTGATGCTTCGCACCGACAAGTGATCCAGAGCCGTCGCTACGGGAGCGGTCCCGTCTTCGGCGCGGATCTGCGCGGCGAGGACGGTGGCGCGTGCGCTGTATGCCGGAGCCATGACCGTGCGCAGGGCCGAGGCGAGTGCATTCTCGGTCAGCCGGCGGGCCGGTATCGGCCTGGCGGCCACCCCTAGTCGGTCCAGCCGCCTGGCCCAGAAGTACTGGTCGAAGGCGACAGGAATCGAGACCGATGGAACGCCGGCGCGTAGCGCGGCGGCCGTGGTTCCCGCGCCTGCGTGGTGAACGACGGCAGCCATATGAGGAAAAAGCAGTTCATGAGGGGTATCCGCGATGGTGATCACGTCGTTTCCATGGCAGGACAGGCCCGCCCAGCCTCGTTGAATGACCCCTCGCAGTCCGGCACGGCGCAGGGCACCGGCTGCCAAGGAACCGAGCTTTGCCGAATCGGCCAGGGGCATGCTTCCGAAGCCGACGAAGACTGGCGGAGGGCCCGCATCCAGGAATCGGCGGAGCGCGTCGGGAAGGTCTGTTCCGGACGGCACGTAGGGCCACCAGTATCCGGTGACCTGCTGGCCGGGCCCCCAATCGGCGGGACGTGGGCCGACCAACGGACTGTAACCATGAAAGCAGGGACGGTCAGACCGCTGTCTGCATTCTTGAGAGCCGAAGCCGTGCTCAACTGATGATCGTGCGTGCAGCCATCGTGTGGCCCTCCCCCACATGAGGTTGCTGTAGTAGGTGTCTTGAATCCGCCAACTCAGCCGATTGGCCATGTTGCCCATGGAGCGTGCGCCGACCCAGGGTGTGCTGAACTCCCCGGTACGATGGCCGGGCTGCAGGTGCAGCTCCATGCTAGGGATGCCGAGAGAATCAGCGATTGCGTGACCGATGGGTGCGACCAAGTAATGGAGCAGTAGTACGTCGGCCTGATCTGCGACCGCGAGGAGACTTTTGGTGATCTGCAGGCTGTGCCTGCGGTTCCAGGCGGCCACGCGAGGCATTCCTGTCAGCAGGCCGGTCGCGCTGAGAGGGCGCCCTCGGCACCAGATATTCATGTAATCGTGTGGATCGAAGGGGATCACCTGAAAAGGAAGCGACGCTTGGTTCCCTAGATGCGTGAAATGCGGTGGGGCGACCAGGGTGACATGATGTCCCCGTTCTGATAGGCGCTTTCCAAGGCCAACCAGTGGCATGACATCACCGGTGGTCCCCGCCATCATGATCGCTACTCGCATATAGCGCACTCCTTCTACATTGCCATGCAAATGCGAGAATACTTCGATAGAATGCAGGACTCAGCAGGGGCTCGATCGGTCGATCAAGGCGCTGATCTCCACAGCGCTCCGTCCACCTCGGGGAAATCGGCCAGCAGTCGTTGGGTGTCGGCGGCATAGCTGCACCGGACCGCCCGCATCGTGTCCTCATTGAAGTGAAGTCGATGGCCTTTGGTTGAAACGCCGACATGCTCCCTGGCCGTGTAGTTCCCGTTCCAGCGACCAGGATCGATGCCAAGGAACTCGAACGTCCGCCGGAGTTGGCCGACTGTATCGATGCAACAGCGTTCATATTGCAGGACGAGGACCTGCTCGCGGTCAAAGTACTCCAGCAGGTTCATTAGCTGCTGCCAGTAGAAGCCGCGATGCAAACTGTTTATTAACAGGGCGTTGTTGATTTCATAGCCAAACAGGGCGTGGTGGGCGAGACCCGAAATGAAACGTTCCAGAGGATCACGCAAGATCACCAGAATCTTGGCCTTTGGGGCACATCTCTGCAGCATCGGGGGGACCCAGAAATGGAACTGATAGCTGGGAGTCCACTCACCGGTTATCAAGCCTGGCGGACGGGGGAAGTGTGCGTGGTAGACCGCCGGATCTATGTCCTCGACCTGACCATAGTGGGCAAAGAAGTGTCGTTCCTTCACCGTGTACATCTCGGCCAGATCCTCGGACGAGCGCAGCTGGGGAGGCGCAACGTCGGGGTGGCCCGCGATCAGCGACCACCACCAGGTGGTGCCTGCCTTCATCACGCCGACACCAACGAAGTCCGGAGGCCCCGTTACCCAGCCTTCCGGCTGGAGGGGGACCGGTGTTGGGAGCATGACATTCGGAAGCTCTTGCGCCATACCGACACCATTCGTCATCGAGTGATCACTGACGGTCATGCCCATCCGTTCGCAAGCGTCAAACCTGTCGAGAGTCATCTGCCAGGGGCAAAATCTTCAATCCTTAGGCTCCGTCCTCGGGGCCACGACCGGCCTGCGGATCTGCCGATCGAAGAGGGCGCGAGCTACAACAGTTGTCGCAGCAGGCGCACGTGGATCTGAGAGCCATTGATCTCAGCTGATCGCTCCGTATGCTCCAATAGGCAACTCGCCAGGTTGGTGCGCTTTCGCCGGTTATGCGCTGACAGGTTGTCGATTGCGCCAATCCGAATCATGGCTTCGACGCTGGCGGAGACGGCGTTGTAGTCGCGGGCCAAGCGGCGGTGGAGCGTGACCCAGCCCACGCTTTCCTCTACGCCCCAGCGACGCCTAATGACGCGAAGGCCGCGGGTGCAGGCGTTCATTGAGACGGCATCTGACCCACGAGACCATCCACCAGGCGATCTACCTGCCGCACCGCGATGGCTTGACCCGGTACTGCACACCGGCCGCCAAGCCCGCCGACCGCGGCGCCGCGGCGCTGCGGCGACCAGCGCGCCATCCGCTTCACCGACCCCGGCACGCTGATCAGTGAGCGGCCCGCCGGCGCCGCCGACTGCCAGGTGCCCGGCCACTGGGAGGGAGATCTCATCGTTGGCCAGACAACCGGTCCGCCATCGGCACCCTGGTCGACCGCACCACCCGCTACATCATGCTCCTGCACCTGCCGCACGGGCGCACCGCCGAGCACGTCCGTGACGCACTTGTGCACGCCTTCGCCGGTCTGCCGGCCGAGCCGGAGACCCCCCGCTGACCTCTTCAGCAAGCTCGTCGCAACAGTCGGATGACGCCGTGTTGCGAACATCGCTGGAACCCGCCCAGCTTGCGATGGTCCCGCCCCGGTGAAGCGGGTTCATGTTCGCGTGAGATTTGGCTCCACCCTCGGGACTCTGGCGCTTCCTTGGTTGTTGTCCCTTGCCGGTGAGGTCGAGGCTTTGATCGTTGAGGCCGTCCGTCCGGTCCTGCCTGAGTGGGCTCGGTCCCGGGTGAAGTTGGCAGGTTCCACCCGGACGCCTCGCAGAGCCGGTCTGGTTGCGTTCGGTGCGGGTGGCGGTCGGTGGTCCCTCGGGATGGGACACGCGTCGGCAGGTCCTCGAACGCCACTCGGTGAGGAGCGGCCGCGCGCGGGTCGTGCTTTTCGGGCTGACTACCCGGCAGTCAGAGCGCCCGCGGCGGAGGCTAGGCGTGGTTGTGCGCCTCACCGTCCGCAGAATTCGGCTGTCACCACGGCATCTTCGGGGTTCTGGTCGCCCCAGTCACCGTTGCGGTTCATGGTCAGGACGTGCCGGCCGTCGGTCGTGGCCGCGGTCCGGGACGCCGAACCGGGCAGCATGCCGCCGTGGCCCCAGACCCAGCAGCCCTTCTTGAGCTTGAACTTGCGGATGCCGAGTCCATATCGTTCCTCGGCGCCGCCATGTCCGTCCTTTCCCTGGACCGGGACGGTGTCGAACATCGCCCGCTGCTGTCGGGGAGGTAGCACCTTGCCGCGTAGCAGCAGGGACAGGAATTTGTTCATGTCGCCGGTAGTGGAGATGATTTGTCCGGCCGACCAGGCCACCGTGGGGCTGAACTCGGTGACATCGCGCACCTTGGCGTCCGGCCCGTCCTCAAAGAGCGTGGAGTAATGCCGTGCATGCGGTTCAGGCACCTTGGGCGAGGTGCCGGGCGCGCTGGTGTCGGTCAGTCCGAGGGGCTGGATGAGCTGCTTGGTGATCTCGTCCTCGTAGCGGTTGCCGGTGACCTTCTCGATGACCATGCCGGCCAGGATGTAGTTGGTGTCGGAGTACTCCCAGTGGTGCGGCTTGCCCGGCTGGAACACCGCCGGATGGGCGAGCGCGATGTTCGTCAGCTCGCGCGGGGAGACCAGGCGGTAGCGGTTGGTGTCGAAGGCGTCCCCGGCGTACCTGGCGCGGAAGCCGTCGTCGTTGTTGTAGTTGAAGATCCCGCTGGTGTGGTTGAGCAGATGCCGCACGGTGATCGCCTCGGGATGGTAGTCCTTTCCGCGGACCACCCCGGGCAGCCATTTCTCGACGCTGTCGTCGAGCGAGAGTTTTCCGGCGGCCTCGAGCTTGAGCAGCACGGTGGCGGTGAACGGCTTGCTCATGCTGGCGATGCGGAACTTCTCATTGGGCTGGCGGGGGCGTTTGCTGTCCCGATCGGCAATTCCGGCCGTGTGCGTCCAGCTTCGGTGGCCGGTCATCACCCCAGCGACCACGCCGAGGGTGCCATGCGCGACGATCGCGTCCAGCGCGGCCCGGGTCTTGGCATGCGGTGAAGCCGCGGGGCGGTCGGCGAGGGACGGGGCTGCCGCGGCCGTGGTGAGCGCGCTGGCCGAGGCCACAACGACCAGCGTGCGGCGTGCTGAATGGAAGTTGTTCATGTGGCGAGCCAACCGGGCGCGGGGGCGCGCGCACCATCGGGTTCGCCCCGGAGATCGTTCTCAGGGGTACCCGAACGGGGACAGGTGATGACGATCGGTAATACCAGGTCGCCTCGCCGCGTTCCACATCCCCGCCGTCTGCAGGGGCCGTACATCGACCAGGAACGCACCTTGACGAGGCCTTCCGACACCTGCACCCGGCATCGTTCACACAAGAACGACACCGCCTCCCGGCGGCAGCAGCTGTTGCCCCGGAACTACGGGCTACGGCTCCCCGGCCATACCACCTGGCGACGGTGCAGAACGCGGTCTCCTACCGCAGGATGAACGTCACCCCGACGCCACTCCCTGACAGAGCCGGGCGGGGCCAGAACGCTGGAGACCCATCTCGGCAATCGATCAACATGTGGGTCCACTTCTCGCGCTTGAAGCCACGGCGGATGGAGCTCGGCGGCCGGGTGCTCGCGCCGGGGTGAACCGGAGCGGCGCCTGCATCCCGTCGATGCGCGGTACGCGGCCGCATTCGCCGTGGACCTGGCAGAGGGTAAGAGTCCCGAGTTCTAGCAGGCGCTGGGAAAGGTGATGAGGCCGCTGCTGAAGGCCAACGTCGAAGGACGCCGCGCAGAAGGTGAGCGACGCACTGCCGGCCAGCGGCGGAGGCTGACCGCCGCGAGCGGCGGGCCGTGTCGGGCCGGCAGGCACGACCATGCCGACGGAACGCCGCGCGGCGTGCACGCGGCCCGCCGCCATCCGTTGACCGGGCCGCCGCCGGACGCGGTGACCGGACAGAACACCGGCTCCGCACCGTTCGTCGTCGAGAATCACCGCACACCAGGGACAGTGACCGGCGATCTGAAGGCAATCCGGTGCCGCCTTCCCGGGCTTCCTCGATCAGCACAACGAACCGTGTCCTGGTGCTGTCGGCCGGACAGTTCACCGGCCTCAGCACCCTGATCGACATCGACGACCAGACCGTGCGAACCCGCACTGCCGAGGACCTGGTGTTCCATAAGGCGTAATTTCTCCAGGAATTCAGGCAGGGGGACCCGCCGCCCCCTCCGGTGCCGGCAGGTTCTCCATGCGAGACAGGGAGCCCCGGCAACGTCCGCCGCTGGGACGGTGACTTGCGGTCGAACGGACGCGGGCCGGATACGCCCGTACGGGACGGGTGCTAGGCGCGGGCGATGATGGCGGCCAGTTCCTGGACGCCTGGTAGGCGCGGGTTACGGTCGACGGTCTGGCTGACCAGGCGGCGGACGGCGGGGCGGCCGCGCATCTCGGCCGGGGCGTGCTGGCGGGGCGGCCAACTCCGCCCCGCCTTTACCCGGAGGTCCAACCCTGCTCCGCGACCGAGCCACAACAAGTGGATCAGAACCCCGCCAACCGGCCACGAGAGTGCGCTCCGCCACCGTGCTCCTGAGCGCAGGTGTCTCATCCCTCACCGGCCCGGCCCGGCCGGGTGAACGGGGACGGAGCTCAGACGTGCAGGGTGGGCCGGTAGGTGAGCTCTTGGATGTGGCCGTCGAGCGTCCGGCTCTCGATCAGTTCCAGGTCGAAGTCGGCCGCCCCCTGGAAGACCGGGTCCGCTCCGGTCTGACCGGTGATCACGGGGAAGACCGTCAGCTGGACGCGGTCGACCAGGCCGGCGGCCATCAGCGCCCGGTTCATCGACAGGCTGCCGTGCGAGCGCAACGGCACCTTCGACTCCTCCTTCAGCCGGGCGACGACATCGACGGCGTCGCCGCTCACCAGGGTCGCGTCCGGCCAGTCGAGGGGACCTTCCAACGTCGTGGACACCACCGTTGCCGGCATGTCCCTCATCTGCGTGTTCACCGGGTCGAGCTCCTTCAGCTCCCCCGTGTTCGGGCCCATCAGCTGCACGAACTGCCGGAAGGTATTCGCCCCGAGGACCATTCGTTGCTGACGGCCGTACAAGGCGAGGCGACGGTCGAGAAACTCCGGGCCGTGCTTGCCCCAGTAGCCGCCCCAGTCGCCGCTGCTGCTGTAGGAGCCGTAACCGTCGAGGCTGGAAAAGACGTCGAAGGTGTAGGTGGCGGTCATGATGCTCTCTCCTCCTGAAGCGGCGACCGGCGAGTGCCGGCCTCTCACCTTGACTACGAACGGGCCCGGCTCCATCCGACACCGGGGAATCAGGCAACTGCGCGGGAGCCGCCGGTGTGCTGGTTCCGGTGATCTCGTCCGCCGTGGAGGTCATTGTGTACACAGTGCGCACCCGGGTCTCCGGCGTTTCTAGCGCCTCCCCCGCACGCGCGCGTTCAGCTTCCCCGTGCTTGGGCCAGCAGACGGCGAGCCAGGGCGGCGCAACGGACGGCGGCCGCGACGCGGGAGTCCTCGCCGTCCCCGCCCTCCTCGACGCTTCCGCGTGCCGACGGCGGCGCGACCGTAGCGACCCGATTCACGTTGTCCTTCCACCCGACAGGGGGGTTCCAGCGCATGTCAGCGGGCAGGCGGTGACCACGGTGTCCAGCCCGCCCGACCTCAGGACCGCGGTGGCGTTCCGCATCAATTCCCTTCCCCCTGAGACGGCCGGTGACGGCTGTTCAACAGCCGCAGACGCAAGCGGATCAAACGCGACGGATACGGGCGCGCCGACTTCCATCTTCCGTGAACCCAGCTGCCGACTGTTTCTGGAAGGCCCGATCTCGAAGTCGCACTCCTGCGAGGAGGGCTCAGCGCGGGTGACGGATCAGTGAGGGGTGCCCTCGGTAGCAGCGACTGTGGCGGGCTCAGATCCGGTGGGGGCTGCGGCGACATCTTCGGGCTACCCGTTGGAATGCCTTGCGTACGGCTGCGAGGAAGTCCTCCGGGCCACCGCAGCCCGTTCGGTGCCGGCTGGAGGTCTAACGTTCGCGCAGCACGCGGTCGAGTACGTCGGGCTTGTTGGTGACGATGCCGTCCACACCCAGCTTGAGGGTGCTGCGCATCTTGGCGGGGTCGTCCAGAGTCCAGGTGAAGACCTTCATCCTGTGGCGGTGGACGTTCGCGACATAGGAGGCGGTGAGTTCCGCGTGCGGCGGGTTGACCAGATCGGCCCACCGGGCGAGCGCGGGCAGCTCCGCGGCAGGCGGCTTGCCGGGCGCCGCGACCGGCACCTGCGGCAGGAGCCGGTTGAAGCGGCGGGCGGAGGAGAGATCGAACGACTGGACGATGAGCCGCCGCTCCCGTGGATCGGGGCGCAGCCACGACGGGTTGCGGCGCAGGTCGGAGACGATGCGGTGTTCGATCCCGGGGTGGCGGTCGGGCGCCTTGATATCCAGCAGCAGTCCGAGACCGCTGTGATTCAGGGCGCGTAGCGTCTCGTCGAGGGTCGGCACCCGCTCGCGCCGGTACTTCGAGCCGAACCACAATCCCGCGTCGAGCTTGCGGATCTCGGCCAGTGTGAAGTCGGAGACCCGCCACGGTGACCGGCCCGGGAACACCGACTCGACGTTGGTGGTGCGGGCCAGCGTGGTGTCGTGCATGAGGACGAGCTTGCGGTCCTTGGTCTGCCGCACGTCGATCTCGACGAGGTCGGCGCGCTTCGTGCGGGCCAGTTTGAACGCGGTGATGGTGTTCTCGGGAGCGGCGGCGGAGGCACCGCGATGCGCGACGTTGGCGATCTTCAGCGCGGCCTTGGTCGTTCTTTCAGGAGCGATGGGAGCGTTGGCGTCCGCGGTCGGAACCGAGATGGTCGTGACCGCCACGGCGGCGGCAAGAGGGAGACCGAGCCGTCGGTACATAGTCACCTCGAACAGGCAGGGAACCGTCCTGTCGAGCGTCGCAACGCGTCTGGTCGAGGCAAAGTAGCAACGCGATAGCAGCCCGTGCACTGGCGGTGACTTTATGTGTCCAATCCCCTAGGGCGACGACGGTACGAGCGGGGATGACACGCCCGCCCTGGTCCCGGAACTCGTCCGGGACTCTATGCGCCCTCACAGAACGGCCTAAAGGAACCTGAAGAACGCCCTGCTCGACTGGGGGCATGGAACCACGGACGACAATCTTGCGAGAGCGGCTGGCGCTGCCAGTGCTGCTGGTCCTGTCAACCTTGGCCGCGTTCGGTGCCGGGATCACCTGGATGACGCATATGCACCACCGCGGCCTGCGCTACCTCGACCCGGAGCGGATGCCGGCCTACGACCAGGGATATGAGCAGCTGTCGGACCTGACCGTCATCCCGGCCGGGGTGGCCGGACTGGTCTGTGCCATGGCACTGCTGTTGCTGCGGCCACGAGGCGTGCCGCTGTGGATGATCGGGCTCAGCCTGTGCATGCAGGCGTCCATCTTCGTGGCCCGCGTCTTCATGTGGGGCGCCTGGGCCGATGAGGTCCGTGAGGCCGGATCCATCTGGCAGCCCGACGGGACCCTGCACCCGGCCTACACCGACTACATGGACCTCAACTGGATCCGCATCGTCATCATCAGCGGTTACGCGCTCCTGGCTCTGGTCATGGCGACGCTGGCCGTCTCCCGGCGCGGCAAGACCAGCAACGTGACTGGCCCCCGACACCGGACGGCGGAAGCCACCCCTTAGGCGGTGCCTGGTTATGTGGGTAGGTGGCCGTGAGTGAAGGCAGCGCGTCTGGTTGTCTCTGCTGTGCCGTGGACTTGGGTCAGGCCCCCGGCGGAGAACGTACGGTGGGTTCGTGACGGGTTGGGGCGAGGCGCGACAAGCCTGCAGAAGTCATCCCTATGCCGCAGACATGCTGCTGGCGCTAGGTGGCTTCGTCATCTTCCAGTGGGTGGCTCCCATGGTCGGCGAGCAGCCGACGCCTACCTGGTTCGGTACGGGACTCGGCTTGGTCGCGTTCGGTGCCTTGGCGCATCGGCGGATGTGGCCGTTCCCGGTGCTGCTGGTCACCGTCGGGGTGACGGCTACGCAACTGCTGACGGGAGGCGGCAAGAGCGCTCTGATGCTCGCGTCCACGATCGGCGTCTACACCGTGGCCGCCAATATCGACCGCCGGCTGGTGGTGGCGAAGGTGGGCGTGGGCTCGGCGGTCCTGCTCGGCACGGCGGG
Organism: Actinomadura fulvescens; assembly: GCF_039533225.1. NCBI lineage: Bacteria > Bacillati > Actinomycetota > Actinomycetes > Streptosporangiales > Thermomonosporaceae > Actinomadura > Actinomadura fulvescens. Next base: position 314,754 of record NZ_BAAATD010000007.1, on the reverse strand, counting down.
GACGATCGGGTCCGATGGCCATTGGGCGTCTGCCGACAACGTCGGCCTGGTGCTGCAGTGCGCGCTGGCCGCCGCGGTCGGCGCGGCCGTGCAGAACAAGCGCGCCTATCTCACCGAGGTCGAGCGGCGGGCCCGTGTCGCCGAGGAGACCAAGGAGCAGGAGGCGCGCCGCCGGGTCGCCGAGGAACGGCTGCGCATCGCCCGTGACCTGCACGACGTTCTGGCGCACCACATCGCGGTCATCAACGTCCAGGCCGGGGTCGCCGCCCACGTTCTGGAGGATGACGTCGGCCAGGCGCACGAGGCGCTCGGCCACGTCCGCCGGGCCGGGCAGGACGCCCTGAATGAGCTGCGCGTCACGGTCGGTGTGCTGCGCAGGCCGGACGGCGAGCCACCCGAGCCGGCGCCCGGCCTGGACCGGTTGCCCCAGCTGATCGCCTCGTTCGAGAAGTGCGGGCTGAAGACGCGGATGCGAGCCGACGGAGATCCGGCGCCGGTGCCGGTGCCGGTGGAACTGGCCGCCTATCGAATCGTGCAGGAGGCGTTGACCAACGTGACCAAGCATTCCGGGGCCGACCAGGCGACGGTCAGGCTGGAGCACCGGCCCGGCGAGCTCGCGGTCGAGATCAGCGATCGGGGCCGCGGGAACGGCAAGGTCAATGGCAGCGGGCATGGCCTGGTCGGGATGCGGGAACGTGCCCTGGCCCTGGGCGGCACGTTCGCGGCGGCGCCTCGTCCGGACGGTGGCTTCCAGGTCCTGGCCGTACTGCCGGTGACGCGATGACCGTGCGCGTGCTGCTCGCCGACGACCAGGCGCTGGTGCGGGCGGGGTTCAAGATCCTGGTCGACACGGCCGCCGATCTCGAGGTGGTCGGCGAGGCGGCGGACGGCCGCGAGGCGATCAAGCTCGCCGAGGCGCTCGAACCGGATGTGGTGCTGATGGACGTGCGGATGCCGGACGTCGACGGCCTGGCCGCCACCCGCCAGATCACCGCGACGCTGCCGCGGACCAAGGTGCTGATTCTGACCACGTTCGAGATCGACGAATACATCTTCGCGGCACTGCGGGCCGGCGCCAGCGGTTTCCTCGGCAAGGGCGTGGAGCCCCGAGAGGTGCAGGACGCGATCCGGCTGGTCGCCCGGGGCGACGCGTTGCTTTCGCAGTCCGCGACCCGTGCCCTGATCGGCCGGTTCCTGGACGGTCCGGCCGAGGTTCCCGTCCAGAGCCTGGCCGAGCTGACCGATCGCGAGCGCGAGGCTCTGCGGCTGGTGGCGGGCGGGCTGAGCAACGACGACATCGCCGACCGGATGCGGATCAGCCCGTACACCGTGAAGACGCACCTCAACCGAGCGATGGCCAAGCTCGGCGCACACGACCGCGCGCAGCTGGTGATCGTGGCGTATGAGACCGGACTCGTACGCCCGGGACTCTGAACGCACTACCGCCACTAATGCGGATGCAGTAGCCCAGGTCGGTCCCTGCGGCCGACGGCGTGGGTGCAGGCCCGGTGGAACTGTTGAACCACTGTCATCGGTGGTTCTCACTGGGGGTTTCCTTGTCCACGCTCGCTCGGTGGTGTCTTCGACATCGGTTCATCGTCGTCCTCCTTTGGGTGGTGGCCGTACTGGGGCTGGGGGTGACGACCGGCGCGGCGGGCACCGCCTACAACGACGAGTTCTCACTGCCCGGTACGGACTCGGCCAAGGCGCTCGAACTCCTGGAGGAGAACCTGCCCGACCAATCCGGCGACTCCGGCACCATCGTCTGGCGGACCTCGTCGGGTTCCGTGCGCGACCCCGCCGTGCGGCAGCGGATGACCACCGCGCTCGACCAGGTCGCCAAGCTGCCGCACGTCGCCTCGGTCACCAGCCCCTATGTCGAGCAGGGCGCCGGGCAGGTCAGCAAGGACGGCCGCACGGCTTATGCCCAGCTGACCTTCGACGCCCAGGCGCAGGACGTGCCGGCCGGTGACGTCAAGAAGGTGATCGAGACCGCGCGGCAGGCCCGCACCGACGGCCTGCGGGTGGAACTGGGCGGTAACGCCATCGCACAGGCCGAACAACCACCTCCCAACACCGCCGAGTTCATCGGTGTCGCGGCCGCCGCCATCGTGCTGTTCATCGCGTTCGGCTCACTGCTGGCGATGCTGATGCCGATCCTGACCGCCGTGATCGCGCTCGCCGCGGGCCTGATGTCGATCGGCCTGCTCAGTCACGTGTTCACCATCGGACAGATCGGCCCGATCCTCGGCGCGCTGATCGGGCTCGGCGTCGGCATCGACTACGCGCTGTTCATCGTGACCCGGCACCGCAACGGCCTGCTGGCGGGAAGGACGGTCGACGGCTCCGTCGTCACCGCGCTCAACACCTCCGGCCGGGCGGTACTGTTCGCCGGGGCCACCGTCGTGATCGCTCTGCTCGGGCTGTTCGTGATCGGGATGAGCTTCCTCAACGGCATGGCCATCGCCGCGATCACCACCGTCGCGATCACCGTCTTCGCGTCGATCACCCTGCTGCCCGCGATGCTCGGGTTCGCCGGGCTGCGGGTGCTGAGCCGCAAGGAGCGCCGCGCCCTGATCGCCGGCAAGGCCGAACCGGACAAGCCCGGCGTCTTTCATCGCTGGGCCCGGTTCGCCCAGCGCCGGCCCAGGACCCTCTCGATCGTCGCGCTCGCCCTGATCGCGGCTCTCAGCCTGCCCGTGCTCTCGATCCGGCTCGGCAGCTCCGACGCGGGCAACAACCCGACCTCGACCACCTCCCGCCAGGCCTACGACCTGCTCTCCGACGGGTTCGGCCCCGGCTTCAACGGGCCGTTCCAGCTCGTCGCGCAAACCCCGTCCGGCACAGACCGCGCGGCGTTCTCCGAGTTCGCCGCGACGATCCGCAGCACCCCGGGTGTGGCGAACGTCGTCACGTTGCCGCAACCGCCCGGGGCGAAGGTCGGCATCCTGCAAGTGGTCCCCACCACCTCACCGCAGGACGAGAAGACCGCCTCCCTGATCCGCACGCTGCGCGACGACGTCATCCCGGCCGCCGAACGCGGGACCACCATGCAGGTGCACGTCGGCGGCGTCACCGCGATCTTCGACGACTTCAGCCACGAGCTCAGCAGCAAGATCCCCCTGTTCATCACGGTCATCGTCGCGCTGGGATTCCTGCTGCTGCTCGTCGCCTTCCGCAGCCTCCTGATCCCGCTCACCGCGGCCGTCATGAACGTCCTGGCCGCCCTCGCGTCGTTCGGCCTCGTCGTCGCGTTCTTCCAATGGGGCTGGGGCTCCGAGCCACTCGGCCTCGGCGCGCCCGGCCCGGTCGAGGCCTTCCTCCCCGTCATCATGATCTCGATCCTCTTCGGCCTCTCGATGGACTACCAGGTCTTCCTGGTCAGCCGCATGCACGAGGAATGGGTGCACACCCGCGACAACACCCGCGCCGTCATCGTCGGCCAGGGCCAGACCGGCCGCGTCATCACCGCCGCCGCCACCATCATGATCGCCGTCTTCGGCGCCTTCGTCCTGGCCGGAGGCGAACGCGCCGTCGCCATGTTCGGCATCGGCCTGGCCGCGGCCGTCGCCATCGACGCCTTCGTCCTGCGCACCATGCTCGTCCCCGCCCTGATGCACCTGTTCGGCCGCGCCAACTGGTGGCTACCCGCCTGGCTCGACCGGATCCTTCCCCACCTGTCCGTCGACCCGCCCGACGAACCCGCCCCCGAACCTGACAAGCAACTGCTTCACGCCTGACACCGGGAGAGCCGCTTCTGCCAACACCAGAAGCGGCTCTCCATGGGTTCGGTACCGCTCAGCGTTGCTCGGATCCGAACAGTCCGTCGACGAGCCTCCGCAGTACAGCCTCCTCCTGACCGGTGTCTTCCGTCCGCTCGTACTCGGTGAGGGCGATGCCGGCGAGCGTGAACTCTTCAGTCAGCGCCCGCACCGCTCCAATCAGGTCTTCAACGCCGAGGCCGCCGGGCTCGGGTGTACCGACGGCCGGGAACACCTGCGGGTCCAGGACGTCGAGATCGATGTGGACGTACACCGCCTCGGCGCCGGTGGCGCGCACTGCGGCCAGGAGCGGCCCTGGCCCGGTGAGCTGCTCGACGCTGAGGTGCCGGATGCCGCGGCCGTGGACAAGGTCCTGTTCAGCCGGGTCCAGTGACCGGGCGCCCGCCAGCACCACGCGGTCGGCCGACAGGCTCCGCACAGGCCGCAGACCCTCGGGTCCGTCGCCGACGAGCGCGCGCAGCACCATGCCATGGAAGGCACCGGACGGCGACGACTCCGCACTGTTGAGGTCCGCGTGCGCGTCGAACCACACCAGCGCCAGCCGGTCCCCGAAGGCGGAGAGCGCGGCCTCGACCGGAGCGAGATCGACCCCGCAATCGCCGCCGATGGTCACGGTCAGGTCGTCCGGCGGAATCTCGGCCAATGCCTCCCGCACTGCTTGCAGGTGGCGCTCCAGGACCTCGGCGTTCCGTACGCCGCCCCGTGAGTTCCCAACCCCACTGTCAAGCGCGACCGTGTACCGCTGGCCGTGGGGAACCAACTCGGCAAGCCAGGCAGCCCCACTGCGCAACCGACCGGCCGTCACGGCCCCCGACCCCTGCCACTGCCCCACCTCAAGCACGACCTGACTGGACACGCAGATCTCCCCCTCCACGATGATCAACGAAGCTTATGCCCGTCGGTGGAACCTCGATGGAGTGGCGGTGAGTTTGAGCCGTTGTCGTGCGTCGATTCCTCTGCCTGGCGATAGGCCTCGTGGCCACGCTGTCGTGGGCCGGTCCTGTGCAAGCCACGCCAGACGGCACACTGTCGCTGGCCTCCACCACCGTGGCGGTCGGCGACCCGATCGCCGTGTCGTACTCCACACCGCGTCCCGACGGCCAGAACTGGATCGGGCTCTACAGCGACCCCGGCAACGGGCCGGTCAATGAGAAGTACGTGGGGCCGTCCACCAAATGGGTCTACGCGCCCGACGGCAGCGGCACCGCTTCTGTGTCGACCACCGGTCTGGCGCCGGGCGACTACATCGCCTACTTCCTTCACGACGACGGCTACACCTGGCTGGCTCAGCCGCAGCGGTTGAAGCTGGCCGACGCCTCACCGATGCGCTGGGCGTCCTCCTCGTTCTTCCTGCGCAACGGCCAGGTCGCCAGCGCCTACAGCGCCACGGTCAAGGGGCTGGTGCGTCGCGACACCGCCGGTCTGAGCTTCCGCAAGACCTCCGGCCCCGGCTGGGCCTCGGTGTCGTCCACCGGCACGGTCGGCGGCACGCCCACCGCGTCCGGGACCGCCACGATCGGCATCGAGGCCGCCAACAGCGCCGGGCAGAAGGCGACCGCCTCGGTCGGCGTCCGCGTCCAAGCGGCCGGAGCACCGCTGGTGCCGGAGCTGAAGGTGCTGTCCTACGACCTGTGGCACGGCGGCACTCCCGTCAGCGGCTGACCGACTCCTACCGCGCCGCTCACCCCGACCCCGCCATCTCCCCCGGCACGACCTGGTCACCGGTCTACAAGACCTTCACCGGCGGCTACGGCTCCCACACAGGCGAGCCCGAACCGCAGGACCGCATCGACTTCGTGCACTTCAAAGGGCCGGTGACCGTCCTGACCTCCAACGCGGTCGTCCAGGGCACACCCGCCCCCTACCCCGGCCACACCACCAACGCCTGGACCTCCGACCACGCCGCGGTGCTGACCGCCTTCCACCTGTCCTAGCCGAAACCCACAGCCGTACTGACGGCCTTCCGGCGTGTCCTGGCCGAAACCCACAGCCGCACAGCTCTCCTGGAGGGCGCAAGAGCCCTCCAGGAGAGCTGGGTACCGGCCGGTCAGAGAGGCCGTTCACTGCCGGGTACTCCCGCCAGAGGCTTCGGCCGACAGCGTCGGTCTGGGGCGGCGGTAGCGACGGAGTGATCCAATGCGATGACAGGGTGTGGCGTTCGATGTCCCGATGAATGCGCAGATGGCGCGATGTGCCGTGATCCTGCACCCCTTCGCCACCGGGTCTCCATGGAGGGAAGAGCCATGCGCCGTGCGATCAGCTTGATCACTATCGCGTTGGTCCTCATCGGTCTCGTGACTCCCCCGGCCTCGGCCGCTGTGGTCACGCCGCCTGTGGCGTCCGACTGCTCGACTGATGTGACCAGCGCGTTCAACTCCTGGCTGGCCGGGGTGCCGGACGGTTCCACCATCTCCTTGGCGGCCAACGGCTGCTATCTGTCCAATGGCACCTTTCTCTTCGTGGGCAGGCGCAACCTGACGATTCTCGGTAATGGCGCGACCATCAAGGCCTCGGGAGCGCCGGCCTGCCCCCCGGGCGCGACGCGGAACGCCAAGGGGTACTGCGTCGTGCCTAACAAACCGGACGGCAGCTGCCCGACGGACACCACGCGCACGGGCACCGGAGAGTGCGTGCAGAAGGTCTCTCGCCAGCAGCTGAGGTTCGTCCGGGGTGGCGGCTTCGTGGTGCGGAACGTGACGTTGCAGGGCTCGAACTTCACTCCCGACTGCGCCGTGCCGCCTCCGGCGCAGTACTCCTGCTACGACGCCCTGCGCGAGGGCGACGGCAATCTGCACGTGTTCGGGTCGGACGGGGTTCTGATCGACAACGTGCGTTTCAAGAACGCGTGGGACGACGCGGTGACGGTGGCTCCGATCGACGCCAGGGACGGGGACGGCACCGGCGCTCTCATACCCCGCAACGTCACCGTCCAGAACTCGACGGTCGACACCGCGGGACGGCACGCGTTCACCTGCATCGGGTGCAGGGACTTCGTCATCCGCGACAACACCGTCACCAACGTCGGGTACTGGGGAGTGGACGTCGAGATCTCGGCCAAGACGTGGACCGGCGACCTCGTTCTTGAGCGCAACCGGTTCAGCAACATCTACGCCGGGGTCGTCGTCGTCACCCCGAATCTCCCGCCGTCGACGCTCGGGCAGATCGTGGTGCGCGACAACGTCCGGACGGACGCGCCGGTCTTCTGCATGTTCGGCATCGTGATCGGCCGCGACGATCGCTCCGCTGCTTCGGGGGTGACGGTCACCGGCAACCGGATCCGTGCCGTGGCCGGTGGTGCCGTGGTCAGGCACGCGCTGGAAGCGAAGGTGGCCGACAACACCTTCGAGGTGGATCGCAGCGTCCCGTGCGCCGTGGCCAAGGGCGTCGTGTTCTCGAAGGTGTCGAGCGGCTCCGTCATAGGCAACACCATTCTCAACACCAACCAGCCGTTCGAGATCGTGACCTCCAACGTCACGGTGTGCGGAAACCGCACAACGCCGACGGGCGCGTTCACCCAGCCAGTGCCATGCAGCGAGCCGTCCTACTGATCGAGGACGGGCGGCCACTCTTGTGTCAGGCGGTCTTGAGGAGTTGCTGAGTGGCGCAGCGGATACCGCCGCCGCCCTCGCCATCAGCCCGCTCCGAGCACGAAGGTCGGGTCGATGTCGCGCATCTACGTCAGCTCCGCGTAGGTTTCGGTGGCGTTGTGGAGCTGCCAGAGGCGGTTGGCGACGGTCTCGGGCTCGTGTTTGAGCCCTGGGCTCACTGGTCCGACGACCACGAGGTGGGCGATGTGCAGCGGGGTGTCGGCGAGGGCCTGGGACAGCAGCGCGGCGTAGGTTTGTTGTGCGGCTCCGACGATCGCGCTGGCCGCACGGCTGCCCAGCTGTACGGCATGTGGGTGTCCGCCATCCACAATGGCAGGCGTTCGGCACCCGCACGTTCGGCCTCGGCTCGGAACCTCCGCAGTTTCGCTTTCGTCTTCCGCCTGAGGACGAGCGCCTGGTTCGCGAAATCCATCGTGGTCAGGAAGTGGTAGAAGATCGTGGTGCCGATGACGCCTTTCGGTTGGTCGGCCCCCAGGGGGTGCGGCATCTCGGCGTCATGCCAGACGACCGGTATATTGCGCATCTCAATGTCGCCCATCCGCAACGAGCCGACGACACCGTGATAGATGGTGAAGACCTCTTCGCTGGTCCGGCCTCTGCTGGTGGCCACCACACGCAGACCCGCCTTCTGCGCCGTCTCCATCGTGAAGGCCAGTGGCGCACCGGTGTCGAGGCCGAACGTCACGGCCTTGGCTCCGTTCACCGAGGCCTCGATGGTGGGCCCGGGATTGAGGGCGTTGAACGGAATCCTCGTGCTCTGTGGTCCGCGCACCTCGTTCGGAGTGCCGGTCACGCTCTCGTATTGCTTGGCGTACGACTCGATGCCGGCCGCCCGTAGCAGCGGCGCGGCCCGGGCGAGCTGGTCCTGCCGCACGAAACAGTTCGCGAGCTGCTGTTTCGAGAACTCGTCGTCGGGGGCCAGGCGAACGGCCTTGCTCAGATACCTTTCGGCGACCGCGAACCTATTGGACAGCAGTGCGATATATCCACGCTGCGCGTTCGCGCGGGCGTTGTCCGGATCCCGTGCGAGGATCTGCGAGTAACCCCGATCGGCTTTCGCGAACCTACCGGCCTTGAACAGGTCATCCGGATTACCACTCGGCCTCGCGAACGTCATGACGTGGTCTCGCTTTCTGCCATTCCTCAATAGCGAAAGGCGCCGTCGACAAGTCGGCTACCGGTCTCGGGTGCCCAGGTAACACGAGCGTGCGTTTCCACCGCATAAGTCCGGCCCGTAGATAAGGCGCGCTACTGCGACATGGCGCGAGGACGAATCCGCCTCGCGAAGCGACGTGCCGAGCGGAGACTGGAGGCGGTATCGGGCCGGTCCGGGCAGCCGCAGCACCCCGCCGCAGCGGACTACTGTTAGTTACTTGATGGCTACTCTTAGTAGTTTTCGCTGGTACGGCTGCGGTCGATCAGTTACTTCTGGGACCATGAGTAGTCTCAGGCAACGCAAGTACCGTCAATGGTTCCTTGCCGCGGATGTGGACGGCGACGGAACCCTGACCCGGCGTGACGCCACGCTCATGAGTGAGCGGTTCATCTCCGCCAGGGGCGCGGCGCCCGACTCCCCCACCGCCCAGCGGCTCAACGACCTGATGGACGGTCTCTGGATCCAGGTCATCGCCCCCATGGACCGGGACGGCGACGGCACGGTGGATCTCGACGAGACGGTCGCCGGGTTCGAGGCCGCCCTGGCCGACCGGGCCAACTCCGCCAAGCAGATCAAGGCCATCGCCGACCACTACTTCGAACTGGCCGACGCCAACGGCGATGGCACGATCGACTTCGCGGAGTTCCGGGACATCTTCGGGGTCGGCGGACGGGCTTCGGAGGAGGACTGCGCGAAGGTCTTCCACCGGCTCGATCGCGATGGCAACGGCTCGATCTCCCACGAGGAGTACCACCAGGCGGTGGAGGAGTTCTTCTTCGGCGACGACCCCGACGCCCCCGGAAACGACCTGTTCGGGAAGCTCGCCGCCTGAGCCGGCGAGCACGACCCACAGCACGGGGATCAGGCATTGTGCCCCTTCCGCACGGTGGATCGCCTCGCGCGAGGTGATCCACCGGCGGGCACACCGTGTGCCTCGCTGGGAATGTCGATCACAGGTCGTTTCGGTGGGACCGGCCGGCAGGCCGATTGCGCGCTTTGGGGACCACGGGAGGCGTCATGGCGGTTCTGTGCCGCCCGGCGGTATCGGTTCCAGAACACGTCATCACACTCGACCAGACGCTGGAACTCCTGGAGCGCCTGCATCACGACCATCCGCAGTACCGGCTCGCGGCCCGGCTGATCCGCAACACCGGAGTGGCCAAGCGACACCTCGTACAACCCGTGGAGGTGACGCTGCGGCATCCCGGCCTTGAGCAGCGAAACCTGACCTATGTGCGGGAGGCCAAGGCCCGCATCCCCGAGGTGACGGCGCAGGCACTGGCCCACGCGGACCTCGCCGCGGACGAGGTGGACGCGATCGTCTTCGTGTCCTGCACCGGCTTCACGATGCCGTCCCCGACCGCATGGATGATCAACAATCTGGGTTTTCGTGAGGACACCCGGCAGCTCCCGATCGCTCAGCTCGGCTGCGCGGCGGGCGGCGCCGCGATCAACCGCGCGCACGACTTCTGCGCCGCGCACCCGGGCGCCAACGTCCTGATCGTGGCGTGCGAGTTCTGCTCCCTGTGCTACCAGCCCACCGACCTGGAGGTGGGGAACCTGCTGTCCAACGGGCTGTTCGGCGACGCCGTCGCCGCCGCGATCGTACGCGGTGACGCGGCCGTGGAGGGAGTCCGGCTGGAGCGCAACGAATCACGCCTGGTTCCCGGCACCGAGGACTGGATCGCCTACGCGGTGAAGGCCACCGGCTTTCATTTCCTGCTCGACCGGCGGGTGCCCGCGACCATGGAACAGCTGGCCCCGGCCCTGCGCCAGATGGTCTCGGCACATGGCTGGAACGTGACAGACCTGGATTTCCACGTGATCCACGCAGGTGGCCCGCGCATCCTGGACGACCTGTCGAAGTTCCTCGACGTCAGCGTCGACTGCTTCGCCCACAGCAGGGCCACCCTCACCGAGTACGGCAACATCGCCTCCGCGGTCGTACTGGACGTGCTGCGCCGCCTCTTCGAGGACGGAACCGCGCGCGACGGGGGACGCGGCATCATCGCGGGATTCGGCCCCGGAATCACCGCCGAGATCACCTTGGGCTCCTGGACGACCGCCTCGGCGCGGCCCGCGGACACCGCCACCACCTCATCGACGAGCAGAGCCGGATCCGAACGGCCAACGAACAGGAGTCGCGTCATGTCAGTGACACGCAGCGGCGTTCCCACCACCCTGACCATCGGCGGGGATCTCACCGTCAACCGGCTCGGGTACGGGGCGATGCACCTCACCGGCCCCGGCATGTGGGGCGAGCCGGCCGACCCGGACACGGCCATCGGGGTGCTGCGCCGGGCGGTCGAGCTGGGCGTCACCTTCATCGACACCGCCGACGCCTACGGCCCCGGCGACAACGAGCGGATCATCCGCCGGGCCCTGCACCCCTATCCGGACGGGCTGGTCATCTCGACCAAGGGCGGGCTGCTGCGGTCCGGGCCGGACGACTGGACCGGCGAGGGCCCGCCGTACATCGTCCCGATCGGCCGTCCCGAATACCTGCGCCAGCAGGTCGAGCTCAGCCTGCGCAATCTCGGCACCGACTGCATCGACCTGTACCAGCTGCACAGCATCGACCCGGCGGTCCCGCTCGCCGACCAGTTCGGCGAGCTGGTCGAGCTGCAACGGCAGGGCAAGATCCGGCACCTCGGCGTGTCCGGACAACCCGAGGTCACCGCCGCCGAACTCACCGAGATCGCCGAGTACGCCGACATCACCGCCGTCGAGAACCTCTTCAACGTCGCCGACCGCGCCGGCGAGGAGGCACTGCGCCACGCCGAAGCGCACGCGATGGCCTTCCTGCCGTGGTTCCCCCTGGGGCACGGCGGCCTGGTCGGCCCCGGCAACGCGCTCGCGCCACTGGCCGCGCAGTTCGGCGCCACCGCCGCCCAGCTCGCCCTGGCCTGGCTGCTGCACCACTCGCCCGCCACGCTCCTCATCCCCGGTACCACCTCGATCAGCCACCTGGAGGAGAACATGCGCGCCGCCGACCTGCACCTCAGCGACGACGACCTGACGTTCATCACCGAAGCCGTCGACGCCGCCGGGATCGAGGTGTGGAGGCCGACCCGATGATGGCCGAACACCCCAACGCCACGATGCTGCGCGCGGTGTACGCGGACCTGTCCACGATCGGACGGTACCTCGACGACGACGTCGTCCTGCACGCCGCCGAACGATCCATCGCCGGCATGACGGCGACCCACCACGGTCGCCAGGCCGTCCTGGACAAGGAACTCGCCCTCATTCGGGCGACCGAAGGGACGCTGGTCATGGACGTCGAGCAGGTCTGCGCCAACGACCACTTCGGCGCGGTGACCGGCCGCCTGCGAGCCCACCGGCAGGGCCGGCGGATCGCCATGCCGTTCTGCGGCCTGTGGCGTTTTCGCGACGGCCGGATCCTTGAGCACTGGGAGAACGCCTACGACGCCGCCGCTCTCGGCGCGTTCCTGTCCGGAGACCTCGACGCGGCCTCGCCCTGGCTCACCGCCGACGCGCAAGCAGGGGAATGATCATGGCCACCATGGATTCCGGTGGACGGCTGGAGCTCGACGCGTCCGACTTCGACGCCATGTACCGCCAGAGTGACGAGCTGGGGATCGGCGCCGTCTGGGACATCGGAAGGGTGCAGCCCCAGGTGCGGCGCTGGCATGAGGAAGGCCTGATCACCGGTCCCGTACTGGATGCCGGCTGCGGCGCGGGCAGCATCAGCGTCTGGCTGGCCCGGCACGGCTACCAGGTCACCGCCGTGGATTACAGCACCGTCGCCCTGGAAAAGGCCCGTGACCGAGCCCGTGCCGCCGGAGTGAAGGTCACCTGGGCCCGGCAGGACGCCACTCGGCTCACCTTGCCAGACCACGAGCCGTTCGCCACAGCGCTGGACGCCGCGCTGTACCACTGCCTCCCCCAGTCCGCCTCCCGCGAGCAGTACCTGGACTGCCTGCACCGGGTGACACGACCCGATGCGCGCCTGCTGATGATGTGCTTCGCCGACACCGCCCCGCCGGCCATGCCAGGGCCCTCCCGTATCAGCCGCGAGGAACTTCACACGGTGCTCCCCAGACACGGCTGGACGATCGAGTCCCTGCAACCGGCCGACTACCTCACCCACTGGACACCGGACCTGCTCAAGAAATCGGCCGCCGCGGCCGACATCGACCTGGACGCATCCACCCTGCCCATCGGCGATGACGGTTACGTCCCGATCCCCGTCTGGACCGTGGTGGCCCACCGCGTCACCCGGCGTTGAAGACGGGATCCGCCGGTCAGGTGGAACGCCGCGCGGCAGGTCGAGCTACAGGTGCACACGCCATAGAACGGCAGACCGGCGATCGTTTCCGCGAGCGGGTCATCGTCAGCACGCAGCAGCTCAACGACGTCTGCCGCCAGGTCGGGAAAGACGTCGGCGACAAGCGGCAACGCTGCATCGGTCACACCGCCACACTACGGCGGCAGCTCTGGTGGCCTCCACGGTGGCCGGGTTCGTGATCATGACGGGGCCGGTGGTGTTCGGCGGATGTCGATTGAGGCTGCCGAGCCGGCGAAGCCGCGGGCGTCCAGGGTGCGCCCGAAGAGCCGGACCTGCCGCTGGACGACCCGTCTGTCCACGATCTCCAGTGCCGGGAGCCGTGCGGTGAGGCGGCTTTCGAAGCCGACCAGGTCGGCGGGTCTGAGCGCGAAGCCGAGCAGGAGGTTCGCGGGGCCGACGATCTGGGTCACTGAGAGCCGCTCCCGGCGGGCGGCGAGCGACCGTACGACCTTCGCCAGGTCCTCCGCGCGGGTCCGGGCCAGGTACCAGACGAAGGCCGGCCAGGGTGAGGCGGCTCGTGCGACCTCGCAGCGCAGTTTCAGCACGCCGCTCTTGGTCAGGCGATTCAGGTGCCGGCGGGCGGTGGCCTCGCCTATCCCCAGGGAACGGGCGATCTCGGTGACCGCGAGCCGTCCATCGGCCGCCAGGCGGTCGCAGAGCGCCCAGTCGATGTCGTCGAGTCGCGGCGTCTGGGGAGGGACGAGGGACGTGGTCGTCTCGCCACTGCCCAGCTCCGTCTCGGTGTCCTTGTCGAGGGCGCCGACCCGCCAGGTGCTCCCCTCGGCGTGCACCGCCGTGATGGGGTAGTGCGCGACGCGTCGTACACCGGCGATCCGCCCGACGCGGCGCAGCAGGTAGCCGGGGAGGGTCGCGGTCGGCGCGCAGACGGTCGCGAGGACGTCCCGGGTACCGCTGGTCACCTCGACGATCAGTGCTTGAGGGTCGGCGGCGAGCTCCTCGGCGACGGCCTCGGCCCGGCCCGGCTCGCATTCGAACTCGACGATGGCCGGTGAGGCCTCGGGCGTCAGCAACGGGTAGGTGGTCACCCAGGCGACGCCGGAGTCCGTCAGCCGCTGCCACCGCCGCGCCGCCGTCACGGGGTCGACCGCCAACGCCTTCCCCACGGCCGCCCACGGCGCTCGGGGGCTGATCTGGAGCGTATGGATGAGGGCGAGGTCGAGCTCGTCCAGGCGACCGGAATCCTGCAGATCGGGCTTCACACGAGCATGATCCTGCAACAAGACGGTCATCATGGTCTGAACCGCTAGGAATGCCCCAAAGCTCGTATGAACGAGAAGGCGGTGCAGGCAGGTATGAAACGCAAGGGAAGCGGCTCGGCGTGGCGGTGGGTGGTCACGCTCGTCGCCACGACCGCGCTGGCCATGGGCGGGTTGTCGGGACAAGCGTCCGCATCTGGCGCAGTGCCCAAGGCTCGGGTGAGCGGCCCCATCACCGGACCTGGCGCCGCCTACGACGCGCAGGGGCTGCAGTACAACGACTACGTACAGCCGCTGCTCAAGGAGCTCGGCTACGTCCAGAACGAATATTTCGTTTCGGCACGGCGCGCGGCTACGCGCGCGCGGGCGACTTCGGACCCGACGGCAGGTGGCCCGTGGCCGAGTCCGCCGCCGCGCCGTACAAGAGCCGGATCCTGGTACGGCGGCCCGCCAACCCCAAGCGGTTCAACGGCACCGTGCTGGTCGAGTGGCTCAACGTCACCACCGGCAGCGATCTGGCGACGGACTTCAGCTACACCTTCGAGGAACTCGCCCGCCGCGGCTACGCCTACGTCGGCGTGGACGCTCAGAGCGCAGGGATCACGGCGCCTACGACAGGCCTGCGGGCATGGAACCCGGCACGCTACGGAGGGCTCGCCCATCCCGGTGACGAGTACTCCTACGACATCTTTGCCCAGGCCGGCCGGACCGTGCGCGAACACCCGGGGTTGCTGGGCGGTCGCCGGGTCTCGTCGGTGCTGGCCAGCGGTCACTCGCAGTCCGCCATGCGGCTCGTCACGTACCTGAACACGCTGAGCAAGGCCGATGACGTGTTCGACGGCTACCTGGTCCACTCTCGCGGCTCGTTCAGCGCGCCGATCGGCGGGCAGCGTCCGCCCGTGCCCGCCTACATCCGCGCCGACCTCGGGGCACCGGTTCTGAACGTGCAGCACGAGGGCGACGTCGCCGGACCCCTCAACAGCCACGTGGCGCGGCAGCCGGACTCCGCGCGGTTCCGGCTGTGGGAGGTGGCCGGCGGAGCACACGACGACGCGTACAGCCTGGAGTTCGACGGCAGGATCCCCCGGTCGTACGCGCCCTGCACGACGCCGCCCAACCGAGGCGACTCGTACCAGACGGTCAACGCCGCGCTCTCGCACCTGAACAGCTGGGCCGCCGGTCGTACCGTTCCGCCGCGCGCCCCGCGACTAGAGATCAACGCGGCCGGGACGGACGTGGTGCGTGACAGCCGCGGCAACGCTGTCGGCGGGATCCGGCTGCCGTTCATCGAGGTGCCGACGGCCAGTTACAACGGCCTGGGCAACCGGGAGTGCGGCGGCTGGTACCACGGATCGTCCGTACCGTTCGACCAGGCCACGCTCGACGCGCTTTACCCGTCCCACGGACGCTACGTCGCGCAGGTGGTCCACGCTGCGGCCCGCGCCACGAAGCAGGGCTTCCTGCTCCCGGCCGACGCCCGCATCACGGTACGGGAGGCCGCTCACTCCGACGTAGGACGCTGACAGGACGATGAACGCGATCACCGCAGGGCCCGTCAGCCCGGGATGCTGACGGGTCCTGCGCCGGTGACGTGTCCGGTCGCCTACTGCGGTGCTTGGGAGAGCGTGCGGGGCAGCAGTGCCACGATGGCCAGGCCCAGCACGGCGGGGATCATGAAGGCGATGAAGCCGGCGCGCGGTGAGACCACCAGGGCGGTCGCCGCCGACAGGTAGGACGGCCCGGCGATCGCGCCCAGCCGACCGACGCCCAGGCCGACGCCGAGGCCCGTGCCGCGCAGGTGCGGCGGGTAGAAGGCCGACATGCACGCGATGATCATGTTCTGGCACCCCAGCGAGCCGAGCCCGGCCAGGGCCGACACCACCAGCAGCAACGGGCGCGGCTGGTTGGAGCTGAGGGTGAGCAGGGCGAGTGCGGCCAGGGCGAAGGTGCCCATGGTGACGAGCTTGAGGTGACCGCGGTCGGCGAGCAGGGAGATCAGCAGCCCGCCCGCGCTCGCCCCGATGGTGAAGGCGATCATGAACTCCAGGGACGAGCCGAGGTTGTAGCCGCTCTTCATCATCACCGTCGGCAGCCACGCGGTCGTGCTGTAGATCAGCGCCATGCTCATGAACGTCGCCAGCCAGAGCAGGATCGTCCCGCGCCGGGCGGCGGGGGTGAACAGCTCCGCGACGGGGCGCCGGGCGGACTTCGCTGATGCGGGCCGGCCTGCCGGGACCATCAGCCAGATGACCGGGACGAGCACGAGGGGCAGGACGCCGATCCAGAACAGGGTCTGGAAGTGGTGCTCCGGGAGCAGGAACCGTCCGAGCAGGGCGGAGGTGGTGCCGCCGATGCCGATGGAGCCGAGTGCGATGGCCAGGTGCAGGGTCCGGCGTCCGGCCGGAGCGTTGTCGGAGACCAGCGCCGAGATCAGCGGTGCCAGCGCGCCGATGCCGATGCCGGTGCAGAACCGGGCGGCGCCCAGCTGGGTGAGGTCGCCGGCGAGCGCGGCGATCAGCATCGACATCGAGATCCAGGCCACGGACACGACCAGCGGGGTGCGGCGGCCCCACCGGTCGGCCGACCAGCCCGCCAGGATGGAGCCGAACGGCATGCCCAGGGCGGTGACGCTGCCGAGTGTGCCCAGGGTGGACGGCACGGCGCCCCAGGACCGGTCGTGCAGGAGGCTCGGGCCGATGGTGCCGAGGGTGAAGAGGTCGTAGCCGTCGATGAAGAGGATGAGGCACGCCAGGACGAGCATGCCCGCTCGCGTTCGTGTCGCTGGAGGCGCGAGGGTCGCGGTCACGGGTTCTCCTTACGCGAAGGCCCGCTTCCGTGCCGTACCGGCACGGTCTGGGCCAGGGTGGGGTGGGTGGAGCGGGCGGGGAGCCGTGTCAGGAACGGGCGGGAGCTCGGCACAGGATCTGGGCCGTTGCATGCTGCCTTCAATTAACCATAATGATTAGAGTGATAATGCTCACGACGTCACTCCGTCGTCAAGAGCGCCAGGCCAAGAACGTTCATAATGAACGTGCTGATTTGCTACAGAGCGGGCCCGGTCGTGTCGTCAGTCCACCGGCGGGGTGCCGTGGCGATGGAACGACTCGATGGTCTTCAGACCCCACGCCTGGCCCTTGGCCCGTTCGGCCTCGGTCCAGGTGACCAATTGCCAGTCCGGCGCCAGCATCACGCGGGCTCCGGCGTTGCACAGTTCGATGCGGTTGCCGCCCGGCTCGTAGACGTAGAGGAAGAACGTCTGCTGGATGGCGTGCTTGTGAGGACCGGTCTCGATATGGACGCCGGCCTCCAGGAAGACGTCGGCGGCGCGCAGGATGTCCTCGCGCGTGTCGGTGGCGAACGCGACATGGTGCAGACGGCCCGGCGTGCCCGACCAGTCGCCCGTGTAGACCAGGTCATAGGTCTTGTCCGAGACGGTGGTCCAGAATCCCGAGACCTCGCCGCTGTCGAGCATGATCTGCTCGGTCGGCTTGGCCCGTATCCGCTCGGTCAGGAACTCCCGGGCACCCGGCATGTCGGCGGCCAGGTAGTTGACGTGGTCCAGGCGGCGGACGTTGGCGCCTCGGCCGGGGAATCGGGCGGCCTGGTTCTTCAGCGCCGGGCGCTGCGGTTCGGTCGGCCGGTACCACTCGGTGTCCCAGTACAGGCCGAACTCGTGGCCATCGGGGTCCTGGCACAGGTAGACGTCGCCCAGGCCGAGTTCGCCGGTGATCCAGCGGCCGCCGGGCAGCTCGGCCGCCCGGCGAAGCAGTGCGTCGGGACCGGCCGCCCGCAGGTAGGTGCGGCCGATCCCGGCGCGGGAACGTTCGGTGATCTTGACAGTGAACCGCTCGTAGTCGTCCCAGGCGTGCACGTAGACGGACTGGCCGGAGCGGCCCACCTCCTCCATGCCCATGAGGTCGGTGAAGAACGCGGTGGTGGCCTCGGCGTCCGGGGTGAACAGCTCGACCGAGCCGACGTGGGCGATGTCACGGCAGCGCTCGGTGAACTCGGCGGGTGGGATCTGCGGCATGGATCAGCTCCGGTGAAGAGGGCGGGGGAAGGCGGTCCCGTCGAACAGCAAACGGGCGGTACGCAGGACGGCCGCGCCCCCGGAGGAGGTGCGGCGGGTGTCAAAGTGGCCGGTCGGGTGCTCCAGCCTGACCAGCTCGTTCCCGGTCGCGTACGGCGCGGCCACCGATCCGGGCAGTCCTACAGCGGTCGCGACGCTGACCGCGCCCAGCACGCCGATCGCCGTGTGGCAGCGGTGCGGGATGAACGTGCGGGTGGCCAGCGTGCCGCCCCCGCGCGGCGGCGCGATCAGGGTGACCTTGGGGACGGTCGTGTCCGAGACGTCGCCGAGACCCATCAGCTCGCCCGCCCGCAGGCGCACCCGTTCCCGGCGGGCGGCCAGGTCGCCGTCGGCCTCCAGGTCGGCGGGCGTCTCGTGGCCGGTGAGCCCGAAGTCGGCGGCGGCGGCCACGACGACCGGCATCCCGTTGTCGACGCAGGTCACCGGGACACCGTCGATCTCGTCCCGGACGTTCCCGGTCGGCAGCAGGCTGCCGCAGACCGACCCCGCGGTCTCCTGGAACTCCAGCGCGACCTCGATCTCCTCGCCCGGCGCGCCGGGGCCGAGCACCGCGGTGACCAGCCCGCCGGTGTTGACCATACGGATGCGCACCGTGCCGGTGTCAGGCGCGACCAGGCCGCGCAGCCGGGCGTACGGGCCGATCCCGGCCAGGATGTTGCCGCACGGCTGCTCCGCCGAGACCAGCGGCCGGTCGACGTGCACCTGGAGGAACAGGTAGTCCACGTCCGCGGTGGCCGGATCGGCGGCCGGGGACACCACGGCGACCTTGCTGGTCAGGGGGTGGCCGCCGCCGAGGCCGTCGATCTGCCGCTCGTCCGGCGAGCCGAGCAGCCGCAGCAGCAGGTCGTCTCGTTCGGCCGGGTCGGCGGGCAGGTCACCGGCATTGAGGTAGACGCCCTTGGAGGTGCCGCCGCGCAGGAGGGCCGCCTGGATCATAGATCCTCTCCCTCCGGCGTGTACGGCACGTACCGCACGCCGAGCCGGTCCAGGAGGGGGCGCAGATCGTAGCGGTCGAGTCCGAGCTGGCCGCCGGCCAGTGCCGCCCGGGTCTGCTCCTCGCGTTCGGCCCGGGCCTGCGCGGCGGCCGCGACTTCGGCGGCGCGCGACCGGGGCACGGCCACCACGCCGTCGTCGTCGGCCACCACCACGTCACCCGGACGCACCAGCCGTCCGCCGATCACGAGCGGCACGTTCACGCTGCCGGCCGTGGCCTTGACCGTGCCCTGGGCACTGACGGCCGTGGACCAGACGGGGAATCCCATGTCCGTCAGCGGACCCACGTCGCGCACGCCGGTGCCGATGACCAGCCCGCACACGCCGCGGGCGCGCAGCGAAGTGGCCAGCAGTTCGCCGAACAGGCCGTCGGTGCACGGCGAGGTCGTGGCGACCATCAGGACGTCGCCGTCCCGGCACTGCTCCACGGCCACATGGATCATCAGGTTGTCGCCGGGGTGGCACAGCACGGTCACCGCGGTGCCCGCGAGCGTCGCCCCCGGGTAGATCGGCCGGAACGACGGGTCGAGCAGCCCCTCACGGCCCATGGCCTCGTGCACGGTCGCGACGCCGTGCTCGCCGAGCGCCCGGACGTCCTCAGCGGCGGCGCGCGGCGTCCCGGTCACCACGATCGGCGTCATGCCAGCACCCCGGCGACCTGCGGATAGACGCGCTGGTACGCCTCGGCGTAGCGGATGGCCCGGTCGCCGCCGTTGCGGACGGCCTGGACGCCCCGGCGGCGAGCCAGCTCGGTGTAGTAGTCCCACAAGTGCTCCTGGGCGTTCATGCACTCCATGGCCTCGCGCTTCACGTCGAACACCTCGGTGATGTCGACCAGGACGTCCGGCTGGAAGCCGCACATCTCGGGCTGGTGCGGTTCGAAGCGGAAGACCGGCGGTGCGCCGATGATCGGGTGCTCGCTCGGATAGCCCTCGGCCTGCGCGAGGATGCGGGCCTCCATAGCGAGCTCGGCGGCGCGCGGGTGGTCGGCGTTGTAAGGGTCGGCGGCGCTGTGCACGAGGATCACTCCGGGCCGGACGGTCCTGATCCGCTGCACCAGAGCGTCCATCAGCTCCCGGTCGGCGCGCGGCAGCGGGTAGTCCCCGGCGTCCAGGAAGGTGATCTCCGCGCCGAGCACCTGTGCGGCGGCCTCGGCCTCGGCCCGCCGGGCGGCCTTGACCTGCTCCAGCGACGCGCCCGACTTCCATAGCGCCGCCGACTCCCCGCGTTCGCCGTAGGACAGGCAGATCACGTGCGCGCCGGTGCCGCGCCGGGCGGCGAGCGCGGCGTAACCACCGGCCCGCCAGACGAAGTCCGCCGCGTGTGCGCTGACGATCAGTACGGGTCCTTCGGGCATAACGGCTCCTCACGCAGATGACGAGGTACGCGGGGCACTCTAGAATTCTGTCGCCAAAATTGTCAATAATCTTGTATGCAATCCCGCGAGTCCGGGATGCGCAAGAATCTGGGCGGCGCGGGACACCGGTTCGAACTGGCTGAGGAAGGGAACGGTGGATGGCTGAGATGGCGGTTCTGGACGGGATTCGCGGGTGCATCCGGCACGGCGAGTTCGTCCCGGGCCAGCGGCTGGTCGAGGCCGACCTGATGGAGCGCTTCGCCGCCACCCGGGCAGGGGTGCGGCAGGCCCTGGCCGACCTGGCCGCCGAGGGCCTGGTCGAGCGGGTGCCCAACAAGGGCGCGCGGGTCCGTGTGGTCAGCGTCGCCGAGGCCGTGGAGATCACCGAATGCCGGATGGCGCTGGAGGGCCTGTGCGCGGCCAAGGCCGCCGAACGGGTCACCGACGCCGACCGGGGCGAACTGACCGGGCTGGTCTCCCAGATGCGCACCGCCGTCGAGGCCGGCGATCTGATCGGCTACTCCGACCTCAATCACCTGGTGCACGCCCGCGTTCTTGAGATCTCCGCGCAGCGCACGGCCGTCGCCACCATCGAGAGGCTGCGCGGCCAGCTCGTCCGCTACCAGTTCCGCTTGGTGCTGCAGCCGGACCGGCCGCAACGGTCGCTGGCCGAGCACGAGCGCATCGTCGCGGCCGTGCTCGCCGGGGACCCCGCGGCGGCCGAGGCGGCGATGCGCGACCACCTGCGCCACGTGATCGACGCCTTGGCGGCCGGCGTCCGATGAGCCGTGGCGGCCGACCGGCCCGCCGCGCCGCCGCAGGGCCGGTCCGTCTCACTGCCTTGCGGGCAGATGCCGGTCGAGGAACGTGTGGGTGCGCGCCCAAGCGAGAGAGGCGGACTCCTCGTGATACAGGTGGGGACGGGCGTCACAGGCGAAGGCGTGGCCGGCGCCGGGGTAGACGTGCTGGACGAAGCCGGCGCCCGCCGCGACGAGTGTGTCCTGGATCGCTGTGACCTGCTCGGCCGGGATGGTGGGGTCGTCGGCGCCGACGTGCAGCAGCAGCGGCGCGTCGATCTCCTTGGCACGATCGAGCACGGCGTGCGGCCCGCCGGCGATGCCAGGGCCGTAGAACACGACGGTCGCGGCGAGGCCCGGGATCGCGGTGGCGGCGGTGAACGCCGCGCGCCCGCCGAAGCAGAAACCCACGACGGCGGTCCTGCCGTTCTGAACGTCCTCCCCCGCCAGGTACTCCAGCGCGGCGCGGACGTCGGT
Organism: Actinomadura fulvescens; assembly: GCF_039533225.1. NCBI lineage: Bacteria > Bacillati > Actinomycetota > Actinomycetes > Streptosporangiales > Thermomonosporaceae > Actinomadura > Actinomadura fulvescens. The sequence continues at coordinate 292,965 of NZ_BAAATD010000007.1, read as the reverse complement.
GACGATCTGATCAGCGCTGATCGCGCCGATCAGCGGCATCGCCTCGGCGTGCCGGTCGTAGCCCAGCGCCCCCACCCCGTTGCGGTGGAACAGGTCCGGGGCGACGGCGAGGAACCCGCGCTCGGCGAAACGGCGGGCGATGTCCTGGATGTGGTCGTTGACGCCGAACGCCTCTTGCAGGACGACGACGGCGCGTGTCGCCGGCGCGTACGGACGCGCGACGTACACGCGCATCGGTCCGTCGGCGGTCTGTACGGTGATCCATTCGGTCATACGGCAAGGCTCCCGATGCGAAGCGGAGTTGGAAATGTGGTCAAGGGCGGATGACGCCCATCCACATGGGTTCGTGGCGTTCGTCGAGGGCCGTGAGGGCGTCGTTGACGTCGTCGAGCGCGAACCGATGGGTGATCAGCCGCTCGGCCTGGACCTTGCCGGTGGCAAGCAAGCGCAGCACCGTGTCCGTGTCGTCACGAGTGCAGGCCCGGGTACCGACGAACCTCCAGCAGCCGAGCATCGTTTCCCGCATGGGAATGGCGATCGGGGCTGGGTTTCCGCCCATGTGCACGAATACTCCCCCGTTGGCCAGTGACCGGAAGGCTTGTTCACTGCCGGGGCCTTCGGGCAGATAGTCGAGCACCGCCTCGGGTCCGGCGGGAACCAGCGCGCGGATACGGGCGGTGAGCCCTCCGGCCGTCTGCCAGTCGGGGCCGAGTTCCTCCAGCGCGATCGTGTCCGCACGCAGGTGGGGGACGAGCCGGCGGGCGGCCTGGAGCCGTTCGGCGGACCGGCCCACCAGGACCAGGCGGTCGATGCCGAAATGCTCGGCGAGCACGATGGAGGCGGTGCCCATGGTGCCGGTGGCCGCCGTGATCACCATCGTGGCCGCGGTGAGGGGACCCGCGCACTTGAGCGCTCGGACGGCGTTGCCCAGGTCGTGCACCTTGGCGGCGAGATCGAAGCTGACGTTGTCGGGGATCTCGTCGATCAGCCAGTGCGGCGCCCGGACGAACTCGGCGAGTCCGCCGTCGTGATAGCGGGCGTACAGCTCCAGGGTCCCGGTGCCGAAGGCGCCCTGTCCGATCATGGCCGCCTCGGCGCACATCTGCTGGCGGTCGCCGGCGCAGTACCCGCAGACGCCGCACGACAGCATGGGGTGGACCCGGACGCGCCTGCCCAGCAGGGCCGGGTCGACGCCGGAGCCCACCTGTTCCACGGTCCCCGCCGCCTCATGTCCCGGGACGGTGGGCAGGTGCCTGAACATGCCGGCGGCGAGCAGTTTCATGGTGCTGGGCGCCAGTCCCGCAGAAGCGACGCGGACCAGCACATCATGCTCGTTCACCTGCGGGACGGGCACCCTCTCCAGCTGAAGGACGCGAGCTCCCTGATGGGCGCGAGCGGCTTTCATCTCAGACATGGCGGCGTCCTTCCGATGCGCGGTGGGCGGGCGGTCATTCGCTGGGACGCAGCCGGTCGAGCTCAGGAACGCTGAGCGCACTCCCGGTCTTGTCGGCTTCGGCGACCTGCGGCACGGTCAGCGCGGACAGCACGGTGAGATGCGTGCTCGGTTCGGTCACGATGCTGGTGAACGCGACACCGACGGGAACGCGCACGAAGTCGCCGGGCTCCAGTTCCAACACGCCGAGCTGCGTCACCAGCAGGCGCCGCCCGCTGATCTGGTACTGGATGTCGTCGGCGTCGCGGTGGGTGCGGTACGTCCGGCCGTTCGACCGGTCGATCGCCGTGTGGCCGATCCTGATCTGCGCGGAGCGGTACAGCCAGTCGGTCTCGTCGGTCCCGTCGGACGGGCGGAGCACGTTGATGCGTTCCGGTTCCGTTCTGGCTTGGTCGAGCAGCATCTGTTCATCGACGGGCGTCATGACGATGTCGTGCTCGGGGCCGCCCAGGCACTCGGTGGTCATGAGGTTGCGCACCTCGGACTCCCACCCGGGGAACGGTGGGAGCACCACTTCGGAGGTACGGACGGGGGCACGCAGCTCCGCCACGTGCGCGGGCACGTAGAACAGGATGTGGATGTCGTCGTGGGCGTGGTTGTCGTGCGCGACCGTGACCGGGATCCGGGAGAAGTCGCCGGCGACCAGGTCGAGGCTGCCCAGCTCCGTCATGAGCGTGCGCGTGCCGTGCACCTGGTAGGACAGCTCGTCGACGTCGCAGTTGCGGTGGTAGAAGGGCTGCCGGAAGCCGGCCATCGTCTGCCGTTCGATCCGCAGGTGGTCGCTTTCGAAGATGCCCTTGGGCGGCTCGAATCCCTGCGGCACGAAGTGCGCCGGGAAGTGGACGGCCTCGATGGGCCGGTAGGAGCGCGGTGGTCGTTTGGGCGAAGGCAGAGGTGCGCCCAGCAGGAGTTCCTCCCGCCGCGCGATTCGCCTGACAGGCTCGGCGGCGTCGAAGCCGTCGATGATCTCATGGACAAGTCCCACGGGACGGACTCCTCAATCTCGGGATGCGGCTGCACGCCGACGATGCGAAATTAATAATAATGAATATGTTCCTGGGTAGGATGGACGGCGCCGGCCCGGGCCGTCAAGGCGGCGAGGACGATCGATCGTGGTGGAGGAAACCGTGGCCCCGAAGGTGACCCTGCGGAACGAGCGAGACGAGCGGCGTCCGTCCGGTCGTGCGGAGGAGGCGGCGGCACACGTCTCCCGGCTGCTGGCACGGCTGGAGCCCGGCGCCCGGCTGGGCACCAAGGAGCAGGTCCGCACCACGTGCGGGGTGTCGGTCGGCACGTTCAACGTGACCCTGCGACTACTCCAGGAACGCGGCCTGGTCACGGTCCGGCCAGGCCCCGGAGGCGGGCTGTTCGCCCCGGACGAACCCCCGCGCCCGGGGGCCGCGCGAGGCGGGACGGCGCACGACGCGGACGCGGACGCGCCCGCCGCGCTGGAGGACGCCTTCCGGGTCCGCGAGGCGATCGAGCCGCTGATCATCGAGGACGCGCTGTGGCACGGTTCGCCCGCGGACTTCGCCGAGCTACGCGAGCTCACGCGAGTGATGGGCGAGGCCGCCGACCGCACGGACGGCACCGCCTATGTGCACGCCGCCTGGCGATTCCACGCACGGCTGGCCGCCATCAGCCCCGGAACGCTGCTGCGGGAGTGCTACCTGCGCGCTCAGGAGGTGATCGAGACGCGCACGCGAGCGATCATGCCCGACGGCGAGCCGGAGGAGGGCTTCATGCAGCGGCGTTACGAACTGCACGCGGCCCTTGTCGACGCCCTGGACCGTCGCGACCGCGACGAGATCACGCGCCTGCTGCGCGAGCACAACGCCACCTGAGCCCTATATTGATTATTATTGATTCATGTGATGGAGTCGCCGTCGTGAACGCGACTCCGCCCGCACCTTCCCTTAGCCGTTCGGTCTCCCTGCACCTCCAAGGTGACTGGGGCACCGCGAACCTTCACCGCGTCTGCGGGTGGATCGCTCAAGAGCTCACCGATCGCTGCGGACCGCACACCCGGGTCGGCATCTGGAGCGGCCGCGGGGGCGCCGACGCCGCCCGAGCGGTCGGCCGCGGCCAGGTCCACATCGCGCTGACCACTCCCGCCGCCTTCGCCGCCGCCGCGGTGGACGGACGGGGCCCCTTCGCCGCCGAACCCGTCCCCGACCTGTGCGCACTGGGCGTCCTCCCCCAGCGCGACCGACTGGTGGTCGGCGTGGACAAGTCCCTCGGGATCAGCTCCTTCGCCGAACTGCGGGCGGCCAAGCCCCGGCTGCGGCTGGCCACCGGGCCGCACGACGGCACCAACCTCATCGGCTGGGCCGCCCACGAGGTCCTGCATCGCTCGCAGGTCGACGTGACCGGCTGGGGCGGTCGGCTGCTGACGGACGAGCGGCCACGGCAGACCTTCGAACGCGTCATCAGCGGAGAGGCCAACGCCATCGTCCACGAGGCGTACATGCTGCCGCCCTGGCAGCGTTTCGGCTCCCGGCTGGCGTTCCTGCCGATCGAACGCCACGTACTGGACGGCCTGGACACCGACTACCGCTGGCCGTCGGCGACCGTGGCGGAGGGGCACTTCCCCGGATGCCCGCGTTTCGAGACCCTGGACTTCTCCGACTTCCTGGTCCTGACCCGCTCCGACCTGCCCGAGGACCTGGCCCACCTGATCGCCTGGATCCTCGGCGAGACCCGCGCGACCATCGAGGCCCAGTACCGGCACATCCCGTCCGACCGCAGCCCTCTGACCTACCCGCTCGACCCGGCGGCAATGGGCAGGACGCCGATCCCGCTGCACCCCGGAGCCGCCCGCTACTACCGATCCCTGGACACCGCGTAAAACAGACGGCGCTCCAAGCCGACCGTGTCCTGGGGCCTGCCGCACTTTGGAGCAGGTGGTCAGGAGTTCAGGAGGTCGTGCAGGGCGGCGTTGATGAACGCGGTGTCCTCCGGGTTCGCTCCCCCGCCGGCGAAGTGGCCCCAGACACCGGGGATGACGCGCAGTTCGCAGCCGGGGATGTGCTGGGCCGTCCACCGCTCGTCTTCCGGCGGGAAGTACAGGTCCTTCTCCGCGGGCATGATCAGGGCACGGGCCTTGATCGACGCCAGTGCGGCCACGGTGTCGCCGCCGAACCCCGACGTCCGTCCCACATCGGCGTTCTGCCAGGTCCAAAGCATGGTCAGCAGGTTGTTCGGGTCGCGGTCGTCCAGGAAGAAGCCCTCCCAGAAGCCGACGAGGAAGTCCTCCAGCGAGGTGTAGCCCATCCGGCGATAGAGGTGGTCCCAGTAGAACGCCTGGGAGAACCCCCAGCCCGCGTACACCCGCGCCATCGCCCGCAGGCCCGTGACCGGGAGGGTCTCATACCAGCCCCCCGCGAAGGCGGCGTCGGCGGTAAGCGCCGCCTTGACACCCTCCAGGAACACGATGTTGTGCGGGCTGGTCCGGGCGGACCCGCAGAACGGCGCTATGCGCTCCACCATGTCGGGATGGCTGACCGCCCACTGGTAGGTCTGGCCCGCGCCCATGGACCAGCCGGTGACCAGCCGCAGCCGTTCGATGCCGAAGCGCTCGGTCACCAGCCGGTACTGCGCGGCCACGTTGTCCTCCATCGTGACGTGGGGGAAGCGTGCCCGGTCGTACGGCGGCGCGGTGTTGCTGGGCGAACTGGACAGGCCGTTGCCGAGCATGTTCGGCACGATGATGAAGTGGTGGTCGGGGTCGAGCGCCATGCCGCGGCCGATCAGCCACTCGTTGTCCCAGTGCCGTCCCGAGTACCACGTCGGGTAAACGATGGCGTTGTCGCGGTCGGCGGACAGCGTCCCGTACGTCTTGTACGCCAGCCAGGAGCCGCGCAACGTCGCGCCATGGCGCAACGTGAAGTCACCCAGATCAAAGGTCTCGTGGTCGTTCACTGGTGTCCCTTCGCAGGCGGCGGCCCGGCCCTGGCACCGGCGGCGCGGGGCGGGACGCCTGGGTGGGGCGCGCCGAAAGGCGCGGGCCGGGCCGCCACGATGGTCCGGGGCGGTCGTCGCGATGACGGCCCGCCCCGTACGGCGGAGCCGTCAGGACGAGACGGCGCACCGGCCGCGGTCGGCGCGGCGCGGCCCCTCGGCCGTCGGGCGGATGTCGAAGTCGAAGATGGCGGTGGGCAGGTAGAGCGAGCAGCAGGCGTTGGGAATGTCGACCACGCCGCTGACGCGCCCCTCGATCGGCGCGGCTCCGAGCAGCAGGTACGCCTGCTCGCCGCTGTAGCCGAACGACTTGAGGTATTCGATGGCGTTGAGGCAGGCGTTGCGGAACGCCACGGTCGCGTCGTTGTAGTAGTTGGTGTTGGTGCCGTGGTCCACCGAGATGCCGATGAACGTCATGAACTCCGAGTAGCGCGGCTCCACGTTGCCGGGCATGAACACCGGGTTGGTCGTCACGCCGTACTTCTCCATGCCGCCCTTGATGAGGTCGACGTGGAAGTCGATGAAGCCTCCCATCTCGATGGCACCGCAGAACGTGATCTCCCCGTCGCCCTGGCTGAAGTGCAGGTCGCCGCCTGAGAGCAGGGCGCCGGGCGTGTGCACGGGGTAGAAGACGCGTGAGCCTCGGGTGAGGTTCTTGATGTCGTGGTTGCCGCCGTTCTCCCGCGGCGGGACGGTACGGGCACCTTCCGCGCCGACCTTGGCCAGCGCCTCCCCGGTGAGCGTCCCGGCGAGGACGCCCTCCGGCAGCGGAGGCAGCGCGAGCGGCGGCACCCGGTCGGGGTCGGTGTCGATCAGCGCCTGCTCGCGGGCGTTCCACCGCGCCAGGAGGTCGGCGGACGGCGCGGTGCCGAACAGTCCCGGATGGGTGATGCCGGTGAAGCGCACGCCGGGCATGTGCCGCGAGGTGGCCTGCTGGCCGTGGAAGTCCCAAATGGCCTTGTAGGCGTCGGGGAACTGGTCGGTGAGAAAGCCTCCGCCGTTCTGTTTCGAGAAGATGCCCGTGTAACCCCATCCCTCGCCGGGAGCCGAGCCGGTTGCCTGCGGAACGGGGCCGAGGTCGAGGATGTCGACCACCAGCAGGTCCCCGGGCTCGGCACCCTCCACGGCGATGGGGCCGCTCAGCATGTGGCAGGGCGCCAGGTCGACGTCGCGAACGTCGTTGGCGGAGTCGTTGTTGCCGATCTGGCCGTCGGTCCACTCCCGGCACTCCACGCGGAACTCGGCCCCGGGACGGACGGTGGCCGCCGCCGGGATGTCGGGGTGCCACCGGTTGTGGCCGGGAACGGACTGCTCGCGCATCGACCGGGCCTGGTCGACGCTGAAGACGACTTCGGGCATTGGAGCCTCCGTGAGTTGTCGGGTGGATCGATGGGGCGGCGGCGAACGGGCCGCCGGAGGTCAGGAGGCGGGTGCGGGTCAGGTGCCGGGTGCGGGCTCGGAGGAGGTGCGGCTTTGGGCGCGCCCCGGCCCGGCCACGAACCACAGGGCCCCGAAGGAGACGACCGCACAGGCCGCCAGGGCGACGGCGAACGCGGCGGACGTGGAGTAGGTGTCGGTCAGCAGCAGGAACGCCGGCAGCGTCGTGGTGCCCCCGGCCTGGACGAGGGTCACCCATCCGGTGTACGGGGCCAGCTCCTCCCGCTTGAGCCCCAGGACCAGGAAGAACAGGAACCACAGGAACGACCAGCAGAGCCAGATGACCCCGAACGGGTGGTCCCGGACGTCGAGAAAGTTGATCGCGGCGAAGCCGATCGCCGACAGGGACACGAACAGCGAGAACCAGCCGACGCCGGTGGTGTCGAGCCCGGCCAGCAGCCCGATGCCGACGTACAGGTAGGTGAACCCGAACAGGTACACGCCGGCCGCGGCGGTGATCGCCTTGAGGTCGTCCCCCGCCGCCACCAGCAGCAGCGTGGGCAGCACCACCTGCAACGTCCCCACGAACAGGTTGAGCAGCGCCGCCGACCGCTCCTCGACGCGTCCCAGCAGCATCAGCGCGTTGACGAAGAGCACGGCGCCGACGTAGAGCAGGCCCACGCTTCCCATCGCGTGCCCTCCTCTCAGGGCCGGGGCAGCAGAGCGTGGCGGGGGTCGGCGGGCGGAGTGGGACGGCGCCGCGCCGGAGGGGGCGCCGTCACCAGGCGCGGCTCGTGCGCGCTGGCCTCCTGGGCGTCCATGGCCCGGGTCAGCGGATCGCCGGAGCGGGAGAGCGACGGCGCGGTGAACACCCGCCGGGCGGCGCCGTCGCACCGGGCGCAAGGTCGCTCGGGACGCGCCTCGCCCATCGGCAGCGCGAGGTCGAAGGGGCCGCAGCGGGCGCAGCGGTACAGATAGGTCACCATGGCAGGCCTCCGTACTTACTTTCTATAGAAAGTATTTCGAACGGAAGGATTCGTCAATGGGAAGCCGCCGGAATCCTCGATGTGACCGTGGCGGCCCCCGCGGGGCGAGCGAAACGATTCGTCGGGCTAGAGCCGCTGGATGACGTCGAACTCCAGGCCGTCGGCGGCCGCGAGGAAGACCCGTTGCGCGAGGTGGCGGTCGCGCATCTCGACCGGGCCGCGCGGACCGTCGTAACCGAGCCCGTCCGACATCGTCCGCATGCGGCGCACGTCCAGGCTTCCGGCCCGGCGCGCCAGCTCGGTGAACAGCCGCATGCCCTCGTAGCAGGACTCCCCCAGGCTGTTGAGGATGGGGGCGTCCGCGCCGAAACGGCCGTGGTAGCGGGCGCTGAAGTCGAGGTTGTCGGTGGTGGGCAGCGTCTCGAAGTACCCCGCCGCGGCGAAGAGCCCGCGCGTGTTGTCGGCGCCCGTGGCCAGCAGCATGTTCTCGTCCATCAGCGGGCTGAACCGGATCTGCTCGCGGTCCAGCCCGGCGCGGGCGAACGCCCGGTTGAACGCCACCGCGTCGTCCCCGACCAGCAGCATCAGCACGCCGTCACAGCGCAGGCCGGCCAGCCGGGCCAGCACGTCGCCGAAGTCCTGCGTGCCGAGGCCGACGAAGAACTCCGCGCACAGCTCACCGCCGAGCTCGTCGAGGTAGGAACGGATCGCCCGCGCCGACCGGCGCGGCCAGACGTAGTCGTCGCCGACGATCGCCCAGCGCCGCACGCCCGCCTCGGCGGTGAACCACCGCAGGGCGGGGCGCAGCTGCCGTTTGGGAGTCTCGCCGGTGAGGAAGACCCACGGCGCCCGCTCGCCGCCCTCGTACAACGGCGTGTAGATGTAGGGGACCCGTCCCGCGATGCGCGGCGCGAGCACCTCGCGGACCGCGGAGATGTGCCAGCCGGTGACCGCCTCGACGAGCCCGTCCGACACCAGGGCGTCGACCTCGTCGGCCACCCGCCCCGGGGCGGCTCCCCCGTCGACCACCACCAGGCGTACCTCGCGGCCCAGCACACCGCGCTCCCGGTTGACCTCCTCGGCGGCGAGCACGGCGCACAGCTCGCACGAGGGGCCGAAGATCCCGGCGGGGCCCTGCAACGGCACCACGAGCGCGACCGTGAGGAGGCCGGCCGTCCCCGCCCGAGGCGGCCCGGTTTCCGTCTGGACGTCGACCAACGAGACCATCGCTTGGACCGCTGAGTACTGTGAGGATGAATATTTCCGTTCTGAACGGTACCCTGTGGGCACCGATGGAGGCAACGAGTACCGGAAGGCGCGAGCGAGACCCCGGCCGGCTCCTCGCGCTGGTGGAACGGCGTGTGGCGGCACGGCTGGCCGCGGCGTTGACCCCGGCCGGGTGCGGGCTCGACGAATGGCGCGTGATGTCGCTGCTGGCCGACGGCCACGGCCACGCGATGTCGGAGATCGCCGACTACGCGCTGCTGCCTCCCCCGACCCTCACCAAGCTGATCGACCGCATGGTCTCGGCCAACCGGGTCCACCGCCGCGTCGACGACGCCGACCGCCGCCGCGTTCTGGTGTTCCTGACCCCTCGCGGGCGCGAGCAGTACGACACTCTCGCCGCCGCCATCGACGACGAGTGGGAACGGCTCGCCTCCGTCGTCGGCAGGGAGGAGATGGACCTGCTCGGCGTCCTCCTGTCACGCCTGGCCAGCCGGCTTCCCTGACGCCGCACCAGCGGCCGCACGTCCACGTTGAGCGATCCCACCCGCGCCGCCGACACCTACCTCTGGCAGCCGTTCGACCCTGGGTCCAGGCCCAGTCGGGCGCGCAGGCGCGAGAAGGCGGCGGACAGCACCGGTGGGACGGTGAGCACGAACATGAGCGCCTCGGCCAGACTCGACCGCGCGGCCTGCCAGGTGAGCCACACCAGCAGGGGGGAGGTCAGCAGCCAGGGGCGCAGCGGCGTACGGAAGGGCACGGCGAGCACTCTCACCGCGGCAGGACGCCACAGCACCCAGGCGAGCGCCGGCAGGGCGAGGAAGAGTTCGGCGAGGTAGGTGCGGCGTCCCTGCGGCAGAGCCGCGAGCTCGGCGCGCCACTCGTTCAGGTAACGACGTCTGGCTCCGGCAGGCAGAATCACGGACGCGGCCTGCACGACCAGAAAGCCCAGACCGGGCCGCAGCCGCGAGCGCGCGAGCGTTTCGAGCTCGACCGCCACCCAGGCGGGACAGGACCTGCGAGCAACGGGAACCAGCCGCTCCAGAGTGTGAACGGACCTGGCGAGCTGCTTCTCCGCCGGCAGGTACTGCAGCGTGCGCATGTTGTGCAGGCGGTCCAGGAGCCGGAGCAGCAGCACCCGCTCGTCGACCGGCTCCGTCCGCGCGCTGGAGTGCCGGGTGAGCTCCTCGACGAGGTAACAGATCTCGTCACCGAACCGGGCGCGAAGCTCGGCCGTGCCCATGTCAGTGTCTTGCAGAACGTCGTGCAGAAGCGCCGCGCAGACCATCCGATGGTCGCTTCCGGCCTCTGCGGCAAGGATCGCCACCTGCACGACATGGGTGATGTAGGGATCGCCACTCAGCCTGTACTGACCCTCGTGCCAGAAGGCTGCGGCGGCATGAGCACGTTCGACCTGCCGAAGTTCGTCTTCGGAGAAGCGGTCACGCAAGCGTTCGATCAGCGGGGCCAGCGTGGCGTCCATCTCAGCCTCCCGAGAGGGCGCGCAGGCGTCCCGTGCGCCTGGATACACGAGCCAGTTCGGCGCGCGCGCGGGCGGCGCCTTCATCGGTGAGCCGGTAGTAGCGCCGTGGCGGCCGGCCGCCTGGCACCTCCGGGATCTCCCAGCGACTCTCCAGCCAGCCGTAACTCTCCAGCTCGGCCAAGCGCGGGTACAGCGTCCCGTTGCCGACTCCGGTGGCCGTACGCAACTCCAGCCCGTAGTACTCGCGCGCCGGATCGACCAGCAACGCCTCCAGGACCTTGATCGTCGGCTTCGTCATACGCGGCTTATCCGACATAGGTCGAGTATCACCGGCAGCGAGGACGGCCGACAGTCACCGAACGGTCAGCGCTCCCTTGCCTGCCCGGCGCACCAAACCGCCTCAAGCCTCGCCACCAGCCCAGCCGCTCCAATGCCACGAAGGACACCATGAGCCACCGTCACCCGCTCTTCGATGCCAGCGACGAGCCCTCGGCCGGCCCTGGCGCGGGCCGGGCTGATCCCGCGGCCGGGACAGATCAACCGGAGGTGGACTCGGCGAAGAAGGCGATCTGGTCTGACAGGGCTTTGTCTCTGATCGCGGGGTCGGTGTAGAAGCTGAAGTGCGTTCCCGGGTAACGCTTCAGCTCACCGTTGGGGGCGCGTTCGGCCAGGACGCGGGTCTTCTCTTCCGGTGTCTCGTGGTCCTGGGCCGCGATGCAGACCAGGAGCGGTGCGCGCAGCCGTTCAGGAGCCGGGCGGTAGCGCGCCATGCGCAGGAATGCCCGCGGCGCGACGTCGTTGCGCCAGAGGGTTTGCGCCTCTTCTCCGGCGAGCGTCCTGATGTGCTGTTCGGCCTCGGCCGTCGCGGTCACGGCGAGCTCGCCGGGCGCACCGATCATGGGGATGTAGTACGGGCTCAGCCCGAGTCGGCCGCGCAGGGCGTCCCAGAGAATGGCGCCCTGGAGCCGGAGTGTGGCCCAGGCCGACCGGCCCTCGACCTTGCGCGGGAAGCCGTTGTACGGGATCTGCGCGACCACGGCGGCGATGTGCGGGGCGTGGGCGGCGACGTTGATGGCGTGTGCTCCGCCCAGCGAGTTTCCCCAAAGCAGGATGCGGTCGGGGTCGACGCGCCCGTGGCCGCGGACGAATGTGACCGCGGCCCGGATGTCCTCCTGCTGGCCGTCGATGTCGACGAACTGCCGGGGTTCCCCGGCGCTCTCACCGAAGTTGCGGTAGTCGAAGACCAGTGCCGCCAGCCCGGCGGCGGCGAACGCCTCGGCGTGCGGGAACAGACGATCCATCGTTCCGCTGAACCCGTGGCAGAGCACCACGCAGGGAACACGCCCGCTGTCGCTTTCCGGAAGGAACAGACGTCCCGCGCATCCGGCACCGAACGTGACGTGATCGGCCATGACCGTTCCCTTCGTCTACTTACCGCCGGTAAGGAGAGTAGCAGCTCCGTTAGACTCACGGTAAGGGAGAGTGATGAACGATACGCCACGGCGGATCCTGGACGCGGCGGGCGAACTGTTCGCGGAACGCGGCTTCCGCGCGACCTCGATGCAGGCGATCGCGCAGAAGGTCGGCATCACCAAGGCCGCCCTCTACTACCACTTCGCGTCCAAGGACGAGATCCTGCAGAACCTGACGCTGCCCGTCCTGGACGAGCTGGAGGCCGTGCTCGCCGAAGCCGAGCGGCACGAGGACCCGGAGACCGTCCGGCGCGAGGCCATCGAGGGGTACGTGGACGTCAGCCTCCGGCACCGGCACACCCTGGTCATGCTGGTCCGGGACATGACACTGCTGGTCCAGGCCCCGGTGGCCGAGCGTTTCAAGGCCATCCTGCTGCTGGCCAACGACCTGGTCTGCGGGCCCGACCGGCGGCTGGAGCGGCGTGTCCGCGCCGCGCAGGTGGTGGCGGGTCTGGGCGATCCGATCGTCGCCTTCCATCACGTGCCGGCGCGAGAGCTCCGGCGGCTCATCCTGGACGGCGCGTGGGCCCTCCTGGACGCGCCGCCACCACAGCCGCGCGGGCATGGCGGCGGGCGCCCGGCGGCACTGAACGAGGAGCAGTCCGAACGGCTGCGCTCCCTTCACGCGACGGGCCACGGGGCCGAGGACCTCGCCGCCCGTTTCGGCGTCTCCCGCGCCACCGTCTACCGGAATCTCAAAACCTGATTGTGAGACATAGGATGTGAGAATACGACCGTTCAGGGTGCCATGGGATGATCATGGCGCCCGCTCCCCCGTCGGCACTCTGGTCGTGCCGATCTCGGTATGACCTGGTGCGGAGATGATCTGGAGGTGTTGCGGAGACGGCCCCTTGATTGACTCCGTTACCCCATCCAAGGAGGTACTCCATGCGCAAGCTCACGACTCTGACCGCGGTCGGTGCTCTGGGGACGATGTTCACCGGGGGGCTTGTGGCCCTACCGGCCTCGGCCACCGCCGACACCGCTCGCCCTGCGGCCGCAAAGGCCGATACGTCCATGCGCGCCGCCGGCTGGCGATGCTGGGACGCGCGTAAGTCGGTGAAGGGCGCGTCAATCAGCGCGAGGGTCTGCTGGAAGCCGACCAAGCGCAAGGGCTGGTACCACGCGTCCGTGGGCGGCACCGTGTGGGACACCGCCGGCGACAGCAAGCGCGCGGCCCTCCGAGTCGTCCATCAGTACCGCACCCGCACCGGAGGGTCGGAGTCGTGGGGCAAGTACATCGCCACCGCGAAGAAGAAGGGCCAGGAGGCCGGTGGCGCCTGGAGTTCCCGCGGCAGCTTCAGCGGGGTCCGCAACGTCAATGTTCAAGCCTGCACCACCGACCGCTTCAACCTCCGCGTCAAGTGCAGCAAGTAACCCCCCTCGCTTACGGTTCGAAGCGGTAGCCCATGCCGGGTTCGGTGATGAGGTGGCGGGGGCGGGACGGGTCGGCTTCCAGCTTCCGGCGCAGCGAGGCCAGGTAGACCCGCAGGTAGTGGGTCTCCTTGAGATAGAGGGGACCCCACACCTCGGTGAGCAGCCGGCGTTGTGAGATCAGCTTGCCGGGGTTGCGAACGAGTAGCTCGATGATGCCCCACTCGGTCGGTGTGAGGTGGACGGTGGTGCCTGCGGCTCCGGTCACGGCTTTGCGTGCCAGGTCGATGCGGTACGGGCCGAGCTGAACGGTGGGGGGTGACTCGTCGGCGGGGGCGCGTCTGGTGATGGCCCTGATCCGGGCCAGCAGTTCGTCCACGCCGAAGGGTTTGGTGACGTAGTCGTCGGCACCGGCGTCCAGGGCGTCGACCTTGTCCTTGCTTCCGGTCCGTCCGGACAGCACGATGATCGGTGCTTCGCTCCAGCCGCGCAGGCCGCGGATGACGTCGACACCGTCCAGGTCGGGCAGTCCGAGGTCGAGAATGACCAGGTCCGGATGCCAGTCCGCGGCCTGGGTGAGGGCCTGCCCGCCGTCGGCCGCGACCTGGACGTCGTACTGACGGGCCTTCAGGTTGAGGCGCAGGGTCGCCACGATCTGCGGCGAGTCGTCGACCACCAGCACTCGGGTCACAGCCGTTCTCCTTGCTCGGCACCGATCGGGTCTCGCCACGCGGCGGCCCGGTCGAGCATCGCCGGGCCGGCGTCCTCGGGCTGGCGGGTGGGCAGGTCGAGCACCATCGTCAGACCTCCGCCCGGCGTTTCCTCGATCCTCATCGAGCCGCCCATCGCTTCGGTGAGCCCGCGCGACAGGGCGAGTCCGAGGCCGACGCCGGTGTGGTTGTCGCGATCGCCGAGCCGCTGGAACGGCTCGAAGACGCGGTCGCGGTCCTCGGGCGAGATGCCTGGGCCCCGGTCGATGACGCGCAGTTCGAGACGTTCGGCATGGGCGCTCGCGGTGACCAGCACCGGCGTTCCGGCAGGGTTGTAGCGGACCGCGTTGGCGATGAGGTTGACCAGGACCCGTTCCAGCAAGGCGGGGTCGGCCACCATCTCCGGCAGTCCTTCGGGGATGCGGAGTTCGACGTCGGCGTCCGCGACGTCGGCGAGGGCACGGGGAACAGCGTCCTCGGCCGCCACCTTCCGCAGTGACATGCCGAGCGAGCCCGCCTGGAGCCGGCTCATGTCGAGCAGGTTGGCGACGAGGCGGTCCAGCCGGTCCAGGGATGCGGCGGCGGTGGCGACGAGCTCGTCCTGGTCCTCTTCGCTCCAGCTCACGTCGGGGCTGCGGAGGCTGTCGACGGCGGCCTTGGCCGAGGCGAGGGGTGTGCGCAGGTCGTGGCTGACGGCGTTGAGCAGTGCGGTGCGCATCTTGTCGGCCGCGGCGAGCGGGCGTACCTGTTCGGCGGCCTCGGCGAGCCGCTGGTGCCGCAGTGCGACGGCCGCCTGAGCGGCGAACGCCTCCAGCACGCGGCGATCGGAGGCGGGCAGGGCACGGCCGCGCAGGACGAGGGCCAGGGTGTCGTCGATCAGGACGTCGGACTCGCCCTTGTCCGGGCTGGTGCAGGGGGCACCGCCGACGCTCGCGGCGACGAGCCAGGAGCCGGGGCCGCGGTGCGCGACCGGTTCGCCGGGGCCGCGCTCCAGCAGCGTCACCGTTTCGAGGGCAAAGGTCTCGCGCAGCCGCTCCATGATCTCGACGAGGGCGCGGCGGTCGCGGCCGGTCGCCGAATCGCCGCGCAGGATGTCGCCGGCCAGCGTCGACAGGATCTGGGAGTCGGTCTGGGCCTGGGCGACCTGCCGGCTCCTGCGCGCGGTGAGGTCGACGATCGTGCTGACCGTGACGCCGACCACCACATAGACCACCAGCTGGAAGAACGCCTCGGGGGCGTGCACGGTGAACGTGTGGAGCGGCGGGGTGAAGTAGTAGTTGAGCAGCAGTGAGCCGGTGATCGCCGCGAACAGCGCCGGGTAGAGCCCGCCGACCAGCGCCACCCCGATCACCGCCGCCTGGAAGATCAGGATGTCGCTCGTCAGCGAAACCGTTCCGCGGGCCTGGTCCAGGACCAGCGTGAGCAGCGACAGCAGGACGGCGGCCAGTACGAACCCGGCGTTCCGGCGCTTGGCGGGCACACCCCACGCCGAACGCAGCGCCTTCCAGCGGCGGCCCTGGTTCACCTCTTCGTGGGTGACGAGGTGCACGTCGATCGGCCCGGAGCGGGCGGTGGTGGTGACGCCGACGCCGCGCGAGAAGATCTGCGCGACGCGACCGCGCCGGGACGCGCCGAGGACGAGCTGGGTGGCGTTGACGCCGCGGGCGAAGTCCAGGACCGCGTCCGGGACGTTGGTGCCGACGACCTGGTGGTAGGTGCCGCCGAGGCTTTCGACGAGGGCTCGCTGGCGGGTGAGGTTGGCGGGGTCGGCGTCGGTGAGGCCGTCGCTGCGCGTCACGTGGACGGCCAGCAGGTCGGCGCCCTTGCCGCGGTCGGCGATGCGGGCGGCCCTGCGGATCAGGGTGTCGCCCTCGGGGCCGCCGGTGAGGGCGACGACGACGCGTTCGCGGGCCTCCCAGGTGCGCTGGATGTCGTGGTCGGCCCGGTAGCGGTCGAGCTGGTCGTCGACCTTGCCGGCCAGCCACAGCAGCGCGAGCTCGCGCAGCGCGGTCAGGTTGCCGACGCGGAAGTAGTTGCCGAGCGCGGCGTCGATCTTTTCGGGGGCGTAGATGTTGCCGTGCGCCATCCGGCGGCGCAGTGCCTCGGGTGTCATGTCGACCAGCTCGACCTGGTCGGCCCGCCGTACCACCTCGTCGGGCACGGTCTCGCGTTGCGGAACGCCGGTGATCTGCTCGACGACGTCGTTGACCGACTCCAGGTGCTGGACGTTGACGGTCGTGATGACGTCGATGCCGGCGTCGAGGATCGCCTCGACGTCCTGCCAGCGCTTGTCGTTGCGGCCGCCCGGCACGTTGGTGTGCGCCAGCTCGTCGACCAGGGCGACCTGAGGGGCGCGCGCGATGACCGCGTCCACGTCCAGCTCGGTGAAGGCCGTTCCCCGGTAGGACATGGCCTTGCGCGGCACGACCTCCAGGCCTTTTACGAGCCCGGCGGTCTTGGGACGGTCGTGGGTCTCGACGTACCCGACCACCACATCGGTCCCCCGGGCCAGGCGCCGGGCGCCCTCGGCAAGCATGGCGTAGGTCTTGCCTACCCCAGGCGCCGCCCCGAGGTAGATTCGCAGCCGCCCTCGGCCCATCACACTTCCCCTGTCGGGTGTCGCCATCGCAGCGGTTACCGGCGGACCGGATACTGCTTGTCGAGTGCCAGGTTGAGCTTGAGGACGTTGACCGTGGGCTCGCCCATGAAGCCGAGGGCGCGGCCGGTCTGGTGCTCCTTGACCAGCTTCTCGACCTGGACGGGCGAGATGCCGCGTGACTGGGCGACGCGCTTGATCTGGATGGCCGCGTACTCCGGGGAGATGTGCGGGTCCAGGCCGCTGCCGCTGCCGGTGACCGCGTCGGGCGGAACGGCCGGCTTGGCGGGCGCGTTGCCCTTGATCGGCACGAGCAGACCCTTGGCGTAGTCCTCACCGAACTTGGCCAGCTCGACCCTCACTCCCTGATAGGTCGCGACGAAGGGCGCCTTCACCACGCCTTCCTGTTCGTTCAGGCTGACGACGCGGGTCGGGTGCGGCACGGCGCCGGCGGTGGTGCGTTCACCGAAGACGGCCAGCACCGCGCCGACGCCCCCTTTGGTGCAGAACGGACGGGAGCCGTCCACGCCGTCGAGCTCACCGGCTGCCTTGCTGCGTTCACAGACCTGGGTGAGCAGGCTCTGCTCGGCGTTCTCGTCCTCCTTGCCGGCAGTGACGAGCTTGGGGTCGGGCAGGGTGTCGACGATGCTCTCCGGGCCGAGGTTGCTCGCCGAGCTGGCCGTCGGGTCGTAGCCGTCACCGGCGTTGGAGGGACGGCTCTGGAAGTACTGCTTGAGCGGGTCGCCGTCGGCGTCGGTGAAGGCCTGGCCGATGCCGGACGAGCCGACGGCCCGGCCGTTCACCGTGACGATGGAGCCGTTGGCCTTGTGTTTCAGGCCAGGGAGCTGGGCGACCGTGAAGACGGCCAGCGGGTAGACGATGCCGAGCAGCACGGTGAAGACGAGCAGCGCGCGGAGCGCGGCCAGGTGCTGCCGGACCCAGACGGGCAGGCGCATTAGGACATCCCCGGAAGGAACTGGACGATGAGGTCGATGATCTTGATGCCGATGAACGGCGCGATGATGCCGCCCAGGCCGTAGACGTAGAGGTTGCGAGACAGGAGCTTGGACGCGCTGCTGGGGCGGTACTTCACGCCGCGCAGCGCGAGCGGGATCAGCGCGACGATGACCAGTGCGTTGAAGACGACCGCCGACAGGATCGCCGACTGCGGGCTGTGCAGGCGCATGATGTTGAGGGCGTCCAGGCCCGGGAACACCGTCACGAACAGCGCGGGAATGATCGCGAAGTACTTGGCGATGTCGTTGGCGATCGAGAAGGTCGTCAGCGCGCCTCGGGTGATGAGCAGCTGCTTGCCGATCTCGACGATCTCGATCAGCTTGGTGGGGTCGGAGTCCAGATCGACCATGTTCCCGGCCTCCTTGGCGGCCGAGGTGCCGGTGTTCATCGCCACCCCCACGTCCGCCCGCGCCAGCGCCGGAGCGTCGTTGGTGCCGTCACCGGTCATGGCCACCAGCCGGCCGCCCTCCTGCTCCTTCTTGATCAGGGCCATCTTGTCCTCGGGCCTGGCCTCGGCCAGGAAGCCGTCCACCCCGGCCTCGTCGGCGATGGCCTTGGCGGTCAGCGGGTTGTCACCCGTGATCATGACGGTGCGGATGCCCATCCGGCGCATCTCGTCGAACCGCTCCCGCATGCCCGCCTTCACCACGTCCTTCAGGTGGATCACACCCAGGACGCGCACGGTCCCGTTCGACTTCTCCCCGACCACGAGCGGCGTGCCGCCCGAAGCCGAGACGCCGTCCACGATCTGGCCGAGCGACGCCGGAACGGTGCCGCCCTGCTCGCGCACCCAGTCCGCGACCGCCCCGGCCGCGCCCTTGCGGAGCCAACGGTCCGGCTTGCCGTCGCCGAGCTCGTCAAGGTCGACACCCGACATCCGGGTCTGTGCGGTGAACGGCACCCACGTGGCGTGGGTCAGCTCGCCCGCGGAACGTTCCCGCAGGCCGTAACGCTGCTTGGCGAACACCACGACCGAACGCCCCTCGGGCGTCTCGTCGGCCAGGCTGGACAGCTGCGCCGCGTCCGCCAGCTCTTCCTCCGTCACACCCTCGACGGGGAGCAACTCGGCGGCCTGCCGGTTGCCCAGCGTGATGGTGCCGGTCTTGTCGAGCAGCAGGGTGTCGACATCGCCCGCCGCCTCGACGGCGCGTCCGCTCATCGCGAGGACGTTGCGCTGGACGAGCCGGTCCATGCCCGCGATGCCGATCGCGCTCAGCAGCGCCCCGATCGTCGTGGGGATCAGGCACACCAGCAGCGAGACCAGCACGACGCCGGTGACGCCGTGGGAGCCCAGTGCGGAGGTGTCGGCCACGCCGGGGTTGGCGCTCTTGGCGTAGATCGCCATCGGCTGGAGCGTCGCGACCGCCAGCAGGAAGATGATCGTGAGCGCGGCCAGCAGGATGTTCAGCGCGATCTCGTTCGGCGTCTTCTGCCGGCTCGACCCCTCCACCAGCGCGATCATCCGGTCGAGGAACGACTCACCGGGCTTCTGCGTGATCTTCACGATGATCTGGTCGGACAGCACCTTGGTGCCGCCGGTGACGGCCGACCGGTCGCCGCCCGACTCCCGGATGACCGGGGCCGACTCACCGGTGATCGCCGACTCGTCCACGCTGGCGATGCCCTCGACGACGTCACCGTCCCCGGGAATGATCTCCCCCGCCTCGACGATCACGTGGTCGCCCTGCCGCAGTTCGGGCGCGCCCACCCGCTCCTCGCCCGCCTGACCGGTGCGGCCGGGCGCCCAGCCGATCAGGCGACGCGCGACCGCGTCGGTCTTGGCCTTGCGCAACGAGTCGGCCTGCGCCTTGCCGCGGCCCTCGGCCACCGCCTCCGCCACGTTCGCGAAAAGAACGGTCAGCCACAGCCACACCACGATCAGCCAGGCGAACGCACTCGGATCGAGAACGGCCAGGATCGTTGTCCACACCGCACCGATCTCCACGATCAGCATGACCGGGTTGCGCCACAGGGTGCGCGGGTTCAGCTTCGTGACCGCGTCCGGCAGCGACCTCAGCAGCTGCCGTGGATCGAGCAGGCCGCCGCTCACCGTGCCGCCGCGCCTCGGGGCCGGCGGGTTCGGCGAGGCCTGCTCGGGGCTCATCGTCTGTGTTGCCATCAGTGGAGTCCTTCAGCCAACGGCCCGAGCGCGAGCGCCGGGAGGAAGGTGAGCGCGACGAGGACGACCGTCACGCCGACGACCATGCCGACGAACTGCGGCCGGTAGGTGGGCAGCGTGCCCTCGGATTCGGGTGTGCGGCCCTGCCCGGCCAGCGAGCCCGCCAGCGCCAGCACGAAGATGATCGGCAGGAAGCGGCCGAACGCCATGCAGAGGCCGAGCGCGGTGTCGTACCAGACGGTGTTGACCGTCAGGCCCGCGAACGCCGACCCGTTGTTGTTCGAGGCGGAGGTGAACGCGTAGAGGACCTCGCTGAAGCCGTGCGCGCCGCCGTTGAGCATCGCGGCGCGTCCGTTCCCGGTCGCCATCGCGATCGCCGTACCGCCGAGGACGAGGATCGGCGTGATGAGGAAGTACATCGCCGCGAACTTGATCTCACGGCTGCCGATCTTCTTGCCCAGGTACTCGGGCGTGCGGCCGACCATCAGCCCGGCCACGAAGACTGTGATCACCGCGAGCACGAGCATGCCGTACAGCCCGGCCCCGGCACCGCCCGGAGCGACCTCGCCGAGCATCATGTTGAACAGCGTCATCATGCCGCCCAGGCTCGTGTAGGAGTCGTGGAAGGAGTTCACGGCGCCGGTCGAGGTGAGCGTGGTGGACGCGGCGAACGTCGCGGAGCCGGCCACCCCGAACCGCGTTTCGACCCCCTCCATCGAGGCCCCGATCGCGGTCGGCACCGTTCCGTGGTGCATCAGCTGGAACGCGTTGGTCAGCCCGACGCTGATGACCGCGATCGTGGCCATCACCGCGGCGATCGCGTAGCCCTGCCGGTTCTGCCCGACCATCCGGCCGAACGTGCGGCACAACGAGAACGGGATCACCAGGATCAGGAGGATCTCGAACCAGTTCGTCCAGGACGTGCCGTTCTCGAACGGGTGGGCGGAGTTGGCGTTGTAGAAGCCCCCGCCGTTGGTGCCGAGCTCCTTGATGACCTCCTGGCTCGCCACCGGCCCGCCCGTGATGGCCTGCCGCCCGCCCGCGACCGTGTCGACGACGTGGTCCTGGGCGTTCCAGAAGTTCTGCACCACCCCGCCGCTGATCAGCACGATGGCCCCGGCGAACGCGAGAGGCAGCAGAATCCGGACCGACCCGCGCGTCAGGTCCACCCAGAAGTTGCCGAGGTGCTCGGTCTTCCTCCGGGCCAAGCCCCGTACCAGCGCGATCGCGACGCACATGCCGACCGCGGCCGAAACGAAGTTCTGCACCGCCAGTCCGGCCATCTGCACCAGATGGCCCATCGTCGACTCGCCGGAGTAGGACTGCCAGTTGGTGTTGGTCACGAAACTGACGGCGGTGTTCCACGCCTGGTCAGGCTTGACCGGGTCGAAGCCCAGCGACAACAGCAGCTTGTTTTGCACCCGCTGGAACAGATACAGGAACAGGATGCCGACGGCAGAGAACGCCAGCACGCTGCGGGCGTAGACGCCCCAGGTCTGCTCGGCGTCCGGCTTGACACCGACCAGCCTGTAGATCACGCGCTCCACGCGGGTGTGCGACGTGCCGCTGTAGACGCGGTACATGTAGTCGCCCAGCGGCCGGTAGACCACGGCCACCGCGACGACGAGGGATCCGATGAAGACGATCCCCGCTGCGGTCGTACTCACTAGAAGCGCTCCGGATACAGCAGGGCGGCGATCAGAAAGCCGATCAGTCCCGCCGCGAGGATCAAGCCGATCACGTTCTCGGCGGTCACAGCTTCTCCACTCCCTTTACCAGCAGGCCGAGCAGGGCGAAGACCGCCACTGTCAGCAGGACGAACGCCACGTCGTGCATCGTTGTCGGTTCCTTTTGTCGATTCGCCGGAGACCAGGGCGGTCCATCACCCGACCCCGCCTCCCCGGGGGTTCGCGTGAAGTAAAGCGCCTGATAGATGGGGGTTTGGGTCGTCTTGACGGCTTCTTAGCGCCGTTCGATCGGCGCTTAACGCCGTCCTAACGCCGAGCACCGAACCGACCCGGTCACGCGGGGCCGCCGCAGACTCCCGGCGCGGAACGTCCGACCTGACGGCTATGGTGCGTCTTCATGAACACACTTCACACCGGCTTCGATGAGACGACCCGGGCATGAGCCGCTACCGGGGGCCGGCCACGCTCATCAGCAGTGACGGGGCCGAGGTCGAGGTTTACGTCGATCTGCGCGCCAAGCAGCGGGAATGGTCCGGGACCGCGACCATCGGCGACTTCGATGGCACCGGTCTTGACGACCGGACGTTGCGGTTTCCCGATGGCCGCGAGGCCCAGGTCACGCTCGGCGATTCGGCGGCCTGGTCGGGGTCCGACGTCATCACGCTGGTCGGAACCGGCCCGCCGCCGTTCCCTTGAGCAGACCGCCGCACCGCTGAGCTTGAACGCCGACGGCCACCTCACGGCCGTCGGCAACGAGCCCGTTGGGGTGCCCGCACGCCGTCCCGCCCGACCTCGCCGGGCTGGTCAGCTTGCCCGTGTTCGTGCGTGGCGGCGCCAGGCAGAGGGAGCGATGCCGCGTGCGCGTTTGAAGGCGACGCTGAAGGCGAAGGCGTCCTGGTACCCGACCGTACGGGCCACGCTGGCGACCGTGGCTTCGGTGTCATGGAGCAAGTCCGCCGCCAAGGTCATCCGCCAGCCGGTGAGGTAGGTGAGCGGCGGCTGGCCGACCAGGCCGGTGAAGCGCGCCGCGAAGGCGGCGCGGGACATGCCGACCTTGGCGGCCAGTTCGGCGATCGTCCACCGATGTGCGGGATCGTCGTGCAGCCGGCGCAGCGCATCGCTGATCGCGGGGTCGGCCAGTGCCCGGTACCACGCGGGCAGCGTCGCCTCCGGCCGGGCGCACCATGCCCGCAGTGCCAGCACGAGCACCAGGTCCAGCAGCCGGGACAGGACGGCGTCCTGGCCGGGTTCGTCGCAGGCGGCCTCGGTGGCGAGCAGATCCAGCGCCGGCCGGGTCCGCGGCCCGCCGGGCACGACCGCCAGCCGCGGCAGCAGGTCCAGCAGGCGGTCGCCCACGTCACCACGGAGTTCGTAGGCGCCCCGGAGCATGGTGGTGGCGCCGGGCAGGCCGTCGCCGTAGGTACGGGGAGCCAGACTCCGATGGGTGCCCGCTATCTCCTCGCCTCCGCCGACGCGGTATTTCCTTCCCCCTTGGACGATGACCTGGGGTGGCGTGGCCGGGCTATCGGCGATCGTGTAACGGCCGGGCCCACGGATCAGGGCGATGTCGCTCGCGGCCAGCCGCACCTGCGTTGCGCCGGCGTTCGCGTGGGCGTCGTCGAGCCGGATCGACGCGTGGCCGCCGAGCGTGGCCACGACCGTGAGCTGCGGGACGTCGGCAAAGGTCAGTGACCACGGTGGCCGCTGGATCAGCTGCCTGACCAGCGAATCGCCGGCGCGGGCCCGCTGCAGAAGATCACTCAGGACGTCCACGCCTCCGCACGTTAGACGATCACAAAGGTCTTCGTGACGTTCGCCCATGGATCATCTTCGACCCGTGGAGTTGGCTCGTCGGCATGACCGACATCCTCATCCTCGGCGGCACCGGCAAGACCGGTCGCCGCATCGCCCGGCGTCTGCGGGCCGCGGACCGGCTCGTACGGACCGCGTCCCGCACCAGCGGTGACGTCCGCCTCGACCTCGACGACCCGGCGACCTGGCCGCCCGCGCTCGACGGTGTCACCGCGGCATACCTGGTGGAGCCCAACCCGCTGGCGAACCTCGATCACCGTCTCCCCCGCCTGGTGACCGAAGCGGTCGCCGCCGGCGTGCGGCGGCTGGTGCTCCTGTCGGCCCACGGTGTCGGGGAGGCCGACGACCGTCACCCCCTCAAGGCCGCCGAGCAGGCCGTGCGCGAATCCGGCGTCGACTGGACGATCCTTCGACCGACCTGGTTCTCACAGAACTTCAGCGAGGACTTCTACCTGCCGGGAATCCAGGAAGGGACACTGGCCCTGCCTACCGGCGACGGGCGCACGCCGTTCATCGACGCCGAAGACATCGCGGAGGTCAGCGCGGCGGCGCTGACCGAAGACCGGCACAGCGGCCGGACCTACCAGTTGACCGGCCCGCGGGCGATCTCCTTCGGCGAGGCGGTCGACCTCATCGGCAAGGCCACCGGCCGCACGATCCATCACGTCGACATCGCCCCGGAGGAGTTCGTCGAGCGACAGGTCGCCCAAGGCGTCCCACGCGACGGCGCGCGACTGCTCACCGGCCTCTACGCGGCCATCCGCGACGGCTGGGCCGCCGAGCTCTCCGACGGCGTGCAACGAGCCCTCGGCCGGCCGCCCAGGCCGTTCGAGGACTACGTCGACGAGACCGCCGCCACAGGCCACTGGAACTGACCCACCCGACGCCGGCCGCCCGTACCCACGGCCCAAGCCGAGGCGTCCTCGCGCCTTCAGTCAGGCGAAGTCGGCGGCGTGGTCGGTGGCCCACTGCGCGAACGTGCGGGCCGGTCGTCCAGTGATCTGCTGAGCGGTGGCGGGCACGCCTACGGACTTGGCCCAGCCGTCGAAGAGGGCGTCGAGAATGACTCGGGGGTCCTGTCTCACACCCGTTCGACACTGCTGTCACAGTGCGGATTCGCGGGGCCAGCTCTACTTGTGGCAGGGGTTGCCGCGCAGGGCGCTGGACTTCACCCACCCCCAGCGCCTCGCCTGAAGGTCGAGTCCGTAGATCCAGCCGGAGGGACCGGTGCACCGATTTGTGATCTTGAACTTGCCGGTCCGGAACAGGTTGGCGGTGGCGAACGAGACGTGCCGCCAGCCATGGCTCGCCTTACCCCACAGGTTGCGGACGCGGCCGTGGCCGTCCTTGGAGGCGGGCGGGTAGGGGTTGCCCTTCAGACAGGACGTTCCCAAGAAGGCCCAGCGCGGCATGCCCTTGGCTCGTCAGGCTCATCAGGGAAGTCGTTGCGACCGCGACGGCGGCGAGGTCTTTCGCTCTGCGCATGTTCCGATCGTCTTTCTGCTGTCTGGAGAGGCTCCGGGTGAGCCCTCGCTTCCCCTCCGAGGCTGGTGGCGAGGTCGCGGCGTCCGGTCTCGATCAAGGCGAGTTGGTGAATTTCCGTCGTCTGAAGGCCTCCGGGCCGGTACTTATGTGCGCATGTACTCCTCGAAGGAACCCCCTGAGCCAGAGACACGGCCGGCCGTACGAGAAGACCGACCGCGTAGAGGTCCTCACACGTCCGGCCGCCCCTCCAGGCTGGGTCGTGGTCTTCACCCCCAAGGATGCTCCCGGCTACCTCTGGATGCAGGAACGGCAACTCGGCCCGATCCATCGATGTAAGTCACCTCCGCCAGGCAGCTGAACGTACGCGGCACGCGACCGGCGTCCCGGGAACGCGGTCGTGCCGGGCTTCTCACTGTCGGTGTGGCCTGCGGCTGCGCGGCTCTCGACCGAGCGGAACGCGAGGCCCGGGAGGTGCGCACACGATCGTCGGCGCGGATGGTGTGCGGCTGGAGGCGGGCGGGGGCAGCTGGAGCCATGCCGGGCCGTGGGTTTCCTTGGAGTCGACGGTGATGGCGGTGAACGTGGCGGGGTCGATCAGGCCGGGGCCGTCTCGGATGATCTCTTGGTAGAGGTAGTGGGAGGTGATCAGTCCGAGGTCGGCGCTGTGGTCGTCGATGGCGGCCTTGAACGCGGGTGTGTCCAGGAGCCGGTACAGGTGCAGGACGGCGCGGCCGCCGACGCCGTGTTCGTCGCGCTGGACGTAGCCGGCGTTGACGGCGACGCGCAGTCGCAGCTGCGCCGTGGCCGCCGAGATCCGGTTGTGGTGGCGCAGGGCCGCGCGCAGGTGGTGTGGCCAGCGTCCGAGCAGGGGTTCGACGCTGATGCGGGTGGGCGCGATCACCAGGATGGCGTCGCCGCGGTCCTCGTGGTGGCAGTGCTGCAGGGGAACGTCGATCTCGGCGAGGGACTCGGTGATGATTCGGTAGAGCGCGGTGTGCAGATAGGAGTGGACTGCCGGGTCGTGGCTGCCGAATCCGACGATGTCGGCCGCCAGCATCGCATGGTGCAGGGCACCGGAGGTGGACCAGAGTGCGTCGCTCGTGCTGATCGGGACCATGGTGGGTTACCTGTCTGGACGAGGGGGGCGATGTGATCGTCGGCCCAGAAGTCGATGAGCTGGTCACAGGACAGGTCGTGCAGGAGCGAGACCGGATCCGCCAGGCGGCGGCCGGTGACCAGCCTCCACGTGACCGTCAGGACCATCCCGATCACCACCTCGTCAGCGGATCGCGGGCCGGGCATGGGGGGCTGAGGCCCGGCCGCCGTTTGCCGCCAAGGCGCCGATCCACCTGGCGTTCCGCACCACATTGCGGGTCCGTTGGTCGCGGGCGCGGAGTGAGCAGACGTGATCGGCATGATCGGCAATGACTTTCTGGGTGGATGTGCGAAGGAGGGCGGCCGGAAGAGCGCCCACGCCAGAAATCATTGGGGGTCCGCGGCGACCAAGCGCCACCTGCACCAAAATCGGACAAAGAGAATGGCCAACTGAACGAAGCTGGACACATTGCACCACTCATCGGCGGATGCCGTACGCGCCGACGACCGAAATGCCCGGGTTTGCACCCGGGGCAGGGATACGAGGACGTGGCGAGGCGGCAGACCGGGGCAACGGCCCCTCGTCGCCCTGCCGCCATCAGGTTCGTCGCGCCGAGGGACCGCCGCCGCCGGTCGGTTCGCCGGTCGGAGGATCGACCCATTTCAGGGAAGCTGCGAAATGTGTCACATGACGCAGCTTCCCGCCCGTCTGATTATTACGTGAATTCTCACCGGACGGGGCCGAACGGAACCGAACGCTTTGCCACCGGTCTGAACAGTGTCGACACGGCCTGCAACAGGTCAGACGAGAAGGGGTTTCATACCGCGCAGTGTTCATTTTTGCACATGTAGCCACGAGTCCGGCAAAAAGCCCCTCATGTTCGGGATCACATGGGCCATGATTCGTATTAGCCGCCCGAGGACAGCCAATCCGGGGCGGTGGCCCCAGATCCGTACGGTCGCCCCTAGACCCACGCTCGGAAGAGAAGGCAGATGGCCAGTGACGCCTACTCCGCATGCCTGTTCCAGGCCCAACTCGCTGCCCAGCGGCTGCCCGGACCCGCGCCGGCCATCGCGCCCAGGTCGACACCCCACACCGGTGACGGCTCCCGCCGACCGCTCCCGCCCCGGCCGGCCGGCTCCCTGACCATCTGAATCGGACCTGCCATGGGCGACAAGAGCAAGCGCGGAAAACTGCGGTTCTGGAAGCGCAAGAGCCGTTCAGTGCCCACCAAAGCCAAGCTGGAGCGACACCTGGAGCTTGCCTACCCCGGTCCGGGACGTGAGCAGGACAAGCTCAAACTGGTCATCCTCGATGTGCTGCTGAAAGGAGGCCTCGAACAGGACGAGGTCGTCGAACTGGCCCGCCGCCGCAACCTCAGTGCCGCCAAGGCCAAGGAGTTCCTGCACGGAGACGTGGAGTTCGGGTTCCGCTGGGACGTCCTGGAGTCCCTGCTCGTCGACTGCGGCGCCGACCCCGCCTCCGTCGAGGTGGCCGGGCAACTGTTCGCCGAGTTCCCACGCCGCGAACATCCCCGGCACCGCTCCGCTCAGGACCAAGGCCAACCGCCCAAGCCCGGCACACCGGCCCCACGGTCTGACGATGAGAGCGCCCAAGGCCTCGGCGACACCGCCGCGCACGTTCCCCGGCCGCGCAACGGTAACGACAGCCGCAGGCGACGCGCTGATCCGTGTAGCGCGGCCACACCAGAGCAGTACATCGCCGCGATGTTCTACTTCCGCGTCTGCAAGGGCAACCCCTCCTACCGCAAGATGTCGGCCGCCGTCGGCAACAGATACGCCCACACCACGTTCTCCAGCCTGAAGAATCGCCCCACGTTGCCCAGCCTGGACCTGGCCATGTCGTTCCTCACCGCATGCGGCGCTCACCGTGACGAGCTGAGCGAGTGGGAAGCGGCGTGGCAACGCATCGCCCTCGCCCAGGTGGAGCACGGCGAGGAGTCTCCAGGAGGCCATGACCTGTAGGTTCATTTCTCGCGTGGACGTCGGCGCTGTGTGAGATGGGCGGCCAGGAGCGCGGCCGAGTAGTCGGCCATGAAGCGCGGCGCGCGTAGCGTGAGCAGTATCCGGTGCACGGCTGAAGCCGCTGCCGGCCACTCGTCAGGGCTAGCCTGATGACGCTCCGTGCGCCCGGCCATGGCACCTCCTTGGGATGAACGGATCTATCTGGATCTAACCGCCTGGGGTCACGCACCATTTGAGCAAAATCCTTACGAGACACGAAACATTTGCGCAGCGTCTCGGAGGCGCGTGCCGTGACTCTCCGTTGCAACGGCCGTCGGCCCAAACCGATCAGAGTGCGATGGCGAGGCGTCGCGTTCGCGCCCAACGACGCTGAGCTCAGCCGCGCCTGCGGCCAGCTGCGCGCCGCCCTGAACCTGCCGAGCGAGGAGAACGGCCATGGACGAGCTGACGGTACTGCGTGACCTGGGCAAGGACATGGAACACGCTCGCCTGCCACCGTGAGCGCTTGATGAGACATGGTCCCGCCCGGCCGACGACTCGATGACCACGGCCCCGGCTCCCGTCCTCGCACACGGGCGGCAGCGCTAGCGGCCGTTCTGAACGACGTCGAGCGCGCCGAGCAGTGCGCCTTGGCCGGATTGGAGGACGTGACCGGCTTCCAGCGGGATCCAGAAGCATTCGAGGTTCGTGGGCTCTCGCTGGCCGTCGTGGCGCTCTTGGCCGGCCCATCGTTCTGGGGTGGGCTCGGTGAGCTCCAGTTGGAAGACGTGGCGGCGCTGGATCTCGAATCTGTAGGGGCTGATGTCGTAGAGAGCCTCGCCCAGCTTCCGAACGATCGTGAACCGGGTGAAGCCCGTCTCCTCCCGCGCTTCGCGCAGGGCGGCTTCCTCGGGTGTCTCCCCCGGTCGGATACTCCCGGCCGGGACCTGAATCCCGACCTGCTCATAGCTGAAGTCCGTGTGCCGGAAGACCAGCAACCGTCCGTCACCGACGATGTAACACAGCACCTTGTCCGTGACGGTCTTCTTCGTCATCGATGCCTCTCCCGCTTCGCGCATGCGGCCAAGCTGGATCGTATCCGTGCCCGGGTTTTGAGGGCTTCAGGGGATAACCAGGACGGCATCGAACGACACGTTCTTCGCATCGAACGAGCGTTGCCGGGACGAAATCCACGCTGGCAAAATCGAACGTGGCAGAGGCGGCGCGTTCGTCACGCCGTTCCGCGTTCACCGCATCGGAAGTCCAGCATGAAGTACGCGCTTGTCATCATCGAAACGGACGAGTCGCGGCGCGCCATTGGGCGCGACCGGGCCGGCCATCGTCAGGCCATTGCCGATTGGATGGTCGAGCAGGGCCAAGCCGGGATTCTGGTGGATGGTCAGGCGTTCGAGACCGAATCGGTTCCTCCGGTGACCGTCCGCAAAACCGCGAACCGTGAGGTCTCGGTCGTCCATGAGCCGTTCGCCGGTGAACACGAGACTCTCGGCGGCTATGCGGTCATCGAAGCGGCGACCATGGAAGAGGCGGTCAAGGCCGCCTCATCGTGGCCCACTCCGGAAACGATTGAGATTCGCCCGATCTGGACGCAGGGATGACCCTCGACGGCAGGACCGCGCGGGGTGGTCAGGTCGAGGTGTCGATCGCCTGATCGCAGTCGATGGCGACGCGGGAGAAGTCGCTCGCGAACGTCAGCCGCACCGACTCGCTGCGCCACACCGACGTGTTGTAGACGTACCCGGTGGGCTGCTGAAAGTAGATGGAGACGGTACGGGAGCCCCGGATGTCGGGCTCCTGCGGATCGCCCTCGATACGGATCGACGGGGCGGGGTGCCGGGGCTCGACCTCCCGGGTGTGCGTTCCGACGTTGCCGGTGTACGTCGCGGTCCTGGCCACGTCCATGGGCACCGGAACGCCGTCCACCAGCACCTGGAACTCGCTCGACCCCGACTCCAGGGCGGCAAGGGACACCCGCCGTCCGTCGAGTCGGAACTCCACCACGCACCCCAATGTACGGGAACGCCCCGGCGATGATCGCCGGGGCGTTCCCTGTTCCCATGCATCCGGCAGCCCGGCCGGAAGTCAGGAATCCTTGGTCATCCCAGGGGCTGGGGGGCGCCGCGCTCGCCCGCGCCCGTACCCCAGGACAGCACCTCGTACTTGGCGCCCTTGATGTGGCCGGCGTCACTGCCGGTGTCGTAGTTGCTGGCCGGCTTCTTACCGTCCAGGAGGTACCGGAAGGTGTAGGTGTCCAGGTCGAGCATCACACCGCGGTGCGAGGGCTCACCAGGGCCGCGGTCACCGACGAACCCGGTCACGCTGCGACCGTTGTAGGTCACCTTCACCTTGGTGTGCAGCGGCCACGACGGCGAGGCGAACAGGCCCTTCTGCATCGGCTTGCCACCCGCCGGGGCGCCGGTGTCACCGTTCACACCCGAGCCGTCGTCCCAGAAGTAGGACGCGGTGGTCGTACCGGTGTACAGGGACTTGGTCTTCTTGGCCTTGCTCTTGTGCGGCTGCACGGCGGCGGCCTGGTGAGCGGCCGTCTGCTCGGGGACCTCGGTGGAGGCGGCCGCCACGCCGGCGACCACGATTCCGGCCATGGCGGTACCGGTGAGGGCGGTCAGGGCATGATTAAGCGCACGCTTACGCATGGGAACGTCCTTCCTTGGGAAAACAGGGCTGCCGATCCCACGCCCGGCGCACGGCGCAGCCGTGAACCTGGACGGGCATGGTGATGCGGGGAATACCGCCGCCGAATCCGCGTCAGAGCGGAGGGCATGTGCGCGGTGGGCCGCTGCATGGGACGGCCACGAATCCCGGCACAGGGGGGTCCTGCCTGGCCGGCAGGAGGGCGGCGGCTAAGCGGAGATCAAAAGATCCCGGCCTACCTCGAACGCGGTTCTCTCCAGCGTCCGGACTTGTATAGCAAATCGCTGTCCGAATCTGTTCCCGGCCTTTGTCAATCTCTTGACCGGTGCCTGAACCTTACGTCCACCCCTTGTACAGCGCATGGGTGCAGTGGGATGTTCCCCCGCTTTGCCCCTGACTTGACCCGTTCATGGGGACGCAGAAAGCGCACTCGAACACATATAGGTAATTACAAATAGGGTGTGAACGGTATTGGCCGTCAGCGGCAGTCGTAGGTGTTCACCGCTTCGAAGGCGTCTCGATTGCGCGTTCCGTACTGATCTAGGCCACACCGCCGGCCGGGTCAGGCGTAGGCGGCGCCGAGGACCGCGTCGGGGCGGCGGGAGCGCAGCAGCGACTCCAGGTCCGCCGCGTCGGCGGACGGATCGGTGAGGCGCCCTTCGTTGTAGTCCTGGATGAGGGTGGAGACGGTCTCGCGCGCGCAGGACTTGTTCGTGCCGATGAAGCCGGTCGGGCCGCGCTTGATCCAGCCGGCGACGTAGCTTCCGGCCAGGCCGGCGACGCGTCCGGCGGTGTGCGGGACGGTGCCCGACGCCTCGTCGAACGGCAGGCCCGGGACCGGCAGCGCCCGGTAGCCGATGGACGTCAGCACCAGGCCCGCCTCGACGTGCTCGACCTCGCCGGTCGCGACGGCCGACACCCGGCCGTCGTCCACGCGCAACGTGTTGCGGGCGAAGTCGACGCCGTCGCCGGTGAGGCGTTCGGGGGTCAGCAGGTACCGCAACGTGATGCGGCGGGCGGCTCCCGAGACGTCACGGCGAGCGAGCTCGCGCAGCAGGCGCAGTTTGTGGCGCAGGGCGTGGTCGGACTCGTCGGCGCCGGTCAGGTCCAGCTCGTCCTCGGCGGCCGAGACCGCCAGGCCCGGCGTGTTCGCCAGGCCCACCAGCTCGGGCAGCGTGAACGCCGAGTGCGCCGGACCCCGCCGCCCGACCACCATGACCTCTTCGATCCCGCTGCCGCGCAGCGCGGCCAGGGCGGCCGGAGAGATGTCGGTGGCGGCCAGGGAACCGGGGTCACGGATCAGGACCCGGGCGACGTCGAGGGCGACGTTGCCGTTGCCGATCACCACGGCGCGGCGGTGCGACAGGTCGAACGTGCGGTGCGCGTGATCGGGGTGGCCGTTGTACCAGGCGACGAACTCCGTCGCCGACACCGCGCGTTCCGCGCCCTCGACCTCCAGCCGGCGGTCCGACGACGCGCCCACCGCGTAGACGACCGCGTGGTGGTGGCGCAGCAGTTCCTCGTGGGAGATGTCCCGGCCGACCTCCACGCCCGCGTGCAGGTGGAAACCGGGCTGGGCCGCGATCGTGTCGAACTGCGTGACGACGCGGCGGGTGGACTGATGGTCGGGGGCCACGCCCGCTCGTGCCAGGCCGTACGGCACCGGCAGCTTCTCGTACACGTCCACGCGCGCGCCGGGGACCGTCAGGACCTCGTCGGCGGCGTACATCGCGGCGGGGCCGGACCCGACGATCGCCACGCGCGGCGGCACCGGCCGCTGGACGACCGTCAGCGGCGGCGGGACCTTCGCCAGGATCGGCTGCTCGCCGCGCGGCGCACCGCCGTAGAAGTCGGCGTTGATCTCCAGGAAGGGCAGCTGGGCGTCACCGAGCCGGTGCTGCGGCACGATCGCCCCGACCGGGCACGCGCTCACGCAGGCCCCGCAGTCGACGCACGTCCGCGGGTCGATGTAGAGCATCTCCGCGGTGGCGAAGTCCGGCTCGTCCGGCGTGGGGTGGATGCAGTTCACCGGGCAGGCATGGACGCAGGACGCGTCGTTGCAGCAGGACTGCGTGACCACGTGGGGCATCGGGGGGTTCTCTCTTCGTGCTCGGGATGTCAGGACGCGCGCTGGGCCACGCGGTGCGGCTCACCGCGGTAGCGGGACACGTCGCCGTCGATGCCGAGCGCCTTCCACACCTTGCGGGCGGCCGGGTTCATCAGGCCGAGCTCTTCGGCGAGCATGCGCACGTCGCCGAAGTAGTTGCGCATCAGCTCCCGCGACTTGGGGTTGCGCCAGAACGCCTCGCGCATCACCTGGCGCGGGATGTCGAACTCCTTGGCCATGTCGCGCGGCGGCGCCATGATCGCCCCGGCCAGCCAGCGCATGACGATCGGGTAGGCCAGCGAGGTGACCGCGCGGCCCGCCCTGCTCTGCCGCTTGACGCGCTCGGTGAGGAAGCGGTGCGCGAACGAGATGTGCCGCGCCTCCTCGGCGATGTGGATCTGCATCGTGCGCAGCAGCGCCGGGGGACGGTCGTCGCCGCGCCGGATGACGTCCTTCTGGAAGTGGTCGATCGGCTCCTCGCCCGCCAGGATGCCGATGAAGAACAGGATCGGGGCGTACGCGGCCAGATGCCAGAAGTGCGAGGTGGCGCGGTAGTCCGCGCGCATCCCCGGCGCGTCGACGCCGGTCCGGTTGACCAGCTCCTGGAACATCTGGATGTGGTTGCACTCCTCGGTCATCTCGTGGAGGCAGTAGCGGAACTCCGGCGACTGGTTCGGCATCCGCATCGCGTACTGCATCATCCCGCGGATCAGGACGCTCTCGAACTGCAGGCCGACCTTCTGGATGTTGGCCACCCGCCACAGCCCGATCGCGATCTTCCGCTCCTCTGGCTGCGCCTGGTACCAGGGGTGCGCGCCGAGCGGGTCGACGTCGTCCGGCAGGATCCACCGCGGGTCCTTCGGGTCGATCTGGAACTCCGGGGAGTCCCAGTCGATGTCGAGGTAGGGGTCGAAGCGGCGCGCGACCGAACCCTCGGACAGGGTTCGCAGCAGGTCCCGGTACTCCTGGTCGATGATCATGCGTGGCCACCTCCGGGGGTTCCGCGTCACCGCGGCGCGGAATGATTTACGATTGCGCCCTGGACTGTAAATAGTAAGTGACCCCTTGGTCAAGGTCGATGGCTCCTATAGTGGGATGCGCCATACACCGCCGCCGGGAAGGCGCATGACAGCAGGGAACCTCGTGACCGCCGCACCGGACCGGGCCGCCGTGCCCCGCC
The DNA here is from genome assembly GCF_039533225.1 of Actinomadura fulvescens. Taxonomy (NCBI): domain Bacteria; kingdom Bacillati; phylum Actinomycetota; class Actinomycetes; order Streptosporangiales; family Thermomonosporaceae; genus Actinomadura; species Actinomadura fulvescens. Next base: position 259,192 of record NZ_BAAATD010000007.1, on the reverse strand, counting down.
GGTCCCGGGGCACCACCGCGGGCCGCACCGCCGAGGAGATCCACGACCTGATCCTCGACGCCGCCGCCGAGTGCCTGGTCGACGGCGGCTTCGCCAACGGCCGCCTGCTGTCGGCCATCGCCCGCCGCGCCGGGATCTCGCGCCCCACCCTCTACAAGTACGGCGGCAACGTCGACGACATCCGCGAGGCGCTGGTCCGCCGCGAGATCACGACGTTCGCCGAGGAGCTGATCCCCCGCCTGCGCGACGCGGGCTGGTCGGGCGACGACCTGGTCGACGTGCTGGTGTTCATCGTCGGCTACGGCCGGTCCCACCCACTTTTGCAGGCCGCCCTGCGCGACATCCCCGAGATCATCCTCCCGGTCTTCACGGTCAACGCCGGCGAGACCATCGAACGGATCTCGACGCTGCTCACGCCACTGGCCCAGGAGCACATCGACACCGGCCGCATCCCACCCGTGGACCTCCCGCTCCTCATCGACGCCCTCTTCCGCGTCGCGGTCTCCCTCATCCTGATCCGAGGCCCGCTGGACCTGGACGACCCCGCCACCCTGCGCACCTACCTCGACTTCGCCCTCACAGCCGTAGCCGACCTCCGCACCACACCACCACAGCCACCAGCCGAAGAGTGACTCGCCGGGGCGTGCCTTGATCGGGGAGAATTCTCGGTGCCGGTGGCACGCCGGCCGGTATCGGAAGGCGGCTCGATGAGGTTTTCGTCTAACGCGCTGGTCGTCGTGGCGATGGTGGCGTGCGCGGCGCTCGCCGGGTGCGGTGGCGCGGACGAGTCGTCGATCATGGACAAGGACACGCTGGTCGCCGGGGTGCGGCCGGACCTGCCGGGGATCGGGCTGAAGGGCCACGACGGCGCGTTCGCGGGGTTCGACGTCGATGTGGCCCGGCAGGTGGGCGCGCGGCTCGGCAAGCGGGTGGAGTTCGTCCAGTCGTTCGCCGCCGACCGTGAGCGGCTGCTGCTGGAGCGGCGCGCCGACCTGGTGCTCACGTTCTGGGTGCGGCCCGACTGGAAGCTGCGGCTCACGTTCGCCGGCCCCTACTACCCCTCGTACCAGGACATCCTCGTCCGCGCCGACGAACGCGCGATCCGCGGTGTGCGGGACCTCAAGGGCCGCAGGATCTGTGCCGTCCGGGGAGCCGGGGCCGCCGACCAGGTGACCAAGGAACGCGGCGTCGCCGCCGAGCAGGTGTCCGCGCGGTCCTACGACGAGTGCGCGGCCATGCTGCGGAGCCGGAACATCGACGCCATCACTACGAACGACACGATCCTGGCGGGCATCAAGCTGCGGCAGGGCCAGGACTTCCGCCTGCTGAACGCGAAGTTCGGGGAACAGCGCACCGGGATCGGGATGCGCCGCGACGACACCGATGGCTGCGAGGCCGTCAACAAGGCCATCACCCAGATGTACCAGGACGGCACGATGGCCAAGCTGATGCGCAAGTGGTTCGGGGGAGCGGGGCTGGACCTGTCGGTCATCGAGGTCCCGGAGTTCGAGGGCTGTCTGTGACGGCCCCGCCGCGGGGAGCGGGGCCGTCACTGATACCGGCTCAGCAGGTGTTCTTGGCGGGCTTTCCCGCGTAGCGGTCGGCCAGGAACGTCATGACCTCGCCGTTCTTGAACAGCATCTCCAGGGCGTGTTCGCCGATCCACGACCGGACGGTGTGCACCCTGGCGCCCTTCGCGCACCAGTCCTTGACGAGCTTGTCGGCCTGGCGGACAGGAACGATCTCGTCGGTGTTGGCGTGGTAGTTGAAGATCGGCGTGGTGGGGGCCGCGGCGCCCATCGTGTTGAGCTTGAGCACGGGCCTGACCGTCGGGGCCGACAGCGGGTCGGGCACGGTGCTGTACTGCGACAGCTTCTTGAAGGCGAACGCTCCCAGGATCTCGGTCAGGCACTTGCCGCGGGCCTGGGCGATGGCCTTGCGGCCCGCCTCGTTCATGATCGCGTCGATGTTCATCTCGGGGAACTCGGTGGCGAGGCTGGCAGCGGCGGCGGCCTCGAAGCCGGAGAACGGGCCGCCGTCGAGGAAGCGGGCCACGGCCTCGGGATCGGCCGGGGTTCCGCCCATGGCGGCGCCCTTGAGCTCGACGTCCGGCGCGTAGGACGGCTGCGTCTGCGCGGCCCAGCCGGTGGCCTGCGCTCCGCCGGAGTAACCGTTGAGCGTCCAGGGGTTGTCCTTGCCGATTCCCGGCGCGCCGGTGAAGTCCTTGACCGCGCGGATGCCGTCCAGCACGGCGTGCGCCGCCTGCGGCCCCGCCATGAACACCGACTTGGGCCCCTCGTGGTCCGGCAGCGCGACGGCCCAGCCCTTGTCGAGCAGCTTCGTGGACCACACGGCGGACCACGCGGCGATCGTGCTGCCGGACGTCAGCCCGTAGGACGGCGCGCACTGGGTGCCGGTGGCGTCCTCGGCGGCCTGCACCGACACGACGGGCCGCGCCCCGTTCCCCGTCCAGGCCTTCTTCGGCACGATGAGGCTGGTGACCACGAGCTGCGGCGCCAGATGCGAGTCGTTGCTGCGGTACGAGAGCTGCCAGACGTCGGCCTTGGAGTCCAGGTCGCCGACCTTCGGCGTGATCTTCCGGCTGCCCACGATCTGGCCGGCCCGGTAGGAGCCGATGTCGGCGGGCGCGGCGTAGAACGGGTCCTGGTCGGGCGGGACCGACCCGGGCGGCGGCGGGCCGGCGGCGTGGGCGGGCGCCGCGAGCACGGTCGCGAGCAGGGCGGCCACCGGCAGCGCGGACGCACTCCGGCGGAGGAACGGGACAGCACGCATCGGGGGCTCCAGGGGCGGGAATCCGGTCTCGACGCCTGAACTCTGGCGTGCCGCGATCCTCCGGTCTAGACCCGCGTCCTCACATCCCGCCTTCCCAACCCACAGATCACTGACAAACCGGTGCGGCGGTGACGACCGTCATAGCCGGTGGGAGCGGGGTCGGCTAGCCATGCGATCTCCGGGTGTGACAGGGTCGGACCGTGACACACCAGGGGCCGTCCGGCGGCATGTCGGTGCAGGTCGACCGGCTCTCGGTCTACGCGGTGGTGACGGTCGGGGGGGCGATCGACTTCGGTTCGCACGAGCGGCTCGCCGAGCGGCTGACCGAGGCGCTGGAGCTGACCCGGGTCGCGTTGATCGTGAACATGGCCGCGGTGAACTTCTGCGACTCCGCCGGGCTGCGCGTGTTCGCGCGCGTCATCCGCGAGACCCGCATGCGCGGGATCTCACTGGTGGTGACGGGGCTCCATGGCCGGGTCGAGAACGTCTTCACGATGACCGGGCTGCAACAGGAGATGTTCGTGCGCTCGGACGTCGACAGCGCGGTGGACTGGCTGGAGACCGGGCAGAGCCGGCTGGCCTTCAAGCCCGGAGAACACGCCTGACGCCGTTCGACATTGTCGAACACTCACCAGCGGCGTGCGCCAAGGTCGCGGGACACGGCGCGTGCGGCGTCGCGCACCGCGGCCACCAACTCGACATGGGGACGCCCGCCCGCGTCGCAGAGCCGCTCGATCGCCCCGGAGATGCCGATCGCGCCGACCACGACCGTCCGGTCGTCACGGATCGGCGCGGCGATGGAGACCTCGCCCTGGACGAGCTCCTCGATGTCGGCGGCCCAGCCCCGCGCCCTGACCTGGTCGAGGTCGGCGGCCAGATCGTCCTTGGACGCGATCGTGTTGCGGGTGTAGCTCTTGGTGTCGACGTCGGCCAGCAACGCGTCGTACTGCAGGTCGAACGCCAGGAGCACCTTGCCGAGCGCGGTGGCGTGGATGGGCAGCAGCTCGCCCACATCCAGTGTCTGCAGGCTGTCGTCGGGGCGGAAGACATGGTGGACGATCAGCACCTGGCCCTCGTGGAGCGATCCGATCCGGACGCTCTCACGCGCGCGTGAGGCCAGGGAGTCGGCCCAGTTGATCGCCCGGGTCCGCAGCTCGTTGACGTCCAGGTAGCTGTTGCCGAGGTGGAGCAGGGTGGCGCCGAGGCGGTACTTGCCGCCGGACCTGTCCTGCTCGACGAAGCCGACGTGCTGCAGCGTCTGCAGGATGCCGTGGACGGTGGCCTTGGGCAGCTGCATGGCCTCGGCCAGCTCCACCACACCCAGTTGCCGGGGACCGGACGCGAGCAGCCGCAAGATCATCGCGGCCCGTTCCACCGATTGGATTCTCCCTGGCATCCCCATAGCGTAGCGTGTACATTGTTCGACATTGTCATACTCAATTCAACAGCGTCCCCGAGCACGAGGAGCTGAACGGTGAAGCCGGTCGAACTGTCGCCCGCCCAGCGGACGCGAGCGCTACGTGAGATGGGGTCGGGCCAGGAGCTCGACGTCCTGGTCGTCGGAGGCGGGGTGGTCGGCGCGGGGTCGGCGGTGGACGCCGCGACCCGGGGGCTGAACGTCGGGCTGGTCGAGGCCCGTGACTGGGCCTCGGGCACGTCGAGCCGGGCCAGCAAGCTGATCCACGGTGGCCTGCGCTACCTGGAGATGATGGACTTCGCCCTGGTGCACGAGGCGCTGCGCGAACGCGGCCTGATGGTCCAGCGGCTCGCCCCGCATCTCGTCCGGCCGGTGCCCTTCCTCTATCCGCTGACCCACCGTGTCTGGGAGCGCCCCTACGTCGGGGCGGGCGTTCTGCTGTACGACACGATGAGCGCCTCCGGGCGGATCTCGCGGGGCATGCCGCACCACCGCCACCTGTCCAAGAAGGGGGCGCTCAAGGTCGCCCCCGGCCTCGACCCCGACTCCCTCGTCGGCGCCGTCCAGTACTGGGACGCGCAGGTCGACGACGCCCGGCACACCATGTCGCTGGTGCGCACCGCGGCGTCCTACGGCGCCCTCGTCGCCAACCGCGCCCGCGTCGTGCGCTACCTGCGCGACGGTGAACGCGTCGTCGGCGCGGTCGTGACCGACCAGGAGTCCGGCGAGGAGTTCGAGGTACGGGCCCGGCAGGTCATCGGCGCCACCGGGGTGTGGACCGACGAGACCCAGGCGCTGGCCGAGGCCGCCAGCGTCCACGTCCGCGCGTCCAAGGGCGTTCACCTGCTCGTGCCGCGCGACCGCATCGACTCGACCAGCGGGCTGATCCTGCGCACCGAGAAGAGCGTGCTGTTCGTCATCCCGTGGGCGCGGCACTGGATCGTCGGGACCACCGACACCGACTGGGACCTGGACAAGGACCACCCCACCGCCACCGCCGCCGACATCGACTACCTGCTGGAGCACGCCAACCGCGTGCTGGCCGATCCCCTGACCAAGGACGACATCGAGGGCGTGTACGCGGGGCTGCGGCCGCTGCTGTCCGGCGCCTCCGACCAGACCGCCAAGCTGTCGCGCGAGCACCTCGTCGGCACGCCCGTGCCCGGGCTCGTCGTCGTCGCGGGCGGCAAGTACACCACCTACCGCGTGATGGCCAAGGACGCTGTCGACGAGGCCGTGCGCGGACTCGGCGACGAGGACGTGCCGGAGTCGGTCACCGAGGACGTGCCGCTGGTCGGCGCGGACGGCTTCAAGGCGGTGTGGAACCGCCGGGAGGCCCTCGCCCGGCAGGCCGGCCTCCCGGTGCGCCGGATCGCGCAGCTCCTGCGGCGGTACGGCACGCTGGTCGACGAGGTGCTGGAGTTCATCGCCGCCGACCCGTCGCTGGCCGAGCCGTTGCCGAGCGGCGACGCCTACCTGCGGGCTGAGGTCGTCTACGCGGCCACGCACGAGGGCGCGCGCGACGTCGAGGACGTGCTCGCCCGCCGGACGCGCGTCTCCATCGAGTCCCGCGACCGGGGCACCGCGTCCGCCGAGGTGACCGCGTCCCTGATCGGCGGCGTTCACGGCTGGGACGCGCAGCGGATCGCCGACGAGGCCGCCGCCTACGTCCGGCAGGTGGAGGCCGACCGCCGCGCCGAGGAAGAGCCCGACGACCAGGCCGCGGTGACCATGCGGGCCGGCGGCCAGAAGGTCGCCTAGCCCGTCCGCCGTCGAGTCGTCCACCGTCCATGGGTGGACGACTCGCCGCGCTAGTGCTTGCCGGGCCTGATCCAGTCGAAGGTGCGCTCGACCGCCCGGCGCCAGTTGTCGTACTCGGTCTCCCGGTGCCCGGGGTCCATCGCGGGCAGCCACTGGCCGGCCCGGTGCCAGTTGCGGCGCAGTCCTTCCAGGTCGGGCCAGTAGCCGACCGCCAGGCCCGCCGCGTACGCGGCGCCGAGCGAGACCGTCTCGGCCGCCATCGGCCGCACCACCGGGACGTCGAGGACGTCGGCGATGAACTGCATGAGCAGGTTGTCGGCGGTCATCCCGCCGTCGACCTTGAGCGACTTGAGGGCGATGCCGGAGTCGGCGTTCATGGCGTCGACGACCTCGCGCGTCTGCCAGCCGGTCGCCTCCAGCACGGCGCGGGCCAGATGCCCCTTGGTGATGTAGGAGGTGAGGCCGACGATGATGCCGCGCGCCTCGCTGCGCCAGTGCGGCGCGAACAGCCCGGAGAACGCGGGAACGATGTAACAGCCGCCGTTGTCGTCGACCGTGCGGGCCAGGGTCTCGATCTCGGGGGCGGTGGCGATCAGGCCCAGCCCGTCCCGGAACCACTGGACCAGGGCGCCGGTGATGGCGATGGAGCCCTCCAGCGCGTACACGGCGGGCTCGTCGCCGATCTGGTAGCCGACCGTGGTGAGCAGCCCGTGCGTCGAAACGACCGGTTCGGTGCCGGTGTTGAGGAGCAGGAAGCTGCCCGTTCCGTAGGTGCACTTGGCCTCGCCGGGGGCGAAGCTCGTCTGCCCGAACAGCGCGGCCTGCTGGTCACCGAGCGCCGCGGCGATCCGTACGCCCGGCACGACCCGGGTGGCGGTGCCGTAGACGGCCGTGGAGGGCCAGATCTCGGGCAGCATGGCGCGCGGGACACCGAAGTAGGCCAGCAGTTCGTCGTCCCAGGCGAGCGTCGCCAGATCCATCAGCAGGGTGCGGCTGGCGTTGGTGACGTCGGTGAGGTGACGGCCGCCGTCCGGGCCGCCGGTCAGGTTCCAGATCAGCCAGCTCTCCATCGTGCCGAACAGCACGTCCCCGCGTTCGGCCCGTTCCCGCAGGTCCGGAGTGTTGTCCAGGAACCAGCGGATGCGCGGGGCGGAGAAGTAGGTCGCCACGGGGATGCCGCATCGGCGGTGGATCTCCTCGGCGAACGGCTCGGCGGCCATCTCCTCGACCAGGGCGTCGGTGCGGGTGTCCTGCCAGACGATCGCGCGGCCGATCGGCTCGCCGGTGCGGCGGTCCCACAGCAGGGTCGTCTCGCGCTGGTTGGCGATGCCGATCGCGGCGACCTGGTCCGGGGTGGCGCCGGCCTGCGCGATGGCCTCGGGCGCGATGCGCTCGACGTTGCGCCAGATCTCCATGGCGTCGTGCTCCACCCAGCCGGGCCGCGGGAAGTGCTGCTTGTGCTCGCGCTGGGTGACCGACACGAGCCGGCCGCTGTGGTCGAACAGGATGCACCGGGTCGAGGTGGTGCCCTGGTCGATGGCCATCACGTAACGCTCTGTCATGGATTCCTACTCCCACATAGGGTAGGTGGGCTTCACCACCGGGAGGCTCCGAGGTCTCGGGAGACCGCGCGCGCGGCGTCGCGCACGAAGGTCACCAGTTTCGGTTGGGGACGGCCGCGGACGTCGCAGATCCGCTCCACCGCCCCCGAGATGCCGATGGCACCGACCACCAGGCCGCCGTGACCGCGGATCGGCGCGGCCACGCCGGCGTCGCCGACGGTGAACTCCTCGGCCTCGGCCGCCCACCCGCGGTCCCGGATCTCTTTCAGTGCCCGGGTCAGGACGGGCGGCGAGGTGATCGTGTGCCGGCTGTAGGCGGTGAGCTCCGGCTTCGCCGCGAGCTCCGCCGCGACGCTCGTGTCGTACGCGAGCAGGACCTTGCCGAGCGCCGTCGCGTGCAGCGGAACGAGCGTGCCGACGTCGAGCGCCTGCAGGGTGTCGTCCGGGCGGAACACGTGGTGCACCACCAGGACCTGGCCGTCCAGCGACGTGCCGATCCGGACCGCCTCGCCGCTGCGCGCCGCCAGCGCGTCCGCCCAGTTGATCGCGCGGGAGCGCAGCTCGTTGACGTCCAGGTAGCTCGTGCCCAGGTGCAGCAGGGCGGCGCCGAGCTGGTACTTGCCGGTGGCCTCGTCCTGCTCGACGAAGCCGACTCCCTGCAGGGTGCGCAGGATGCCGTGGGCGGTACCGCGGGCCAGCCCCAGCGAGCCCGCGACCTCACCGAGGCTGTGGCGTCCGGAACCGCGGGCGAGCAGCCGCAGGATGGCTGCCGCCCGTTCGATCGACTGCACGGGTCCCGGCACGCCGCCCACCTAACCACGTCAAAGTTCATTCGACAATGTCGGCATTCATCCGGCAGGAGCGAGACAAGGGACCCGAATGTTCGTTGAGCTGTGAGGTGGGTCACCACAACAGTCTCGGTAAGTGATACTCGGATGATCTTTGTTCGACAATGCCGACACTCGTTCCTTGACCGGCTCCAGGGGGCGACCTAACGTCCGGGTGCGGCCGTGAGGCAGATCACCCCACCTCACGGACCGGTCGCCCGGCGTGCGGCGCCGGGGACCGTCACGTCGAGGAGGAAGCATGGCGGAGCGACCGAAGATCCCGGGGCCCGCGGCGGAACTCGCCGCCGAGTTCGCCGGGACGATGATCCTCATCCTGTTCGGAGTCGGTGTCGTGGCACAGGTCGCGGCGGGCGGGATCGGCGACCACGACAGCATCGCGTGGGCCTGGGGCCTCGGCGTCACGCTCGGCGTGTACGTCGCGGGCCGGCTCAGCGGCGCGCATCTCAATCCGGCGGTCACGTTCGCGCTGGCGGTCTTCAAGGGCTTCTCGTGGCGCAAGGTGCTGCCGTACATGCTGGCCCAGACCGCGGGCGCGTTCGTCGCCGCGCTCATCGTCCGGTGGAACTACACCGAGGTGCTCGCCAAGGTCGACCCCGGCCACACCATCAAGACCCAGGGCGTCTTCTCCACCCTGCCCGGCAACGGCACGCTGCCCGTCCACACCTGGGGCGCGCTGCGCGACCAGATCATCGGCACGGCCATCCTCCTCTTCCTGATCCTCGTTCTCACCGACCTGCGCAACTCGCCGCCGCTCGCCAACCTCACCCCGTTCCTCATCGGCCTGGTCGTGGTGGCGATCGGGATGGCATGGGGCACCGACGCCGGCTACGCCATCAACCCGGCGCGCGACTTCGGGCCGCGGCTCGCCTCGTTCATCACCGGGTACGGGGGCGCCTGGCGAGACCAGTACGGCGAACTGTACTTCTGGGTGCCCATCGTCGGCCCGCTGATCGGGGCCCTGGTCGGCGCGGGCCTCTACCAGGCGCTCATCGGCCGCTTCCTGCCCGACGAGCCGGAGCCGGAGCCGGCGGCGCCCGTCCCCGCCGAGCCCGCGGCCAAGACCGCCTGAACCAGCCAACCGACCCCGATCAGACAAGGTGACACGCATGCCGGACTTCGTCGGAGCGATCGACCAGGGAACGACCAGCACCCGTTTCATGATCTTCGATCACGGCGGCAACGAGATCGCCCGCCACCAGCTCGAACACCAGCAGATCCTGCCCCAGGCCGGCTGGGTCGAGCACAACCCCACCGAGATCTGGGAACGCACCCGGGCCGTCATCCAGACCGCCCTCAACAAGGCCGACCTCACCGCGGCCGACCTCGCCGCCCTCGGCATCACCAACCAGCGCGAGACGACCCTCGTCTGGAACCGCCGGACCGGGCGCCCGTACTACAACGCGATCGTCTGGCAGGACACCCGGACCGACCGCATCGCCGCCGCCCTCGACCGGGACGGCCGCGGCGAGGTCATCCGCCGCAAGGCGGGACTGCCTCCGGCGACGTACTTCTCCGGCGGGAAGATCCAGTGGATCCTGGAGAACGTCGAGGGGGTCGCCGAGGCCGCCGAGGCGGGTGAGGCGATCTTCGGCACGACCGACACCTGGATCGTGTGGAACCTGACCGGCGGCCCCGACGGCGGCGTGCACGTCACCGACCCGACCAACGCCAGCCGCACCATGCTGATGAACCTGGAGACGCTCGACTGGGACGACGAGCTGCTGTCGTTCTTCGGTGTCCCCCGCGCCATGCTCCCGGAGATCAAGCCGTCCTCCACCCCCGAGCCGTACGGCCTCACCCAGCGGCTCGGCCCGCTCGGCGGCGAGGTGCCGATCTCCGGAATCCTCGGCGACCAGCAGGCCGCCACCGTCGGGCAGGTGTGCTTCGCCCCCGGCGAGGCCAAGAACACCTACGGCACCGGCAACTTCCTGCTGCTCAACACCGGCAACGAGCTGGTGCGCTCCAAGAACGGCCTGCTCACCACGGTCTGCTACCAGTTCGGCTCGGAGAAGCCCGTCTACGCCCTGGAAGGCTCGATCGCGGTCACCGGGTCGGCCGTGCAGTGGCTGCGCGACCAGCTCGGCATCATCTCCGGCGCGTCGCAGAGCGAGTCCCTCGCCCGTCAGGTGGAGGACAACGGCGGCGTCTACTTCGTGCCCGCCTTCTCCGGCCTGTTCGCCCCGTACTGGCGCAGCGACGCCCGCGGCGCCATCGTCGGCCTCTCGCGCTTCAACACCAACGCCCACCTCGCCCGCGCCACCCTTGAATCCATCTGCTACCAGACGCGCGACGTCGTCGAGGCCATGCGCCAGGACTCCGGGGTCACCCTGGACGTGCTCCGCGTGGACGGCGGAGTCACAGCCAACGAGCTGTGCATGCAGCTGCAGGCCGACATCCTCGGCGTCCCCGTCTCCAAGCCGGTCGTCGCTGAGACGACCGCTCTCGGCGCGGCCTACGCGGCGGGTCTGGCGGTCGGGTTCTGGGAGTCCACCGACGAGCTCAAGCAGAACTGGAACGAGGACCGCCGCTGGCAGCCCGAGTGGAGCGGCGACCAGCGCGAGACCGGCTACGCGGGCTGGAAAAAGGCGGTCAGCCGCACCCTGGACTGGGTGGACGTTCCGTAACGGGCCGGCAGAGGGGCCGGGCATGGACCCCCGCATCATGCCCGGCCCTTTCCGTCAGCACTGGCGAATTCCTTGTCACGCGCGGAGTGGAAGCGGGCGCTGGCAAATAGATACCGTTGTTTGAGTGAGCTACCTGCGCCGCATCCTCCTGTCGCTGCTCCTCACCGCCACCGTGCTCGCCACCGTGCTCGCCGGCGACCTGACGGCCGCCAGGGCCGACGTCCCGCTCCCCAACTTCGACCGCCTCCAGCCGTCGGCCGACCCCGTACGGCTGACGAGCTCTCCGCGTCCGCTGAACGTCAGCTACACCCACAACGGGAAGACGCACACCCTCCAGGACTATCTCCACCGGACCGCGCAGGGCCTGGTGGTCCTGGACGGCACCCAGGTCGTCAAGGAGTGGTACGCGCCGGGCTACTCCGCCGACTCGGTGTTCCAGTCGTGGTCCATCGCCAAGGGATTCACCGCCCACGCGATCGGCATCGCCATCTCCGAAGGCAAGATCGGCTCACTGGACGACCCGGTCGCGACGTACGTGCCCGAGCTCGCCCGGCACGCCTACGGGCCGGTCACCATCCGCAACCTGCTACGGATGACCTCCGGCATCAAGTGGGACGGCCAGCTCGACGACATCTCGCTCCAGGTCGTCCTCAGCATGGGCTGGACGACGACCCTCAAGTACGCCGCCGCCCAGACCAGCGCCGTGCCGCAGGGCACCACGTACAACTACAACAGCATGAACAGCGCCGTCCTGGCCCTGGTGCTCGCCCGGGCGACCGGCCGCCCGTACCACCAGTACGTCCAGGACAAGATCTGGGGACCGGCCGGGATGGCCTCCACGGCGTTCGTCGGCAACGACTCACACGGCAACGCCATGGGCTACTGCTGCTACTACGCCCGCGACCGCGACTTCGCCCGCTGGGGCCTGACGCTGCTGCGCGGCGGCCAGGCGAACGGACGCCAGGTGATCCCCGCCTCCTGGCTGGCCTACGCCTCCACGCCCAACCCCCTGCAGCCCGACCACGACGTGACCGGCGGAGTGCTCGACGGCTCGGACGGCTACTGGTACGGCGGGTTCGGCGGCCAGATCGTCTACGTCTCGACCAGGCACCGCGTCGTGATCGTCAAGACCACGCTCTACAGCGTGCACGAGGACGAGACCCTCCCCGCCATGCGCGCCACGGCCGCCGAGGTGGCCGCCACCCGCTGAGTCAGGTTTGCGGCGAAGAGTGGCGAGACTGGTCGATAATGTCGTGCCACGGATGCCGAAAACCGAAGAGCTGTGGGGGTTGCTGTGACGGGGCGTCATGCGCTGCTCATCGGAGTCCCCCAGTGTGACGACGACCGGTTCAGCGAGATCGGCGACGTCGTGCGCAACGACGTCCGCAGCATGCGGCGGGCCCTGGAGCAGTCCGGCTATTCGGTGACCACGTTCGGCACCGACGGCGGCCCGGAGCCCAGCCGCACCCGCCTCAGGCGCGCGATCGACACCGCGTGCCGGCAGGCGCCGCGCGACGGCGTGCTGCTGCTCTACTTCTCCGGCCACGGCGTCAGCGTCGGCGGGCAGGACTACCTGGTCCCCAGTGACGCCGACCGGGACGGCGGCACCGCCGACCTGGTGCCGGTCGTCCCGGCGGACCTGGCCGAGTGCCGCGCCCGGCTGGTGGTCTTCTTCGTCGACGCCTGCCGGGACGACCCGGCGCAGGAACGCGAGCCGGGCGCGGTCGGCGGGGTCGTCCCCTATCCGGCCGACGGCTCGTTCGTGCTCGTCACCGGGTGCGAGGCGGGCCAGCGCTGTCACTACACCGAGACCGGGAGCGTCTTCACGCAGGCGCTGGCGCAGGTGCTCGACCGGCGGCACCCCGCGCGCACGCTCGTGGAGGTCATCGACGAGGTCTCGCTGGAGATCCGGCGGCGGGCCGCGCGGAACGAGGCGTTGCGGCAGTCGCCCGACGTCCGCCACCGCACGATGCTCATGGACGCCAAGGACGTCGTCGTCTGCGACGGCGACGAGCTGACCGGGGCATGGCGGAGGGCCGCCGGCGACACCGAGCTCTGGCAGCGCTGCGACCAGGAGGACTCCGCCCGCGAGGCGGTGCTCGCGCTGGTCGAGGGATCGGCCCGCCGATGCGGCGAGGCGTACGGGACGCTGCGCGAGCGGGTCGGCATCGACGATCCCTGGTTCGACCAGAACCATCCGATCCGGACGCTGGAGCGCATGACGATGCTGCTCGGCGACGCGACCCGGCTGGGCCCGGCAGAGGTCGCCGCCCTCATCGCCGCGCCGTTCCTGCGCGAGGTCGTGCTCGCCGAGGGCATCCGGCTCACCGCCGGCATCGCGCCCACCGACTTCACCCGTACGTACCGGGAAGGCCCGCGCACCGACCTGGAGATCACGCACGAGATGCACCAGCAGGTGCTGCGCCGTGCGGAGGGCCTGGACCGCCGGGGGCTCACCAAGGAACGGGACGCGCTGGCGATGTGGCTGGTGCACCAGTGGCTCGCGACCCGGCAGTCGCTCTGGCACGGCGCCGCGGCGGCCGACTGCTACCAGCGCGGCGCCCGGCTGCTGGACGGCCACGCCACCGGGCTGACGGCCCGCGAGCTGCCCAAGCTCACCGAGGCGCTCCTGCGCGCGGTCGGCGCCCGGCCCGGCGATCCCATCGTCGTGGAACGCCTCGGCGCCGCCTACGTGGACGACCGGTGGCGGGCGCTGGCCGCCGTGCTGTGGCTGGGCGGCATCATGGCCGCGGACCTGCGCCGGATGCCGCCGGTCATCGCCGACCACATCGGCACGCGCATGGAGCTGCCCCTGTCGGCGATGAAGAACGCGGCCGACCGGCTGACCTGGGCCCGCCGGGAGGACGCCCTCGAACTCCAGATGTCCTGCGACCATCCCGCGCAGCACGCCGCGTTCGAGGACGTCGTCGCGTGCGCCGCGGCCGCCCGCACGACGATCGCCGGGCTCGCCCTGGACAAGGAGATCGCGGCCGCGCTGCCCGCCCGCTTCACCGACCGGGGTCTGCGCCCGGAGCGGCGCCCCGACGACACGGCCGCCTTCGAGGTGCCGCTGTCGCGGTTCCGGCTCGCCGAGGACAAGGTCCGCGAGCTGCTGATGGGCCGTCAGCTCTACGACGACCCCGCGCTGGCCATCCGCGAGCTCTACCAGAACGCGCTGGACGCCTGCCGCTACCGCGACACCCGGCTGGAGGGCCTGCGCCTTTCCCGCCGTGATCCAGGCGGCTGGAACGGCCGGATCGTGTTCCGCCAGGGGTTCGAGGAGGGGCGCGAGTACATCGAGTGCGAGGACAACGGTGTCGGCATGGACACCGAGACGCTCAAGCAGGTCTTCGCGAGCGCGGGCGAGCGGTTCGTGTACCGCGAGTCGTTCCGTGCCGAGCAGGCGGCCTGGCAGGAGCTCGACCCGCCGCTGCAGCTGGTCTCCAACAGCCAGTTCGGCGTCGGCGTCTTCAGCTACTTCATGCTCGCCGACGAGATCACCGTCCTGACGCGGCCGGTCGGCCTGAACGGCATCGCGTCCGACCGGGCGCACCGCGTCGACATCGCCAGCAACGGGAGCCTCTTCCAGATCACCACCGCGGACGTCCTGCCCGCGGGTGGCACGCGCGTGCGCCTCTACATGACGGCGAACGACGAGCGCGTCAACGTCCTCACGACCATGCGCAAGCTGCTGTGGATCTCCGATTACCGGGTCGAGGTCACGGCCCACGACTCGGCGACCGAGGTCTGGAAACCCCGGGAGCTGCGCTACCAGGACGAGACGGCCGTGTCGCTGAAGTGCGGCGAGGACCTGTGGTGGGTGTCGGACGAGGGCGGGCTCGCCGCCGACGGCATCCGCACCAACGAGGAGATCTTCGGCCTGATCCTCAACCTGCGCGACACCCGCAGGCCGCAGTTCACCGTCGACCGCAAGAAGCTCCGCAACTGGGACAAGAAGTGGGTGCGGGCCTGCATCGAAAGGTCCCTGCCCAAGTTGCTCAACTGGCCAGGGCTCACGCTGTCCTGGTTGTGGCAGGTGACCGAGTCGGCGCCCGAGGTCGCCCAGCAGATCTTCGACTATCTGGTGAGGGAGAACGCCTCCATTCCGGTCGGCAGCGTCTGGGGTCACGGCGCCAGAGTGGCCGTGGGAGACATGGGATGCTTTCCCAAAGACGGGGAGCTCTTCAACCCCGAGAACTGGGCCCGCTATTACGCCCGTTGGTTCTCCGCCTGGCGTGCGGGCCGCTGGGCACGGCTCGTCGGATCCCGACCCCATGCGATGACGGCACCGCACGTCGTCAACGGCGAAGGGCTGCCGGCCGTCGATCCGACCGACGCGGAACTTCTGAGCAACCTGAACCACCTGCACAACGACGGGATTTTGTACGTCGACGAGCTCCTGCTCGCGGCCGTGCACACCGATCAGCCGCTGTCGGACCGGCTCCGCAGACTTCGCCGCTTCGCCATCACGGGACTGCCCATCGGCGAGATTCGTTCCTGTCCCCCTGTCGCGCTGACGCTGGCGAAGAAGGAGGATTTCCCGCTGGTCCGGGCCCTCGCCGCCTGGTCACCGCCAGGTTCGCCGCCACGGCGCCGGGTGGCGGGCTGGCTGGTCAAGGCCTCTGCCGAACTCGACCTGCCGCTCGGTCAGGTGCTCGCCCGGGCCTCCGATCACATGCCGGACGGCTGGTCGGCCCCGGACATCGTGCTCGGCACGCTCGCTGAGTACACGTGCACCAGCGCGGACGCGAAGCTCCTTTCGACCGACCTGGACGGCATCCCGCCCTGGGCAGAGGAGCCGCTGACGCCCTCGCACATCGTCGCGGCCAGCGCGGCCACAGGCCGCGAGGTCAGCCAGGTGTTGACGATGTGCGACACTTTCGCGCCTCTCGGGGTCGAGGTGGCGGCCCGCGACGCGTACCCGGCGGAGCCGACCGCCATGGAGATCGAGGCCCTCCGGCACGTGTACTCCCCGGGCACGCCGCTGGTGCCCCTCCAGCTTCTGATGGTCGCTGCCAAGGTAGGAGGGACGCTGGCCGACGCGCATCAAGGGCTGCGCAGGCTCGATGACCTCGGTCTGGTGCGGCTCCCCGACATCACCGCCCTGCCGGACTACGCGCCGAAGGCCGAGGACCTGGATTTCATCGAGACGCACTTGATGGAGTACACGCCCGCACTGCGCCGACGCAGGTTCATCCGCGAGAAGCCGTGCGGCCGGCTCGCCATGATCCTCAAAGCGCGGCGCACGTCCCAGAGATCCATCGCACGGGCAGCCGCTCTCGTGCCCTTCGCGTCGCCTACCGAACCGGTCACCTACCCCGAACTCGTGAATCTGGCGCGGGAGTACTACTGCTCCATCGCGGACGCGCGGAACGCCGTGCTGGACGCCTACCCTGAGGCTGACGTGCCGGACGTCACCCCGGCGTGCGAGTCCCTCTACGCGCACTTCGAAATCGCCCCGGTCCTCCTGGACCTGACACGCTGGGGACGCAAGGGGCCGGTGACCTGGCAGATCGAGCCGGGCGACATCGTCAGCGGCGCCGTGTCCTTCGGACGGTCCATCGGCGATTTCCTCAGCATGATCGAGCCCTATCGCCAACTCGGCGCCCCCGTCCCCGAGCTCTCCGCCGAGGTCCGCGCCCAGCTCGGTGAGGTGTTCCCCGACGAGTACGACGAGGACATGCTCACGGTCTCCGGCCACATGAACTACGACTTCTACATCTCGGAGATCGATCCGCTCCGGCTCGTCCAGATCTCCGGCCGGCTGGGCTGGACGCCCGCCGAGACCCACCGGCGGTTGTCGGCGCTGACGGCGATCGGCGTCCGGCAGGACTATCCCATCGCGGCGCCGCCCGCGGAGATCGTCCGCTGGCAGGACCTGCTGCTGCTGACCGAGCACCTGGACGGGCACGCGCCCGCCGTGTCGGGGCGGGTGACCGGTGACCACGTCGAGCGTGCCGCCGAGGCGACCGGTGAGTCCCCCGCCTGGATCGCCGAACGTCTGCGTCACTACGCCCCGCTGTTCGCCCTCGACCTGGAGCCCCCCGTTGCCTGACATCGACCACCACCGCGAGATCGGCTACGTCGAGACCGAGTTCGACGTGCAGACGGCGTTCACCGTCACGGCGCGTCCCGACGGCCTTGAGATCTCCGGCAACTGCCCGGCGTGCGGCGGCCGGACGCGCCTGACGCTCGAACGCGGCAGCCCGGAGGGCACCAAGGGCTGGTTCCGTCCGCGCAGGGCCGCCGAGCCGCCGCGCACCGTGACGGTCTTCTGCGTGTGCGGGCACATGCACGCCGACCGTCCCGAGGACGCCGCCGACAACGGCTGCGGCGCCTTCTGGAGCGTCGAACTCCAGTGAGCATCGACCGCAAGCGGTGGGCGCAGCGCGCCCAGGAACTGAAGTTCACCCAGCTCGACGCGGCGCGCAAGCAGGCCGACGGCTGGCGGACGGGCCTCGGCGGCCTCACCGCCCTGCTGAGCGTGGTCCTCATCGTCAAGGGCCGCGACACCATCAGCTCGCTGACCCCCGGGTTCCGGTGGGGCGTCGTCCTGCTCCTCGCCGCCGGGCTCGGCATGCTCGTGGCGGCGACGCTGCTCACGGTCCGCGCGGCGGCGGGCAGGCCGGGACAGGACATCCTGCTCAGCGGCGAAACGCTCCGCTCGTGGACGCTCGACGAGGTCAGGCGGGTCGCGGGCGCGATCCGCCTCGCGGCCTGGCTGGCGACGACCGCGATCGCCTGCCTGGCGCTGGCGATCGGCCTCACCTGGCTCGGCCCCGAGGCCAGGCCGGCGGGCACGCTGATGGACGTCCGTCACGACGCGGGCCACGTGTGCGGTGAGATCACCGGCGCCGACGGCCGCCAACTGATCATCAAGACGGCGACGCCGACCGTGGTCCCCCTGTCGGCGGTCATCTCCATGAAGCCGGTGCGCTCCTGCAAGTAGCCCGGTGCGCGGGGTCGCTGCAGATAGGGACATAGGGAACGAAAGTACTGTTTTCGCATGTCATCATGGTGATCGTCGCGAAGTGGAGGAGTCATGGACGTCGAGCGGACCTCATTGCCGGGCATCGGGTTGCGGCACGTGTTCACCACCGAACGCGGGCGGCAGCTCGGAGTGGTGTCGCACCGCACCGGCCGCCGGGACCTGGTGGTCTACGACAAGGACGATCCCGACACCTGCGTGGTGTCGGTCGCGCTGACCGGCGAGGAGGCCAACGGGCTGGCCGAGCTGCTGGACAGCGACCGGGTGGTGGAGCGGCTCGCCGAGCTGCACCGGCAGGTCGAGGGCCTCGTCACCGAGCAGCTCCCGATCGCGGCCGGATCGCCGTTCGCCGGCCGGCCGCTGGCCGCCACGCAGGCGCGCACCCGCACCGGCGCGTCGATCGTGGCGGTGGTCCGCGCCGGGAACGTGATCGCCAGCCCGCGGCCGGACTTCGTCTTCGCGGCCGGCGACATCGTGGTCGCGGTCGGCACGGGCGAGGGCACCGCGGCGGTGGCCGACATCCTGGCCAGCGGGTGACGGGCGGATGCACGGTGCGGTCCAACTGATCGAGCTCGGCGCCATCGTCCTCGTCCTCGGGCTGCTGGGCGCGGTCGCCGTCCGGTTCTCCATCTCGGCGATCCCCCTCTACCTCGTGGCGGGCCTCGCGTTCGGCTCCGGCGGGATCATCCCGCTGGGCGCCAGCGAGGACTTCGTCGCGATCGGCGCCGAGGTCGGGGTGATCCTGCTGCTGTTCACCCTCGGCCTCGAATACACCGCGGGCGAGCTGGTGGGCACGTTGCGGTCGTCGGCCCCCGTGGGCGTGGCCGACCTGCTGCTCAACGCCACACCGGGCGTGCTGGCGGCCCTGCTCCTCGGCTGGGGGCCGGTGGCCGCCGTCGCCCTCGGCGGCATCACCTATGTCACGTCGTCCGGCATCACCGCCAAGGTGATGGGCGACCTCGGCTGGCTGGGCAACAGGGAGACGCCGGCGGTGTTGTCGATCCTCGTGTTCGAGGACCTGGCGATGGCCGCCTACCTGCCCATCCTCACCGCCGTCCTGGCCGGGGCCTCACTGCTCGCGGGCGCGACCACGCTCGGCATCGCCGCGCTGACGATCGCGGTGATCCTTTTCATCGCGCTGCGGCACGGGCGGCTGGTCGAACGGTTCGTCGCCAGCCCCACCGACGAGGTCCTGCTGCTCAAGGTACTCGGCCTGACCCTGCTCGTCGCCGGGCTCGCCCAGCAGCTGCAGGTCTCGGCCGCTGTCGGCGCGTTCCTGGTCGGCATCGCGCTGTCCGGCCCGCTCGCGCACACCGCGCGGGACCTGCTCGCCCCGCTGCGGGACCTGTTCGCCGCCGTGTTCTTCGTCTTCTTCGGGCTCCACACCGATCCGGCCGACCTGCCGCCCGTCCTCGGGATCGCGGCGGCGCTCGCCGCCGCGGGCATCGCCACCAAGCTCGGCACCGGATGGCTGGCCGCACGCCGCGCGGGCGTCGCCACCACCGGACGGCTCCGCGCCGGGGCGGCGCTCGTCCCGCGCGGCGAGTTCAACATCGTCATCGCGGGTCTGGCGGTCTCCGCCGGGATCAATCCCAGGCTCGGTCCGCTCGCCGCCGCCTACGTCCTCATCCTGGCCATCGCCGGCCCGTTGCTGGCCCGTACGGCCGAACCGCTGGCCCGGTCCCTCCGGACGGCGCGCGAACGCCGGGCCGCCGGCCGCCTGGATCCGAGCCCGGCGCCGTCCATCGAGCAGAACGATCAGCCGCTACTTGGTGATATCCCAAATGAGAGATAGCGTCGCCGGTATGCGGGCCGCCGAGCAGATCCAGGGACGGTATGTACTGCCGTCCTTCACCGAACGGACCTCCTACGGCGTCAAGGAGATGGATCCGTACAACAAGCTCTTCCAGGAAAGGATCATCTTCCTCGGGGTGCAGGTGGACGACACGTCGGCCAACGACGTCATCGCCCAGCTGCTGACCCTGGAGACGCTGGACCCGGACCGCGACATCAGCATCTACATCAACTCCCCCGGCGGCTCGTTCACCGCGATGGCCGCCATCTACGACACCATGAACTTCGTCCGCCCCGAGATCCAGACGGTGTGCCTCGGGCAGGCGGCCGCGGCGGCGGCACTGGTGCTCGCGGCCGGCACCCCGGGCAAGCGGCTGGCGCTGCCGCACTGCCGGATCATGCTGCACCAGCCGGGCATCGAGGGCACCCGCGGGCAGTCCAGCGACCTGGAGATCATGGCGAACGAGATCCTGCGGATGCGGGAACTGATGGAGGACACGCTCGCCAAGCACACCGGCAGGCCGGTCGGCCAGATCCGCACGGACCTCGAACGGCACCGGTTCTACAGCGCCGACGAGGCCAAGGAGTACGGGATCGTCGACGACGTGGTGTCCAACCGCGTGATGCGGCCGCCCAGCCCCAACCGCAGGTGACGTTCCGGGCATCCAACGCCGCCCGCGGGGCTCACCCGAGGCGGTAGGCGCGGGTGACGGTCTGCACGACGCCGTTGCCCGCGGAGTCGGTGGCGGTGGCGCGGAGCGACACGTACTCGGCGCCGGCGGGCGGCCGGATCGTGACGCTGCCGAAGACCGCCGAGCCGGTCAGCCGGAGCGGCCGCCACGTGGCACCGTCGTCGAACGACGCCTCGACCGTGAGGGTCTTCGGCACGGCGCCGGGCGCGCCCGCACTCCGCCTGACCCAGACCGGGACGATGGTCGCCCGGTCCTTCGGCGCGGCGTTGTGCCCGTTCAGGCCGGTGGGCAGGTACGCGACCGACAACAGCGGCAGCACCCGCTTTTCCCCGGGCGCCGTGCGGGACGAGGTGAAGGTCCAGGTCGAGTCCACCTTGGCCGACAGCGTCGCGAGCGGGTCGTCGCGGGTCAGCGACTGCTGGAGGGTGTAGGTCGCCGCCTCCGGCGCGAGGGTGGCGTCGAGCCAGTACCAGTTCCATCCCTGTGGAACACGCCGTTCGGCGATCACCGTGCCGCCCCTGCTGAGCCGCAGCGTTCCGCCGAGCGTGCCGTCCATGCCGCAGCCGTCCAGCGCGCCGGTGAACGGGCAGCCGGTCTCGGCGCGCAGCGCGTCGCCCGTACGGGTGCTTCCGCCGTCCGGCACGGGCCCCAGGACCGCCGCGTTGATCAGGTCGGCCTGCGGCCCCGCCCGATAGCTGCGCGGCCCCCGGCTGATCCGGATACCGCCGTCGAGGGGATCGTTCTCGAACTGCCAGAGGCTCGTGTGCCAGGCGACGTCCCTGCCCGCCCTCAGGTAGAGGGTGAACGACCCGGGCACGGGCCGCGTCACCCCCATCGCCTCCCCGCCGAACAGGCCCGAGCCGGGATGTGAGGCCGACCACCGGAACCAGCCCCGCGTGGCGGCTCCCTGGGAACGCACGTCGGTGAGGATGCGCGCGAGCTCGGCCCGCCGGGTGCGCAGTCCGGGGTCGGAAGGGATGGCGCCGTCGGCGTACCTGTAGTCGCGGAAGACGTAGGGGCTCGGCTGCTCCGGGCCGGAACCCTCGCGTTCCCAGAGGGTGGAGACGTCGTAGCCGAGGCCGGGACCGGCCGCGGGCTGCACGGAGATCCGCCGCCGCGCGTCCCCGCGAAGATGGAGCGAGGATCCCGCCGTTCCGCGCTGCCAGATGAGCTGCGCCGCGGCTCCGGTCAGCACGGCGTCCGGCTGGTCGTTGGTGAGCTCGACCGGGGCGGTGCGCCGCGCGTCGAGCGGGATCTCGCGGGTTCCGGGCGCGAGGTCGTACACCTGCGTGAAACCGGTGGTCCAGGTGTCCTTGGTGTCCACGGCGCCGGAGATCAGGTACGTCCCGGCCGGCACCCGCGCGCTCACCACGCCGTCGTCGTCCGGCTGGGGGTAGACGTAGTCGCCCGTCTGGACGTTGACGATCGTGACGAAGGAGTTGCCCGCGTTGCCCGGATCGCCGTCCCGGTCGGTGATCGGCAGCCTGAGCGAGGTGGTGGGCGGCTCGACGTACGCGCCGACCGGCGTTCTGAGGGCCGGTGTGCCGTCGGCGGCCGTCGCGGTGAGGTAGCCGCTGAACGCCCCGGCCTTGATCCCTCCGGTGGCGCTCAGGCCGCGCAGTGTCAGCGTGACGGTCTCCCGGCCGCCCGCCGGGACGGTGATCCGCTCCCTGTCGAGCGTGGCGGACTCGGCCGGAAGCGGCGCGCCCCCTTGCTGCGCGACCAGCGCCACGCCGAGGGTCAGGCCGAGCGGCGCGTCCCCGTCGTTGGTGTAGGTGATCTTCCTCGTCACCACGGGGGCCTCGCCCGCGTCACTCCATCGAACGGTGGCGTGCACGCTCGCCGGCGACGTGGTGAGCTCCTGTGAGACGGCCTTGGCGACGTCCACCCGCCCCGAGCCCTGCGTGTAGGTGTCGACGCCGGGCAGGTTCTTGGCCGCGGCCATGAGAGCGGCCTTGAGGCGTTCGCCCGTCCAGTCCGGGTGCCGCTGCGCGAGGATCGCCGCCGCGCCGGCCACGTGCGGTGTGGCGGCCGACGTGCCGGACAGGCGGGTGTAGTGGTCGTCCACGGGCGAGCCTGCCCGGGTGTTCTTCGCCCGGGCCGCGACGATGCCCTCGCCCGGCGCGAGGACCTCGGGCTTCACCGAGTAGTCCTGGGGACGCGGTCCTTGCGCCGTCACCCAGGGGCGGTCCTCGCGGTCGACGCTGCTGACGGCCAGGGCTGACCCGGCTGCGGCGGGCAGGCCCACGAGCCCCGGCGCGGGGAACCAGTAGTCGCCGACGGCCGCGACGAACAACGTGCCGGTCTCGGCCGACAGCTCCTCGACCGCCTGCTCGACCGGATCGACCGCGGTGGAGTCGCAGAAGCAGTAGACGCTCAGGTTGACGACCTTGGCCCGGGCCTCCCGGGCGGCCCACGCCATGCCGCCGAGCACCCACGACTCCTGGCCCTGCCCCGCGTCGTCGACGACCTTCCCGCTGACGATCTCGGCGTCCGGCGCGACGCCGCGGTACTTCCCTCCTGAGGCGGCGCCGGAGCCCGCCAGGATCGAGGCGACGTGGGTACCGTGGCCCACCTTGTCGTCGGCGGACCCGGACGAGGTGAAGTCGCGGCTCTCGGTGACGGCCGAGCTCAGGTCGGGGTGCGCGCGGTCCACGCCGGAGTCCAGCACGGCCACCTTGACGCCCTTGCCGGTGAGGCCGCGCTGCCAGGCCACCGGCGCGCCGATCCGCGGCACGCTGCCGTCCGTCGCGACCTTGATCTGAGCGTCGAGCCAGAGCCGGGCGTCGGGGTCGGCGACGAAGTCCCGCCACAGCTCGGGCAGCCTCGACTTGTCGGCCTGCAGTGCCGTGAGGCCCGTACCGGCGATCGTGCGGGCGGACCGCGCCTGTGCCCTGAGCGCGCCGCCCGGCCGCCGCGCGATCAGCGGCAGCCGATCGCGGCGCGCGTCGTCATGCCCCTCGGCGAGCAGCCGGTCCACCTCGAAGAGCCGCGGGTCGAGCCGGCCCGCGGCGATCAGCGGCTGGACGTCGAAGGGGCGCACCGTGATCCGGTCCTTCGTGACCACGGTCGAGAACGACGCCGCGCGCCCCGGCCCGGAGGTGACGGAGACCGAGGGCGGCCGGCCCGTCCGCGGGACGACCGTGACCTGGTCACCGGTGACGAGGGTGACCGTCCGCGGCGGTGCCCCGGCGGGCGCGGCCGTCGCGTCCGGTGGTACGGGCGGCTCCGCCACGGCGGTTCCCGCGCCGGACACGGTCGCGGCCGCGATCACTGCGATCGAGGCACAGGTCCACCGGAACGCCGCTCTCCCCCGCACCGCTCTCACCACGGTGGCCACCCCTCTCCCAACAGCGCCAGCCAATAGTGGCACGGTTCGGCAATTCGATGCCAGATGAACGGTTTGTCTCGGTTGGGGCACGGGTGCATAGCATGCGGATCCGGGCCCTGCCTCGGGGCCGTCTACGCGGTCATGAGAAACCGAGGCAAAGCCCTGGCAGCGGCCGCACTTGGTGTTGCTCTCCTGACCAGCGCGTGCAGTGCCGGCGAATCGAAATCCGCGGGCGACGGGAACCAGAAACCGATCGGCCGTGCCCACCCCGGAACCGTCCCGGAGGACCGGCTCCTCGAACAGCAGCCCTCCTCCTACCTTTCGACGTTCGCGCTGGACGTGGACACCGCGTCCTACGGCTACGCCCGCCGGGCGCTGCTCGACGGGCGGCGCCCCGACCCCGCGACAGTGCGTCCTGAGGAGTTCGTCAACCACTTCAAGCAGGGCTACGCCGAACCCGAGGGCAATGGCTTCGCGGTGTCGGCCGATGGCGGCCGGGCAGGCGACGTCCGGCTCCTGCGCGTGGGCCTGCAGACCCGGCGTGCCACCGGGGGCGCACGCCGCGACGCCAACCTGACGTTCGTCGTCGACACGTCCGGCTCGATGGGCGAGCCCGGCCGGCTCGACCTGCTGAAGACCGCGCTGCACGCGCTCATCGACCGGCTCCGGCCGAGCGACTCGGTGGCGATCGTGGCCTACGACAGCGACGCGACCCTCGTCCGCGAGATGACGCCGGTCTCGCGCCGCGCCGAACTCCACCGCGCCATCGACTCGCTCGACACCGGCGACAGCACCAACCTCAAAGCGGGCATGACGCTCGGCTATAAGGAGGCCCGCCGCGGCTTCCGCGAAGGCGTGACCAACCGCGTGATCCTCGCGTCCGACGGCCTGGCCAACACCGGCGCCACCACGTCGCGGCCGATCCTGAGCAAGGTCCGCGAGGAAGCGGGCACCGGCATCTCGCTGCTGTGCGTCGGCGTGGGCAGTGACTACGGCGACAAGCTGATGGAGGAGCTCGCCGACCACGGCAACGGCAGGGCCGTCTACATCTCCGACGCCGAGAAGGCCAAGCGCCTGTTCGTCGAGCAGTTGCCGGCCACGGTCGAGGTCCGGGCACGCGACGCCAAGGCGCAGGTCGCCTTCGACTCCCGGCAGGTCGACACCTACCGGCTGATCGGCTACGACAACCGCGGCCTGCGCCCGCAGGACCTGCGCGACGACTCCGTCGACGGCGGCGAGATCGGGCCGGGCCACTCGGTCACCGCGCTCTACGCGGTGCGCCTGCGTCCCGGCGCCTCCGGTCACCTCGCCGACGTCACCGTGCGCTGGCAGGACCCGGACTCCGGCCGGGCGGCCGAGCAGGGCCGGACGATCACGGTCGGCGACCTGTCGCCCGACCTGTGGGAGAGCGGCACCCCGCGGCTCCGGGTCGCGGTGGCCGCCGCCTACTTCGCCGAGCACCTCCGCGACCGCGACCCCGGCCACGGCGCCCAGAGCCCCTACACCACGCCGTCGCAAGGCCCGTTCATCAGCCAGGGCCGCGTCCCCGGCGAGCAGGTCGCCGACCTTCCCGAGCTGATCCGCCAGGTGACCGCGCTCGGCTCCGCCACCGAGGACCGGGACGTCCGCGAGCTCGCCGACCTGATGTCCCGCGCCACCACGGTCTGACCGCCCTCACGCACCCCCACCGCGGCGCACGGTGGGGGTAGGGTCCGCGGCATGGGTGAACTGGGAGGTGAGCTGGGCGGTCATCCGGACCGGCTGCGCTGGAACGCCAAGTACGCCAAGTACGCCAAGAACGCCAAGAACGCCGAGAAGCAGGACGGCGCGGGCGGATCCTTCCGGGCGCATCCGGTGGCGGAGGCGGCGCTGGCGCTCTCGCCGCCCGAGGGGCCGGTGCTCGATCTGGCGTGCGGGCCTTCGGGCAGCGCGCTGCTCGCGGCCTCGAACGGGCGGCGGGTGACGGCGGTGGACGTCTCGGAGGTGGCGCTGGACCTGCTCGACCGGGAGGCGCGGCGGCGAGGCGTCCGGGAGCTTCTCACCCTCGTGCACGCCGACCTGGGAACGTGGCGCGCGGAGGAGCCCTTCGCGGTGGTGTTGTGCACCGGGTTCTGGGATCGGGCCGTGTTCGAGGGCGTGGTGGACGCCGTCGCGCCCGGCGGTGCACTCGGCTGGGAGGCGTTCACGCTCGATGCCCGGGCCGAGCGGCCGCGCCTGCCGGCGCGATGGTGCCTGGAGGCCGGTCAGCCCGCTTCGCTGCTTCCCCGGGATTTCGCCGTTGTCCTGCAGGAGGACGTCGCGGGCGGCAAGCGGCGAACGCTCGCACGGAGGACGTGATCTGGCCCACACCACACCGAAGGGGCCGTTGTGCGACCACCCCCGAGGACCATCAAAAGCGCAGGTCACCGCCCCAATTCTGCGGACGGCCGATAAGGCACGACCGTAAATGCTGCGATGAATTAGCACTAATTGATGTGCTAAGACTTTCTCAGGTCCGGGCGAGAGGGTCTTCATGAGCACATCGGTCGAACGGGTGGTCAACACGGCCCGCTATCCGCTGGCGGAACCGGATCAGTGGGCGCCACTCGTCCGCCGAGTCCAGGCCGACCTGCGGGAATCCGGGTGCAGTGTGCTCCGCGACTTCATCCGGCCCGCGGTGCGCGACACCCTGGGCCGTGAGGGCGCGGCCGTCGCCCCGTTGGCACACTATGACGTCGAGACCGTAAATGTTTATAACATCGCGGTCGATTCCGAGCTCCCGGAAGGGCACCCGGGACGGAAGACGTTCGAGCGCGGGAACGCCTTTGTCGCCCGGGACCGGATTCCCCCCGCCTCCGTTATTCAGCAGCTCTATTCCAGCGAACCGTTTCAGCGGTTCGTCGCCAGGTGCTTCGGCCTGCCGCGCGTTTTCGAGCTCGCCGACCCGCTGTCGGGGCTCTGCCTGAACGTCCTCGAACCGGGCAGGGAGCACCCCTGGCATTTCGACACCAACGAGTTCACCGTCAGCATGCTCACGCAGGAGCCCGAGTCCGGCGGCGTCTTCGAGTACTGCCCCGGCATCAGATCCGCGGACGCCGAGAACTTCGACGACGTCCGGAGCGTCCTGGAGGGGCGCGGAGAGCCGCTCGTGCGGCGGCTGCCCCTGAGGCCGGGCGACCTGCAACTGTTCAAGGGCCGCTACTCGCTGCATCGCGTGAGCGCAGTCGAGGGTACGCGAGCCCGCCATTCAGCGATCTTCGCCTACAGCGAGCGGCCCGGCGTCATCGGCAGCGTGGCGCGGACGCGGCAACTGTTCGGGCGCGTGCTGCCCGTGCATCTGGAGGCCGGGACCGTACGGGTCGACCAGCTCTTGGACTAGTCGGCCAACTCTTGGACTAGGGGACCTGCCGTGCGCGTCGATACCACCGGGAAGATCTCACTCGACCACATCTACACCCAGCCCGACCCACGCGCCTACTTCGGCACGTTGCGCGGGCTCGGCTACACCATCCCTGACCTCGCCAAACCGTTCTTCGCCGAGCTCATCGGTGAATACCGGGACGTCCGGGACGTCTCGATCCCGACCGTGCTCGACATCGGCTGCTCCTACGGCATCAACGCCGCGCTGCTGCGATGCGACACGACCATGAAGGAGCTGTACGACCGGTACGGGGACGCCGAGGACGCCGACCGGGGCGAGCTGCTGGCCGGCGACCGCGAGCTCGTCGACTCGCATGATCGCCTGAAACGCACCCGGTTCCTCGGGCTCGACGCCTCGTACCAGGCCCTTGAGTACGC
This sequence comes from Actinomadura fulvescens, assembly GCF_039533225.1. Lineage (NCBI taxonomy): Bacteria > Bacillati > Actinomycetota > Actinomycetes > Streptosporangiales > Thermomonosporaceae > Actinomadura > Actinomadura fulvescens. The sequence goes on along the minus strand of NZ_BAAATD010000007.1, from coordinate 231,605 downwards.
GCTGCAGGCCGGCTTCATCGACGGCGCGATGCACGCGGACCTGGAGGCCCGCGACCCGACCCCGCACGAGCGGGAACGGCTCGCCGGGGTGGACCTGGTCATCTCCACCGGCTGCGTGGGTTATGTCACCGAGCGGACCATCTCCCGCATCGTCGCGGTCCATGGCGGCCGCAAACCGTGGATGGCACACTTCGTGCTGCGGATGTTCCCGTTCGATCCCGTGACCGAGGTCCTGGCCGAGGCCGGGTACGAGACCGTCCGCCATGAGGGTGTCTTCAAGCAGCGGCGCTTCGCGACGCCCGAAGAGCAGTCCCTCGTCCTGGACAGGCTCGCCGGCATCGACGTGGATCCGCGGGGCCTGGAGACCGACGGCTGGTTCTACGCGGAGCTCTTCGTGTCCCGTCCGCGTGACGGCGGCGGACGCGTGTTCACCTGACTTCCTCCGACCCTTCAAGCCCAGATCGAGGATCCGAGTTGACCAGCAGCCAGAGCACCTCCTCCCGCACCTTCGGCAACGAGGACCACCTGCCGCGGGTACCGCTGCCCTCCCTCGACGACAGCGGCAGGCGCTTCATCGAGTGGTGCGCGCCGCTGCTCACCCCGGACGAGCTCGCGGAGACCGAGCGGGCGCTGGCCGCGTTCCTGCGCCCGGACGGTCCCGGCCGCAGGCTGCACGAGGCGCTCGCGGAGTACGACGCGAGCCCGGGCGTGCACAGCTGGCTCGACACGTTCTGGCCCTACCGGTATCTCGGCCGCCGCGACCGCATCGCGCTCAACGCCAACTTCTTCTTCCTGTTCCGGGAGTCCGGCCAGGGGCAGGTCGAGCGGGCGGCCGGGCTCATCGCGGCGGCGCTCAACTACAAGGCACGGCTGGATGATGAGCGTGTCCCGCCCATCGTCCAGCGTGGCCGGCCGCTCACGATGGAGCAGAACAAGTTCCTGTTCTCCACGACCAGGATCCCCGGCGCCGTGCAGGACACCGTGCGCTCCCCCTACTCCGACGAGTGGCCCGGGCCCTCCCAGGCCCGCCACATCGTGGTGTTCTTCCGCGGCCACATGGTCCGCATGGACGTGATCGGCCCGGCCGGACGGCCCCACACGCTCGACGAGCTCGCCGCGGGGCTCGGCGAGATCATGAAGAACGACGTACCGGCGGCGGCCCCGGCCGGCCATCTGACCACCAAGGCCCGGGCGGAGTGGGCGGCGAGCCGGGAGGCGCTGCTCGCCGCCGATCCCGGGAACGCGGCGCGGCTCTACGACGTCGAGACGGCCCTGTTCTGCGTCTGCCTGGAGGACACCGCCCCGCGCGACGACCTCGACGCGTGCGACCGGCTGCTGCACGGCGACAGCGGCAACCGGTGGTTCGACAAGGCGGTGTCGTTCGTCGTCTTCGCCGACGGCACGGCGGGCATCAACGTGGAGCACTGCGAACTGGACGGCACCACGATCCTGAGCTTCGTCGACGCGCTGATGGGCGAACCGGCCGAGGAGCACTCCCGGCAGTCGGAGGCCCGGTCGCAGGGCGCGCCCGCCGTCGACACCATCGAGTTCGTCCTCGACGACGCGCTGCGCGCCGACGTGCGCGAGGCGGCCGCGTCGTTCGCGCGGTACGCGGCCGACACCGCCACCACGACGGTGTCGTTCGACGACTTCGGCGCCAGTGACGCCAAACGGCTGCGCATGTCGCCGGACGCGTTCGTCCAGCTGGCCTACCAGCTCGCCCACAAGCGTTCGAAGGGGTTCGTGGGCGCCACGTACGAGTCGATCGCCACGCGCCAGTACCGGCGCGGGCGCACCGAGGCGATGCGCGTCGTCACGCCCGAGGTGCTGCGGTTCGTCGAGGCCATGGACGACCCGGGCGCGGACGCCGGCACGCGCCGCGCGGCTTTCCGGGCCGCCGCCGACAAGCACGTCGAACGCGCGAAGGCGTGCCAGGCGGGCCAGGTGCCCGAGCAGCACCTCTGGGAGCTGCAACTGATCCAGAAGCGGCGCGGCGAGGAGCTCGGCGTGACCGAGCCGATGGCGCTGTTCGGCTCCCCCGGCTGGGTCAAGATGCGCGACGACTACCTGAGCACCAGTTCCGCGCCGTCCACCAACATCCGCTACTTCGGTTTCGGGTCGACCAGCACCCAGTGCATCGGGGTCGGCTACGTCCTGCTCCCCGACCGCTTCAACGTCTACCTGAGCACGCCGGCGGCGGTCGCCGACGCGATGCACGCCTTCGCCGACCGGCTCCGGGAGGCGGTGGCCGAGCTCCGGGAGCTTCTCACCACCCCTTGACCACGCGCGGCGCTGTAGGAAGCTCGAAGCATGCGGGTGGTGGCAGCGCTCATCCTGATCTTGCCGCTGGTGGTCCCCTCGTCGGCGTGGGCCGCGCCCCCGGAGGCGCCGGGGGCGCCCGGCGCCGCCTCGTCGTGGACCACCGGCGACAAGTCCGCCCTGGGCACGGCGACCACGACCGGTTCCAAGGTCTGGTTCACCGTGGCCAAGGGCGTCACGTCGGAGGTGTTCTATCCGCGTGCCGACGTCGCGAACGTCCAGGACCTGCAGTACGTCGTGACGGACGGCTCCTCGTTCACCGACCTCGAACGTGACGCGACCGCGCACGCGGTGTCGATGCCGGACGAGAAGGCGCTGGAGTACACGGTGACCAACACGGCGCGCAGCGGGCGCTACCGGATCACCAGCACCTACGTGACCGATCCCGCCCGTTCCACCCTGCTGGTGCGGACCCGTTTCCAGTCGCTCGACGGCGGCTCGTACCAGCTGTACGTGCTCCACAACCCGTCGCTGGCCGGTGGCGGCGGCGACGACACCGGCGCCTGGGACGCGGCGAACGGCGCCCTGGTGGCGAGCGACCCGCGGCCGGTCTTCGGCGGCACGGTCGCCGCGGCGCTGAAGTCCTCGGCCGGATTCGCCCGCAGGTCGACCGGTTACAGCGGGACGGCCAGCGACGGCTACCGCGACCTGCAGGCCAACAGGCGGCTGACCGCGGAGTACGACGCGACGAGCGGCGGCAACATCGTCCAGACCGCGCAGATCCCGGTCGGCGCCGACAGCACGTTCACGCTCGCCCTGGGGTTCGGCCCCAACCGGGCCGCCGCCACCGCCGCTGCCACCGCCTCCCTCAACGCCGGATTCCCCGCCGTGGAGACCGCCTACCGGACGGGCTGGCACGGCTACCTCGACGGCTTGGCCAAGCCGGTGCCCGCGAGCGTCTCAGGTGACGCCAAGCGCCGCCGCACGTACAACGTGAGCGTCATGGGCCTGCACGCCGCCGAAGACAAGACGTACCGTGGCGCGAACGTCGCGTCGCTGTCCACGCCGTGGGGCGACTACGTCAACGGCGACGCCCTCAACGACGGCTACCACCGCGTCTGGGGCCGCGACCTCTACCAGCAGGCGACCGCGCTGCTGGCGGCCGGTGACACCGCCCAGGCCAGGCGCATGGCGGTCTGGTTGTGGGAACGGCAGCAGATCACCGCGTGGACCCAGGGCGACGGCGTCTGGTACGGCCCCGGCTCGTTCCCGCGCTACTCGCCGGTCAGCGGCGTCGGCGGCGCGACGCCGCGGCAGCTCGGCTGCTGCGAGCAGCTCGACCAGGACGCCTTCGCCATCGTGCTCGCCTGGCAGACCGGCCTCACCGACGCCGCCGTCTGGAACAGGATCAAGCTCACCGCCGACCACCTCGTGGACATCGGGCCGCGCACACCGGGCGAACGCTGGGAGGAGCAGGACGGCATCTCGCCCTCGACCGTCGCCGCCGAGATCGCCGGGCTGGTCTGCGCGGCCGACATCGCGCGCCGCAACGGCGACACCGCGAGCGCCGCCCGCTACGAGTCGACGGCCGACTCCTGGCGCGACGGCCTCGACGGCTGGACGTTCACCAGCACCGGACACTTCGGCGACCACCGCTACTACGAACGCGTCGAGCACGGCACCGACCCGGACGACACGCACGCCCGCACGTTCCGCGACGGCACGTGGTGGGAGCGCGACATCGTCGACGGAGGCTTCCTGGAGCTGGTCCGGCTGGGCATCCGTCCCGCCTCGCACGACAAGGTGACCGCCTCGCTGCCGGAGCTGGACGGGGTGACCTCGGTGACGACGCCCGGCGGCGCCGTCTACTGGCACCGCTACAACCACGATTCGTACGGCGAGAGCCAGGACGACGGAACGGGCTGGCCCGCGAACCACGGCCGCCTCACCGGCCGCGTCTGGCCGCTTCTCTCGGGCGAGCGAGGCGAGTACGAGCTCGCCGCCGGACGTCCGGCCGGGTCGTACCTGCAGGCCATGGCCGACTCGGCGAACCAGGGCCATCTCATCCCCGAGCAGGCGTGGGACCGGCCCGACCAGTTCGGGTTCGTCTTCGGCGGGCCGACGGGCTCCGCCGCTCCCCTCGCCTGGGCCCAGGGACAGTACGTGCGCCTCGCGCAATCCATCACCGCCGGACGCCCTGTCGAGACACCGTCGGTGGTGGCCCGCCGCTACCTCGAATAGCCGGGGATGCCCGGCCGGGACTGCCACGGCCGGGGACCATCGGGGCGGCGGTAGTCGACGCCCATGGCGTCCAGCCGCGCGTAGTGCGCCGCGTGCAGCCGCCGCTGGAACGACTCGAAGTCGTGCTCGTGCGACCACACGACCTCGGCGAAGGCGACCAGCCGCGGGAAGGTCTGGTAGTCCACGCGCTGCGGGGTCTCGGCGACCTCGGTCCACATGTTCGCCTGCGCCCCGAGCACCCGTTCCGCATGCGGCGTGCCCGCCAGCCGCGGCGGCACGACCTCGAACCGGTAGACGTCCTCCAAGGTGGTCACCTTGCCCGAGGGCACCGGCTCGCCGGGGTCCTCGGACTCCCGGTAGTCCAGGTAGACCGCGCTCCTGGGGCACATCACCACATCATGCCCCTCCTCGGCCGCGATGATCCCGGCCTCGTAGTTCTTCCACGAGGCGACCGTCGCGCCCTCGGCGAGCCCGCCCTCCAGGATCTCGTCCCACCCCACGAGCCTGCGCCCGCGCCCGGCCAGCCAGCCGGTGAAGTGCCGGATGATCCAGCTCTGCAGGCCGTCCTCGTCCTCGACTCCGAGCTCGTCGATGCGCGCCTGCGCCGCCGGGGACCGGCGCCACTGGTCCTTCAGGCACTCGTCGCCGCCGATGTGCACGAACGTGCTCGGGAAGACCTCCAGGACCTCCTCCAGCACGCCCTCGTAGAAGCGCAGCGTCGGCTCCTCGGCGTTGAGCACGTTCGGGTTGACGCCCCAGTCCGTCTTCACCTCAAGGGCCGCCACGTCGATGACGTCACCGTTGCCGAGCTCGGGGTACGCGGCGATGGCGGCCTGCGAATGCCCCGGAATGTCGATCTCGGGCACCACGGTGATGTGCCGCTGCGCGGCGTAGGCGACGATCTCGCGCAGGTCGTCCTTGGTGTAGAAGCCCCCGTGGGGCCGGTAGTCCCACTGGGCCGGCCAGCCCCACCCGCGCTGGCTGCGCCGCCGCCACGACCCCACCTCGGTCAGCCGCGGATACCGCTCGATCTCGACGCGCCACCCCTGGTCGTCGGTCAGATGCAGGTGCAGCACGTTCAGCTTGTGCGCCGCCAGCAGGTCGACATAGCGCAGCACGCCGTCCTTGGGCATGAAATGCCGCGCCACGTCCAGCATGAAGCCCCGCCACCCGAAGCGCGGCGCGTCCTCGATGGTCACGTACGGGACGACCGGCGGCCCGCCGATCGCGGCCCGCCGGAACGCGTCGGGCCCGAGCAGCTGACGCAGGGTCTGGCGGCCCCAGAAGATCCCCGCCTCGTCGCCGCCCACGATCTCGGCCCCGTCCGCTCCCACGGTCAGCCGGTACGCCTCGTTCCCCAGCCCTGGGTCGACGCGGGCGCGGACCTCCCCGCCGAACGGCCCGGACCCGCCCCGATATTCGATCGTGCGGGGCGAAGGGACCACATTCACCTTGTCCACCCCTGCATCCTTTGTCATGAAAAGCTGGGTCACCACTGACCAGAAGGCCGCTCCTCCTATCGGGAGCGGCCCGTCAGTTGTGGCCCTGCCAGGTGTTTCTCAGCCCATCCAGTTGAACGTGGCGGGATCGGGACCGAAGCGCCTGCCCTTGTCCAGAGCGTCGATCGTCCCCATCTCGGCGGCGTCCAGCTCGAAGTCGAACACGTCGATGTTCTGCTTGATGCGCGACGGGGTCACCGACTTCGGGATCGCGATCTCGCCGTTCTGCAGGTGCCAGCGCAGCACCACCTGGGCCGGCGACTTGCCGTGCCTGTCGGCGATCGGCCTGAGCGCCGGGTCGTCGAGCAGGCCCTTGCCCTGCCCGAGCGGGCTCCACGCCTCGGTGGCGATGCCGTGCTCGGCGTGGAGGACGCGCAGCTCCTTCTGCGCGAGGTAGGGGTGAAGCTCGACCTGGTTGACCGCCGGGACGGTCTCGGTCTCGTCGAGCAGCCGGGTCAGGGTCTCGGCGGTGAAGTTGGAGACGCCGATCGCCTTGGCGCGGCCGTCGGCGTAGATCTTCTCCATGGCCCGCCACGCCTCGACGTACCTGTCCTCGCTCGGCACCGGCCAGTGCATGAGGTAGAGGTCCACGTAGTCCAGGCCGAGACGGGACAGGCTGGCGTCAAACGCGCGGAGCACGTCGTCGTGGGCGTGGTCGGTGTTCCAGAGCTTGGTGGTGATGAACAGCTCGTCGCGCGGCACTCCCGAGGCGGCGACGGCGCGGCCGACGCCTTCCTCGTTCTCGTAGATCCGGGCGGTGTCGATGCTGCGGTAACCGGCGCCCAGGGCCTCGGTGACGGCGGTGTAGGCCTCGTCGTCGGGGACCTGCCACACGCCAAAGCCGATCTGCGGCATCACGACACCGTTGTTGAGAGCGATGTTCTCCATGATCGTCCTTAGAGTCGTACGAGCATCTTGCCGGTGTTGGCGCCGCGGAGCAGGCCGAGGAAGGCGTCCACGGCGTTGCCGATGCCTTCGACCACGGTCTCCTCGCTGCGCAGCCTTCCCTCGCGCAGCAGCTTCGCGGCCAGCCGGGTGTATTCGGGCGCCAAGTCGCCGTGGTCGCCCGCGATGAAGCCGCGCAGCGTCAGCCGCTTGCCGACGGCGAGGAAGAGGTTGTCCGGGCCGGGTACGGGCTCGGTGGCGTTGTACTGGGAGATCGCGCCGCACATCGCGATCCGCCCGTCGGTGCGGAGCACGGCCAGCGCCGCGCGCAGGTGGTCGCCGCCGACGTTGTCGAAGTAGACGTCGATGCCGTCCGGAGCGGCCGCCCTGAGCTGCCCCTCGACGTCGCCCTTCTTGTAGTCCACCGCGGCGTCGTACTCGAACTCCTCGACGATCCGCCCGGTCTTCTCCGGCCCGCCCGCCGAGCCGATGACCCGCGAGGCTCCCAGGCACTTGGCGAGCACGGCGGCGGTGCTGCCGACCGCCCCGGCCGCGCCGGAGACGAAGACGACCTCGCCCTCGCCGACCGGCGCGATGCGTTTGAGACCGGCGTAGGCGGTCAGGCCGGTCAGGCCGAGAACGCCGAGGTACGCCTGCGGCGGCGCGATCGAGGCGTCCACGACCTCGAACCGCCCCTTGCCCAGCAGCGCGTGCTCCCGCCAGCCGAGGAAGTGCCGGACGGTCGTCCCGGCGGGCACGCCGTCCAGGTTGGACTCGACCACGGTGCCGACCGCGCCGCCGGTCATGGCCTCGTCCAGCTCGAACGGCGGGACGTAGGACTCCGCGTCGTTCATCCGGCCGCGCATGTACGGGTCGACGGAGATCCAGTCGTTGCGGACGAGGACCTCGTCCGGTCCCGGATCCGGCACGGTCGTCTCGACGAGGGCGAAGTCCGACGGCTCGGGCTCTCCCTCGGGCCGGGCCACCAGGTGGACCTCGCTGCTCCTGACGGGCATGACTGAACCTCCAAGAAGATCGATGGGGACCGCCCCGGCGGTCAGCGGGCCGCTGATCAGCGCGTCCGAGGCGGGCTGGAGGAGGCGGGTGCCGTCCGGCGGCGCCTCCAGGCCCATGACGAGGGCTATGCAGATGTCGGCGGCCTGCGCCGGGGTGATCGAGCCGATCACGCCCGCCTCGGCGAACACCCCGGCCAGCAGGGACTTCAGTTCGGTGACGAACCGCGCGCAGACGTCCGCGAACAGCCGGACCCGCGGGCCCGGTCGAACGCGTCGTTGTGCAGACGCTCGGCGAGCCGGCGGAAGGCGTCGTCCTTGGTGCGGACGTACTGGTAGACCGCTGACCGGGAGATACCCGCTTCACGGGCGATGTCATCCATGGTCGTCCGATCCGCCGATCAACACGGGCTTCCTGGCCTGGCGTGCGGGCGCCCACGACAACCCGCACGTGTCGGTGGTCCGGGATCAGCTGCTGCGAGCCGGGCCATCGTGGTGAGAACTGGACAAGGTCCCGGCACCGGGACTAGCATCCTTACCTATTCAATAATATGACTAGGAGGCCCGATGCACCCGTTCCGGGCGGCCGTGGAAAGCCGCGACGTCGAAGGCTTCCCGCTCCTGCTGGCCGAGGACGTCGAGTTCCTGAGCCCCGTCGCGTTCAAGCCGTATGTCGGCCGGGAGATGGTCGCCGCGATCCTGCGGGGGGTCATGCGGGTCTTCGAGGACCTCCACTACGTCAACGAGCTCCACGACGCGGACGGCCGTGACGTCCACCTGGTCTTCAAGGCGACGGTCAACGGCCGCGAGGTGCACGGCTGCGACTTTCTGCACCTGGACGAGAACGGGCTCATCGACCGCTTCTGCGTGATGGTCCGCCCGCTCTCGGCCGCCAACGCCCTCGCGGAGGCGATGACGGCGCAGTTCGACGACATCAAGCGCGAGGCCGGAGTGGCCTGACGCTAACTCGGGTCCGCCTTGCACGGTGCCGCCTCGCACACGTCGATGACCTGGCCCGTGCGCAGGAAGACGGCCTTCTGCCGTCGCGCCTCCGGCATGTTGCGCGGGTCCGAGTGCGGGTCCTCGCCCTGGGTCGGCGGGGTGTTGGTGGTCGGCGGCGACGGCGTGCCGCTGTCCCAGACGACCATTGCCGATCCGCTGTAGGGCAGCCCTCCGGCGGGCGTAATGCCCCAGTACGGAACGCGGTCGGGGCTGCGTCCGGGCACCACGGCGGGTTCGACCAGGCGCGCGCCGATCGTCCTCGCCTGCACGTCGGCGGCGACGTTGGCCACCTGGTGGTCGCCGTAGGCGATGTGCATCAGCACCTCGTGCTTGTCGGTCAGGTGGTTGGCGTAGCCGTTGGTCTCTCCCCGGTCCCAGAGCATCTGGAAGAGCCCCAGGAGGATCTGCTGCCGGAGCTTGTCGGGCTGGGACACGTCGAGGATCCGCCCGTACACCGGGAAGTCCGAGCTGCGGTTGAGCAGCAGGCTGTAGTTCATGGCGGTCACGCCGAGGACGCCGCGCCTGATGTCGTCGGAGGCCGCGACGAGGGCGCCGCCGAGAATGCCGCCCTGGCTGTTGCCGTCGAACACCAGCCCCTGACCGGGATCGATGAGCGGGCGGCCGTCGGCCGTGCGGAACGCCTTCTGGGTGACCAGGCCGTCCTTGGCGTGGGTGAGGCTCCGGCCAAGGAAGAGCGCGTTGAGCATCCCCTGCTGCGTCCGTTCGGGAATCGTGACGAAGCGGCCGGGGTCCAGAAGCGCGGAGACCACGTTGGGGATGTCCTCCTGCGCCATGCCGATCCAGTCAGTGGCGCAGAACGTGAAGTTGTGCTCGGCGGCCATCGCCTTGACGTTGCCCGCGCCGACCTCGTTGCGGCTGCCGAGGAGGCCGTGTCCGTAGAGGGCCGGGCTGGAGGGTTCGGTGAACGCGCGGCGCGGGATCTCGCACCGGAACGCCGCCGCCTGCGTGTTGGCAAGCAGGCGGCTCGGCCTGCCGTTCGCGTCCCGGTGGAACCTCGAACCCGGCAGGCCGCCCGGGGTGTCGAGATAGCTCGGGACGGCGACGACCCCTTCGACCTCACGGCCGACGCGCGGGTCGGCCTCGGGCGCGACATCGGTGACCTTGGTGATGAGCACGCTCGGGGCACGGTCTCCGAGCCGCCGGAACGCGTCGTCCCGGATGGCGTGGAGATCGCCGGTCAGGCCGCGGGTGCTCGCGACCGTGAAGTCCCACGCGAGGGTGAGCGATCCCCGGTCGATCCCGGCCTCGGCGAGGCGGGCGAGCGCGGGCCTCAGCCGCCGCTGCCGCTCGTACAGCGGGTCGGTCTCCCCCAGATCCGCCCCGGCGACCTTCGCGAACGCGGCGGACGGCGGGATCGTCCGGCCCGCGGAGTCCTTCAGGCCGCGCAGCGCCACGACGTACCGGTGCCCGTCGAGGAAATTGCGGGCCGGGCGGATCAGCAGCGCCCTGCGGTCGTCCCGCGGCGCGTTGGCGTCGAGCTCCGCCCAGTGAGGCCATCGCTCACCGGTCGCCGCGTCGAGGATCACGATGGGCGCGTCGGCGCGCAGCGACCGCCCGATGTCGGTGACCGGGGCGGCTCCGGTCACCGTCAGGTCGATCCCGGGCACCTGCGCGATGAGGGCCGAGCCGGGCGAGAACCCGTCGGCGCGGTTCCAGGGTGCGGGATCGACCGGGCCGCCGAGCAGCGGGCGCGGGATGACGTCACGGCCGAACGCCACGCGGCGGCCGGTGCCGCTCGTACTGTCGGCGCGGGTGTACCAGTCGTTGGGGAACGGCAGCAGGCATTCGGCGGGCGCGATCGGGTCGCAGCCGCCGGGCGGCCCGGTCGTCACGGCCGAGCGCGCGGGCGGTGCCGGAACGCCGACCAGCGTCGCGAGAAGGAGCGGGACCGCGAAGGCAGCGAGCAGCCGTGTCATGCCGGGATCATGCAGACTCCGGAGTAACCGTGCAATCGCCGTGAACGACAGACTTAGTACCCCCTCCCGCTGAGCGTAGGTTGGCGGGGCATACGACACCTCTGGCAAGGGGACCACTGGCCATGAGCAGTACCGCGAACGACGTCTCCACCCCGGCACCGCCTCGCCTGGAGGAGGTCAGCGAGGGCGTCTTCGGCTACATCCAGCCGGACGGCACCTGGTGGATCAACAACACCGGATTCCTGGCCGGCTCGCGGGGCGTGGTCAGCGTCGACGCGTGCTCCACCGAGCGCCGGACCCGGGCGTACCTGGCGGCGATCGGCTCGGTGACGTCGAAGCCGGTGCGGACTCTCGTCAACACCCACCACCACGGCGACCACACGTTCGGCAACTACCTCTTCGAGGGCGCCACCATCGTCGCCCACGAGGGCACGCGCGAGGGCGCGATCGCGTGGGGCCGCCCGTTCGACGAGCCGTACTGGACCAAGGTCGAATGGGGCGGGGTGGAGATCGAGCCCGCGTTCCTCACCTACACCGAGGGGGTCACGGTGTGGGTCGACGACCTGCGGTGCGAGGTCCGGCACGTGGGCGGCCCGGCGCACACGACGAACGACTCGATCGTCTGGATCCCGGACCGGCGGGTGCTCTTCTCCGGCGACCTGCTGTTCAACGGGGGCACGCCGTTCCTGATGCAGGGGTCGGTGACGGGAGCGATCAAGGTGCTCGACGAGGTGGTCGCGCCGCTCGGCGCGGAGACGATCGTGCCCGGCCACGGCCCGGTCGGCGGACCCGAGCTGATCGGACGCGTCGTGGACTACGCACGGTTCGTCCTCGCCACGGCCGAGAAGGGCAGGGCCGCCGGGCTCTCGCCGCTGGAGCTCGCGCGCGAGACCGACCTCGGCCCGTACGCGGAGCTCAGCGACTCCGAACGGATCGTCGGCAACCTCTACCGCGCCTACGCCGAGCTCGACGGCGCCGCGCCGGGCGCGCCGATCGACCTGGTCGCCGCGCTGGACGACATGGTCGCGTTCAACGGCGGACGGCCGCTGACCTGCCGCGCCTGACCTCAGCGGAAGATCGCGACCGGGTGCAGGTCGAGGACGCGGGTCTCGGGATCCCAGCCGTTGACCTTGCCGAGGCAGCGGGCGTGGAATCGTTCGACGCGTTCGTCCTCGTCCTGCATCCCGCCGGCCGAACAGGTCATCCTGACGTGCGCGGGAGCCTCGCCGCCGCTCGGGGCGGTCCCGTACGGCGCGAGGAACGTCACCTTGTCGCCGGCCGGATCGGACAGCTGGAAGAGGCCGGTCACCGAGACGTAGTAGCCGCGCAGATCGCTGAGACGGAGGGAGCGGGCATTGCCGCCGAGCACCTTGGTCACGGCGGGGCCTGGCAGGATCGTGCCGTCGGTGAGGTCGGCGTAGACGACGCCGCCCCGCTCTTCGAGCAGGCTCATGACCTCGGAGATGACGCTGATCGGCTCCTTCTCCTCGATGTAGCTGAGGAGCCGTTCGTCGCTCACCTCCTTGCCGCCGCCCCCGCCGAGGCCGTAGAGCGTGCCCCAGGCCTCGCGTGACCTGCTCTGGGTCGTGCGCTCGACGACCTGCCGGACCAGGGCGGGACGGGCCTGGCTGGTCTGGTAGATGCCCATCACCGAACGGGCGTTGAGGTAGACGCAGATGTCGATCAGGCCCTGGCTCTGCGCGGACCGGGACCGGCGCCAGCGCCGGTAGGCCACGGCCGCGTAGACGGCCAGGCCGGCGAGCGAGGCGAACGTGGCGAGCCATACGAGCATCCAGGGCAGATGGATGCTCCGCCACAGGCTGTCAGCGACACCCACGGATCTCCTTGAGGGCTTCGAGCAGGGACGGCCGGGTATCGCCGTCGACGAGCCGGCCGCCGGTGGCGGTCGCCGCCCGGCGCAGGTCGGCCCGGTCGGCGGCGCCGAAGGCGACGGTGAACGTGGGAACGGCGCGCGGGCGCCGATGGCGCAGGAAGGCGTCGAGGGTCATGCCTGCGTTGTTGCGTCCGTCGGTCATGAGAACGATCGACGTCCGCCGGGTGGTGTCCCCGGCCAGCGCGTACGCGCCGTCCAGGGCCGACCAGATGGCGGTGCTACCGTCGAAGTCGTCCCGGGCGATGAAGTCGCGCAGCCGGTCCATCGCGCCGGGCGCGCCCACAGTGAAGGTCTTCCTGCCGAGGACCCGTCCGCCGAAGCGGACTACCGTGATCTCTTCGGACGTGTGGAAGCGCACGAAGCGGCCCACCGAGGAGCCGTCGGCGCCGCCGAGACCGGCGAAGGCCGACTTCACGGCCGCGATGCGGGAGCCCGCCATGGAACGGGAGAAGTCGAGCAGGAACACCACCCGGTCCGGCTTGCGTCCGGCCGGGTCGTCGTAGTTCGCCAGCAGGGTGTCGATCACCTGCTTCTGGCCGGGGAAGTAGAGCGCGTTGCCGACGGTGGCCCGCAGCCGCGGATCGCGTGGCACGTCCGGTCCCAGCGGGCGGCGCAGCGTCCGCCGCATGATCTTCTGCTGGCCGGTGCGGCTCGTGAGCCAGCCGACGACCTTGTCGTAGGCGGCGCGCTTGGCGGGGTCCAGGAGCAGCAGCGGATAGTCCGACATCACCATGCCGTCCCGCGGATAGACGACCGTCAGCGGCCGCCTCAGCCGTCCCGTGGCATTGAGGGAGAGCAACGTCGACTCGTGCGCGATGAGGCCCTCGGTCTGGTCCTGGTTCGCCACGTACTCCTCGACCAGCTTCGGCGAGCTTCCGGCGGCACGGGTGTGTCCGGCGAAGAAGCCGCGGAGCCGGTCGCAGGTGACGTCCTCGGGACGCAGGGCGCCGCCCCGCGCGGCGGTCGCCACCCCGACCAGTGCCCCGAGGCCGCTCCCGCTGGTCCTCGGGTCCGCCATCGCGAAGCGGAGCCTTCCCTGTCCCGCCGCGTCGGCGATGTCGGCCCACGAGGGGTCTTTGGGAAGCCGCGCCGCGGTCTCCGGCTTCAGCCCGATGACCACCGGCGACAACATCGTCCTGGTGCTGAGCGGCGGTTCGCCGCCTGCCCCCGCCTTCATCCTGAGCCGGAAGTAACGGTCGGACGGCAACCAGGCCAGATCGTGGTGATAGCGACCCGGCTCAAGCGTGTCGTCCCGGTAGTCCATGCGCAGCTTGACGCCGGTGTCGCGGTCGAGCTCCTCCAGCAGCGGCGCCATGTCGGCGAGCTCCGACCCAGCCAGCACCGTCAGCTCCGTCCGGTCGGAGGCACCGCCCAGGCTGCACCCGGCGAGCAGCACGCAGGCGGCCAGAAACCCCCGGCGCGCCCTCACGAGGGCTTGCTTTCGGTGCAGCCGACCTCGACGAGCATCTTCTCCAGGTTCGCGACCGAGGGCAGGACGGTCCTGGTGAGGTCCGGCGCCGTCATGGCGGGCGCCGGGATCCGTCTCTCGGCGAGGAACGCCCCGAGCTGCTTGCCGGGCGGCGCGCCCGGGCCGTCGAGCAGGCGGTAGCCCAGCTCCACGGCCCGCCGCCGCAACTCGGGATCGCTGACGATGAGCTCGCCGAGCCGGTCGCCCTTGTCGTTGAACGAGATGAGCTCCGGAAGCGGGAAGAAGCCCGGCTGCGGATACATCAGCACCCGGTCGCCGTCGACGCGGCGATCGAGCTGGTAGGCCAGGAACTGGTGCTCGTACACCACGATGATCGGGGCGATCTGGCGTCCCTCGGGCGCGGCGTACGTCTTGAAGATCTCCGAGGTGGGCAGCCCCTGCTCGGTCAACAACGGCTTGATCCGCCTGGCCAGCGCGACGGCCTCCTCGGCGCTGCCGACCGCCTTGTCGCCGTTCGCGACGAACGCGATCAGCCCCATGTAGGTCGCCGCCGAATTGGCCGCGCACAGATCCGGCGTCTGCGCGAGCACGAGGTTGCCGTTCGCCATCCCGTGCCGCCCGATGCCGAGGTCGTTCCAGCGCCGCCCGTTCTTGATCAGGTCGAGGAAGCCCCTCATGTCGAGGTCGTAGTAGAGCGGGCCCGCCCTCTCCTGGCGCCGCGCGACGCCCGCGCGCGCCAGCGTCTCCGCGTACTCCCGGAACGTCGCCAGCACGATCGGGCTGACGAACGGCCGGTACTGCTTGGCGCGCAGGCCCCGCGCGTTCCGCTGGTCGAGGATCAGCCGCGCCGCCGGCTGCCCCGAGGGGAACGCGAAGTCGTACCCGCCGAGCGAGTTGACCGCGACCTCCCGGGAGGACGACTTGGTGATCTGCACCCGGATGCCGCGCCGCATCAGGATTCGCTGGACCTTCGCGTCCTCGAAGTAGTCGCCCTTGGAGGCCAGCTTGCCCTTGATCACGACGATCCGCTCGAACGGCAGGAACATCTTGTCGTGCCCGCCGAGCACGCCCAGCCCGACCACCGGCGCCAGCGCGAGGGCGGCGAATCTGAGCAGGAAGCGCCGCCGGAGGAAGGAGGGGCCCGGCCGGCGCGAAACGTTCAGCGTCGGTTCCATGGTTCCTCCATGCGCCGAGGGCTGCCCGCTCACGCTATAGGCCGCGTATGCCACGAATCCATGCATCTCGGCCAACGATTAGAGGGCCGGCCCCTCCCTACGGTTCCGTGCGTCCCGCCTAAGATGCGGACGTCGTCACAAACGATCAAAGGAGGCGCGGTGCAGCACGCGTTCGTCTATGACGAGGTGGCGATCCTCGTCCGGCACTGGTTCGAGATCGACCTGGACGACAGCCATCTGGAGCACGGGGCCCGCCTGGAACTGCGGCGGCTCGTACCGCAGGAGCGGCGCGGCACCGAGTCGGCCGCCCAGAAGATCGTCATCGACCGGCCGCTCTGGCGGGCCGACCTGTTCGACCGGCTCGACGGGCCGCCCGGCAACTTCGCGGCCGCCCACTTCCATCCGCACTTCACCGGCCCGGAGCCGAGCGAACGCCACTACCTGCGGGAGGACCCCTGGGAGTGGCTCCAGGACCGGCTCGCCGACCTGCCCACGGCCGGGGACGCCGCGGACATTCGCGCGGACGCGCCCGAGATCGTCGAAGCCGCCCGCCGGCGCGCGGCCACCGAGTGCACGTCCGCCGAGCAGTGCTTCGCGTGGACCCGTGACGCGCGCCAGGCCGTTCACGTGATGCTCGACCGGCTCGAACGCCCGGACCTCCTGGACAAGGACCACGTCCGGCCCTGGTCGAGCACCCAAAGCGGGACAAGCTCCCTCTAGCTCCTGTACGCTAAGCGGGGAAGTCCCCGATTGGTACGGGAGGGACGATGCGGGCGGACGCGCGGCGCAACCACGACCGCCTGCTGGCCGCCGCCCGCGAGGTCTTCGACGAACTCGGCGCGGACGCCCCGCTCGACGACGTCGCACGGCGCGCCGGGATCGGCAACGCCACGATGTACCGCCACTTCCCGACCCGCCGCGACCTGCTCCTCGCCGTCTACGCCGACGAGGTGGCCGCGCTCGCCGCCGAGGGCGAGGCCCTCCTCGAAGCCCGGTCCCCCGCCGACGCGCTCTTCGGCTGGCTGCGCTCGTTCATCAGGCACGTCGCCACCAAGCGCGAGCTGGCCCTGACCCGCGACGGCCCGCGCTCACGGCTCTTCGACGAGTGGCACGAGTCCATGCACGCGACCGCCTCCGCCCTGCTGACACGCGCGCAACGCGCCGGTGCCGTCCGCGCGGACCTGACGGTGTCAGACCTCCTCGCCATGGCGAACGGAATAGCCCTGGCCAGCGCCGACGCCGACCAGACCCGTCGTCTCCTGCGCTTCCTGCGCCAGGGAACATCCTGAGCCGCCCTCCGAACGATTCAGGTCAGGAGGTCTGCTTTGGCGGCGGCGTACTCCTCCTCCGTCAGGAGGCCCTGCTGCATCAGCTGGCCCAGCTGGAGGAGCTGGTCGGCGAGCGAGGCCGTGCGGACCGAGATCTGGACGGGTGCGTCGGCCGCCCGGCTGGTGGTGAGGGCGCCGCGCAGGAGCGGCGTTCCCCGGCGTCGGCTCATGGCTCCTCCGGGACGTGGTCGGCGGGGATGCGGACGGAGGCGGCGAGGCGCCCGCCCGCGCGCTCGACGGCGTCGGCGGCCTGCCGGGCCCAGGCGTGCTCGATGAGGACCGCAAGCGCGCAGGTCCCGGGATCGAGGCCCGCGGCGACCTCGTCGGCGTCCTCGGCGGCGATCAGGTCGTGCCGCGTCATGACCTCGCGGAATTCGGGGAGATCGGCGAGCTCGGTGCTGGTGACCGCGCCGTCCGCGCCCTTGGTCACGAGAAGGGAGTCGACGATCTCGACGCCGGGCCGGTGGAGGACCGCCAGGGCGTCCGCGGCGGCCTTCCCGGGCGCGGAGCCCGGGAAGGCCAGCACGAGGAATTCCAGTGGTCCCCAGCTCATGCCGGTCACGTACCCGCGCGAGGCAAAGGGAGGGAAATCCTCCGGCCAAGGCTGCGGGCCGACCTCCCATTTCGCCGCGCGGGGGCCGGCGGGTCAGTCGTGGGCGCGGCCGCCGAAGAAGACCTGGGTCTCCACGACCGCGCCGTCGCGCACCGTGATCACCTCGGCGTTCCGGTAGCGCTCCCCGGTGGTCAGCTCGTACTCGTACAGCACGAAGACGTCATCGCCCTCGCCGGGCACGACCTGGAGGAGCTCCTGCCACTCCAGACGGTCGGTGGTGGGAAAACACCGCTCGAAGAACGCGGCACGGCCGATCCGGTCGTCCTGCGGGCTGGTGAAGACGAAACCGGGTGCCACCAGCCGCTCGGCGGCCTCCCGGTCCTGGCTCAGGTAGCTCTCAAAGAACGCCCGGACCACGTCGACGTTCGACATGGGCGCACCTCCTCGTTCCTCCGCGTCTCCCCGCACGCTAGACCGCGCTACCGACATCGGCCCCAGACGGGCTAAACGCTCTTCTGGTACGAGCGGAACGTGGCGACCGAGACGACCACGCAGACCACCGCGAGCGCCAGGAGCCCGCCGAGCCGGACGGCCACCTCACCCCAGGCCGGATCGGCGCCGAGCGCCGAGCGGCCGGCGCGGACCGCCCAGTCGAGCGGGTTCCAGGCGGCGACGTGCCGCAGCCAGGCGGGCATGAGCCGGGTCGGCATGAACGCCGACGACAGGAACGTGACCGGCAGCATGAAGGCGATGTAGATCCCGATGATGGCCTCGCGCTGCCGCAACAGCATGCCCGCCGCGTTCGACAGCGAGCCGAACACGATGCCGACCAGGACGGCCGCCACCACGACCGTGGCGCACCCCGCGAGACCGCCCGGCAGCTCGGCGCCCGCGAGGAGACCGAGGAGCAGGATGATGACCGACTGGAGCGCGGTCGTGACGGCCTGCTCCACCACGTTCGCGTTCATCAGCGCGACGCGGCTGGCCGGGGAGACCAGGAAGCGGTTGAGCGTGCCGCGGTCGATCTCGTCCAGCGTGCCCATGCCCGCGAACATGTTGGCGTTCATCGCGTTCATGGCGATGACGCCCGGGATCAGGTAGTCGAGGTACGAGCCGCCGCCGAAGCCCGGGATCTCGACGACCCGCTCGAACAGCTGGCCGAACAGGAACAGCCAGATCGCCGGCTGGAAGACGTTGCCCACGATGACGAACGGCTGCCGGGCGATGGCGTGCAGCCGGCGTCCGCTGAGGTACCAGGTGTGCGTGAGGGCCGAGGTCATCATCGGGTGGCCCCCTCGGCGGCGAGTTCCCCGGCGTCGGCGTCACCGTAGCGGCGTCCGGTGAGGCGCAGGTAGACGTCGTCGAGCGACGGGCGGGCGACGGTCACCGAGGCGGCGGGCGCGCCCGCCGCCTGGAGCACGGCGAGGATGCCGGGCACGGCCGAGGCGCCGTCGTCGCTCCGGGCGCTGATGGCGTCGCCGGCGACGACGACGTCCCGGATGCCCGGCAGATCTCCCAGGGCCGAACGGGCGGCGGCGGGGTCGGTCTCCGCCGCCAGCTCCAGGTGGACGACGTCGCCGCGCAGCGCGCCCTTGAGCTCGTCGGGCGAGCCCTCGGCGACGACGCGGCCGTGGTCGACGATGGCGATGCGGCCCGCGAGCCGGTCGGCCTCGTCGAGGTAGTGGGTGGTCAGCAGGACGGTCATGCCGTCCTCCCCGGCGAGACGGGAGATCTCCGCCCACATCGCGGCGCGCGCCTCCGGGTCGAGCCCGGTGGTCGGCTCGTCGAGGAAGAGCACCTCGGGCCGGTGCACCAGCCCGAGAGCCACGTCCAGGCGGCGCTGCATGCCGCCGGAGTAGGTCTTCACCAGCCGCCCGGCCGCGTCGGTCAGGCCGAAGCGGGCGAGCAGCTCGTCGGCGCGGGACGGCGCGGCCGCGCCGAGCCCGTACAGGCGTCCCTGCAGGACGAGGTTCTCGCGGCCGGTGGCTCCGGGATCGGTGCCCGAACGCTGCGCGACGACGCCGATCACGCGTCGGACCCGGTCGGGGCGCCGGAGCACGTCGACGCCCTCGACGGCAGCCGTGCCCGCGTCGGGACGGGCGAGCGTCGTGAGGATCTTGATCGTGGTGGACTTGCCGGCGCCGTTCGGGCCGAGGAGCCCGAAGACGGTTCCGCGCGGGACGGTGACGTCGAGCCCGTCGAGGGCCCGGACGCCGTCCTTGTCACCGCGTACGGCATAGGTCTTGACGAGGCCGCGCGCCTCGATGGCGGCTGAGGATGGCATGGCTCTGCCCCTGCTCCGTTCGATGGTGTGGGTACATCGAGCCACCGGTGGAGGACGCCCCCGGATAGTCTGGAGCGGCACGCCATCGGATGAGCTCGGTGGTGTCGCGGCCCCGGCGCGGTGCTCGGATCTTGGCGGAGATGTGCGCCGTGCCGGGGGATTTCTGGTCTATGCGGGGGTTCGCGTCAGGCGGAGTCCTCGCTTTCCTGGTCGAGCGGCGTCTGACCGGCACCGTCCAGCTCCTGGTCGGCCCTGAACCAGTCGGCCTGCCGCATCTCGGCGGGCACCTCGCCCGTCTCGTGCCAGGCGCGCCAGATGGCGAGCCCGTCGAAGGAGCCGTCGGCCAGCTCGGTGACCATGGCGCGCACCCAGCCGGCCTCGGCCTGCTTGAGCGCCAGGGCGTACTCGCTTTCCAGGAGGAAGAGCCGCGGCATGCCCTGTGCGACCATGAGGTCGGCCAGCGCGGCACGGGCCGCGGCCATCTCCTTCTCCAGGACGCGCAGCCGTTCGGAGAGCAGGCCGGCGGCCTCGTCCGGGGACAGCACGATCACCAGGGAGAGCGCCGCCTCGAACAGCGGATACTCCTTGGCGGGCGTGCGGACCAGCTCGCGCAGGCGCTCGACCAGCTCGGCCCGGCCGGCGGCGGTGATCCGGTAGACGGTGCGCTCCGGGCGCCGCCCGGCCCGCGCCGTTCCCTCGGCCTCGACGAGCCCGCGGTCGGCGAGGTTCTGGACGACGGTGTAGAGCGACCCGTACCGGATCTTGATGCTCTGGTCCTTGCCGCGGTGCTTGAGCCGCTGCGCGATCTCGTACGGATGCATCGGCCGCTCGACCAGCGTGGACAACACGGCGAGGGCCAGCGGGCTCGTGCTCGTACGTCGTCCCGGCATCGTTCCGTCCATCCGTACTCGTATATTCGTCCACGAATATACGATGGGACGGCGCGGCCCGGCAAGCCTCCCGGCGGGGTGGCTCAGCGGTTCCCTTCGACCATGTCGGCGGCCTTGCGCGCAGCGATCAGCACGGGATCCCAGACGGGCGCGAAGGGCGGAGCGTAGCCCAGGTCGAGCCCGCTCATCTCCTCGACGGTCATGCGGTTCCAGAGCGCGATGGCCAGGCCGTCGATGCGCTTGGCGGCGTTCTCCTCGCCCACGATCTGCGCGCCGAGCAGGCGGCCGGACCGCCTTTCGGCGATGAGCTTGGTCTTCATCGGCGTGGCGCCCGGGTAGTAGCCGGCCCGCGTCGTCGACTCCACCACCACGCTCAGCGCCTCGAACCCGGCCGCGGCGGCCTCGGCCTCGTTCAGCCCGGTACGGGCGACCTCCACATGGCAGATCTTCGACACGGCCGTGCCGACGACACCGGGGAACGTCGCGTACCCGCCGCCGAGGTTGCGCCCCGCGACGCGGCCCTGCTTGTTGGCGTGCGTGCCGAGCGCGATCGCCACCCGCTCCCCCGACACCAGGTGGCGTGTCTCGACGCAGTCCCCGGCGGCCCACACGCCCTCCGTGCGGGTGCGCATGCGGCGGTCGGTGACGATCCCGCCGGTCGGGCCGACCTCGATTCCGGCGTCCTTCGCCAGCTCGCTGGCCGGCCGCACTCCCAGGCCGAGGACGACGAGGTCGGCGTCGAGGGTGCGGTCCGGCGTGACGACCGCCCGGACACGGCCGCCGGAGGTCTCGAACGCGTCGACCCGTTCCCCCAGGTAGAGGCTGACACCGACACCGCGGAGCGCGTCGGCGACGAGCGCGCCCATGTCGGGGTCCAGGGTCCGCATCGGCTGCGGCGCGCCGTCGACCAGGCTGACCTCCAGCCCCGCCTGAACGAGCGCCTCGGCCATCTCCAGCCCGATGTATCCGCCGCCGACCACGACCGCGCGCCGCGGCCTGCCCTCGTCCAGGGCACGGCGGATCGCGATCCCGTCGTCCAGGACCTGGACGCCGTACACGCCCTCGGCGTCCGCCCCCGGCAGCCGGGGCCGGCGCGGGACGGCGCCGGTGGCGACCAGCAGCTGGTCGAAGCCCTCCCAGCGTTCGGCTCCGCCGTCGAGGTCATGGACGCGCACGGCCCGCCGGTCGAGATCGATCGCGGTGACCTCGTGCCGCGTGCGGACGTCGATGTGCTGCTTCGAACGGAACTCCGCGGGGGTCCGCACGACCAGGTCGTCCACGGCGGCGACGTGGCCGCCGACGAAGTAGGGGATGCCGCACGCGGAGTAGGAGGTGTGGCCGCCGCGCTCGAAGACCGCGATGTCCAGCTCGCCCGGGCCGCGCCCGCGCCGGGCCGCGGAGGCCGCGCTCATCCCCGCCGCGTCGCCCCCGATGACGACCAGCCGCTCGCGCCCGCGCGGCGCCCCGTGATCACTCATTCGATCGTCTCCCCATTGAACCGTCAACGATCTTGGTCTCCGCATCCTACGTACCCGGAAGACGGTACGCACGGCGGGCGTTGCCGGAGGCCATGAGCTCGGCCACCCGCACCGCGTCCTCCCCGGTCCACGCGCCGTCCCGCACACCGGAGCCCAGGAACGCGGCGAGCCCCCGCCGGAACAGCAGCGCGCCCAGGTGGAAGAGCTCGGCCAGCCCGAACGCGTCGGAGGAGTAGAGGACCTTCCCGAAAGGAGCCAGCTCCAGCAGTTCGGCTATCAGCGCGGGCGAACGGTGGCCGAGGTTGTGGGTGGCGAGCCCGGCGTCCACGAACACGTTCGGGAAGACCTGCGCGAGATACCCGGCCTGCCGGTGGAACGGGTAGTTGTGGAGCAGCATCACCGGCACGCCCGTCGGCGCCACCGTCCGGAGCAGGCTCGTGAGCAGCAGCGGGTCCCCGCGCCGCAGATCGGCGTCGGCGTCCCCGTACCCGACGTGGAACTGCACCGGCAGCCCCTCGTCGACCGAGCACCAGACCAGGAAACGGTGCAGGACCTCGTCCGACACGCGCGGCGGCGCGCTGCGGCCCGCCATGGCACGCTCGGCCTCGCGCAGCAGCCGTCCGGCGGCCGCGGTGACGTCGGCCGCCGCCGGCCGCTCCCCCGCCAGCTCCAGGCCCGCCCGGTAGGCGGCGATCGACTTGCAGCCGGCGACGTCCCGCGAGCGTGCCTTCGCGTTCAGCCGCGACCGCACCTCGCCCGCGAAGGCCGCCGCGCCGACGCCGTCCGCGACCGCGTCCTCGGCGAGCCGTTCCAGCCGCACGATCTCGTAGGAACGGGCGCCGGCCAGCCGGCCGAGAGCCGGGGGCTCCAGCAGGGCCTGGGGCGTGAAGCCGGTATCGACGCAGAGGACGTCGAGGGCGGCCGCCGCGAGGAACCGCCGGTTGACCTCGTCCGCGCCCAGCTCCGCGCGGCGCGCCAGGTAGGCGCCGGGTGAGGCGTGCGCGGGCAGGCCGAGCACAGGCGCGCACCAACGGCGCACGGCGAAGCCGGCCTGCGTGTCCCACATGCTTCCGCGCAGCTCGATGCCCGCCTCGTCCACCTCGTCCGCCTCGGTGAGCAGGGCTTCGAACTCCGCGGGCCCGAGGTCGCGATCGAGCACTCCGTGGCAGTGGTGGTCGACCAGCCGCAGTGCTTCCAGCCGTTCCAGCATCACGCCTTCTCCTCCGTGAAACGGGGCGGTCGTCTCCGTACGATGCCCGTACCGAAGGATTACCCAACGCGATCACCAGCGGGGAGCGCACATGGAGACCAGCCTGGACGTCCAGCCCGTCCTGGACGCCGGCGAGCGCGCCGGTCGCGGTGCGCGGGCCGCGGAGCTGGCGAAGGACCTGGACCGCGGTGACGTCGTCGCGGTCGCCATGACCTGGGTCGACGTCAGCGGCATCACCCGCACCAAGGCGGTGCCGGTGGCGCGTCTGGAGCACGCGGCCTCGTGGGGCGTCGGCATGTCGCCGGTCTTCGACGTCTTCCTGCTCGACGACTCGATCGTCTCCGGCCGGTACGTGGGCGGGCCCACCGGCGACCTGCGCCTGCACCCCGATCTCGACCGTCTCGTCCCGCTGGCGGCGTTGCCGGGATGGGCGTGGGCCCCGGCCGACCGGTTCACCCAGGAGGGCGCCGAGTATCCCGTGGACGCACGGGCGACGCTGCGGCGCGAGGTCGCCCGGCTCGCCGGACAGGGATTCTCGGTCCGCGCCGCGTTCGAGATCGAATGGGCGGTGTCGGACGGCGACGACGAGAGCGGCGGGGACGGGGAGGACTTCACCCCCGCGTGCAACGGGCCCGCGTACGGGATGACGCGCATCTCCGAACTGTCGGGCTATCTGCGGGACCTGCTCAAGGCGCTCGCGGCGTCCGGCGTCTCCGTCGACCAGATCCATCCCGAGTACGCCGAGGGGCAGCTGGAGCTCTCGGTCGCCGCGGCGGATCCGGTCGGCGCGGCCGACACCGCCGTACTGGTACGGGAGACGATCCGCGCGGTGTCGTTCGAACACGGGCTGGCCGCGTCGTTCTCCCCCAAGGTGCTCGCGGGGTCGGTCGGCAACGGCGGGCACGTCCACCTGAGCCTGTGGCGGGACGACCCCGCGGAGGGGCCGGTCAACCTGATGTCGGGCGGCGACGGCCCGTACGGCATGAGCGCGGCGGGCGAGGCGTTCGCCGCGGGCATCCTGGACCACCTGCCCGCGCTGCTCGCCGTGGGCGCTCCGTCCGTCGCCAGTTACCTGCGGCTCGTGCCGTCCCACTGGGCCGGGGCGTTCGCCTGCTGGGGCCTGGAAAACCGGGAGGCAGCGCTGCGCTTCGTCACCGGTGCGCTGGGCGAACGCGCCTCGGCCGCCAATCTGGAGGTCAAGCCCTTCGACTCCTCCGCCAACCCGTACCTCGCCCTGGCCGGGCTGCTCGCCGCCGGGCGCGCGGGCATCGCCGGCGAGGCGGCCCTGCCCGCGCCGGTCGACGTCGACCCGGCCACGCTCGATCCCGGGGAACGCGCCGATCTGGGCATCAGCGCGCTGCCGTCCTCGCTGGCCGAGTCGGTCGCGGCCTTCGAGTCCGACCCGGTGCTCCCGGTCGCCTTCGGCGAAGCGCTCAGCGACACGATCGCCACCGTGCGGCGCGGCGAGCTCGCCCTGTTCGAGGGCGCGTCGCCGGAGGAGATCGCCGCGACCACCCGCTGGCGCCACTGACCCGGAGCGCGGATCAGAACGTGATCAACGGGTCGCCCGCGAAGTCGGCGACGAAGTTCACGAAGAAGAACCCGAAGAACAGGAAGTTGAGCACCAGGACCACGTGGTGCCACAGCCTCGGCCGGGCGGCGCGCGGCAGCCTGGTGTTGAGGTACATGAGCATGAACGGGTAGATCAGGGCGCCGAGGTTGACCATGTTCGCCGACCACTGCACCAGGCTCACCGGCAGCGCCAGATGCAGGATGACCGAGATGATCACCAGCAGGACCAGCATGAACGGGTAGTAGAAGCGGCGCGGATCGCCTTCCAGCAGCGCCCGCAACCGCGGGCTGGTGGCGTGGGCGGCGTCGGTCGTCACCCGGACCATCGCCTCGAAGATGCCGAGCTGGGTGGAGAAGAGGATCAGCACGCCCAGCAGCAGCGCGGCGTAGAAGAGCCACCGGCCGTACTCCTCGTCGAGGGCCGCCGCCACGAAGGTCGGCACGTTCGCCTGCGTCGGCCGCGTGCCGGACAGCTCGACCGCGCGCGCCATCAGGATCGTGGGCAGCAGCATGCCGAGCATGGCGCCGACGAAGAAGATGCCCCACATGTCCGTGCGCAGCAGCCGGTACCAGCGCTTCCACAGCGCCGCGTTCTTCTCGTCGTCGGGGAAGGTCACGCCGCTGTCCAGCAGCTTCACCCGCTCACCGCGGAGCCCGGAGATGAACCCGGTGCGGTGTCCCATCCCGTAGCCCTTGTCGCGGTAGTGGCCCATCACGTACCAGTTGAGCCCGGACGCGAGCGCGGTGAACCCGGCGAGCCCGCCGAGCTCGGTCGCGGTGATGCCGTCGGGCGGCGCCGCCGGGGTGACGAAGCCCTTGATGCCCTCCCACCAGCCGCTGAACGGGACGATGAACAGGTCGATGAGCAGCAGGGCGGCGAGGATCGTGCCGACCATCAGCCAGTTGGCCAGCTCCAGCGCGCGGGAGATCCGGCGGGCGGCGGCGGTGATGAGGAAGACGACCACCAGCAGCGCGATCGCCCAGAGCCGCGGCTCCTCGGCGTCCTTGCCGGGCACCTCGCCGTGCACGAGCGCGTACATCCCCTGCCCGGCGGAGGCGGCCCAGCCACCGGCGATGAACGCGAAGATGACGACGAAGACCGACAGCGGCACCCACAGGAACCAGCCGGGCGGGACGCGGCCCCAGCCGACGACGGGCGCCTCGCCGGTCGCGACCACGTACCGGGAACACTCGATGTTGTAGAGCGTCTGCAGGACGGCCGAGACGACGATGATCCAGCCGACGCCCTCGAAGCCGTACTTGCCGACCGCCTGCGGGCCGAGGAGCCATTCGCCGCTGCCGACCGAGATCCCCAGCGCGATCAGGCTCGGGCCGAGGGCGTACCGGAACAGCTCCTTCGGGCCGATCCGGCGTACGCCGAACACCTCCTCGGGGGTGGGGAGGTCGGCGACGGTCAGGTCGGGACGGCTGACGCCGAGGGGACGGGTCGCGGGAGCCGCCGGGACATCGGGGGTGGGGTCGGCCATGGATCGCCTCCCAGTCGTACCGGCCCCCGAATCGATCGGTCACCCGGATGATCCGTCAGGGGGACGGCCGCGACAACCCCCCGGCGGAGACGATCTGACCGAGGTCGTAGGGCTGGAAGCGCAGCTGCACCTCGCCGCACGCACAGCGCGTGTAGGTGACGACGCCGTCCGAGGTCAGGTGCCTCGACAGCACTTGGTAGGTCTCGTCCTCGGGCCAGCCGCACCGCGGGCAGTCGTCCACCGTGATCCCGTCGCTTCTCCCGGGCGCCCTGCCGGGGTGTAAGGGGTAAACTTGTGTAAGAGCCGTACATACATTAACACTTACGATCGTTCGTATGTGGGATAGTCGGGGCGATGGCAACGCAGATCACCGGATACAAGAGCAAGGCCGTGGCCGCGGCGGTCGCTTTGGTGAACGCGGTCACCACGGCGGAGGGCGACGACAGCGAGGACGCCCTGCGCGAGATCCTGCGCGCCAACGAGTTCTTCTGGCGGCAACTGGAGTCCGGCGACGTCGAGGCGCTCCGCGAGTGGGGCCGGACGCTGCGGCCGTTCTTCGAGGCCGAGGAGCTCGTGGACGCCGCGGAGCTGCTCAACGGCCTGATGCTGCGCATCCCGATGCATCCGCACATCTCCAACCACGAGCCGCACGGCGTGCACATGCACTACGCGCCGCCGTCGTCGCGGCTGCCGGACCGCTTCCGGGCGGCGACCCTCATGAAGCTCTCGGAGCTGGTCTGCCAGTACGGGCTCGGCCGTACGGGTGTGTGCGCGGCGGACGGGTGCGACAACGTCTACGCCGACACGTCCAAGGCGGGGCGGCGGCGCTTCTGCTCGGAGGCGTGCGCCAACCGCACCAACGTCGCCGCCTTCCGCGCCCGCAAGCGCACCGTCCCGGACAAGGCCGGCCAGGAGCCGGGCACCAGCCACGGCTGACGGCGCGCTCGCGGACTCGCGGACGCGGACTCGCGGACGCGGACTCGCGGACGCGGACTCGCGGACGTGGCGAGCAAGGCGGCGGTTGGTAGGCGAGCGAGCCGGGGCTCAGCTCTCGTGGTCGTGCTCGGCGTGGAGGGTCCTCGCGCCGGGCAGCTCGGGCCCGCGCAGCGGGATCTTGTCCGCGGCGGCCGGGTCGATGCCGTCCAGCCGCCGGTACGCGGCGGCCCTCGCGAGATCGACCATCGACACGTACGCGGTGTGGACCTGGAAGCGCTGCCGCTCGGGCGGCAGGTCGCTCAGCTCGACGAGCAGCGAGGCGCCGCCGAGGATGCCGTAGGCGTTGCGGGCGATGCCCTCGTAGTCGCCGCCGGGATACTGGGAGACGACCGCGCCGGCGCGGGTGAACGACTTGTAGACGCGGACGCCGACCTGCTTGGACCGGCGCAGCGCGCCCGCCGGGACGGTGGTATTGGTCGGCCACAGGATCGACGTGGTGATCTCCCGGCCGTCCGGCGGCGGGAACGCGTACCGGCCCTGCATGTGGTAGTCGACCATGATCGACGGCCGGAACCGGTCGAACGTCCGGCGGATCGCGGCCGCCTCGGGCACCGGGTTGTCGGCGGGGCGCATCGAGGGGTTGTGGTAGCGGTTGATGTCGTAGCCCTTGCCCGGCTCGCCGTACTCCGGTTTGGCGTCCGGGTCGTAGTTGTAGCGCCACTGCCGCTGGTGCCCGTCGGGGTTGGCGCGCACCAGGATGCCGAGCGTGATCTTCGAACGCACGCGGCGGGCGTCACGGTCGTTGCGGACGCCGAGCGCGGTGAGGGCCTTCAGCGCCGACTCCGTGCCGAGGGGCTCGTCGCCGTGCTGCTGCGTCACGTACATCAGCCGCTTGGACCCGCTGCCGAGCGTGGCGAACCACAGCGGGCGGCCCTCGTTGCTCCTGCCGACGCTGCGGACGCGGACCCGGCCGTGGCTCGCGCGTTCGATCCGCTTCAGGGCCTTGGCCAGCTCGGCATTGGTGTGGAGCCGTACGCCGCCGTTGCGGTCCGCCGCCGCCCGCTGAGGTGCGGTCGCCGCGCCGGACGCGGCTGATGCGGCGGGGGCGGCAGGCGCGGCGGAGGACGCGGCGTGGGCCGGGGCGGCGAAGCCCCCGGCGGTGAGCGCGAACGCGGCGAGGCCGGCGAGAGGACGGGCCGTACGGCCCGGGAGCGAGGTCACGAGCTGCCTCCATTGGCATCGGTGACGGCCGGGTCTCCCCCGCGCGACCCGTTGATCATCTCGATCGGACGCTATCCGATCGCACTGCCGTTTGGCGACGCCCCCATCCCTTTAATTGCCTTTTGTGCCGTTCAGGAGCCGGGCGTGATTTGTATGCGATTTGGCTGCGGTGGCGGAAGGGTCCGCGTAGGCGAAGGGCCGCGTAGGCGAAGGGCCGCGTAGGCGAAGGGCCGCCCGGCTAGGGGCGGCCCTTCGATCGTTCACGCTTCGGGCGTGTGGAACGCTCAGAACGTGGTCTTCAGGATGTCGATGCCGCGGTTGTGGTCGACGACGTAGACGTACTTGCCGTGGTAGTAGGCGGCCCAGGTGCGGGCGTCGTCCGGCCGGAAGTAGGCCACCTGCTTGATGTTGGTCGGGTCGCGGACGTCGAGGAACCGCGTGCCCTGGTGGTAGAACGCCTGGGCGAGAATGCCGTTCTTGACGTCGAAGTAGTGCGCCGAGCAGCTGTCCTTGATGGGGTTGGGATCGCTGCCTTCCTTGCCCGCGGCG
Source organism: Actinomadura fulvescens (assembly GCF_039533225.1). Taxonomy (NCBI): domain Bacteria; kingdom Bacillati; phylum Actinomycetota; class Actinomycetes; order Streptosporangiales; family Thermomonosporaceae; genus Actinomadura; species Actinomadura fulvescens. The sequence continues at coordinate 202,763 of NZ_BAAATD010000007.1, read as the reverse complement.
CCCCAGGTGCCGAGCGTGCGGAGGCGGAAGGGGTTCTGCGGCGTGGAGCGCCAGCCCTGGCCGTTGTAGGAGCCCTTCAGGGAAGCGATGACCAGGAGCCCGTCGGCGCTGCATCCGTCGTTGAAGGTCTCCTCGGTGACGAGGATGGTCTGCCCGTAACCCCACTTGCGCGGGTCCGGGCCCTGGTCGGCGGTGCGGCCGATCGGGCGGAAGCTGTTGTGCATGAACGAGGAGAAGACGGTCGCCTCGTCGATGCCGCCGCCCGCGTACGGGACCGGGTTCCAGGGGGTCGCCAGACGGCGCCTCTTCAGCACCGGGTCGTAGCGGTAGCCGTAGGTGTAGTAGCCGCGTACACCACCGCGTCCGGACGCCCAGGCGATGCCCTTGGCGTCGATCTGGATGTCGTGGGTGTAGTCGGTCTTGCCGTCGTTGCGGCCGGTGTCGATCGGGTTCTTGAAGACCTTCGGCTTGCGCGGGTTGCGCACGTCGGTCACCCAGACAGGACGGCCGCCCCAGTCGGCGGGCATCCAGCTGGCCTTGGCCGGGCCTCCGGTCCACAGGTACTTGCAGTCATTGATGCAAGAGGTGGTGTGGCCCGCCGGGAGGACCTGGTAGGCGAGCTGCCTGAGGTTCTCGGGCTTGGAGACGTCGATGATGTACACGCCCGATTCGCCGACCGTCACGTCGGCGCCGAACGCGCGCGGGTCCCGGGACAGGTAGATGATCTTGCGCTTGTGGTCGGCCTCGGTGTCCTCGCCCTGCCAGAAGCCGGGGAGGTCAAAGCTGCCGACGAGCTTGGGGCTGCGCGGGTCGGCGGACACGTCGTAGGCCTTGAGCCCGAACCGGCCGCTGATGAACATGATCGTGCGCTTGTGCCGGCCCCGGCCGTAGTCGATGAACTCCAGGGAGGTGCCCTCCTTGGCACCCGGCACGGTCCCCACCCGTTCGACGCCCTTGACGGCGTCGGTGCCCTTGGTGGACGTCCCGGCCTTCTCGGGGGCCGGGCCGTGTCCCGCGTGGGTGTTGAGGTCGCGTCCCTCCCCGGCGGACTGCGCAGCTCCCGTCTTCGAGGTGCCCGAGTCGGGCGGGCACGCCCATGCGGTCCCTGCGGCCAGCACCACGGCGGTCGCCACGGCGACGCTGCCGGAGAAGACACGCCTCGTACGATATCGGTGCAACATTCGTGCCTCCAGGTCACGCGGATGTCACCCAGGCCAGTCTGAACTGGGCGATCAAGGTGATCAAGGGGCTAAGTGTCACAAGGAAAGCCGTCCCCGCATGTGAGCAGATGACTGAAGGCCCGCCCCCAGGGGGTGGGACGGCCCCGCGTTCGGCCCTGCCGGGCCATGGCCGCATTGGGCCGCCGACGGGCTCGTGGCCTTCGGCGGCGGTGGTGCCGTACGCTCACCGGCGTGAAGAGCAGCACCCGTACCGCCGCACTGCTCACCGGGGCCGTGGTGATGCTCGTGAGCCCGGTCGTCGCCATGAGAGCCCTCAGCGATCCGGCCGATCCGCGGATCTCGGTCGGCGCGGCGCCCGCCGCCACCCTCGTGCCCGGCGATGTCCGGGACGGCACGGGCCGCATGATCGCCGCTGCCGTCTGGACCGGCCTGGTCGCGTACGACCCTCGTACGGGCGTGCCCGTGAACGCCGCCGCCGAGTCCGTCACGAGCGACGACCGCAAGGTCTGGACCGTCCGGCTGAAGGCGGGCGGCCGGTTCCACGACGGCTCGCCGGTCACCGCCCGCTCGTTCACCGGCGCGTGGGGCGCCGTGCTGCGCGAGGGATGGGCCGGGGCGCGGCTGTTCACCGAGGTGGCGCGCGTCAAGGGTGCCAAGGTGAAGCGGGAACGGGTGGCCGGGCTCAAGGTCGTCGACGACCGTACGTTCGAGGTCACCCTCGACCGGCCGCTGAACGGGTTCCCCGCGCTGCTGGGCGACCCCGCGTTCGCGCCGATGCCGGACTCCGTGCTGGCCTCGCGCGACTGGGCCTCGTACGGGAGACGGCCGATCGGCAACGGCCCGTACCGCGTGCGCGCCCACGACCAGCGCGAGACCGTCCTCGACCGCGCCGGCGCCCGCACGATCGTGGTGAAGGCGATGCCGGACGCGGCGGCACAGTACGCGGCGGCGCAGGCGGGCGACCTCGACCTGGCCACGGCGGTGCCGCCGAACCGGCACGAGTCGATGGAGGCCGACTTCCGCCGCCGGCACCTCATCGTTCCCGGCCGGGCCATGACGTACCTGGCGTTCCCTCAGTGGGAGAAGCGCCTCACGAATCCGACGATCCGGCAGGCCATGTCCATGGCGATCGACCGGAAGGCGGTCTCGGAGGGCCCCCTCGGTTACCAGACGAGCCCCGCCAACGCCCTGGTCCCGCCGGGAGTGCTGCCCGGCCGCCGCGACGAGGGCCAGTGCCGTCCGTGCGTCCACGACCCGGCGGCCTCCGCCGCCACGTTCACCGGCGCCGGCGGGCTCAGCGGGCCGCTGCCGATCTGGTACGAGGCGGGCGCGGGCGACGACGCATGGGTGAAGGCCGTCGCGGACCAACTGCGCAAGCAGCTGAAGCTCGACGCCCGGCCCAAGGCGGTGCCCGCGGCAGAGCTCCGGTCGGCGCTGGAGGATCGCAAGGTCGACGGGCCGTTCGTCTTCAAGGCGGCCCCCGCCTACCCCGCTCCTATCGCGGCCCTGACACCGCTGTTGGACGCGCGCACCGGCTATGCCGAGGACTACATCCTCGACCTCATCGGCGATGCCGAAGGGGCGGCCACGCCGGACGAGGCCGTGACACCCGCGCGGCTGGCGGAGACCGCCCTGCTACGCGACATGCCCGCGGTGCCGCTGTGGAGCCTCCACGACCACCTGGTCTGGTCGGAACGCCTTCGCGGCGTCACCGCCGACGCCTTCACCGGCGTCCGCCTGGACCGCCTGACGATCAGAGACTGACCGCCTGGCGCGGCCGGCGTCACGCCAGCCAGTGGGCAAGCGCGGTGAAACGGCGGCCCGCACCCGCCGTGCGCACCGCGACGGCGAGAGCGCGCCGGGAGCCGACCAGGACCACGAGCTTCTTGGCGCGGGTGATGCCGGTGTAGAGGAGGTTGCGCCGCAGCATCATCCACGCGTTCGTCGTCAAGGGCACGACCACGGCCGGGTACTCGCTGCCCTGCGACCGATGGATCGTGATGGCGTACGCGTGCGTGAGCTCGTCGAGCTCGTCGAAGCCGTAGTCGACGAGCTCGTCCTCGTCCGTCCTCACCGTCAGCGTGTGCTCCTCGGCGGAGACGGCCGTGACCACGCCAACGGTGCCGTTGAAGACCCCCGCCTCGCCCTTGTCGTAGTTGTTGCGCAGCTGCGTGACCTTGTCACCGACCCGGAAGACGCGCCCTCCGAACCGCTTTTCCGGACCCTCTTCCTTCGTCAGCGCGTCCTGCAGAAGCCCGTTGAGCGATCCCGCCCCGGCCGGACCCCGATGCATGGGGGTCAGCACCTGCACGTCGCGCCGCGGGTCGAGCCCGAATTTGCGCGGGATCCGGTTGACGACGACGTCCACGGTGAGCTCCGCGGTCTCCTCGGCGTCGTCGCTGGGGAAGAGGAAGAAGTCCTTGAACGCGCGTGGGTGTTCGCCCCGGTTGACGCGGTGGGCGTTCACGACGATGCCCGACTCCTGGGCCTGCCGGAAGACCTTCGTGAGCCTGACCCGCGGGACGACCTCCGAGTTGAGCAGGTCGGCGAGCACCTCCCCGGCGCCCACCGAAGGCAGCTGGTCGACGTCGCCGACCAGGAGCAGATGAGCACCCCGTGGAATCGCCTTCACCAGCTTGTTGGCGAGGACGAGATCGACCATCGAGCTCTCGTCCACCACGACCAGGTCGGCGTCCAGGGGTTTGTCGTGGTCGTATTTGGCGTCGCCGCCGGGCTGCAGCTGGAGCAGCCGATGAATCGTCGCCGCCTCGTGCCCGGTGAGCTCCGCCAGCCTCTTGGCGGCCCGCCCGGTGGGCGCCACAAGTACGATCTTCGCCTTCTTGGCCGCGGCGAGCTCCACGACGGACCGCACGGTGAAGCTCTTGCCGCAGCCGGGCCCGCCGGTGAGCACGGCGACCTTGGAGGTCAGCGCGAGCCTGACCGCCGCCTCCTGCTCAGCGGCCAGCTCGGTGCCGGTGCGCCGCCTGAGCCAGGCGAGCGCCTTGCCCCAGTCAACGTCCTTGAACGCCCCAAGCCGGTCATCGCGGGCGTCCAGCAACTCCCGCACCCCCCGAGCCAACGACCGCTCAGCCCGATAGAACGGGAGAAGGTAAACAGCCGGAACCGTCACCTCCCCCTCAGAAAACGCCCGCTTCCCAGACGCTCTCTCCACAGACACGCCCCCCGCAGGCAAGCGGCCTGCCGACACGCGCTCCGCAGACACCCGCCCAGACGACGCCCGCTCAAACGACGTGCATTCAAGCGACGCGCCGTCCGACGACGTCCGCTCAGACGACGTCCGCTCAGACGACGTGCGGTCAGACGACGTGCGGTCAGACGACGTGCGGTCAGACGGCGCCCCCTCAGGCGACGTGCGGTCAGACGACGCCCGCTCAGGCAACGCCCGCTCAGGCAACGCCCGCTCAGGCAACGCCCGCTCAAACGACGTCCGGCCCAGTGACGTCCGCTCAGACGACGTGCCGTCCGGCGACGTCCGCTCAGACGACGTGCGGTCAGATGACGTGCGGTCAAGCGACGTGCGGTCAAGCGACGTGCGCTCAGACGACGTGCGGCCCGGCGACGTCCGCTCAAGCGACGTCAGCTCAGACGATGTGCGGCCTGGCGACGTGCGCTCCGGCGACGTGCGCTCCGGGGACGTGCGGTCTGGGGCTGGGACGGAGTCGACGGTTGGCGTAGGTCTGTCACCGTTCGCCGTGAGGGGCGCTGGTATCGCCGGGCCTTGCTCCGGTGTGCCACTGGAGGGTGCGGCAGCAGTGTCGGCGTCTTCGAGTACGGGGATGCCGGCGCGGTCGGCGGTCGGTATGGAGACGCGCTCGCGGATGACCCGGCCCTCTTCTGCGAGGGTGTCGAGGGCGGGGGCGATCAGGCTGCGGGGGACCGTGAGGATCTTCTCGGCGTCGGTGATGAGGTTGGGCTCCGGCAGGAAGCAGTGCCCGGCGTCGGCCGCTTCGGACAGGGTGTATTGCAGGCCCGCCATGATGCGCTCGGGGCTGTCGTGGGGAATGCCGACGGCCTGCGCGATGGTGTCGGCCGTTTTGAACCCGATGCCCCAGACGTCCGCGGCCAGCCTGTAGGGCTCGCGGCGCACCGTGTCGATCGAGGCGTCGCCGTACTGTTTGTAGACGCGGACGGCGAGGGAGGTCGACACGCCGACTCCCTGTAGGAAGACCATGACCTCCTTGATGGCCTTCTGCTCTTCCCAGGCGTCGGCGATCCGCTGGGTGCGCTTGCGGCCGAGGCCGCGCACCTCGACCAGGCGTTCCGGCTCCTCCTCGATGATCCGCAGGATGTCGAGCCCGAAGTGCTCCACCATCCGGTCGGCCATGACCGGGCCGATGCCTTTGATCATCCCTGAGCCGAGATAGCGCCGGATCCCCTGCACGGTGGCCGGAAGGACGGTGGTGTAGGACTCGACCTCGAACTGCCGCCCGTACTTCGCGTGGGACCGCCAGCGGCCCTGGAGCCTCAGGCTCTCTCCGACCTGGGCTCCGAGCAGCGCACCGACGACGGTCAGCAGGTCGCGCCCCGTCTGCTCGGTGGCGACGCGCGCGACGGTGTAGCCGGTGTCCTCGTTGACATAGGTCACGCGTTCGAGGACGGCCTCCAGCACCGCCGGTTTCGGGGTCATGGATCCATGATGTCGGCTCCGCGCCGAGGCATCCAAGCCAACTGAAATCTGTGGACAACGCCGCGACGGAGTTATCCACAGATCAGCCGGACTCTGGAATTCAGCCGGCCGGCGAGCCCACGATTGCCTTCCCGAACGAAGAAAGGGGCACCGAATGCATGGCGCAATGCCCGGGCTCGGGCTGAGCACCCTCGTTTACGGCGCGGTCTGGCTCGCCACCACCGGCGGCCGCGCGCTCCTCCGCCTGAGGGGGCGGCGATGACCACCGTGACCATCATCGTTCCGGCGCACAACGAGGAGCGGGGGCTGCCCGCGACGCTGGAGTCCCTGCTCAGGCAGACCGCGCCGGCCGAGGAAATCATCGTCGTGGACGACGGCTCGTCCGACCGCACCGGAGAGGTCGCCAGATCGTACGGCGTCACCGTGCTGCGCCCCGAGCACAATCTCGGCAGCAAGGCGCGCGCGCAAAACCATGCCCTTCCCCACTGCCAGACCGACTTAGTGGTGGCCGTCGACGCCGATACCGTCCTGGCACCCGACTACGTCGAACGCCTGAAACCCGCGTTCGACGATCCCGACGTCGTGATCGCGGCGGGCAACGTGCAGACACGCTTCACCCGTACGATCTGGGAACGCGGCCGTTCGATCGAGTACCTCTTCGGCTTTCATTTCCATCGGCCCATTCAGGCCGGGGCGGCGAGCCCGATGGTCTGCTCCGGCTGCTGCTCGGCGTTCCGCCGCGAGACCCTCGTCGCGTTCGGCGGATTTCCGGAGCGGACGATCGTCGAGGACATGGACGTCACCTGGTCCTGGCAGATCGGCGGTCGTAAGGCGGTCTACGTCTCCGACGCGGTGGCCTGGGCGGCCGACCCCGAGACCCTCACCTACCTTCGCAAGCAGGTGTGGCGCTGGATGGCCGGGTTCTTCCAGAACGTACGCCTGCACCTTCGCCCGATGGCGAGACGCAAGCCCATGCTCGCCCTGTGGGTCGTTCTGGCCGTCCTCGAAATCCTCCTCGCCCCGCTGTGGTGGACGACCCCGCTGGTCCTCACCCTTGTCTGGCAGCTCCCGGCGGCCGAGACCCTCGCCTGGTGGCTCGGCGCTGAGCTGCTGCTCTTCATTCCAACACTGGTGTACGCGGCGCACCGCCGAAGACTCTCCGTCCTCCGCGTACTGGCCAACATCCCGTTCGCATATCCGACGAGGGCCGTCAACACGTACTACGCCTGGAAGGGCCTGCTGGTCGAGCTGATCCTCGTTCCCCTGGGCCTGGCCAAAACCCTCACCGTCTACGAGAAGGGCAGAGCAACCTAAGCCTCAGCCAAAGCAATCCCCCGGACCAGCAAGGCCCGGGGGAACGCCTTGGCGACAGCCATAGCCTCATCGAGGAGGGGCACCGTGGCCGGTTCCGGTAGGCGATCTGGATCTCGACGTGATCGCGACGTACGGTCCGGGCGCACGCGCATCACGAGTGCCAGGAGGTTTCGCTGATGTTCCGTTCCCGCTCCCTGGCGCTGGCGACCGGTGTCGCCACCGCCCTGACTCTGGTCTCCGCTCCCCCGGCGGCCTCCGCCGTTTCCATCCCGGGCTTCACCGCCGACAACGCGCAACGGCAGCGGCAACTGGAGAGGCTGTTCAGCGCCATACCGTCCGGCGAGAAGGGCCGGCGGCTCGACGCGGAGCTGGCGAGTGAACCAGGGCTCGCCACAACGACCGGCGACCGGCGCCGCGTCGCACGTATCGTCCGGGAGCTCCGTTCCTACGGGCTCAAGCCCGAGGTGAAGACGTACTACACCTACCTGTCGCTGCCTGACCGGCTCAAGGTCGAGATGACGGCGCCGAGCCGGAAGGTGCTGCCCATCAAGGAGAAGCGGCGTCCCTGGCAGCAGCACTGGAAGGACGTCATCCCGGGCCACAACGGTCTGTCGCCGTCGGGTAAGGCCGAGGGCGAGGTCGTGTACGTCAACTACGGGCGGCCACAGGACTTCGAGCTCCTCGCCAAGAAGGGCATCTCGGTCAAGGGCAAGATAGCCCTCGCCCGCTACGGCCAGGTCTTCCGAGGCGTCAAGCCACGCGAGGCCGCCAAGTACGGGGCCAAGGGCGTGCTCATCTACTCCGACCCGGCCGACGACGGCTTCACCCGGGGCAAGGTCTATCCGCAGGGTCCCTGGCGGGCGGCGGACGGCATCCAGCGGGGCAGCGTCGCGCAGATCATGCTCGCCGCGGGTGACCCGCTCACGCCGGGCTGGGTCGCGACCAAGAACGCTCGCCGGCTCAAGCCGTCCGAGGCTCCGATGCTGCGCGGGCTCGTGCCCACGACGCCGATCTCGTACGGCGCGGCGGAGCCGTTGCTGCGCGGCCTCAAGGGCGATCAGGTGCCCAAAGAGTGGCAGGGCGGGCTGCCGTTCGCCTACAGATTCGGCCCGGGCGGCACGCGGGTGCGCCTGGACGTACGGCACGACTACAAGATCAAGCCGATCTGGGACGTGACCGTGCGGATTCCCGGCAAGGAGCGACCCGACCAGGAGGTCATCCTCGGCGCCCACCACGACTCCTGGACGTACGGCAGCGTCGACAACCTGTCCGGCACCGAGAACGTCCTGCAGATCGGACGTGCCCTGGGGCAGCTGCTCAAGAAGGGATGGCGCCCCAAGCGCACGATCGTTCTCGCCACGTGGGACGGCGAGGAGTACGGCATCTACGGCTCGACCGAGTACGCCGAGGAACGCGGCAGGCAACTCCGCAACGCCGTGGCGTACGTCAACATGGACGGCGCCGGCGGCTCAGAATTCGGTGCCTCGGCGACACCCGCCCTCGACCAGTCGGTCATCGACGCCACCAAGGAAGTGCGCTGGCCCCGCACCGGCAAATCCCTGTACGAAGTCTGGAAACAGCAGAACAACGGCAAGACACCCATCGAACGCATCGGCGGCGGCTCCGACTTCCAGCCGTTCTTCCAGCGCTTCGGCGTACCGGCGATGGACCTGGGCTCAGCCAGCCCCGGGACGGCCGGGAGCTACCACTGCGCGTGCGACGACTTCTACTGGACGAGCCGCTTCGGCGATCCGTCCTTCGAATACCACGCGGCCATGTCGCGGCTGGTCGGGATCGCCGTCCTCCGCCTCGCCAATGCCGATGTCGTCGCCATGCGCTACCAGCCGTACGCGTCGGAGACCGCGACCTACCTGAGTGACTTCACCGAGCAGCAACGGCGGAAGTACGGGCGAGTCGTAGTCGACGTCTCCCGTGACATCGCGCAGGCCAAGGCGTGGCAGCGGGCCGCCCAGGCGCTCCAGGCCCGCGCCGACGCCGCGCTCCGCACCGGCGACACCGCCGCGTTCCGCCGCCTCAACGACAAGATCATGCAAGCCGAACGCGACCTGCTCACCCGGGTGGGCCTGCCGGGCCGCCCCTGGTACCGGCACCAGATCTACGCCCCCGGCATCGACACCGGCTACGCGACCCAACGCCTGCCCGCCCTCAACGACGCACTGATCCTCAACAACGACATCCGAACGGCCAAAACCTACGAAGCCCACCTCTACACAAGCCTCCGCGCCGCCACCCGAACCCTGACCCCCTAAAACCCCACTCCAGGCGGCCTGCGCCGCAGCACCCCAAACTGCTGCGGCGCAGGCCACCCCCAACACAAGCCACCACAAACCGCAACGGCCTCACCGTGCCGCCCCCACCACAACCCCCATACAGCGGCACCAGCCGCTCCCCAATGCAGGCCGCTTCCCAACGCAAGCCACCGCGCCACCACAGGCCGCGCTGGCGCCCGCGGCAGCGGGCCACCGCGCCGTCACCGCCGCAGCACTCCCATGCTGCGGCTGGCTGGCGCCTGTGGCACAGGCGCAGTGCCGTCGAGTGGATCGTGTTGTCGCTTCGGTCCCGGAGGGGCCTGTCCGGCGATACGGACGGACGGCGGCGTGGCCTGGGCGCGGTGTGGGGCTGTGCTGCCGACTTTGCGTGAGTGGTTGTGGATCGGGCGGCGTGTGCTGCCGGGGGGTACTTCGGGCCTTTACGGCTGGTTCGGGCATTCGTCCGGCGCCGGGATGGGGGTGGTCAGTGGTGGGCTTTGGCCATGGCCTGGAGGGTCTCGTGGGCGCTGTGGCGCGGGGTCCAGCCGAGGTCGCGCCGGGCCTTGGCGGTGTCCACGATCATCTTGTGCCGGACGGCGTGGATCCATTCGGCTTGGGAGGGCACGAGCGGCAGGAGCTTGATCAGCTCGGCGGTCAGTGTTATCAGGTCGGCGGGGACGGGGACCGTGTAGGCGCCGATGGCCCGGGCCAGGTCGCCGACGGTCAGCTCGCCGTCGGCGGCCAGGTTGTACGCGCCGGGCGGGCCGTCTCCCGCGACGGCGGCGGCCAGCGCGGCGGCCACATCGTCATGGTGAACGAGCTGGAAGCGCACCCCGGGATCGGGAAGGACCGGACGCAGGCCGGGCACCGCGCCGAGGAGGCGGCGGAGCGGATCGGGGGCCTGTTCCCACGGCAGGTTGCGGAGGAGGAGGGTCGCCTCAGGGCCCGCGACGATGCAGGGACGCAGGACGAAGACGTCCAGGTCCTTGGTGGTCTCGGCGAGGAGGTGCTCGCATGCGGCCTTCTGCGCGGAGTAGTAGTGCGCGTCCGACCCCCGGGGCGGTACGTCCTCGGTCAGCGGCACCGGGTTGTCGGCGTGGTAGCCGTACGCGGCGACGGACGAGGTGTAGACGAGACGCGACGGCCGTTCGGCGGCCTGGGTCGCCTCGAAGACGTTGCGGGTGCCGGCCAGGTTGACCCGTTCGCTTTCCTGGTGGGAGCCCATGATGATGAACGCCAGGTGCAGCACCACGTCGGCCTGCGCCACCAGCGCGTCCACGGCGGAACGATCCTGGATGTCGCCCTGGTGGTAGGTGGTCTTCCGCCAGCCCCGGCTGGCCGGGTCGAACGGCCTGCGCGCCATTCCGACGATCCGTTCGACCCGATCGTCGTCCTCGAGCGCGCGTACCGCCGCCGTGCCGATCTCACCGGTCGGCCCGGTCACCGCAACCGTCAGTCCCATGGGTTCTCCTCGCGTCGGCCGGGATGTGCCCGCAGTCTGACGCGCCACACGCAGGCGGCCGGAACGGTCAGCGTTGACCAGGGGTCTCGCCCGCCGAGATCTCCATCACACCGGTTTCGGTCACGAGCGCGCTCACCAAACGGGCGGGCGTGACGTCGAACGCCGGGTTGTGGGCGCGGGAGCCGGCCGGTGCCGCCCGGACGTCGCCCCAGCCGAGAATCTCCTCCGCCGCGCGTTCCTCGATGGGGATGTCGGCGCCGGAGGCCGTCGCGAGGTCGATCGTGCTCCAGGGAGCGGCGACCATGAAGGGGATGCCCGCGTCGGCGCAGGCCAGCGCCAGCCCGACCGAGCCGATCTTGTTGGCGGTGTCGCCGTTGGCGGCGATCCGGTCGGCGCCGATGATCGCGACGTCGACGAGGCCGCGCAGTACGGTGCTGGCCGCGGCCCCGTCCGCCTGGACGAAGTGCGGGATGCCGAGGCGGTCGAGTTCCCAGGCGGTGAGGCGCGAGCCCTGGAGGAGCGGCCTGGTCTCGTCGGCGTAGACGACGTCGAGCCTGTCGCGGGTGTGCAGTTCGCGGACGATGCCGAACGCGGTCCCCCAGCCCGCGGTGGCGAGCGCTCCGGTGTTGCAGTGGGTGATCACACGGAGGGGCCGGTCGCTGGATCGTTCCAGCAGCCAGTCGGCGCCGAACGCGCCGATGGCCCGGTTGCCGCGCACGTCCTCGTCGAGCAGGGCCTTCGCCTCGGCGACCACGGCGTCCAGGCTCTCGGCCATGAACGGGATCACCCGGTCCACGCCCGCCGCGAGGTTGACCGCCGTCGGCCGGGCATCCCGGACCCGTTCGACGGCCGCCGCCAGGGCCGTCCCGTCCCAGCCCTCCCGTGCGGCCTGGATCATGGCGATCGCCACGCCGAACGCGCCCGCCACGCCGATCGCCGGGGCGCCTCGTACGGACAACCGCTGGATCGCGCCGACGAGTCCCTCGACGTCGCGAATGTCGAGGTACTCCAGCCGTCCGGGGAGCCGGGTCTGGTCGACGAGCCGCAGCCCCTCCCCCGTCCACTCGACCGCACGCACGTCGTCCGCCATGACCGCAGCATACGAATCCCACCACACTCCGCCCCCGTCGCGGCGAAGCACGACTGGAGGGATGCGTTGTTACCAAAGAACGATTTGCGTCGGCGCGGATTGTCATGTCCGGAAGGCCTGTTCACCATGAACGTCCGGCTTTTGCAATGAACGCGGCGCAATTCGGTGTTCCAGCCCTAAGGTGGTGCGATGCGCAGGCGATCTTGGCTCATCGTCGGGACGGTGCTCGTCGCCGGTGGTGCCGCCGCCGGGATCATGGCGTGGCCGGACCCGAGGCCGCCGTCGGTCGACGGGCGACTGCGCACCCAACTGGTCCCGCTGATCCAGGCCCACCTTGAGACCAAGGCCGACCTCGGCGGCGCCCTGAACGACCAGCCCGAACTGAAGAGCCGATGGCTGTGCGACCTCGAACTGATCGAGACCGAACGGCGCGGTCCCGACCTGCTGACCGGTGTTTACACAGCCTGCCAGGAGTTCGCCAGGATGGGCCCCTCGCTCCTGGCCGGGACCGGCTTTGTCTCACCGATGCGGATCACGGTTCGCTCAGGAGCGGTCGCGTCGGTCGAAAAGCCCTTGGACGGAGCCGGATTCGGGCCCACGGTGAGCCGCATGTTCAGCAAAGCGGGCGAACGCAGGGTCTTCGACTTCATCGGCTCGGGCGGCCCGTTCGAACGCGACGGCCTCTCCCAGCGCGCCCGCCGCAGCTTCGGGCTCCCTGGCAACGCCCCCGTCCGCGACCACCCCTAGCGGCCACAGGAGCACCCCACCGGCCGAGACCGGCAGCCCGGCTGCCGTGGCCCGCGGACCGCCGCCCGCCGAGGGCGGCAAGGAAACGGGTGAACGACTGTCGGCGCGCCACTCGCCGCGGGCGGCAAGGAGCCGGGTGAACGACTGTCGCGCGCCGCCCGCCGACGGCAGTAAGGAGCCGGGTGAACGGCTGCGTGTCGGCGCCGCTCAACTCGGTGCCGGTGAGGCACGTGATGTATATGGGCGAGACCGGATACACCGACCATCCAACGAGGGAAGCGGATACCGCTCTTGACGGCGGCGTTCAGCGAGCAGCTTCCGTCGTGGTTCGGCCGTCCGGTGGTCTGCCCGCCCCACCACTCACAAGATCATCCCAAGGTGGGTTTTGGGCGGCTGCGAAGATGTAGCCGAACTGGACAACCTGTAGACGAACCGCGAAGATCGCCCGTCGCAACGCTCACGAGCTCGAACCGGGCGCCGGTCGAGCGGCCCGACTGCCCTGGCACCCCCAAGCCGGGGGGTGATCATGTTTCTTCGGATCGGCCGGATTCCCTTGTGCCACAGGGCGATCGGGCACCTCGCACCGGGCGATCCGCTCCCTCTTGTCCAGGCTGTGACCTGCAACAACTTGACATGTTCGAACTTGTGTTCGAGATTGTAGGAGGGCTCGAAGCGACGTCGTAGGGAGGCACTGTGGCGGACGCGGCGCTGGCCAAGGCCACGCTAGCGAACGCGACGGCCCTGGAAGGCCTCGGGCTCGACACCGCCTCCCGGCTCGACCTCGTGCCGGTCCTTCCGGCCCTGCGTCCGGTGGTCTCCGGGCTCCGGCCCGGGTCGGTCGTGGGGCTGGCGGGGATGGGCGCGGCCTCCCTCGGGCTCGCGCTCGTGGCGGGCGTCTCCCGGCACGGCGGGGAGAACGGGACGGGAGGGTGGTGCGCGGTGGTCGGGATGCCTGAGTTCGGTATCGCCGCCGCCGTGGGGATGGGCGCCGAGCCCGAACGGCTGCTTCTGGTGGACGAGCCGGACGGACGCTGGCCCGACGTGGTCGCCGCGTTGATCGAGGCGGTCGATCTCGTTCTGGTCCGGCCGCCCGAGCCGCCCGGCTCCGCCCCCGTACGGCGCCTGTCGGCGCTCGCGCGCAAGCACGGCTGCGTGCTCACCGTCACCGGGCACGACTGGCCGGGCACCGCGGTCCGGCTGCGGGTCGACCAGGCCGAATGGATCGGCCTCGGCGAGGGGCACGGCCGGTTGCGCGGGCGCCGCGCGCAGATCGTCGCCGAAGGGCGCGGGGCCCCGGGCACGGGCCGTCGTACCTGGGTGTGGCTGCCCGGCCCCGACGGCGGAGTGACCACCTACGAGCCCGCGTCCACCGGCGGCCATCTGCATCCGGTCGAGCTGCGAGCCAACGGCGTGACAAGCGAGCTGCGCCCAGGCAGCACCGCAAGCGACCCGCCCGGCGACGGCGGGGGGCGGCCGGTATTGGAGGTCGTGCGTGAGCCGGAGGCGGAGGGCGCATGAGCCGGACGTTGGTGGTGTGGTGTCCGGACTGGCCCGTGACGGCGGCCGGGGTGGAGGCGGCCACGGCCGGGGCCGTGGTCGTGCAAGGCCAGGTCGCGGCGTGCACGGCGGCGGCACGGGCCGTGGGCGTACGGCGGGGGCAGCGGATCAGGGATGCCCAGCGGCGCTGCCCTGACCTGGTCGTGCGTGAGCGTGACACCGACGCTGAGGGGCGGTTGTTCGAGACGGTCGTGGACGCGGTGGCGGCGCTGACGCCCAAGGTGGAGGTCGTCCGGCCGGGGCTGTGCGCGATCGCCGCCCGGGGCGCGGCGCGCTTCTACGGCGGGGAGGAGTCGCTGCGGGTGATGGTGCAGGACGCGGTGGTCGAGGCCGGGTTCGACTGCGGCGCGGGCATCGCGGACGGCCTGTTCGCCGCCGAGCTCGCCGCCCGCACCGAGGACGGCGGGACGGTCGTTCCGCAGGGCGGGGCGGCGGCTTTCCTGGCTCCCTATCCGCTGTCGGTCCTGGGCCGGCCGGAGCTCGCCGACCTGCTCAACCGGCTGGGCGTGCGGACGCTGGGCGCGTTCGCGGCGTTGCCGTCCGGGCATGTGGCGGGGCGGTTCGGCGCCGATGGCGCGCTGGCCCAGCGGCTCGCCAGGGGCGAGGAGCCGCGGCCGCTGGCGCCGGGGCGTTCGGCCGTGGACCTGTCCGTGCGGGACGAGTTCGACCCGCCCGCCGCGCAGGCCGAGCAGGTGGTGTTCGCGGCCAAGCGCCTGGCCGGTGAGCTGCACGAGGGTCTCGGCGCGGGCGGGCTGACCTGCGTCCGGCTCGCGGTGGAGATCGGCTTCGCGGACGGGCAGGTGCTGGAACGGCTGTGGCGGCACGACGGGCTGCTGTCCACGCTGGCGATCGCCGAACGGGTGCGGTGGCAGCTGTCGGCGTGGCGGTCGGAACGGCCCACGCCGGGCACGGACGCCGACGGCATCGAGCTTCCCGGGGACGAGCAGGCGGTGTGGGGCGGCGTCGCGTGGCTGGAGCTGACCCCCGACCAGCTCGTTCCGGACGAGGGCAGGCAGCAGGCGCTCTGGGGACAGAGTTCGGTGACCGACAGGATCGCCCGGGCCGCCGACCGGATCCAGGCGCTGCTCGGCCACCGCGGGATCACGCGTCCGGTGGTGACCGGCGGGCGGGGGCCGGGCGAGCGGGTGACGAAGGTGCCGGTCGGTGATCTGGTGCCCGGCGGCGTCCCGGACGGCCCGTGGCCGGGCGCGATTCCCGCGCCCGCGCCCGCCTGCGTGCCGCCGGTGTCCCTGGCCGCGCGGGTCACCGACGCGGCGGGCACTCCGGTGGTGGTCTCCGCGCGCTGCACCGTGTCGGCGCCGCCCGCGCTCGTCTCGTTCGGCGGCGGACCGGCCGCCGCGGTGACCTCCTGGACCGGTCCGTGGCCGGTGGACGAACGCTGGTGGGACCCCGCCCGCGCGCGGCGGCGCGCGCGTTTCCAGGTGGTGACCGATGACGGCCGCGCGTTCCTGCTGGCCGTGGAGGGCGGCCGCTGGCAGGTGGAGGCGGCCTATGACTGAGCGGCCTAGGACTGAGCGGCCTAGGACTGAGAGGACGTCCCGTGGGATGGCATAACCCGCCGATCTCCTGGCGGGACTTCGAGAAACGGCTCTCCTGGAGATCCGACGGCGAAGAACGTCCCCGCGACGAGGTGGAGGAGCGCCCGGAGGCCGCTCGGGCCGCGGCCGTCCGCCGTTCCGAGCCTGAGATCGCGTGGGCGGAGCTGCACTGCCACTCCTCGTTCAGCTTCCTGGACGGGGCGAGCGAACCGGCCGCGCTGGCCGAGGAGGCGGCGCGGCTGGGCGTGGAGGCGATGGCGATCACCGACCACGACGGGATGTACGGCGCGGTGCAGTTCGCCCAGGCGGCGAACGAGCTGGGCGTCGGCACGATCTTCGGCGCGGAGCTCAGCCTCGGCCTGCCCGGCCCGCAGACCGGCGAACCCGATCCGGCCGGCGAACACCTGCTCGTCCTCGCCCGCGACGCCGCCGGCTACGGGCGGCTCTGCTCGGCGATCACGGCGGCGCAGCTGGACGGCGGGCAGAAGGGCCGTCCGGTCTACGACGTCGGCAAGCTGGCGAGCGCGCATGACGGGCACTGGGCGGTGCTGACCGGCTGCCGCAAGGGCGCGGTGCCGGCGGCGCTGGAGTCCGGCGGCCCGGCGGCGGCCGAACGCGAGCTGCGCCGCCTGGCGGAGATGTTCGGCCGCGACAACGTGTTCGTCGAGCTCGTCGACCACGACCAGCCCGACGACGACGTCCGCAACGACCTGCTCTTCGAGCTGGCGTCCCGTACCGGCCTCGGCGTCGTCGCCTCCAACAACGTGCACTTCGCCGCGCCCGGCCCCGACGCCCGGCTGGCCCAGGCCCTCGCGGCGGTGCGGGCGCGGCGCGGCCTCGACGACATGGTCGGCTGGCTGCCCGCGGGCGGCACCGCGCACGTGCGCACCGGCGCGGAGATGGCGGCCCGGCTCGCCCGCTTCCCCGGCGTGCGCGAACGGACCGTCGAGCTGGCGCGCTCGTGCGTGTTCGACTTCAAGGTCGTGGCGCCGAAGCTGCCCGACTGGCCCGTACCCGAGGGGCACGACGAGGCGAGCTGGCTGCGGCAGCTGGTGGCCGAGGGCGCGCGCAAACGGTACGGGCCGCCCGAACGCGAGAAGACACCCGGCGCGTACGCCCAGATCGCCAAGGAGCTCGACGTCATCGAGGCGCTCGGATTCCCGGGCTACTTCCTCATCGTCCACGACATCGTCAAGGCCTGCGAAGACCGCGACATCCTCTGCCAGGGGCGCGGGTCGGCGGCCAACTCGGCGGTCTGCTACGCCCTCGGCATCACCGGCGTCGACGCCGTCCAGCACGGGCTGCTCTTCGAACGGTTCCTGTCGCCGGGCCGCGACGGGCCGCCCGACATCGACCTGGACATCGAGCACCGCCGCCGCGAGGACATCATCCAGTACGTCTACGACAAGTACGGGCGCAAGTGCACGGCGCAGGTGGCCAACGTGATCAGTTACCGGCCGCGCATGGCGGTCCGCGACGCGGCGCGCGCGCTCGGCTTCTCCCCCGGCCAGCAGGACGCCTGGTCGAAGGGCATCGACCCGCGCGACCCCGTCGGCGCCGAGGCCGAGATCCCGACCGCCGTGACCGAGCTGGCGAGCCGCATGCTGAAGCTCCCCCGGCACCTGGGCATCCACTCGGGCGGCATGGTGATCGCCGATCGGCCCGTGGGCGAGGTCTGCCCGATCGAGTGGGCCACGAAGGCCGACCGCAGCGTCCTGCAGTGGGACAAGGACGACTGCGCGGCGGCCGGTCTGGTGAAGTTCGACCTTCTGGGCCTCGGCATGCTGGCGGCGCTGCATGACACGTTCGACCTGGTCGCCGAGCATCACGGCCAACGCTACGACCTGCAGTCGATCCCGTCCGAAGACCCGCTCGTCTACGACATGCTGTGCGACGCCGACACCGTCGGGGTGTTCCAGGTGGAGTCGCGGGCGCAGATGGCGACGCTGCCCCGGCTCAAGCCGCGCGAGTTCTACGACCTGGTCGTGGAGGTCGCGCTGATCCGGCCCGGCCCCATCCAGGGCGGCTCGGTCCACCCGTACCTGCGCCGCCGCAAGGGCGCCGAGCCGCCGCACTGCCCCCATCCGCTCATGCGGAACGCGCTCGCCCGCACCCTCGGCGTTCCGCTGTTCCAGGAGCAGATGATGCAGCTCGCGGTCGACTGCGCGGGCTTCTCACCGGCCGAGTCCGATTTGCTGCGGCAGGCGATGGGCGCCAAACGCGCGCCCGAACGGGTGGAACGGCTGCGCACCCGCCTCCTGGAGGGCATGGCCGAACGCGGCATCCCCGCCGACATCGCCGAGGACATCTACGAGAAGATCCTGGGCTTCACGGGGTTCGGCTTCCCCGAGTCGCACGCGCAGAGCTTCGCCCACCTGGTGTACGCGAGTTCCTGGCTCAAGCGGCACCACCCCGCCGCCTTCACGGCCGCGCTCGTCCGCAACCAGCCGATGGGGTTCTACAGCACCCAGTCGCTCTACGCCGACGCCCGCCGCCACGGCGTGGTCGTACGCCCCGTGGACATCAACGCCAGCGGCGCCCATCCGACCCTCGAAGAGCCGGTCCCGGTCGAGAGCGACCACCCGCACGCGCCCGGGGAGCCGCAGCCCGCGATCCGGATGGGCCTCACCGGCATTCGCAACCTGGGCGACGACGTGGCGGAGGCGATCGCCGCCGGCCGCCCGTACGCGAGCATGGAGGACCTGGCCCGCCGCGTTCCCCTCTCGTCGGCGGCCCTGGAGTCCCTGGCCACCGCGGGCGCCTTCACCAACCTCGGAGTCCGCACCCCCACCGCACACGCCGTAACCCACTGGCGCCAGGACTCCCTCACAGCGGTCGGCGGCACCGCTCCAAAGCCCGCCGACACCAACCCGCAACAGCAGCCGAACGGCCTCAAGCAGGCAGACGACCGATCACAGCAGGCAGACAAGCCAAGGCTCACCGACGACGACCAGCGGCAGCAGCCGGGCGAGCCAAGGGTTGCCGACGACGACCAGCGGCAGCGGGTAGATGAGCCAAGGGTTGCCGACGACGAGCGGCGGTGGCGGCAGGCTGGCGATCAAGGGAGGGGTCTGAGCCGCAGGGAGGCGCTGTGGGCGGCGGGGGCCTTGGCGGGGGCCGGGGCGGGGCAGTTGGAAGGCGTCACGCCCGGCGCGGCCGCGCCGCCCGGGTTGCCGGCGATGACGCCGGTCGAGGAGACGCTGGCGGATCTGTGGGCGACGGGGGTCTCGCACACCCACCCGATGGCGCACGTACGGGAGGCGCTGGACGAGCTCGGCGCACTGTCGTCCAAGCGGCTGGCGACGGCGCCCGGCGAGACCAACGTGGTGGTGGCGGGCCTCGTGACCCATCGGCAACGGCCTCCGACGGCGGGCGGCATCGTGTTCATCTCGCTGGAGGACGAGACCGGGATCATCAACGTGACGTGCCCGCCACAGGTGTTCCAGCGTTACCGGGCGCTGGCCGTCGACTCCCAGGCGTTGCTGGTGAGCGGGCGCCTGGAGAAGGCCGAGGGGGTGACCAGTGTCCGGGCGACGCGGCTGCGGCGGCTTCCGGTGCCGGGCAGGGTCCGGGCGCGCAACTTCCACTGACGACGCCGTGTCCGGATCCGGTCGCATGCTCGCTGACCTGGGCATTGGCATGGAATGTCGTTTTTGGCGAAACTTCCAATAACGCGATATGTCTTGACGACGGCCGGGGGCGGACGTAGGTCTGGGGATGCGGGCGGCGGCGCACACCCCGGGGAGTACCTCCATGTTCGGCGAGTACCGGTTCTCGTCCATCCCGTGCGGACGGGTCAGCAAGTGGGTCGTCCTCGTTGTCTGGCTCCTGCTCTTCGTCCCCGCCATCATGCTCGCGTCCAAGCTGACCGACGCCCAGAGCAACGAGGCGTCCGCCTGGCTGCCCAAGAACGCCGAGTCCACCCAGGTCGTCGAGCTGGCGGAGAAGTTCGTCCCGAGCGACACGTTCCCCGCCGTGGTGGTCCATCACCGCGACGGCGCCGCGATCACCGCCGCGGACCGCGCCAAGGCCACGGCCGACGCGGCCAGGCTGGCGCAGGTGACCGGCGACCCGCCCGGCGACGCCCCGGCTCGCAAGATCGTGCAGAGCGTGCAGGGGCCGCGGCCGTCCAAGGACGGCAAGGCGCTCCAGACGATCGTCAACGTCAAGGTCGGCGACGACGGCTGGGAACTCCTCGGCCCGGCGGTCAAGGACTTCCGTGACGTCGTCCAGTCCGGGGGCGCCGGGCTCGAAGCGCACGTCACCGGCCCGGCCGGTTACGGCGGCGACTTCAGCAACGTCTTCTCCGGCTTCGACGCGACCCTGCTCTACATCACCGCGGCCATCGTGATCGTCATCCTGCTGATCACCTATCGCAGCCCGGTGCTGTGGCTGGTGCCGCTGATCTGCGTGGCGATCTCGCTGCAGGCGGCGGAGGCGGTGGTCTACCTGCTCGCCGAGCACGCCGGGCTCACCGTGAACGGGCAGGCCGCGTTCATCCTCACCGTGATGGTGTTCGGCGTGGGCACCGACTACGCGCTGCTCCTCATCGCCCGCTATCGCGAGGAGCTCCGCAGGCACAGCGACCGGCACGAGGCGATGGCGTTCGCGCTGCACCGCGCGGGACCCGCGATCATCGCCAGCGGCTCCACCGTGGCGCTGAGCATGTTGTGCCTGCTCATGGCGATGCTCAACTCGACCAAGAGCATGGGACCGGTGATGGCGATCGGCGTGGCGGTGGCGCTCGCCGCGATGGTCACGCTGCTGCCCGCGCTCCTGGTCATCTTCGGCCGGTGGATGTTCTGGCCGGTCCGGCCGCGTTACGGCTCGCAGGAGCCGGCCGAACGCGGGTTCTGGGCGCGCGTGGGCACGTTCATCACCCCCCATCCGCGCCTGACCTGGCTCGTCACCGCGGTCGTCCTCGGAGGCATGGCGCTCGGCCTGGCCGGGCTCAAGACCGACTACCTGGCGCAGAAGGACTCCTTCAGCGCCGGCAAACCCGACTCGGT
The DNA here is from genome assembly GCF_039533225.1 of Actinomadura fulvescens. Classification (NCBI taxonomy): domain Bacteria; kingdom Bacillati; phylum Actinomycetota; class Actinomycetes; order Streptosporangiales; family Thermomonosporaceae; genus Actinomadura; species Actinomadura fulvescens. The sequence goes on along the minus strand of NZ_BAAATD010000007.1, from coordinate 181,926 downwards.
CGCGGGCGAGGAGGTCCTCGTCGCGCACTTCCCCGCCGGCACCGGCTCCCCGATCCAGGTGATCGCGAAGGCGCCGACGGCGAGCGGCGTGCAGGCTGCGCTGACCGGGGTGCCGAACCTCACCGACGTCAAACCGGCCGGCCGGCCCGTGGACGGGCTGGTCTACCTCGAAGGGACGCTGAACGCGCCACCCGACACCCAGGCCGGCTTCTCGATCGTCGAACGGGCCCGCGCGGCGGTCGACCGGGTTCCGGGCGCGGACGCCAAGGTCGGCGGCGCGAGCGCCGTCACCCTGGACATCAACAACGCGTCCCGGCACGACCAGAACCTCGTCATCCCGATCGTGCTCCTGGTCGTCTTCGGAATCCTCGCGGTGCTCCTGCGCGCCCTCGTCGCGCCACTGATCCTGGTCGCGACCGTGGTCCTGTCGTTCGCGGCGGCGCTCGGCGTGAGCGCGCTGGTGTTCACCCACCTCTTCGGCTTCGCGGGCTCGGATCCGTCCTTCCCGCTGTGGGCGTTCGTGTTCCTCGTGGCCCTCGGGACCGACTACAACATCTTCCTGATGACCCGCGTCCACGAGGAGGCCAAGCAGCACGGCACGCGGCGCGGCGCGCTCATCGGGCTGGCCGCGACCGGAGGCGTCATCACCTCGGCGGGCGCGGTGCTCGCGGGCACGTTCGCCGCGCTGGGCTCGCTGCCCCTGGTGTTCGTCACCGAGCTGGGCTTCGCCGTCGCGTTCGGCGTGCTGCTCGACACGTTCATCGTGCGGTCGGTCCTGGTCACGGCGCTCAACCTCGATCTGGGGCCGCGCATGTGGTGGCCGAGCGCCCTGGCCCGCGAGACGACGCCGCGCCCGGCCGACACCGCCGAGGACGAGACCGCTGCCGTACCCCGCTGATCGCGGTCTTTCGATGAGCACGGTCTCCCGATGAGCACGGCGCGCGCCGTCCCACACGGCTTCCCCGGCGCGCGCCGTCCCCTCTCGCACACCCCATCGGCCGGGCCGGGCTACCAGTTGGGGTGACCGATGTCCCTGTCGCCGGTGACGGCCACGTCGCCGGTGCCGTCAAGCCGGACGGCCCGGATGCGGGGGACGCTGTACGGGCCGCTCACGTAGGCGAGCCATTTGCCGTCGCGGGACCAGTTCGGATCCATCTCGTGCTCGGAGCCTTTGGTGACCCGGCTGTCCTGTGCGCCGTCGGAGGACATCACCCAGATGTCGCTGTTCGGGTACTCACCGCGCGTGTAGGCGATTTTCGTTCCGTCCGGTGACCACTCGGGGTCGTTGGTCCTGATCCTGTCCTCGCTCAGCTTCGTCCACGTGCCCGGGTCGTTGACGTTCAGCGTGTAGATCGCCTGATCCCCGTCCCGCTTGCTCCAGAACACGATCGTGTCGCTCTTGGGCGACCACATGGGGTCGTCCTTCTCGGAGCCGTCGGTGGTGAGCTGCCGGGTCGTCCCGTCCTTGACGTTCATGATGACGATCTGCTTGCGACCGTCGTACTCGCCCATGCCCGCCAGCCGGGTGCCGTCCGGCGACCAGGTCAGCCGGCCGCCCGCCAGCTCGGTGCTCAGCCGCTGCCGGCCGCTCCCGTCGCCGTTCATGATCCAGGCCTCGTGCCCGCCGGCGGTCCTGCGGGTGAACGCGACCTTGTCGCCGACGGGCGAACGTTCGGGCAGCATGTCGCACTGGGGTCCGCCGACCAGCGTTTCGACCTTCCCTGACCCGGGCGTGAAACGGCCGATGTCGCCGTGGCACTTGCCAGGCCAGCCCTTCTTGGTGTCGATACGCACGTACATCGCGGCGGTCGGCAGCGGCGCGGGTCCGGCGGCCGAGTCACCTCCGGGCTTCTTGTCGCCCGACTGCATGATCCAGAGCGTGGCACCGGCCCCCGTCGCCGCGACCAGGGTCAGCACGGCCGCGCCCGCAACGACGAGCCCACGGCGCTTCGGCCGTTCCGCGCGGGTCCGCGGCTGCTCGCTGACCGGCCGTGTGGCGGGCGGTTCGGTCGGCGCCTCGGCCGCGTGCGGCATCGCGGGCATCGGAGCGGATGGCATCGCAGGCGTCGGACCGGGCGGCATCGCGGGCATCGGACCGGGCGGCGGCAACGGAGAACGCTGTCGCATCCCCGGATCGGTCACCGTCTCCCCGGCGGGGTTCGTGTGCTCAGGCCCGCCCCGCCACGACGGGGAAGGTGCCGGGGGCGCGCCGTTGGCTCCAGGAAGAGCCTCTTTCGCCTCGGTGACGTCCGCCGCGTTCGCCCAGTGCTCGGCGGCAGGCGGTGGACCCGGCGGTCGCGCGGGCGGCGGCTGTGATCCTGCGGTCGCCGCCGGAGAAGGCCGCGGGCTCTCCGGCTCGGGCGGGGCGGCGAACGCCTCGCCCAGCTGGGTGGTGATCTCGGCCTCGCCGCCCGTCCCGCCCACCAGCGAAAGGAGCAGTTCTCGCGCGGAGGGACGGCGTTCCGGTTCCTTGTGGAGCGCGGCCCGGACGAGCGAGGCCAGCGGGTCGGTGAGGGCGCCCAGCTCGGGTTCGGCGTGCAGCGCACGGCCCACCATGATCTGGAACGAGCCGGTGCCGAACGGGTTGCGGCCGTTCGCCGCGTACGCGACGAGGCACCCCCACGCGAAGACGTCGACCGCGGGTGAGATCTGCTGGGTGAGGACCTGTTCGGGCGCGATGTAGCCGGGGGTGCCGACGACCTGGCCGGTCTTGGTGTGGGACGTGGCGGCGTCGAGCGCGCGGGCGATGCCGAAGTCGATGACGCGCGGCCCCGAGATCGACAGCAGCACGTTGCTCGGCTTGAGGTCGCGGTGGACCAGCCCGGCCGAGTGGATGGCGACGAGCGCGGCGGCCACGCCGACCGACACGCCGTGCAGCAGGCCCGGCGACAGCGGCCCGTCCTCCTGGATGTGCTGGAGCAGCGACGGGCCGTCGATGTACTCGGTGACCATGTACGCCATGCCGAGGTCCTCGCCGTGGTCGAGGACCTGCGCGGTGCAGAACGAGGCGACCCGTTCGGCGTTGGCCATCTCGTCGTTGAACCGCGACAGGAACGCGCGATCCTCGGCCAGCTCCGGCCGGACGACCTTGACCGCGACCAATTGGCCACCGGGGGCACGGCCCAGGTAGACCGCGCCCATCCCGCCCTCGCCGATCTTGGCTTCGAGCTCGTACGGTCCGACCCGCGTCGGGTCGTCGGAACGCAGGTCGCGCAACCCGGCCCCTGGCCGAGACCGCCGGTCCGACATGCCATCAACCCCTTGCACCCCGGGGGCCGCCCGCCCGTGCGGCGCCGCGGTCCCCACCCCGTGCCCACACGATGGCAGAGAGGCGCCTTTCAGGCCAGATGTCAGGACAGGTCAGGTCGCCATCATGTCGAGGCGCCGGAGGATGACCCCCTCGCGCATGGCCCAGGGGCAGACCTCCAGCTCGGCCAGCCCGAAGAGGTCCATGGCGGCGTCGGCGACGATCGCGCCCGCGGGAAGCTGGCCCGCGCGGCGTTCGGAGACGCCCGGGAGATCGGCACGTTCCACCGGGCTGATCTTGGCCAGCTTGTCGGCCCACTCGGTCAGCGCGTCATGCCGGAGGGTACGCCGCACGAACGGTCCCTCCGACGAGGGCGCGGCCCCGGCGATGCGGGCGAGCTGCTTGAACGTCTTGGACGTGGCCACCGCATGGTCGGGCGCCCCGTACCGCGCCACCTCACCGACATGGCGGGCGATCTCGGCGCGCACATGGCGGCGGAGCTTGCGCACCTCGTCGGCGGACGGCGGATCGGCGGTGAACCAGTCACGGGTGAGCCGCCCGGCGCCCAGCGGCAGCGAGATCGCCACGTCCGGGTCCTCGTCGATGCCCGCCGCGATCTCCAGCGAGCCGCCGCCGATGTCGACCACCAGCAGCCGCCCGGACGACCAGCCGAACCAGCGCCGCACGGCCAGGAAGGTCAGCCTGGCCTCGTCCGGGCCCGACAGGACGTTGATGTCGACCTGGAAGCGTTCCCGGATCCGGTCGAGCACCTCCTCGCCGTTGGCGGCGTCGCGCACCGCCGACGTCGCGAACGCGACGAGGGTCTCCACGCCCTTGTCCTCGGCGATCCGCAGCGCCTCCTCGACGAAGGCGCCGAGCCGCTCCTCGCCCTCGGTGGAGAGCCGGTCGTGCTCGTCGAGATGGGCCGCCAGCCGCAGCTCGGCCTTGTGCGAGAACGCCGGCAGCGGGCGCGCTCCCTGGTAGGCGTCCACCACCAGCAGATGCACCGTGTTCGAGCCGACGTCAAGCACTCCCAGTCGCATGGACCATGACGCTATCGAACCGGCGCACCGTCGGCCGCCTCGGAACCCGCCTCGGATACCGTTGCGTGCGTGAACGACCTGCGCAGCTGGCGCGTACCGCTGCCCCAGACCGCGGTGAAGTGCGCCGCGACGGTGGTGCTGGCGGCGCTGGCCGTCCTGTCGACGGGCGATCCGCAGCTGGTCTTCCTCGCCGGGATCGCCGCGCTCGGCGCCGGCGCGCTGGCCCTGCGCGACCTGCTGGCCCCCGTGCGCCTGACGGCCGACGCCGAAGGCCTGACCGTGGTGAGCGGGTACGCGGGCAAGCGCCGCGTACCCTGGCCCGACGTGACGGCGGTCCGGGTGGACGAGCGTCAGCGGCTCCTCATGCGCACTCGCCTGCTGGAGATCGAGACGCGGGACGACCTGCATCTGCTCAGCACCTTCGACCTGGGCGAAGACGTCCGCGACGTCGAGGCCGAACTCCTGCGCCTCAGCGCCCGCGACTGACCGCGGCGGCTCTTCCGCCGGTGAGTTAGGGTCACCTAAGCTCGAAGGAGCCGCCGCCGACCGAAACGAGGCAGCCCGCGCCATGCCCGACGATCTCTTTGGCCTGCCGCTGTGGGCGGCGCTCGCCGTCGCGATACTGATCATCTTCGTGCGGGGCCAGGCGTACTACTGGATCGGCCGCGGGCTCGGCGCCAAGATCTACACTTCCCGGGCCGGCCGCCGGATCGGCGAGCGGCGCCTGCGCAGGGTCGAGGCCCTGGTCGCGCGCCGGGGCGCCCTCGCCGTCTTCGCCGCCCACTGGGTCGCGGGGCTCCGGCACGCGATCCCGATCTGCGCGGGCGGGACGCGCATGCCGCTCCCCCGTTACCTGATCGCCAGCGCGCTCGGCTCGATCCTGTGGACCTCCATGGTCATGCTCGGCGGCTACGCGCTCGTCTGGGGCTGGCTGGAGATCGCGGCCCGCTCTCCCCTCATCGCCGCGGTCGTCGGCGTCGCCGTGCTCGGTCTCCTCGGCGCCTACCTCGCCTACCGGCGCCGCGGTCACGCACGTTCCGCCGAGACCCCGGACAAGGACGGAGCACACGTCTGACGGCGACCTGGTTCATCGAACGTCACTGACCGGCGTAGTTGCCCGCGTACGAGCCGGTGGGCGGAACCTCCTTGATCACATCGACCAGCACGCCGTCCGGGTCGGCGACGATGAAGTGCCGCTGCCCGAACTCCTCGGTGCGGATGGCGAGCTCGGGCGTCAGCCCCTCGGTGACGACGAGCCGTTCCCATTCGGCGTCGACGTCCTCGACCTCGAAGTTGAGCAGCAGTCCCTGGACCGGCCTGCGGTAGGCCTCGGGCACCGTCGGGTGGGTGTGGTCGAGCAGCGCCAGCTCGTACGGCCGGTCGCCCCCGCGCCGCAGGCTGATGTACCAGTCGGCCTCGAACGTGACCTCGAACCCGAACAGCCGGGTGTAGAAGTCGCGGGACTCGGCCAGCCGGGTGGAGCCGAGGACCGGATAGAAACTGGTCAATTTCATGGGGATTCCCTTCACGTACCAGCGGTATGTGAAGTACGCTAGTTGACCTACCATCGGTATGTCAACGGGAGCGCGCATGGCGACCAGAGCGGAGCAGCGGGAACGGACACGGCGGGCGCTCGTACGCGAGGGCAGACGCCTGTTCGCGACGAGGGGCTATGCCGCCGTGGGCCTGTCGGAGATCGTCCGGGCTGCCGGCGTCACCAAGGGCGCGCTCTACCACCACTTCGAGAGCAAGGCCGAACTGTTCGGCGCGGTCCTGGCCGAGGTCCAGCGCGAGGTCGCCGGCACGGTCGCCGCGACCGCCGACGCGCGCACCGACCCCTGGGACAGCTTCACCGCGGGCTGCCAGGCGTTCCTCACCGCGACCACGGACCCGGACATCCAGCGGATCATGCTCATCGACGGCCCGGCCGTGCTCGGCTGGACCGAGTGGCGCGCCATGGACGAGGCCGGCTCGGCCCGCCACCTGGCCGAGGCGCTCGCCGAGCTGATCGAGGCCGGTCTTCTCGCCCGCCAGCCCGTCGCCCCGCTCACCCACCTGCTGTCGGGCGCCATGAACGAAGCGGCCCTATGGCTCGCGAGCTCCCCCGAGTCCCTCGACGACACTCGGGCCGCCCTCACCCGGATGCTCGACGCCCTCCGCAGTGGCCCGCAACCGGCGCCATAGGCGTCGGCCTCAGACGGGAAGGTCCTCGTCGGTGGCCGGATAGGAGCTCTGCGCACCGGGTTTGCGGACGGCGGCGGCGCCCACACGTACCGCGTAGCGGGCCGCGTCGGCGAGGGTGTCGCCGCGGGCGAGGCGGAGGCAGAGGGCGGCGGTGAACGCGTCGCCGGCGCCCGTGGTGTCGACCGCCTCGACCTTGGGCGACGGAACGGCGGTGACGCCCGTGGCGTCGGCCGTGAGGGCGCCCTCGGCGCCGAGGGTGATGACCACCGAACGCGGGCCGCGCGCCAGGAGCGCCGTGGCCATCGCTTCGGGCTCGTCGCCGGCTCCCAGGAGGTACGCGGCCTCGTGCTCGTTGACGACCAGCGGGTCGCAGAGCGCCAGCAGGTCGTCGGGAACGGCCCGCGCCGGCGAGAGGTTGAGGACCACGCGGGCGCCGCCCGCGTCGGCGGCGCGGGCGGCGGCCTCGACCGTGGGGAGGGGGATCTCCAGCTGGAACGAGACGACGGCGGCCGACAGGAGCTCGGCGTCGACGTCGGAGGGGGCCAGGCGGGCGTTGGCGCCCGGCGAGACGATGATGCTGTTGTCGCCGTCCGGATCGAGGGTGATGAGGGCGACGCCGCTCGGACCGGGGGTGACCAGGAGATGCCCCAGGTCGACCCCGGCCTCGGAGAGCGCGGCCCGCAGCAGGTCGCCGTGGCCGTCGTCGCCGATCCGGCCGAGGATGGCGGTCCGGGCGCCGAGGCGGGCGGCGGCGACGGCCTGGTTGGCGCCCTTGCCGCCCGGATAGGTGGCGAGGTCCGAGCCGAGCACCGTCTCGCCCGGGGCGGGCCGCCGGTCGACGCTGACCACCAGGTCCGCGTTGACCGACCCCACGACGACTACTTCGTGCGTCACCTGAACTCCCACTGGTCGGACTAGGACGCGAACTCGGAGGCGTTGGCCTTGGTCGCGACCTTCACCGGCACGGCGTGCATTGACTCGATCTTGTCACCCTTCGCGGCCGCGATGGCACTCCGCACGGCGATCTGGCCGAGCAGCCGGGGCTGCTGGGCGACCGACGCGGTCATCGTGCCCGCCTGGACGGCCTTGATGCCGTCCGGGGTGCCGTCGAAACCGACGACCTTGACCTGACCGCCTGACTTGCCGCCCAGGGCCTTCACCGCGCCGAGGGCCATCTCGTCGTTCTCCGCGAAGACCCCGGTGATGCCCGGGTTGGACTGCAGGAGGTTGGTCATGACGTCCAGGCCCTTGGTTCGGTCGAAGTCCGCGGGCTGCCTGGCCACGATCTTGATGCCGGGGAAGGCCTTCATGCCCTCCGCGAAACCCTGACCGCGTTCGCGCGACGCCGAGGTGCCCGCCTGGCCCTGGATCCAGGCGACCTCGCCCTTGCCGCCCATCGCCTCGGCCAGCGTCTTGGCCGCGTCCCGGCCGCCCGCGACGTTGTCGGACGCGACGAGCTGGGCGACCTTGGCGTTGTTCACACCGCGGTCGGCCGCGATCACCGGGATGTCGGCCTTGTTGGCTGCCTGGACGGCGGGCGAGGCGGCGTCGGAGTCGACCGGGTTGACGATGATCGCCTTCATGCCCTGGGTGGTGAAGTTCTGCAGCTGGTTGGCCTGCTGGGACGCGTCGTTCTGCGCGTCGCCGACGGTGAGGTCGACGCCCTGCCGCCTGGCCTCGGCCTCGGCGCCCTGGCGCAGCTGGACGAAGAACGGGTTGTTGAGCGTCGAGACCGACAGGCCGATCTTGGTGCCGCCACCGCCCGTGCCCGAGCCGCCGCCGTTGACCGCGACGGCGATCGCCAGCGCGGCGACGGCCGCGACCACGACGCCTCCCCCGGCGTAGAGCTGGCGCGGGCTGAACGAGGTGCCCCGGCGGCGCAGGGTGTCGAGCAGCACGGCCAGCGCGATGACGACACCGATCACGACCTGCTGCCAGAACGCGTTCACCGACAGCAGGTTGAGGCCGTTGCGCAGCACCGCGAGGATCAGCGCGCCGACGAGGGTGCCGAACGCCCTGCCCTTGCCGCCCGACAGGCTCGCGCCGCCGATGACGACGGCCGCGATGGCGTCCAGCTCGTAGCCGGAGGCCGCCTGCGGCTGGGCGGAGGAGAGGCGGGCGGCGAGCACGATGCCCGCGACGGCGGCGAACGCGCCGGACAGGGCGTAGGTGACGAGCTTCTGCCGGGAGACCTTGATGCCCGACAGGCGGGCGGCCTCCTCGTTCCCGCCGATCGCGTACATCGCGCGCCCGCTGTAGGTGCGGGCCAGCACGAGCGCGGTCAGCAGTCCCATCGCCGCCATGACGATGACCGGGACGGGCAGGTACGAGCCGATCGTGTCACCGACGTGGGTCACCGCGTCCGGCACCGCGATCGGGCTGCCCTCGGAGATGACGAGCGCCAGGCCGCGCGCCACGCCGAGCATCGCGAGCGTGGCGATGAACGGCGGCAGCTTGCCGTAGGTGATGAGCGCGCCGTTGACCAGGCCCGCGGCGATGCCGACGGCGATGGCGACGACGAGCGCGACCGGCCAGGGCACGCCGTGTTCGGTGGCGGTCCAGGCGAGCACGACGGCCGACAGCGCGGCCACCGCGCCGACCGACAGGTCGATGCCGCCGGTGACGATGACGAACGTGACGCCGAACGCGAGGATGGCGACCACGGCCGCCTGGACCCCGACGTTCAGCAGGTTGTCGACGGTCAGGAAGTCGCCGGACAGCAGGGCCAGGGCCACCACCAGGATGACCAGGCCGGCCAGCGCCCCGTTCTCGCCGAGCAGCCGCGCGGCGGTCCGCCCGGACCCGCCGTTCTGCGAAGAAGGCCGCTTGCGCAGCGTGTCAGTGGACATCGGTTCCCTCCACCGCGGCCGTGCCGCCGTTCACGTCGGTGACGGCGAGCGCCATCACCGCGTCCTGTGTCGCCTCGCCGGCCGCGAGTTCGCCGGCCAGCCGCCCGCGCGCCATCACCAGCACCCGGTCGCTCATGCCCAGCACCTCGGGAAGGTCGCTGGAGATCATGAGCACCGCGTGCCCGGAGGCGGTGAGCCTGTTGATGAGCTGGTAGATCTCGACCTTGGCGCCGACGTCGATGCCGCGGGTCGGCTCGTCGAGGATGAGCACCTTCGCGTCGGCGAGCAGCCACTTGCCGATCACGATCTTCTGCTGGTTGCCGCCGGACAGCGTGCGCGCCTCCTGGCCCAGCCCGCTCATCCGCACGTTCAGCCTCCCGGCGATCTCCCCGGCCGCGCGGGCCTGCCCGCCGCGGTCGACGAACCCGCCGCGGCTGGCCCGCCCGAGGGTCACCAGGCCGAGGTTCTCGCGGACGTCGGCGCCGAGCACGAGGCCCTGGCCCTTGCGGTCCTCGGGGACCAGGCCGATCCCGGCCTCCATCGCGGCGTGCACGTCGCCGCCGCGCAGCCGCTTCCCGTCGACCAGGACCTCGCCGCCGTCGTACCGGTCCGCGCCGAAGATCGCGCGGGCCACCTCGGTCCGGCCGGCGCCGACCAGCCCGGCCAGGCCCACGACCTCACCCGCCCGGACCTCGAACGAGACGTCCGCGAAGGCGCCCGCGCGGCTGAGCCCGCGCACCTGGAGCAGCGGCTCCCCGGCGTCCGTCGGCTCGCGCGGGTACTGCTGCTCGATCGAACGCCCGACCATCAGCCGGACGAGCTCGTCGCGCGGGGTGTCCGCGGGCACCCGCGCGACGGACCGGCCGTCGCGCAGCACCGTCACCCGGTCGCCGATCCGCGGGATCTCCTCCAGGTGGTGGGTGATGAAGACGATCGCCACGCCCCGCTCGCGCAGCCGGCGGACGATCGCGAAGAGCTTGTCGACCTCGCTCGTGGTCAGCACGGCGGTGGGCTCGTCCATGATGAGCACCCGCGCCTCCTGGCCGAGCGCCTTGGCGATCTCCACCATCTGCGCGCGGGCGATGCCGAGGTCGCCCATGCGCCGCCGCGGGTCGGCGTCCACGCCCACCCGGTCGAGCAGCGCGCGGGCGTGCTCGTCCATCGCGCGCCTGTCGACGAGCCCGAACCGGCGCGGCGGGCGGCCGAGGAACAGGTTCTCCGCGACCGTCAGCTCCGGCACCAGGTTGAACTCCTGGTAGATGGTCGCGATGCCGAGATCCTGCGCGTCCTGCGCCGACCGGATCGCGGTCTCCTCGCCGTCGACCACGATGCGTCCGGCGTCGGGCCGGTAGGCGCCGGAGAGCGTCTTGATGAGGGTGCTCTTCCCGGCCCCGTTCTCACCGAGCAGCACATGGACCTCGCCTGGCCGCAGGTCGAAGTCGACCCCGTCCAGCGCGACCACGCCGGGGAAGGCCTTGCGCAGGCCGTGCACCCGCAGGATCTCGCCCGGCGTCGTGGATTCGTCCGTCATTGCGGGCCGCTCCCTTCCATCGAGTCGTGCTCGCCGCATGAGCGGCGCACCACCAGCCGTGCCGACAGCACCACCGACTCCCCCGCGCCGCCGCCGACGCGCTCGACCAGCCCGCGGACGGCCCGGCGCCCGAGCTCCTGGACGGGCTGGCCGATCGCCGTGATCGGCGGGTCGACGTGGGTGAACCACGGCAGGTCGTCGTAGGAGGCCAGCGCGACCTCGCCCGGGATCGCGAGCCCCCGCGACCGGATCTCGTCGAGGGCGCCGAGGGCCATCAGGTTGTCGCCGGCGACGATGACCTCGGGCGGCTCGGGCAGGTCGAGCAGCCGCGCCGCGCTGGCCCGGCCGCTCGCCGCCTGGAAGTCGCCCGCCTCCAGGTATTCGTCCCGGACCGGCAGCCCGTGGTCGCGCAGCGCGGCGGCGAACGCTGCCGTGCGCTCGCGTCCGGTGGACAGGAACGCCGGGCCCGAGATGAACGCGATCCGCCGGTGCCCGAGGCGCCGCAGATGCCCGACGAGCTCGCCGATGGCCGCCGTCCCGTCCGCGCGCACCGTGGGCACGTCCAGCCCGGGCAGCGTCCGGTCGAGGAACACCAGCGGCTTGCCGTCCCCCACCATGTCGCGGACGAGCGGAGTGATCTCGGCGGTGGGGCAGAGCAGCAGGCCGTCCACGCGCTGCTCCAGCAACGTGCGCACGTAGTGGTCCTGGCGCTCGGGGCGTTCGTCGGCGTTGCCGATCACGACCGAGTAGCCGAGCCCGCGCGCCTCGTCCTCCACCGCCCGGGCCAGCTCGGTGAAGAACGGGTTGAGGATGTCGCCGATGATCAGGCCGATCGTCCGGGTGGCGTCGGTGCGCAGCGACCGGGCCACGGCGTTCGGCCGGTAGCCGAGCTCCGCCACCGCCGCGAGGACCCGGTCCCGGGTCTCCGGCGTGACGGGCGCGCTGTCGTTGAGGACGCGGGAGACCGTGGCGACGGAGACCCCCGCCAGCCGGGCGACGTCCTTGACGCTCGCCATCCCCACCTCCCGGACCGCCGTGTAAACGATTACATCGTCCTTCGTGTAAACGTTTACACGCATCTCGTTCATCCCGCAAGTGCGCCCCGTCCCACCCGGCTCAGCAGGGCGACAGCGCCGAGAGATCGACGACGTCCGCCAGCTCCTCGACGGACGCGTAGTAGCCGCGCCCGACGAGCCCGCCCTCGGCGGTCACCAGGAACGCGCTCGTCACGTCGGGCGAGATCCCCGCGAAGTCGGCCCAGACCCGGTGCGCGCCCACCAGGCGGACACCGGTCACCCGTAACGCCCCCGGACCCGCCCAGCAGCGCGACTGCCCCCGATCACTCTCCATGAGATCAAAGTTACGATCCGCTACATCGCCGCTACCGCGCCGCCCCCGCCAGTAGCCTGAGCCGACGTGAGCGAAGTCCACGAATCACGGCTTGCACGGCGGGTGGCGGACGCGGCCGAGGGCCTCCTCCAACAGACCGGATCGGTCTCTCCGATCGAGATCTTCCTGAGCATCGGCTGGCTGCGGCGCCCACGCGTGGACGAGTGGCGCCAGGGCAGGCTCCTCCATCTGGAGGCGGCCCTCTCCGTACGCCCGGACAAGATCTCGACCGCCCTGCAGGCGTTGCGTGCCTGGGCCGAGCGCACGGGCCTGGAACCGAGCCAGACGGCGTACATCGCGGCCACCCGCGACCGCCGCCCGTTGCGCTTCACCGCGTCGGGCGACGAGGAGAGAGAACAGGCCTACCGCACCCACTGGATCTCCCCCGGCCTCTCCCCCGCCCAGCGCGAACGACTCTCCGCCAAGCAGAACAAGGCCCCGGATCTGGTGGCGATCCTGCCGCTCAAGGAGTGGACCTGCGCCGGCTGCCACGGCACCGGCGAGTTCCTCGTCATGGAGGACGCCGCACCGCACTGCCTCGCCTGCGCCGACATGGACCACCTGGTGTTCCTTCCCGCCGACGACGCCGCGCTGAGCCGCCGCGCCAAGAAGGAGAGCGGGCTGTCGGCCGTGGTGATGCGGCTCAACCGGCGGCGCAAGCGGTACGAGCGGCGCGGCGTCCTCGTCGAGGAGGCCGCGCTCGAACGCGCCGAAGAGCGGTGCCTGGCCGACGAGGACGCACGGGCACGCCGCCGCGAGCGCGACCGGGACCGGCGCGAACGGCTGGACGTGGTCTTCCAGCGCCGGCTGGCCGCCGAGATCCTGCGGCTGTTCCCCGGCTGCCCGCACGCCCGGGCCGAAGAGATCGCCCGGCACGCGGCGGTCCGCGGCAGCGGCCGGGTCGGCCGGTCGGCGGCGGCCCAGGCGCTCGACGAGAACGCGGTCACCCTCGCCGTCGTGGCGTCCGTACGCCATCTGGACACCGACTACGACGCGCGGCTGATGTCGGGAGTCCCGCGCCAGGACGCCCGGGCCGCCATCCGCGCGACCGTCGACACGATCCTGGACCGATGGCGGCGGCCGGCCCGTTGACTCCCTGGCGACCTCATGCACCTCGGGTCCTTCGAGGAGGCTACTTCAGCGGTACCCCTTATCCGCGGGTGCCGAGGAACTCGGTGCGGGCGACGACGGCGGTGTCGGGGTTGTCGCTGAAGAGGGCGTCGATTCCGGTGCGGTAGAAGAGGTCGTACTCCTTGAGCGCCTGGCCGTAGTCGCTCCGCACCGTGCCCCTGCGGAGGTCGGCCGGCAGGAAGTCGTTCTCGTTGCGGAAGGTGTACGGCGCGACCTTCAGCCGGGCCGCGTGCGCGTCCTTGACGAGGGACGACGGGGTGCCGATCGAGCCGTCCGCCTTACGCGGGATGACGAGGTTCTTCTCCGGTCCGATCCAGTCGGCGTAGGTGCGGACCCGCCGGAGCCCCGCCGGGGTGATCATCTCGGCGTAGGTGGGTCCCGAGCCGCCGGCCACGGTGTCGTACGGGGCGCCCGCCGCCGAGATCGCCTGCAGCGCGGGCACGCGCAGCGCCCTGGTGAGGATGCGCAGGCTGGTCGGTTCGAACGACTGGACGATGGCGCGGCCGTCGCGGTGGTCGAGGCCGTTGCGCTTCAGCGTCGCGATGACCGCGGGTTCGAGCGGCAGCCCGATCGAGCGGAAGTACGTCGGGTGCTTGGTCTCGGGAAAGACGCCGACGCGGCGGTCGTGCCTGCGGCTCAGCCGCTTGGCGAGATCGATGACCTCCTGCAGGGTCGGCACCTGGTAGCGGCCGTCGTAGAGGGTGTTCTCCTGCCGGACGGCGGGCAGCCGCTCCGCCGCGCGCAACGTCCTGAGCTCGGCGAGCGTGAAGTCCTCGGTGAACCAGCCCGTGACCTTCGCCCCGTCGATCGTCTTGGTCGTCCTGCGGCCCGCGAACTCCGGCCTCCTGGCGACGTCGGTCGTACCGCCGATCTCGTTCTCGTGACGGGCGACGAGCTGGCCGTCCTTGGTCGGCACCAGGTCGGGCTCGATGTAGTCGGCGCCCATCTGGACCGCGAGCTCGTACGAGGCGAGGGTGTGCTCGGGCCGGTAGCCGGAGGCACCACGGTGCCCGAGCACGAGCGGCCCGCGCGCCCCGGCCGCGTTCCCCGCCGGGGCCGCCTCCGCGGACCCCACGACCGCGAGCATCGGCAGCAACACCGCGCCCGCCGCCAGCAGGGCGGCCTTCGCGCGGCCCCTGCCGCGGACCTTCCCCCTCAGGGCTGTACCGGCGACCATCTCGGCTCCTCTCCCGCGGTGCTCCCCCGGGCGACCGTCGCCGGGCAGATCACCACCGCCCGGAACGTATCCGGCGCCGGGTACCCCGGCCAGGGCCTGACCGGTGACGGCCCGGCCAACCTTGATCGTCGATGCGGTGAACGGCGCCGGCGTCACCCACCGGGCCCGAACCGGCCGAGGCACCGCGCGGCGCGGGTTATCGTCGGTTCCGTGCCGATCCCACGCCCGCGCCGGCCGAGGCCGCGCGTCCTCTGCTTTCTTCTGCTCGCAGGCATGACGGGCTACGCGTTCGCGTGGATCGCCGTCAGCCTCACCATCCTCGCGATGAGCACCTCGGCCAGGTCGGCCCACGGGTCCACGGTGAGCGTCTCGGGAGTCCACAACTTCGCCCATGTCGACGACCGTTTGTGGCGCGGCGCAGCGCCCACGGCCGACGGTTACCGCCGCCTCGCCGCCCTCGGCGTGCGCACGGTCGTGGACCTGCGCGCCGAAGACCTGGCCCCGGCCGAGCTGCGGCTTCCGGCGGACGCCGGGCTGGCGGTCGTGCGGATGCCCATGCGCGACGGCCAGGCCCCGACGCCGGGCCAGGTCGAGCGGTTCCTGGCGGCGGTCGAGCGGACGCCGGGCACGGTGTTCGTGCACTGCGGCGCGGGCGTCGGCCGCACCGGCTCGATGTCCGCGGCCTATCTCGTGCGCACCGGCCAGGCGAGCGCGGCGGACGCGACGCAGCGCAGCCTGGCGGTCGGCCCGCCCACCCTTGAGCAGGTCGCGTTCATGCGGGGACTGAACGGCGACCGCGTCTCACGGCCCCCGGCGGCGGTGGTGGCGCTCAGCCGGATCGCCGACTCCCCGCGCCGTTCCTGGGCCCGCCTCGGCTTCTGACGCGCCTTCGATTCCGCCTTCGAAAACCCGGGATAAGTGCCACCCCTTAAGCGCACCCTGCCCGTGGCGCCGCCGGCCCGCGCCGCCGGGTACCCCCGTTCAGCCCGTTCACCTGGGGTGGCGGCACTACGAGTCACCCTCCTCGTAGGTAGCGCCCGTTAATCGGGGTCGGCCACGATGTGCGCCCGTCCTCCCCGCCGAAATCCTGATCTCCGATGGCAGGCCATCGGAACTCAGGTTCTCGACGGGGAGAGACAGTTGAAGGAGCACGCACCACAATCGCCCGCCGTCGTCGGACTGCTCCCGGAGTTCGGGTGTTTTCTCAACGACGCGCAAGTGACCCTGCCGCGCGCACCGGGCCGGCTGCTGATCCAGCTCGCCCTGGTGGGCGAGGCGTCCCGGAGGGCGATCGCGGCGAGCCTCTGGCCCGACACCGACCCCCTCCACGCGACCAAACGGCTGAGCCAGGCACTCTGGCGCATCCGTGACAGGACCGGGGACGCCCTGCTCAAGGCCGAGGCGGACCGGTTGCGCCTGGCCGACGGCGTCTCGGTGGACTACTGGGCCGCGAAGGCGATCGCGCACAACATCCTCAAGGGGATCAGCCGGCCAGCCGACCCCGACCCGCTGGTCGTGAAGATGCTCAGCACCGAACTGCTGCGCGAGCTGGACGACGACGAGATCGACCGGGAACGCGAACGGTGGGACCGCCTCCGGACCCTGGCCCTGGAGAGGATGGCGGACGACCTGCTCCGGCGCGGCGACCCGGACAAGACCATCGAGATCGCGCTGCTCGCGTCGGAGGTCGACGAGCTCGCGGAGGGGCCGCAGCTGCTGCTGGCGTCCGCGCACCTCACCCGCGGCGACACGATCAGCGCACGCCGCGTCTACCGGCGTTACACCGAGACGGTGCGGCGGGAGCTGCAGGTCGAGCCGAGCGCCGCGTTCCGCGAGCTGGTCTCGCTGGGAGGAGGGCCGAGCACGCGCTGACCGGTGCACCCCGCCTGCCTCGCGAACGGATCACGGCCCGGCCTCTGACCGGCCACCGTGGAATCCGGCACCCTTCCATGCAAAGATGCGGAACCGTCGAAGCACAGATCTTGCTCCGCATCTGAACGGAAGACGTGACATGGCGTCACCTGCCGGTCCGACGACTCCCCAGCCGCCTCCGCTGGTCGGGCGTCACGATGTGCTCGACGCGTTCGACCGGACTCTGGACTCCTGGCAGGACGGCGGGTTCCGGCATCTGACGCTCGTCGGGGAGCCCGGGATGGGCAAGACCCGGCTCCTCAGGGAACTCCAGCGCGCCGCCCGGGCCCGCGATCTGCCGACCCTGGAGGGGCGGGCGGCGCAGTTCGAGCAGGACACGCCGTTCGGCCTGGTCGTCGACGCCCTCGACGACCAGGTCGAGGGAACGGACCTGGAGCTCGACGCCGACCTGCGCCGGCTGCTGGCGCCGGTCTTCCCCGTCCTCGCGCCCGACCCCGCGGCGGCGCGGTCCGAAGCGGCGCGGATCGAGGACCTCTCGGGGCTGGCGCGGCACCATCTGCACAAGGCGATGCGCAAGCTGCTGGACCTCATCGCGGGTCCCGAGGGCCTGGTGCTGCTCCTCGACGACGTGCACTGGGCCGACGACCCGTCCCTCGACTTCCTCGACTACCTGGTGCGGCATCCTCCGCGCTCCAAGGTGCTGCTCGGGCTGGCCTACCGGCCCGCGCAGGCCTCGTCCCGGCTGATGACGCTCACCGAGGGGATCAACATCGAGGTCCGGCCGCTCACCGACACCGAGGCCGCGGAGATCCTCGGCCCGCGGGTCGGCGGCCCGCCCAGCCGGGAGCTCTTGCGCGCCGGCGGCGGCAACCCGTTCTATCTGGAGGCTCTCGCCCAGATGAACGAGGCGAAGACCGCCGCCCCGGAGGGCGGTGACGGCGACGCGATGCCGGATCTGCCGCTCGCCGTCCGGGCGGCGCTGCAGGCCGAGTTCGCCGGCCTGTCTTCCACGGCGCTCACGGCGGCCCGCGCGGGGGCCGTCGCGGCCGGCGAGTTCGGGGCACAGCTGGCCGCGGTCGCCATGGGAAGGTCCGAGGACGAAGCGCTGGCGGCCCTGGACGAGCTCGTCGAGCGGGACATCATCCGGCTCACGGCGCCCACCCGTTTCCAGTTCCGTCATCCGCTCGTCCGGCAGGCCGCCTACGAGTCGGCCCCGGCCGGCTGGCGGCTGGGAGTTCACGCCCGCCTCGCCGACTACCTGGGCAGGTCGGGCGCACCGGCGACGGTGCGCGCCCGGCATGTGGAACGCTCGGCCCGCGACGGCGACCGGGCCGCCATCAGCACGCTGATCGAGGCCGGCCGTTCCGTCCGCACGCACGCGCCCAGCACGGCCGCGCACTGGCTGAAAGCGGCGCTCGGGCTGATGCCGCATGGGTCCGCCGAGGAGAGCGCGGCCGAGCGGCACGGGGAAGAACGGGACTTGGAGCAGGACCGGGTCCCGTCGCGGAGCGAACTCCTCTTCGAGCTCCTCCAGGTGCAGGCGGTCAGCGGCCAGGCGGAGGAGGGCACCGACACAGCGCGCACGCTGCTCCAGCTCCTTCCCGTCCACGACCACGTCCGCCGCGCCAGGGTGGTCCAGTTGTACGGGGTCATGCAGCGGCAGCTCGGCAGGCACGCGTACGCCCGCGCGCTCGTCCGCGAGGAGCTGGACCGCATCTCCGACCCCAAGACGGCCGCCGCCGCGATGCTCAACCTCCGGCGCACCGCCGACCTGCTGCAGAGCCTCGACATCGCGGGAGCGCACGCGACGCTCGACCAGATCCCGGAGAACGTCCCCGGCTGGGACCCGGGACTGGAGATCGCGGTAGCCGCCATGCGGCCGCTGGTCGCCTACGGCGAGGGACACGTCCTCGACGCCCTCCGGCAGGTCGATCTCGTGGGCGTGCTGTTCGACCAGACCTCCGACGAGCAGCTGGCCCGGTACATGGACTCCCTGGTCTGGCTCGGCTGGACCGAGGTGCTGCTCGGCAGGTACGACGCCGCGTTCCGGCATCTCGAACGGCTCACGACGGTCACACGCGTCACAGGGCAGAGCTACATCCTCGCCTACCTGCTCTCCGCGCAGGCGAGGGTTTTCGTGCTGCGGGGGCAGCTGTCGGACGCGGTGGTGCCCGGCGAGGAGGCCGCGGAGATCGCCCGCCTCCTGAGGTCCGGGGAGAGCCTGACCTACGCGCTCACCCAGCAATGCCTGCGGGCCAGTTACGAGGGCGACCACGACCAGGCCCTCGCGCTCGGCGAGGAGGCCGTGAAGAACGATCCCTGCACCGGTGAATGGGGCGGGAGCATGGCCCGCTTCGGCTTCGCCGCGGCGCTGGTGGCGGCCGGGCGGCTGGACGAGGGAGCGGCGGCGATCCGCGAGCTGTGGAACGACGACACCGCCTCCCGGCTCGATCCCGGCACCCAGGTCTCCTGCGCCGAACGGATGGTCTTCGTCCAGTCCTCGCTCGGGCGGTCCGAGGAGGCCCTGCGGTGGGCGAGCCTCGCCGAGGCGATCGCCCATCCCGACCTCCCCGGCGAGACCGGGCTCGCCCGGCTCGGCCGGGCGCACGCGCAGCGCCTGGCCGATCCCGTCGCGGCCGCGCGATCCGCGGCGGACGCGGCGGAGCTGCTGCTGGCCGCGGGCCGCAGGCCCGATGCCGGGCACGCGGAGCTGACCGCCGGGCTCGCCCACAGCGAGGCCGGCCAGCGCGCCGCCGCCCGGCTGCGGCTGCAGGCCGCGCGAGAGATCTTCGAAGCGTGCTCGATGCGGGGACTGCACGCCCAGGTGGTCCGCGAGCAGCGCCGCCTGGGCGTCTACGTGCCGACGGTGACCAGCCGTTCGGGAGGGGGCCACGGCCTGTCCCGGCGGGAGCTGGAGGTGGCCACGCTCGCCGTCGCGGGCGACTCCAACCAGGAGATCGCCGAGAAGCTCTTCATCAGCGTCCGCACCGTGGAGACGCACATGTCCCACATCTTCGCCAAGCTGGGCGTCACCTCCCGTGTCGGCGTGGCGACGGCGCTGGCCGAGTCGGCGCGCTGAGCCCGCGAACCGCGTGACACCTGCGGAATGTCGTGGTTTCCCACGATGCGACCCGCAAGGGGAGCACGAAGGATCGGGGTGACGTCCCGCGCTGATCCGCACCGCTCTGACCTCACGCGACCTCGCGGACACCACGCCGTCGCCCCGCACCCGACCAGGAGTCCCCGATGCCAGCTCCGCCCGGTTTCCGTCTTCCCCCGCCACTGCAGCTCGCCTGGCTGATCAAGGATCCGGCGGGCTTCTACGCGGCCGGCCGGCGCCGGTTCGGCCCGATCTTCCAGGTGCGCTACCCGGGGCTGCCGCCCGAGGTGTGCGTCGCGACCGCCGAGCTCGCCGAGGAGGTGTTCGCCGTCGACGGCGGCGCCGGGCGGGCCGGCGACATCCGGCGCACGTTCGTGGGCCCGCTCGTAGGCGAGGAGTCGCTGTTGTGCCTCGACCACGAGCCGTGGTGGCGGCACCGGCGGCTCATCAGCCCGCCGCTGCACGGCCGGGCCGTCGCCTCGTGGCGGGACACCATCGCCGAGATCGCCGCGGCCGAGGTCGCGAGCTGGCCGTCCGGCACGCCGTTCGCGATGCGCCCGCGCATGGAGAAGATCACCCTTGAGGTGATCATGCGGGTCGTCTTCGGGATCCGCGACGCCGGCCGGATGCGCCGGCTCCGGGCGCTGCTGCCGGAACTGGTCGGGCTCGGCGGGTCCGCCGCCCTGCTGAGGCTGCCGCCCAAGGTGCGCGACCGGGCGCTCACCTCACCCTCGCTGCTGCGGATGGGGGCGCTGCCCACCACCCGGTACGTACGGGTGCGGGACACGGTCGACACGATCCTGTACCAGGAGATCGCGCGCCGCCGGGCCGCACCGATCCCGGATGCGAACGACGTGCTGTCCCAGCTGCTGGCGGCCCGTGACGAACGCGGGGAGCCGCTGACCGACCAGGAACTGCGCGACGAGCTCATGACCCTGCTGCAGGCGGGCCACGAGACCACCGCCACCGCGCTCGCCTGGAGCTTCGAGCGGCTGCTCCGGTCCCCGGACGCGCTGGGCCGGCTGCGCGAGGAACTGGCGGCCGACGACGACGGCCCGTACCTCGGCGCGGTGGTGAAGGAGGCGCTGCGGGCCCGCCCGGTGGTGCTCGGCGCGCCCCGGACGCTGGACGAGCCGGTGCGGATCGGCGGCTACGACATTCCGGCGGGCTGGTACGTCTCCGCCTCGATCCCGCTGATCCTCAGCGATCCGGACGTGTTCCCCGAGCCCGGGGAGTTCCGCCCGGAACGTTTCCTGGGCGAGAACGCGGCGCGGGCGAACAAGGGCTGGGTGCCCTTCGGCGGCGGGCGCCGGTACTGCGCCGGCGCCCAGCTCGCGACCCTGGAGATGCGGACCGTCCTCAGCGAGGTGCTGCGACGTGTCCAACTGACCGCCGTACGGCCGAACCCGGAGAAACCCAGGCTCAAGAACGTCACTCTGGTACCCGCACGTCTCACGGAAGCGGTGGCTTGGCCTATCTATGCGAACCTCGCTTCGGTTAGGGTCGGCGGAGGGTGACGAACTCGGTACGGTTCTGATCCCCTGGTTGACAGAGCGTTCGCGACAGCGGTTGATAGCACTGGAAGGCGACCGCGCGAAAGCGGCCGACATCGGTCGGCGAACGCCCGGGACGTGTGTGCCGGAGGCGGAATGCCGCCGCGTCCGGCCGGCGACTCGGTAAAGTTGTCCCCCGCGATTCCGGTAATCGTGACATGAGGGACAATCACGGCGTATCGACCGCCTGTCACTGTTGGGGTGTGGACATGGAGGGTCGTTCGGGCCAGTCGTCAGCCGCCGGCCCTGGCAACGTGCCGCTGGTCGGACGGCAGGACGTTCTCCGGCTGCTGGAGGAGGCGCTCGACGCCACCGCGGCGGGATCGTTCCGTTTCCTGTCGCTGATCGGCGAGCCGGGCGCGGGCAAGACGCGTCTTCTCGGCGAGCTGGTGGCGGCCGCGGCCGCGCGCAAGCTCACCACGCTGTCGGGCCGGGCGGCCGAGTTCGAGCAGGAGATGCCGTTCGGCGCCGTGGTCGACGCGCTCGACGACCACCTTGAGGACCACTTCCCCGATCTGGCCCCCGGCGCCGTGCGCCTGCTGGCCACGGTCTTCCCGGCGATGTCGGCGGCACTGACCGACCCGCCGCTGCTCGGCGCGGCGCCCGGGCCGCCGTCCCCGATCTCCGGCGAGGCCAACGGCGTGACCCACGTCGCCCGCTACCAGCTGTACCGGACGGTCCGGCTCCTGCTCGACGAGCTGGCCTCCCCCTCCGGGCTGGTGCTCATCCTCGACGACGTGCACTGGGCCGACGACGCCACCATCGAGCTCCTGGACCACCTGGCCCGGCATCCACCGCGCGCCCGCATCCTCATCGCCGTCGCCTACCGGCCGGCGCAGGCAGCGCCGCGGCTGGCCGCGCTCGTCCAGGCCGCCGTCGCGACCGGCGGCGGCGACCAGATCACCGTGCGCCCGCTCACCGAGACCGAGGTCGCCGAGCTTCTCGGGCCCAAGGTCGGACGGGCGCGGTGCAAGGAACTGTACGAGGCCAGCGGCGGAAACCCCTTCTACCTGGAGGCGCTGGCGCGCAGCGACGAGCCCTTCGCCAGCGGGCCGAGAGAGGGCGACCTGCCGCCCGCCGTGCGCGCCGCCCTCCAGCTCGAACTCAGCGGGCTGTCGTCCGCGGCGCTGCGGGTGGCGCAGGGCGCGGCGGTGGCGGCCGACGAGTTCTCTCCCCTGCTGGCCGCGGCCGCCGCCGAGGTCAGCGAGGAGGTGGCGCTGGACGCGCTCGACGAGCTCGTCGCCCGCGACATCGTGCGCCCCGAGGCCGAGCGGTTCCGGTTCCGGCATCCGCTCGTCCGGCACGCCGCCTACGGTTCGGCCGCGGCCGGGTGGCGGCTGGCCGCGCACGGCCGCATCGCCTCCTACCTCGCGGAGATCGGTGCCCCGGCGGCGGTCCGCGCGCGGCACGTCGAACGGTCGGGACGGGTCGGCGACCGCGCCGCGATCATGACGCTGGTCGAGGCCGCCCGCGCGTTCTCGGGGCAGGCGCCCACCACCGCCGCGCACTGGCTGCAGGCCGCGCTCCGGCTGATGCCCGAGAACCTGGCCATCGACCAGGCCGATCCCCCCGCCGGATCACCCGCGCTGCCGTCCCGCCTGGAGCTGCTGCTCGAACTCGCCCAGGTCCAGTCGGTCGGCGGGCACCTGACCGAGGGGCGCGAGACCGCGCGGGCGCTGCTGCGGCTGCTGCCGCTCGACGACCACCACCGGCGCGGCCGCGCCGCCCGGTTCGCCGCCTTGATGGAACGTCAGCTCGACCGGCCGCACGAGGCCCGCGCGCTCCTGCTCGACGAGCTGCGGCGCATGCCCGACCCGCGTTCCCCCGCGGCGGTACCGCTGCGCATGCGCCTGGTCGCCGAGCGCATGATGCGCCTGGACATCCGCGCCGCGCAGGCCGTCCTCGACCTGATGCCCGACAGCTCGGAGGACTGGGAGCCCAGCCTCGAACTGGCGGTCGCGTCGCTGCGGGTGCTGCCGGCGCTGGGCGCCCTCCGCGTCGACGACGCCCTGCGGTACCGGGAGACGGCCGACCGGCTCCTCGCCTCCGCGCCCGACGAGCACCTGGCCGAGTGGATGGACGCCGTCGCCTGGCTGTGCTGGGCCGAGACGATGCTCGGCCACTTCGAGAGCGCCGCGGGGCACTTCCGCCGTGCCTCGGCCGTGGCGCGGGCGACCGGGCAGCAGTACGTGGTGACCAACCTGCAAGCCGGACTGGCCCGGTCGTACGGGATGCTCGGCCGGCTGACCGAGGCGGCCGCGGCGGCCGAGGAGGCCGTGGAGGAGGCCCGGCTGCTCACGTCCGGCCAGCAGCTGGTCTTCGCGCTCACCCAGCAGAGCCTGGTCGCCAACTGGTCGGGGGACGAGCAGGCCGCGCTGCGCCTCGCCCAGGAGGCCGTCGAGATCAAGGCGGGCGGCGGCGAGTGGTGGGGCTCGATGGCCCGCTACGCCCTGGGCCTGGCGTTCATCGCGGCCGGACGCCCGGAGGACGGCGAGCGGGCCCTCACGGAGGCGACCAACGGCTTCCAGCCCCCGATGGCCCTCGATCCCGGCACGCTGCTGTCGGTCTGCGAGGTCATGACCGGCGTCGAGGCCGGACGGGGCCGGCGCACCGAGGCGACGGCCTGGGCCGACCGGGCGGCGAAACTCGTCATTCCGCGGCTGGACGCCAACAACGCGTTCGCGACACTGGCCCGGGCGCACGCGCTCCAGCCGGACGACCCGGCGGGCGCGGCGCGCGAGGCCCTCGGCGCGGCCGAGGCGTTCCAGGCCGCCGGCCTACGCGTGTGCGAGGGGCGGGCCCGGCTCCGGGCCGGCATCGCCCAGGCGGCGGCCGGTGACCGGACGGCCGCCCGCGAACAGCTGCGCGCCGCCAACGAGATCTTCACCGCCTGCGGCGCCCGCACCCTGAAGGGCCAGGCCGAACGCGAACAGCGCCGGCTCGGCGTCCGCGTGCCGACTGCGGGCGGGCGCCGGGGTCCGGGCGGTCCGGGCGGGCTGTCCAAACGCGAGTCCGAGGTCGCCGCCCTCGTCGCCGAGGGCTACACCAACTCCCAGATCGCCGAGAAGCTCTTCGTCAGCGTCCGCACCGTCGAGACGCATCTGTCCCACATCTTCGCCAAGCTCGGCGTCACCTCCCGGGTCGGCGTGGTCAGCGCGCTCAACCGGACGGGCGACGCGGGCTCCGGCGACGCCGCCGACACCCAGGACTGACCGCCGGGACCGATCACAGCGTCTCCGGACGCGAGCGAGAACCTATCCGACATACGTCTCGTCTCAGGGATATCGGACCATCGCACGGATCAACCCGGCGCCACAGCTGATCGGGGTCGTGGGGACAAGTCAGGGTTTCCCACGATGCCGTCACGGCCCGCGCGCCGCATCATCATCTCGGGCAAACACGGAGGCGACGACATGACAGGCACGATCGCACGGTTCACGCTCGAAGGCGTCAAGGACGCCGACGTCACGGTGTACCCGTTCGCGACCGAGGACGGGCTCGGGCTGGAGCTGACGCGCTTCCTGCGCGCCGAGTCCGACGACGTCGTGCTGCTGGTCCACGGCCTGACTTCCGCGAGCGACGTGTTCATCATGCCCGAGCACCGGAACCTGGCGAGCCACCTGCTCGACAACGGCTACACCGACGTGTGGGCGCTCGACTTCCGGATGAGCGGCCGGTACCCCTACGACACCGAGACGCACCGGTTCACCCTGGACGACGTCGCCCTCTACGACTTCCCGGCCGCGCTGCGGGTGCTGCGCCGCCAGGTCGGCGACCGGCGGATCCACGTGATCGCGCACTGTCTGGGCGCGGTCTCGTTCACGATGAGCCTGTTCGGCGGCGCGGTCGGCGGCATCGCCAGCCTGACCTGCAACAGCGTGTCGCTGACCCCCCGGGTGCCGGCATTCTCACGGCTCAAGCTGACCTTCGGCCCGAACCTCATGGAGTACGTCGTCGGCCTGCCGTTCATCGACCCGCGGTTCGGCGACGCGCCGTTCCTCACGCGCGCCTGGATGGTCTCGCGGCTCATCTCGCTGTTCCACAACGAGTGCAAAGAGCGCGCCTGCCACATCCAGAGCTTCCAGTGGGGCGCGGGCAGGCCCGCCATGTACGAGCACGAGAACCTGCTGCCGGTGACGCACGCGCGGATGGCCGACCTCTGCTGCGCGTCCGGGCTCCACTACTACCGGCACGTCCGCAAGATGATCAACGCGGGCAACGCGGTGAAGTACGACCCGAAGGACGACCGGTACGACGCGCTCCCCGACGACTACCTCAGCAACGCCGCCGAAATCGAGACGCCGCTGCTGCTGCTGGCGCCCGAGCGCAACAAGGTCTTCAGCGACTCCAACAACCACTTCCACCGCATCCTGGAGAAGGCCGCGCCCGGCCGCCACGAGCTCGCGGTCCTGCCCGGCTACGGGCACCTGGACCCGCTCATCGGCAAGAACAGCCACCTCGACGTCTTCCCGCGCATCGTCGACTTCATCAAGCGCCACGGCGCGTGACCGGGATCGGCTGACAGATGACCAGGCAGGAGCAGAGCATGGAGCAGGTCGACGCGCTCGTCGTCGGCTCGGGGTTCGGCGGTTCGGTCGCCGCGTACCGGCTGGCCGAGGCAGGGCACTCGGTCGTGCTGATGGAACGCGGCCAGCCGTTCCCGCCGGGCAGCTTCCCCCGCTCCCCTGCCGAGATGGGGCGGGCGTTCTGGGACCCCGACGCGGGCCTGTACGGCATGTACGACGTGTGGAGTTTCGGGGGCTGCGACTCCGTCGTGTCCAGCGGTCTCGGCGGCGGCTCGCTGATCTACGCGAACGTGCTGCTCCGCAAGCCCGAACGGTGGTTCGTCAACGAGACGCCGGACGGCGGCTACGAGCCGTGGCCGATCACCTATGACGATCTCGAGCAGCACTACGAGGCCGTCGAGGACATGCTGGAGGGCACCCCCTACCCGCTGGACCGCGCTCCGTACGACAACACGCCCAAGGCGCACGCGATGCAGGACGCGGCGGCCGAGCTGGGCCTGCACGCCACCCTGCCGCCGTTGGCCGTGAGCTTCGCGCCCGAACGCGGCGCCGCGCCCGGGCTCAGCCTGCCGATCGTCGACGCCGGCTACGGCAACCTGCACGGCCCGCAGCTGCGGCGGACCTGCCGGCTGTGCGGCGAGTGCGACATCGGCTGCAACGACGGCGCCAAGAACAGCCTCGACCACAACTACCTGTCGGCGGCCAAGTTCCACGGCGCCGACCTTCGCACCTCGCACGAGGTGAAGGCGATCCGCCCGCGACAGGGCGGCGGCTACGAGGTCGACTACATCCACCACACCGTCGGCGACCGGCTGCGCAAGCGCAGGCTCAAGACGATCGGCTGCAACCGGCTCGTCCTGGCCGCGGGGACCTACGGCACGACGCTGCTCCTGCTGCGGTCGCAGGGTGACCTGCCGGGCATCAGCAAGGCCCTCGGCACGCGCTTCTGCGGCAACGGCGACCTGCTGACGTTCCTGCTCAAGGCCAAGGACCGCAACCGGGTCCGGGAACTGGACGCCAGCAAGGGGCCGGTCATCACGAGCGCGATCCGGCTGCCGGACGGGCTGGACGGCGGTGCGGGCGGCGGCCGTGGCGCCTACATCCAGGACGGGGGCTACCCCGAGTTCGTCAACTGGATGGTCCACTCCTTCGACGGCACCATCGAACGCGCACTCAGGTTCGTGGTGGGCCGGGTACTCGAACTGTTCAAGTGGTCCCCCGACACCAACCTCTCGAAGGAGCTGTCGGAACTGATCGGCGACGGGGCGCTGACGATGAGCTCCCTTCCGCTGCTCGGCATGGGCCGCGACACCGCCGACGGCGTTCTGCGGCTCAGGGACAACAGGCTGAACGCCGAGTGGACCACCGAGACCAGCGAGCTGCACTTCGAGCGGCTGCGCAAGACCATGCAGAGCATCGCCGACGTGCTCGGCGCGGACTACGCCGACAACCCCATGTGGTTCCGCAAGCGCGTCATCACCATGCATCCGCTCGGCGGCGCCCCGATGGGCGCCACTCCGGACCAGGGCGTGTGTGACGCCTTCGGTGAGGTGTTCGGGTTCCCCGGTCTCTACATCGCCGACGGGGCGGCGATGCCAGGACCGGTGGGCCCGAATCCCTCGCTGACCATCGCGGCCATGTCCGATCGCATGAGCACCCGCCTGCTAGAGAAGGCGGCGGCGGCTAACGGGCACGGCAGCAAGACGCACTCCGTTACGGGGGCCGAGCCGGTCGCGGGGACCGGCTCGCCAGACGGGGTGGCGGGCGACTCGGCGTACGGGTCGGAGTCGGGGGAAGTCGCGGGGACACGGGGGTCCGCCGCGACGGAGTCCGGCCGTACGTCGCTGTCGTTCACCGAGGAGATGAAGGGATTCATCACCTTCGGCGCGACCGAGCCGCGCGTCGGCGAGCTGGCCGAGGGCCGCGAACGCATGTCGTTCCGCCTCACCATCACCGCCGACGACGTGGCCGGTTTCCTGGCCGAGCCCGAGCACACCGCCCGGGCCGAAGGGTGGATCGACGCCGCTGGCTGCGGGGGCCGGCGTCCCGTCCAGCGGGGCTGGTTCAATCTCTTCGCGCCGGCAGGCGCGGAGGACCGCCGTCTGATGAAGTACCGGCTGTACTTCACCGACGCGCAGGGCCGGCCCCGCACCCTCGCCGGGGAGAAGAACGTGCTGCACGGACCGCCGACGCGGATCTGGCCCGACACCTCGACCCTCTACGTCAGGGTGCTGGAGGGCCACGTCGACGAGGACGCGGACGCCGAGGCCGTGGTCGTGGCGGCGGGCGTGCTGCACATCCAGCTCGCCGACTTCGCCCGGCAGCTCACCACCTTCCGTACCGCGGGCCCCGGCGGCCCCGGTTCGCTGATCAGGTTCGGCCGGTTCTTCGCCGGCGAGCTCTGGGAGGTCTACGGTCCCGACCTCACCTGACGGGACCCCCACGAACGTGCAGGACAAGGGAACTGCGGGGTGCCCTTGTCCTGCACCTTTTTCTACCCTTCGAGGCGGGCGCGGTAGACGGCGCGGGCGGCGGCGAGCAGCTCGACGTGGTCGGCCAGCTGCTCCTCGGTGTCCAGACGGCCGTGCGAGCGGATCTTCTCTTCGAGCGCGTCCAGGTAGTCCAGGCACCAGCGGAGGTCGCTCTCGCGGGCCACATGGGCGCCGCCGACGTCGAGGTAGACCGGGCTGGTGTGCGCGTACGAGCCGGAGTAGTGGTACGAGCGCGGGTTGCGGGGGCCGGTGACGACCGCGACGACGTACGTGGGCCCGGAGACGACGAGCTCGGCCGTGAGCTCGTCCGGCGGGCCCTCGGCGAGGACGCCGTCTGCCGTGCGCAGCTGGATGGCGGCGACCTCCGGGCCGATCGTGCGCACGGTGACCGGGACGCGCGTGCCCGGTGCGAGGTCGAGGGTGTCGCCCGGCCCGTGCCCGGCCACGTCGAGCTCCACGAACGGGCCGGTGGTGGCGAACGTTCGGCCGCGCCTGATCGCCTCCGCGAACGACTCCGCGGTCAGGGCGCCGTCGACGCGGGCGTAGACCCGTTCCCATCCGGGCGGGCTCGACTGGCTGCCCCGCCGGTTGAACGAGAACATCGTGTCGGTGCCCGCCGTGACCGCGAGGGTGTTCCCGGCGCCGATCAGATGCCGGTAGACGACGGCGGTGGTCTCGATCGAGGAGTGGTTGAGCACGTCGAGGCTGTCGATGAGGCCGAGGGCGGCGTCGGCGACGACCTCGCGGGCCGAGCAGTTGCGGCCCGCGGTCAGGGCGGCGGGCGGCGGGTCGTCCTCGCCGATCGGGACGTGGAACGGGTGGCTGTAGCCCATGACGGCGCCGCGTTCCCGGAGCTCCCGGCAGGCGGCGCTGTTGGGCGGCCAGTCGACGGTGTCGAGGAAACCGGTGTGGTAGCGCTCGGGCGGCGCGGCGACTCCGAACGCGTAGAGGTGCCCGAGCAGGTCGTTGCGGTATTCGAGGCCCATGCGCGCGACGTGCGTGGCGTCGGACCACGGCAGGTCGCGGCCCGCCCAGTGTTCGAGCGCCTCGCGGTCATAGACGCGCTCGGAGGCGACGTTGCCCGCGACGAGGTTGAGGACGTGCAGGTCCTCGCCGTGTTGCAGGGCGCCGGCCTGGGCGGGCGTGGCGACGGTGTCACCCGCCCAGTTCAGGTGAACGTGCAGGTCGCCGCCGTACCACCCGCGCGCCGCGGCGTCGTGGAGGCGCCGCGGGGTGAGCTCGACGAGGGTCTCGCCCGCGGCGGCGTCCGGCGTGACGGCCGTCTCCACGATCTCGTACTCCATGCCGCGCGTGACCCGTACGGTCAGCGGCTCGGCGGGGACGTCGACGGTCAGGTCGTCGCCGTGGAAGTAGGGCATGCGGGCGGCGTCCCGGTTGGGCTCGGCGCCCTCCGGGTACCAGCCCTGGCCGTGGTCCCCGACGACCGTCCAGCGGCACGGGAATCCCGCGCGGAGGCGGAGCCTGGCCGGGGCGGCGGGCCGGGTGAGCGCGTCGAGCGCCACGGCCGCGCCGTCGACGGAGACCGCGCTGCCGCTGGTCACCGGGACCACTCGGGCACCGCCGGGTTCGATCTCGTACGAACGGTCGTCCACGCGCACGGTGACCGCCTCCGCCCGCGAGGAGTCGACGAGCAGGTGCGTGCGGATCGGGCGGCCGTCCAGCACCGCCTGCGCGCGGGCGTCCAGGCGCGTGCCCGCGGGTGTGACGCGCAGGGCCGCGAGGTTGTCCAGCACCTGGTCGCCGAGGGTGTCGCGGATGATCCGCTGGAAGTCCAGGCCGGCGATGAGGACGGCGGCCTCCTCCTCGGTCGCGCCGGGGTGGAGCTCGAAGACCCGCTCCACGCACGTCAGCCAGAACAGGCTCTCGTCCACCATGAACGCGTCCACGTCCATCTGCCGGACGTACATGATCGGGTCCTCGCCCCAGGTCGGCCCGTGTTCGGCGAGCAGCTCCCGGTACTCCGCCAGCGCCCGCCGTACCTCGGGCGGCAGGGTCGGGTCATCGCACATGCCGTGCCTCCCGTTCGTCGAGATCGCGGTCAGCGTGACACGGAACGATCGGGAGGGGAACGGACGGGCGACCGGCGGGAGTCGCTCTGTGCTACCCGGTGGAAGATCTTTCCACCGGGGGCCTATGACCCGGCCGTCCGGGCGCGGAACGCCGCGGTCTTGACGCGGTTCTGGCACGCGGTCGAGCAGAACCGGCGGGTGCCGTTGCGCGAGACGTCCACGTAGACGCGGTCGCAGTGCGGCGCCGTGCAGACGCCGAGGCGGTCATGGTGGCCGCTGTCGATGACCACCGCGAGACCGGTGGCGCACGGCGCCGCCACCTGCGCCGCGAGGGCGTCGCCGCTGGCGTGGAAGTGCACGTGCCAGGGCTCGCCGTCGTGCCTGGCCAGGTGGGGCCGGGCGTTGTAGCGGTCGAGCAGGCGGTTGACCTGGTCGGCGGCCCGGTCGACGTCATCGCCCGCGAACGCCTCGAAGACGGCGCGCAGCTCCGCCGCGGCCTCGGCCAGCGCGTCGGCCTCCGCGGGGGTCGGCGTGCTCCACTTCACCGCCTCCGCCGCGGCGGCGACACGATCCTCCGGAGCGTAGGGCCGGCCGCGCCGCTCGCCCTCGGTGAGCGCGTTCACCAGCGCCACGGCGTCCGCCACGACGCCATCGGTGTGACTGTTGAAATCCACTTGACCAGTTACCTGCCCTCGCTCTACGGTGTAACTGTTCAAAGCATATAGAACAGTGACGGGAGTCGCCATGTCCACGCTCACCCCTCAGCTGACCACCGATGTCGCCGACCACTGGATCGCCCGCTGGGACCGCCAGCAGGAGGGGTACCTGCCCGACCGCGAGGAGCGGTTCACCGCGCTGGTCGACGCCGTCGAGGCGGGCGCCGGACGTCCCGACCCGCTGATCCTCGACCTCGGCTGCGGCCCGGGCTCGCTGTCGGCGCGGCTGCTCGACCGGCTTCCGGAGGCCACGATCGTCGCCATCGACACCGACCCGCTGCTGCTGGCCCTGGGCGAGGCCGTGCACGCGGGCCGGGACGGCCTCCGGTTCGTCGACCTCGACCTCCGCACCCCGGGCTGGTCGGCGGCCCTGCGCCTGGACCGGCAGATCGACGCGGCGGTGAGCACCACCGCCCTGCACTGGATCTCCGGTCCCGAACTGCGGACCACCTATGCCGAGCTGGCGAGGCTGCTGCGGCCCGGCGGGCTCTTCCTGAACGGCGACAACTTCTCCGTCGAGGACCAGGCTCCCGCCATCGCCCGTCTTGACCGATCGCTCCAGGAGCGCGAGAGGACGCGCCGCTTCGCCGCGGACCGCCCCGAGGGCTGGCGGGAGTGGTGGGAGGCCGCCGCGGCCGACCCGGCGCTCGCCTCGTTCATCGCCCCGGACGCGGTCGACGCCGCGGGCTCCGACCACAACGGCTCGGAGTCGGGCCTGCTGTCCACGCACGTGGACGCGCTGCGCGAGTCGGGCTTCGCCGAGGTCGGCACCCTCTGGCAGCGCGGCGACAACCGGCTGCTGTGCGCCGTGCGCTGAGCCGTCACCGGTCCCGGGCCCACGGGGTCCGGGACCAGGGCTTGAAGACCGACAGGGCCACCATCGTCACGTACATCGTGAGCGACACGACCGGCGGGTAGAGCGTGTCCGGGCCGCTGTCGTCCAGGGGCGTGGCGATGGCGGCCTCGGCCGCCTCGTGCAGACCGGGGCGGAGCGAGAAGATCGTGAGAGTGACCGCGGTCAGGGTCAGCACGACCTTGGCGAGCACCCAGTAGTGGCGGGTCACGCCCCAGTGCGTGCCGAGCGCGAGGACCAGCCCGGTGAGCAGGGTCAGCAGGCCCGCCGGGATCAGCAGCAGATCGCCGAACAGCCGCATGGAGATGTAGGCGGCGCGGAGCGTCTGCGGATCCTCGGTGGCCAGGCCGGTGATCGTCAGCGTGAGCAGGCCGATGTCCAGACCCAGCCAGGTGATCGAGACGATCAGGTGCAGGAACAGGTTCGCCTTGCGGGCGCGCGGCGACATGCGCCACCGGCCGGTGTTCTGCCGGCGGCGGGCCGGGGCCTTGGCGGAGATCTGTGTACGGGTCGTGGCTGTCATACCGACGACGGTGCCGGTGCGATACCGGGCGGGACGTCGCACGGCCGGAGGCTCCTTCGCTGCTTCGGGCGAAGTAGCGGGAGGCCTCCGGCCTACTCTCCCGGACGTAGCGCCTGCGTGCCGGGCACCTCAGGACGCGAGCCCTGTCAGGACGCGAGCACGTCAGAAGGCGAGCACGTCAGGACACGGGCACGTCAGGACGCGGGCGCGTGGCCGTAGAGGCGCTCCACGTGCAGCCGGACGACCACGCGCTGGTCGGCGACCATCGCGCGGCGGTAGTCGTCCCAGTCGGGGTGCTCCTCGCCGCGGACGTCGCGGTAGACGTCGATGAGCTCCTCGACGGCCGCGTCGTGCGGGTCGCGCGCGACCTCCGACAGCTCGGCCGTGCCCTCGGCGACCACGTACGCCCAGCCGTCGGGGGTCTGGACGTGCAGGCTGGCGCGCGGGTCGCGGCGCAGGTTGCGCACCTTGGCGCGGTCGGCGGTCACCGAGATCCGGATCAGGTCCTTCGCCTCGTCGTAGTGATAGTTGATGTTGGACAGCTGGGGCCGTCCGTCCTTCTTGAGCGTGACGAGCACGCCCAGGTTCCGCTCGTTCAGCAACCGTGTGAATGCCGCCTCGTCCGCCATCCGGACCGCCTCCCGCAGTGATCGTCCATGCCATGAGCCAACCTAGGCGACCGCCGCCGCTTCCGGGCGAGCACGCCGCGCGCGAAGCGCGCGGCGTGCCGTTCAGGCGTGCTGCTCGTGCGGGACGAGCGCGGGGAAGTCGTAGACGCGCGCGCCGGGAGGGCCGGCGGGCATCCGGGCGGACGGCCGGTCGCCCGGCCCGCCCGCCCCTCCTTCGTCCGTGCCGGCGACCGGCCCGGTGAAGATGTGGCCGCGGAACGCGGCGCCCTTGGCCATGACCTTGATCGCCTGGAACCCCGCGGGCGGCAGGGCGCAGAACCCGGTCAGCACGACGTCCTCGTAGAGCGAGTCGGACACGACGTAGGCCAGGTCACGGCCGGGCTCGTCCACCAGCAACCGGCGCAGCGGACCGGCGTCCAGGAGCCGCTGCACGACGATCGGCGCGTCGCCCGCCGGACCGAAGGGCCCCGCGGTCAGCGTGCCGTGGTGCAGCGAGAGCCGGACGCGCAGCGGCGCCCCCGCACCCCGGTCGTGGTTGATCCCGCGCAGCGCGGCGGCCAGCCGGATCACGAAGTCACCGGCCACCGGCGCCGGATCGACCCCCTCGGGCAGCGTGGCCAGCTCGCCGTCCCCGCCGACCTGCTTGTCCCACCGGGCGCGGTCGAGCCCCACGCCCGCCGCGGCGCTGTCGAGCGCGTCGGACAGGTGCCGCTGCGCGAGCAGCTGCTCGCGGGTGTCCCGCTTGCTGTACGCCTGGATGTCCACCGCGAGCAGTAGCCGGTAGACCAGGTGCCCGTTGCTGTTCACTCCATCGCCTTCCGGTCCTCCGAGCAAATCGGGCCCGATGCCCTCATTCGCTCCACTGGGGAGTGAGTGTTGCCGTTGGCGGAGGACCACTCTCCGGCGAGTGGCCGACGACTGGGTCCTCCTCCTTGTCATGTCGTGTGATGCCGGCGAACACCCCGTTGGACGGACTCCCCGATGTCTATGGACCCACAAGTAAGGGACATATGACAAACAAGTTAGGGGCGTTATGACGACGTAGGGCCGTATGGGGGACTTGTTGCCCCTGAGCCGACGACCTCGCCGGCGCGTTGAACCTCACGGCGGCACACCCGCGTACTGCTTTCCGACGTGACACCTGGTTCACATCGGAGGAGCACCATGCGGGTGCGGCGACGGGCCGTCCTGGCGGGCGGCGCGACGGCGGCGAGCCTCGCGCTCACCGCCTGCGGCGGGTCCTACGGCTTCGGCGCCTCCGCCTCGGGCGGCACTTCTCCCGGACGCGCCGCCGCGAGCGGCGCGCCGGTGGGCGCGGTGCCCGAGGCGCGGACCAGCGGGCGCAGCCTGCGCGCGATGACCCATCTGCATCTGGGCCGCATCATCATGGACGGCGGCGGTCGCACGCTCTACCGGTACGACCGCGACAGCGCCGTCCCGCCGCGCACCACGTGCATCGGCGGGTGCGCCCAGACCTGGCCGCCGGCGCGCTGGGTCCCCGGCATGAAGATCACCGGCGTGAACCGCGCGCTCGTCGGCCAGGTCCGCCGCCCGGACGGAAGCCTGCAGCTCACCGTCGGAGGCTGGCCGATGTACCGGTACGCCCGCGACCTCGGGCCGGGCGACGCCCGAGGCCAAGGGCAGAGCGGCGTCTGGTGGGTGAGCAAGCCCAGCGGAGCCAGGACCCGGGCATCGGCGGGCGGCCCGGCCGAGAACGGAGGCGGATCGCCGCCGGGCGGCTGAGCCCGGCGCCCTCCTCGCCGGGCCGGAACTCACCCCGTACCTCCCCACCAGCCGGAGACCTCGATGGCCCACCGATCCCCCACCGCCGCACCGGCCGAACGCGTCGCCACCGGCCCGTGGAGCTGGTTCCGCGGCTCGCGCCCGCCCGACACCGTCGACGACCAGGTGATCGTGACCGAGCTCTACCGCGTGTACGGCCGCCCGCTGCTGTCGTTCGTGCTGCGCCTCACCGGCGGCGACCGGCACTGGGCCGAGGACGTCGTCCAGGAGACGATGATCCGCGCCTGGCGCAGCGCCGGCCAGCTCGACGCCGACGCCGCCTCGCTGCTGCCGTGGCTGGCGACGGTCGCCCGGCGCATCGTCATCGACGACCAGCGCCGCAAGAACGCCCGGCCCCAGGAGGCGGGCGAGGGCCCGCTGGAGAACCTGCGGGCCCCCGACGGGATGGAGGATCTCCTGCGCTCCGTGGTCGTCTCCGAGGCCCTGCTGTCCCTGTCACCCGCCCACCGCGAGATCCTCAACGAGACGTTCTTCCGGGATCGCACGGTCAACGAGGCCGCGCGGCAGCTGGGCATCCCCGTGGGCACGGTCAAGTCACGGGTCTACTACGCGCTCCGGGCACTGCGCGTCGCCCTGGAGGAAAGGGGCGTCACGCCATGACCGCCGGCATCCAGCACCTCGACGTCGGCGCGTACGCCCTCGGACTCCTGGAGGAGCCCGACCGGCACGCGTTCGAGGGCCATCTGTCCGTCTGCGTCCGGTGCCACGAGGAGCTGGCGGTGCTGCGCGGCGTGGCCGCCACCCTCGACGGCATCGCGCCGATCGAGGACCCCGTCCGCGCGTTCCCCGTGGAGCCCGATCCCGCCGTGGTGTCGGACCTGCTGCGGCGCCGGGCGCGCAAGGACGGCAACCGCCGCCTCGCGCGGACGATGCTCAGCGCCGCGGCCGGGGTCGTGCTCCTGGCGGGCGCGTTCGGCGCGGGCATCACGATGTCGTCCACCGAGGACGAGCCGCCGGCCCGGCCCGACGGCGGCGTCGAGGCGCTCCTGCGGTCCGGGCACCGCGTCTCCGCGAACGACGCGGGCACGGGGGTCTCGGGCACGGTGGCCATGGAGCCCAAGCTCTGGGGCAGCCGGATCGGGCTCAGGCTCAGCAAGGTCCGCGGCCCGCTGGAATGCGAGCTGCTGGCGATCGACCGGCGCGGCCGCACCCACACGGTCGCGGGCTGGTCGGTCCCGGCCAAGGGCTACGGCCAGCCGGAGTCGCCCGCCCCGTTGACCGTGCAGGGCGGGACGGCGCTCAAACCGGCCGAGATCACCCGCTTCGAGGTACGGACCATCGGAGGCGGGCGCACGCTGCTCACCGTTCCGACGTAGGAGCTGGTCAGCCGTAGGCGCTGGTCAACCGTAGGCGGTGATCAGCCGTAGGCGGTGGTCAGCCGGGGAGCGCGGCGGCCCGGTGGCGGGCGATGGCCAGCGCGGGGTAACAGTCAGGCGGGATCTCGCCGGCGGTGTCGAGGGCGGACCTGAGCCGCCTGCCGACGGCCTTGGGGTCATGAGGCTGGACGACGCAGAGCTCGGCCTGCATCGCCTGCCGCGCCGCGGCCATCAGGGCGGGCACGTCCCCGACGACGACGATCTCGCTCGGGGTGTCCCCGTGCGCCAGCCGGACGGCGAGGGCGTGCAGGTCGCCGCCGCCCTCGTACCGGAACTCGCAAACGAGGCGGTCGCCGTCGAGCGGACCCTCCTGGATCAGCCACACCTGGCTCGGCGTCACCTTGCCGAGCGCGCTCAGCCAGGCGGGCTCGGCGAGGTTGCGCACCCCGTCGGCGGCCTTGCCCGCGGCGCGGCGGCCCTCGACCGGGCCGATCGCCTCCAGCGTGCGCAGGAAGGCGTAGGCCCCGGGCGTCCCGGCGGCGCGCAGGCTCATCATGAGGTCCGCCAGGGCGGCCCGCCGCCCCCGGACGTCGGGGGCGGCGGCCTCCAGTGTCCCGAGCTGCGCGGACGTCCACACCTCGGCCTGGAGCGCGCCCGGTTGCGCGGGCAGCTCGTCCGCCGCCCGGACGTACGCCTCGTACACCTCACGCAGTCCGGGCAGCAGCAGCCGGGGGCTCTTGGCAGTCACGCGCTCCAGGATACTGACCGGTAGGCGGTGGACTCAGCGGGCGAGGTTCCGGTAGCGGCGGACCGACAGCGGCAGGAAGACCGCGATGATCACCAGTGGCCAGAGCACCGCCAGCAGCAGGCTGTGGTCACCGGCCCACGAGCCGGTGCTCGTCAGGCCCGGGTTGCCGAACAGGTCCCGGGTCGCGGTGGCCGTGGCCGACATCGGGTTCCACTCGGCGATCACCCCGAGCCAGCCCGGCATCGTGCTGGGCGCGATCAGCGCACTGGACAGGAAGCTGATCGGCCAGACCAGGATTTGCACCGCCATGATCGACTCCGGTCCCTTGGCGACCAGGCCGAGGTAGGCGCCCATCCAGAGCAGGGAGAAGCGCAGGAGCAGCAGCAGCCCGAACGCCACCACCGCCTTGCCCGCCCCCTCGTGCCACTTCCAGCCGATGAGCAGGCCGCAGCCCACCATCACCACCAGCGAGACCAGCGAATTGATCATGTCGGCGACACAGCGGCCGGCGACCACGGCCGACGGCGCCATCGGCATGGCGCGGAACCGGTCCGTGACGCCCTTGGCCGTGTCGTTGGCGATCGCGGCGAACGTCGCCTCCACGCCGAAGACCATGGTCATGGCGAACATGCCCGGCATGATGAACTCGCGGTAGTTCCCGCCGCCCGGCACCTTCATCTGGCCGCCGAACAGATAGCCCATGATCAGGACCATCATCACCGGGAACAGCAGCCCGATGAGCAGCTCGTCCAGCTTCCGGGCCCAGTGCGCGAACGCCCGCAACGTGATCGTCCAGGCGTCGGCGAGGGCCCAGCGGGCCCGGCCGGCCCAGCCGCGCGGCGGCTCGGGAACGGGGATCGGGGTGAGCGTGGCGAGGGTCATGCCGATACCTCCTCTCGGGTGAGGTGCAGGAACACCTCGTCCAGCGTGGGCCGCCGCAGCCCGATGTCCTCGACCTCGATCCCCGCGTCGGCCAGCGCCCGGACCGCCTCGGTGAGCGCGGCCACCCGGTCGGTGACGGGCGCGTCGATGCGCCGGGTGTCGGCGTGCACGTCCGCGCCCCGGCCGCCGATCCGGCCGATGATCTCGGCGGCCGCCGCGAGCCCGTCCGCGTCGTGCACGACGACGTCGAGCCGGTCGCCGCCGAGCCGCGACTTCAGCCGGTCGGGGCTGCCGGAGGCGATGATCCGGCCGTTGTCGACGACCGAGATGTCGCCGGCCAGCCGGTCGGCCTCCTCCAGGTACTGCGTGGTGAGCAGCACGGTGGTGCCGCCGCCGACGAGCGTGCGGACGGCGTCCCACACCTCGACGCGGCCGCGCGGATCGAGGCCGGTGGTCGGCTCGTCCAGGAACAGGACCGGCGGCGCCAGGATCATGCTCGCCGCCAGGTCGAGCCGGCGCCGCATGCCGCCCGAGTACTTGCCGACCGGCTTGGCGGCGGCGTCGGTGAGCCGGAACCGCTCCAGCAGCTCGTCGGCCCGCCGCCGCGCGGTGCCGGTGTCCAGGTGGTAGAGCCGCCCGAACATGACGAGGTTCTGCCGTCCGCTGAGGACCTCGTCGACCGCGGCGTGCTGCCCGACCAGGCCGATCCGCGACCGGACGTGCGCCGACCGCCGGACGACGTCGTGCCCGGCGACCTCGGCGCGCCCGGAATCGGGCCGGATCAGCGTCGTGAGAACGCGGACCAGCGTGGTCTTGCCCGCGCCGTTCGGGCCGAGCACGCCGTGCACGGTCCCGGTGGGCACGGTGATGTCGACCCCGTCGAGGGCCCGGGTGTCGCCGTAGCGCTTGCGCAGCCCCTCGGCCACGATCGCGAACTCCGTGGAGTCCATCTCACCCTCCAACTCTATACGTTGTACGGAGAAGACTATAGCGTACGGCGTACAAAGTTCTAGTGTCTGCCAGGATGGACAGCGTGACCATGGAGTACAGCGGCACCGGGGACCCGAAGCGCAGCCTTGAGCTGCTCTGGGGCGTGCAGGAACGTCCCCGCCGCGGCCCGAAGCCCAAGCTGACCGTCGAGCGGATCGTCACGACCGCGATCGACCTCGCCGACGCCGCCGGTCTGGACGCCCTGTCGATGCGCCGTATCGCCGAAGAGCTCGGCGTCGCCCCCATGTCGATCTACACCTACGTCCCGTCCAAGGCCGAGCTGATCGACGTGATGATGGACCGCGCCCTCGGCGAGCTCGTGCCACCCGACGACGTGCCCGGCGGATGGCGGGCCAAGCTC
Source organism: Actinomadura fulvescens (assembly GCF_039533225.1). Lineage (NCBI taxonomy): Bacteria > Bacillati > Actinomycetota > Actinomycetes > Streptosporangiales > Thermomonosporaceae > Actinomadura > Actinomadura fulvescens. Next base: position 142,981 of record NZ_BAAATD010000007.1, on the reverse strand, counting down.
GCGCACGTCGCCCGCCAGAACTGGGACCTCTACCACCGGCACGCGTGGCTGCTGGAGATCTCCGCCAGCCGGCCGCCGATGGGCCCGAACCTGATCGGCAAGTACGAGTACGAGCTGCGCGCGGTCGACGGCCTCGGTCTCACCGACGTGGAGATGGACTCGGTGATCTCCCTGGTCACCGGGCACGCCCAGAGCTCGGCGCGGGTCTCGGTCAACGCCGCCCAGGCCGAACGGCGCACCGGCATGACCGACGTGGAATGGTGGGAGGCGACCGCCCCGGTGCTCGACGAGGTCCTCCAGCCGGACGCCTACCCGCTCGGCTCGCGCGTCGGCACCGCCGCCTCGCAGGCCTACGGCGGCGCGATCGGCCCCGAGCACGCCTTCGAGTTCGGCCTGGAACGCATCCTCGACGGCATCGCCGTCCTCATCACCGAACGCGCCTCCGGCTGACGGCTCGTTCGCCGGGTCAGCGGCGCGGGTTGGTGCGACGCGTGGCCGGGGCCTGGGTGGGATCTTCCGGCCACGGGTGGCGGGGGTAACGCCCGCGCAGCTCCGCGCGAACGGCCTTGTAGCCCTCCTTCCAGAACGAGGCCAGGTCGGCGGTGACGGCGGCGGGACGGCCCGCGGGCGACAGCAGGTGCACGACGAGGGGCACGCGCCCGCCCGCCAGCGCCGGAGCGGCGGTCCAGCCGAAGAGCTCCTGCAGCTTGACGGCCAGGACCGGTCGTTCCCCCGAGTAGTCGACGCGGACCCGCGAGCCGGACGGCACCTCGATCCGTTCGGGCGCCAGCTCGTCCAGGCGCGCCGCGCACTCCCACGGCAGCAGGCCGCGCAGCGCGGCCGTGACGTCGATCTTGGCGAGGTCGGCGCGGCGGCGGGCGGCGGCGGGCATCCAGGCCGGCGCGTGGTCGAGCAGGGCCGCGTCGTCCACCGCGGGCCACGGGCCGCCCAGGGCGCCGTGGCAGAACGCGAGACGTTCACGCAGAGCGGTCGCGGCGGGAGTCCAGGTCAGCAGCGAAAGCCCCTCCTCCCGCAGGCCCCGGGCGAGCGCCTCCCGGACGAGGCCGGGATCGGGATCGGCCAGCGGCCTGGCGCTCAGCTCGATCGCGCCGAGCCGTTCGACCCGGCGGGCGAGCACGTCGCCGTCCCGCCAGCCGACCTCCTCCGCCACCTCCAGCAGCGGGGCGGCGGCGAGCCGCGCGACGTCCTCGTCGATCACGACCGCCTGCCGGACACGGGCGGACGCCGCCCCGGCGGGGCGGTCGGCGACGGCGATCGCGAGCCACCCGGCGCGGGCGGAGGCGAGCGCCGAGCCGTCGGAGGACAGGGCGGCGCCGGTGCCCGACGCCATCAGATATCCGCCGCCGGGGCGGGCGCGTGCCACGCGTTCGGGGAAGGCCAGGGCGACGACCGTTCCGGCGGCCACGTCGTCGGCGAGGCGGGGAGCACGGCCGCCGGGGTCGGCCGGGCGGGCCTTGTCGGCCGGTAGGTCCTTGTCGGTCTGGAGCGCCTTGTCGGTCTGGAGGTCCTTGTCGGTCTGGAGGGCCTGTTGCAGGCGGCGCACCTCGTCCCGCCAGCGGGCGGCGTGCGCGTCGGCGGGCGGACCGTCGCGGCGCAGGGAACGCCAGGCGGCGGTGAGATCGTCGCCCGCTCCCCGCGGTGGCGGTTCGGAGAGCAGCGCCACGACCTGGGCGGCGGTCCGGCGCCCGACCTGCCGCGCGCCGTCCACCAGCGCGCGGGCGAGGCGCGGATGGACTCCGGCGCGCGCCAGCCGCCGCCCGCGCCCGGTGGCCCGGCCGTCGGCGTCGACCGCGCCGATCGCCGCCAGGGTCGAGCGGGCCGCCCGCAGCGCCGCGTCCGGCGGCGGGTCGAGCAGGGCCAGGCCACGCGCGTCCGGTGCCCCCCAGCAGGCGATCTGCAGGGCGAACGAGCAGAGGTCGGCCAGCTCGATCTCGGGCCGGGGCCGCCCGGGGAGCCGCTGGTGCTCGGCCTCGCTCCAGCACCGGTAGACGGCGCCTGGCGCCTCGCGCCCGGCCCGCCCGGCGCGCTGCTCGGCCGCCGCGCGCGACGCGCGGACGGTGGTGAGGGAACCCAGCCCGCGCGAGTGGTCGGTGCGCGGCTCGCGGGCCAGCCCCGAATCGACGACGACCCGCACGCCCGGCACGGTGAGGCTCGACTCGGCGACCGAGGTCGCCAGCACCACCCGCCGCCGCTCCCCCGGCGCGAGCACCGCGTCCTGCACCGAGGGCGGCACCTGGCCGTGGATCTGGAGGACGTCGGCCGACGTCAGGTCCGACAGCGCCCCGGCGACTCTGGCGATCTCTCCGACGCCGGGAAGGAAGCAGAGCACGTCGCCGTCGCGCTCGGCCAGCGCCCGGCGCACCAGGCCCGCGACGTGCGCCAGCAGCGCCGGATCGACCCGCATGCCGTGCGGCGGCGGCAGCGGCCGTTCCGGCGGTGCCCACACGACCTCGACGGGATGGAGGGCGGCCTCGGCCGCCACGACCGGCGCGGGGCCGTCGTCCCCGCCGAGGAGCCGCGACCACGGCGCGGTGTCGGCGGTCGCGGACGCGGCCACGAGCCGCAGCTCCGGGCGGAGCGCGGCGCGGACGTCGAGCAGGAACGCGAGCGTGGTGTCGGCGTCGAGGTGCCGCTCGTGGCATTCGTCCAGGATGACCGTGGACACCCCGGCGAGCTCGGGTTCGCGCTGCAGGCGCTGGAGCAGCACGCCGGTCGTCACCACTTGCACGCGCGAGCCGGGCCGGTGGTCGCCGCGCACCGTGTGGCCGACCCGGTCCCCGACCCGTTCGCCCAGCAGCCAGGCCATCCGGCGGGCGGCCGCCCGCGCCGCCAGCCGTCGCGGCTCGACCACGATCACCTGGCCGTCCCGGCTGGCTCCGTCGCGCGCCCAGCGAGTTCCGTCGCGCAGCGACCCGGCTCCGTCGCGCGCCGGCTCGGCTCCGTCGCGTGGCGGCTCCTCGTCGAGCAGTCCGGCGAGCGCGAGCGGGACGAGCGTCGTCTTGCCCGTCCCGGGCGGCGCTGCCAAGACGGCCACACCCCGGTCGGACAGCGCCGAGTGGAGGGCGGGCACGGCATGGCGGACGGGCAACCCGCCAAGGGCCTCGCGACGAACGGTCTGCATCGGCCCAGTCTTCCCTATGAGACAAATCCCACGGGACCGAAAGTGGTCGCGGACCTTGCGGTGATAGTTGCACCGCGCATTTCTATAATGGCCTGAACTGCAATGATGCTCCCACTTTCCGTTTCCTTTGCGTTCGACTTTACTAACCAGGGTGGCCCTTCCCGCCAATCACCGGGTATGCCTCATAATCAGGGACGTAGCCGCAGGTGCATGGAGGTTCGGGATGATCGGCAGCTCTATCTATCTCAGGGGCAGGACGGCGTTCACCGGAGGATCGCCGCAGGCCGTCTACGAGGAACTCTGGCAGCGCGGCCGGAAGGGAAGATTGCGGACCCGCGCAATTTTGGCGGGCGCCTCGCTGGTACTCTGCGGGATGCTGGTCAACGCCGTTTTTGGCCTCGTGATGGCGTTGCTGGCGGCGGGGGCCGACACCTACTTCCATTGGCGCGGCTACAACGCCTCGCGCGTCTGGCGGCTGGGTCTGCGCGGCGACGAACGGATGAGCCGCCTGCTGCGCTTCACGCTCGAACGCCGCGGCCACCGGGTGCTGCACACCCGTACCGTCCCCGGCCACGGCACCATCGACCAGGTGCTGGTCGGCCCCGGCGGGGTGTGGCTGATCCACAACGAGGCCTGGCAGCCGGAGGCCGAGATCACCCACCACGGCGGCAAGCTCTTCATCGACGGCCGTACCCAGTCCGATCTCGTCAAGCGGCTCACCGGGGCCGCGACGAGCACCTCCCGGATGCTGTCCGACCGCACCGGCCTGCGCGTGCCGGTGACGCCGCTGCTCGCGGTGCACGGCGGCAGGCTGACCCGGCCACCGTTCACGGCCGACGGCATCGTCTTCGCCCCGCCGCTGAAGCTGCTGCGCTGGGCCAGGCGCCACCCGGACGCCGATTTCTCGCCGTCCGAGGTGGAGCTCATCGCCCAGGCGGCGGTGCACACCCTTCCCATCGGCGGCCGGACCATGTCGCCCGCGGCCTGATCGGGAGAACGGGCCGGGCCGCCTGCGGCCTGACCCTGAGAACGAGCCGGGCCGCCTGCGGCCTGATCCGGGGAACGGGCCGGCGCGGGCCGCTTCCGGATCAGCTCGTTCCGGCGGGCGCGGAGCCGGCGCCCGCCGGACGGGTCCGGCGCAGCCAGTAGAGGCCGACGACCGGCAGGACCAGCGGGATGAAGACATAGCCGCGGCCGAAGCCGGACCAGACCGTGGCGTCGGGAAAGGCGTCCGGGTCGGCCAGGCTCAGTGTGCCGACGATCAGCACGCCGGCCAGCTCGACCGACAACGCGGTGAACGCGACGCGGCGCGACGTGCGGCCCCCGAGCGCGAGCGCGACGGTCGCGAGGACGTAGACGGCCGCGGCGACGGCCGACAGCGTGTAGGCGAGCGGCGCCTCGGAGAACCTGGTGGCGATCTGTACCCCCGCCCGCGCGCCGGCCGCCAGTGCGAAGATCGCATAGACGGCCACCAGCAGCCGTCCGGGCCCGCTCCCCGTGGCGACCGCCGTGGTGTCCGGGCGCTCAGACATCGCCGGTCCAGATCTGGTCCATCCGCACGATCATCACGGCGACCGACAGGCACGCGACGACGATGACGCCGGGACCCCAGCGGGAGCGCTCCAGCATCCCCCAGCCCGCGCCCGCGGCCGGGATGAGCAGGATGCCCAGCAGGTAGCCGACGAACGTGGCCGAGTCCTTCGGCCCCTGGTCGTCGGCGAGCTTCACGAAGCCGAGCACGGCCTGCAGCACGAGCAGCACCTCGACAAGGCCGAGCGCGATGAGATGGCCCCAGTCCATCGCCCGGTCGCGCAGCACCGCCACCAGGCTGTAGGCGGCCCCGAGCAGCGAGACCACGATGATCGTGGTGGCCAGCCAGTTCGTCACGGGGAGAGAGTACTACGCCCTGTAGAGCTCCCTCCGCGCGGCCACCGCGGCGCGGTGGCCCGCCGGGATGGGACACCGGGGCGTTCACCTTCTCCCACGTGGACGCGCGAGGCCGGTAGTTTCGGCGCCGAATGGGCACCACGTGGGATCATGAGGTCCGTGGACACGCTCGAGTGGCTCAACTTGACCAGGCACGGGGAGAGCACCGGCAACCTCGCCTATCGCGCCGTGCAGGGCACCGACGCGGAGGAGCTGGGCATCCGCGAACGTGACGCCGACATCCCGCTGACGGACGCCGGGCGGGAGCAGGCGGTCCTCCTCGGCCGCTGGCTCGCCGGCCTCCCCGAAGACCAGCGCCCCACCGTGGCGGTCGTCTCCCCTTACCTGCGCACGCTCGACACGGCCCGCATCGCGCTGGCGCAGGCGCCCTACCAGATCCCCTGCGAGGTCGACGAGCGCCTGCGCGACCGCGAGCAGGGCGTCCTCGAAGGACTGACCCCGCGCGGCATCGGGCTGCGGTACCCCGAGGAGGCCCTGCGGATGCGGCGCCTCGGCAAGTTCTACTACCGCGCGCCGGGCGGCGAGTCGTGGGCCGACCTGGCACTGCGGCTCCGCGGTTTCTACCGCGATCTCGGCCAGGACCAGCCCGGCGGCCGGCCGCTGATCGTGACCCACGACGCGATCGTGGTCATGACCCGCTACCTGGTGGAACAGCTGTCCGAGCACGAGATCCTAGAGATCGAGAAGGAGCCCGTCGCCAACTGCTCGATCACCCGCTGGCGCGACGAGGGCGGCCGGCTGAGCCGCCGTTCGTACAACGCCTGCGACCACCTCGTCCCAGTAGACGCGAACCGCCCCTGACCAGCCCGGCGCCCGACTAAGGCCTGGCCGGGGTCGTGCGGCCGGTTAGGGCGGTGTGTCGAGGCGGGTCTCTACGGTGACGCGTCGCGGGTCGCCCGGGGGAAGGACGCTGTCCAGCCGTTGGAGCACCTCGATGTCGTCGCGGCCGGGTTCGGTCTGCGCGTAGGACCACAGCGACTCGGTGCCGCCGTGGTCGAGCACCTGGCGGCGCAGCCGCACGGCGAGCTCGTCCCGTTCGATCCGGATGGCGGGCGCGTCCGACCTTGGCAGGAGCTCGCCGCGGTAGAGGCGCACCGCTGAGGCGACGTCGCCCTCGTCCAGGAGCCTGCGGACGGCGAGGAAGTCGGCGTCGACCTCGCAGGCGAGCCGGTAGGGCTTGGCTTGGACGAGCTCGCCCAGCTGTGCCCGCAGCCGGTGGATCTCGGCGCGGATGGTGACCGGGTTGCCCGCGTCCCCGTACAGCTCCAGCGACAGCCGGTCGGCGTTCAGCCCGCGCGGATGCAGCGCCAGCAGCGCGACGATCTCGGCATGGCGCAGCGACAGCGGCAGCCGGCGGCCGTCGAGCCGCGCGTGCGGCCGCTCGGTGCCGAGCAGCGAGAGCGTCAGCAGCGGCCGCACGGCCCCCGGCCGTGATCCGGAACCTCCGGAAGGGACACCGGACGGACCGGGCAGCCGTACGAGGAACAGCTCCCCCACGGGCTCGGCGATGGACTGCCGCCCGTCGGGCAGGAGCAGGTGGGCGCCCGGCGCGGGGGCCGGGAGGCGCAGCCCGCGCCACTCGGCGGGCTCGCCGGCCAGCAGCCGCCCGGTCGGGGTCACGAGCATCCCGCGTTCGCCGCGCAGCGCGCGCAGGTGGCGCATGCCGCGTTCGCGCAGCGTCTCGTCCCGCCTGCGCATCTCCATCTCCAGGTGCGCCTCGGCCAGCTGCGCCGCCGCGTCGACGAGCGAAAGCGTGGCCGGGTGGAGCGCGTCCACGGTCGCGCTCACGTCGATGCAGCCGATCACCGCGCCCGAGTCGGGGTCGGTGACCGGCGCTCCCGCGCACGACCACCGGTGGAGAACGCGGGCGACGTGCTCGGCGGAGTAGACGTACTCCGGGCGGCCGGTGGCCAGCGCGGTGCCGATGCCGTTGGTGCCGACAGAGCCCTCCGACCAGCAGAAACCCTCGTTCAGACCGACCTGTTCGGCCGCGTACCGGACCTGGCGGGGACCGTCGGTCCACAGCGCGTGCCCCTGGCCGTCGGTGATGACCATGAGGTGCGCGGTCTCATCGGCGACGCGCCGCAGCAGCCCGCGCAGCATGGGCAGATGCCGCCCCAGCGGGTGCGAGACACGGGCGTCGGCGATCGTGTCACGGTCGTACACCAGCGGCGCCGACGACACCGCGGTGTCGATGCCCGCGTGCCACGACCGCCGCCACGACTCGGAGATCGGCGGCCGGGCCGCGGCCGGGTCGGCCGCCTCCTGCGCGGCGCTGAGCCTGCGGATGAGCTCGGACGCGTCCCGGCACGCGTGGGGATTGGGTCGCGCCGTTGTCGTGAAGCCCTGTCCCATCGGCACTCCCGCGAGAACGAGAACCTGGATCAAACCCTGAGCATCGCCCTCCCCGGTATGCCCCGCAAGCGGTTCACGGGAACGTGCCTACCTCGTCGTTAGCACCTAACGTAAGTGGTCGGCTGCAACGTGTTTGCAACGTTCCGGTGATTACGGTTCCGTCGCACCGGCCGGAGGCGACCGCCCCGTAGCCGGGATACACCGTCTCGCGCGCCTTCGGGGGGAAGGCGCGCGAGACGGTGCGCCGGCCACTGCGGCCGGCCGGGGGGAGGATCGTCGTTGTTGTGCCTGACCTGCAATCGAGTGCGGCCGGCGGAGAGCCGGGCGCACTACACCACCGAACGGGCGCGGCTGATCGTGGATCACGGCTTGTGCGTGTGCCCGGCGCCGGGGAGCCGGCACCGCGCCGTCGAACGCTCGCCGCGGTCTGATCCACGGCCCCGCGAACGTTCGCCGCGGTCTGATCCACTGCCGCGCGAACGTTCGCCGCTGCCACGGCCACGCCCGCTGCCGGGCGACTCTTCGCCGCTGCCGGGCGAACGGACCGCGCACGCGACGTAGTTCACTCTGTGAACCCGTGAATGATCTGCTCTGTTATCGCCCGGTTCGCCTAGAGTTTAGGTGGCGTACCCCGCGTCAAGATCCCCCACTCCAGAGGAGCATCATGACCGTATTCTCGGGTCTCGTCCGCCGCGTCGCCGCCGAAGCGGAACACCGTGTGCGCGGAGGCGCGAGCCTCCTCGTCCGGCTCGGCCAGGACACCCGGGAACGCGTGGCGGAGCTGGCGCGGCTCCAAGCCTATGGCGAGCGCATCCAGGCGCTGGAGGAGACCGTCCAGGGACAGGGCGCCGAGCTGCGCGGGCTGCGGATCGAGCTCGACTCCCTGGTCACCCAGTTGAACGACCGGGTGCTGCCCCGCATCGACGAGCGGATCGACGACGCCGAGCGCGATCTCACGGTGGTGGCCACCACGCTCGTCCGCACCGGCAAGGACACCGCCGGCAACAGCAGCCGCCTGGAGCACATCGATCAGCGCCTCGCCGACCTGCGCGGACGGCTGACGCGGATGGAACAGCGGTCCGGCCTGTGGCGCGAGCTCCAGGGCAACATGGCCAGGCTGGGCGACGACGTGGACGCGCTGCGCACGCGGATCGGCGGCCGCGCGAACGAGCCCGTGCCCTCCGAAACGGTGGCCGACTCGGTGGCCGAGCGCGTGCTCTGACCGGTTCCATCGCGAGATGAGCGCGTGCGCTGATCACTTCCGGTGGAAGATGGGGGCATGACAGCACAGCCTTCCGGTGCCCCTGGCGGGGAGCGAGTGATCGTGGTGGCGGGTTCCGGCGGACCCGCGGGACAGGCCGTCGTGCGTGCGCTGGCCGAGAGCGGGGCGCGGGTCGTCGCCGCGGACCGGATACCCCGGGAATGGGCGGACGAACGGATCTCGCCGGTCGTCGTGGATCTGCTCGACGCCGACGGGACCCGCGCCTGGGCCGGCTCCATCGCCGCCGAGCACGGCCGGGTGGACGGCCTGATCCACCTGGTCGGCGGCTGGCGCGGCGGCACGCCGTTCGCCGAGACCGACCTGGCCGACTGGGCGTTCCTCCACGACCTGCTCGTCCGCACCCTGCAGCACACCACGCTCGCCTTCCATGAGCACGTGGCGCGCAGCCCGTACGGCAGGGTCGCGATCGTGTCGCAGCACGCGGCGCAACGACCCGTCCAGGACATGGCCGCGTACTCCACCGCCAAGGCGGCGGCCGAGGCGTGGATCCTCGCGCAGGCCGACGCGTTCGGCGGGACGGCGGCCGCGACCGTCCTGGTGATCAAGGCGTTGCTGACGGATGCGATGCTGAGGGAGAACCCGGACAATGCCTTCCCGGGGTTCACGCACGTCGACGATCTGGCGCAGGCCGTTGTGGACCTCTGGAAGCGGCCCGCCGACCAGCTGAACGGAAGACGCATTGACCTCTCCCACTCCTGAACGACCCGCCGCCCGAACGTTCGCCAGTGACAACCGCTCGGGGATCCATCCCGAGGTCCTGGCCGCCATCGCCGCCGCCAACGAGGGGCACCAGACCGCCTACGGCGACGACGTGGTGACCGCCCGGCTGCGCGAGGTGTTCAAGCGGCATTTCGGTGAACGCGCCGAGTCGTTCCCCGTCTTCAACGGGACGGGCGCCAATGTGGTCGGGCTGCAGGCCATGTCGGACCGCTGGAGCGCGGTGGTCTGCGCCGACTCCGCGCACATCAACGCCGACGAGGGCGGCGCGCCGGAGAAGGTGGCGGGGCTCAAGCTCATCGCGGTGCCGACCCCCGACGGCAAGCTGACGCCGGAGCTGGTCGACCGGTACGCGACGGGCTTCGGCGACCCCCAGCGTGCCCAGCCCAAGGTCGTGTCCCTCACCCAGAGCACCGAGCTCGGCACCGTCTACACGGCCGAGGAGATCTCCGCCGTGGCCGCCGCGGCGCACGAGCGCGGCCTGCTCGTGCACATGGACGGCGCCCGCATCTCCAACGCGGCGGCGGCGCTCGGTGTGCCGATGCGGGCCATCACGACCGACGCGGGAGTGGACGTGCTCTCGTTCGGCGGCACCAAGAACGGGCTCATGCTCGGCGAGGCGATCGTCGTCCTGAACCCCGACGCCGCGCGCGGCACGCTCTACCTGCGCAAGGCGGGGATGCAGCTGGCGTCCAAGATGCGGTTCGTGTCGGCCCAGCTCGTCGCGCTCCTCGACGGTGATCTGTGGCTGCGCAACGCCGCCCACTCCAACGCCATGGCCCGTGCGCTGGAGGCGGCCGTCCGCGACCTGCCGGGCGTACGGATCGTACGGCCGGTCGAGGCCAACGCGGTGTTCGCGATCCTGCCCAAGGACGTGATCGAGCGCCTACAGAAGCGTTTCCCCTTCTACGTCTGGGACGCGCGGACGGGTGAAGTCCGCTGGGTGTGCTCGTTCGACACCACCGAGGGCGACGTCAAGGCGTTCGCGGCCGCCTTGGCCGAGGAGCTGGACGCCTGAGCGAGCCCTTCGAGCCATCCTGACCGAGCACTTGCTTGGTCGGCGGGCTATCGTGGTATCGAACTGGATTCGGTACAGGAGGCGAGCCTGATGGCCAACCGCACCTTCGTCGTCGGCGTGGGCATGACCAAGTTCGAGAAGCCGGGCTCCCGCGACTGGGAGTACCCGGACATGGCCAAGGAGGCCGTCGGCAAGGCCTTGCAAGACGCGGGCGTCGCCTACGACCAGGTCCAGCAGGCCTACGCCGGCTCCATGTACGGCGCGATGGGTCAGCGCGCGCTGTACGAAACAGGTATGACAGGCATCCCTGTGATGACCGTCGCCAACGCGTGCGCCACCGGTTCAAGCGCGCTCTTCCTCGCCCGGCAGTCGGTGCGCGGCGGGCTGGCCGACTGCGTGCTCGCCCTGGGCATGGAGAAGATGCAGAAGGGCTCGCTCGGCGCGGGCGTCGGCAAGTCGAAGGTGACCATCATCGACCACCACCTCAACTCGATGGTGGCGGGCCGTCCGTGGGAGATGGACAAGGCCCCGATGCCGCAGATGTTCGGCAACGCCGGACGCGAGCACATGGAGAGGTACGGCTCGTCCGCCGACCACTACGCCTGGATCGGCTGGAAGAACCACAAGCACTCGGTCAACAACCCGTACGCGCAGTTCCAGGACGAGTACACGCTCGACGACGTCAGGAACGCGCCGATGATCTTCGAGCCGCTGACCAAGCTGCAGTGCTCCCCCACCTCCGACGGCGCCGCGGCCGCGATCGTGGTGAGCGAGCGGTTCGTGGACGAGCACGACCTGTGGGGCCAGGCGGTCGAGATCGCCGGGCACCACATCGCCTCCGACACCGCCGACAGCTTCGCCGACCACTCCTCGATCCAGGTGGTCGGCTTCGGGTGCTCCCAGCGCGCCGCGAGCAGAGCCATGGACGAGGCCGGAATCGGGATCGACGACGTCGACGTCATCGAACTGCACGACTGCTTCAGCGCGAACGAGCTCATCACGTACGAGGCGCTGGGCATGGCCGCCGTCGGCGAGGGCCACAAGCTGGTCGACGACCAGGCGACCACGTACGGCGGCAAGTGGGTCGTCAACCCGTCCGGTGGTCTCATCTCCAAGGGCCACCCGCTAGGCGCGACAGGCATCGCGCAGTGCGCCGAGCTGACCTGGCAGCTGCGCGGCAAGGCCGACAAGCGCCAGGTCACCGACGCCAAGGTCGCGCTCCAGCACAACATAGGCCTGGGCAGTGCCTGTGCCGTCGCGGTCTACACCAAACCAGCCCCCTGAGAGGTCAGCGGAGGGGGCGAGGACAGATGTCTATGAAGATGTCGCAGGGATTGATGGACATGTAAGCCATTCCCTGGGCCAGGAGCGAGCCTTCTGGGCCAGGGACGCGCACGACGCCTTGGAGGCCGTTGAAGAAGCCGTCGAGCACCTCCAGCAAGTCCACGATGTTCTTTTCGTTCTTGGCCATGATGCGGGCGGCTCGGCCGGCGCCGTCGATGAGGCCGCCCAGGTGGCCGCCCTGTCGCTGGAGGATGCCCGCTACCCGGTCGGAGAGACCGGCCGTGGCGTCCAGTAGTCGCCCCACTCGGTCGGGCCGGGCGTGGATCGCGGGGGCGAGCTGGTTGAAGTCCCGCGCCGTGCCCGCGATCGCCTCGCCCTGCCCGCCGAGCGCCGTCGCCACGGCCGCCACGTCGGTGATCAGTCCTTGGATGGTGGCGCGGTTGGCGTGGGCCAGGTCGATGAGCACGGCGCTGTGGTCGACGGTGCGGCGGAGGACCGGGCCTTGGCCGGACAACCCGTGTCCCAGCGCGTGCAGGAGCGTGGCCACATCGTCAGGGTTGATCGCCCGGACGAGGTCGTACGCGGGACGGGCGGCGTCGGCGAGTTCCCGGGGGTCGGTGGTCTTACGGATGGTCCCGCCGTCGGGCAGGCGTGGGCCGTCTCCCGGCTCCAGCGTCAGGTCCTTGGGACCGAACACCGAGACGGGTTCGATCGCCGCGCTCGCCGCCGTCGAGACCTCGATGCCCCGGTCGACCCGCATCGTGACCGACACCCGCCCGTCCGGAGCCAGCCGTACGGACTCGACCTTGCCGACGACGACGCCCCTGACCTTCACATCCGAACGTTCAGGATCGAGCCCTTGGCCCGCCGTACGGAACGTCGCGCCGTAGCGGACGACCGGCCCGTCCGAGGGCGCGGCGCCCCCGGTGATGACCACCGCCGCCAGGAGCAGCGCGGCGACTCCGATGAGGGCGTAGACCAGCATCGAACGCGACGACAGGGACTCCTCCGTCATCGGGCGTCGCCTCCTCTCGCGAAGCGCCCCGTCATGAGACCCGATGCCGGAAACCGTTCGCTAGGAGTGCCCGCGGCAAAGCGCCCACTGACTCTTGGCATCGAGGCACAAAAGTACGTGGGCGGTTTTCATGATCTGGGCGTTCTTCGTACAAGACATGAGACAGATATTGACTTTCGTCTCACGATCTCTACCCTGACAGGTGACGCATTACTGGAGGTGCGATGCCCACAACCGCGACGATCGGACCCGGCTCGCTCCTCTGGCGGTACGCGAGCGACCTGCGCTCGCTCATGCCCGGCGCGGCGGCCGGCCTCATGCAGCTCATGCATCCGGGCATCGGTGCCGGTGTCGCCGAGCACTCGGCGTTCTTCGACGCCCCGTTCGACCGCATCTACCGTTCGGTCCCGCAGATCTGGGCGACGATCCTGGCTCCGGACGCCGGAACGCGCGGCCTGGCCATCCGCGACCTGCACCGCGGCATCGGCGGTACGGACGAGCAGGCGCGCCGCTACCACGCGTTGGAGCCGGAGACATTCTGGTGGGCGCACGCCACGTTCACCTGGGAAATCTTCAAGGCCGCGGAGCTCTTCCATCCCGAACGCCTGAGCGCCGACGACCACGAACTGCTTTACGCCGAGACCGTCACCTGGTACACGCGTTATGGCGTCAGCATGCGGCCGGTGCCCGCGGACTACGCGGCTTTCCAGTCGAAGTTCTGGCACATCTGCGCCAAAGAACTAGAGCTCACCCCCGCCGCCGCACGCGCACTGGACATTGCCAAGCACGGCTCCGACACCATCTCCCTGGTACCCGCACGCGGCGCCGTGTTCGACAGAGCCAGCAGGCTCGTCGCGGAGAAGCCGATGCGGCTGGTCACGTTCGGCTGCCTGCCCTCGATCGTGCGGGAACGCTTCGACATCCAGTGGAGCCCCACAGACCAGGTCCGCTTCGCCGCGATCGCCTTGGCCAACCGGCAGGGCTACCGAATGATGCCCACGCGCCTCAACCACTGGACGCTGCGCAACACCCTCCGCTACATCGGCTCCCAAACCCGCGAACATCGCTACCAACCCCCGCCACGTGACCAGCTAAGCGCCTAACCACCCAAAGGCCGACCGCACCGTAGCCCTTCACCGCCAACGCAGAACCACAGCCCAGCGCCATAAAGCAAGCCGCCCCCACACCACAGGCCCGATGCCTACTCCGTAGCGCCACACCCAGGGCATTCCCCCGCACCCACGGCCCTGGCTTCAGCGACAGACGGCGGACCAGCGCTGTAAAGCAGGGGGCGCGGTCAGCTGGCCTTGCAGGGGGCGTGATCGGCTGGCGTTGTGGTTCCTGTTTGGCGGGGCCATGGTCCGGCGGTGGACGCGCCGGGGCGGGCGGGGCGAGCGGGGCGGGGGGGCGGGTCATGATCCCGCCAACTCCGTCCAACGTTCTTCTGCGATGAATCGCCCAGTTGCATAACCTTCAACCGAAAAGCCGACAAATAAGGTGTGGAGACTCTCGCCGCCGGCGCTCAACGCGCGGCGCCCGCCAGGCTCTTGATGCCCGGCGGTGACGCCGCCGCCCCCGCACTCCGCCGGACCTTCCGTTCCGCATTCCGCTGGACGTACCGGTCCCCATATGCCGTAACCGCCATCCTGCTGGCCGTCGCCGTCTCGGTGATGGTGGCGCTGAACGGCAGTACTCTCCTCTTCTCGCTCGCCATGGCGTTCCGCAACGTTCACTGGGGAATCGTCCCCGCGCTGGCAGCGTTGTCGGTGCTTCATTACGTTCTCGCCGCGGTGACATTGCGCGGTGCTGCGGGACATCGCCTGCCGCTGTACACGACGACGCTCGCGCAGTTCACCGCCGCAGCGGCCAACCGTGTAACCCCCGGCGGCCTGGGGGCTGTGGCTGTCAACACCCGATACCTCGTCTGCCGCGGCATCCCGCTGTCGCGCGCCGCCGTCGCGGTCGCGGTCATGCAGGTCGTCGGCGTTCCGGCCGATCTGCTGTTGATGGGCGTCGTCCTGGGCATCGACGGAGGCGACGGGCGGATGCTGGGCGCGCTGGGCGCCCACGCGGCCCGCGTCACCGAGACGTTGCCGCCCTGGCCGGTGCTCGCGGCAGTCGGCGTCGTCCTGCCCGCGGCATTCCTTTGGGGTCGGCGTGCCGCACGTTCGGCCGCGGTCGGACGAACGCTCGGCGGGCTCACCGACCTGTGCCGTCGCCCCGCCGACCTCGCCCTGACCGTAGGCGCCTCTGCGGCGACCACGTTCGTCATGGGGCTGGCCTTCGCCCTCAGTGTTCTCGCCGTACCCGGCGCGGCCGGGCCAGATGACACCGTCGCACTGGTGGCCGCCTATCTCGTGGGCGCCGCCGCAGGCGCCGCTCTGCCCGCCCCAGGAGGCCTGGGCTCCACCGAGGCCGCGTTGGTCGCAGCCCTCGCGGCCCTTGGCATCGCCGCAGGTCCCGCTCTGCAAGCGGTCCTGCTTTTCCGCGCCGTCACGTTCTGGGCGCCGGTCCCCATCGGCCTCATGACATGCCGCACGCTCCGGGGCGGTGACGTCAGTCCTGCGCCAGCCGTTCCAGGAGGTCTTGGAACTCGGGTGTGATCTTCACGTTCAGCGAGTCGTCGCCGGGTTCTACGGCTCCGGCCAGCAAGAGTGGTGTGTTCTCCCGCCACCAGTAGACGTTCGGGCTGATGGAACGCGGCCCCTCCTGAAATCCCGACCAGGCGATCTTGATTAGCAGGTTCATGGCGTTGAGGACTTCCATGCCGCGGATCGGCGCGGCATGGATGAGTCCCTGGACGGGCACCGTGACCAGCACGCCCTCGGGCCCGGTAACCGGGTAGTCGCCCACCCACACCGCATGCGCGGTCACGTAGGCGGTGTCACCGTGCAGGGTCGACAACCGGACTCCGTCGAACAGCTCCGACTCGACCTCCAGCGGCCCGTCACGCCGTACGTTGTCGTACGCGGCGCGGAACGCCTCGTCCGCCGACACCGGCCAGGCCTCGGCGATGTCGACGCGGACGAGCATGAGCGAGGTCGGCCGGTCGACCACCAGGATCTCGATGAGACCCGGCGCCACCGGCCGCCACACGATCTCCTCAGGCCCCGGCTGGAAGTCGTCCGCGTACAACCGGGTCCTGAGCAGGGGCCGGATGAGCCCGTAGTCTTCCAGGTCGAGCTGGTCCTCCTCGTCCACCTCGGTGGTCGCGATCAGGCTTCCCACGAAGTCACTGACGATCGCGGCCCACTCCTCCCGAGGCTCGCGCGCGACCCACTGCCGCAGGTTGGTCAGCCACATGTGCAGCGGACCGTCCCGCCCCGCCCGCGTGATCTCGACCTCGTCGCCACTGATGATCTTGCACTCGTAACCGTGATGCTCGACCACCGTCACGAGCAGCGCCAGGAGCGGATCGGCGGCCATGGACCGCTCCACCGGGCCGCCTTCCAGCAAACCGCCCACGTCCAACGCATCGGACGCCTCCTCAAAAGCATCCTCAGCATGGGCCGCAGGCGGAAAAGCATCCCCACCGGGAGGAACGCCACGTCCGACAGAAGGAACACCCTGTCCGTCGGCTGGGGCGCCGTGCCCAGCGGGTGGGCCGCCGTGTCCGCCGGATGGGGCGGCCTGCCCGGGTGGGGCGCTGTGTCCGCCGGATGGGCCGCCGTGTCCGCCGGATGAGGCAACATGCCCAGGTGGGGCGGCCTGCCCGGGTGGGGCGGCCTGCCCGGGTGGGGCATTGTGCCCGCCGGATGGGGTGTCGTGCTCGGCGGGCGGGCCGCCGCGTCCGCCGGGCGGGCCGCCGTGTCCAGCGAATGGAGCGGCCTGCCCGGGTGCAGTGCTGTGTCCGGCAGGTGGAACGCCGTGTCCGCCATATGGGGCGCTGTGCCCGCTAGGTGGTGCGCTGTGTGGGGGGCTATAGCTTGCCGGTGGGGGTGTGGCGTCGAACGGGGTGGATTGGGCGTCCGGGGGTGGTGCACCGGTGGGTGGTGACGCGGCGTTCGGCGGCGGAGTGGCATCGGCGTTCGGCCGGCGCTTCCGGAACCACTTCATGGGAGACCCCTCGACGGAAGGTTCGTCGTGACGGCCCAGCCTAGAGGTGAACCCGGACAAAAGCCCGCACCTTTACATTGTAGATCACTTATAGCCGAAAGGCGCGGCGGGCGTTGCCGGACAGGAAGGCCTCACGGGCAGCGCCGTCCAAGCCGAGCTCGTCCAGGCCGCGCAGAGCCAGCTCCGGCGTAATCATCGGGTAGTTGGTGCCGAACATGACCTTGTGGTTGCGGTCGTCGGTCATGTAGCGGACCAGTTCGGGTGGGTAGCGCTTGACCGTGTACGCGGAGGTGTCAATGTAGACGTTCGGGTGCTTGCGGCAGACCGCGACCATCTCTTCAGTCCACGGGTAACCAATGTGACCGCCGACGATGACCAGTTCGGGAAAGTCGAGTGCGACCTGGTCGATGTACGGGATGGGCCGTCCGGTCTCGCTAGGGCGAAGCGGGCCGGTGTGCCCGACCTGCGTACAGAACGGGATGCCTAGCTCAACGCACTCCGCGTACAGCGGGTAGTACCGCCGGTCGGTAGGCGGCAGTTCCCACAGCCACGGAACGACTCGCAGCCCCTTGAAGCCGAGCTCGTTCACACAGCGGCGCAGCTCCCGTACGGCCTCCATCGGCTTGCGCAGATCGACGGACGCGATCCCTACCAGTCGTTCTGGCGCGGCGGCGACGAACGAGGCGACCTCGTCGTTGCTCACCAGGTCGCCCTCCGGTCCGTACCAGGCGCTGATAAGCCCGAGGTCCACTCCCCCGTCGTCCATCGCGCCGACCGTCACTTTGACTGGAATCTCCTCGGCGGGCGGCTTCTGGCCGATCCACCGCCACAGTGAGTCGAGCATCTCGTGCTGCAGGAACCGGACCGTTCCGTGCTGCATCCACGCATCAATGATCATCGTTGGTCTCCCTCCAGCGCGCGCCAGGCCGCCCGGCCCAGCCGCGCAATCTGATCGTTCCCGGGGGTGGGGATCTCCCCGTTCAGCCACAACCGGCACAGTTCCTGCGCCGGCCCCAGCCACAACACGAACGCCGTCACCAGGTCCAGCTCGGGCAAGGCGCCGTGATGAACGTGGGTGCGCCACCAGGCGAGGACCTCACCGAAGAACGCGCGGTTGCGTTCCGTCAGCTCGCTTCCGCCCGGCGGACGTTCCGTGAAAAGAAAACGCGCCCGGTCGGGATGCTCCAGGCACCACCGGACGTGGAAGGCCACCACCGCCGCCACACCCTCGCGGGGGTCCTCGTACCGGCGCAGTTCCGTGACGAACGCCGATTGGTAGAGCGCGATGCATTCGACGAAGAGCGCCTCGACCACCTCTTCCTTGCCCGCGAAGTGGTGATAGAAGCTCCCGACGCTCACGCCACTGGCCTGCCTGAGTCGACTCAGCGTCGTCCCGGCCACTCCGTCGCGCCCGAACAGTTCGAGCGCCGCGCGCAGCACCTTGTCCCGGCCGATCTCTGTCACAGAACATTATTCTGGGCCACCAGAACAATATTCTGCAAGTCGACGGAAGTTATCCACAGTTCGCGCAACCCCTACCGCAGGCTCGGGCCACGGGGCAGCATCGGCGGCATGAACGACCTGACCTGGCGGCGCGCCAACGGCGGGCTCATCGCGCCGGCCGCGACCACCCTGTCGGCGCGCGTCGAAGCGATGAGTCCTCTGCTGCCACCTCGAACGGTCATCGGCAGACGCACGGCAGCGTGGATCTGGGGACTCGACGTCTTACCGCCCGGTGCGGGACAGGCCGACTGGAAGATCGAGTTACTCGTGCCGCCGGGCTCGGAGATCGACCATCCCGGCTGCGAGTCGTTCGAGGCCACACTTCCGCCTGAGCACGTCACCGTGGAGTCGGGCGTCCGCGTGACGACGCCGGAGCGCACGGCCCTCGACTGCGCCCGCTGGCTGCCGCGGCGTGAGGCGGTCGCGGCGCTCGACCAGTTCTTACGCGATGGCGTCGATCTCACGTCACTCGCGGAGCTGGCGGCGCCCGCCGGATATCGGCGCTCCAAGCGACTGCGCGCCGCACTCGACGCCGCCGACCGCGGCGCGGAGTCGCCCGGCGAGAGCTGGACGCGCGTCATCGTCATCGACGCCGGATTCCCGCGTCCTCGTACGCAGGTCCCGGTGATGGGCCCGCACGGCGCCTGGGTCTACGTCGACCTCGGATACGAGGATCTCCACGTCGGGCTGGAGTATGACGGGGAACGTCACCATTCCGGCACCGCCGCCCGCGATCACGACCAACGCCGCCGCCGCTGGCTGCGGGACGAGATGGGCTGGGACGTCATCCCCGTCTCCCGCGACTTCCTCGGCAGGCCCGCCCCCTACCTCGAAGCCCTGCTGACCGCGATGCTCGCGCGCGGCTGGAGTCCGCCCGACGAGACCATGGACACCATCGCCACCCGCTTGTTTCGCCTGAGGCACCCCGTCGGGAGGCAAGTACGCTGATCACATGTTGCTGGAGCATCGCGGCCGTCGCCCGGTCGTACCGGAGTCGGCGTACGTGGCCCCGTCCGCCACCCTTTGCGGCGCCGTCGTGCTCGGCGAGAACGCCCGCGTCCTGCATGGCGCGGTCCTCACCGCCGAGAACGGCGAGGTCCGTACGGGTGCCGACGTGGTCGTCATGGAGAACGCCCTCGTCCGCGGCCGTGCCGGGAGTCCGGCGCTGCTCGGCGATGCCGTCCTCATCGGCCCGCACGCCCACGTCAACGGCGCGACCATCGAGGACGAGGTCTTCGTGGCGACCGGCGTCTCGGTCTTTCCCGGCGCGGTCGCGGGCGCCCGTTCGGAGCTGCGCATCAACAGCGTCCTGCACGTCAACTCCCGCCTGGCCCCCGAGTCGGTCGTCCCCATCGGTTGGATCGCCGTAGGCGACCCGGCCCAGCTCTTCTCTCCCGACCGCCACGACGAACTATGGGAGGTCCAACGCGACCTGGACTTCCCGGGCACCGTCTACGGAGTCCCCCGCGGCACCCCGATGCGCGACATCATGTCCCGCCAAACGGACTTCTACGGCGCCCACAAAACCGACCGTCCCCTCGATTAGGCACGCCGCTGGGACATCGGGCGGATCAAGCCCCCAACTCCGCGCCCATTGGCCGCCTAGCAGAGCAGGCGTCCCACGCCCAAGGCCGCAGGCCCGAAGACAGCCCTGCTCCGTCCGTTTACCGTTCCGCACACCGCGCTGGCGACAAACCGGTACCAGGCACGCCGACTTAACCGGCAGGGTTGGTCGCGCGGTCGCCCGGTCGCCCGGTGGCGCGGTCGCGCGGTCGCCCGGTCGCCCGGTGGCGCGGTCGCCCGGTCGCCCGGTCGCCCGGTGGCGCGGTGGCGCGGTGGCGCGGTCGTGCGGTGGCGCGGTGGCGCGGTCGTGCGGTGGCGCGGTCGTGCGGAGGCGGGTCTGCTGGTCTTCCAGAGGTTTGGCGTTAGGTGATGGCTTGTTCGGGGGTTGGCGCGGGGCGGTGTGGGAGGGGGCGTAGGCCGGGAGCGAGGGTCAGGGTAACGGCCAAGGAGAGTGCTCCCACCAGGCTCATCGCGGTTGCGGGGGAGGTTAGCTGGGCTACTGTCCCGGCCACGACGGCGCCTACGCCTTGCATGGTGAGCATGCCGGAGTTGTCCAGGCCCAGGGCTTGGCCGTGCATGTCGTCCGGAGTGAGCTCCATGAGGCGCTCCTGGAGGAGGAGGCTTGCCGAGTAGCCAATCGAGGCTAGAAGTACGGCGACCGCAGCGAGTGGCAGGGACGGGTGCAGGGCGAAGACCAGGTATGGGGCGGCGAGGAGGAGACGGAGGTAGGGCCCCAGTCGTACCCGCCATTTCGGCGAAACGAAACGGCCGGTCGCCACGTCGCCGATGAGCATGCCCACGGCCGCCATTGCCAGGAGGAGTCCCGCGTTGTGGGGCGCGTACGGGATGAAGAGCGCCTCACAGCCGACGATCAGCCCGTTCGGCAGCCAATTGGCCAGGTAGACGTACCTGCGCGGAACAGACGACCAGAGGCGCGCGTTCGTCCGCCACGTCTGGCCGATCGACGGGCGTCCGGCGGAGCGGGGCGGGCGGCTAGTCAGGCCGAAGCGGGCGAACGCGGCGGCGGCAAGGTAGAGGCCCGCGCCCGCGAGCAGCGTTCCGCGTGGTGACAGGAACGCCACGAGGACGCCGCCCGTGGCGAAACCGCAGATCTGCATGGTGCCGACGGACATGTTGAGCACCGAGCGGCCGAGCAGGTAGCCGTTTTCGGGGAGTATCTCGCTGAGCAGCCCGTAGCGTACGCCGCCGCCGACGGACCCGATCATCCCCTGAGTGAGAACGATCGCGAACAGACCCCAGACGGGCATCCCGGGGATGGCGAGGGTGGCCGTGCTGAGGCACGACACCAGCGCCAGGCCCGTCATGGCCGCGCGCGGGGGCAGCCGGTCGGCTGCCGACAGGAGCATGGTCGCGCCGACGACCTGGGCGAACGAAGGGCCGAACATGCTCAGTGCGGACAGCAGCGGCGAGCCCGTCGCCTTGAAGACGAGGGTGCCCAGGGCGAGGCCGGTGACCGTCATCGCCGCCATCTGGACGGACACCGTCGCGAAGAGCGGCGTGAACTCCGGTGTGCGGAAGAGCTCGCGGTAACTGCGCATGGCCGGAGTCTGACGATCTTCACGGCGACGGCGTTATTGTTTCGCAAGGAGGCGAAACCAATGGGCTGGTGGAAGATCAGCGCTGACTCCCTGGCGCGCAGCCGCTTCGTGGTCTCGCCCCTGGCCGAGGCGACCGCGGCCCTCTTCATGTTGCAGCAGCCAAAAGCCACGCACCCGGGCGAACGAGTGTGGCTCGACGCCTACCTGTCCGCCTACCGGGAGCGTCTGGCCGACGATCCGGTCACCGCGCTGCTCATACGCACGGCTCTCGGAAAGGGCTGGATCGCCGACTTTCTTACGCCGCCACCGTGCGGTGACGCCACGTTCGAGAACGAGGTGGCGCGGATCCGGGAGACGCCGAACGAGACGGTGCACACGGACCTGGAGATGGCGCTGGGCGGTGGTCCGTTGCCGCCGGAACTGCGCCGGGACGACCTCGCCGAACGTCTCGCCGTGTTGCTGGAGTGGGTGTGGGCGGAAACCGTTCTGCCCTACTGGCCACGACGTCAGCGCATCATCGAGTCGGATATCGTCGCCCGGATCGGGCAACTGAGCCAGGGCGGCTGGGCGGCCGCGCTCGGTGACATGCGGCCGGGCATGCGCTGGCTTGGCGACGGCCGTCTTCAGATCAATACCAGGGACTACCCGCCGCGTGAGATATCCGGTGCGCAGATGTTGTTCGTCCCGGTGACGGTCTGGCGTGGCTGGGTGGCGTGGGACGAGCCGCAGACGTACGCGGTCATCTATCCCTGTTCCGGCGCTCTGGCAGAGACGCGCTCCGCGGCGGCTCCCGAGGCGCTGGCTCGGCTACTGGGGAACGCGCGCGCAGGCGTATTGGTGCTCCTCGACACGCCCAAGAGCACCACGCAGTTGGTGGCTTTGACTGGGCAGGGTCTGGGTTCGGTGGGCCGGCACCTGAAGGTCTTGCTCGATGCTCAGCTCGTGCAACGGCGCCGCTCGGGAAGATCTGTTCTCTACTACCGCACCGCTGCTGGTGACGTACTGGTGCGGGCTCAGACAGAGAGCTAGGCCAGGCAGCCGTGAGCGCAACTAGGCAACTACTAGGCAACTAGGCACGGCAGACATGGGCCCGGAGACGACGCAAGCCTTCTTCGACGCGTTCGGTGGGAATGGCCCCGTAGCCGATGACAAGCCCCTGTTGAACGGGATCGATGGCGCAGTAGTCGGCGAGAGACTCCACCGCTACGTCTGCCTGGCGGGCGCTGGCGATGCGTTGCTGGAGGTCGATGCCCCTGTCTGGATTGAGGCGCGCGCAGAGGTGCAGGCCGGCCGCTGAAGGGATGGGTGTCAGCCATTCTGAGAAGTCGTTGTGGAGGGCCGTGACGATGCGTTCGTGTCGTGCGGCGTACTCACGGGTGGCCTTACGTATGTGACGCGCCAGAAGCCCCTCGTCTATGAAACGAGCCAGCGCGGCCTGCGTCGTGCGTTCGCTGTGCCAGTCCGACAGTTGTTTGGCCAGACGGAGCGACTGCTGGAGAGACGCGGGTGCGACCATGAAGCCTACGCGGAGCAGGGGCAGCAGGGTCTTGGAGAACGAGCCCACGTAAACGACCCGGCCCGTCCGGTCGAGGCCTTGCAAGGGCTCCAGAGGGCGCGCGGAGAACCGGAATTCGCTGTCGTAGTCGTCCTCGATAACCACCGCGTCGCCGTTGCGTTCGGCCCACGCAAGCAGAGCGGTACGGCGCGCCAAAGACATCGGGGTGCCCAGTGGGAACTGATGAGACGGCGTCACATAAACAAGACGTGCTGCCCTAGGGATCGCAGAGACGTCCAGCCCTTCGTCGTCCACCCGTACACCGACGACGCGCGCTCCCAATGACTCGAAGAGAATCCGGGCGGGTGGATAGCCCGGCTCTTCCACGGCGACACAATCGCCCGGTTCGATGAGCACACGTCCGATCAGGTCCAACGCCTGCTGGGCGCCCTGGGTGACGATGACATCCTCGGCTTCGGCACGGACACCACGTGACAGTCCCGCTGAGCGCGCGATCGCTTCACGCAGAGCAGGGTGGCCCGCAGGCTCGCCATACCCCGCTGAACGCAAGGACGCAGGCCGTAGCTCCCGGGAGACCAGCCGCCGCCAGGTTTCCAGCGGAAACAAGGTGACGTCAGGCATGCCCAGCCGGAAGTCGAACGTGAACTCGCTCTGGTCGTTGGGCACCGCGTCCAAGGACTCCCAGCGGCTACGCGGCTGTACGGCGCTCCCCGTTCTCCTCCGGGCGCGACGCCGGCGAAGCGGTTCGTTCCGTACGAACGTGCCAGCACCAGACCGGCCCTCAAGGAATCCTTCCGCTGTCAGCCTGTCGTACGCGGCGGCAACAGTGTTGCGCGAGACGTCCAGGCGCGTGGCCAGCTCCCGGGTGGGCGGCAGGCGTTCACCGGGCCGCAACCGGCCGTCGAGGATCGCGTCCAGGATCTGACGGTAGATGCGGGCTGCCAGGTCACCCCGCCCCTCAAGGCTGATGTGAAGGTCCAACTTGGCCCAATCAGTTCAGCATTGATTGGAACTTATGCGGTGCCAAGTGATTCTGCCATAGTCAGGATATGCATGCGATGACCAGCAGATTCGTCCCTCCCGCTGGGGCACCGCGCGTTCTCGCGACCGCACAGTTGGCCGGCTCCTTCGGGGACGGTGCGTTCCTCGTGTGCTCCGCGCTCTTCTTCATTCGCGTCGTCGGAATGTCACCGGGCCAGATCGGCGTCGGGCTCACCATCGCCTGGGCCATCGGCTCGTTCGCGGGCGTCCCCCTCGGTGCCCTGGCCGACCGCCGTGGCCCTCGCGGCACCGCGATCCTGCTAGCCGTCGCTACCGCAGGCTCGGTGGGAGCCTTCCTCACCGTACGGTCGTTCCTGCCCTTCGTGCTGGTCGCCTGCCTGTACGCGAGCTTCCAGAGTGGTCTCGGCGCAGCCCGGCAGGCACTGCTCGCCGGTCTGGTGGAGCCGGACCGCCGTACCGAGG
This sequence comes from Actinomadura fulvescens, assembly GCF_039533225.1. Classification (NCBI taxonomy): domain Bacteria; kingdom Bacillati; phylum Actinomycetota; class Actinomycetes; order Streptosporangiales; family Thermomonosporaceae; genus Actinomadura; species Actinomadura fulvescens. The sequence continues at coordinate 118,560 of NZ_BAAATD010000007.1, read as the reverse complement.
CACGCGCCTACATGCAGTCCACGGCGAACGCGGGTCTCGCTATCGGAGCCGCATTGGGCGGCCTCACGCTGCAGTTCGACACCGAGGGCGCCTACCTGGCCATCTTCGCCGTGGACGCCGTCGCCTTCCTGGTAACGGGAGTCGTCCTTACGCGGCTCCCCTCCGTCGCGCCCGCACCGCCTACCGCGGGCGGGGAGCCCAGGCTTGCCGTCCTGCGCGACCGTCCCTACGCCGTGCTCACGCTGATCAACACGGTGATGCTGCTCTACATGCCGATGTTGAGCCTCGTCATGCCGCTCTGGGTGGTCGAACGCACCGACGCGCCCCGCTGGCTTGTCTCCGCCATGCTCGTGATCAACACGGTCTGCGTGGTGCTCTTCCAGGTCCGCATCGCCCGCGGCGTAACCGGGCTTCGGAGTGCCACACGCTTCGTCCGGCTGGCAGGCCTGGTCATGCTGGCGTGCTGCGCTGTCTTCGCCCTCTCCGCGTACGGGGCGTCCGCGTGGCCGACCGCGCTCATTCTCCTGGCCGGCGTCGTTCTCCAGGTAGTCGGCGAGATGTTCCTCGCCGCCGGCGCCTGGGAAATCAGCTTCGGCCTCGCACCTGACCGACAGCAAGGCCAGTACCAAGGCTTCTTCGGCATGGGCATTCCCTTGGCCCGCATGCTGGGCCCCGTCCTCCTCACCACCTTGGTTATGGGATGGGGGGCACCCGGCTGGCTTGTTCTAGGCGTTGTCTTCCTGGCCGCCGGCTTGGCCATGGCTCCCGCCGTCCGCTGGGCCGAACGCACCCGTTCCGGCAGCCTCAGCCTCTTGCCTGAAGCCACTCCGGTCGATTCTTCCCGGATCCCCGCCGTCCCGCTCACCGACGCACCGTGACGCTCTACAGGCGCGGTGGTGTTAGCACTGCGCGGTGGTGTTAGCGCTGCGCGGCGCCCCAGTCAGCGATGCGTTCGATGAGGTCGCGGGTAACGGCTACCTCGGCGTGGCCGAAGGAAGGTTCGATCCAGAGTTCCCTGGGCTCCTGTGCCGCGTCGTACAACTGCTGTGCGTGCTCCAGCGGGAGGAACGGGTCGGCGTCACCATGAACGATGAGGAACGGCGCGGGCGCGATGCGGCCGGCGACCTCGTGCGGGGCTTCGGGTACCGGCTTCCAGCCGTTCCGGGCCACGCGCGTACCACGCGCGAGCCGTACCGCCAGACGCCCGCTCCGTCGTTCGATCGCCCAGTGAACGCGGCGCATCGGCACTGTTCCGCGGTAGTACCAGCGGGCGGGGGCGCTGACGGCGACCACCGCATCGATGCCGCCGTGCAGGCCAGCGTGCCGTACGGCGACGGCGCCGCCCATGGAGAACCCCGCTACCACGACCCGTTCATAGCCACGGCGCCGCGCCGCCGCGACGGCGGCCTCGATGTCGAGCACCTCGCGATCGCCCACGGTGGAGAGCCCTGCGGATCGCCCATGGCCGCGGAAGTCCAGCGCGATGACGCCGCCTCGCCGGTTCAGCACGTTGGCGATCCGGCGCAGCGCGGGCTGCCGCCACGAGCACGTGAATCCATGCGCCAGCACGAAGCACAACCCGCCCTCGCCAGGGAAATGCCCGGCGTCGATCCGGACGGCGTCGCTGGTGAAAAGGGTGAAGGGCTCCGGGGTTCGCACACATCAATGATCGGTCATCGCCGGGTGTGATCCGCAGACGGGCGAAAAGATCTTGACGGTCACCCGTCGGAGAACCGGACCGCGAACCGATGTAGAGGGTATGGGGCCATCCGGACAGATGCAGCCGGACCGCGGGCCTGCGCTGCTGGAGCTCTACGACGCGGCGTTGCCCGAGGTCTACGGCTACCTACTGTCACGATGCGGACGGCGGGCGCTGGCCGAGGACCTCACGGCCGAGACGTTCCTGGCGGCGGTCGAGGCGGTGCGCAAGGAGGCACCACCCGAGTTGTCCACGGCCTGGCTGGTCGGCGTCGCGCGACACAAACTGGCCGATCACTGGCGTCGAGCTGACCGTGAGGAGCGCCTGCTCAAAGCGGTCGACGAGGGAAAGCAGGACACCGAGGACCCCTGGGACGAACGGCTCGACGCCCTGCTGGCGCGCGAGGTCCTTGGGGAGTTGAGCCCAGGCCACAGGGCCGCGCTGACCCTGCGCTATCTCGATGGGCTCCCGGTCCCCCATGTCGCCGAGCATCTGGGCCGTACGGTGCACGCCACCGAGGCGCTGCTCGTACGGGCCAGAGCGGCGTTCCGCCGGGAGTACGACCGGCAGTGCGTCCCGGGCGCTCCGCCAGGCACCTCCCACCACCCGCCCGGCTCCCACAGCGCCGCCACACCGACCCCGCGAAAGGAGGGCCGTGATGACTGATCCGCTGGAGGCCCTCCGCACACCGCTCGTGCCGGTCGATCCGGATCCGATCTTCGCGGCGCGGCTGCGCGAACGCATGCGGTCAGCGCTGCTCCGCTCGATGGGAGACACCATGAAGACGAGCATGACACCCGAGGCGCGGCTGCGTTCGCTGACGCCCTACCTCTGCGTCGACGACGGCCGGGGGGCACTGGACTGGTACGTCCGGGCGCTCGACGCGCACTGGCAGGACGAGCCGGTCATCATGGAGGACGGCCGGATCGGTCACGCGGAGCTGTCCATCGGCGACTCGATCCTCATGCTGGCGGACGAGTTTCCCGAGCACGGCCTGCTGGGCCCCAAGGCCCGTGGCGGCCCCAGCCAGTCGATCTACCTCACGGTCCCCGACGTCGACCGGGTCGTCTCCCGCGCCGTCGCGCTGGGCGCGGAGCTCGCCCGCCCGGTCCAGGACTATCCGTACGGCCGCAACGGCGTCATCAACGATCCGTTCGGCCACCGCTGGATGATCACGACGCCGGTCGCCGAGACTCCCCCGGAACGCCCTCAGGGCCTGCGCCATGGCGACGTCGGTTACGTGTCGCTCTGGCTGCCCGACGTCGAACGAGCCGTCCACTTCTACGGCGGCGTCCTCACGTGGCAGTTCGCGCCGGGCAGCGGACCGCAGGGGCGCCAGGTCGTGGGGCTGCCCACCCAGCGCATCGGGCTCTGGGGCGGCCGGCAACACCGCACGATGTTCGTCTGCTTCAAGGTGGACGATGTCCACGAGACGGTCGAGCGTGTCCGTGGGGCGGGCGGCGAGGCGGCAGAGCCCGAGCAGGAGCCGTACGGCCTGATCTCGATGTGCACCGACGACCAGGGCTTCGCCTTCGCGGTCTTCCAGCCCCCGGCCGAGACGACGGAGGCCCCGGCCTCGTCCGCACCGACCGGTCCGGCCGACGGCGACAGCATCGACTCTCCGGCTAACGGAGAGGTGGCCTACCTGACCATTGAGGTGCCCGACTCACAACGTGCCCGCACGTTCTTCGGGGCCGTTCTGGGCTGGGAGTTCGCGCCGGGCCGGGTTCCCGACGGCTGGTTCGTCCAGAACGGCGGCGGCGAGGTGTTTCCGCCGACGGGCCTGCACGGCGGCCACGACCAGCCCACCGTGGTGCCGGTCTACGCGGTCCGTGACCTCACCACGGCCGTCAACCGTGTCCGCAAGTCCGGCGGCTCGGCCACCGATCCCGAGCCCCAACCGTACGGGCTCAGCTCCCAATGCACCGACGACCAGGGATCCCGTTTCTACCTGACCCAACTCTAAGAGCACCGCGATCACAGAGCCGTCCAGAGGACTTCGCCGGAGCCGCCGTCCTCCTGGCGGCCCGGGTCTCCGCAGCCGGAAGCTTCGTGGCGGCCCCAGCGGCTCGGCGGCTTCAACGATGGCGGCTTCGTGCGTGCCCACCTCGTCAGGATCGGAGGGTCTGTGAGCCGGAATCCCAGCAACCGCATATCCCACGGATCGACGTCGTCGGATTCCGGCCTGCCTTCCAGGACGAATCAGAGCAGGCCCCCGAAGTGCGTCTTCACCGAGGCCAAGGAGGTGGAACGGCACCGGATACGACTCATCGGACCAGTCGGGATCGGGCAGGACCGGATGCTCGCCCGCCCAGCACTGCGTCGCGAGCGGGAGCAGGTCGGGGATTTATCGATTTGGTGGGGAGGGTGGTGGTCTGTTCTAAGATCCCTCGGGGGCGGTGCGGTCACGGGAGGGCGCTTGGCTCGGATCAGCAGGCGCGAGCGGGTTCGGTACTGGTTCGACAACACCATGTCGAAGGGGACGCCCGCGCTGATCGGGTGGCTCGGACTGGCGTCCGGCGTGCTGATCCTCGTGGTCGCCTCGCTCGCCGTGGTGCTCGCGCCCAAGGACTCGCGGAAGAACGGCGACTGGCCCGGGGTGCTGTGGCGGAGCCTGTTGCGCACACTCGATCCGGGCACGATGGGCGACGACACGGGGACGGCTCCGTTTCTGGCGTTGATGCTGGTCTCGACGGTCGGCGGGATCTTCATCGTCAGCGCCCTGATCGGAGTGCTCACGACCGGGCTCGAGAAGAAGATCGACGAGCTGCGCAAAGGCCGGTCGCGGATCATCGAGCACGATCACACCGTCGTGCTCGGCTGGTCGGAGCAGGTCTTCACCGTCATCGCGGAGCTGGCGGAGGCCAACCAGAGCAAACGCCGCTCCTGCATCGCGATCCTGGCCGACCTCGACAAGGTCGACATGGAGGACGCGATCCGGGCGCGGGTGGGCGACACGAGCCGTACCCGCGTCGTCTGCCGCCACGGCAATCCCCTCAAGGTCGCCGACCTGGACCTGGTCAGCCCCGATACGGCCCGTTCGATCGTGGTGCTCTCGCCGCCGGTCGAGGACGCCGACAACCATGTGATCAAGATGCTGCTGTCGCTCGGCGGGCGGGCCTGGGACGGCGCGCGGCCGCACGTGGTCGCTGCCGTGCACGACTCGGCCAACCTCCCAGCGGCCCGGCTCGCCGGAGGCCCGGAGGCGCAGGTCATCGACGCCGACGACATCGCCATCCAGCTCATCGTCCAGTCACACCGCCAGTCCGGGTTGTCGCAGGTCTACACCGACCTTCTCAACTACCGGGGTCATGAGTTCTACATGCGCCCCGAACCGGGGCTGGCCGGGATCACCTACGGCGAGGCCTTGAACGCCTACGAGCTGGGCATCCCGGTCGGGCTGCGCCGCGCGCACGGGGCGGTGCAGGTCAATCCCCCGCCGGACACCGTGATCCGGGCCGACGACGAGATCGTGCTGCTCGCCGAGGACGACCTGCTCATCAGGCTCAGCGGCACCCGGCCGGAGATCCATGAGGCCGCCATCGCCACCGCGACCTCGCATCCGATCACGCGCGGGGACACCTTGCTGGTCGGTTGGAACCACCGCGCCCCGGAGATCATCGGCCTGCTGGACGAGTTCACCGAGCCCGGCTCGTGCCTCACGATCGCCGCACAGCGCTCCGATCCGCGCGAGACCCTCGGCGGCCTGAGCAACCTGACCGTCGGGTTCACCCGCTGCGACCCCACAGACCGCAACCAGTTGGAGGCCCTCGACGTGGGCGCCTACCAGCACATCATCGTGCTGGGCGACGCCGGCTACGAGGACCAGCACGCCGACGCCCGCACCCTGGTCACCCTTCTTCACCTGCGCGACCTCGAAGAGAGCCTGGGCGATCCGTACTCCATCGTCAGCGAGATCCACGACGACGCCAACCGGGAGATCGCCCAGGTCACCAAGGCCGACGACTTCGTGGTCAGCGACAAGCTGATCAGCTTGATGCTCACGCAGCTCAGCGAGAACCGGCACCTGTACGACGTCTTCGCCGACCTCCTCGACCCGGCGGGCTCGGAGATCTACCTCAAGCCCGCACAGGACTATCTGCACCCCGGCGTCACCGCGAACTTCGCCACGGTCATCGAGGCCGCCCGCCGCCGCTCCGAGACCGCGATCGGCTACCGGCTGCAAGAACGTTTCCACCAGCCCTCCGACTACGGCGTCATCCTCAACCCCGACAAGAGAGAACCCCTCGAACTCAGCGCCGAGGACCACGTCATCGTCATCTCCGAAGACTGACCAGACCCCCGACCGTCCATTAGACCGAGCCACTCCCTCAGCCACCCACCGGACCCAGCATGCCCAGCCACCCATCCGATCCGGTGGCTCCCTAGCCACCCACCAGGTCCGGTGGCCCCCTGGCCGCCCATCAGACCCAGCGCCCCCTAACCACCCACCGGCCCCAACCACTCCCCTGGCCGCCCATCGGATCCGATTGGATCCCCGGGCGCCCACCCAAGCCCGATCACTCCCTGCCGTCCACCAGACCCAGCCACTCCCCCAGCCACCCACTCCCCCGGCCACCCACCGAGACCAACGGCTTCCCTGGGCCCATCCAATCCGGTGTATCTGCGGCCGTCCGCCAGGTCCGGTGGATCCCTGGCCGCCTACCCAGGTCCGATGACTCCCTAACCGTCCATCAGACCCAGCCACACCTTCAGCCACCCACTCCCCCAGCCACCCACCGAGACCAACGGCTTCCCTGGGCCCATCCAATCCGGTGTATCTGCGGCCGTCCGCCAGGTCCGGTGGATCCCTGGCCGCCTACCCAGGTCCGATGACTCCCTAACCGTCCATCAGACCCAGCCACTCCCTCAGCCACCCCTTCCCCCCTGCCACCCACCGGGCCAACGGCTTCCCTGGGCGTCCATCGATCCGGTGTATATCTCTGGCATCCACCAGGTCCGGTGACCCCCTAGCCACCCACCAGACCCAGCTACTCCCACCGGACCCTGCCACTCCCCTGTCCACCCACCAGGTCCGGTGACTCCTGTCCGTCCACGGGGTCCAGTGGCTGAGGTATGGACGGCTGTGCGCAAAAGGATCTTGTGGGAGGGCCAGGTGATTTAGGTTAGGCTGCCCTTATTTGAGGTCGGAGGCTGTGGTGGAGGCGACGTGTCCGGGGTAGCGGTCAGCGACGGGCGGGACGCTGAGACGGCGTTGGAGCCCCTCATGGACGTCCTCCGCACCGCCGAGGCAGCCGGGATCACGCTCGGAGTCGCGCCCGGCCTGCGGGCTGAAGCGGACTGGGTCTCCGTCGCCGATCTGACCCGGGCACCCTCCGCGGCCCTTGAAGCGATGGTGGAGCAGGCCGCGGAACGGTGGTCGGCTCCCCTGCATGTCGCGGCGGCCCTGTGGTGGAAGGGATTCTCCTACTGGACCGCCCTGCCGGTCGCCGTCGGATGGGCGCTCGGCGGGCACGTCCCGCTGATGACTCCGGAGAACACGGCGGTACGGCCGCTGCCCGGCGAGCCGTTCATGATCGTCGGGCTGAACGAGACGCGGGTCGCCTCCGGAACGGCAGGCGAGCTCGGCGCCGTCATCCGGGACACCCTGATCGAACGCCTGCACGCGCCCGTTATCGAGACGCTGCATGAGCTGACACGGACCGGGCGGCGCGGGCTGTGGGGATCGGTCGCTGAGGCGCTGGTCGAGCCGTTCGCGATGCTCGGGATGGGAGCTGGCACGGCCCAGGGACTGCTCGACGCCGTCGGCGGGCCGGTCGCCGGGCTCGTCGAGATGCCCTCGCTGCGGCGGCGTACCTGCTGCCTGTGGGTGACGCTGCCCGGCAGCGACGCCTGCCCCACCTGCTGCGTCAGCACACCGAAGGAGCCAGCGTGTCCGACGTGCTGAAACGCGCGCTCATCGGCCAGTGGCGGCACACGGCACGAGGGTCGTCGCTCGCCGCCGGGCACCAGGTGTGCGAGGCGCTGGTGCCCGTCATGGTCGGCGTGGTGATCGACAAGGCGGTCGCCACCGAGGACGGCGGGGCCCTGCTCCGGTGGGTCGCGGCGCTCGCCGTGGTCTTCGCCGTGTTGTCGTTCAGCTACCGGTTCAGCTTCCGTGCCGCCGAACGGGCATCGGAGCAGGCCGCGCACGGGCTGCGGCTCGAACTGACCGGACGCGTCCTGCATCCCCGTGGCGGCGCCGAGAACGGCCGGCTGCCGGGTGAGCTGGTCAACGTCGCCAGCGGCGACGCCAAGCGGGTCGGCGCGGTCCATATCGCGTTGACCGCGGGTGTCGCGGCGCTCGCCGGGCTGGTCGCGGGAGGGTTCGCGCTCCTGCTGGTCTCAGTGCCGCTGGGGCTGGTCGTGCTGCTGGGGATTCCTCCGTTGCTGCTGCTGGCTCACCTGCTGGGCAGGCCGCTCGAACGCCGCAGCGGCACCGAGCAGGAACGCGCCGCGCACGCCTCGGGCGTGGCCGCCGACCTGATCTCGGGACTGCGCGTCCTCAAGGGGCTCGGCGCGGAGGCCACGGCCGTGAACCGCTACCGGCGCACGAGCCGCGACTCACTGGCCGCGACCCTGCGCGCGGCCCGTGCCCAGGCCTGGCATGACGGCGGCATGCTCGCCCTGACCGGCATCTTCATCGCCGTCGTGGCCCTGGTGGGCGGTCGGCTCGCCGCCTCGGGCGACATCACGGTCGGGCAGCTGGTCGCCGCCGTCGGCCTCGCGCAATTCCTGCTGACCCCGCTGTCGATCCTCGCGTGGGCGAACGGCGAGCTCGCCCAGGGCCGTGCCTCCGCCGCGCGCATCGCCGCCGTCCTCGCCATGCCCCCGGCGGTGTCCGGCGGAACGGGCGACCTGCCGCCCCAGATCCGTGGCGAGATACGGCTGAGGAACGTCTCGTTCGGCGCCGTGACCGACCTGAGCCTGCACGTCGCGTCCGGCGAGACGCTGGGCGTCGTGGCCGAGCCCGCCGCCGCCACGGCACTGCTGCGGGTACTCGGCCGGGCCGCCGACCCCGACGAAGGGGTGATCGAGCTCGACGGACTGCCCTTCACCGAGCTCGACCCCGCCGCGATCCGTACCGCCGTGCTGGTCGCCGAGCACGACGCCGACCTCTTCGAGGGAACGGTCCTGGACAATGTCGGAGCGGCGGCCTCCCCCGGCGCGATCACCCAGGCGATGTCCGCCGCCTCGGCCGACGAGGTCGCCGACAGCCTCCCCGAGGGCACCGACACGCCGCTCACCGAACGCGGCCGTTCCCTCTCCGGCGGCCAGCGCCAGCGCGTGGCCCTGGCACGCGCGCTCGCCGCGGTCCCGCCCGTGCTTGTCCTGCACGACCCGACCACGGCCGTGGACGCGGTCACCGAGGCACGGATCGCGGCCGGGCTCCGGAAGAGCCGCGCGGGGCGTACGACGATCATCGTGGCCACCAGCCCCGCGCTGCTCGCGGCTGCCGACCGGGTGGTGTACGTCGCGGACGGCGGCGTAGTCACCGAGGGAACCCACGCCGACCTCGTGCACGGCAACGACGCGTACCGCGCCACGGTCCTCGCCTGAAGGAGAGCGCATGACGAACAACGACCCCGCTCAGGCGACGCCAAAACGCAAGGCGGACAACGATCCCGCACAGGCAGACACGAAGCGCGTGGCGGACAACGACACGGCACTAGCGGACGTCAAACGCGTGGCGGACGACAACAGCGTTCCGGCGGACGTGAAACGCATCGCGGACGACGACTCCGATCCGGCGGACGTGACAGGCATCGCCGACGACGACACCGCTCAAGCGGACGCGAAACGCATATCGAACGACTCCGCTCTGGCGGCCGAGAAGCGCGTGGCGGACCACGGCTCCGCACAACCGGACGTGCAACGCATGGCGGACGACGACACCGCTCCGGCGGAGGTCAAACGCATGGCGGACCACGGCGCCGCACAGAGAGACGTGAAACGCGTCGCGGATGACAGCGCCGATCCGGCGGCCGTAAAAGGCGTGGCGGATGACGACGCCGCTTCGGCGGCCGTGAAACGCAGCGCGGACGACAACACGACTCGGGCGGACGCGAAACGCAGCGCGAACCACGACACCGCACCGGCGGACGCCAAACGCAGCGCGAACCACGACACCGCACCGGCGGACGCCAAACGCAGCGCGAACCACGACACCGCACCGGCGGACGTTAAACGCGTCGCGGACCACGGCGCCGCTCTGGCGGACGTCACACGCATGGCGGACAACGATCCCGCACAGGCGGACGTGAAGGCCGTGGCGGGCGACGGCGTTCGTGGCGGCGGCTTCGTTCGGGGGGATGGGGGTGGCGGCGTGCGGGAGTTGTTGCCGACGGCGACCTCCGCTCGTACGCGTTCGGCGATTCGGGATCTCGCGCGGCCTCATCGGGGCGCGGCCTGGGCTGGTTTTCTCGTGCTGGCGGCGGCGACCGGGGTCGGGCTGCTGACGGCTCCGGTGCTCGGGCACATCATCGATCTCGTGGCCGGCGGGCGTCCGGCGAGCGCGATCACGACGCCGGTCGTCTGGCTGGCGATCATCGCGGCCGTGCAGGGCGTCGCGACCTCGTTCGGCGTCATCCTGGTGGCGCGGGTCGGCGAAGGCATGCTGGCGACGCTGCGCGAGCTGTTCGTCGAGCGCGCCCTCGCCCTTCCCCTCGAACGCGTCGAACGGGCAGGCTCAGGCGACCTCACGTCCCGTGTCACCAACGACGTCTCGGTGATCACTAGTGTGTTCCGGGACGCGTTGCCGGCGCTGGCGCGTTCGGTGTTGACGCTCGGCCTCACCCTGGTCGCGCTGGCGATACTGGACTGGCGGTTCCTGCTCGTGGCGCTGCTGGCGGTCCCCATTCAGGCGTGGACGGTGCGGTGGTACGTACGGCGGGCGGTACCGCTGTACGCGGCGCAGCGTGTCGCCGTCGGCGGACAGCAACAACAGCTTCTCGGCACCATCGGCGGGGCCTCCACCGTCCGCGCGTTCCGGCTCGCGGACGAGCACGTGCGGCAGGTCGCCGCCTCTTCCACCAAGGCGGTCGACCTCGCGCTGCGGGGCATCCGGCTCGTGACCCGGTTTTACTCGCGCCTCAACCTCGCCGAGTTCGTGGGGCTGTCGGCCGTGCTGGTGGCCGGTTTCCTGCTGGTGCGCGACGACAGCGTCAGCATCGGTACGGCCAGCGCCGCCGCGCTCTACTTCCACAGCCTCTTCACGCCGATCAACATCGCGCTCGGCCTCGTGGACGACGCGCAGGCGGCGACCGCCGGGCTCGCCCGTCTCGTCGGGGTGGCCGACATGGCGCCGCCGCGCACGGAGGCGCCCGCCCGCCCGGCCGACGCCTCCGTTCAGGTCTCCGGGGTCGAGTACGCCTACCGTCCGGGCCATCCGGTCCTGCGCGGCGTGGACCTCGACATCGCGGCCAAGGAACGGGTCGCGCTGGTCGGCGCGAGCGGCGCCGGCAAGACCACGCTCGCCAAGCTCATCGCGGGCATCCACCACCCCGACCGGGGCACGATCAGCATCGGCGGCGCCGGTCCCGCCTCGACCGGCCAGACCGTGGCCCTGGTCACCCAGGAGGTGCACGTCTTCGCCGGCACGCTCGCCGACGACCTGCGCCTGGCCCGCCCGAAGGCGAAGGACGACGAGCTCCTCGCCGCGCTCGACCAGGTCGGAGCCGTCTCCTGGGTCGAGGCGCTGCCGGACGGCCTCGACACGGTCGTGGGCGAGAGCGGGCACCGCCTCACCACGGCCCAGGCCCAGCAGCTGGCGCTCGCCCGGCTCGTCCTGGCCGATCCCCCGGTCGTCGTCCTGGACGAGGCCACCGCCGAGGCGGGCAGCGCCGGAGCCCGTACCCTCGAGGCCGCCGCCACGGCCGCGATCGAGGGCCGTACCGCCCTCATCGTCGCCCACCGCCTCACCCAGGCCGCCGAGGCCGACCGCGTCGTGGTCCTCGACAAGGGTGTCGTGGTCGAGACCGGCACCCACGCCGATCTCGTCCACGCCAACGGCCGCTACGCCGCCCTCTGGGAAGCCTGGTCCGACAACAGCCGCTCCTGAAGAGCCGCATTGACCGGCGAGGCTTCCGCTGCCCTGTGACAGGCAGCGGAAGCCTTCCGTACCGCTACCAGGCGAACGAGTACGGTTCGACGCCGCCGACGAACGGTACCCGCCGGGCCTGACCAGTGGACAGGTCGATCCGGTGGGCGTACCGGTCGGAAACGGCCATCAGGTTCCGTCCCGTCGCGTCCCGGTCGAGCTGGGTGAACATCCAGACCGCGTTCGCCGGATCGCCGCCGTACTTCTCCTCGAAGAGCACGCGCAACTGCCGCCCGGTCGCGACGTCGACCTCGATGACACGCGTCCACGACGGCCTGCCCTGCGCCGCGATCACATACAGCCTCCGGCCGTCGGCGCCGAGGACGGGTGAGTTCAGCAGACCGCTGACGGGCACGCGGTGGGAGGCCTTGAGCAGGTCGTGGCCGGCGCGGGTGTCCAGGACCCAGATGCCGTCCGCGCCCTGCGAGCCCCCGACGGAGTACGCGAGGCGACGCCCGTCCGCGGACCAGCTCAGCGACTCCAGCAGACCCGTGGTCTTGGACTTGAAGACCTCTTTCCGGCCTGTGGCGACGTCCACCACCACGATCTGGACGGGTCCGTACACCGACGCGGACGGGCTCACCCCCCGGCTGCCCTGCTCCGGAGAGAGCCGCTTACCGTTCGAGGCGTTCGGCTTCGGGGTGATGCGCACCCGGCTGCTCTTGACCAGGGCGTCCACCGGGAACGCGATACGGCGTCCGTCCGGGCTTGCGGCGAGATAGCGCATGTGAGCTTCGCTGTGGCCGCCCTTGATGGGGTCAAGCCCGCTCACGCGGCCCGCGGAGGTGAGGCTCAGGCGATAGAGCCTCCCGCGCGGCTGATCGGGTGCCACACCGGCGAGGTAGAAGAGGGTCTCGTCGTTGGTGGCGGTGATGGCGTTCCATTCCGACACGCCCTTCGGGAGCGGGACGGTGGCGGTGATCGCGCCCGTGGAGGCGTCGCGTACGGTCACGCCGTTGCCGGCCGTGCCCTGCCCCTGGGCGGTGGCGGCCACGACGAAACGTCCGGGCCCGCTGAGCGGCGTGGCCGCCCGATCCGGCGAACGGAACACGGAGGCGCCGACCACGCCGGCCGCCATGACCAGCAGGACGGCGGCGGCCACGGTCACCGGCACCAGCCAGGCCGACAGCCGCCGCGGCCGCGCCGCGGTCATCCTGATCTCGGGGGTACGGGCGGCGGCCGCGATGCCGTGCAGGGCGTCGCGCAGTTGTTCTTCGGTCTTGGTCATTCGTCGTTCCCCAGGAGGCGGGCCAGGGCCTTCAGGCCCCGGGCGGCGGTCGTACGGACGGTGACCTGGCTGACTCCCATCGCGGCGGCGATCTCCGCGTCGCTCAGGTCGAGGTAGTAGCGCATGACGAGCACCTCACGCCGGCGCCGCGGCAGCCGCTGCACGGCCTCCATGACGCGGCGGCGGTCCTCGCCGACGATCGCCTCGGACTCGGCCGACCACATCGGCGGCTCGTGGTGCGCCCCGAAGCGCCGCGCCACCACGCGGCGCCGGATGACCGACCGGCAGGCGTTCACGACGGACGCGCGGGCGTAGGAGAGCGCCTTCTCCTCGTCCAGCGTCTCCCACCTGCGGTGCAGTCCGAGGAACGCGTCCTGCACGACGTCCTCGGCGGTGTTCTCGTCGCCGACGAGCAGCACGGCGAGGCGGAACAGCTTGAGTCGGTGGTCGGCGAACAGCGCGCCGACCGGTCCGAGCGCGGGCCCGGGTCCCGGGTCGGATTCGGGCTCGGGATCGGCGCCGGGCGGATCGATCACGGTCAGGCTCTCTTGATCCATGCCATAAAGACGCACCATGGCCGAGATTGTTGCTCGTCACGACCAAGCGGCTATCTCGGGAACACGCTCCGAACTGTCAGCGGATGCCAATACTCTCCCTCCCACCGGACCGACCGAGGGATGCCGAACATGGGCACATGGGGCGCGGAGCCCTTCGACAACGACGCCGCCGCGGACTTCGCGGGCGACCTCGACGAGGCGGACGAGGCCGCCCGGGGCTCGCTCGTCCGGGAGGCTCTGGAGGCGGCGCTCACCGAAGAAGGCCCCCTGCACGGGCGCACCGGCGATGTCGCGGTCGCCGCGGCCGCGATCGTCGCCGCCCAGTGCCCGCGCGGTGAGCCGGTCGACCCGGTCTACGGCCCCGAAGAGCCGGTGCCGCCTCTCCCCGTGCACCTGCGCCGCCTGGCCGTCCTGGCACTCGACCGCGTGACCGGCCCGGATTCCGACCTCCCCGGACTCTGGGGGGAGGGCGACACCGCCACCGAGTGGCACACCCGCGTCCGCCACCTCAGATCAGTGCTCGCGAACGCCACAAACAGCGAACCGTCGTAGCCCACCGGTCGCGCAGCCCGACCAGCCGCGCAGACCGGCGGGCGCCGTAGTCCGGATGGGTGCGGTGGGTGGTGGGGTTAGTTGGGGTTCATGGCTTTGATTAGGCTTTTGGGGCGTAGGTCGGTCCAGTTTTCTTCGACGTAGGCCAGGCAGGCTTCGCGTGTGTCTTCGCCGAAGACGGGCGTCCAGCCGCTGGGGATCTCGGCGAAGGCGGGCCACAGGGAGTGCTGGCCTTCGTGGTTGACGAGGACGTGGTAGCGGCCTTCGGCGTCTTCGAACGGGTTGGTGCTCATCGGGTCTCCTCGGTCAGGATGGTGTGGAGTTCGTCGGCCAGGCGCTGGACGGTCGCGCGTTCGAAGAGCGCGGTGTCGTACTCCAGCAGGCAGTCGACGGGGCCGTCGCCCTGGGGCTCGAAGAAGCTCACGGTCAGGTGGGCGTTGCGGGCGCCGGTCGGGACCGGTTCGAAGACGACCTCGTCGAGGTGCGCCATCCGGGCCTTCTCGTGGTGCACGAGCATCACCTGCGGCGCGGGCAGGCCGAGGGCCTTGGCGACCCGGTCGAACGGCACGTCCTGGCGGTCCAGGGCGTTCAGGTCGGTCTCCCGGACGCGGGCCAGGAGCTCTCTGAACGTCGGGTCGCCGCTGGTGTCCGTGCGGAGGATCACCGTGTTGAAGAAGCAGCCGATCAGGTCGGTGAGGGTCTCCTCGGTACGGCCCGCGACGAAGGACGCGATGGGCAGGTCCGTGCCCGCGCCGTTGCGGGTGAGGAGCGTCGCCAGGGCGGCCTGGAGCACCATGAACATGCTCGTGCCGGTCTGCGCGGCGAGGGCGTCGATGGCCTGGTGCAGGGCCGGGTCGAGGACGGTGTGGATGTAGTCGCCGCGCGGCTCGCGGGTGGCGGGCAGGTCGTACGGGAGGGTGATCTCGCGTGGGACGTCGGACAGGGTCTCGCGCCAGTAGGCGAGCTGACGTTCCGCCGGGAGCGAGTGTGCCCACAGGGTGTAGTCGCCGTAGGAGACCGGAAGGGGTTCCCAGGCGGGGGCCTTGCCTTCGCGGCGGGCCGTGTAGGCGGTCGCCAGGTCGTTGACCAGAGGCACGACGGACCACTCGTCCACACCGATGTAGTGCATGGTCAGCAGCAGCGCCTGTGCGCCGGGGCCGGTGAGCAGGCGGGCGCGGAGGGGCGGCCGCGTCAGGTCGGCCTGTTCCGCTGCGAGGGTGCGGAGTTCCGCCTCCAGATCGCTGACCTGGAGGTGTTCGAGGGCGAAGTCGGCGCGGACCTGAACGAGCCTGCCGTCGCGCTCGGCGAAGGCCGTGCGCAGCGGCTCGTGGCGGGCCGCGAGGTCGTCCAGGGCCGCTGCGAGGGCGGACGTGTCGAGCCCCTCGGGCGAACGGAGCGCGAACGCCATGTCGTACGGCTGCCCGGTGCTGTGGCGTGTCCACTGCCACTCCTGCGGCGGCGCGGCAGGCAGGACGGAGGGGCGTTCGGCGGGGGTCAGGCGGGGACGACCGGTCGTGGTGTCCAGGCGGTCGGCGAGCTCGGCCACCGTGGGGGCGTCGAAGACGTCGCGGAGGGCCAGATCGGCGTCCAGGACGGTACGGACACGGCCCAGCAGGCGCATGGCGGACATGGAGTGGCCGCCCAGCTCGAAGAAGTTGTCGTGGACGCCCACCTCGGGGAGTTCGAGGATCTCGGCGAAGAGCCCGGCGAGCGCCTGCTGCCGTCCGGTGACCGGACGCGCCGTCCCACTACGGGCCGACCAGTCGGGAGCCGGGAGGGCACGGCGGTCGAGCTTGCCGTTCGGCGTGAGCGGCAGCGGCCCATCGAGCACGACGATCGCCGCCGGGACCATGTAGTCCGGCAGCAGCGCCGCCACGTGGGCGCGGATCTCCGCCGGGTCCGCCTCCCCCACGGCGTAGCCGATCAGGCGCGTGTCACGGCCGCTCCGGTCGGCGACGACGGCCGCCTGGGTGACGCCGGGGTGGCGGGTCATGGCGCCCGCGATCTCACCGGGTTCGATGCGGTACCCGCGGATCTTCACCTGGTCGTCGGCGCGTCCGAGGAAGTCGACGTTGCCGTCGGCGCGCCAGCGGGCGCGGTCGCCGGTCCGGTACATCCGGGTGCCGGGCGGGCCGAACGGGCAGGCCACGAAACGTTCGGACGACAGGCCGGGACGGCCCAGGTAGCCGCGGGCCAGGCCGCGGCCGGTGACGTAGAGCTCACCGGCCACGCCGGGCGGGACCGGCTGGAGCCGTTCGTCCAGGATGTGGACGCGCGTGTTGGGGTCAGGCACGCCGATCGGGACGGCGCCCGTCCAGCCCTGTTCGGCGAGCCACAACGTCGAGTTGACCGTGGCCTCGGTCAGGCCGTACGCGGCGAGGAGACGCAGGTGACCGGCCCAGCGCGCGATCACGTCCGGCGGCACGGTCTCGGTGCCGACCAGGACGGTGGCGCCCTCGGGGATGTCGCAGCCGGGCGGCAGCGCGGCCACCAGGGACGGCGGCAGGATCGCGTGCGTGATCCGCTGCTCGTTCATGAAGCCGGTCAGCTCACGCCCCGGCACCCGCGCCTCGTCCGGCACCAGCACCAGGGTGCCGCCGTGGCACAGCGCCATGGACAGCTCGAAGATCGTGACGTCGAAGCCGATCGACGCGAACTGCAGCACGCGGCTGCCGGGCCTCAGCCCCATCCGGTCCACGGCCGTGGCGACCAGGCTGCCGATGCCCTCGTGCGGGACGACGACGCCCTTGGGCCGGCCGGTCGAGCCCGAGGTGTAGATGACGTACGCGGCCTGGTCGAGGGCGATCGGGGCGAAGACGGCGCCCGGCGCGAGACCGGCGAGCTCGTCGGCGGTGTCCGGCGAGTCGAGGGACAGCACCTCGACGCCGTCGACCTCCGGCACCTTGCCCGCGACCTGCTCGGTGACGACCACGACGGCGGCCCGCGCGTCGCCCAGCATGTAGGCGAGGCGGTCGCCGGGGTGGGCGAGGTCCATCGGCAGGAACGCGGCGCCCAGCTTGTTGACGCCGAGCATGACGGCGACCATCTCCACCGAACGCGGCACGGCCACGCCGACCACGTTCTCGGCGCGCACACCATGGCGCGCCAGCAGGACCGCCATGCGATCCGACAGCGCGTCCAGCTCGGCATAGGTCACCGAACGCGGGCCGTCCACGACGGCCACCGCCTCCGGCTGCTCGGCCACGAGCCGCCCGAAGAGGCCGGGGATGGTCAGCTCGTCCACGGCCCGGTCGGTCCGGTTGAAGCCGGTCAGGACCTGCTCGCGTTCGGCCTCGGTGAGCACGTCGATCCGGCCGACGGGCAGCTCCGGATCGGCGGCGACGGCCTCGACGAGCCGCGACAGCCGCTCCCCGAGGACGGCGACCGACGAACGGTCGAACAGATCGGAACGGAACTCCAGCACGCAGCCGATCCGCCCGCTCGTCACGTCCTCGGCGAAGCTGAAGACGAGGTCGAACTTGGCCGTGCGCGCCTCCACGAGCTGCGGCACCGCCGTCAGCCCTGGCAGCGCGACATCGTCCCCGGCACGGTTGCGGTAGCCGACCATGACCTGGAAGAGCGGGTTGCGGTCCGGCGACCGCACCGGGTTGACCTCCTCCACCACGGCCTCGAACGGCACGTCCTGGTGGGAGAAGGCCGCCAGGTCGGTGGCGCGGACCCGGTCCACGAGCTCGGCGAACGTCGGGTCGCCCGACACGTCCGTGCGCAGCACCAGCGTGTTGACGAAGAAGCCGACCAGCTCGTCCAGCGCCCCGTCCGTCCGGCCGGAGATCGGCGCGCCGAGCGGGAGGTCGTCGCCGGCGCCGAGGCGGTGCAGCAGCGCGGCGACCGCGGCGTGGCACACCATGAACATGCTGGCGCCGCCGCGCTGGGCGATCCGGCGCAGGCCCGCGCAGGCGTCCGGGTCGAGTTCGATGGTCAGCTCGCCGCCCGACATGGTCGGCCGGGCCGGATGGGGCCGGTCGGTGGGCAGTTCGAGCTGTTCGGGGGCGCCGCGCAGGTTGTCGCGCCAGTACGCCAGCTGCCGTTCGGCCAGTCCGTCCGTCTCCAGCAGCTCGCGCTGCCACAGCGTGTAATCCACGTACTGGACGGGCAGCGGCTCCCATTCGGGTGCCCTTCCCGCCGTACGGGCGGCGTAGGCGGTGGACAGATCGCGTAGGAACGGCCCGTCCGACCATTCGTCGGTCGTGATGTGGTGCAGCAGCAGCGCCACGACATGCTCGTCGGGCGCGAGTCGGACGACGGTCGCACGCAGCGGAGGCTCCACGGCCAGGTCGAACGGGCGGCCCAGCACCGTCGCCAGCACCGCGTCGAGCCGCGCCTCGGTCGCGTCCAGCACCGCGAACTCCGGCCGGGCCTCGTCCGCGGGCAGCACTCGCTGGAACGGACGGCCCTCGCGTTCGACGATCAGCGTGCGCAGCGCCTCGTGCCGCCGCATCACATCGCCCAGCGCCGCGCGCAGCGCGCCTGTGTCCAGCGCGCCGCGCAGCCGCATGACCAGCGGGAAGTTGTACGCGGCGGACGCGGCCTCCAGCTGTTCGATCACCCACAGCCGCTGCTGGGCGAACGACAGCGGCGGCTCGGCGGGCCGTTCCGGCACGGCGACCAGCTCGGGACGGCGGGTCGCGGCGGAGGCGTCCGCGCGTTCCGCCAGCTCGGCGACCGTCGGCGCCTCGAACAGGTCGCGGATGGCCAGCTCGGCGCCGAGCGCCGCCCGCGCGCGGCTGACCAGCCGCGTCGCCAGCAGCGAGTGCCCGCCGAGGTCGAAGAAGTCGTCGTCGATGCCGACGCGCTCGACCCCGAGAAGTTCGGCGAAGATCTCGCACAGGGCCTGCTCGCGCGGTGAGCGCGGCGGACGGCTGTCGGCGCCGGCGCTCACCTCGGGCTTGGGGAGGGCGCGCACGTCGAGCTTGCCGTTCACGGTGATCGGCAGCCGGTCCACGAGCATCAGCGCGGCCGGGACCATGTAGCCCGGCAACCGCGCCTTCAACGCCTCGCGCAGCTCGCCGACCAGCTCATCGGCGTCCCGCGAGCCCGCGTCCTCCGAACCCCCGTCGCGCGAGACCGCGCCGTGCGAGACCGCCGGGACGATGTAGCCGACGAGGCGCTTGACGCCGCCCGGGCCGGAGGCGTCCGCGATGACGGCCGCGTGGGCGACCGCGGGATGGTCCTCCAGGGCCGCGCCGATCTCGCCGAGCTCGACCCGGTAGCCCCGGATCTTCACCTGGTCGTCGGTCCGCCCGAGGAAGTCCAGGTTGCCGTCCGGCCCGCGCCGCACGAGGTCGCCGGTCCGGTACATCCGGGCGCCGGGCTCGTCGCTGAACGGGTCGGCGACGAAGCTCGCGGCGGTCAGCCCGGGCCGCCGGTGGTAGCCACGGGCCAGGCCGACGCCGCTGATGTAGAGCTCGCCAGGGGTCCCCGGCGGCACCGGGCGCAGCGCGGCGTCCAGGATGTAGGCGCGGGTGTTCCAGATCGGCCGCCCGACGGTCGAGGTCGCGCTGTCCTCCGTCGAGGCGCCGAGGGTGTTGATCGTGTACTCGGTGGGCCCGTACAGGTTGTAGCCGAAGGTCCCGGGCGTCTCGCGCAGCGCGGACCACACGGTCTCCGACACCGCCTCGCCGCCGAGCAGCACCAGCGGCGGCCGGTGGCCGTCCAGCAGGCCCTCGTCGATGAGGTGGTGGGCGTAGGTGGGCGTCACGTTGACGACGTCGATCAGCTCACGGTCGCAGTAGGCCACGAGGGCCTCGGCGTCACGCCGCAGGTTCTCGTCGGAGATGTGGACCTCGTGGCCCTCGATGAGCCACAGCAGTTCCTCCCACGACATGTCGAACGCGAACGACACCGTATGGGCGATCCGCAACCGCCGGCCCCCGGCAGCGGCGATCGTCGGCTCGAAGATGGCCTCACGGTGGTTGAACTGCATGTTCGTCAGGCCCCGGTAGGGCGTGACGACGCCCTTGGGGCGGCCGGTCGAGCCCGACGTGTAGATCACGTACGCCGGGTGTTCCAGCCGGTGCGGCAGGTCGCGGGCGAACGCGGGCCGTTCGGCGTCGTCCAGCGCCCCGCCCGGCAGGCCCGCCAGCTCGGCGACGGTCGCGGCGTCGTCGACCAGGATCCGCTCAACGCCCGCGTCCGGCAGCGTCGCCGCGACGGACGTGGTCGTGAGGACGCACGCGGGGGCGGTGTCGCCCAGCATGAACTCCAGCCGTTCGGCCGGGTACTCCAGGTCCAGCGGCAGGTAGGCCGCTCCCGTCTGGAGGACGGCGAACAACGCGACGACCATCTCGACCGAACGCGGCAGGGCCAGCGCGACCACGCGTTCCGGCGCGGCGCCGCGCGCCAGCAGCAGCCGCGCCATGCGGTTGATGCGCGCGTCCAGCTCGCCGTAGGTCAGCCTCTCCGCCCCGAACACGAGCGCGATCTCGTCGGGTGAACGGGCGGCGCGTTCGGACAGCAGCTCGGCGACGGTCACGGGCGGCACGGGACGCCGCGACGCGTCCCATTCCTCGGCGAGGCTCCGCCGCTCGCCCGGCAGCAGCATGCCGAGGCCGCCGACCTCGTCGGCGAGACCGGACGGGAGCTGGTCGAGCAGCATCGTGAAGCGGTCGAGCAGCGCGGCGGCCTCATCGTCGTCGAACGCGTCGGGCCGGTAGGACAGGGTCACGCGCAGCCGGGCGCCCTGCGTCACGATGAGGGTGACCGGGTAGTGCGTCGCGTCGGCGTTGGCCACGTCCACGATGCCGTTGCGGCGCGTGAACTCCAGCATCCGTTCCTCGCCGCCCGCGTCGCGCAGCACGAACAGCGTGTCGAACAGCCGCCGGTGCCCGGTCTCGCGCTGGAGGTCGCCGAGCCCGAGATGCTCGTACGGCATCAGCGCCACCCGCTCGTCCTGGACGCGGCGCAGCACGCCGAGCACGGACTCGCGGGGCCGCAGGGTGACGCGCACCGGCACCGTGTTGAGGAACATCCCGATGATGTTCTCGACCTCGGGCACCGCGACCGGGCGGCCCGCGACGGCGGCACCGAAGACCACGTCGTCACGGCCGACCGAGGCGGCGAGCACCATCCCCCAGGCGGCGTTGAGCATGGTGTTGAGCGTGAGGCCGTGTTCGCGGGCCGTGCCGCGCAGCCGGTCGCCCAGCTCGGCGGGGAGCTCGACGTCGAGGTCGCGCGGGATCACCGGCTGCCGCAGGCCGTCGTCGGCGGGCCGCACCAGCGTCGGCTCGTCGAGCCCGGTCAGGGCCTCGCGCCACGCCCCGAGGGCCGCGCCGGAGTCCTGGCCCGCCAGCCAGCCGAGATAGTCGCGGTAGTTGCCGGGAGGCGGCATGCCGCTGTCGTCGCCGGCCCGCTCGTACAGCGTGAAGAGCTGCTCCAGGAACAACCACGCCGACCAGCCGTCCCACAGGATCAGGTGGTGGCTGAGCACCAGCCGGTCACGGCCGCCGCCGAGCCGGATGAGCAGCAGCCGCATCGCGGGCGGGCTCGTCAGGTCGAACCGCTCGGTGCGGTCCGCGGCCAGCAGCGCGGCGACCCGTTCGTCCTGCTCCTCGGCGGAGAGCGACGACAGGTCGATCTCACGCAACGGCGGCGGCACGTCCGCCCCGATGAACTGCACCGGGCGCGGCAGCCCCTCGCCGGTGAAGCCCGCGCGCAGGCTCGGGTTGCGCGCCAGCAGCGCCCCCACGGCCGTGCGCAGCCGATCGGCGTCGATGCGCTCGCCGAACGAGAAGACGTCCTGCGAGGTGTAGACGTCGATCGCGTCGGTGTCGTACGTGGCGTGGAAGTAGATGCCCTCCTGCAACGGCGACAGCGGCCAGACGTCCTCGACCGGGACGGGGCTCGTCGCGCGTACCCGTGCGAGCTCCTCGTCCGTGAGCTCGATCAGCTCCGCGTCCTCCACACCTTCGGAGGCAGGGCCCCCGGCCTCGGCGACGGCCACGGCGGCGGCCAGCGCGGCGGGCGTGCGGTGCGCGAAGACGTCGCGGGGGCTGAGCGGCAGCCCGGCCTTGCGGGCACGGCTCGACACGGTGATCGAGGTGATGCTGTCGCCGCCGAGCACGAAGAAGTCGTCGTCCACGCCGGCCTCGAGACCGAGCACCGCGCCGAAGATCTCGCACAGCAGCCGTTCGGGCTCGGTCCGCGCGACCCGGACCTCGCGCGGCGCCGCCTCCGGAACGGGCAGGGCCTCGCGATCGACCTTGCCGTTGGGCGTCAGCGGCAGCTCGTCCAGCACGACGACCGTGCTCGGCACCATCGGCGCCGGAAGCGCGGCGGCCAGCCGGGCCCGCAGGTCGCCGCCGTCAAGCGTGGCGCCCGGAGCGGCGACGGCGTAGGCGACCAGACGCAGGGCGGCGCCCTCGCCGCGCACGACGGCGACCGCCCGCGCGACTCCGGCTTCACGGCCGAGCCGTGCCTCCACCTCGCCCAGCTCGACCCGGTTACCGCGGATCTTGATCTGGTGGTCGGTCCGGCCGACGTACTCCAGGGCGCCGTCCGCGCGCCGCCGGACCAGGTCTCCCGTGCGGTACATGCGGGTGCCCGGCGGCCCGTACGGGTCGGCCACGAAACGTTCGGCGGTCAACCCGGGCCGGGCGTGATAGCCGATGGCGAGCTGCTCACCGGCGATGTAGAGCTCGCCCGGCATGCCCTCGGGTACGTGCCGCAGGCAGGTGTCGAGCACGTACAGCCGGGTGTTCCAGACAGGGCGGCCGATCGGCACGGCCTCGCCGTCGGGTGGGATGGAGCCGTCCGCCCACGTGACCTGGACGGTCGCCTCGGTCGGCCCGTAGCAGTTGTCGACGGGCGTGCCGGTCAGCTCCAGCCAGCGGCGCGCCGTCCCGGCGGTCAGGGCCTCGGCTCCGCCGAAGACCTTGCGCAGGCTCGCGGCCCACCCCGGGTCGGCGGCGAGCTCGTCGGTACCGGTGAACGCCTGCAGCATCGAGGGCACGATGT
Source organism: Actinomadura fulvescens (assembly GCF_039533225.1). Taxonomy (NCBI): domain Bacteria; kingdom Bacillati; phylum Actinomycetota; class Actinomycetes; order Streptosporangiales; family Thermomonosporaceae; genus Actinomadura; species Actinomadura fulvescens. The sequence continues at coordinate 95,452 of NZ_BAAATD010000007.1, read as the reverse complement.
CGAGGACGGTGACGCGGCGTTCCCTGATGAGACCGGCCAGGTAGACCGGGTCGAAGTGACCGCCGGGCTCGGCCAGCACCACGGCCGCGCCTGAGCACAGCGGCCAGAAGAGCTGCCACACCGAGGCGTCGAAGCTCGCCGACGCCTGCTGGAGCATGCGGTCCCCGGCGCCCATCCCGAACTCGCCCTGCGCCCAGGCGAGGTGCCCGACGATGGCGCGGTGGCCGACCACGACGCCCTTGGGACGGCCGGTGGAGCCCGAGGTGTAGATCAGGTACGCGGGATCGCCGGGCCGGGCCGGGCGCGGCTCGGCGCCGGCCGTGTCGTCAGGGTCATCGACGACGACCGGCTCCGCCTCGCCGATCCCGGCGAGGTCGCCGGTCTTGGTGACGACCAGGCAGGCGCCGGAGTCGGCCAGCATGAACGCCAGCCGGTCGGCCGGGTAGTCGACGTCGAGCGGCACGTACGCGGCGCCCGACTTCAGGACGCCCAGCAGCGCGACCATCAGCTCGACCGACCGCGGGATCGCGACCGCGACGTACTCGCCCGGCCCGGCGCCGCGTGCGGCCAGCCGCCGTGCGAGCCGTCCGGCGCGCCGGTCCAGCTCGGCGTACGAGATCTCCTCGGCCCCGAAGATCACGGCGGTGGCGTCCGGGGTGCGGGCGGTCTGGGCCGCGATGGCGGACGCGAGCGTCTCCGCCGGGATCTCCCGGCTCGCGCCGACGAGCCGCGCGTCCGCGCGTTCGGCGGCGGGCAGCAGGTCGAGCCGTCCGGCGGGAACCTCCGCGCCGGTGACGACCGACTCCAGCAGCCGCGTGAGGCCGCCGGACAGCCGCCGGGCCGTCTCGGGGTCGAAGCGCCCGGTGTCGTGGTCGAGCCGGAGCTCCAGCCGTTCTCCCGGCACGACGGTCAGCGACAGCGGATAGTGCGACGCGTCGCGGACGTCCACGGCCGAGATGGAGAACGCGGCGCCCGGCGCCCGCAGGTCGTCGCTCATCGGGTAGTTCTCGACCGCCACGAGCGTGTCGAACAGGGCGTCGGCGTGGCCGGCGAGCCGCTGGATCTCCGCCAGTCCGAGATGCTGGTGGTCGAGGAGCTCGGCCTGCCGCTCCTGCAGCCGCGCGAACAGCCGCGCGACCGGCTCGTCCGGCCGCCACGTCACCCGCACCGGCACCGTGTTGACCAGCAGCCCGACCATCGACTCGATGCCGTCGACCTCGGCCTGGCGGCCGGACACGGTCGAGCCGAACACCACGTCGCGGTGCCCGGTGAGGCGGCCGAGCAGCAGCCCCCAGGCGCCCTGCACGACCGTGCCCAGCGTCAGGCCGCGTGCCCGCGCCCAGGCGGTGAGGGCGCCGGTGGACGCCGCGTCCAGCGAGGCGCGCACCTGTCCCATCGGACCGGGGGCCGCGTCGCCGCGCGTCGCTCCGGCGAGCAGCGTCGGCTCGTCCAGCCCGGCCAGCGCCTCGCGCCAGGCTGCACGCGCCGCGTCCCGGTCACGGCCGGCCAGCCACGCGAAGTAGTCGCGGTACGAGGGCGCGCCGGCCGCCCGCGAGTCCCCCGTCACCAGGTCGCGCAGCATGATCGGCACGGACCAGCCGTCGGAGGTCAGGTGGTGCAGCGTGAGGATGAGCGTGTGCGGCCCGTCCGCCGCCTCGCCCCGGACGAACGCGGCGCGCAGCAGCGGCGGTGCCGCGAGGTCGAAGCGGTGCGCGAACTCCTCCGCCGCGATCGCCTCGGCGCCGCCCCCGTCCGCCTCGCGCCAGGGCACGGTGGACGATCCGGGGACGAACTGCACGATCTGCCCGTTCCCCAGTTGCCGGAACCCGGCCCGCAGCGGCGCGTGCCGGTCCAGCAGCCCCTGGACGGCGCGGCGCAGCGCCTCCGGGTCCACGTCGCCCGTCAGCTCGATGACCTGCTGGACGGTGTAGACGTCGTCGGCGTCCTCGTCGAAGAGCGCGTGGAAGAGCAGCCCCTCCTGGAGCGGCGTGACCGGCAGGACGTCGGCCAGGTCGCCGACCGCGGACTCCAGCTCGTCGATCTCGTTCTGGCCGATCGCCACGAGCGGGAAGTCCGACGGCGTGTGCCCGCCCGCGTTCAGGCAGCTCAGGTGGGCCACCAGACCGCGCAGCGCGTCGAGCCAGGCCCCGGCCAGGTCGGCGACCTCGGAGAAGCCGAGCACGCCCTCGGGCCATGACCAGGTCGCGCTCAGTTCCGGCCCGGTCTCGGAACCGTCGCGGACGATCGCGTTCACTTCGAGCGGGTGCCCGAGCGGCATGCCCGGATCCCGGCCCGCCGACAGCGGCTCGACGTCGCTCGCGAGCCGCCAGTCGCCCGCACCGTCCGCCCGGAACCGTCCCAGGTAGTTGAACAGCACCTGCGCGGCCGACGCGTCGGCGGCATAGCCGAGGCTCGACGCGGGAACGGCGCGCAGCTGCTCCTTGATCCGCTTGAGGGCGTGGCCGACGGACGGGCCGCCCGCGCGGAAGTCGTCCCAGTCGACGGACCCCGGCGCGAGCCGGGCCGGGAGGAAGGCGGTGAACCAGCCCACCGTCCGCGCCAGGTCGGCGCCGCCCGTGACCTCGTCCTGCTCGCGCCCGTGCCGTTCGAGATGGACGAGCAGCTCGTCGTGCCCGGGACGCCAGGCGGCCACGGCGACGGCGAGCGCCGTGAGCAGGACGTCGTCGACCGAGCCGTGGTACGCGGCGGGCACGCCGGTGAGGAGCTGGCCCGTCACGTCGGCGGGCAGCGTCACCGTGAGGGAACGTTCGGTGGCCGCGACGTCGGTCCGCGGGTCGAGCGGGCGGGCGCCCAGTACGGCGACCGGCTCGTTCACCACCTCGCGCCAGGCGGCCGGGTCGGCGGTCCTCGCGTCGGCGGCCAGCATCCTTGACCATTCGGCGAACGAGGTGGCGACCGGAGCGAGCTCCTCGCCCGCCGCCGCCTGCTCCAGGTCGGAGAGCAGCACCCGCCAGGAGACCCCGTCCACGACGAGGTGGTGGGCCACGAGCAGCAGCCGCCCCTCGCCCGCGAACCACACGGCCTGGAGCATGACTCCCCGCTCCGGTGCCAGGCGTCGCGCGGCCCGCTCGCGGTGATCGGCGAGGTCGGCGTCGCCGTCCTCCACCCGTTCGATGAGGTCCGCGGCGCGGACGGTACCGGGCGGCGGCACCTCCAGCGTCCAGCCCGCCCGGTCGAGGCGGGCGCGGAGCATGCCGTGGTGGTCGATGACCGCTTGCAGCGTCGCGGCGAGCGCGCCGGCGTCGAGGTCGGCCGGCACCCGCACCACGACCGACTGGTAGAACGCGTCGACTGGTCCGCCGAGCCCGCGCAGCCACCGCATGATCGGCGTCGGCTGAACGGTCCCGAGGCCCGGATCGTGGGGCCGTTCGGCGACGGCGGCGCCGCTCGCGGCCGTCTCGGCGGCGACGGCGGCCAGGGCGGAGACCGTGCGCAGGCGGAAGACGTCGCGCGGGGTGAGGGCGAGCCCGGCCCGCCGCGCTCGGTTGACCAGCTGGATGGCGACGATGCTGTCACCGCCCAGCTCGAAGAAGCCGTCGTGCACGCCGACGGCGGGCAGGCCCAGCACCTCGGCGAACAGCGCGGCGAGGATGTGCTCGGCAGGCGTCTCCGGCGGGGCGTCACCGGCGCCCGACGTCCACTCCGGCTCGGGGAGGGCGTCCTTGTCGAGCTTGCCGTTGGGGGTCAGCGGCAGCGTCCCGGTGAGCACGACGATCGTGCCGGGCACCATGTAGTCGGGCAGCGCGGCGGCCGCGAACCGCCGCAGCTCCGCGACGTCGAGCGCGCCGGAGCCGTTGGGGCCGCCGGAGCCGGCGGAGCCGGTCACGTAGGCGACCAGGCGCCTGACGTCCCGGTGGTCCTCGCGGGCCACGACGGCGGCCTGCGCCACGGCGTCATGCGCCATGAGGGCGCTCTCGACCTCGCCGGGCTCGATGCGGAAGCCGCGGATCTTGAGCTGGCCGTCGCCGCGGCCGAGGAAGTCGATGTTCCCGTCAGGACGCCAGCGGGCGCGGTCGCCGGTGCGGTACATGCGGTCGCCGGGAGCCCCGAACGGGTCGGCGACGAACCGTTCGGCGGTCAGGCCCCGCCGGCCGAGATAGCCGCGCGCCAGGCCGCGCCCGGCGACGTACAGCTCGCCCGCGGCACCCGGCGGAACGGGACGCAGCGCCGAGTCGAGGATGTAGCAGCGGGTCCCCGGGTCGGGCACGCCGATGGGAACCGGCCCCTCGGCGCCCGGCTCGGCGAGCCACAGCGTGGAGTTGACGGTCGCCTCGGTCAGGCCGTACGCGACGACGACCCGCATCCGGTCGCCCCACCGGGCGATGAGCTCGGCGGGCACCGCCTCGGTGCCGACCACCAGCACGGCGCCCTCGGGCAGCTCGCACTCGGCGGGCAGGGCCGCCACCAGCGAGGGCGGCAGGATCATGTGGGTGGCGCGGTGCTCGGCGAGGTAGCCGGTCAGCTCCTCCCCGGCGACCCGCCGTTCGGCCGGGACGACGACGGCCGTGCCGCCGACGCAGAGCGACATGACCAGGTCCCAGACCGCGACGTCGAACCCGACCGACGCGAACTGCACGACGCGGCTGCCGGGCCGCACGCCCAGCCGTTCGACGGCGGTCGCGACGAGGCTGCCGATCCCGTCGTGGGACACGACGACGCCCTTGGGGCGGCCGGTCGAGCCCGAGGTGTAGATGACGTACGCGGCGCGGTCCAGATGTCCGGCGGCCGCGTCCGGCAGGTCGCCCTCGTCCAGGCTCGCCAGCTCGGCCGCGACGCCCGGGTCGTCCAGCAGCACGTGCGGGGCGTCCGGAAGGTCGCCGGCGAGCCCGGTCACCGATACGACGGCACGCGCGCTGGAGTCCTCCACCATGTAAGCGACGCGCTCCGCCGGGTGGTCCAGGTCGAGGGGCAGGTAGGCGGCACCCGCCTTCATTACGCCGAACAGCGCCACGACCATCTCGGCCGAACGCGGCACGGCGACCGCGACGACGTCCTCGGCCGCCACGCCACGGCCGCGCAGGAGCCGGGCGAGGCGGTTGGCCCGGCCGTTGAGCTCCCGGTACGTCAGCCGCTCGGCCTCGCAGATCACCGCGACCGCGTCCGGCGTCTCGGCGGCGCGTCGTTCGAACGCGGCGGTCCAGGTCGTCTCGTCGGTCTCGCTCGCCTGCTGCACCGAGCCGCCGAACTCTTCGAGCACCCGCCGGCGCTCGGCGGAGGTCGTCAGGTCGATCGCGCCCAGCGGACGGCCGGGGTGCTCGATCATCGCGTCGAGGACGGCGACGAGCCGGCGCTCGTGCGCTGCCAGCTCGTCCGGGCCGCACACCGCCGCGTCGGCGTCCAGGTCGATCCGGACGCCCTGCCCGGCGGGACGGTCGTACATCGCGACGGACAGGTCGCTGACCGGCCCGAGCGAGTGGTAGTGGACGGTGGCGAGGAGATCCCCGAAGTGAATCCCCTCGTGGTAGGGCATCACGTTGACGGTCGGCCCGATCAGCTCGCGCAGCCCGCCCTGCCTGCCGTGCTCCGTGCCGCGTTCCCTGGCGAGGTCCTCGCCGCGGTACCGGCCGTGCGCGGCGATGGCACGGATCTCCTGGGCCACCGCCGTGACCAGCTCGGCGGGTGTCGTGTCCGGCCGCACGGTGAGCCGCAGCGGCAGGACGTTGGACACCAGGCCCGGGGTGCCGCGCAGCTCCGCGTCCAGGCGGCCGGTGACCGGCAGGCCGAGGACCACGTCGCGCGCGCCCGTCGACCGGTGGAGGTACGCGGCCACCGCCGCGATCGCCAGCCGGGAGAAGCGCGTGCCGAGGGCCTCGGCGACCGCGCGCCCGCGTTCGGTGCGGTCGGCCGGCAGCTCGGCCGTCCGGCGCACGACGTCGCGCGCCTGGACCGGCGGGCACTCCACGAGCCGCGCGGGTTCGTCGGGGAGACCGGCGAGGCGGTCCCGCCAGAACTCGTGATCGGCCTCGTGCAGCTCCGAGCTCCGGTAGTCGCCGTCCCGGGCGACCAGCCGCTTCAGCGACCAGTCCGGGGCGGGCGCGTTCTCGTCGCCGTACAGAGCGGCCACCCGCAGGGTGAGGTTGAGAACGCCCGAGCCGTCGGTGACGAGGTGGTGGTACCGCTGGTACCACCACACCCGGCCGTCGCCAAGCTCGATGACGGCGTGCGCGAAGAGCGGGCCGACGGTGAGATCGGCGACCCGTGCCATGTCCGCGCCCATCCAGGCACGGGCCGCCGACTCGGGATCGGGCTCGGCGGCCAGATCCAGCATGGTGGGCGCCCACTCGCCGGGGGGCCGGACGATCTGGACCGGCCGTCCGTCCCGCTCGCGGAACACCACGTGCAGCGGCTCGGCCTCCAGAACGGCCCGGCGCACGGACGCGGCGAGCCGCGCCGCGTCCGCGCCGGACGGCAGTTCGACGTGACAGCCGATCGTGTAGGCCGGGCTGTCCGGCTCGATCTGCTGGGCCAGCCAGATCCCGGTCTGTGCTCCGGTGAGAGCAAGCTCGGTCCCGGGCAGCTCGAACCCGCCACCGGACATCGTCCCCGCCTTTCCGCGCAGTGAGTCGTCGCCGTTCGGCGTCCCGCCGCCTCATGGGCGGCGGGACCACCCGCTACTTCTTGATGAGCGGGACCACCTGCTCGATCGCGTACGGGATGCTCAGGACGGTGTTGAACGACAGGGCCGCGCCGATCGGCGGGTCCTGGTAGGTCAGGAACAGGTCGCGGCCCTCCTTGGCGACCTTGAGCTCCTTGTAGACCTTGTCGTTCTTGATGCGCGCGTGGGGCTCCTTGCCGGTGGTCATCCAGACCAGCCGGTCGACCTCCAGCATGTTCAGGCCCTCGGAGCCGAACTCGGCGACGTTGAGCTTGCCGGCCTTCTTGGTGATCTCTTCGGGGATCGTGAAGCCGAGCTCGGCCAGGAACGCCGACTTGGGGTCGCCCTTCTGGAAGGCGGAGTACTTGCCCGCCTCGAAGCTGTCGGCCGCGACCGCGGTCTTGCCGGCCCACTGCGGGTTGTCCTTGCGGACCTGCGCGAACTTGGCGTCGATGCCGCTGATGAGCTCCTTGGCCTTCGGCTCCACGCCGAGCGCGCGGCCGGCGAGCAGCGTGTACTCCTTCCAGGGCGCGGCGTAGGGGTCGAAGCCCTTCGGCTGCGCGACCACGGGGGCGATCTTCGAGAGCTGGTCGTAGTTCTGCTTCTCGATGCCCGAGTACATGGCGAAGATGAGGTCCGGCTTGAGCGCCAGGATCTTCTCCGCCTTCACGCCCGCCTCGCGGACGCCGAGGATGGTCGGCTCGCTGCCGCCCCAGGCGGTCTTGGCCCACGGCCAGTCGGTGAACGGCTTGCGCTCGAACCAGTCGGTGACGCCGACGGGCTTGTAGCCGAGCGCCAGCACCGGCTCGTGGTCGCTGAGCCCGATCGTGACGATGCGCTGTGGCTTCTTGGTGATGGTGGTCGAGCCGAACATATGGTCAACAGTGACCGGGAAGGAAGCCGCCCCCGCGGCCGCGGGCGACGTGGTGCCGCTCGCCTTGTCCTTGGAGTCCGAGTCGCCGCAACCTGCGGCCAGTGACATGCCGAGGGCCAGGGCGGCGACCGCGGTGAGCAGGCGCCGTGCGCGCCGGACACCCGCGATGGGCGTGGGGGGTTGGGACATTGCTTCCTCTTCGGACTCGAGTCGAACGCCGGTTGAACGGCCGGGTGGTGCCGGGCAGGAGCGTGGCCCACGTCCCATCTGGGGCGAAACCCGCACAGGGCAGGACACACCGGCGAGGCGATACTAAGGTAAGGCTTACCTTCGTTCAATCCCGCGAAAGACTTGCACCAGGGCTGACGCTGAGGTATGCCTTGCCTAACCCAGCCAGATCGGATCTATGTGACACGTCAGAGCACGGCGCCCTTGCGGAAGACGCGCGCAGCGCCCTTTCCGGCCGACGCGACACCCGTCCGGCGCCGCCCGCTCCGGCGCCCGCTACTGCTCGCCGCGGCGGCGGCGGCACTGGTCGCGCTCTGCCTGGCGTCCCTGGCCATCGGCGCCCGGCCGATCCCGCTTGACCTGGTCGTTCGTGCGCTCGTCGACCCCGGTCACCCGAGCGTCGACGCCGAGACACAGGCCATCGTCACCAGCACCCGCCTGCTCCGCACGGTGGCCGCCGTGCTCGCCGGTGCGGCCCTCGGCCTGGCGGGCGCCGTCATGCAGGGACTCACCCGCAACCCGCTCGCCGATCCGGGCCTGCTGGGCGTCACCGCGGGCGCCGCGTTCGGCGTCGTGACGGCCGTCGGTGTGTTCGGTATCACCGCGCTGATGGGCTCGATCTGGTTCGCGTTCGGCGGTGCGCTCGCCGCCACCGTCGTGGTCTACCTGCTCGGCAGCCGCGGCCGCGGCGGCGCCTCGCCGGTCAAGCTCGCGCTCGCCGGCATCGCGGTCACCTACCTGCTCGACTCGCTGACGAGCGGGATCGCGCTCACCGACCCCGAGGCGCTGGACCGCTACCGCTACTGGTCGTCGGGTTCGCTGACCGGCCACGAGGACACGACGCTGCTGGGCGTCGCGCCGTTCCTGCTCGCCGGCGCGCTGCTCGCGCTCAGCACCGCGACCGCGCTCAACAGCATCTCGCTCGGCGACGACGTCGCCGTGGCGCTCGGCCGGCGGCTCGGCCTGGTGCGGCTGCGCGCCGCCCTGGCGGTCACCCTGCTCACCGGCGCGGTCACCGCCGTCGTCGGCCCGATCGTGTTCGTCGGGCTCGTCGTGCCGCACGTGGTCCGGCTCATCACCGGCCCCGACCACCGCTGGCTGCTGCCCGGCTCCATGCTGGTCGCGCCGTGCCTGGTGCTGGCGGCCGACATCATCGGACGGGTCGTGGCCCGGCCGCAGGAGATCGACGTGAGCCTCGTCGCGGCGTTCCTCGGCGCGCCGTTCTTCATCGCCCTGGTCCGCCGCCGTCGTCTCGCGGAGCTCTGACCCATGCTCGGCCTTCATGTCGCCCGCACGCCCGGCCGCGTGGCGTTCCGCGGCCCGGGCGTCTCAGGTCTGGTACGGCCACGCCTGATCCTGACCTGGCTGGTGCTCTCCGCCGCCGCCTTCGCGGTCTTCTGCGTGACGGTCGCCACGGGCACCGGTGACTTCTCCGTGCCGCTGGCGGACGTGGTGCCCGCGTTGTGGGGCAGCGGCGATCCGGCCACCCTCTTCGCCGTCCGTGAACTGCGCCTGCCGCGCGCGACCGTCGCGCTGCTGAGCGGCCTGGCGTTCGGTGCCGCGGGCGCCGTCTTCCAGTCCGTCACGCGCAACCCGCTCGCCAGCCCCGACATGCTCGGCATCACCCAGGGCGCGAGCGCGGTCGTGGCCACGGGCCTCGCCTACGGCATCGGCTCAAGCCTGGGCACTCAAACACTGGGCCTCATAGGAGGCCTGACAGCGGGCCTGCTCATCTACGTACTCGCATGGAACCGTGGCACCACCGGGTACCGCATCGTGCTCGTGGGCATCGGCGTGAGCTGGATGTGCACGAGCGTCACGTTCTACATGATCAGCCGCACCGAGATCTACCAGGCGCAGAAGATCCTCGGCTGGCTCGTCGGCAACCTCAACGACCGCGGCTGGCCCCAGGCCCAGCCCCTCGCGCTGGCGCTGCTCGCCGTCCTCCCCGTCGTGCTCCTCCTCACCCGGCTCCAGCGAACTCTCCTGCTCGGCGACGAGGTCGCTGGCGGGCTGGGCACCCCCGTGCAGCGCACGCGCCTCACCCTGCTCCTGTGCGGATCGGCCCTCGCCGCGTTCGCGACCGCGGCGGCCGGCCCCATCCTGTTCGTCGCGCTGGCCGCGCCGCAGATCGCCCAGCGGCTGGCGCGCACCCCCGCGCCGCCGGTCACCGCCGCCGCGCTCACCGGCGCGGCCGTCGTCCTGCTGAGCGACCTGATCAGCCAGCGGCTCCTGTCCGACATGGTGCTGCCCGTCGGTGTCGTGACCGGCGTGCTCGGCGCCCCGTTCCTGCTGTGGCAGCTGGCCCGCGCCAACCGCGCCGGCTCTGGAGGTTGAACCCCGTGACCCTCGACACCGACCTGCGGGCCGACGGCCTGAGACTCGCCTACGACGACCGCGTCGTGGTCGACGACCTCGACCTGGTCATCCCGTCAGGCCGGATCAGCGTCATCATCGGCGCCAACGCCTGCGGCAAGTCCACCCTCCTGCGCGCCCTGGCCCGCCTGCTGTCCCCTCGCGCCGGCACGGTCCACCTCGACGGCCGGTCCATCCACTCGATGCCGACCCGCCAGGTGGCCCAGCGCCTCGGCATCCTGCCCCAGTCCCCCATCGCTCCCGAGGGGCTCACGGTCACCGACCTGGTCGGCCAGGGCCGCTCCCCCCACCAGACCTGGTGGCGCCAATGGTCGTCCGGCGACGAGAACGCGGTCGCCGAGGCCCTCCGCGCCACCGGGATGCTGGAGCACGCCGACCGCCCCATCGACGAGCTGTCGGGCGGCCAGCGCCAGCGCGCCTGGATCGCCATGGCCGTCGCGCAGGGCACCCCGACCCTGCTCCTCGACGAGCCCACGACCTTCCTCGACCTCGCCCACCAGATCGACGTCCTCGACCTGGTCGTGGACCTCAACCGGCGCGAGGGCCGCACGATCGTGATGGTCCTGCACGACCTCAACCAGGCGTGCCGCTACGCCGACCACATCATCGTCATGAAGTCCGGCACGATCGTCACCGAGGGCAGCCCCGCCGACGTGATCGACGCGGCCCTGGTCGAGGACGTCTTCGGCATGCGCTGCCAGGTCACCCCCGACCCCGTCAGCGGCACCCCCCTGGTCATCCCCATAGGCCGCCACCACACCGTCTGAAATGTCCGCTCGTTGACCGAAGCCAGGCAACCTGGGGATGACACGGCTCCTTGACCGTCCGTGCTCCAATGCACTACTCGTGGCGGGTGAGCACGCCGTTCCCGCCGGGCTTCAGCGGCATCGACCCCACTCTCATGGGCGGGTTGATCGCCGAGTTCCGCCGTGGCCGAGCGGACATCGCCGGAGCCATGAGCCCGTACCGCGCCCGCCTGGCCCTGTACGGCGTCGACACGTCCGCTCTGCGCGAGATCGACCGGGTCTGCGTCTGGGTCGACGAACAACTCCCGATGCTGACCCGCCGTCGCGACCTGGCGATCGCCCTGGACGACTCCTCCCAACCCGGCATGGCCTCGGTCGACGAGTCGCTCATCCTCTCTCCCACCCGGGCCCGGCAGATGGGGGCCGATCTGGCCGCCCGCTTCCGCACGTCCAGCGACTATCACGACCTCTTGAACGAACTGGGCATGTACCGGTTCGACGCCGACCACGCCGCCGCGTTCTTCGCAGGCCTCGGCCCCGAACTCACCCGCCGCCTGCCCGCCCTCATCGAGAAACACGGCCGCGACGGCCACGTAGCCCGCCAGCTACGCGAGACGGGCGAAGCGTTCGCCAGTGCCGTATCCGGAGGCATGGACGTCCCCGGCTTCGGCACGGTCACCAAGGCGATGTTCGACAAGAATCTCCCAGTAGCCGATCGCCAAGGCGTCGCCGTCCTGCTCTCATACGGCTCGTTCCCACCCGAGTGGCTGGCCGCGCTAGCCCGCCTCCATGCCCTGGAACCCGCGTACCAGCAATTCACCACCGGCGGTGCGACGGCCCGCCCGGACCTGACCGCCACCGACTGGCAGACGCTCCAGCGGATGTTCCAGGCGCTCAGCAACAACCCGGCCGCGTCCCGGCTCGCCTTCCAAGGCATGGCTCCCACCGGCCTCAACCAGGTCCTGCAAACCTTCACTCGCATAACGAGCCTCGACGAAGCCACCGCCCAGCAACTAGGCCGCGCACTCTCCTCCGGCGCAGGCGCCAACGACGAGGCCGACGGCGCCCACAGCACGCACTCCGCCCGCTTCGCCTTCGCAGTGATGACCGTCCTCCCCGAAGAAGTGGCCGACCGTGTGCCCACCTCCATGCGCATCGAACTGGCCCGCATAGCCGGCTCCTACGCCACCGAAATCACCGAAGGTGCCAACCTCGACGATCGAAACACCAACACCGCCTTCGGCAACGTCAAGACGTACACACCCGGTCTCAAGCCGACGTTCAGCCTCAGCCCAGAGGACACCTACGCCTACCTCAAACTCTTCGCCGACTCCCCCGAGCACATGGCCCTGCTCGACCAGGGCATGGGCCGCTTGTCTCACCGCCTGGTACGCCTGGGCATCCAGATCGAGGTCGGCAAACAACAAGGCAGGATCCGCCCCGACGCACCCGGTCTCGAACGCGTCATGCAGGCGCTCGGCTACGTGAGCGGCCTCCAGACCCAAGCTCAGAAGACCGTCCAAGGAGACCTGGACGAACGCGACGCCCGCAACCGCGAGATGATGCGCACCCTCGCCGACGTGGGTTTCGACGTCGCCGACGTCTTCGTAGGCGGCCTCCCCGTCAGCGAAGCCGGCGCTCAAGCGGTCGAGGCCATCTGGTACGTGGTCACCAAGCAGTCCGGACAAACGCTCGACACCATCAAGAACAAGGCGGACCAGAAGACCCGGCTCAGCATGCTGGAGGACAAGGAGCTCCAGATGTCGCTCGGCCTCCAGCACGCCATGGTGCAGCGCCTGGTCCAAGGCGGCTACCCCATGAAGGTCAAACCCGGCGACGCCAAGTTGCCCCACCCCGGCCACCTCTTCTGGAACGACGACGGCCTCATCCCCTACGACGAGATGACCGAGAACCCCAAAATCCTCGACAACTACCTCGCCTGGCTAGAAGCCAACGGCCGAGGCGGCGACCGCGAGTTCGAGATCGGCCAGGTCGGGGCACGCACAAAACTCTGGTTCCTCGGCGCCAGTAGAGCTGCGACGGACCAGGCAAGTGCCTGGGACGATTAACCCGTTCGTAGGCAGTCCGTAGTACCCGACACGGTGACCTGCCGCTTGGTCGGGACAGAGATGACGAGCGATGTCCGAGAGGCCTTGTTCTCCAGCTTGATTCGCGAGGGTTCGCCCGCATGGGTGGCTCGATTGTCTTCAACGATGTCGAACGCATCGAAGCCGGGCAGAGCTCCGACCATCCCGTTCTTGATCTCTACGGGAGTCAGTGCGGGCGAGGTTCCCGTCTGTGCGCTCACAGCATAGGCTCGCCGCGCCCGTCGCTCACCACAGGGAACGTCCTTCCCTCCGGCGTCCGTGACCTTATGGCCCCTGGGTGAGGCACCATCGAGTGCTGCGTCAACCTGCGATCGCAGAGCACGCTCGGCTTCGGCGACGGTGGGACCGTCGGGCTCGTCATCGCCGCAGGCCGACAGGGCGAGTGCCGTCAGGAGAACGAAGGTGCTCACGCGGCTGGAGCGAGGCCTCGGCATGTACTTAGAATGCCGTATGACAACTCCTGACATGGTGCCGAACCCGAAGTATCAGGAGTTGGAACAGCTGCTTCGCAGCCTCAAGCGGGACGCCGAGCACATCGGGCGGGCGCTCGACAAGCCGATCAAACGGATGGCCAGTCGTCAGGTCTGGGTGAGCGGCAAACGCGGAGCAGCGGACGCCTTCGAACGCGATCTCATCGACCAGCGTCACCGACTCCGCGCGAGCCTCCGCAAACTGATCCAGGCGACCGAGGACGCCTTGCAGCGGACACCCAAGGAGGTCACCCGCGTGGAGGCCACGTTCTGGAATTGAGCAGATCTCAGGGAAGGTCGTGGCTTTCCGCTTTGATCGTGCCGAGGAAACGAGCCCACTCGTCGGGCGCGAAGGTCAGCACCGGCCCAGTGGGGTCCTTGGAGTCTCGCACACCGCAGGCACCCGGCAACTTCGCGACCTCAACGCATTCGGTACCACCACCTTGAGATCGGCTGCTCTTGCGCCACACGAGGCTTGTCCGCATCATTTGGTCGACTCCAACCGTCCCCTCAGGAATGCCCGCGTTTCGTCCTGGGTGAGGGCAACTGTACCCAAACGTTCGAACCGGTCCAGATAGCGGCGAACCTCGCCCTTCTCTTCGAGCAGCCGGTCATCGACTGTGGTCTCCAAGAACACGATGTCCCGCTCAGCAGGATCGTCGAATCCCAAGTACGCGAAGGACTCACCGGCGCCTGGGTAAGGTCCCGCCTCGGAACTGACGACCTGCAACGTCACATTGGGGCGGTCCATCATCTCTAGCAGGTGGGCGAGCTGTGATGCACTGGCGTCGAGGCAACCGATCCTGGCTACCGCATTCTCGTCCACGACGGCGTGCAGCCGACAAGGTCCATCCGGACGCTCAAGGATCTTCTGTCGTTCGAGTCGAGCGCTCACGTGGCGCTTGACCTCGGCGGGATCATCGATGCCTGCCGCGATGGTCACCGCTTCGATGTACTCGGCTGTCTGCAACAGTCCAGGCAGGAAGGTGTGCTGGAAGATTTTGATGGCACTCGCGGCGGACTCGAAGCCTGGGTACTCGTTCTGGAAGACGTCGTTGTATCTGGTCCACCAGCTACGCTGCCGGGCCTCACGAGCCAACCGGATCAGTGCGTCGCGGTCGGGCCCTTCGATCCCGTACACCTCGCAAAGATCGGTCACCGCATCACTGTTGGGCTCGATCCACTTCGCCTTCTCGATGTAGTTGAGCTTGCTCGGGCTCCAACCGAGCTGACTGCACACATCAACCGTGGTCAGCCCTACATCCTTGCGCGCAGCGAGCAGTTTCCTGCTGAGCGCACGCTTCTTGATCGTAGGGCTGTAACCGTGGGCGTGAATCTCAGGCACGCACCTACTGTGCCACGCCCTGTGACAGGGTGGTGGCATTCTGAGATCTTGACGTTCACTTCGAATTTCTACTGCGAGAAATTCCACCCGCTGTCACACTAGGTGGCGATGTCGATGCGCTCGGCGACGGAGCCGGGTCTGGGTGGTGGTCGTGATGCGGGTCCCCTCGGTCGGCTCGCCGTCGAGCCTCGACGGCGGGTGCAGGGTTTGGGCGTTGCCGCCGGACGAGACGTGTGCGGGCGTAGCACGGGCACGGGTGCGCGAGACGATGCGCGGGTTGCCCGAGAAGTTGGTGCGCGACTCGGCGACGATGGTGTCCGAGCTGGCCACGAACGCGTTCGTGCATGCACTCGGGCGACGCCGCCCGGCTCCGTTCGTGCCGGAGCTGTACCTCTATCGGCGCGGCGAACGGCCCGAGCTCGTGGTCAAGGTCTTCGACCGGGTCCCTTGGCAGGGGTCGCTGCCGCAGCGGGCGGCGCCGGGGGCCGAGAGCGGGCGGGGGCTGGAGGTCGTCGCCGCATTGGCCGGTGAGCATGGGGGCAGCTGGGGAGTGCACCGCAGCCGGTCGTGGCTGGACGCGACTCCGGGGAAGGTCGTCTTCTTCTCCGTTCCGATGTCAGCGGCGTGGAGTGCTCCGCGCCGGGGCAGCGGGCAGGCGGTGGGCGAACTGGTGAAGGGGCTCGCGGCGCGGGGGATGGAACCGGTACTTCACAGCCGCGGTCGGGACGTCTCCGTTCTGACAGTGAGAGCTGGGATCACGGTGCGGGTCCGGGGCGAGACGTGTTCGGTCACGATGCCGCCCCTTGGGGCGGTGACGTTTCCGACGTGGGATCTCATCGAGGCCATGGAGGTCATCGTGCGGTGCGGCGAGGATCTCCATGCAGGGTGATGCCGAGCTGCTGACCACCGCTGAGGTGGCGAGGGTTTTTCGCGTCTCCTCGTCTACGGTCTCGGGGTGGGCGGCCCGTGGTCTCCTCCCGTACGTTCGGACTCCGTCGGGCCGCCTGCGCTTCCACCGTGAAGACGTGGACCGCTTCCTCCACACAGGAAGGATCCCTCGATGAACCGTTCACCTGCCGTGGCGATCGCGATTCACCTTGCGATTGTGGCGAGTGCGCTTGTGCTGGCGTTGGTCGCCGGGGCTCCGCTGTTGGTGGGGCTCGGGATCGGTGTCTGCCTCGACGTTGGTGTGGCGCTTGGGTTCGCGCTCGTCAGCGGGTGAGGGCGTAGGACGAGCGGGTCGTGCGGAGGCGGGTGGCGATGGAGTCGACGATCTCGCCGGCGCGGACGGCCGTGTTGGAGAGGAGCGTCGAGGTGATGCCGTGCGTGTGCTCGGTGGCGCCTTGCACGTAGATGCCGCAGCGGACGTTGTCGGTGGTGGCGACGCTGTAGTCGCGTCCGATGCGGAGGCCGCCGTCGGGGAGGCGGTGGCAGTGCTCGCCCGCTTCGCCCAGGAGGGTGAGGGGGTCGCCCGGGCGGTAGCCGGTGGCGTAGACGAGAAGGTCGGCGTCCAGGGTGGTGCGTTCGCCTGTGGGAAGGAAGACCACGGTGGCACGTACGCCGGCCGGGGTCTTGGTGACCTCGATGAGGCGGGAGGCGTTCATGATGCGCAGGCGTTCTCTGCCCTGCACCTTTTCCTGGTAGTGGCGGCGGTAGAGCTCGTCGATGAGGTCGAGGTCGACCACCGAGTAGTTGGTGGACGCGTGGTAGTCGCGCAGCATCCCCTTCACGGGCTCGGGCGCCTCGTAGTAGTGGTCGACGGCGGCCGGGTCGAAGATGCGGTTGGCGAACGAGCTGTCGTCCGCGGGCGTGTAGCCGTACTTGGCGAAGACGGCGCACACCTCGGCGTCGGTGAAGGTGCTGTGCAGGTGGTCGGTCACCTCGGCCGCGCTCTGGCCCGCGCCGACGACGATCACGCGCTCGGGGTCACGGAGGGTGGGGAGGCGGTCGAGCAGTTCCTCGCTGTGCCAGATCCGCTCCTCGCTGACGACGCCTTCGGGGAGGAACGGTTCGAGGCCGGCGGCGATGACGAGGTTGCGGGTGCGGCGGGTGGTCAGCTCGTCGGCGCAGCCGCCCGCGCGGACCAGGACGTCGAACGCCTCGACCGTGCCGTCGGTGGTGACGGGCGTGACGGCGACCACTTCGGCGCCGTACTCCACTTCGTCGGTGAACGACGACGACGCCCATTCCAGGTAGTCGTGGAACTCCATCCGCGAGGGGAACATCGTCTTGTGGTTGATGAAGTCGACCAGCCGCCCCTTGTCCTGCAGGTAGCGCAGGAAGCTGTACTCGCTCGCCGGGTTGCGCATCGTGACCAGGTCCTTGAGGAACGAGACCTGCATGGTGGTGCCCTCGATGAGCATCCCGCGGTGCCAGCCGAACGCCGGTTGCTTCTCGAAGAAGACCGCGTCGATCGGGTCGCCGTGCTCACGCAGTGCGATCGCGAGGGCGAGGTTCGAGGGTCCGAAACCGATGCCGACCAGATCGTGGACATGCGGGGACATGGGGGGCCTTTCAGGAGGGGGCACGCTCATCACGTTTAGGTTAGGCTCACCTAATGAAGGTGAGCCTAACCTGTCGTCTTCCCCCTCACAAGGAGGCACCATGCGGGTCGTGATGTTCGGCTACCAGACCTGGGGGCACCGCACACTGCAGGCACTTCTGGAGTCCGAGCACGAGGTCGTCCTCGTCGTGACGCACCCGAAGAGCGACCACGCGTACGAGAAGATCTGGAGCGACTCGGTCGCCGACCTGGCCGAACAGCACGGCGTCCCGGTACTGCTGCGCAACCGGCCCGGCGACGAGGAGCTGATGATGCGCCTCAAGGAGGCCGACCCGGACCTCATCGTCGCCAACAACTGGCGCACCTGGATCCCGCCGGAGATCTTCAACCTGCCCCGGCACGGCACCCTCAACGTGCACGACTCGCTGCTGCCCAAGTACGCCGGCTTCTCCCCCATCATCTGGGCGCTCATCGCCGGCGAGAGCGAGGTCGGCGTCACCGCGCACATGATGGACGAGGAGCTGGACGCCGGTGACATCGTCCTCCAGCGCGCCGTGCCGGTCGGCCCGGACGACACCGCGACGGACCTGTTCCACCGGACCGTGGACCTGATCGGCCCGATCGTTCAGGAATCGCTCGATCTGATCGCCTCGGGAGAGGCGAAGTTCACACCGCAGGACCGCACGAAGGCCAGCTTCTTCCACAAGCGTTCCCTTGAGGACAGCGCCATCGACTGGACGTGGCCCGCGGAAGACCTGGAGCGCTTCGTCCGCGCGCAGTCCGACCCGTACCCGAACGCCTTCACCTTCTACAAGGGCGAGCGGGTGCGCGTGCTGAAGGCATCGGTTTCCAAGGGCGTCTACGGCGGCACTCCCGGCCGGGTGTTCATCCCCGAGGGCGACGGCGTGGTCATCGTCGCGGGCGCCGGCGCCCGGTTCGGCCGCGACCACGGCCTGGTCGTCGAGCGCGTCCGTACCGAGGACGGCAGGGACCTGCCCGCGCGGGAGGTGTTCCGCACGATGGGCGGCTACCTCACCGATCGCCCCTGACGTGTCCGCCGAGGACGTACAGGCGGAGATCGCGGCGGCGGTCAAGGAGGAGACCGCCGCCATGACCGCGCTGCTCGCCGAGCTGGTCCGCATCCCGAGCGTCGGCGGCTCGCTGGCCGAGTGCGAGATCCAGGACCGGCTGGCCGGATGGCTGCGCGCCGAGGGCCTGGAGACCGACCACTGGGACATCCCGGTGGACGAGGTCGCCGCCGAGGCCGCCTTCCCGGGGATGGAGGCACCGCGCTCGCAGGCGATGGGGCTGGTCGGGCGGCTGCCCGGCGCGGGCGGCGGCCGTTCGCTGATGTTCAACGGGCATGTCGACGTCGTGCCGCCCGGCGAGCTCTCCGGCTGGAGCGGCGACCCGTTCAGCGGGCACGTCCGGGACGGCCTGCTGTACGGGCGCGGCGCCTGCGACATGAAGGGCGGCCTGGTCGCCGCGCTGTTCGCCGTGCGGGCGTTGCGCCGCCTGCCGGCCGCGCTGCGCGGCGACCTGCTGGTCGCCTGCGTGGCGGGCGAGGAGGACGGCGGGCTCGGCTCGTACGCCCTGCTGCGGCGGGGGTGGCGAGCCGACGCCTGCGTGATCCCCGAGCCGACCGGGCTGGATCTCGTCCCGGCGAACGCGGGCGCCCTCACGTTCCGGCTGCGCGTGCCGGGCCGGCCCGCGCACGCCGCCTACCGCGACACCGGCGTGAGCGCGGTCGAGAAGTTCTGGCCGGTCTTCGCCGCGCTGCGCACCCTGGAGGCCCGCCGCAACACGGGCGTCGACCCGCTGATGCGCCGCTGGGCCATCCCGTACGCGATCGAGATCGGCACCGTGCACGCCGGTGACTGGTCGTCCACCGTCCCGGGCGAACTGGTGGCCGAGGGCCGGCTCGGCGTCGCGCTCGGTGAGGACACCCGGACGGCGCGGCAGGCGCTGGAGCAGGTGGTCGCCGAGGCCTGCGCGTCCGACGGCTGGCTGGCGCGCAATCCCGTCCAGGTCGAGTGGTGGGGCGGCACCTTCGCCTCGGGCCGCGCGCCCGAGGAGGACGGCGGGCTGCTCGGGCGCCTCACCGAGGCGCACATCGCGGTGACGGGCGCGGCGCCCGCGTCGTGGGGCGCTCCCTACGGCAGCGACCTGCGCCTCCTCACGGGCCTCGGCGGCATCCCGACCGTGCAGTACGGTCCGGGCGACATCGACCGTATGCACGCCCCGGACGAGTGCGTGCCGATCGAGGAGGTCGCGACCGCCGCCCGGACGCTGGCCCTCCTGGCCGTCGACCACTGCGGTATCCGCTGAACGGCGTATGACAGGATCGAACGAGTTCATTCGGGCAACCGAGGAGGTCCTTGTGCGTATCGGCGTGTCCTTGCGGGAACGGAGCGGGCCTGAGGCGCTGGTCAAACTCACCGACGACATCCGGCGGGCGGCCGACGACGGGTTCGCCTCGGCGTGGCTGTCGCACATCTTCGGCGTCGACGCGCTCACGGCCCTGGCGGTCGCGGGCGGCCAGGTGCCCGGGATCGAGTTCGGCACCGCCGTCGTGCCGACCTATCCGCGCCACCCGGCGACGCTGGCGCAGCAGGCCCGCACGACCGCGCTCGCGCTCGGCCCCGGGCGGCTGACGCTCGGCATCGGGCTCTCACACAAGATCGTCATCGAGGACATGTTCGGCTACGACTTCGGCCGGCCGCTGCGGCACATGGACGAGTACCTGTCGGTGCTCCTGCCGCTGCTCGACGACCAGCCGGTCTCGTTCAGCGGTGAGACCGTACGGGCGCAGATCGGGCTGTCGGTGCCGAACGAGGGCCGCGTGCCCTGCCTGCTGGCCGCGCTCGGGCCCAAGATGCTCAAGCTGGCCGGCGAACGGGCCGACGGCACCGTTCTGTGGATGACGGGACCGGTGACCGTGCGCGACCACATCGCGCCCACGATCACCGCGGCGGCGCAGGCCGCGGGCCGTCCGGCGCCGCGCGTCGTCTGCGTGCTGCCCGTCGGCGTCACCGACGACGTCGCGGCGGCGCGGGAACGGGCGGCCAAGGCGTTCGAGGTGTACGGAACGCTGCCGTCCTACCGGGCGATGATGGACCGGGAGGGCGCGGACGGCCCCGCCGACCTCGCCATCGTGGGCGACGAGGACACGGTCGGCGCCAGGCTCGACGAGCTCGCCAAGGCCGGTGTCACCGACTTCGTGGCGGGCGAGTTCCTGCCGCGCGACGAGGCCGCCCGCACCCGCGACTTCCTGAAATCCCTCATCCGATAGAGTCCCTCATCCGGTAGAGATAATCTCGTAGAGGTCGCCGCCCTCGCGCGGGACCTTCCGGCGGCTGCTGCTAACGTTGCAGTTCACGCGCGTCATGGAGCGAAGTCCGGTGTGATCCCGGCGCTGTCCCGCAACTGTGATGTCCTTCGAGGGTCCCCTCCCGAACGACCGAGCCAGGTCGCCTCCGCACGCGCCGACGACTCTCGACCCTCGCGGAAGGGGCGATCCGTCTTCCACGGGTCACGCCTTCCGGACAGCCATGGAGGCCCCCCTCGTGAGACCCGCACCGAGACCTGTACGTTCCCTGCGCGCCGTCGTCCTGATCGGTGTGGTGGCGCTGGCGGCCGCCGCGTGCGGCGACACCACCGAGTCCGGCGGTGAGAAGGCCGGAAACAGCACAGCGGTCACCGTCCAGGCGGCCAACGGCGCGGTCACGATCCCCGCGCCTCCCAAGCGGATCGTGTCGCTGTCCCCCACGCACACCGAGACGCTCTTCGCCATCGGCGCGGGCAAGCTGGTCGTCGCGGCGGACGAGTACTCCAACTTCCCGGCCGGGGCGCCCAAGACCAAGCTGTCGGGCTTCAAGCCCAACGCCGAGGCGATCATCGGGTACAAGCCCGACCTGGTGGTGCTGTCCGACGACATGGACGGCATCGTGAAGGCCCTGGAGAAGGTGAAGATCCCCGTCCTGCTGGAGCCCGCCGCGACCAAGCTGGACGAGGTGTACGACGAGATCGACGACCTCGGCGTGGCCACCGGTCACCAGCGCGATGCCAAGAAACTCACCGACGACATGCGCGCGAGCATCCAGCAGACCGTCGGGTCGGCCAAGCCCGCGAGCGGCAAGACGCTCAGCTACTACCACGAGCTCGACAACCAGCTGCACACCGTGACGTCCAAGACGTTCATCGGCCAGGTGTACGGGCTGTTCGGGCTGCGCAACGTCGCCGACAAGGCCGAGAAGGCGGCCGGCGGCTACCCGCGGCTGTCGCGCGAGTACCTCCTCAAGAGCGACCCGGACCTGGTCTTCCTCGCCGACACCAAGTGCTGCGGCCAGAACGAGGCCGCCGTCGCCAAGCGCGGCGGCTGGCAGGACCTCGCCGCGGTGAAGGGCAAGAACGTGATCCCCCTGGACGACGACATCGCCTCGCGCTGGGGCCCGCGCCTGCCCGAGTTCGTCAAGGCCATCGGGGCCGCGGTGCAGAAGGCGTCCGCCGGCAAGTGACACCGGCCCGGCTCCGGCCCCTTCAGCTCGGCGCCGCCGTCCTGGTGCTGGCCGCGACGATGCTGGCCGCCCTGCTGGTCGGCGCGGCCGACCTCCCGGTGACCGGCGTCGTGAAGGCGCTGCTCGACCGGGTGCCGTTCGTCGACGCCGACTCGGGCCTCACCGCCGTCGAACGCAACGTGCTGTTCGAGCTGCGGCTGCCCCGGGTGCTGCTGGGCGCGGCGGTGGGCGGGCTGCTCGCCATCGCGGGCGCCGGCTACCAGGGCGTCTTCCGCAACCCGCTCGCCGACCCGTACCTGCTCGGCGCCGCCGCCGGGGCCGGGGTCGGGGCCACGCTGGTGATCGTGGTGATGCCGGGCGACCCGGCGCTCGCGATCCCGCTGGCCGCCTTCGTGGGCGCGATCTCCGGGGTGTTCCTGGCGTACGCGCTCGGCAGCACGGCGGGCCGGGGGAACGGGTCGGGCGCCGCCACGCTGGTGCTCGCCGGCGTGGCGGTGTCGAACTTCCTCGCCGCCGTCCAGACGTTCCTGCAGCAGGCCAACGCGGAGGAGCTGCAGCGGATCTTCTCGTGGATCCTGGGCGGGCTGGGCCTGGCCGACTGGCCGACGCTCGCCATGATCGCTCCGTACGCGATCGTCTCGACGGTCGTGCTGCTGCTGCACGGCCGCCTGCTGGACGTGCTCAGCGTCGGCGAGGAGGAGGCCGCCTCGCTGGGGGTGTCGGCCGCGCGGGTACGGCTGACCGTGCTCGTCGCGGCGTCGCTGGCCACGGCGTGCGCGGTGGCGGTCAGCGGGCTGATCGGGTTCGTCGGGATCGTGGTGCCGCACGTCGTGCGGCGGCTCGCGGGCGGCTCCTACCGGGTGGTGCTGCCGCTGTCACTGCTGATCGGCGCCGCGTTCCTGGAGGTGGCCGATCTCGTCGCCCGTACGGTCGTCGCGCCCGGCGAGCTGCCCCTCGGCGTGGTGACGGCGTTCGTGGGCGCGCCGTTCTTCGTGCTCATCCTGCGCGCGACCCGCAGGCAGGTGGACACATGACGGTCGCGGTACGGGACCTGGACGTCGACCTGGACGGCCGCCCGGTCCTCAGAGGCGTCACTCTGGAGGTGCCCGGCGGATCGTGGACGGCCGTCATCGGGCCGAACGGCGCGGGCAAGTCGACGTTGCTGCGCGCCGTCCTCGGGCTGCGGCCCGCGCGCGGGGAGATCGAGGTCGCGGGCACCGACCTGCGCACCCTCAAGCCCCGCCAGCGCGCGCGGATCGTCGCGTACGCGCCGCAGAGCCCCAACCTGCCGATCGGCATGACGGTCTTCGACTACACGCTGCTCGGCCGCTCGCCCTACATCCCGCACCTGGGCCGGGAGAGCGCGCGTGACCGGGCCGTCGCGTCCGAGGTGCTCGAACGCCTGGACCTGTCCGGGCTGGCCGCGCGCTCCCTCGACCAGCTGTCCGGCGGCGAGCGCCAGCGGGTCGTGCTCGCCCGGGCGCTCGCGCAGCAGACCTCGGTGCTGTTGCTCGACGAGCCGACCACGGCCCTCGACATCGGCCACCAGCAGCAGGTCATGGAACTGATCGACCAGCTCCGGCTCGCCGACGAGCTCACGGTGGTGACGACGATCCACGACCTGACCCTGGCCGGGCAGTACGCGGACCGCCTGGTCCTGCTGTCGGCGGGACGCGTGGCGGCGGCCGGCCCGCCCGCCGAGGTGCTGACGGCGACGGCGGTCGCGGAGCACTTCGACGCGCGCGTACGCGTCGCGCCCGGGCCCGACGGCCGTCCGGTCCTGTCCCTGGAGCGGCCGTGAAGGAGCGCCGTTGAACGTCGAGCTGGTGTGGCGCGAGGAGGACGGCACGGCACTGCCGTCCACGATCTGGCGGGCGGGTCCCGGCATGCGGATGATCTCGTCGGCCCTGGTCGGCGGCGGCATCGGCCCGGCCGCCTGGGTGCTCAACGCGCAGGTGCCGGGCGCCTACGGACGCGTGGACCCCGCGGCGCACCTGATGGAACTGGCGGAGCGGTACGGGCTCTCCGGACCGGGTGTCGGCATGCTCACGGCCGCCGCGGTGGACCGTACGGTCGAACGCTCCGACGAGGGAGTGTCGGTCACCGCGACCGTCGGCCTGCGCGTACCGACGTGGGCCGCCGCCCCGCCCGGCGTCGCCGACCCCGAACTCGCCCCGGCCGTCCGGCAGCCGGGAACGGTCAACATCGTCGTCGCGGTCCCGGTGCCGCTGACCGATGCCGCCCTGGTCAACGCCGTCGTGACCGCGACCGAAGCCAAGACGCAGGCGCTGCTTGAGGCGGGCTATCCCTGCACCGGCACCGCCTCCGACGCCATCTGCGTCGCGGCCCCGGACGGCCGTCCCGGAGAGGCCGAGCCGTTCGCCGGGCCACGTTCGGCATGGGGAGCACGGATCGCGCGGGCCGTGCACGCCGCCGTCCACTCGGGCGCGCTGGACTACACGGCGCAACTCGGCCGCGCCCGCTGACAGGGTCGGCAGGGTCGTGCACCGGCCGCCGCCCCGGTGCGGCGGCCGGTGCTATGCCGGTGCTATGCCAGTGCTCGAAGGAACGCGTCACCTCCTCTCCTGGTCGGCCGGCCTAGGGGTCGATCAGCCGGCGTGGGGCAGTCGCAGTTCGTGGAGGGTATGGACCCCGGTCGGCGGCTCCGGTTCGATCGGCGGCCGCGTCCCGTTCCGCTGCGGGGCGCTCTGGCCCGTCAGCTGGGTGAGGGTGTCGATGTGGCGGCGTGCCCGTTCCGCCTCGGCCCGCGCGGCGTCACGTTCGCCGGTGAGCGCCTGAACGGTCGCGCGCAGTTCCTCCACCGCCTGCGAGAGCCGCCAGTTGTACTGCTCGACCTCGTGCAGGCGCGCCTGGATCTGGTCGCGGTCGGCGACGGCCTGCCCGCGCTTGGTCTCGGCGTCGCGCACGGCCGAACGCAGGTCCTCGGCGGCCCTCTCCGCGGTGAGCCGGGCGGCGGTCGCCTGTTCGACGGCCTCCCTCGCCTCCTCCGACTCGCGAACGGCGGAGTCCCGTTCGGCGATCGCCTGCTCGGCCTCCTTGCGCGCCTCCGCGGCGGTGTTCTCGGCATGGTCGGCACGGGCGCGGGCCAGGGTGGCCTCCTGCCAGGCCGACTGCGCCTGCCGCTGCGAGGCGTCCCGTTCCTCCTGAGCCGCCGCGATCCGGCCCGCCGACTCGGCGTGGGCGGCGGCCACCCGCCGTTCGACCCCGGCGACGCTCAACTCCGCGGCGAGCGAGCCGGCGAGCTGGTCGGCCGCGCCCTCCAGCCGTTCGACGATCTCCCAGGCCCAGGCGACCTGACCGGTCAGGCCCGGGGTCTGGCGGCCGCGTTCGCGCCGCTCGCTCGCCTCCGCCGCGCACCTGCCCTCGTCGTCCTGGCAGTAGCGCACCGTCCGGGCGCCGCGCACCGGCTGCGGGACGGGACGCCCGCAGTTCGCGCACGGCCAGACCGCCACCGCGTCGTTGGCCTCGTCCCCGACCATCGCACCGCCGTCAAAAGGCGCCACCCTCTGGTCCGTCATGCCGGGTAGTACGCAGTCGCCCGCCGAAGCGTTCGAACCGTACGCCGGCAACTTCGGTGTCTTTCCTCCCGTCCCGGCCGCGATGTCAAGATCCGGCCGATAGCGGCCCGGTCAAGCCCCTGACGCGGCGCGATCGTCCTCATACAATCGGAGCGATCCGGGGGGGCGATGACGGCGACGAGGACTGAATGGCCGGACCGGGCGACAGCCAGCGATCGAGCGACGAACACCAGGAGCCGCCACCGCCCGCACGCAGGTCGACCTTCGTCCGCTCGTTCACGGTCGAGCTGGCCACCTCACTGATCGTCTCCTCTCTTGTCGCGTCCTCGCCCCTGCTCCTCGTCCTCTCCCGTGACCTCGGCATCGCCCTCATCGTCTGGGGCGGCGTCTCGCTGGCGCTGCTGGCCGTCCTCGTGGTCGTGCTCTACAACCATCCGGAGTTCCTCCGGAAGGTGCTGGAGCTGCTCCCGGACGACTCGGCGCGGTGGTCCGCGGCCGTGCTGCTCTGGGTCGGGACCGGCGCGGCGCTCGCGGGGCTCGTCCTCGGCGCCGTCGCGGGGGTCCGCACGTGGCCCGGGTCCGGCGGCCCGTGCGAACGCCCGCTGGAGCTGCGGGTGATGACGACCCCCGAGGCACTCACTCCGCTGCGGGCGGCGGCGGCCGACTTCATCGCCGACACGCGGGTCCGGGGATGCCCCCGGTACGCGGTGACCGTCACGGCCGAGCCGGGCGCCACGCCCGTGCGCAACGGCCTCGCCCGCGACTGGGAGCAGGACAGGACCGGCGTCGGGACGCAGCTGCTCGGCCCGCAGCCCGACATCTGGATCCCGTCCTCCCCCGCCGAGTACGACTACGCGTCCGACCGTGCGGATCTCGCCGCGTCCGGCGCCCCGCCGTCGCTGACGCGCCATCCGGCGTCCGTCGGCCGTTCGCCCATGGTGCTCGCGCTGTTCGGCGACGACGACGAGACGGTCTACCGGGAGAACGCCCGTCCGGGCCGCGACACCACGGCCGGGCTGCTCGACCGGTTCAAGGAGGCGGCGCTGAAGGGCATCGCCCGGCCGATCCCGGAGAGCTCCACGGCCGCGCTCGCGGTCACGCCCGTGCTCCACCAGGCGGTCACCAACACCGGTCTCGCCGAGTCGGGCGAGGCCGCCGAACGTTTCGTCAGCCCTCCCGACCTCCTGGCGCCCGACGCCGTGTCGCTGCTGTGCCAGCTCCGCGAGCGGGCGTGGGAACGGGGCGGCGGCCCGCCCAAGGGCTTCGCGATCGCCGTTCCGGAGCACGTGCTGAACGACTACAACGCGGGCCGTGCCCTCGGCGACCGCTGTGACGCGGTCGACGCCGGCAAGGCCCCGTACGACGGCTGGCGGCTCCACCCCTACTACGCCGGCGACCTTCCGGCCCTCGACTACCGCTTCGTCCACGTGAGATGGCCGGGCCAGGACGACCGGGAACGCGACGGCGCGGTGCGGAGATTCCGCGACTGGCTGCGGGACCGGCCGCTGACGCCGCAGGGGCTGCGGGACGCCGGCGGCGTCTTCCGCAAGCCCCGGACGTCCGATCCGGCGCATCCCTACCTGGACGCCCTCGGCCGTCCGGGCGCCACCACCGTGCCGTCGCTGATGAAGGGGACGGACGTGCCCGGCGTCCAGGACTCCCTGGACGCCATCGGGGCCGTCCGCGACAAGGTCCTGGTGTCGCTGCTGATCGACGCCTCCGGGTCGATGAGCTCGCCGACGACCAAGCGCGTGAACCGCTCGCGCCTGACGCACGGCGTCTCGGTCCTGCGCAGCCTCGTCAGCCAGCTCAAGGGCGACGACGTCATCGGGATCCAGTCGTTCGCGCGGGCCACGGGCGACGATCGGACGCCCACGGTGACCACGCACGCGCGCAGCGGGCTGGTGTCCTCCCAGCACGCCGACCTGGTGAGCGGCAAGCTGCAGGCGCAGGTCGCCGCGGGCTCGGACCTGCCGCTGGCCGACGCCGTCGAGGCGGCGGACCTGCAGTCCGGCAAGAAGCACGTCGTCGTCGTCACCGACGGCCAGTCGGCCCGCACCAATCCGGACCTCGAAGCGGCGCTCGGACGGCTGAGGGCGTTCCACGCCAGGCATCCGGGCGTCGTCGTCACGCTCCTGCTGACCGGTCCGTCCGGCTGCGGCACCGCCCCGGCCGCACGGGTCGCGGACGCCGTCGGCGGCCGATGCCGCGAGCTGACCGGCGACCCCGACGAGGTGCAGGCCGCGCGCCTGCTCGCCGAGCTGCGGTGACGGCGATGGCGATGGCGACCGGCGGGACGCGGCACAAGGGCATCCGCGAGCGCACGCGGGAGCACCGGCTCGCGGCCTTCCTGTGCGCCGTGGCGGGAGCGCTGATCGTCGTCGTGGCGGTCCTGGTCCCGCCCTCGTACGACGCGCTCCCCGACGCCTGCGGCGACCGGCTCACGATCGCGGGCGGCACCGACGTCAGCCTCGGCAACCGGCGCCGGGCACTGGTGGAGAGCTGGAACAACGGCGCCCGGGCCTCGCGTCCGCAGGCCCGGCTCGTCGAGGTGTCGCCGTCGGCCGACCTTCAGTACAGCCAGCTCAAGGCCGCGCAGGAGACCGGCACCTGCGCCTACGACGTGCTGATCATGGACGCGCAGTGGACGGCGGAGTTCGCCCGCGACGGCCGGCTCAAGGCCCTCGACGAGATCGACGAGGGGGCGCTCGCCGACTCCCGGGACTTCTTCCCCGCCGTGCTCGCCATGGGGGCGTACAAGGGCCGCCAGTACGCGGTGCCCTTCAACCTCGACGTCGGGCTCCTCTATCACCGCGACAAGGCCAGGGTCCCGGCGCAGCCGCGGGACTGGCCGAACGAGGCCCACACGGCCCAGCTCGGCGACTACGAGGGGCTGACGGTCAACGCGCTGGAGTTCGCCTGGAACCACGGTGCCGCCGACGTGCTCACCGGGACGCGCCGCCCGAGCCGGGCCGAGCTGGCCGGCCGGGTCCATCCCGCGCTCACGGCCGTCGCGCGGCGCATGCGCCCGGGCAAGCCGCTCTCGACGTCGCTGCTGCGCGGGTTCAAGGAGCAGGAGAGCATCGACGCGTTCACCGACGGCGGTGACGACGCGCTGCTGCGCCACTGGCCGTACGCCTACCGGCACCTGGCCAACGACCCGCGGCTGCGCGACGGCGGCGACCTGCGGTTCGGTGTGACGGCGCCGCCCGGTCACACCGTGCTCGGCGGCCAGAGCCTGGCGGTCTCGGCCAGCTCCCGCCACCAGCGCGACGCGCTGGCGCTGATCCAGTACCTCACCGGCACCGAGAGCCAGCAGCAGATCTTCTCCTGCGGCGGCTTCGCCCCGGCCCGCTTCTCCGCGTTCGGCCTCCCTCCCGGCGTGCTGCGGCCGGGCGCGGTGCGGTCGATCGCCACCTGCTCGCAGCGGGAACGGCAGGCGACCGGCCGCGACAACGCCGGCGGGGAGCCCGACAGCGTGACGTCCGAGCGGCTCACCGAGCTGGCGAAGGCCGTCGTGGCGGCCCTGACGCGGGCCCGGCCGCGCCCGGTGACCGAGCACTACGCCACGTTCTCCACGACGTTCCGCGGCTGCGCCCGCAAGATCCTCACCGGCGCCGGCGTGGGGCGCGAGGCGTTCGCCGCGGCCGTCGACGACGCCCTGGACGGCAAGACCGCCTCCTGCTGAACGCCGTGGCGTGCGTGGATCAGGCGGTGGTGAGGGCGGACCGGGCCATCGTGTGGAGCAGCCCCGCCATGGCTTCGCGGTCGAGGGCGGCGGCACTGTACGGGGTGGAGTTGAGCAGGCCGAAGCAGGCGTGCACGGCGGCGCGGGTGCGGTCCTCGGGCAGGCCGGGACGCAGGCGGCGCAGGACGCGGACCCATTCCTCGACGTAGGCGCGCTGGAGCCGGCGGATCTCGTGGCGCTGCGTCTCGGGCACGTTGTCGAGCTCGCGCTCGTGCACGGTGATCAGCGCGGGATTGTCGAGGGCGAACGCGATGTGCCAGCGCAGGAGGGCGTCGAGCGCCCGGGCGGCCTCGGGCTCGGCGGCGCGGCGCAGGCCCTCGGCGTGCAGGCGCCGGCTGATGTCGAGCAGCATCTCGGCGAGCACCGCCTCCTTGCCGCTGAAATGGCGGTACAGGGCCGGGCCGGTCAGGCCGACGGCGCGCCCGACGTCCCCGATCGAGGCGCCGTGGAAGCCGCGCCGCGCGAACAGCTCGGCGGCGGCGGCGAGGATCTCCGTCCGGCGCGTGGGGACCTCGGGTGTCGCCGGCCCCGCGGGAGAGGTCATGATGGAAGTCTAGACCGGCGATGTTAATGACCATTAACATCACCGTGTTAACGTTCATTAACTGGCGGCCAGTCAGTCTTACCAGTCGACGAGGACGGGTGATGACCGGACCTGAGCTGGGCACTCGCGCCGATCCCGCGAGCGAGGCGTTCAAGCGCAACGCCGAGCACAACGCGGAGCTCGCCGCCGCGCTGCGCGAGCACCTCGACCGCGCCGGGCGCGGCGGGCCGGAGCGGGCACGCGAACGGCACGTCGCGCGCGGCAAGCTACTCCCCCGCGACCGGGTGGACACGCTGCTCGACCCGGGTTCGCCCTTCCTGGAGCTGTCGCCGCTGGCCGCGCACGGCATGTACGACGGCGAGGCCCCCGGCGCGGGGATCATCACCGGCGTCGGCCGGGTCGCCGGCCGCGAGTGCGTGATCGTCGCGAACGACGCCACGGTCAAGGGCGGCACCTACTACCCGGTCACGGTCAAGAAGCACCTGCGCGCCCAGGAGGTCGCTCTCCACAACCGGCTCCCGTGCGTCTATCTCGTCGACTCGGGCGGCGCGTTCCTGCCCAGGCAGGACGAGGTCTTCCCGGACCGTGAGCACTTCGGCCGGATCTTCTACAACCAGGCGACGATGTCCGGCCGCGGCATCCCGCAGATCGCCGCGGTGCTCGGGTCGTGCACGGCGGGCGGCGCGTACGTCCCGGCGATGAGCGACGAGGCCGTGATCGTCCGCGGCCAGGGCACGATCTTCCTGGGCGGCCCGCCGCTGGTGAAGGCCGCCACGGGCGAGGTCGTCACCGCCGAGGAGCTCGGCGGCGGCGAGCTCCACTCGCGCGTATCCGGCGTCACCGACCATCTGGCCGACGACGACGCGCACGCGCTCCGGATCGTCCGCGACATCGTCGGCACGCTCGGGCCGCGCGAGCCCCGCCCCTGGGAGACGGCGGCGCCGGAGGAGCCCGCGGCCGACCCCGGCGAGCTCTACGGCGTCGTGCCGCCCGATCCGCGCACGCCGTACGACGTCCGCGAGGTGATCGCCCGGATCGTCGACGGCAGCCGCTTCCAGGAGTTCAAGAAGGAGTACGGCGCGACGCTGGTCACCGGCTTCGCCCGCATCCACGGCCACCCGGTCGGGATCATCGCCAACAACGGCATCCTGTTCGGCGAGTCGGCGCAGAAGGGCGCGCACTTCATCGAGCTGTGCGACCGGCGGAGCGTGCCGCTGGTCTTCCTGCAGAACATCACCGGCTTCATGGTCGGCCGCGAGTACGAGGCGGGCGGCATCGCCAAGCACGGCGCCAAGATGGTCACGGCCGTCTCCTGCGCCCGCGTGCCGAAGTTCACCGTCGTGATCGGCGGCTCGTTCGGCGCCGGCAACTACGCGATGTGCGGCCGGGCGTACTCGCCCCGCTTCCTGTGGATGTGGCCGAACGCGCGCATCTCGGTCATGGGCGGCGAGCAGGCCGCCAGCGTGCTGGCGACCGTGCGGCGCGACCAGCTGGAGACGCGCGGCGAGGACTGGCCCGCGGCGGCCGAGGAGGAGTTCAAGGCGCCGATCCGCGACCAGTACGAACGCCAGGGCAACCCGTACTACTCCACGGCCCGGCTCTGGGACGACGGCGTGATCGACCCCGCCGACACGCGGCGGGTGCTGGGTCTCGGGCTGTCGGTGGCCGCCAACGCACCGCTGGAGCCGGTCGGCTACGGCGTCTTCCGGATGTGAGTGCCTGATGTTCGACAGAGTCCTGGTCGCCAACCGCGGCGAGATCGCGATCCGGGTGTTCCGCACCCTGCGCGCGCTCGGGATCGCTTCGGTGGCGGTCTTCACCGACGCCGACGCGGGCGCCCGGCACGTCCGCGAGGCGGACGAGGCGGCGCGCGTCCCGTCCTACCTCGACCTCGACGCGGTGATCGAGGCGGCGCGCGCGACAGGCGCCGAGGCCGTGCACCCGGGCTACGGGTTCCTGGCCGAGAACACCGCTTTCGCCCGCGCGTGCGCGGACGCCGGGATCGTCTTCATCGGCCCGCCCGCGGCGGCGATCGAGGCCATGGGCGACAAGATCCGCGCCAAGCAGACCGTCGCCGCGGCGGGCGTGCCCGTCGTGCCGGGACGCGACGAGGCCGGGCTCACCGACGGCGAACTGGCCGCCGCCGCGCTCGACGTCGGCCTGCCGGTTCTGCTGAAACCGTCGGCGGGCGGCGGCGGCAAGGGCATGCGCCTCGTCCGGGACGCGGCCGACCTGCCGGAGGCGATCGCGTCGGCGCGGCGCGAGGCGCGGGCGTCGTTCGGCGACGACACCCTGCTGGTCGAACGTTTCGTCGCGAACCCGCGGCACATCGAGATCCAGGTCTTCGCCGACGCCCACGGCCACGTCGTCCATCTGGGCGAGCGCGAGTGCAGCCTCCAGCGCCGCCACCAGAAGATCATCGAAGAGGCGCCGTCGCCGCTGCTGGACGAGGCCACCCGCGAGCGCATGGGCGCCAGCGCGGTCGCGGCGGCCCGGGCCGTCGGCTACGTGGGCGCCGGGACGGTGGAGTACATCGTCTCCGCCGACCGCCCGGGCGAGTACTTCTTCATGGAGATGAACACCCGGCTCCAGGTCGAGCATCCGGTCACCGAGCTGGTCACCGGCCTGGACCTGGTCGAGCTGCAGCTGCGCGCGGCGGCGGGCGAGCCGCTGCCGTTCACCCAGGACGACGTCGCGCTGCGCGGCCACTCGATCGAGGCCCGCGTCTACGCCGAGGACCCGGCGCGCGGCTTCCTGCCGACCGGCGGCCGGGTGCTCGCGCTGTCCGAGCCGTCCGGAGACCATGTGCGGGTCGACTCCGGGCTCGACGCCGGAACCGAGGTCGGCGGCTCGTACGACCCCATGCTCGCCAAGGTCATCGTCTGGGCGCCGGACCGGGCCGGGGCGCTGCGGCGGCTGGACCGCGCGCTCGCCTCGTACACCCTGCTGGGCGTCGGCACGAACGTGGCGTTCCTGCGCGCCCTGCTCCGCCATCCGGACGTCGAGGCGGGCCGTCTCGACACCGGCCTCGTCGAACGGTCGCTGGAGGAGCTGACCGGCGAGGCGACGGTGCCCGACGAGGTCTTCGCGGCCGCCGCCCTGGAACGCGTGCTCGCGCTGGAGACCGGCGATCCCGACCCGTGGGCGATCCCGGACGGCTGGCGCCCCGGCGCACCGGCCCGCACCCCGTGGATCATCACGCCGTCCGGCGGCGAGCCGGTCGAGGTCGGCGTGCGGGGCCGGGCGCACGACGCCGAGGTCACGGTGGGCGGCAACGCCCCGGTACGTGCGTCTCTGGCGGATGGCCCGTCGCCGCTGACCCTCACCTACGGCGCCCGGACCCTCTCCTACGAGGCCGCGCGCGACGGGCACACCCTGTGGCTCGGGCGCGGCGGGCATGCCTGGGCCCTGGCCGAGCACGTACGGGCCGAAGGCGGCGGCGCGGCGGCCGTGGCCGGGGACGGGGTGCTGCGCAGCCCGATGCCCGGCACGGTGCTGGCGGTCAAAGTGGCCGAGGGCGACCGGGTCGGCGAAGGCCAGCCGCTGGTCGTCGTCGAGGCGATGAAGATGGAGCACACGGTCACGGCGCCGATCGCCGGCGTGGTGACGCGGCTGCCCGCCCGCGCGGGCGCCCAGGTGGCCCTGGACGCCGTGCTGGCCATCATCGAGGCCGAGGAGGGCTGAGCGATGCGCGTACCGCTGGACGGGCTCCCGGACCGGGTGACGATCTACGAGGTCGGGCCGCGCGACGGGCTGCAGAACGAGGACGCCGTCGTGCCGGTGGCCGACAAGGCCGAGTTCGTGACCCGGCTCGCGGAGGCCGGGCTGCGCACGATCGAGACGACCAGCTTCGTGCACCCCAAATGGATCCCGCAGCTGGCCGACGCCGCCGAGCTGCTCGACGTGCTGCCCCGCGACCCGGACCTTCGCTACCCCGTCCTCGTGCCCAACGAACGCGGCCTCGACCGCGCGCTGGCGAACGGCTGCACCGAGATCGCCGTCTTCGGCAGCGCGACCGAGACGTTCGCCCGCCGCAACCTCAACCGGACGGTCGACGAGTCGCTGGAGATGTTCGCGCCCGTCGTCGAACGCGCGCTCGCCGAAGGCCTGTGGGTACGCGCGTACGTCTCGATGGTCTGCGGAGACCCCTGGGAGGGCGACGTGCCGATCGAGCAGGTCGTCTCCGTGTCCCGCCGGCTGATGGACATGGGCTGCTCGCAGCTCAGCCTCGGCGACACCATCGGCGTCGGCACCCCCGGCCAGGTCACCGCGCTCATCGAGGCGCACAAGGCCGCGGGCATCGGGGCCGACCGCCTCGCCGTGCACTTCCACGACACCTACGGCCAGGCCCTCTCCAACACCCTCGCCGCGCTGCGCGCCGGCGTGACCACGGTGGACGCGTCGGCGGGCGGCATCGGCGGCTGCCCGTACGCCGAGAGCGCCACCGGCAACCTCGCCACCGAGGATCTCGTCTGGATGCTGCACGGCCTCGGCATCGACACCGGCGTCGATCTCGGCAGGCTCGTCGCGACGAGCCACTGGATGGCCGGCCGGCTCGGCCGCCCCAGCCCGTCCCGCGTAGTCCAGGCCCTGACATCGACGTGAGCGGGCGCGTGGCCTGGACTGAGGAGCGGCGGGAGCGCAGCGACCAGAGCGACGAGGGAAGGCCACGCATAGAGCCCGCGAACCGGAGCGACGGAGTCGCGACATCAAACAAGGAGTAGTCAGTCTCATGATCGACTTCAGGCTCGACGACGAGCAGGAGGAACTGCGGCGCACGGTCGAGCGGTTCGCCCGTGAGACCGTCGCCCCGGTGATCGGGGATCTGTACGAGCGCGGCGAGTTCCCGTACGAGATCGTCGCTGCCATGGGAAAGATGGGGCTGTTCGGGCTGCCCTTCCCCGAGGAGCACGGCGGCATGGGCGGTGACTACTTCGCCCTCTGCCTGGCCCTCGAAGAGCTCGCCCGCGTCGACTCCTCGGTCGCCATCACCCTTGAGGCCGGCGTGTCCCTCGGCGCGATGCCGATCTACCGCTTCGGCTCCGAGGCGCAGAAGGCCGAGTGGCTGCCGAGGCTCACCTCGGGCGAACGCCTCGCCGCGTTCGGCCTGACCGAGCCCGGCGGCGGCTCCGACGTACCCGGCGGCATGCGTACCACCGCGCGGCTCGACGGCGACCACTGGGTGATCAACGGCTCGAAGTCGTTCATCACCAACTCGGGCACCGACATCACCGCCTTCGTGACCGTCACCGCGTTCACCGGCGAGAACGAGATCTCCACGATCATCGTCCCCAACGGCACCCCGGGCTTCACGGTCGGCAGGAAGTACTCCAAGGTCGGCTGGTCGGCCTCCGACACCCGCGAGCTCTCCTTCGACGACGTCCGCGTCCCCGCGGCCAACCTCGTCGGCGAACGGGGCCGCGGCTACGCCCAGTTCCTGCGCATCCTGGACGAGGGCCGCATCGCCATCGCGGCGCTCTCGGTGGGCCTCGCCCAGGGCTGCGTCGACGAATGCCTGCGCTACGTGCGCGAACGGGAGGCGTTCGGGAAGGAGATCGGCCGCTACCAGGCCATCCAGTTCAAGGTCGCCGACATGGAGACGCGCGCCCACACCGCCCGCCTGGCCTACTACGCGGCGGCGGCGAGGCTGCTGGCCGGCGAGCCGTTCAAGAAGGAGGCCGCGATCGCCAAGCTGGTCGGCTCCAACGCCGCCATGGACAACGCGCGCGACGCGACGCAGATCTTCGGCGGCTACGGCTTCATGAACGAGTACGCCGTCGGCCGCTTCTACCGCGACGCCAAGATCCTTGAGGTCGGGGAGGGCACGTCCGAGGTCCAGCGCATGCTCATCGCGCGCGCCCTCGGTCTCCCGTCATCGTGACCGTGCGGCCGTGGCCGGCGCGCGGTGCGGGCCACGGCTGATTTTCGGCGAGTGCCGAGGTCGGCCGAGTGTCGGGTGCGTCACACCGGCTTGCCCTCAGGCATGGTCGAGGTTTCATCCTGATGGGGCCGGACCAGCGAAGAATGTCCGAGGCGCCCGGAATACTCAGATCCTGCGAACGGTTTAATCGCTCGCAAAGTGTCAGTCACTGCAGTATTTTCGGTGACCACCCCCGACATCACCTTTGCTCCTTACGCCCGTGTGCCCGGGCCTGACGATTGGAAGAAGCCCTTGACCGCCCCTGCGTCCCCAAAGGTGGCCGACGAACAACCGGAACCCGCCGGTTCCGGCGGTGGCCTTGATCGCGGTGTGCTCGCGGTGGCCATGGTCGTCGTACTCGGCGCGATCATGTCCATCCTGGACGTGACCGTCGTCAACGTCGCGATCAACGACCTCACCCAGGAGTTCAACTCCCCGCTGGCGACCATCCAGTGGGTCGCCACCGGCTACACCCTGGCGCTCGCCACCGTCATCCCGATCACCGGCTGGGCCGCGGCACGGTTCGGCACCAAGCGCCTGTACATGATCTCGATCGCGCTGTTCGTGATCGGCTCGATGCTGGCCGGCCTGGCCTGGTCGGCCGAGTCGCTCATCGCGTTCCGCGTCCTGCAGGGCTTGGGCGGCGGCATGATCATGCCCGCCGGCATGACGATCCTGACCCAGACCGCGGGCCCGGCCCGGGTCGGCCAGGTCATGAGCGTCGTCGGCATCCCGATGCTGCTCGGCCCGATCACGGGCCCGATCCTCGGCGGCTGGCTGGTCGACGACGTGTCGTGGCGCTGGATCTTCTTCATCAACCTGCCGATCGGCATCGTGGCGCTGTTCCTGGCCGCGCGGATCCTCAAGCCCGACACCCCGCAGCGCGGTGAGAGGCTGGACGTCCTCGGGCTGATCCTGCTCTCGCCGGGTCTGGCCACGCTGATCTACGGCCTGGCCAAGGGTGCCGAGCTGCGCGACTTCACCAAGACCGAGGCGCTCATCCCGACCGTCATCGGCGCGGTGCTGACGGTCGCGTTCGTCTTCCGGGCGCTCAACGCCGAGAACCCGCTCATCGACCTGCGCCTGCTCAAGCGCCGTTCGGTGGCCGCCGCGTCGGGCACCATGGTGCTCTTCATGGCGGCGTTCATGGGCGCCATGCTGCTGCTGCCGCTGTACTTCCAGTCGGTCCGCGGCGAGACCGCGCTCGCGTCCGGCCTCCTGCTCGCCCCGCAGGGTTTCGGCGCGATGATCACCATGCCGATCGGCGGCAAGCTCACCGACAAGATCGGCCCGGGCCGGGTCGTGCTGGTCGGCATGGCGGTCGTCGTGCTGTCGATGGGCGGCTTC
Organism: Actinomadura fulvescens; assembly: GCF_039533225.1. NCBI lineage: Bacteria > Bacillati > Actinomycetota > Actinomycetes > Streptosporangiales > Thermomonosporaceae > Actinomadura > Actinomadura fulvescens. Next base: position 58,571 of record NZ_BAAATD010000007.1, on the reverse strand, counting down.
GCCGCCCTGCTGGAGGCCGACACCTCCTACTGGACCCTCGGCGCCCTCCTGTTCGTGATGGGTCTCGGCATGGGCATGACGATGATGCCCACCATGGCCGCGGCCATCCAGACCCTGGTCCACGACGAGGTGCCGCGGGCCAGCACGATGCTCAACATCATCCAGCAGGTGTCCGCGTCCATCGGCACCGCGATGATCTCGGTGCTGGTGGCCAACCAGCTGGCCGAGAACCTCGGCGGCGCGGCCCCCGGCGGCGGCGGTGAGGGCGCCCCGGTCGCGGAGATCCCGGCCGACGTCCTCGCCAAGATCGCGGCCCCGATGGCCGACGCCTACCAGCACACCTTCTGGTACGCCGCGGCGCTGCTGCTCCTGGGGTTCCTGCCGGCGCTGCTGCTGCCGCGCAAGAAGCCGGACACCCCGGCGGCCGACGCGCCGATGCCGATGCACTAGAAGTTCACCGAGCGGCCCCGCCAGGGACGCTCAGCGGCCGAACGCCCCGATCCGGGACCCGAGAGTCCCGGGGCGGGGCGTTCGCCGTGTACGGGCGTCTCAGCGCGCTGTGAGGCGCTTCAGGCGCCGGCGCGTTTCAGGCCGGGGCGCTTCAGGCCGGGGCGGCCGGCCGCTCCGCCCGCCAGTACTCGTCCTTGAGGAGACGCTTGTAGAGCTTGCCGGTGGGATGGCGTGGGAGCTCGGCACGGAAGTCCACCGAACGCGGGCACTTGTAGTGGGCCAGGTGGTCACGGCAGTACGCGATGAGCTCCGCTTCGAGCGCGGGACCCGCGTCGTCCGCCGACACCGGCTGGACGACGGCCTTGACGGCCTCGCCCATCTCGGGGTCGGGGACGCCGAACACCGCGACGTCGGCGACCTTGGGATGGACCGCCAGGACGTTCTCGGCCTCCTGCGGGTAGATGTTCACGCCGCCACTAATGATCATGTACGAGCGGCGGTCGGTGAGGTAGAGGAAGCCGTCCTCGTCGACGTGGCCGACATCGCCGAGGGTGGTCCAGCCGTGCCCCCACGGGTCGCGGGACGCCTCGGTCTTGTCCTTGTCGCCGTGGTACTCGAACGTGGGCCCGCCACCGAAGTAGAGCGTTCCGGACGTGCCCGCCGGGAGCTCGTTCCCCTCCTCGTCACAGACATGGATCTCGCCGAGCAGCGGTTTGCCGACCGTGCCCCTGTGGGCGAGCCAGTCCTCGGAGTTCGTGTAGACGAAGCAGTTGCCCTCGGTGCCGGCGTAGTACTCGTGCAGCACCGGGCCCCACCACTCGATCATCCGCTCCTTCACCGGCACGGGGCACGGCGCCGCGGCGTGCACCGCGCACCGCAGGCTCGACAGGTCGTACCCGGCGCGGACCTCGGCGGGCAGCTTCAGCATCCGGATGAACATCGTCGGCACCCACTGGCTGTGCGTCACCCCGTACCGCTGGATCGCCGCCAGCGCCCCCTCGGGGTCGAACTTCTCCATCACCACGACCGTGGCGCCGAAACGCTGCATCGTCAGGCAGTAGCGCAGCGGCGCGGCGTGGTAGAGCGGCGCCGGCGACAGGTAGACCGAGTCGCCGTCCGGCTGGAACAGCAGCGACAGCAACTGGAACAGCACGTTCGGCGTGCCCATCTCGGCCAGCGAGAGCGGCGGCTTGACGCCCTTGGGCCGCCCCGTCGTGCCGGAGGAGTAGAGCATGTCGGCGCCTTCGCGTTCCTCCGCGATCGGAGTGACGGGCCGCGCGGCGACCTGCTCCTCGTACGAGCGGAAGCCCGGAGCCGTCCCGTCGAGCATGAGCCGCAGCGGGACGTCGAGCGGCACGGCGGCGGCGGTGCCGGCGAGGGCCTCGCTCGTGATGAACGCCTTGGCCTCGCAGTTCTCGACGATGTAGCCGATCTCGTCGGGCTGCAGGCGCGAGCTGATGGCCGTGTAGTAGAGCCCAGAGCGCTGCGCCGCCCAGGCGATGGCCAGGAAGAGCGGGTGGTTCTCGAGCATGAAGGCGATGTGGTCTCCCGGCCGCAGCCCCTCCGCCCGAAGCAGGTGGGCGAGCCGGTTGGAGGCCTCGTTCAGTTCCCGGTAGGTGATGACGCGGCCGGAGCCCGCCATGATGACGGCGGGCTTGTCGGGCGTCTGCTCAGCGATCTGCCCCAGGTGCATGCGACCGCACGGTACCTGGCCGGGCCGCAGAATGGAATGCGATTCGGTTTACTGGGCGTTCAGACGAGCATGTGATCGAAGTCGCCGTCCTTGGCGCCTCCGACGAAGGCCTCGACCTCCTCCCGGGTGTAGACGAGGACCGGACCCTGCGGGTACCGGGAGTTGCGCACCGCGATCTCCCCGGTGGGGAGTTCGGCCATCTCGACGCAGTTGCCGCTCGGATTGCTGCGGCGGCTCTTCTGCCAGACGAGTTCCCAAGCAATGAAGTCCGACAGCTCGTCGTCCATCTGTTTGCCCCCTTTGAAGGCGTCTGCGCCTCCCGCACGGGAGGCCGCGATCTCGCCCCACCCGCTGCCATGGTACGAGATGCACGTGCATTCGTTCTTGCATTCGTTCATGCAGACGGTCTTGCATCTGCACGACATGGGGAGCAAGATAGCGAACGCCCGCCACCGACCGACCCGCACGCCCCTGGGGTTTGACAATGATCGTTGACCAGGCAGACGTCGAAACCTTCCCCGCCGACGGTGCGCGGCGCCCCTGGCGGCCGCCGGCGCTGGACCACGAGCTCTGGCCGGACGCCCATCCGTCCGCGGACCAGGCACCCGGCGCCGCACCGGCCGTGACCGTGGCCGTCGTGCCCGGGCTGGTCGGCCGCTGGCCGACCCCGCCCGCCGGCGACCCGCGCACCGCCCGGCGCGTCCTGCGCGCCGACGCCACCTCCCCGAAGGCCGCCCGCGACTTCACGCTCGCGACCCTCGCGGAGTGGGAGTTGAGCCACGCCGCGGAGGACATCGTCATCGCGGTCTCCGAACTGGTGACAAACGCATTGCGCCACGGTCTGCGCGACCTACCTCAGCCGGCGCCGCTGCACCCGATCCAGCTCGTCCTGCTCGGCCACCCGCGCCGCCTGGTCGTCGCCGTGACCGACCCGGGCTCCGACACTCCCGTACCGATGGAGCAGATCCCCGAACGCTTCGGCGAAGGCGGTCGCGGTCTCCTGGTGGTCGGCGCGATCAGCGGTGCCTGGGGCTGGGCGCCCCTCACCACCGGAGGCAAGGCGGTCTGGGCCGCCTTCGACCTCCGCTCCGCCCAGGCGGCCTGACCCGGCGGGCGCACACGCGGACGCGGGCGGGCACACCGGACCGTCACGCGCACCCCGAGCATGCGCTGGTCACGCATGCGGCAGGGGCGTCTTATGGCAGTGGGACGTGGGAGTGCTCAAGGGCGGTCAGGAAGTCTTGGGCCCAGCGGTTCACGTCGTGTTCGATGACGCGTTTGCGCATCGAGCGCATGCGGCGGCTCTGCTCCACCGGGTCGGCGTTCAGCGCCTCAAGGAGGATGGCCTTCAGGCCGTCGATGTCGTACGGGTTGACCTGGAAGGCGCGCTTGAGCTCGGCGGCGGCGCCCGCGAACTCGCTGAGCACCAGCGAGCCCCGCAGGTCGCTCCGGCAGGCCACGTACTCCTTCGCGACGAGGTTCATGCCGTCGCGCAGGGGCGTCACGACCATGACGTCGGCGGCCTGGTAGAGCGCGGCGAGCTCGGCCCGGTCGTACGAGCTGTGCATGTAGTGGATCACCGGGAAGCCCAGCTCGCCGTATTCGCCGTTGATGCGGCCGACCTGCTGCTCGATGTCCTCGCGCAGGAGCTGGTACTGCTCGACGCGTTCGCGGCTGGGCGTGGCGATCTGCACGAACACGGCCTGGCCCGGCTTGAGGTGGCCGTCGCCGACGAGCTCGCCGAACGCCTGGAGGCGCTGGGTGATGCCCTTGGTGTAGTCGAGGCGGTCCACCCCGAGGAAGATGGTCGCGTCGCCCAGGTCGGTGCGGATCTCCGCGGCGCGTTCGCGGACGGAGGCGCGCTCGGTGAGCTCCTTGAGCTCGCCGACGTCCACGGAGATGGGGAACGAGCGGGCGCGGACGATCCGGTCGTCCCAGAAGACGTCCTGCTTGACGTAGCGCGCGTCGAGCAGGCGGCGGCACAGGCGGACGAAGTTGGACGCGGCGCCGGGGAGCTGGAAGCCGACCAGGTCCGCGCCGAGGAGGCCTTCGAGGATCTGGCGCCGCCACGGCAGCTGCCAGAAGAGCTCCAGCGGGGGGAACGGGATGTGCAGGAAGAACCCGATCCGCAGGTCGGGACGCAGCTTGCGCAGCATGGCCGGGACCAACTGGAGCTGGTAGTCCTGGATCCAGACGATGGCCTTCTGGGAGGCCACCTTGGCGGCCGCGTCGGCGAAGCGCTGGTTGACCCGTACGTAGGCGTCCCACATCGTGCGGTCATAGATCGGCGGCGCCACCACGTCGTGGTAGAGCGGCCACAGGGTCGCGTTGGAGAAGCCTTCGTAATAGAGCCGCACGTCATCTGACGACTGCGGCACGGGGACGAGGTGCATGCCGTCGGTCTCGAACGGCTCCAGCTCCTCGCCCGCCGCGCCGGACCAGCCGATCCACGTACCCTGCCTGCTGCGCATGACCGGCGCGATGGCGCTGACGAGGCCACCCGGGCTGCGCCGCCAGCCTTCACCGGACCGGTCGACCGGCAACCGGTTGGCCACCACCACGAACTCACTACCGCCCGACACCCGCGACCTGCTTTCCGAGGAAGTCCCTTTAATGATCAACATGCCCAGAAAAGGTCATCTGGAACATCTTGCCATGGCCTCGGGCGGGAAGATCATGGATGGGGTGTGTCAGACGCGAGCGGGCTCTCGCTCCCGGGCACCGCGGTCGAAGAGCATGCCGTCGAGGCTGAAGCGGCCCGCTCCGGTGAGCGCCAGGGCCAGCGCCGTGGCGCCGAGGATCATCACGAACTCGTAGCCGCCCTTGTCGGCGAAGAAGCCCTTGTCCATGTGCACGTACCAGAACGCGCCGGCCATGTCGATCGCGAGCAGGAGCCCGGCGAGCGGCACGAGCACGCCGAGCACGAGCGCGATGCCGCCGAGCAGTTCGACCCAGGTCGCGAACGCGGCGGCGACCGAGGGCAGCGGGATTCCGATGCCGTCGAACATCTTGGTGACGGCGGCGTGGCCGGTGTCGGTGAGCTTCTGCCAGCCGTGCGCGATGAAGATCGCGCCGAGCGCCAGGCGGCCGATGAGCAGACCCACGTCGGGCAGGACGGGGTACCGGCGGGCGGGGAGCATGCGTGCCTCCTGAACGATTGAAGGTTCAAATCTTGACTTTAAGCTAGCACCGGTTAGTTCAAATTAAAACCACGTTATAGAATCGGACTCGTGAACAACGACGCCCTCTCCCCGTCGGAACTGCGAGCCTGGCTCGGGTTCCTCACGGCGTCCCATCTGATGGAGCATGAGGTCGAACGGCAGCTCAAGGCCGACGGCGGCATGTCCCACGGCGAGTTCGAGATCCTGATCAGCCTGTTCATGGCCGACGACCGCCGGTTGCGGATGTCCGACCTGGCACGGCGGACGATGATCTCCAAGAGCCGGCTCACCTATCAGGTGACCCAGCTGGAACGGCACGGTCTCGTGCGCCGTACCGACTGCGACTCCGACCGCCGCGCCGTCTGGGCCGAGCTGACCGCCAAGGGCGCGGACGCGCTCGCCATGGTCCGTCCCGGCCACCGCCAGGTCGTCCGCGACAACCTCATCTCGCAGCTGTCCCCCGAGGAGCTGGAGCTGTTCGGAGACCTCGTGAACCGCGTCGCCGACCGGTTGCGCGAGCGCCGCGACGCGCGGTGAGGGAGCCGTGCGCGACTGCGGGGGGATGATCGAACGCGCCCCGCGCGAGGTGCTGCGGCCCGCCTCCGCGCGCGAGGTCGCCAGCGCCGTACGCGCCGCGCGGACGGGCGTGGTCGCGCGCGGCCACGGGCATTCGGCCGAAGGCCAGTCGCTGACGGACGGCCTCGTGCTCGACATGCGCGGGCTCGCCTCCGTGCACGAGGTGGGCGCCGACCGCGTCACGGTGGACGCGGGCGCCACCTGGCGTCAGCTGCTCGACACGACGCTGCCGTACGCCCGTACCCCGCCGGTGCTGACCGACTACCTCGACCTGACCATCGGCGGGACGTTGTCGGCGGGCGGCATCGGCGGCGCCTCCCACGTCCACGGAACGCAGGCCGCCAACGTGCTCGCCCTCGACGTCGTCACCCCGGACGGCGAGCTCGTGTCCTGCTCGGCGTCGCGCCGCGCCGGTCTCTTCGACTCCGTACGCGCCGGGATGGGCCGCCACGGCATCATCACGCGCGCCACGCTCCGCCTCGTCCCGGCGCCCGGACGGGTGCTCTCGTGCAAGGCCGGCTATCCGTCCGCCGCCGAGCTCATCGAGGCGCAACGCCGTGTGCGTGCCGACCACGTCTCAGGCCAGGCGAAGGCGAACGGCTACGAGCTCAAGGCCGTGGTGTACGAAGGGACTCGCCCTCCCGCGGGCCTGGATCCGTCCGAGGTGGAGGAGCTCCCCTACCGGGACTTCGCCGACCGCATGCGCCCCGACGTCGAGGCGCTCAGGTCCGCCGGCGAGTGGGAGCGCCCGCACCCGTGGGCGACGATGCTGCTGCCCGCCTCGCGCGCCGCCGCGTTCATCGAGGCGGCCCTGCGTGCGACGACGCCCGCCGATCTGGGGCTCAGCGGCGTCGTCCTGATCAAGCGCTTCTCCCCCGGCTGGGTGCCGATGTTGCGGGCGCCGTCCGACGCCGTGCTCTTCGGCCTGCTGCGCACCGCGTCGCCCGGCTGCCGGCCCGCCGCGGAGATGGCCGCGGCCAACCGGCGGCTGCACGAACGCGCCCGTGCGCTCGGCGGCGTCCCGTACCCGGCCGCTACGACGCGGGCTCCCGGCGGCCCCGTTCGGGCCATTTGAGCGTCACGGTATCGCGCGATCGGACGGAGCCATTGACAAAAATCTCCTTTACATAAAAACTGGTTTTTGCAATGAGAGACGTTCTGTACCTGGATCAGATCGAGCAGGCCGAGGCCCTGCTCAAGCCGCAGCGCATCGAGGTGTTGCGGCGGCTCGCCGAGCCGCGTTCGTGCACGGAGGTCGCCCGCCTGCTCGACCAGACCCAGCAGCGGGTGTACTACCACGTGCGACGGCTGGTCGAGGCGGGCCTGGTCAGCCAGGTCGCCGAGCGCAAGGTGCGCGGTGTCCACGAAGGCGTCTACCAGGCGAGCGCCCGCTCGTACTGGCTCTCTCCCCGGCTGGTGGGCCGCCTCGACGGGGGCCTTCGCAGGAAGCGGGACGAGATGAGCCTCGGCTACCTGCTGGACCTCATGGAGGAGGTCCAGTCCGACGTGGCCACGCTGGACCGCACCGCGCCCGAGCTGCCCTCCATCGGCGTCTCCGGCGAGATCCGCGTCCCGGTGGAGCGCCGCCAGGAGTTCCTCGACGACCTCCGGAGCACGCTTCAGGACCTCTTCACCCGATACGGCGGCGCGGAGGGTGACGCCTTCAAGCTCGCCGTGGCCTGTTACCCGAAGGGAGAACGACCATGACAACCCCGATGAGGCTCCGCGCGCGGGTGGAGGCACCGGGCAAGGCCGTGCACCAGGCGCTCACCGACGCCGGCATGATGCGCGTATGGCTGGCCGAGAAGGCGGAGGTGGAACTGCCGGGCCGGTATGAGTTCTGGGGCCGCTACACCCCCGAGGGCGACGTTCCCCGCCAGCGGCTCCTCCACGTCGACGACCGGACGCTGCGCTACACGTGGACGCTCGACGGCGAGGACACCACCGTCGAGTTCTCCATCGAGGACGAGAGCGCCGGGTCGTCCATCGTCACGCTCTCCCAGAGCGACCTGCCCGACCTGCAGGAGTCGATCGCGGGCCACGGCAGCAGGCACGTGATGCACACCTACTGGGCCATGTACATCGCCAACCTCGTCGACCATCTCGAAGGCCGCGAGATCACGACGAGGTGCGACTTCACCACGCCGGAGATGCGCGAGCGGCTCGTCATCGACGCGCCCCGCGGCGCGGTGTACGACTCGCTCATCGATTCCGCCAAGTTCCGCCGCTGGTTCGGCGCCAACATCGACATCGAGCCGCATGTCGGGGGCCGCGTGGCGATGGGTGGGTTCGAGCTCGACCCCGACCCGGCGGCCCGCATACTCGAACTCGAACCGGGCCGCAAGTGCTCCATCCAGTGGGGACCGGACCTGGTCTCCACCTGGGAGCTCGAAGACGCCGAGGGCGGGACGCGCCTCACGTTCGTGCAGAGCGGCTTCGACGAGGGACGGCCGCCCTACGGCGCGTGGCTCGGCTGGATGTCCGGCGTCGCCGAGCTGCGCCGCTTCCACGAGCTGAAGGACTGGCGTCCGATCTGGCTCGACGTCGAGATGGAGGGCATGCCCGAGGGGATGCTCTACAGGGAGCCGCAGTAGCCCGCGGCGCAGGGCCCGGCACGACGGCCGGGTCCCGCGCCGGCAGGTCAGGCGTCGAGGGTCACTGCTGGGCCAGCGCGATGACCTCGGCCCCGGGGAGGCCGGCCAGGCTCTTGCCCGGCAGGAGCAGCTTCGACCTGCGCAGGCCACTGCCGATGACGACGTCGCCCGCCGCGGCCACGGCCTCGTCCACCAGGACCGGCCAGCCGCCGGGAAGGCCCACGGGCGTGATGCCGCCGTACTCCATGCCGGTCAGCGACGTCGCCTCGTCCATGGGCGCGAACGACACCTTGCGGGCGCCCAGGTGCTTGCGGACGACGCCGTTCACGTCGGCGCGGTCGGTCGCGAGCACCATGCAGGCGGCGTAGGTGACCTCGCCGCCGCGCCTGGCCGCCACGATCACGCAGTTGGCGCTGATCTCCAGCGGCACCTCGTACCGTTCGCAGAACGCCGCGGTGTCGGCCAGGCCGGGATCGATAGCGGCGACCCTCGCCTCGGGCCCGACGGCCGCCGCCACCGGCGCGGCGAGGAGGTCCCGCCCCTCGTCCGCCGGGATCCACTCCAGATTGCCGGCCATGTCTCTCCTCTCGTCGCGTCCACCCTGCCACGTGCGGCTCGTACGCCGAACGCGGGTCAGGCGCGGGCGAAACGGGCCCGGTAGGCGGAGGGGCTGAGCCCGGTCTGGTGCCTCAGCCGGGCCCGGAGGTTGGCGGTGGTGCCGAGTCCGCTGGCACGCGCAACCGCGTCGAGCCTGAGCTCGCCGTTCTCGATGAGCCTGCACGCCAGCGCGACGCGTTCGGCGGTCAGCCAGGCGAGCGGGGTGGTGCCGAGCTCGTGCTGGAAGCGCCGGTGCAGGGTGGCCGGGCTGACGCCCGCGCGGGCGGCCAGGCCCGCCACGGTCAGCGGCCGGTCCAGGCGTTCCTGGGCCCAGGCGAGGACGGGCGCGAGGGAGGTATCGGGGATCTCGGGCACGGGGCGTTCGACGAACTGCCGCTGGCCGCCGTCGCGGTGCACGGCGAACACCAGGCGCCGGCCGACCGCGTTCGCGATCTCGGCGCCGTGGTCGCGGCGGATGAGGTGCAGGCCGAGGTCCAGGGCCGCGGCGCTGCCGGCGGCGGTGAGGACGTCGCCGTCGTCGACGAAGAGCACGTCCGGTTCGAGGCGGACGGCGGGAAAGCGGGCGCGGAACGGCTCGGCCCAGCGCCAGTGCGTGGTGGCGCGGCGGCCGTCGAGGACGCCCGCGGCGGCGAGGGCGAACGCGCCGGTGCAGAAGCTCACCAGGCGGGCGCCGCGGGCCGCGGCGGCGCCGATCGCCCGCAGCACCTCGGGCGACGGGTCGTGCTCGGGATCGGGCCGGTTGGGCACGATCACCGTGTCGGCGCGTTCCACCGCCTCCAGGCCCGGAACGTCCGACATCGTGAACATCCCGGCGTGCATGACGACCGGGCCGGGAGCGCAGAGGGTGAAGTCGTACCAGGGGCGGCCCAGCTCGGGACGGCGCAGGCCGAACAGCTCGGTCGCCACGCCCAGCTCGAACGGGTTCGAACCCGCGTCGACGATCATGGCCACCCGGTGCGAGGATTCTTGCGACATATGCGATTCCTAGCACTCACACCGCCGTGCCGCCAACCGGCAGGGTTGGGGCATGAACAACGAACCCATCGCGCTGCGGTCCGCGCTGGCCTCCTTCACCGAGATCTGGAGCCCGCGCATCGTGACCCAGGTGAACGACTACGACGTGCGCATCGCCAAGGTGGCGGGCGACCACGTCTGGCACGCCCACGATCACACTGACGAGTTCTTCCTGGTCCTCGACGGCGAGCTGACCATCGCGCTGCGCGACGACCAGGGCGAACGGGCCGTCACGCTGGCCCAGGGCTCGGTCTTCGTCGTCCCGCGCGGCGTGGAGCACAGGCCGTCCGCCCCGGACGGCGCCTCGATCCTCATGTTCGAGCCCACCGGCACGCTGAGCGTCGGCGACCGTCACGAGGACGTGCCCGGCCACGTGGACTCGACCGTGGGTCACGCGCTGGAGGCGGACGCAGCGCCGCGCTAGGGGCGGCGGGGTGGCAGGGTCGGGGTGGTGAGGCGTGGCCGCGCCTGCGGGTTGGGGGTGTGGGCGGGCCGCGCCGTCAGCTCGTCGAGCGCCACCTCAACGGCCTTGCGCAGCTGGGTGTCGACGTTGCGGGCGTAGTCCTGCGGCGTGATGTCGACCTCGATGTCGGGGTCGGTGCCGTAGTTCTCCACGCGCCAGCCCACGTCGTCGAAGGAGAACGAGAACTCGGGCTGGGTGGTGATCGTTCCGTCGGCCAGCTTGTGGCGCGGCCAGATGCCGACGACGCCGCCCCAGGTGCGCCGGCCCACGAGGGGTCCGAGCCTGCGGAGCTTGAACGCGTGGCAGAAGATGTCGCCGTCCGAGCCCGCGAGCTCGTTCGTCAGCGCGACGATGGGGCCGCGGGGCGACTCCTCCGGGTAGGGCGTCGGCACCCCCCAGCGCGGGTAGTCGTAGCCGATGCGGTGGCGGGACAGCTTCTCCAGCAGCAGCGCGGAGACGTGCCCGCCGCCGTTGAACCGCACGTCGACGATGAGCGCCTCGCGGTCGAACTCCGCCAGGAAGCCCCGGTGGAACTCGGCGTAGCCCTCCGGCCCCATGTCGGGGATGTGCAGGTAACCGACCCGTCCTCCGGACAGCTCGTGCACGAGGGCGCGGTTGCGGGTCACCCAGTCGCGGTAGCGGGCCGGCGCCTCGTCGGCGAGGGCCCTGACCACGACCGTGCGCAGCTCGGTGCCGCGCAGGACCGTCAGCTGGACCTCCTGGCCGGCCTGGTTGACCAGGCGCTGCCCGGGGGTCGCGCCGGGGCCGACGGGCTGGCCGTTGATGGCGACCACGACGTCGCCGGGACGGACGTCCACGCCGGGACGGGTCAGCGGCGAGGTCGTGCGGGGATCCCATTCGTCGCCGGCGGCGATCCGCGCGATGCTGTAGAGGCCGTTGCCGGCGACCCAGTCGACGCCGAGCTTGCCCTGCGAGTAGTGCGGGCGCTCGCGGTATTCGCCGCCGCTCTCGTACGCGTGGGAGGTGCCCAGCTCGCCGAGCAGCTCCCACAGGAGGTCGGAGAACTCGCCGCGGGTGGAGACGCGGTCCACCAGGGGCAGGTAACGCTCGTAGACGCCGTCCCAGTCGAGCCCCGACATGTCCTGCGACCAGAAATGCTCCTTCTGCAGCCGCCACGCCTCGCGGAACATCTGCCGCCACTCGGCCTCCGGCAGCACCGACACCTTGACCCGGTCGAGATCGATCCAGCCGGTCTCGCGGCCCGGCTCCTTCTCCTCGGGCGGCTCCTCCCCCGCCTCGACCAGCCGCAGCCGGTCGCCGGAGCGGTAGAGCAGGGTCCGGAAGTCGCGGCCCAGCCGGAAGTCGGTGACCTCGGAGATCAGCTCCTCGGCCTCCTGCTTGTCGAAGTCGTAGCAGTGCAGCGTGCCCGACTCGGTCTCGGCGTGCTCGTCCTCCAGGGCGCCCTCGACGGGGAACGTCGTGTAGATCACCTTGCCCTTGATGCCCGCGAGCCGGTCGTAGCGCGCCTCGGGCAACGGGAACTGGACCAGGCGGTGCGGCAGCTCGTCGACGTCGATGGCCAGGGGCTCGTGCGCGTCGTCGTCCTTCTCTTTGGCGCGGCCGTCGTCCCTCTCCTTGGCGTGGCCGTCGTCCTTGTCCTTGTCGTCCTTGTCCTTGTCGTCTTCCGGCTTGACGACGGGACGCGGCTCGGGCACGAACGGGGACCCGACGTCGGCGCGCAGAGCGATCGCGTAGGGCCGGGTGCCCAGCGGGAACCCCAGGTCGAAGTTGAGCGAGTCGTAGACGGGATTGAAGACGCGCTCGCCGATGAAGTAGAGATACCGGCCCTCGGGATCGAAGGCGGGGCGGCGGTCGCGCAGCACCGGGCGCGTGGCGGCGAAGCTCTCGCCGGTCTCGGCCCGGCACACCCTGATCCCGGTGCCCTGGGCGCTCACCGGGCAGGCGTAGGCGAGCCACGTGCCGTCGGCCGACCAGGCCAGGTCGGCGATCGCGCCGTACGGGCTGGACTCGACCTCGGTGACCACCGGATCGTCGCCGCCGGCGGGCAGGTCGATGAGCAGCAGCTCGTTGCGGTGGTTGGTGACCGCGAGCCGGTCGGCGGCGGGCGACACCTCCAGCTCCAGGACCCGGCCGGTGTCGGCGCCGTCCAGCCGCCGGGGCGGGGACGAGCCGTCGGCGGTCAGGATGACCAGGACCTCGCGGTCGCCGTCGTCGCTCGCCGCCGCGACCAGCCGCCGCCCGTCGTTGAGCCAGGTGAGCAGCCGGTAGCGGACGCCGTCCAGCGCGCCGTGCTGCCGCACCGGGCCCTCCCACCCGGCGAGCGAGAACGCCTTGCCGCGCGTGGTGATCGCCAGCCCGCTCCCGTCGGGGCTGGGCGTGGCGCTGTCGAGGAACTCCGCCGCGTCGGCGAACCTGCGGTTGAGCTGGCTGCGCGAGCTGCCGAGCCGGATGTCGAGCCGCTGCGGCTCGTCCTCGGCGGGGTCGAGGAGGTAGAGGTCGGCGCGGCAGTGGTAGACCAGGCGCCGGCCGTCGCCGGACAGGTTGCGCGCGTAATAGTCCGCGTGGTCGGTGTGACGCCGCAGGTCGGTGCCCTCCGGCGTGCACGAGTAGACGTTGCCGACGCCCTCGTGGTCGGACAGGAAGTAGATCCGTTCGCCGACCCAGCAGGGCGAGGCCAGGTTGCCGGGCAACGCGACGAGCCGCCGGAACTCCCCCGTCCCGGCGGGGTCGATCCACAGGTCGCCCGCGGTGCCGCCGCGGTAGCGCTTCCACCGGGCGGGGTCGGCGGTGTTGCGGCCGAGCACCACGCCGCCCGACGGGCCGTAGGAGATGGTGTTGGCCGGACCGTAGGGCAGGCGTTCGGGCGGGCCGTCCGGCTGGACGCGGTGCAGCCAGCGGAAGCCGTGGAACGGCTGGCCCTCGTCGCTGGCGTAGATGATCCCGCCGGCCGGGTCCCAGGCGGTGACGGCACACGACACGCCGTGGAACGTGAGGCGCCGGCCGGTGCCGCCCGAGGCGGGCATGACGTAGACCTCGGCGGGCCCCTCCTCGCGCCCGACGAACGCCAGCCGCGACCCGTCCGGCGACAGGCGCGGATAGGTCGCGGCGGCGACGCCCGCGGTGAGCCGGAACGCGCGTCCGCCCACCGCGGGCACCATCCACAGATCGTCTTCGCTGACGAAGACGATCACATCATGGAAGATCGCGGGGAACCGCAGATATCCCGGCACGACCCTCCATCATCGTTCTGGTGGTACCTGTTCACTCGGCGGCGGGCCGCGACGCGTTCGGAGGTTGCTCCGCGTTGGGCCGCTGCTGGCTCGCCGACCTCTTGTCCTGCTGCCTGTCCTGCTGCTTGGCCTCCCGGTTGGCCTTGATGGCCTCCTTCTTGGCCTTTCCCGACTTGGCCTTGTTCTGGCCCATTGTCCCCCCTAGGAAATCTGCGCCCGGTAACGGACGCATCACTGAGGGTGATACCCATGTCACCCGGTTCTCACGCGTCACTTCCGACAATCCGGTCTTACGAGCCGAGATAGCGCAGGACGGCGAGAACGCGGCGGCTGTAGCCGCTGGCGTGCGACAGGTCGAGCTTGTCGAAGATGGCGTTGACGTGCTTCTCCACGGCGCTCTGCGAGACGTGCAGGTGCGCGGCGATCGACGCGTTGGTGTGCCCCTGCGCCATGTGGTCGAGCACGTCCCGCTCGCGCGGGGTGAGCCTGCTGAGCGGGTCGGCCTTCGAGCTGCGCACGAGCAGCTGCCGCACCACCTCCGGGTCGAACGCGGCGCCGCCGTCCCCGACCCGGCCGAGCGCGTCCAGGAACTCGTCCACCTGGGCAACGCGGTCCTTGAGCAGGTAGCCCACCCCGGTCGTGTCGCTGGTGATCAGCTCGGTGGCGTACCGCTTCTCCACGTACTGCGACAGCACCAGCACGCCCACGCCGGGCCAGCGGCGACGGATCTCCAGCGCCGCGCGCAGTCCCTCGTCGGTGTGGGTGGGCGGCATCCGCACATCGACGACCACCACGTCCGGCGGCGCGGGCTCGACCGCCGCCAGCAGCGCGTCCGCGTCGCCGACCGCCGCCGCGACCTCGTGGCCCTCCTCGGCCAGCAGCCGGACGAGGCCCTCGCGCAGCAGCGTCGAGTCCTCGGCGAGCATCACCCGCACGGCAGCTCCGCCCTGATCACCGTCGGCCCGCCCGGCGGGCTGTCGATCCCGAACGTGCCGTCCAGCGCGGCGACGCGGCGCGCCAGCCCGGCCAGACCGCCGCCCGCGGGGTCGGCTCCCCCGGTTCCGTCGTCCTCGATCAGCACGTGCAGCATCTTCTCGTCTCCGGTCAGCCGGACGGCCACCCGGGCGGCGGCCGAGTGCTTGTTGGCGTTGGTGACGGCCTCGCAGACGACGAAGTAGGCGGCGGTCTCCACCGCGTGCGGCGGGCGTGCCGCCAGGTCGTAGTCGATCGTCACCGGCACCGGCGACCGTTCGGCGACCGTCTCCAGCGCCGTCCGCAGGCCTTCGCCGTCCAGCGCGGCCGGATAGACACGCCAGGCGACTTCGCGCAGATCTTCCAGGGCCCGCTGCGACTCCTCGTGCGCCTGACGCAGCAGGTCCCGTGCGCGTTCCTCGTCACCGCCGGAGGCCCGCCTGGCCCGGCCGATCAGCATGCCGAGGGCGACCAGGCGCTGCTGCACGCCGTCGTGCAGGTCCCGCTCGATCCGGCGGCGCTCGTCGTCCACGGCGTCGATGACCTCGGCCCGGCTCACCGACAGCTGGGCGATCCGGCGCTCGTACGCCTCCAGCGGGCTCGGCCCGAGACAGCGCCGCGCCACCTTGCGCTCCAGCGCGACCACCCCGGCGAGCCCCTGGACCGCGATGAACAGCAGCACGAGGCCGAAGACGGCGGTGTACACCACGATCCACGGCTTCGGCGGGATGCCGTCCATGTACGTGCCGGTGATCCACCAGCCGATCATCAGGCTGACGCCCACGGCGGCCCCGTACATGATCAGAAGCAGGATGACGCCGCCGAGGAGGCCCACGGGCACCCGAAGGACGAGGTAGGCCAGCGCCCGCACGGGTCCGTAGCCGGCGCCCTCCGCATGGCCGAAGAAGGTCGCCAGCCGCCGTCGTTCCAGGGCGCTCAGGTTGAGCGCGCCCTCGGCGACCACCTTGGGGACGGTGCGCTGCCCGCGAGAGAAGGCCAGCGCGTACGCCATGACCGGCGCGGCCACGGCGAGCAGCACCAGCTCGGCGGCGGCGCTCACGGCTCCCAGCAGCAGTCCCGCCGTCGCCCAGGCCAGGCGCGCGACGAAGCCGCGGTGCCGGGCTTCCGGCACCGCGGCCCCGGTCCGGTCAGCCGATTCGGTCACGTTCGAAGTCTCGCGCATAGTCCATGCGGTGGGCCCCCACCCGCTCCGGCGGCGGCGTGGCCGTCCGTCGCGCCTTAACGATACGTACGACCAGGAAGAGCAGCGCCAGCAGGACGGCCACACCCAGCACCGCCTTGGAGTAGACCCCCACGTACTCCTCGACCGTGCGCCAGTTGTCGCCCAGGCCGTAGCCCGCCAGCACGAACGCCGCGTTCCAGATGAAGCTGCCGGCCGTGGTGAGCGCCAGGAACGTCGTCAGGCGCATGCGCTCGACACCCGCCGGGACCGAGATCAGGCTCCGGAAGATCGGGATCATCCGCCCGAAGAAGACCGCCTTGGCGCCGTGCCTGGCGAACCACGCCTCCGTCCGGTCCAGGTCCGACACCTTCACCAGCGGCAGCCGTGCCACCAGCGCCCGCACGCGGTCGCGCCCGATCACCGCGCCGATCCCGTACAGCGCCAGCGCGCCCACCACCGACCCGATCGTCGTCCACACCAGCGCGGCGATCAGGTTCATGTCGCCCTGCGCCGCCGTGAACCCGGCCAGCGGCAGGATCACCTCGCTGGGCAGGGGCGGGAACAGGTTCTCCAGGGCGATCGCCAGCCCCGCGCCCGGTGCCCCGAGCCTCTCCATCAGGTCGGTCGCCCACCCGGCGATGCCCCCGGCCGGCTCGGCCTGCGCCGCCATCGCTCGCGTCATCTCGATCATGCTTCAACGCTAGGAACGGGCGGCCCGGCCCGCCATGGAGCGCACCGCCGACCTCGCCGGGCGCGCGCCGCAGGCCCGCCCTGCGGAAAACCACAGGGTCAGGCGGTGACCGGCCGCGCCAGATGGGCGGCGCGCTCGCGCTCGTCCGCGAAGGCGATCACGGTGACGGAGCCGCCGCGGAGCCGGGGCACGACGACGAGATAGGGCACGCCGCCGCGCTCGGCCAGATAGGTGGTCTCCAGCTCGCCGCGTCCGTACGACCGCGCGCCGGGGAACGCGGCGAGCACGTCGTGGTCGTACGGGAAGGTCTGCTCGTCCATGCCGCCCCTCCGGCTGCGTGGTGGCC
Source organism: Actinomadura fulvescens (assembly GCF_039533225.1). Lineage (NCBI taxonomy): Bacteria > Bacillati > Actinomycetota > Actinomycetes > Streptosporangiales > Thermomonosporaceae > Actinomadura > Actinomadura fulvescens. The sequence goes on along the minus strand of NZ_BAAATD010000007.1, from coordinate 41,598 downwards.
CGGCGGCCATTTCCCCACGATCGTGTGTCACCGCCGTGACACGACGATGAAGGCCCGATCAAGGCTCCGCCAACGGACGGTCGCCCCGCGTCTGGCACGGCGGGCGACACCGGGCTATCGTTCCGTCGCGGCGCGAGAGAGGGCACGAGATGACGGGGCGGAGCACGGCGTGGCGTCTTCTGCTCGCCGCCGGATCGGGATGCCTGGTGCCGCTGTTCCCGGTGGACGCCCTCGCCGCCGGCGCGACCGCCGCCGACAAGGGCAAGGACGCGCAGGTCGTCTACTGCCTCGCCCGCGAGCAACGGCCACGGCTCGTCGAGGCGGCGGCCTCGCTGGGCGTCGCGGCGCCCGGCAGCGGGCCTGACCGGGTGTCGGTCTCGGGCCGGGACATGGACCTCGACGCGTGGCGCAAGGCGCAGCCGAAGGCGTTCGAGCGCGCGTGTGCCGCGCTGTACGCCGCGTCCAAGGAGAACGCCTCGGGCGGCGGCTCGCCCGGCGGACTCAACTGGGTCGCTCTGCTGACGGTCCTGCTCCCGGTCGCGGCCGGAGCCGGGCTGACGGTGCTGACGACCGACTGGCGCAGTGCCCGCGACGTGGGGCGGCTCCGGGGAGACGCGCTGCGCCGGGCGACGCAGGCCCACGTTCAGGCGGTGTCGGACTTCGTACGGGCCAGCGGCGCGCAGGGCGGCGGCGCACGCCCCTCGGGCGAGGCCGTCACCCGCACGCGCGGCGAACTCGACGCGCAGCTGCGCCAGATCGAGGTCCTGCGGAGGCGGTGGAGCGCGCCCGGGCGGCTGCGGTCGCGGCTGGCGGACGAACCGCTCGGGGACGCCTTGACGGCGGGCTGGGCGGGCCTGAAGGACGGCGAGCACAAGGCCCGGGCCGACGCGGTCGGCGCGGCCCTGCGTTCGGTCCAGGACGGGGCCGAGAATGTGGCACGCGCGCTCGAACTCCCCGGGCGCCCGCACCGTCAGATGAGAGCGTGACGGGGAGGACCGACATGAATCCGTTCCCACGGCCGGGGCCGCTCTGCCCCTGGGAGTCGTCCGAGCACCTCGCCCACTACGCGACGGTCGACCACACCGAAGACGCGTTCACCGCGTTCAAGGCCGCGGTCCCGGACGCCGCCGGGCTCACCGGGCGCGGCCGGGTCGTGCTCGCCTCGGGCGGCAGCGGATGCGGGAAGACCTCCCTCATGCACCGGTGCGCGCACTGGCTCCAGGAGCAGGGCGGCGCCGACCCGCGGGTGATCATCGTCGACCTGACGCCGGACGACCGGAAGGGCGCCGACACCGAGCAGCGCGTCCGCCACATCTGTGCGCGCCTGAGCGACGAGCTGGAGAGCGAGGGCCTTTTCGGGGCCGAGCAGCTCGCCGTGCTGCGGGACCGCCGCGACGACCCCTACCAGGCGCTGCCCGTCCTGTCGAAGTACCTCGGCAACGAGAAGGTCGTCGCGGTCGTGCTGCTGCCTCCGTCCGACCTCGCCGAGGAGGTCCTGCGGTTCGCCGACCTCGTCCGCAAGAACGTGCTGTTCTTCGCCGAGACCGCCTACGACCACGTGGCGCACAAGTGCGCCCGCATGCTGGGACCCGGCTCCCCCACCCCGATCGAGCAGCTTCAGGTCGGGCAGCTGAAGGTGGAGGACGGCTGGGGTTATGTGCACCACCACCTCACCCGGCGGCCGGATCTGCGAGTCCCGGCGGTCACCGAGCAGACGATGCGCACGGTCGTGGAGAAGCGCATCTCCGGTGCAGGGGGCATGACGGTGAAGGAACTCCAGACGCTGCTGCACGGGATCTTCCAGGAGGCGCTCGCCGCCGCCGCGCCGACCCTGGAGTTCAGGGACTTCGCCGACTACTACATCCGCAGCGCGAGGCTGATATGACCATCGGCAACCCGTTCCCCGCGGCGGCGGTCGCCCGGCTGTCGGAGCTGCCGGACGGGCCGCTGACGATCGCCACCCCCGCGATCCGGCAGGCCCTCGCCTACGTCGACGACTATCTCGCCGCCGGCCGCGGGGACGACGCCGAGGGCGGCAAGCCCGGCAAGCCCGGCAACGTCATCGCCGTCGTCGGCGAGTACGGCACAGGCAAGACGCACCTGGCACTGGAGATCCTGCGCCACATCAGGCGGGTCGGCGGCACGTCCGTCCAGCGGCTCTACCTTGACGCTCCGGCCGACACGTTCCTCGCGCTCTACCAGCAGCGGTTCGTGGTCGAGCTGTCCAAGGCCGACGTCCGCGACCAGGTGGAGGAGTACTTCGCCGACATCGTGGCGGGCTCGCTGGCGGGCTCCGAGCTGACCGCCGAGGCGGCCCGGCGGCTGCGCGACCGCGAGATCGACGCGCAGGCCGTGATCGACCGGCTCGGCCTGATGGAGAGCGCGTTCCTGCAGGCGCTGCAGGAACACCTGCGGGTGGTCACCGAGAACGACGCGTTCGGCACGGCGCTCGCGCTCTTCCGGCGGGCCGAGTTCGAGGACGCGGTGTGGGAGTGGCTGAAGGGCCATCCGCCCGACCCGGCCCTGGTCGAACGCGGGATCACGGCGGCCATCGACGACGACGCGGCCGCGCTGGAGGCGATCGGCGTCTTCGCGTTCCTGTGCGGGCGGCGGAACCAGCCCTTCGTCCTGGTGATCGACGAGCTGGAGAAGGTGCTGTCGCCGCCGCACCTGCCCGCCGCCGACTCGGTGCTGGCGTTCAAGAAGCTGCTGGAGGTCTTCTCCGGGGCGCGGGCGCTGCTGGTGCTGTCGGGCCTTCCGGACTTCCTGGAGGCGCTGCCCGACGACGCGCGGCAGCGCATCGGCTGCGTCGTGCGCCCGTCGGCGCTCAGCACCGAGGACACCCGCGGCCTCATCCTGGACTCGCAGGAACGGGCGTTCGGCAAGCGGACCCTCGACCCGTTCAGCGAGGAGACGCTCGGCTATCTCGTGGAACTCGCCGGCGGCACCGCCCGCAAGGTCATCAAGCTCTGCTACCACTCCTACCAGAGCGCCGTCGCCGCCGGGACCGGCGTCACCCAGGCCATGATCCGGGAGGCGGCCAGGGAGCAGTTCGAGCTCACCAGCCGCGACGACGTCCGCGCCGAGGTCACGCGCGTCCTCGACCGGGGCGGGTGGCTGTTCGAGGCCGGCCACGTGTCCGGGGACGGGGTCCGGGCCGACTTCTGGGTCCCGCAGGGCGACGGCGGCGCCGGCTGCGCGATCCTGATCACCGACTCGGTGCTGACCAGGCCCGAGGCGAACGTGCTCGCCGAACGGGCGAGGCGGCTGCGGGCGGGGGCCGGACGCGGCGTGCTCCTGGTCGTCAACGGCTATCTCGCCGACCACCTCGCCCCGGCCCTCACCGCCGTGTGCGACCGGCCGCCGCTGGTGCACAGCCTGCGGCGGTTCACCGACGACTTCGACGCGGCGCTGCGGGGCGTCATGCAGCGTCTGGAGGCCGGTGCCCGCGAGGACGAGCTGAAGGCGCTCCGCGACCGCGTCGATCGCCTCTCCCGCCAGCAGGCCCGCGGCTTCGAATCCCTCCTCGACGAGCTGAAGCGGGAGCGCCGCCGGTCGGCCGAGGAGCCCTCCCCCCGCCGCCCCACGTACGAACGCACGGACACCTTCCACTTCCCGGACACCGGCGTCCCCTCTCCCGGCGGGAGCGCGGCGGGCCAGGAGCTGCCCGATCCCGTGGAACGGGAGTTCGGCCGCGCGCTGAGCGCCGTGGACACCCTCAACACCATCGCGGCGATGCTGAAGGCGGCGGCCGGCCCGGAGCCGAGCCCGGTCCGCATCGGCGACCGCGAGGTGCTCGCCGCGGTCGGCGCCGGAGCGGTCCTGCAGATCGCGGTGCAGGAGTTCCGGTCCGGAGTGGCCGAATGGTTCTCCACCATGGGGCCGCTCGCACAACGGAACCTGACGGGGATGGCGGAGCTGTGCCGGGGGTATCAGGACGTGTACCTCGCCCTGCCGGTCCGCAGGCTCGTCCGGCTTGCCGACATCCAGCGCCGTGTCAGCCCAGAGCTGATCCGGACGACGCCGGTACAGGACGATCCCGACTACATCGCCCTGGTGCTGGGCAGTCTCGCCGACCGCGTCTACGTCGCCTGCCAGGAGAGCACGAAGCTCTAGGTGTACTAGGCCCCGTCGAGGACGCCCACGGGGTCGTGCTCGGGTGGACCGGTGTCCGGGGAGCGGGCGGTGCTGGACGCCGGGAACCACAGGACGAACGTGCTGCCGGCGCCGGGCTCGGAGAAGAGCCTCACCTGGCCTCCATGGGACTCGACGATCTGGCGGACGATCGCCAGGCCGAGCCCGGTACGGCTGTCGCGGGACCGGCGGGACTCGGCGCCCCGCCAGAAGCGGTCGAACACGCGGGCCCGTTCGTCGGCGTCCAGGCCGGGACCGGTGTCGCGCACCGCGATCCACTGCCAGCCGTCCTCCCTGCCGGCCGCCAGGAGGATGTCGCTCCCGGCGGGCGCCAGCCGCACGGCGTTGGACAGCAGGTTGCCGACCGCGCGGCGGAGCGCGTCGTGGTCGCCGATGGTGGCCGGCCCCGGCCGCAGCAGCCGCTCGATGGTGAGCCCGCGGGCGCCGGCGAGCGCGTCGAACTCCTCGGCCGCCTCCCTGGCGACGGACGCGAGGTCGACATCGGCGTCGTGCAGCGCCGGCGCGGACCGGCGGGCGGTGGCGAGCAGGTCCTCGACGAGACGGGTCATGCGGGTGGTGGCGCGGTCGACCACCTGGACGGAACGGCGCCGGTCGGCCTCGCCGGCGTCGGTGGCGGTGAGCACCGTGTCGAGGTTGGCGCGGATGATCGCCAGAGGGCTGCGCAGCTCGTGCGAGGCGTCGTCGATCAGCTGCCGCTGGGCGCGGAAGGCGGTGTCCAGGCGGTCGAGCATCGAGTCGATCGTGTCGGCCAGATAGCGCAGCTCGTCCTTGGGACCCGACAGCTCGATCCGCCGGGACAGGTCGGTCGCCTGGATCTCCTCGGCGGTACGGGCGATCGCGCGGACGGGCTTCAGCGCGCGGCCGGACAGGACCCAGCCGATCGCCAGGCTGGCCAGGAACATCCCGCCCAGCGTGATCAGCGAGTAGTGCTTGAGGGTCCGCTGGGTCTCGTAGTTGACGGCCTGTTCCACCTGCTTGGCCTTGACGACCTCGACCTGGCCCAGCTTGATCCGCGTGCCGTTCGGCAGGACCTTGACGGTGTCGGCCCGCAACGTCTTGGTGATGGGTTCGGCGTCGGTGCGCTGGTTCACCGCGAAGTAGACGCCCCCCAGCACAGCGGCGGTGAGCGCGAACAGCAACGTCGAGTACAGCACCGTGAGGCGGAACCTGATCGTGTGCGTGAACTCCGGCAGGGGCGGGCGGCGGATCATGACGTTCCCGGTGCGGTGTCGAGGAGACGGTAGCCGTGCCGGACGACCGTCTCGATCAGCTGGTCCTCGTCCCCGACCGCGAGCTTGCGGCGGAGGGTCCCGACCGTGACCCGGACGGTGTTGGTGAACGGGTCGGCGTTCTCGTCCCAGACGTGTTCGAGCAGGTCCTCCGAGGACACGACGTCACCGGGCCTGCTCATCAGATAGCGCAGCACGGCGAACTCCTTGGGGGTCAGCTGGAGCCGCCGGTCGCCGCGGAACACCTCGTACCGGCCGGTGTCCAGCCGCAGCTCGCCGACCCGCCAGACGGCCGAGCCGGCGGCGCTCTCGCGGCGCAGCAGCGCCCGCACGCGGGCCAGGAGCTCGGGGAACGCGAAGGGCTTGACCAGATAGTCGTCGGCGCCCTCGTCCAGGCCGCGCACCCGGTCGCCGAGCCGGTCGCGCGCGGTGAGCATGAGGATCCGCAGGCCCGGCCCGCTCTGCCCGTTCAGCTCGCCGCCGCGGACCGCGCGGCACAGGTCGAACCCGTCGCCGTCCGGCAGGTTGAGGTCCAGGATCATCAGGTCGTACGAGGCGGCGTAGAGCTTCTCGGACGCCTGTGCGATGTCCAGGGCCGTGTCGACCGCGTAGTCGGCCCGGACCAGCCCGTACCGGAGCGCCTCGACGAGGTCCTCCTCGTCCTCCACCACGAGCACTCTCATCCCGTGACGCTACCTTTCTGCCGTTCTGTTCCGCAGCTGGGTTCAGCGGATGATGCGCTGGGCCCCGTCGACCGCGCGGTCGACGGGGATCGCGAAGCCGATGCCGATCGAGCCGCCGCTGCCGCCGCGGCTGAGGGTCGCGATCGCGGTGTTGACGCCGACGACCTCGCCGCGCGCGTTGACCAATGGCCCGCCGGAGTTGCCGGGGTTGATCGAGGCGTCGGTCTGCAGCGCGGTCTGCCGGTCGCCGTCGCCGAGACGCACCTCGCGGCTGAGCGCGCTGACGATACCGGACGTGACCGTACCGGCCAGGCCCAGTGGGGAGCCGAGCGCGAGCACCGGGTCGCCGACCCGGACGTCGGCGGACCGGCCGAACGTCAGCGGCGCCGGACTCGCGGACGCGTCGATCGCCAGCACGGCCAGGTCGTCGGCCCGGTCGGCGCCCAGCAGCCGCGCGCCGACCCGGCGCCGGTCGGCGAGCACCACGGTGACGGTGCCGCCTGCCTCCACGACGTGGGCGTTGGTGAGGACGTGACCGGCGCGGTCGATGACGAAGCCCGACCCCGTCCCGCGCGAGGTGCCCGAGCTCACCTCGATCGACACCACGCTCGGCTGGACCCGGGCGGCGACGTCGCTGAGGTCGCCCGCGCCGTTCGCCGGGCCCGCGGCCGACTGCGCCAGGGGCGCCGCGTCGCGGTCGCCGGTGAGCCGTCCCGTGGCGGCCCCCGCCGCTCCCCCGGTCAGCGCGGCGGCCAGGATCGCCGTGACCACCAGCCGGGACGCCGCCTTCCGGGCCGGTGCGCGTTCCGGGATGGGCGGGGCGGGTTCCGGTTCGGCGGCGACGGGCCAGACCGGTGGCGGCGGCGGGGGCGTGAAGTCCGGGCCGCGCGGCTCCCCGAGGCCGAACCTTCCGTCGGGCCAATCGGCTCGCTGGTTCATGCAGGCTCCTTACAGGCGTTGCTCACGGGAGGCGGGAGAACCACAGCAACGAGGTCCCGGCGGTGGCACAGGCGAGGATCAGGCCGGCGGCGACGAACCACGCCCACACCTCGCGCCGCTCGACGCGGTAGCCGATGCTGCTGCCGATGTCCTGGTAGACCTGACGCAGCTCGCTTCCGGTGGCGGCCTCGTAGAACCGGCCGCCCGTGGCCCGCGCGAGCTCCTCCAGCGCGGGCCCGTCCACGGGCACCCTGATCGCGTTCCCGTTCTGGTAGATGACGCCCTCCGCCGTGCCGTAGGCGATCGTCGAGACCGGCACCCGCGCCTCGGCCGCCCGGCGGGCCGCCTCGGCGGGACTGCGCCCGGCGGTGTTGGTGCCGTCGGAGAGCAGGACGACGCGTCCCGGCGGCGCCGTCTCGCCGAACTGGGCACCGAACGCGGTGATCGCCTCCAGCGACGCGATGACGCCCTCGCCGATCGCGGTCCGGGGGCCGAGCGACAGCCGGTCCACGCCGGCGCGCATGGCCGCGCGGTCGGTGGTCGGCGGCACGGTCACCGCCGCGGTGCCCGAGAACGCGACCAGGCCGACGTTGAAGCGCGCGGGCAGGCCGTCGAGGAACGAGCGGGCGGCGCGCTTGGCCGCCATGAGCCGGTCGGGCCGGACGTCGGTCGCCTCCATCGAGGACGACACGTCCACCGCCACCATGATCGTCGCCTGTTCGCGCGGCACGCGCACGTCGGCCGCGGGCCGGGCGAACCCGGTGACGAACAGCCCGAGCATGAGCAGGAACGCGGCGGCGGGCAGATGGCGGCGCCAGCCCGGACGGGCCGGGGCGACCTTCTCCAGGAGGGTGAGGTTGGTGAAGCGGACCGCGTACCGGCTTCGCCGCAGCTGCGTCACCACGTACACGCCGAGGAAGAGCAGCAGCGCGAGCAGGAGCAGCAGCCGGAACGGGGCGAGAAAGCTCAGGCCGGAGGTCATGCCGAGGGCTGTGCCGGGGGTCATGCCGCGCCTCCCGGCGGCGGGTGCGGCACCGAGGCCAGCCGCCGCTGGGTCAGGACGTGCCGCACGATGTCGCGCAACCAGTCGCCGTCGGTGTGGAGCCGCAGATGAGCGGCCCCGGACCGGCGCAGCGCCGCCGAGATCGCCGCACGCTGCCCGGCCGCGGCGACCGCGTACCGTTCGCGCAGGCGGCGGCTCGCCGTCGGGATCTCCCTGCGGCGGCCCGTCTCCGGATCGACCACCGTGAGGAGCCCGACGTCGGGGAGCGACAGCTCGCGCGGATCGACGACCTCGACGGCCAGGACCTGATGGTGCCGGGCCAGCAGCCGCAGCGGCCGTTCCCACGACTCGACCGTCTCCAGGAAGTCGGAGACCACCACGGCGAGCCCCCGGCGGCGCGCCGTCGTCCGGAGCAGGAGATCGGCGCCCGCGCCGAGCGACGGCGCGCCGTGCCCGCCGGGACGGCTCCGCGGCACCTCCAGCAGGGACCGCAGCAGGCCGAGCAGGTGCGGCCGCCCGGTCCGCGCCGGCACGTGCCGGAGCCCGCCGCCGTGCATGATCTGGGCGCCGACGCGGTTCCCGGACCGTTCGGTGAGGTAGGCGACCGCGGCGACGGCGTACACCGCCAGGTCGCGCTTCTCGACCCGGCCGGTGCCGAAGTCCATGCTCGCGGTGGCGTCGACGAGGACCCAGGTCTCCAGCTCGCGGTCCGCGACGCGGTCGCGGACGTGGGGCACGGTCGTCCGGGCCGTGAGGCTCCAGTCCATCGTCCGCACGTCGTCGCCGGGCCGGTACTCGCGGCCCTCCGCGGTCTCGGTCCCGGGTCCGGGGAGCAGGCCCAGGTGCTCTCCCTGCAGCAGCCCGTCCAGCCGCCGCATGATGATCAGCTCCAGCCGCCGGAGGGCCTGGTGCGGCGCGAGCTCGCGCAGGTCGGGGGTCGTCACGCGGCCGCACCTCCGGCCCGGTGATCCGGCGCGTCGAGCTCATGCTCGCTCGTGCCGCCGTCATCCCCGTACCGGGCGCCGGCCTCGTCGCGCGGGGCGATCCGGGGCAGCGGGAGGGCGTCGGCGACCCTGCCGATGATCGTTCGTGGCGAGACGCCGTCGGCCAGCGCGTCGAACGAGAGGACGAGCCGGTGCGCCATCACGTCCGCGGCGAGGTCGCGCACGTCCGCCGGCAGCAGGTAGTCACGGCCGCGCAGCAGCGCCAGCGCCCGCCCCGCGGCCACGAGGCCGAGCGTCGCCCGGGGGCTCGCGCCGTACGAGATCAGCCGCGGCACGTCGGCGATCCCGTAGGCGAGGGGGTCGCGGGTCGCGGCGACCAGGCGCACGGCGTACCGCGCCACCTCATCGTGCACGAAGACCCGTTCGGCGGCGCGCCGGAGGCCGGTCACTTGGCCCGGGTCCAGGATCCGGGCGGGCGCCGGCGGGTGCACGCTCATCCGGTAGAGGATCGACAGCTCCTCCGCCTCCGTCGGGTAACCGACGTCGATCTTCATCAGGAAGCGGTCGCGCTGGGCCTCGGGCAGCTGGTAGACGCCCTCGGACTCGATCGGGTTCTGGGTGGCGAGGACGAGGAAGGGCGCCGGCACCGGGAACGTTCGCCCGCCGATGCTGATCTGGCGTTCGGCCATGACCTCCAGCAGTGCCGACTGCACCTTGGCCGGCGCCCGGTTGATCTCGTCGGCGAGCACGATGTTGGCCATCACGGGCCCGAGCTCGATGTCGAACCGCTCGGTGGAGGGCCGGTAGATGCGGGTGCCCACGATGTCGGACGGCACCAGGTCCGGGGTGAACTGCAGCCGGGCGAACGAGCCGCCGACGACCTTGGCGAGCGTTTCGGCGGCGAGCGTCTTGGCGACCCCCGGCACGCCCTCCAGCAGGCAGTGCCCGCCGGCCAGGACCGCCACGAGCAGCCGCTCGATCATGCGGTCCTGGCCGACGATGACCCGCTTGACCTCGAACAGGGCGCGCTCGGCCAGCGCGCCCTCGTCCGCGTTGTGGGGCGAGGTCATCGGGCGTCCGCCGCCGGGCTGCCGGTGCCGTGCCCCTGACCGCCGTCCCGCTCGGGGCAGTCGTGCCCGTCGGCGCCCGCTCCCGTGCCGGTGAGCCCCGCCGCGCCCGCGCCGCTGGGAGCCTCGTCACTGACGATCTGGAGCTCGACCCGGCCTCCGCCGGGATCGGCGAGGGCCGTGCCTCCCGCGGCGAGGCCCGCCGCTCCCGCGATCCCGGCCACGGCGATCGCGATCTTCGTACGTCCGCTGAGCGTCATGCTCGTTCCCTCCGTCGCGGTCACTGCCGCCCCGGCCGTCCGGGAGCGGCATGCACGATCACAACAAGCGGCGGCGAAAGCGGACTTAAGGACGGCGAACCGGAGCGCGCCGGATCAGGTTTGCGCGCTGATCGCATGGATTTCGCGGAGGGAGAAATCCGGCACCGGAGCAGGCGGCTTCGGCGTGTCGGCCGAACCGCCGATTCCGCAGGCGAACGGAGAGGCCGCCGTGGTGGTGCGGGGGTTTCGGACCACTCCGGGTACGCCTCCGTACCAAAGATTCTTTTCTGATCGACTTTTCCGTTAGGAGCCTTTCCTGTAGCTTCTCAGCGTTTTGTGAAGTGAATTCATGATCGGTCTCCCCTCGTAACAAGATCATGAAAGGACGCCAGGATGGCCACGGCTACGGGCTTCATGGCGGCCGCGCTCCTCGGTCTGCTGGCGTTGCTGGCCGCCGTGCGACGCGGCCGCGCAGGCTCCCGCGGGACCGCGCGGACCTCGCCGGACACGACCGCCGCCGTGTCCACCGGTTCCGCGCACCCCGAATCGCTCACCGCCGTCCTGGAGCCCGGCGCCGAGGAGTACCTGGCCTGGCTGGCCGATCACCACTGGCCCGGCGACGAGTACCTGGAGTTCGAGCTGGAGTGGCTCAACGAGCTCGGCACCCTGGAGGCGCCGGACCTGAGCGAGGCGCCGCCTTGCCCGCAGTGCCACCGGCGCCGCGAGGACGTCTGGCCGTGCCCGCAGTGCGGCCGCCTGCTGCACTCCTCATGCGGGCACGGGATGCGGCGGCGGCAGGTGGAGCAGCCCTACCGCACCCACGGCACCAACTCCGAGGCCGTGATCGCCGAGTGGATCTGCACCGGCTGCACGTCCGTGGTGGGCCTGGACGTCGATCGCGGCGACGAGGCCGGCGACGACCTCCTGCGATGATCGTTCGCAATACCCGAACGTAAAGTTTCGGGCGATTCCTTGCATATTTCGGGTGACCGGATGCAGGCTGTGGTATGTCCTAAATCACAGGACGCCACTGGAGGAATCCGTGCCCACCCCGACCGACCACACCTGCACCCACCGGCCGACCTGTCCCGGACCGGGCGGCCTCAACCGCGAGGCCGCGCGGATCGTGGCCAGCCACCCGGAGCAAGGCTGGAGCCTCCTGTGCAACGGCATCGTCATCTTCGACGACACCGGCGAGCTGCTACCCGACGGCCAGGTCATCGCCCCCCATCGCCCCACCACCCCATCCGCCGCCTAAGCCTTCCCTGAGAACCCCCAGAGCCGCCTCACGCCGCTCAAGCCGTCCCTGACAACGCCAGGGCCGCCTCGCGCCGCCCCGGCCGGGCGGTTAGAGCCGCGCGGCGCGACCGGACGGCTGGACCGGACGCGCCCTGCCAGGGGTGTCCGACGACGCGACCCAACGCCGAGCCAGACAACGGGGCCGGACACGCGGGCTCGACGACGCGACCCAACGGCCGAGCCAGACGACCGGACCAGACAGGCGGGTCCGACGACGCGACCCAACGGCCGAGCCAGACGACCGGACCAGACAGGCGGGTCCGACGACGCGACCCAACGGCCGAGCCAGACGACCGGACCAGACAGGCGGGTCCGACGACGCGACCGGACGGCCGAGTAGTGCGGCCGGGCGGCGGGGTCGGTGGCTCTGGTGTGGTCAGGCGGGGGCGATTTTTACTGGGACGCCGTTGAGGTGGGCCATTCCGGCGAGCGGTTCGAGATCGGCGGGGTCGGCGGAGGCGAGGAGGTTCACGTTCGCTCCCCCGGCCGCGTTGGCCATCCGCCAGCCGCCCTCGTGTCCCCAGCCGTGCGGGACCGCGACCGTGCCCGGTGCCAGCTCGTCGGTCACCTTCGCGGGCAGGACGATCGAGCCGTGCTCCGAGGTCACCCGGCAGGGCCCGCCGTCCTGGAGCCCGTACTCCGCGGCGTCCTTGGGGTTGACGCGCGCCGCGTGCGCGCGCTTGCCGCGCATCAGGCCCGGCGCGTTGTGCATCCAGGAGTTGTGCGAACGCAGCTCGCGCATCCCGATCAGCCGCAGCGGATAGCCGCCCGGCGGCGGGGGCGCGGCGGCCAGCCGTCCGATCTCGGCGACGATCTCCGGCGGCGCCACGTGGATCTTCTTGTCCCTGTGCTGGATGCGGCGGCGCAGCGTGCCGGTGCGCTGGTGGTCGGCCAGGACGACGCCGTGCGGGCTGGCGCGCAGCTTGCGCAGGCTGAGCCCGCCCCGGCGCAACCCGTACCAGTCGCCATAGGGGCCTGTGCGCAGCAGCGCGTCCACCATCGTGCGCGGTGAGGGCCGCACGCCCAGCCGGTGCGCGACCCGTTGCGCCCGGACCGAGCCGAGCGGGAGCCGCATCCGGCGGGCGAGCGCGTCGATGATCTCCCACTCCTGCCGTGCCTCGCCCCTCGGCGGCACGACCGCCTCGGTCCACGTGACGTACGGGGTGAGGTGGTTCTGCAGGAAGGGCAGCGGGAAGTCCTCGCGTTCGAGGAACGTGGTGGCCGGGAGAACGTAGTCGGCCTTGCGCCCGGTGTCGGACACGTACAGGTCGATGCAGACCAGCAGGTCGAGCTCGTCGAGCGCCGCGCCGAGCGCGCCGCTGCCGGGCACGGAGTTGAGCGGGTTGCCCGCCGACACGATGAGCGCCCGCATCCGCCCGGGGCCGGGCGTCGTGATCTCCTTGGCCATCACCCCGGCCGGGAACGTGCCGAGCACGTCCGGGTATCCGCCGACGCGTGACCTGGCCGTGCCGTACGTGACGAGCCCCGACCGCTTGGCGAGCTCCTCGACCCGGACCGGAGAGGCCCCGAAGATCGCCCCGCCCACCCGGTCGAGGCCGCCGGCGACCAGTGTCACCACGTCGATGAGAAAGGCCGTGAGCGTCCCGTAGCGGCCGAGGCAGGTGCCCGTGCGCCCGTACACCACCGGCCGTTCAGAGGCGGCCAGCGCCCGCGCCAGCGCCCGCACGTCGTCCGCCGCCACCCCGCTGCGCGCGGCGGTCTCCTCCGGCGGGAAGTCACGCGCCGCCGTGCGCAACCGCTCGATGCCCCGTGCGCGGCCGCACGCCTCCCGGTCGTCCAGCCCTTCCTCGAACATCACGTTCAGCAGCGACAGCAGCAGCCAGGCGTCGCCGTCGGGCGCGACCGGCAGGTGCTCGAACGCGGCGGCCGTCTCGGTGCGCCGCGGGTCGACGACGAGCACGCGCCCGCCCCGGCGCACGATCGCGGCGAGGTCGTCCCTGATCCTCGGCGCCGTCACCAGGCTGCCGTGCGAGACCAGCGGATTCGCGCCGAGCATGACGAGCAGGTCGGTGCGCTTGAGGTCGGGGATCGGCACGAGCAGCGGCGATCCGTACAGCAGCGCGCTCGCGGCGAAGCGGTTGTTGACGTCCTGCGAACCGGCCGAGTAGAGGTGCGGCGACTTCAGCGCGCCCATGAAGCCGCTCATCCAGAGCGGATGGCTGTAGGAGAACGTGGCGGGGTTGCCGAAGTACCACCCGATCGCGCCGCCGCCGTGCTCGGCGCGGATCCGGTTGAGGCGGGCGGCGATCTCGCCGAGCGCCACGTCCCAGCTCACGCGTTCGAACTCGCCGTCCGCCCGCCGGCGCAGCGGATGCAGGACGCGGTCGGGATCGTTCTGGACCTCGGTCATCGCGATGCCCTTGGGGCAGGCGAACCCCTGGGACAACGGGTGCGCCCGGTCGGGCCTGAGCCGGGTCAGCGTGCCGTCCTCGACGGTGGCCGTGAGGCCGCACAGCGGCTCACAGATCCGGCAGTAAGTGAACGCTTGCGTCGTCCCCATGGACCCGATTGTGCCGTACTCCGCCCAGATCTCAAGCGCCTGCCCGCGGGGCGGCCGGGGGGTGGTCAGGCCGCGGCGGCCTGAAGGCACGGGCTGTAGGCGTCGGAGACGGCCTCAAGCGCCCAGCGCATGCGGGCGGCGTAGGCGTCGGGATGGTCGCCGGCCTCCTGGGCCACGTGGGCGGCGCAGCTGCCGGCGTCGCTCGTCCGCAGCCGGTCGGCGATGGCTGCCCGCACCCGAAAGGCGGTGGGATGGTCGGAGGCCTGCAGCCTCGTGGTGAACAGCACCTTCGCCAGGTCCGAATCGGTCATCGGAGCCATGATGTGCTCCTTCCTCCGGCGGTGTGGTCTCCCGCGTTGTCTTCAAACTACGGGTCGCCTCTGACATTTTCGGCGGACGAGGCAGCGGTCGAAGCCGAGCGCGGCGAGTTCCTCGTGGGCCGTCCAGGCCTCGGGGCGCACAGGTCGTGACAGCCGAGAGTCAGGGCACAGTCACTGTGGGCCAAGGGGGTGATCTGGACGAGATGGCTCCAGACGCGCCTGGCCAGCGCCGTTCACGCTCCCCGATCACCAGCGCCCGCCCCCGCCCGGGGTAAACCCTCGGGTCGTTATCTCCCGGCTGCCGCATGTCGCACGCGCGTCCAATAGACCGCTCTAGTAGCGTTCAGCTAGTTTGCCCCTTACGCAAGGTCCTTATCAAAAATCGTATTCGCGGGAGGGACGGCGTGGCGTGATCTCAGCACTGGTCCTTTGCATGTTCGCCGGCCTGTTCGTCATGAGCATACGGCGGCTGCTCCGGCCCGCCCTCCCCGCGCGTTCCGCGGCCACGGCCGCGAACGCGGCGGACGCCGGGGCCGCCCGGAGCGATGACCCGGACGACGACGGCCATCCCGAGTCGATGACGGCCGAGCTCGATCCCGGCGACGAGGAGTATCTGGCGTGGCTGGCCGACGCCCTCTGGCCCGAGGACGAGTACCTCGATCCCGATCATGCGGATGACGAGGAGGGGCCCGGCAGCAACGTGCACGCGTGACGGGAGAAGACGGCGGACGCCGGCGGAGGCTGTGGCGGGCGAAGGCTCGGCGGGAGAAGAGTCGGCCACACGCGCCCGTGGCCGACCGCCACGTCGGCGCGGGGCTACAGGCCGGCCGCGATGATCTTTTCGATGTTCCGTTCGGCGAGCGCCGTGATGGTGACGAACGGATTGACGCTGGTGTTGCCCGGGATCAGGGCGCCGTCGATGACGTACAGGCCCGGGTGGCCGTGGAGGCGGCCGAGGTCGTCGGTGGCCTTGTTCAGCACCGCGCCGCCGAGCGGGTGGTACGTGAGGTGGTCACCCCAGATCTTGTAACCGCCGAAGAGGTCGGTCCGGTAGATCGTGCCCTCCTTCACGTTGATCTTGTCGAAGATCGTCTTGGCCATGGCGATGGACGGCTGTTTCCAGGAGGTCTGCCAGTCGAGCTCGACCCTGCTTGCGGCGGCGTTCCAGCTGAACCGCGCGCGGTTGGGGTTCCTGGTGATGGACAGGTAGAACGAGGCGTACGTCTCGATGCCGGTGGGCAGGGGCGCGACCTCGGCGAACGCGCCGCCCGCGGCCCAGTTGTCGATGCCCGCGCACGGGATGCTCGACTGGAGCGGCCCGGTCGGATCCCACATGTGGTTGGCCCGCCCGCACATGACGTTGCCGTTGTCGCCCCAGCCCTTGCCCACCTCCGCGTTCAGGTTGGGCAAGGCGCCGGTGGCCTTCAGCTTGACCAGCAGCTTGCTGGTGCCGACGCTGCCCGCCGCGAAGAACACCCGGTCCGCGGTGACGGACTTGGTGGCCGTGACGCCGCCGCCGGTGTCGATCTGCTCCATGACGACGGTGTAGCCACCGCCGCCCGCCGGGGAGACCGACGTGACCCTGTGCAGCGGCGAGATGCTGACCCTGCCGGTGGCCTTCGCGCGGGCCAGGTACGTCTGCTGCAGCGACTTCTTGCCGTGGTTGTTGCCGTACAGGATCTCTCCGGCCAGCGCCGACTTGGTGACCGAGCCGGCCGCCTCCCGCGCCATGTAGTCCCAGTCGTACACGTCGGGCACGAAGACGAACGGGAAGCCGGAACGCTGGGCGTGCTTACGTCCGACCCGGGCGTACTGGTAGCACGCGGCGGTGTCGAACCAGGCCGGGTCGACGGTGCCGACCCCGAGCCCGGCGTTGGCGCGCGGGTAGTAGACGTCGTACATCTCGTCGGCGTTCACCGACGGGAGGACGGCGCCGAAGTTCTCGCGCCTGGGGGTGACGGCCATGCCGCCGTTGACGAGCGAGCCGCCGCCGACGCCGCGGCCCTGGTAGACGGTGATGCCGCCGAACTCCTCGGCGTCCAGGATTCCCGTGTAGCGGGGGATGTTCCGGTCGATCGGGAAGCCGAGGAAGTTGCTGAGGGGCTGCTTGGTCTTGGTACGGAGCCAGTAGGACCGGTAGTCGGGGGCGGTCGTGTTGCAGAAGATCTTGCCGTCGGAGCCCGGGGTGTCCCAGGCCATGCCCATCTCGATCATGTGCACGTCCACGCCCGCCTGGGCGAGGCGCAGGGCGGCCACCGAGCCGCCGTAGCCGGTGCCGATCACGACCACCGGGACGCGGGCGCCGTCGGCGATCGGAGCCGCGGCCGCGGCCGGGACGGCGCGGAGCCCGAGGGCGGCCGTCCCCAAGATAGAACCAGTTCCAGCGATGAATCCGCGGCGCGATACCGCCGCTGCCCCTGTCCTACGCGCGGTACTGTCACCCATGTGACTTACCTCACTTCCACTAGGTGAAACAGGTTCTATATGTTTCGGCCGTGTTAAGCCACGGTCTACGCAAAGGTAACTTGAGTTCGATCACGCACTCGGAACGGCAGGTCACGGCGCGTCCACGGGCAGTGCGGAGTGCGACCGGCCGGTGACCTGTTGACAACCCCGGCCCGCCACGAGAAGGTCCCGGCCGTGGAGATCGCCAGCCTGACGCCAGCCGAGCGCCGCGTGCGGTGGGCGTTCCCGCGCGGAGAGACGGTCGACTTCAGCCGTCCCGGTGACGACGCCCAACACGGCGGCTCGTGGGATCCGGAACGCACCGTCCGCGCACACGTCCTGCGGACGCTGCTGCTCAGAGGCGAGGCCGCGGAAGGCGAGATCGCCGCACTCCGGGTGACGGGCGCCCGCGTCACCGGCACGCTCAACCTGCACAACGCCGACGTGCCGTACGCGATCCGGTTCCACGCGTGCCACTTCGAGGCCGAACTCATGCTCTACGGCGCGGACATCCGCCAGCTCAGCCTCTCAAGGTCGTACTTCCCGGGTCTGGAGGGCACCGCCCTCAACGTGGCCCGGATCGTCCACATGTCCGGCTGCCGCGTCCCAGGCCGGCTACGGCTGGGCGGAGCGCGCCTTGCCGGTGCGCTGTTCCTGGACGGCGCGCACCTCGGGGACGAGAACGCTCCGCAGGAGGGAGTCCTGGAGCTCAACCACACGACCGTGGAGAACGACGTCGTCGCCACAGATCTCGTCGTACACGGCGAGACACTTCTCGACGGAGCCACCATCTCGGGTTCGCTGACTCTCAACGACGCGGTCCTTCGGTATCCCGGCGAGACCGCGCTGAACGCCCAGACCCTGGCCATCGGCTCGGATCTGCACGCGCGGAAGATGGAGGCGGCAGGCCGGGTCAACCTGCGCGGTGCCCGCGTTCAGGGCCAGCTCAATCTCGCCTACGCGCGCCTGTCCA
The DNA here is from genome assembly GCF_039533225.1 of Actinomadura fulvescens. Taxonomy (NCBI): domain Bacteria; kingdom Bacillati; phylum Actinomycetota; class Actinomycetes; order Streptosporangiales; family Thermomonosporaceae; genus Actinomadura; species Actinomadura fulvescens. Next base: position 23,760 of record NZ_BAAATD010000007.1, on the reverse strand, counting down.
ATCCGGGAGGCATGGCGCTCCGCGCCACCAGCGTGGTCGCAGGGGAACTCTGGCTTCGCCGCACAGCACCCATCGAGGGCACCGTGACCCTTCGGCGGTCCCAGTTCGACATGCTCTTCGTGACGCCCGAGGTCTGGCCGGAGTCCGTTCAACTCGACGGACTCACCTACGGAATTCTGAATCCACGGCTCCCCGCCCACGAACGCCTGGAAGTCCTGGAACGCGAAGACGACGGCTACGTTCCGTACAACTACGAACAGCTCGCGGCCGCGTACCGCCGCATAGGAGACGACGACGCGGCCCGCACCGTACTGCTCGCCAAGCAGCGCCGCCGCCGCGGCACGCTGCGATGGCCGCTCAAGCTATGGGGCTACCTGCAGGACGCCACAGTCGGCTACGGCTACCGCCCCATGCGCGCTGCGGCCTGGCTCGTCACCCTGATGCTCATCGGCTCGGTCGCCTACGGCCTCCATCACCCGGCCCCGCTCAAGCCAGGTGAAGCCCCGGCTTTCAACCCGGTCTTCTACACGCTCGACCTGCTTCTCCCCATCATCGACTTTGGCCAGGAGAAGGCGTACAAGCCGGAGAACGCCTACCAGTGGCTCTCCTACTCCCTCATCGTCACCGGCTGGATCCTCGCCACCACGATCGCCGCAGGCATCACGCGCGCCCTGAGCCGCCAATAGATCTATCCTGGCCCCGTGGATTGGGTGGAGCGCGTACTCGGCATCCGCCAATACGCACGTCACGGCGGACGCGCCCCGCACAAACCACTCCTCCTCCTGCACGCCCTGGGCCGCTTCCAGCGTGAAGGCGACGCGCCCATCCCGTTCTCGGCCGCCGAGGACGCGCTCAACCGCCTGCTCCGCGAGTTCGGCCCGCCGCGCAAGACGAACCCGGGCTACCCGTTCCACCACCTGGCGAACGACGACCTGCTGTGGGTCGTGGAAACGCCGGACGGGGCGGGCAGTCCCGGGCCGTCGCTGCACGGCGACATCTGCCAGGAGACCGGGCTCGACCTCGACGGGGCCGACCTGCCCGGGCCCGCCGTCCAGGCGCTGCCCGCGCGCGACCCCGGCTTCCGCCCGCAGGTGCTTGAGGCGTACGACTTCTGCTGCGCGTTCTGCGGCTACGACGGCTGGCTGGACGGTACGGCGGTGGGCCTGGACGCCGCGCACCTGCGCTGGCACGCGTTCGGCGGCCCCGACGAACTGGTCAACGGCCTCTGCCTGTGCGCGCTGCACCACCGGCTGCTCGATCGCGGCGTGCTCGGCGTGACGCCGGAACGGACGATCGCGGTCTCGCGCAAGTTCGTGGGCCGCGCCGCCACCACGACCGCCCTGGTCCACGATCTGTCCGGACGTCCCGTACGTGACCCGCAGACCGGCCTGCCATCCCCTGAACCGGACCACATCGACTGGCACACCAACCAGGTCTTCCGGTCGCCTGCCCGCGCACCCGCCGCCTGAGCCGCGGTCGCCCGTGCAGGGCGTTCAGCGCTCGACCCGGGTGCCGGCCGAATCCAGCGCGGGCAGATAGCCCAGCCGGTGCCCGCGAGCCGTCGGGTGGTAGGAGTCGGCGATCGGAATGCTGACCGAACGCAGCCATCCGTGCCCCGAACAGAGCTCGTGGCCCGCGAACTCGTCCCGTACGTCGGAGAAGACGAACCGGGCCCGCGAGGCGGCCGCCGCCACGGTCGCGACGAGCGAATCGGCGCCGCGATTCAGCGCGACCCGCTTGCTCCTGGACATCCCCGCACAGTTGTCGACGATTTTGTAGAGCCGTGGATAGCCGAGCACCACGACCCGGGCCGTCGGCGCTTTGCCGCGGATCGCCCGATAAAGGGCGTCGAGGCGATCCGGCAGGGTGGTCGCCATGTATTCCTCCGCATCGGACACCGCCTTCCTGCAATCCCCCGACGACCGAAGCACACAGGTCTCCATCACCCGGGCGAAGCCCGCGTCGTTGCCGCCTGCCGTCACGGTGACGAGCGTCGTGGCGCCGTCGAGCGCGCCGAGCTGGCCGGTGAGCACCCCCGTCGTCCTGGCGCCCGAACACGCCACGAACTTGAAGGACGTCAGGGTCTGCCGTGCCGCCCACAGCCGCGGATAGGCGTTCGCGCTGCGCTTGCACCCGCCGGAGTCATAGGAGCCGGCCCCGGTGCCCGACGCGTACGAGTCACCGAGCGCCACATAGTGCACTTCGGCGCGCGCCGTACTGTCGGCACAGGCGACGGATCCGGAAAGGAAGGCGACCGTCGCGACGGCAGCAGAACAGAAGCGGGGAGCGCGCATCGGAACTCCGCGGGAGACGGATGAATTGTGTCGATCCGCTTATACCCCCGCCCCGAATCCGGGAAGCCTCCAATACCCCGAATAAATCGCCGCTTTCCCGCCCCACAGTGATCAACTTTTAATGGCGGAGATCTCCGGCCGGCAGCAGGGCAGGCGATTGAGGTCTCAAGGGCCATGGACGGGCGGGGCCTCGCTCGCGTATGTCTGAGGGTCGCGACTTCGGGGAGGCGGTCGTGCGACAGCGGACAGAGGTCGGCCCCGGCAGGTCATGGCCGACCGGCACGTTCCTGAGCAGGCTTGACGAGCGGACCCGGGCCAGGCTTCTCGACCTCGGGCAGCTCCATCCGGTGCCGCCGCAGCGGGCACTGGTGCGCCAGGGCGATTCCGGCGGGTCGGTCTGGTTGCTCATCGACGCTCTGGTGAAAGTGAGCGCCCGCGTGGAGAACGGCACGGAGGCACTGCTGGCGTTGCGCGTGAGCGGCGACCTCATCGGGGAGATGGCGGTGCTCGGCGAGCCGGTGCGGTCCGCGACCGTGACGACCTGCGGCCGCGCGGTCGTGAGCCAGATCAAGGGCGGCGCGTTCATCGACTTCCTCCAGCGGCATCCGGCGGTGGCGCTGACGCTCAACGAGATGACGATCGAGCGGCTCCGGTGGTCGAACCAGCGGCGCCTGGACTTCGCCGGGTACGAGACCGGCCGATGCCTGGCCCGCGTGATGCTGGCCCTGGCCGACCGGCACGGGCAGCCGTGCGCGGAGGGCATCGACCTCGGGATCCCGCTGACGCAGGCGGAGCTCGGCGGGCTGGTCGGCGCCAAGGAGGCGACCGTGCAGAAGGCCCTGCGCGAGCTCACCGTCAAAGGCCTGGTCGCGACGCCGGGACGGCGACGCGTGATCATCACCGACCACGCGCTGCTCCGCGACTTCGCCGACCTGTCCCCCTCCGGACAAGTTCCGGCGAACCCGGATTAATCCGGCTACGACCCTCCGGTGGTCGCCGACGCTGTGCGTCAGTGAGATCACCTGGAGGCACGATGCACGATCATCTCGTTCCCGAGTACCGGGTCCTGTTCACGGTCGACATCGAGGACTACAGCGGCCGGAACGACACTGAGCAGCAGGTGCTGCAGGCCGCGCTGAGCCGGATGCTCGACGACGCCACCGACGCGGCCGCGCTGGACCGGCGGTCATGGGAACGGCAGAACGGCGGCGACGGCGTCTACGTGATCCTGCCGGCGGGCACCGGCGTGACGCCGCTGATGGACACGTTCGTACGCGAGTTGGACGCCGCGCTGGGCGCCTACAACAGGCGCCGCCACGACGCCGCGTGGAGCCGCCTGCGCCTGCGGATGGCGGTCCACATCGGTCCCGTCCACCTGAACGGCGCGATGGGCTGGCCCGGGCAGCACGCGATCCAGCCGGCACGGCTGCGGGACTCCGAGCCGCTGCGCGCCGCGATGGCCACGCTCCCAGACGCCGACCTCGGCGTGATCGTCTCATCGGAGATCTACCGCGACTACATCACGCAGGGATTGGGAGAGCCGCGGCCCACTCTCTTCCGTCCGGTACGCGTGGCGGTGAAGAAGCAGTCGTACGTCGCCTACCTCTACGTTCCACGCTTCAACCTGCACGCCGTCGACACCCTCTCGCCGTACGCGCCGGATCGCGGCACCGAAGGCGGCGACCCTCCACCCGCCGCACGAACTCTGGCACCCCCACTGCCGGCCGGAAGCGGCGGCGGCCACGTCAACGTCGCCTACGGCGCGGGCGACGCGTTCACCGGAGACAAAGTCGGCGGCAACAAGAACACCTACCACGGGGACCACCACGATGGCTGACGACGAAGCCGCTCCCGAGTCCGCAAGGGCGCAGGAGCCGGACGAGGGGGACGCGGCCGACGATCTGCGCACGCCTCCTGAGGCGAGACTCAGCGCCACCGAGCAACGCAGGTTCGCCGAACAGCTCCGTGAGCTGCGTACCGACTTCATCGCCGAAGCGAGCTCGCGTAACGCCGCCTACGGACCAGGCGACGCGTTCACCGGGGACAAGGTCGGCGGCGACAAGCACGTCTACATCACCGGCGACAAACGGGACGGCTGGATCGTCTCTCCGGTCGCAGCCGAACGCAGGCGCGACATCAGCGTGCGCTTCGCCGGGACCCCCGCCAAGGAATCATTGATAACCCTCCTCGACCAGAACGTCGTCGCGGTCCTGAAGGGACCGCCCGGCACCGGCCGCAGGACCACCGCCCTCGCCGCGCTCGCGCACCGCCAGGACGAACTCCGCAGCCTGCGCGCCCACGAGTCCCCCGCGCTCCTGGAGAAGAGCAAGCTGCAACCGGGCCACGGCTATCTGTACGACGCGACCGGAGCCACCTGGACCAAACGTCTCACCGAGGCGGACATCCTCGGCTGCAGCGAGATCCTCACGGCGGTGGGAGCCCGCCTGGTCATCCTGGTCGGCTTGGACTCCGACACCAGGGCGCTCCCCGGCCTGGTCGCGGAACACGTGCAGCCCGACCCGTGGGACGTTCTCAGGTGCCAGCTCCTCGACCGGCTGCCGGCCGGGCAGGACGTCCAGGCGGTCATCGACCAGGTCACCATGCAGCTGTCCAGCCCCGCGGACGCCCGCGAACTCGCTCACGCGATCGTGAACGGCCTGCCGCGTGGCCGGACGGTCGAGGAGGTCTGTGCCGAGATGCTCGGCCCGCTCCGGCTGAAGGCCCGCGAGGTGCTCCGGCAGGAGGAGGACGAGAAGGACCTCGGACGCCGCGCCTTCGTGATCGCGGGCGCGGTGCTGGACGGCAGCCCGACGGTGCAGGTCTGCCGGGCGGCCTATGACCTTGCCAAATTGCTCTTCAAGGTGGAGAAGCAGGGCAAGCGCGCCCGGCTCGGCCTGCTGCCGTTCGCCGACATGCTCGACGACTGGCTCGGCCACGCCGGCGAGCAGCCGTCCTACGTCGTCCAGGAGGTCGACCGAACACTGTCCTTCCGCGCGGGCTTCGCACCGGCCGTCCTGGACGCGGTGTGGCTCGACTACGTCGTGGCGCACAAGGCGCTGCTCGAATGGCTCACGGGTCTGGCCGAGGACGAGGCGGGCGATCCGGTCACGCGATTGAGGGTGGCGCAGGCGATCGCCTGGTTCGCGCGGTACGACTTCGAGTTCGTTTACAAGGAGTGCATCAGCAAATGGTCCGGGAGCGGCTCCGAGGCGTTGCACATGGCGGCGGCCTGGGCCCTTGAGGCGATCGCGGCCGCCTACCCGTCCAGGCATCCCCGCGTGGCGAAGCTCGCCTGGGAGTGGGCCAAGGAGCCCAACTTCCGGCTGCGGTCGACCGCTGTACGGCTGTTCGGCACGCTACTCGGGGCCGAGGCCGCCGATGAGGCCCTGCGGGCGCTCTACGCTCTCGCGTGGCGTGACCCCCTCTTCCTGAGCAATGCCGTACGCGACAGCGTGGTGGAACTGTTCAGGGACGCTCCCGGCACGGTCCTGCGCGAGCTCCTGGGCTGGAGCAGCTCCCCGAAGCCGCTGCTGTGCCAACTGGTGGCCGCCACGCTGGCGCGGATCGCCCTGCTGCCCTTTACCGAACGGCCGACGCTGCTTGTCCAATACGCGCAGGATCCAAGCACCGTAGGCGAACTGTGGCTCCGCGTACTGACGTCGCGTTCCTGCGGCCACGAACCCTGGAACGCCCTCCGCGAGTGGGCGAAGGCAGGAGTCGACTTCGCGGATTTGCGTACCCACCTCTATGCCGAGCCAGCGCTGCGGCCACGGCTGCGGTTCTACGGGCTCGCCCCGGCCACCTCATCGAAGGAGTCGTCAGCATGAGCACGCTGCGAACGGACTGCACCCATCACGGTCCGGTCCAGAAGGTCCAGCTCCACCCGACTGCCGGCGTGCGGCTGTGGAGGTGGCTGCGCCGGACGGGAGACGAGACCCGTGCCGTCCACTGGCCGGACTCGTTCGACTTCAAGGTGCCGGCGATGGGCGACGGCTACGAGTTCTCCGTCAGCGCACATTTCACGTGGTGCGTCACCGGCCGGGCGCACGGCGAGGCGCTGGTCCGGCGCGCCCTCGACAACCGGACCGCGCTGCTCGAACGGCTCGTCGCCCGCGTCCGGGGCGTGTCCCGGCTCTTCCCGCCGTTCGAGGCCGGCGACGCCGAGGCCCGCGTCCACCAGACGATCGGTGAGGTGTTCGGCGGCACCCGGCTGACGTTCGTCTCGGCGGCCGGGTCGGACGGCGACGCCCGCCCGATCGAGCATCGCACCGTGCTCCGCCTCGACAAGCCGGTGCGCAAGGCCCAGCGCGAGGCCTGGAGCAGGCGGCAGGAGGAGACGAACCGGCATGAGCTCGCCCGGTTGCTGGCGTTGCAGTTCGGCGAGCGACGGGAACTGTGGCACGACTTCCTGGAGAGCGGCCGGAACGACTGGCGCACCCCGTACGCCGTCGCCCTGGCAGACGATCCCGAGTCCGTCGACGAGATCGTCCGGCGGATGACCGAGGATCGCCGCACCCAGGCCAAGGAGCTCGCCGACCATGTGGTCAGCACGGCCAGTGCGTACGACAAGATGGACGCCTTCGACCTGATGCTGCACAACGACCGGGTGCTGCGCCATCTGATGGAGCTCATGGGCGTGCCCGGGCTGCCTCCGCCCAACCCCTCGCCGTTCGACGAGGCCGGTGGCGGGGGTGCCCGTGGGGGCGCTAGCGGCGGAGGAGGGTGAGCATCTGGGTGATCTGGGCCGAGCGGGAGCGGGCCACGCGGTCGGCCAGGTCCTTGGCCTGGGGGTTGGTGCCCGTGGCGGCCTCGCGGCGGGCCAGCTGGAGGGCGTCGTCCTGGTGGGCGATCAGCATGTTGAGGAAGGTGCGTTCGAACGGGGCGCCGGTGGTCTCGCCCAGCCGTTCTATCGCGGCCTCGCTGGTCACGGGCATGCCGCCGTGCGCGGTGTGCGAGCCCGCCGGGGCGGTCGGCGGACGCCGCCACGAACGCAGCCAGCCGGCCATCGTCTTGATCTCGCTGATCTGGGTCGTCTCGATCGCGGCGGCGAGCGTGCGGACCTCGGGGCGGGCGGCGCGGTCGTGGGCGAGCCGCGCGATGCGGACGCCCTGGCCGTGGTGCGGGACCATCATCTGCAGGAACATCACGTCGGCCGAGTTGAACGTGCCCGGCGGGGGGTCGTCACGGCAGCCGTTGACCAGGAACAGGCTCGGCGGCAGGGCCAGCGCCATGCAGATCGCGAGTCTCTTGAGGCCGCGTTTCATCGTGCCCTTCGGATCATCGTGCCCTTCGGGTGTTCGTGGTCGCCCCGGTGCCGGGCCCGCGGGGGGGCGGTCGGCGGGCCCGGCACCGAGGCAGGTCTCAGGCCGCCTGCCAGAGGGACGGGGTGTTCGGCGGCTCCCAGCCGGGGAGTGCCGTGTGCGGTTGCAGGCAGCGGTAGGAGGTGCCCTGGTAGGTGACCTGGTCGCCGCTCCTGTAGGCGGCGCCGGAGGCCCAAGTGCCGCTCGGCGGGGTGGTGGGCGGCGTCGTGGGCGGCGGGGTGGTCGGTGGTGGAGTGGTCGGCGGCGGGGTCGTGGGCGGCGGGGTCTCGTTGCCGCCGCCGAAGTCGACGTCGGAGCAGGTGTAGAACGCCTCGTTGCTGCCGACCACGCGCTGCCAGATCGAATAGATCAGGTGGCGGCCGGTCCGGGCCGGGATGTTGATCGTCCAGTTGGTGAACGTGGTCGGGTTCTGGTTGTTGAACGTCTGGAGGTGCACCAGGTCCGACCAGCGCAGCGGCTGCGACGGGCTCCAGCCGGCGCGGGTGATGTAGAACTCGAAGTTGCTGTTGGAGTGCGGGGCGCTCGCGTGGTAGGTCAGCCTGAGCGGACCCGCGGAGATGCGCTTGGCGGGCCAGTCGGCGCGGACGAGATCGAGGCCGCGGTACTTCTCACGGCCCGCGCTGCACAGTTTCCCGTCGGGGATGATCTGCCGGTGCCGGCCACCGGCCTCAAGGAGGGAGACCTCGTTCCAGTCGTAGAACGCCTGGGTGCCGCCCGCGGCCACGGCCGCCTTGCACGCGTCCGACTTGGGGTTCTCGGGGCCTTCCTGCTTGCAGACGTACACCCGGCTGGGCGGGTCGGAAACGGTGCCGTGGGCGCCGGCCGGAGCCGCGGGGAGCAGGACGGCGACGATGGTCGAGACGGGCAGAGTGGCGGTCACCAGCGCGACTTTTGACCTGGTTCGCATGAGGTGCCTGATCTCCTGTCTGGAGCGGGGCGGATATCGCGGGAGGGTGTCGGGGTCGCAGGGAGCATCGGATGTCAGGGCAGGGCGTTGAGGAACGGCTCGTGGTTGTTCATGAACTCCCAGTTGAAGTAGCGGTCCCAGTTGATGGACCAGGTCATCAGCCCGCGCAGCGCCGGTGACGTGCCGCCGCGCAACGTGTAGCCGCCGCAGGACTGCCCCTTGACCAGGCAGTTGAGCGCCTGGTGCACCTGGGCGGGCGGTGTGTGGCCGTTGCCCGCGCTGGTCGCGGCGGGCAGGCCGAAGGCGATCTGGTCGGCGCGCAGGCCCGGGAACGTGTGCCCGGTGTTCGCCACCGGGAAGCCGGCCTTGACCATGTCGGTCATCGCGATGTGGAAGTCGGCTCCGCCCATCGTGTGCCACTGCTCGTCCAGGCCGGTGACGGGACCGGAGTTGTAGTCCTGGACGTGCAGCACGGTGAGCGCGTCGCGCATCGCGTGGATCACCGGCAGGTACGAGCCGGTGCGGTTGTCGCCGCCGCCCGCGCCGCCGTAGAACTTGTAGCCGACCTGGACGAAGAACGTCTCCGGCGCCATGGTGAGGACGAACTTCGCGCCGTAGCGGGCCTTGAGCGTCCGCAGCGCCGAGATCAGGTTGACGATCACCGGGGTGGTCGGGTTGCGGAAGTCGGTGTCGCCGGGGTTGAGGTAGAGCGAGTGGCCCTCGAAGTCGACGTCGAGCCCGTCCAGCCCGTACCGGTCGATGATCTCTCCGACCGACCGGACGAACGCGTCGCGCGCGGCGGTGGTCGTCAGCTGGACCTGGCCGTTCTGGCCGCCGATGGAGATGAGGACCTTCTTGCCCTGGGCCTGCTTGGTCCGGATGGCGGCGATGAAGTCGGCCTCGCCCTCCACGTTCGGGCATTCGCTCGCCGGGCAGCGGTTGAACCGGATGTCGCCGGACGTCACGGAGGTGGGTTCGCCGAAGGAGAGGTTGATGATGTCCCAGGCGGGCGGGATGTCGGCCATGCGGATGTAGCCCGAGCCGTTGGCGAAGCTTGCGTGCATGTAGCCGATGAGGGCGTGCTTGGGCAGTCCCGTGTCGGTGCAGCCGGTGGTGGTGCCGGTCACCGGAGCGCTCTTGGCCGACTCACCGACGCTGTTGTACGCGGCGACGGTGTAGGTGTGGGACGTGCATGCCCGGAGGCCGGAGATGGTGGCGCTGGGGCTCGTCGTGGTCGTGACGGCCGTGTCGCCCTCGTACACCCGGTAGCCCGAGACCGTTCCAGCGGACGCGGTCCAGGAGAGCGCGATCGAGGAGTCGCCGACCGCGCCGAGCCTGGGCGCCCCGGGCTGGCCGGGCACTCCTGGCTGGGGATCGCCTCCGCCAGGGCCGTCCAGCTCGACGTCGTCTGCGTTGTAGGTCCCCGAGCCGTACCACCCGTGCACGAACACCTGGGCCGAGGTCTGGCTGGAGCCGGTGGTGAACGACAACGTGAGCTTGGTGTAGGCGGTGGCCGACGGTGTCCAGGTGGAGGCGCCGCCGTTCACGCCGAGGTAGACATAGCTGCCGCGTACCCAGGCCGAGAGTGTGTAGGCGGTGCTGGGTTTCACCGTGACGGTCTGGCTGCAGCGGGCGTTGTCGCCGGACGAGGCGGCGGCAGCCAGGGCGTACGAGCCGGTGTGGACGGGGTTGCCGACCACAGAGCCTGTGCCGCCCGAGCACGTCCACCCTGACAGCGAGCCGCTCTCGAAGCCGGAGTTGGTGAGGATGTTGGCGGCGTACGCGGAGGGCGTCGCGCCGACGAGGGCCGTGGCCGCCAGGGTGACGGCGATCGCGAGCGCGAGGAGGCGTCGTGTCCGGTTCATCGCGTTCCTCGTCGGCGGGAGCGTGCCTGAGTTCATCGCGTTCCTCGTCTACGGGAGCGTGTCGAGGAACGGGCCGACGGTGCGGGCGAAGCCGCCGCCGTTCGTGACGTCCCAGTTGACGGACCAGGTCATCGCGCCGCGGATGTCCGGGTAGGTCCTCGACGGCTTGAACGTCCCGCAGTTCGTTCCGCGGGCCAGGCAGTTGAGGGCGTTGGTGACGACGGACGGCGCGACGACACCGCCGCCCGCGGCACCCGGGCCGGCCGGGAGCCCGAGGGCGACCTGGTCGGGTCGCAGCCCGTTCTCCAGCTGGATGCACGCCAGCGCCGTCAGGAAGTTGATCGTCCCCTGGCCGTGCACCTGCTGGTCGCAGCCGAGCATCGAGCCCGAGTTGTAGTACTGCATGTGCACGACGGTGAGGATGTCCTTGATGTTCAGCGCGAGCCGGAAGTACGAGCCGCCCGTCGACTGCATGTCGATGGTCTGCGGCGCCATCGTGATGATCAGGTTGGCGCCCGCCTTGGCGCGCAGCTCGCGCAGGGCCTGGGCCATGTAGGTCGGGTTGAGCCCGTTCTCCAGGTCGATGTCGACGCCGTCGAAGCCGTAGCTCTGCATCAGCCCGTACACACTGTTGGCGAACGCCGACGCCGCCGCCGAGCTGCCGACCTGGATCGCGCCGCGCTCGCCGCCGACCGAGAGGATGACCTTCTTGCCGCGGTTGTGGAGCGTCTGGACGTCGGCCTTGAACTGCGCGTCGGTGTAGCCGCCGAGCGCGCTCGACAGGCCCGGGTCGATGCCGAAGACCACCTGGCCGGGCGTTGTGGTGGCCTCGCCGAACGCGATCGCGACGAGGTCGTACTCGGCGTTGGTGTCCGCTAGCCGCAGCTCTGTCGCCGCGTTGACGAAGTTGTGCCAGTACCCGGTCAGGAAGTGCTTGGGTAGCGGACCGGTCGCGCAGCCACTGGTGGAGCCGGTGGCCGGTGCGCTCGCGGCCGACTCGCCTTCGCCGTTGTAGGCCTTGACCGTGTAGGTGTGCGTCGAGCAGGACGCCAGTCCGGAGACGGTCGCGGTCGTACCCGTGACGGTGGAACGCAGGGCCGTCCCTTCGTAGACGCGGTAGCCGGTGACGGTTCCGCTGGCCGCGGGCCACGAGAGCGTGAGGGAGGAGTCGGTCCGCGCCGTCACGGTGGGCGTTCCGGGCGCGCCAGGTGCGCCTGGTGTGCCGGGGCCTTCGCCCGTGCAGGCGGCGCCGTTGAGAGTGCAGTTCTGCGGGGTGCCGGTCCCGGTGATGATGAAGCCGAACGAGACGGACGCGCCGGGCGCGATCGTGCCGTTGTATTCGCGGTTACGGAACGTGGCGTGCTGTCCCGAGGTCGTGAGCAGCGCGTCCCAGTACGTGCCGAGGCTCGTACCGGCCGGGAGGTCGAACTCCACCTGCCAGGAGGAGAGCGCGGTGCCGGAGCCGTTGGTGATCGTGTACTTGCCCTCGTAGCTGGACCCCCACTCGGAGGCCTTCGCGAACGTCGCGGTCGGTGCCGCGGCCGTCACCGCCCCGTAGGAACCGGGGACGGCCAGGAAGGACAGGAGCAGGGGGACGGCGAGGAGGCAGAGGCGGGAGAGGAGACGGCGCAAGATCGCTCCAAGGGCCGGTGCGGAACGCGGAACTCCCCCGAGTCGCTGATCCAATAGGAAGGTTTCCTATGAGTTTCGTTGAAGGTAACCGGCCCATCACTCCGGGGCAAGACTTCTCGGAAAGTCCAGAGAACGGACCGTGCCAACCACCCCAGGTCGCGGGCCAAGCCAGCTAGAACGGCCCGAGAATCAGCACTTGTCGCCAGCGGATTTCACATCTGCTGGCAATATCCGCCCAGCGTCAGAGGCGTACGGCAAGCTCGGCCGTGAGTCCTCGACCCTCACTGTCAGTGACCGTTGCCAGTTGGGGCGGCGTGGCCGTCCCTTTGCCGCCGTACATACGGATGCGTCACGGATCACACCGCTGAGAGCCCCTTCTGACGTCACAACCAGGCACCCCTACGCCGTCTCATCTGTGACGGACCTTCGACGAAGGACAGTGACCGATGGACGAGCGGAAGACGTTGCCCCTGCGGGCACGAGACGGCCTGGTGAAGCGCATGCGCACGCCCGCGCAGCCAAGGGGGTCATGGCGTTCGCGATCGGCGGACCACTGGTCGTTCCTCTTCGGCGAGATCGCGGTGTACGCGTTCGTGGTGCTCCTCGTCACGGGCGCGTTCCTGACCGTCTTCTTCGAGCCGAGCATGAAGGAGGTCACCTACGACGGCTCGTACGGGCCGCTGCGCGGCGTTCAGGTGAGCGAGGCCTACCGGTCGACGCTCGACCTCAGCTTCGAGGTGCGCGGCGGGCTGCTGATGAGGCAGGTCCATCACTGGGCGGCGCTCGTCTTCATCGCCGCGATCACACTCCAGCTCCTGCGGATGTTCTTCACCGGCGCCTACCGGCGTCCCCGCGGGCTGAACTGGCTGATCTGGATCGGCCTGCTGGTGCTCGGCATGGCGGCGGGCGTGACCGGCACGATCCTGCCGGACGACATGCTGTCGGGCGGCAGCCTCGGCCTCGTCCAGGGCGTGACGCAGTCGATCCCGCTGGTCGGCACCGACCTGACGGGCCTGGTCTTCGGCGGGGAGTTCCCGGGCGACGACATCATCCCGCGCTCGTACTGGCTCCACATCCTGGCGCTGCCCGGCGCGACCATCGGCCTCTTCGCCCTGCGCGGCCGGCTGATCAGCCGCCACGGCCACACGCGCTTCCGCACGCCGGCGCCGCGCCTCGGCACGTTCCAGACGGCGCGCATGGCCGCCCCGAGGGCCACCTCGGTGGCGATGTTCCTCGCGACCTGCGGCGTGCTGACGCTCCTCGGCACCTTCGTCCAGATCAACGCGATCTGGCAGTTCGGGCCGTACAAGCCGGGCGACATCACCGCCGGGGCGGTGCCGGGCTGGTACATGGGCTTCCTGGACGGCGCGATCCGGATCATGCCGGGCTGGGAACTGGACGTGGCCGGGCATCCCCTCACGCTCGCCGTCCTCGTACCCGCCCTCATCGTCCCCGGCGCGTTCTTCACCGTCCTCGCGGCCTATCCCGCGCTGGAACGCCGCCTGACCGGTGACCACAACGTCCACCACTACCTGGACCGCCCCCGCGACGCGGCCACCCGCACCGGCGTCGGAGCCGCGGGCATCACGTTCTACGGGCTCCTCTGGGCCGCGGCGGCCAACGACCAGATCGCGTACAACTTCCATCTGTCGCTGTTCGCGGTGACCTGGTTCTTCCGCATCGCGGTCTTCCTCGGGCCCGTCCTCGCGTTCGTCGTCACCCAGCGCATCTGCCTGTTCCTCACGAACCGCGAGAAGCACGAGGCTGAGCACGGCCGCGAGACAGGCCGCATCCTCATGAGCGCCGAGGGCGGCTTCAGCGAGATCCACGAACCCGTCCGCCGCGAGCTCACCGCGATCGGCTCCGACTAGTCCTTCGGCAGGATCACCCGGTAGACGTGCCAGCCCTCGGCCACGACCTCGCCATCGGTGCCCCGCACCTCGGCCTGGCAGAAAACCGTGGACTTGCCCCGCCGGGTGATCCACCCCTCCGCCACGAGATCGGTCTCCCGAGCCGCACTCAGGTACCGGAGCTGCATGTCGATCGTGAGCAGCACCGGAATCCGCTCGTACACTCCCCCGATCGCCGGAACCACCACGGTGTCGATCAGCGTGGCGATCGCACCGCCGTGCACCACCCCGGCGGGCTGATTGAGCCGCGGCCTGTACGGCAGCCTCATGCGCGCGTAGTCAACGCGGACGTCTTCAAGCTGCAACCCCACCAGGGAGCCGAAGTACGACTCGTCATTGTTGAAGAAGTCGGCGAAGAGCTTGTCGCGCCCGTCACTGAAAGGCTCGTGAAGATCCGCACGCAAGACGCGTTCCTTTCGAGGGGAGTTGCATGGAGCAACTAAGCTGATCCCCGGACTCTACCAGCAAGTAACCACAAACCCGAACGCCACTCGGCCCATCGTCACAGCACGCCGTTCTGGTAGCGGCGGTAGTCGTCGATGAGCTGTTCAGTCGGCAGGACGGGCCAGCGGGTCAACGAGCCCGAACGGCGATCGACCACGAGCAGGAAGCGGTCAGCGACGGCGCCGGGCGTGGACGGGCGTGCGATGAAGCCGTCGTCGAACTCCTCGATCGTCAAGGGCGTGCCGGGAGCACCACCGAGGTACGCGTCAGCGCGGCGCCATGCTTCCGCTCGGTCGACGGGAAGCGGGTGCACGGTGTATGCGGCGAGGATGTCGTCGGCGCCCTTCAGCGTCCGGCAGTCGGGCGTTCCACAGCCCGCGCAGGTCTCGTCGCCGTACGGATCTCTTCCTGGACGGTGCGCGCCGAGGATTCTGGTGAGCACGGCGGCGCAGGCCAGGGTGAGCCGCCGTGACTCGCGAAGGAACTCCTTGCTCGACGAGTCGAGCCGTGTCCCGCCCGGCTCGGTCAGGAACGTGTCGATGGCGACCGGATCGGCTCGTAGGGCGGTGAGCATGATCACGTCCACGCGTTCCCGCACATGGCCGTGGTGTTGTGAGGCGGTGCGCATCAGGCCGGCCATTCGCCGAAGAAGACGGCCGTGACGGTCCTGCCGTCCGCGTTCCCGTGCCAGCCCCAGCTGGCGGCCGTGAGCGAGACCGTGCGCAGGCCACGCCCGGACTCGGCGAGTCCTTCGGCGTCGCGTACGACCAGTTGCCCTGGTCCGCCCTGGTCGGCGACCGAGACGGCCACTCCCTTGCCACCGCGCATGATTTCGACGGTGAACGATCCTCCGCTCCGCCCCGACCTGGTGTGGCGGATCGCGTTGACGACGAGTTCGTCGGCCGCGAGAAGGACATCGTCGAGATACGGGCAGCCGTCCAGCAGGCCCGCGATGAACCGCCGTACGGTGATCTGCCTCATGATCAATGGGACTTTCCCCACGCGGTCAGTCCCACCTATCTGAGGCAGCCAGGTCAGAAGCTCGGCGCTGCCTCAGAATCAACGGGACGCAACACGTCCACCGGGCCGCCCGCCAAACACGCCATCGGGGCTTGACCTACCGCTGGATCTCGGTCGAATCGGCCGGAACGGCCTTCCCCTCCATCGAGGTCCCCACCGTGGCGGCCGCCGACCTGTTCGCCGCCGCCGGCGTGGACTTCGACGCCGAGGTCGACCTGGACGACCTGAGGCCGGAACTGGAACAGCTCTACGACAAGCTGCCCGCCTGCGTTCGCCAGACCTACGGGATGCAGGCGTGAGCGGACGCGCTCGTAAATGCGCTCGGACGACGGACAGGATGCGCAAGACTGCGGCACCGTTGGTGTCGTGCTCGGCTATCCATGCGCGCCACTCGCCTTGTCGAAGTGGACGGGCCCGGAGAAAGGGCGCCCTGCCGAAGTCGGCGGTCCCAGAGAAGGCCGCCCCGCCCAGGTCCTCGCCCCGTTTGTCTGTGACTAACCCATCCGGCCTCAGCGGATTGGTCTGAAGGAGTAGTAGGTGTGGGAGGGGTCGTTCCAGGAGAAGCCTGGGTCGACTAGGGCCGTCGCGCTGCCGGAGCAGTTGGAGGTGGGCCAGAGGTGCACTCTGCGATTGGTCTGGTTGGTGCCTCTGACCGCCCCGGCGCTTCCGGTGTTGTAGCAGCGGCCGACTTCCGGCTCGAACTCGATCGTCCGGAGTCCGCTGGCGTCGTAGTACTCGAAGTAGCACGATCCGCCACCGGGCGGCGGACAGGCCGGCTCCATCGCGTGAGCCTCCGCGCGCGATCCGGTCGCGGTGGCCGCGAGCGTGAGTGCGGTGGTGGCGGTGACGAGCAACAGTTGGGAACCTCTGGTGGACGAGGTGCGCATGCTGGCGTCCCTTCTGAAAAGTGGCGGGGAGCTGACGCAGTAGAGAGTTTCGCCGGACGGGGCGTCGACTAAGCTCCCCCGGCCGCCAGTGGTCACGAACAGTAAACATCGGGTCAATATCGGTGACATTCGCCCGGACATGAGCTCTCTGTTCGGCCCGCGAACGAGGCGTAGCCGTCAAGGGTGGGTAAGACCCCCGAACGCCCCGCGCGTCACCCGGCGGCCAGCGACGCGCGGGCGTCGCGGGCCCCGCTCTCCCTCACCCGTCAGTGTGTACACAACCACGATCATGCGGAGACAGCCCTCCGCTCCCGAACTGTCCTCAGCCGCCCGGTAGCGGCTCAGCGCGACACCGCCGAACCGGCTGGACTCGAAGGGGGGAAATGCTCAGTCACAGTGACACCTTGGGCGGCGCTGCAGATGGTGTGAGAACACATCTAGGCCTCGAAGGATCTGTCACTTCGCTGGGACCCGAATGCTCCCAGGCGGTGTCTGCATAGCGGGCGATGTGCGTGAGCGTGATGGGGGCCCGCACGCCATATCGCCATGGCAGCACATCGCCGGATCGTCCGACCAGCTGCGCCCGGGCCACAACATTGCAGCGCCTCGACGCCTGCCTCGACCCGCACCGCCCGCCCCGGTGGCCACGGCCAGCCTTGACGGACCCGCCCTTGGCGCCGCGACGGCTGGCGGTGTACGAGGGGCTCGCCGAACCTGAGGGCGAATGGGGTCCGGCGT
Source organism: Actinomadura fulvescens (assembly GCF_039533225.1). Lineage (NCBI taxonomy): Bacteria > Bacillati > Actinomycetota > Actinomycetes > Streptosporangiales > Thermomonosporaceae > Actinomadura > Actinomadura fulvescens. Next base: position 6,742 of record NZ_BAAATD010000007.1, on the reverse strand, counting down.
GGTGCCCGACCGCACATCGAGCCGCCCGATAGACAGAGGTTGCGCGACGGATATGGAGAAGAGAAGCGCGTGTGATCATCGCGGTGGCGGGAACGGTCGGCGGCATCGGGCGTACTACGACGGCGCTGGGATTGGCGACCGCAGCCACGGCGGCTGGGGCTGATGTCGTCGTCGTCGATGGTGACCCTCAGCACGATGGCGATGCAGCGGCGCGCGGCATCACGGCACTGGCTCAGATGCTCGGGCACCAGCCGCCGCTGCGTGTGTTGTCGTTGACAGCGGACGAGACCATTCGATGGGCCGCCGGGCAAGGGTCCGCCACGCAGGTCAGCACTCTTGACCTGCCCGGCTTCAACCAGCAATCGGTCTTGGCCGTGGCGCACGCGGTGGTGGTTCCGGTCCCTGAAGGCGACATGAGGACCATCGGTTCGCTGCTGCCATTGCGTTTTCGGATGGTGACCGCCGAGAGCGGCGCGCCGGTCTTCGTCCTCGTCCACAGCGTCCAAGACGTCAGCGGCGGCCCCGACGATACCTGGAGGGTTGCCCTGTCCGGCCTTGGTGTTCAGCCGCTGGACTCACGACTCCCCTACTCAACGCGCATTGCCCAGGCCGCCCGCTCGCCCTGGTCCAGCGACTGGACAGCTCTTGCCGAGGAATACGCACCAGTTTGGGCGGAACTTCGTAGTCGCCTGGGCTTGGCAGATGCACCGGCAGCTGTGGGCCCATGAGAGGACCGCGCACCGATGGCGGAAGGAAAGGCAGGCTTGGTACCCGTCCGTTGTTCCGCTGGTCAGAGCAACAACTAGCCCCTCTACACACGCGACCACCCACGCTGCGGGACTACCGCTGACTCCAGCACCGAGCCTCCTCGCCAGGCCGGCACGCCGCAGCGGGTGGAGGACTTGTCGGTGTCGTGCGTGGCCGCGGTGGCGGCCGAGCCGGAACATCGGTCCGGCCTGTGGTGCGGCTATTTGAGGTGGGTGTAGCTCGGGCTGAGTGAGCCTGTGAGGTGGGCGGTTGTGGTCTGGGTTGTTTGATCGCGAGTCTGGCTTTGCTGTGGGTGCGGGTGTGCGAGGCGGTGGTGGTGAGGTGGTTGTTGATGCGGTCGCCGCGAGCGTTCCTGGTCACCGCATTAGACTTCGCATATGGATCTCAAGGCCGCCACACGCATGATCCTCAGCGAGTCCGCTGACCACCCTGATCTCATGCGGCTTTCCCGTCACGCCTATGACGAGTTGTCTTCCGGCCGTCCGGTGCCGTATGCCACGTTGAGTGAGATGCTCAGGATGGCCGCCCGCAAGAATCTCTTCCCCTCGCTGAAGGGCCGGCACGGCGCCCAGGCCTTCGATGACATGGTCGTTGTGCTTGGTCGCGAGATCGACCGTCAGGCGCCGATTCCCTGCCGCTGACCCCGGGCGCCGGGGTCGGCATGCTCTCCGGGGCGAGGGCGCCGGTCAGGCCGTGAGGGCGTATCGGTCCTGGGAACGGGCTTGGTGAATGCGGTGCCGCTGGTGTTCGAGGTGATTGATCCAGTAGGCGTCCAGGTCACCGTTGCTGATCACGGCGCGTAGCTTGAGGATCGCTTCGGCTCCTGCCAGTCCCCATCTTGCGCCGGTGATCTCCAACCGGTCGCCGACCAGATGCCTGGCGGTGCCCTCGACCACTCCGGTGGCGATCGGCCAGCCCTTCTCCAGAGCCTGGTCGTAACGCAGGAATGCGCGGTGGCGGGACAGGTAACCGGCAGCGGCGTCCAGCCCGGCGCGCCGGTCGGCCGGGACGGCGGCGGCTCGGGTGGTCATGTCATCGATGACCTGGGTGAGGTTGCCGGCCAGCAGGCCAAGCACCCAAGCGGCCACCTGCTGTTCGGCGTCCGGGTCGTCGGCGGTGTGCAGGCAGCGTGCGGCGCGCCAGCAGTACTCGAGCACGTGGATCAGGTCGCAGACGATGTGGATGCGCACGCCGCGGCGGGCGGCCTCGGCTTGCAGCAGAGTGATCTGGTGCGGGTCGCCGTCGACCAGCGCCACCCAGGTCCGGGCGTGGTCGGTGTCGCGGGCCTCGGCCTGGTCGAACGCGGCGCTGCCACGGCCTCACCGTACCGGCGACCGGCCCGGCGGCGGCACCGTCATGGAACGCCGTGTCGGTGGCCGCCCGTAGCTTCGGCCTCGTATCAAGGGCCGAGCGCGCCATGTCGGCGCACGTGCGAGCTGCGAGCCCGCCCGACCACGTACCGGACCCGGTGTGCGTGAGGCTCTAGGAGGGTCACCGCACCGCTGCGACCGCCCTGGCCCAGGCTTGTGCGAGGGTCTTGTTCTGCTTGGTGTAACCCGCGTCGGTGCCCATGAACGCCATCGCCATCACCAGGCGACCCGAACGTGCATTGACCCAGGTCGTATACGCCGACACCCCCGCATCGGGCATCGCCATGGTGAGCCGGGTTCCGGTGACCTCGGCGCCACGCAGGTCCGGTAGCTGAGTCTTGGTCAGCATCCGGTTGCTCATGATGACCGTGCGCCCTTGGAACTTGACGGTCATCTTCCGCGTGCACACGCGGGGCACGCTCAGGCGCAGGGCGGCCATGTCGGCGTCCTTGGGGACCCATACCAGCGTCTGGGAGACACTGCTCATCATCGGGCCGTGGGTCACCTCCGCCGCGGGCGAGCCGTTCAGCGTGGCCGGCCATTGGCCCGGCCCTCCTGGTCCCTTCTCGCACCGTGGGTCGAGCCCGGGCGCGGGCGGGCGCGCCGATCCCTTGCCGCTGCTTCGAAGAGAGCCGTATCTCCCACTGCGTGGGCCGATCAGCGATGACTGCCCCCTCCCCGCAGGCAGCAGCGCCGCCTGGAGCTCGGCCGCGTCGACTACATCCGTCGCAGGCGAAACCGAAGCCGCACTGCCGGTCACAACCGGGCTCGACGAGGGTGAATCCTCGTCGCCACACGCGGCCACGCTGAGACTCGTGGCGGTCAATGCGGCAGCAAAAAGGCAGAAAGCGCGCATGAGGCGCGCATTCTATCCACGGACCAACCCCGCGAGTGGCCACATCGCGCCACCCTCCCGTCTACATGCCTAGGACCTTAAGAGAGGGCCTGTTCGGCGTGGGCGTGAGCGGCCCGGATGTAGGTGTCGCTGTCTTGTGTCGACAGGGTGATGGTGTTCATGACGATCAGGTAGCCGCGGGCACCGAACACGACCTGGCGGCGCGTGGTCGCGGGGCCGCCATCGACGGAGGCTGTGGCTTGGATGACTCTGGCGGTTTCGGCGATGGGATAGCTGGTGTCGGCGGTGACCTTGCCCTCTACAGTGCTTTCTGGCTGCTCGGGCGCGGACGTGCGAAAGGAGTTGCCCACGCAGTGCCGGGGAAGGCGCGCGGAGGTCAGCCGACGGCGCAGCGGGTCGGGCACGGCCATGATGAGGACGGAGACGAAGAAACCTTCATTGAGGTTGTCCCAGGACGCCAGCGCGGTCGGCACCCGCCATAGCTGCCGATCCGGGCCTCCCAGCACTGCGTGAAGGTCGTACAGGTCCTGGCAGGTGCCGGCAACGCTTGCGCCGGTGGATGGGTTGGAAGCCGGGCGCCCGATGACCTCTTCCAAGGTGCCGGAGGTCAGCCCCTGATGGCGCACACCAGCCGGAACGTGGGAGTTCGATATCCGGGGGATGATCGCCTGCCGGAGATGATCGACGGTCCAGGACCGCGTCGGCCGCGACGGCGAGGCCGTGACCGACGATGCAGGCGTCGGTGCCGGCTCTGCCGGCAGGGGGAGATCAGCGCAGCCCACCGCGGCCATCGCCACCAGCACGCCCACCAGGCCATGCCGCCGGCTGGGGATCAACATGCCGGGCACCTTACCGGCCCGCGCGCTGTACACCTCCGCCTCTCAAGCTTCGAGCATCAGCGGGCCACCACGGCCAAGTCGCCCTGGCGCAGATGAGCTGTGATATCTCAGCGCCACTCTCCATATAGAGAGCTCGAGGACGCAGCCGGTCGGTGCCGCGTACGGGATCCGCGGGCCGACCCCGGGCGGTCATCTCACATCGGGCGGCGCCGGGCCCAGCGGGGCGGCGAGTTCGTCGGTGGTCAGGCGGTTGAGGGTGGGGACGGTGCCGCCGGCCAGCATGCAGCCGCGCCGTCGACGTCGCCCGTAGTGATGGCGGTGTAGCCGCGTTCGCGCAGGTACCGGTCAAACCAGGCTTAAACGCACGATTTTTCCTCCGCACGGCGTTGGCGCATCGGGCCGCAGACCCGCTCGATCCGTCGCGACCGCCGCCTGGGGTTCCTGGCCAGCGCCCGCTGATCGGCATTGGTCAGCTGATGTCGGAGGCCGTGGGCAGGTAGATGGTGCGGCCGTAGAACGCCGTCGGGATCTAGAAGCTCGGAGCCTTGGTGGTGACCGGGGGCACGGTCGACTACGGTGGGCGTTGAGTCAGGCCGCGCACGCTCGCCGTTGTCGCCACCGCCCACGCCGGTGGTTGACGTTGTCGGTAATGGTCCGATCGGGCCCGCGCAGTCGCAGCATGCCCTCCTTCGCGGATCGTGTTCTCGAAGGCGAGCAGCGTGGACGCCCGCCGGATTGAGACGATCGTGCCGAAGAAGTCCTCCGCCGCGCGTCGCCGCCAGGCCCGTGCTCTGGCCGAGACCAAGGGCATCTCCTACAGCCAGGCGCTTGTGCTTATGGACCAGACCCACGCCGCCGCCCAAGGCCACCAGCACCCGACGATCGACATGAGCATCATCGCCGACCTGCCCTACAGCGGCGGTGCCCGGGTGTACACCGACCTGGCCGCGGGGCTGGTCGGCGCGGCCCGCGCCGGCTGTGGCCCCTGCCAGGACGCGCTGATCCCCCAGGCGCTCGGCCAGCCCGCCACCGTCGCGGCGCTGGCCGGAGCCGTCTACGGCATGTCACCCAGCGCCGGCCTGGCCGGCGAGATCACCGCCCAATGGGCCGTGCTGGCCCGCCGCGCCCACACCGCCCGGGCCGCCGGTGGCAGCGACGACGGCGCCGCGTGGGCGGCGATGGAGGCGATGCCGCCCGAGCAGTTGCATGAGGTCCTCGACGACGCGCTCGAGCTGTGCCGCACAGGAAAACGTCCGGCACAGCGAGGAGGCCCAGCGCCGCACCCACGAGCTCACCGAGCACGGGCAGGTCACCGACAGATTCGCCGCCGCCGTGGCCCAGCTCGGCGACACCAACCCCGCCGTCCAGCTCGGCGGCGTGCACATCGAGGGCCGGCTGGTGGGTCGACTTCCCCGATGATGACTCCATGCGCATCTCGCACGAGGCGACCTATCAGGCTCTCTACATCCAGGGGCGTGGAGCGTTCAAGCGCGAGCTGGTCGCCTGCCTCCGCACCGGACGCGCGCTGCGTGTCCCGCGAGCCAGCGGGCTGGATGACGACGGTGACGGGGCGTCCGGCGATGCGTTCGCCGGGGCGGCCGCCGATCCGTCGGGACGTGGAGCGGGCGTTCTGGGTGAAGATCGCCGAAGGACTGACCAGCGAGGACGCGGCGTTCGCGTGCGGCGTGTCGGGGCCGGTCGGCTCCCGGTGGTTTCGCCAGGGTGGCGGGATGCCGTCGATCCAGCTCAGCCTTCCGTCGGGCAGGTACCTGTCGTTCACCGAACGCGAGGAGATCGCGTTGTTCAAGGCTCAGGGTGTGGGAGTGCGCGATGGCCCAGGTCCAGAAGAAGGGCTTGCCGGTGTCGGGCGAGGGCGGGCTGCTGGCGCAGCTGGCCAAACTGGTGCTGGAGTCCTCGCTGGAGGGCGAGATGGACGCTCACCTGGGCTGTGCCAAGAACGACACGGCCGGGCGGAACAGCGGGAACTCCCGGAACGGGAAACGTGCCAAGACGGTGCTGACCGAGGCCGGGCCGGTCGAGATCGAGGTGCCCCGCGACCGGGGCGCCGGTTTCGAGCCGCAGATCGTCCGCAAGCGGCAGCGGCGTCTGGACGGCATCGATGCGATCGATCGTGCTGTCGCGCCGAAGAAGGCTGTCCTGAGCCGTACAGGCGCTACGCGCCCGGGTGAGTGCGGTGGCTGCAACGGCGAGGGCGTCGAGCGAAGGTGTCACCACGGCAGCGGCCGCCTCGTCGTCGAGGCGGCCTCGCTCGCCTGACCTCCACTTCCCGAGCCCGCGCAGACCGCGGGCCGTGGCCCGGTTGCGGACCGTCGTGGCGATCGATGTCGTGGTGGTTTGCGTTGCTCAGTACCGGATCGTCAGGCCTTGCAGTTGGGGGAAGAGTTCGCGAGCTTTCGTCGCGGCGCAGTCCAAGACCAGCAGTCTGCGTCGTTCACCGACGGTGGCGATGAGTTCCGGTATGTTTCTTTTCCTTTCCCGTGACGACAGCGTGTTTTCCGGCCAGGCAAGCGGCGGTCGCTGATCGCAGACGCGTGTTCATCACCTGAGTGTGCCGCTCGAAGTAGGCCGGTTCGATGTGTGAGAGATGACGGTGGTTGCAGTCATCGACCGCCTGGTTGTAGACGGTGGGATCGCCGCTGAGCTTCGCCTCGAACTGCATGGTGAGCCCGTCCACCGGGCTGAGCACCGCCGGGGTGACCTGGTACCCCGCTGAGGTGACGCAGGCGCGGTAGTGGTCCACGGCTGTGCTGTATTCGGTTTTGGGTGTGGTTCGTTTTGAAGGAGAAGCCTGATCACGCGGTGAGGTCGTACTCATCCTGGCGGCGCGTGTGGTGAACACGGTGGTGTTCTTGGGCGAGGTGGTGGCGCCAGTAGGCCAAGAAGTGGCC